>JAGFNW010000035.1 GCA_017592665.1 Streptosporangiaceae bacterium NEAU-GS5 | reverse complement strand
CGGATGTATCGGACGGGGGATGTGGTGCGGTGGCGCCGTGATGGGGTGCTGGAGTTCGTGGGCCGGGTTGATGATCAGGTGAAGGTGCGGGGGTTCCGGGTCGAGCTTGGTGAGGTGGAGTCGGCGTTCGTGCTGCATGGGTCGGTGGCGCAGGCGGCGGTGGTGGTGCGTGAGGATCGTCCTGGTGATCGGCGGTTGGTGGCGTATGTGGTGCCGGTTTCGGGTGGCGGCGTTGATGTGCGGCAGTTGTCGGGGTTCGTGCGGGATCGGTTGCCGGGTTATATGGTGCCGGCCGCGGTGGTGGCGCTGGACGCGCTGCCGCTGACCCCTAACGGCAAAGTCGACCGCAAGGCGTTACCGGTGCCTGATCTGACTCCGGTGGTGCGGCATGAGCCGGGCACGCCGTTGGAGGTGGCGCTGTGCGGCATCTTCGCCGAGATCCTCGGCCTGGATGCGGTCGGGGTGGACGACGACTTCTTCGATCTGGGTGGTCATTCTCTGCTGGCCACTCGGCTGATCAGCCGGATCCGCGCGGTCTTGGGCGTCGAGGTGGGTATCCGGGAGTTGTTCCAGGCCTCGACGGTGGCGGCCCTGGTGGCCCGGTTGGACGCGCAGCTGGATGGGCGGCTGGATGGGCGGGGTCCGTTGCGTCCGGCGGTGGTGGCGGTGCCGCGGTCGGGGTTGGAGCCGGTGTCGTTCGCGCAGCGCCGGTTGTGGTTCTTGGCGCAGTGGGAGGGCCCGAGCGCGACCTACAACGTGCCGGTCGCGGTACGCCTGTCGGGCGTGGTGGATGAGCAGGCGCTGGGCTTGGCGTTGGCCGACGTGGTCGGCCGGCATGAGGCCCTGCGCACCAGCTTCGTCGACCAGCACGGCGAACCGGCACAGAAGGTCTGGCCGATCGAAAGCGTCGGCTCGCTGCTGACCGTCCGCTGGATAGGAACCGACGAACTAGGCCAGCCGGTGCCGCAACCCGGACTGGCCGAAGCGCTGCCACAGGCTGGTTCGGCCGGGGCGGCCCCACTGGCCGGGCTGGGCGAGGTGGTGGCCGAGTCGGTGGCGTGGGCGGCTGGGCGGGTGTTCGATCTGGCTGGTCAGGTGCCGGTGCACGCGTGGCTGCTACGCACTGCCTCCGATGAGGCGGTGTTGGTGCTGGTGGTGCATCACATCGCGGCGGACGGCTGGTCGATGGGTCCGCTGTGGCGGGATCTCGCGCAGGCCTATGCCGCGCGCTGCGCTGGACGCGCGCCGGAGTGGGAGCCGCTGCCGGTGCAGTACGCCGACTACGCGATCTGGCAGCGCGAGCTGCTGGGGTCGGACGACGACCCCGACAGTGTGGTGTCGCGGCAGCTGGCGTACTGGCGGCATCGTTTGGACGGCCTGCCCGAACAACTGGAGCTGCCCGCTGATCGGCCTCGCCCGGCGGTGCCGTCCTATCGCGGGGGGCTGGTCGATCTGGCCGTCGACGCCGGCCTGCACGAGCGGTTGGTGAAACTGGCACGCGAGTGTGACGCGACGTTGTTCATGGTGGTGCAGGCTGGGCTGGCGGCGCTGCTGACCCGGCTTGGCGCGGGAAATGACATCCCGATCGGCACCCCGGTCGCCGGTCGTGGTGACGATGCTTTGGATGATCTGGTCGGCTTCTTCGTCAACACCCTCGTGCTGCGCACCGACACCGGTGGGCGCCCCAGCTTCCGTGAGCTGATCGGCCGGGTGCGTCACCACGATCTGGACGCCTACGCCCATCAGGATCTGCCTTTCGAGCGTCTGGTGGAGGCGCTCAATCCGGCCCGGACCACGGCCCATCACCCGCTGTTCCAGGTGACTCTCGCGATCGATGACCTTCCCGCCGTCCCTGCACTCGCCGGGTTGGACGTGACGCACTACCCAGTCGACGTCCCAGTGTCGAGGTTCGACCTCACCGTCGGCATCCGAGAGAACCACGATCACGGTCTGCCTGCCGGAATCAGCGGAACCCTGCTCTACAACAGTGATCTCTTCGACGAAATCACTGTTCGCGACCTCGCCACGCGCTTCGTGGAACTGCTCGGCGCCTTCGCAGCCGACCCCGACAAGCCGATCACCGACGCCGAGCACCCCGCCCGGGCCGCCGTCGGCGTGGCTCCGGCCGATGACGCCGAGGAGACCGCGCATACCTTCCGCGCACCGCGGTCAGCGCAGGAAGAGGTCCTATGCGGGCTGTTCGCCGAGGTGCTGGGCGTGTCCGGGGTGGGGATCGACGACGACTTCTTCGACCTGGGCGGCTACTCCCTGCTGGCTACCCGGCTGATCAGCCGAGTGCGGTCGGTGCTGAGTGTGGAGATGGGGGTGCGCACGCTGTTCGAGGCTCCGACGGTGGCGGGGCTGGTGGCCCGGTTGGACGGGCAGCTGGATGGGCGGCTGGATGGGCGGGGTCTGTTGCGTCCGGCGGTGGTGGCGGTGCGGCGGTCGGGGTTGGAGCCGGTGTCGTTCGCGCAGCGTCGGTTGTGGTTCTTGGCGCAGTGGGAGGGCCCGAGCGCGACCTACAACGTGCCGGTGGCGGTACGCCTGTCGGGCGTGGTGGATGAGCAGGCGCTGGGCTTGGCGTTGGCCGATGTGGTCGGCCGGCATGAGGCCCTGCGGACCAGTTTCGTCGACCGCGACGGTGAACCGGCGCAGCGGGTGTGGCCGGTAGAGAGCGTCGGCTCGCTGCTGAGCGTGCGAACGGTGCCACAGGCCGGGGTGGCTGGGGCGGTGGCGTGGGCGGCTGGGTGGGTGTTTGATCTGGCTGGTCAGGTGCCGGTGCATGCGTGGTTGTTGCGGACTGCCTCGGATGAGGCGGTGTTGGTGCTGGTGGTGCATCACATCGCGGCGGATGGCTGGTCGATGGGTCCGCTGTGGCGGGATCTCGCGCAGGCCTATGCCGCGCGCCGCGCCGGGCGGATGCCGCAGTGGGTGCCGTTGCCGGTGCAGTACGCCGATTACGCGATCTGGCAGCGTGAGCTGCTGGGGTCGGACGACGACCCCGACAGTGTGGTGTCGCGGCAGTTGGCGTATTGGCGGCATCGTTTGGACGGCCTGCCCGAGCAGTTGGAACTGCCGACCGATCGGCCTCGCCCGGCGGTGCCGTCGTATCGCGGGGGGCTGGTCGATCTGACCGTTGACGCCGGTCTGCATGAGCGGCTGGTGAAGCTGGCGCGTGAGTGTGACGCGACGTTGTTCATGGTGGTGCAGGCTGGGCTGGCGGCGCTGCTGACCCGGCTCGGTGCGGGCAATGACATCCCGATCGGCACCCCGGTCGCGGGCCGCGACGACGACGCCCTGGATGATCTGGTCGGCTTCTTCGTCAACACCCTGGTGCTGCGCACCGACACGTCCGGTCGGCCCAGTTTCCGTGAGCTGATCGGCCGGGTACGTCACCACGATCTGGACGCCTACGCCCATCAGGATCTGCCTTTCGAGCGTCTGGTGGAGGCGCTCAATCCGGCCAGGACCACCGCTCATCACCCGCTGTTCCAGGTGATGCTCACTCTCGACAGCAGCCCCCGGCAGTCGTGGGCGTTGTCCGGTGTGCAGGCCGAGCCGTACGCGATCGATCTGACGGTGGCCAAGTTCGACCTCGCGCTGGGGCTCGGTGAGACCTTCGACGAACACGGCGCGCCTGCCGGGCTGGTCGGTGGCCTCGAATACAGCCACGACCTCTTCGACCACGACACCGTGACCGAGATGGCGCACCACCTGGTGCTGCTTTTGAGCGATCTCATCCGGGATCCCGACCAGCCCATCACCGTCGCACGCATGCTGACCGACGGCGAACGACGCCGCATGCTGGAGGCCGGGCGCGACACAGTGCCGGCCGATCTCCCGCGTACCGTGCACGGGCTGTTCGACCGGCAGGCCGACATGACCCCCGATGCCGTGGCCCTCACGGGTGGAGGCCTCCGGCTGACCTATCGCGAACTGCGCGAGTCCGCCGACCGGCTGGCAGGCAACCTGCTGCGGGAACCGGCGGCACACCACGAGGAGGTCATCGCCGTCGTCGCCCCGTCGTCGCCAATGGTGGCGGTGGCCATGCTCGGCATACTCAAGGCGGACAAGGCGTTCCTGCTGATCGATCCCGCGACTCCGCAAGCACGTGTCGAGGCGATGCTGCGAGACGCCCGCGTCGCGCGCGTGCTCACCGAGGACGATCTGGCGTACCTCGCCGATCAGCCCGCTGCGGCCGAGGCATCGCTGCCGGTCGTCCAGCCGGAGAGCGTGGCCTGCCTGTTCTTCACCTCCGGCACCACCAACCGCCCCAAGGGCGCCGTGTTCGTGCACGAGGAGGTCGCTCACTACGCCGCCGACATGGCTCATCGGTGCGGCCTCTCCACCGAGGATCGCATTCTTCAGGTGGCCGCCGTCTCCTTCGACGTCATTCTCGAGGAGGTCTTCCCGGCGCTGGTCAGCGGTGCCTGCGTGGTGTTCCCGCCGGAGCCGCTCCTTGGGGACACGGCCGAGCTGACCCGGCACATCGCGGACAACGGCATCACCGGCCTGGAGCTGACCACTCCTTTGTGGCACGCCTGGGTGGACGCCCTGTCGGCGAACGGTGCGAGCCTGCCCGCGTCGCTTCGCTTCGTCCTCATCGGTGGCGAACGCGTCTCACTCGACCACGTCGCCCGCTGGCACACCCTCGGCGATGCCCGGTTGATCAACGTCTATGGCCTCACCGAGGCGACGGTGACCTCCACGGTGTACGAGGTGGCTGAAAACCCCGGACCCTCGGTGCCCATCGGGGCGCCGATCGCCGGAGTTCGCTGCCATGTGCTGGACGAGAACCTCCAACCGCTGCCTTCCGGTGTGCCGGGTGAGTTGTATCTGGCTGGTGCGGGGCTGGCTCGGGGGTACTGGGGGCGGCCGGGGTTGTCGGCGGTACGGTTCGTGGCCGATCCGTTCGGGGCGGGGTCGCGGATGTATCGCACGGGAGATGTGGTGCGCCGGCGCCGTGACGGGGTGCTGGAGTTCGTGGGCCGGGCCGATGACCAGGTGAAGGTGCGGGGATTCCGCGTCGAGCTTGGTGAGGTGGAGTCGGCACTGGCCGAAGTGGCCGGGGTGGAGCGGTGCGTGGTGGTCGCCCGTGAGGACGTTCCGAGTGAGCGTCGGCTCGTGGCGTACGTCGTAGGCCAGGCCTTCGACCAGGCCGTCGCTCGACGTGCCATGGCGGATCGGTTGCCGGGTTACATGATCCCCTCAGCCTTCGTGACCTTGGACGAGTTCCCGCTGACGACTACGGGCAAGCTCGACCGTAAGGCGCTGCCGGTGCCTGATCTGACTCCGGTGGTGCGGCGTGAGCCGGGTACGCCGTTGGAGGCGGCGCTGTGCGGCATCTTCGCCGAGATCCTCGGCTTGGATGCGGTCGGCGTGGACGACGACTTCTTCGATCTGGGTGGGCACTCACTGTTGGCCACTCGGCTGATCAGCCGGATCCGCGCCGTCTTGGGTGCCGAGGTGGGCATCCGGGAGTTGTTCCAGGCCTCGACCGTGGCCGCTCTGGTGGCCCGGCTGGACGGGCAGCTGGATGGGCTGGGTCCGCTGCGTCCTGCGGTGGTCGCGGTGCCGCGATCAGGGCTGGAGCCGGTCTCCTACGCGCAGCGCCGGTTGTGGTTTCTTGCGCAGTGGGAAGGCCCGAGCGCCACCTACAACGTCCCGGTCGCGGTACGCCTGTCGGGCGCGATCGATGCGCAGGCGTTGGCGTTGGCGCTGGCCGATGTGGTCGGCAGGCACGAGGCGCTGCGCACGAGTTTCGTGGACCGGTACGGCGAGCCGGCGCAGAAGATCTTGCCGGTCGAGGCGGTCGGGTCATTGCTGACTGTCGGCTGGGTGGAGCAGTCGTCGCTGGCTCAGGCTGTCTCGCAGGCGGCCGGGCAGGTGTTCGACCTTGCCGATCAGGTGCCGGTGCATGCCTGGCTGCTGCGCACCGACCCTCAGCAGGCGGTTTTGGTGCTGGTGGTGCATCACATCGCGGCTGATGGCTGGTCGATGGGCCCGCTGTGGCGGGATCTGGGCCAGGCGTATGCCGCTCGCCGCGCTGGGCGGTCGCCGGAGTGGGCGCCGCTGCCGGTCCAGTACGCCGACTACGCGATGTGGCAGCGCGATCTGCTGGGCTCGCCCGACGATCCCGACAGCCTGGTGTCCCGTCAGCTGGCCTACTGGCGGCACCGCCTGAACGGTCTGCCCGAGCAGCTGGAACTTCCTGCCGACCGTCCCCGTCCCGCGGTGCCGTCTTACCGGGGCGGCCTGATCGACCTGACCCTCGACGCCCGCTTGCATGAGCAGCTCGTAAGGCTGGCGCGCGAATGCGACGCGACGCTGTTCATGGTGATGCAGGCCGGTCTGGCGGCGCTGCTGACCCGGCTGGGGGCCGGGAGTGACATCCCGATCGGCACCCCGGTGGCCGGCCGCGGCGACGACGCCCTGGATGACCTGGTCGGCTTCTTCGTCAACACCCTCGTGCTGCGCACCGACACCGGTGGCAGGCCGAGCTTCCGCGAGTTGATCGGCAGGGTGCGTCACCACGATCTGGACGCCTACGCCCACCAGGACCTGCCGTTCGAGCGTCTGGTGGAGGCGCTCAACCCGGCAAGGACCACCGCCCACCATCCGCTGTTCCAGGTGATGCTGACCCTCGACAGTAGCCCCGCGCAATCTTGGGCACTGTCCGGCGCGCAGGCCGAGCCGTACGCGATCGATCTGACCGCGGCCAAGTTCGACCTCGCGGTGACGCTGAACGAGCAGCACGACCATGACGGCAGGCCCTCAGGGCTGGCCGGCAGCCTCGAATACAGCCGCGATCTCTTCGATCGCGAAACGGCCGAGGCGATCGCCCGGCGCCTGATCCGGCTGCTGGAGGCGGCGCTCGCCGACCCGTCGCGCCCCATCGGCCGTCTCGACATCCTCGACGCCGCTGAACGCCGCATGCTCATCGAAGGGGCCAACGGCGGCTTCACAAGCGAGCGGGGCAAGACCCTGCCCGATCTGTTCGAGGCGCAGGCTCGCCGTACCCCGGACGCCGTCGCCGTCGGCGACCACACCTACGAAGAGCTGAACGCGCGCGCCAACCGGCTGGCGCACAAGCTCGTTGCGGCAGGCGCGCGGCCGGGCGCCATTGTGGCGCTGTCGCTGCCCCGCACGCCCGACCTCGTGACGGCGCTGCTCGCGGTCCTCAAGGCGGGAGCCGCCTACCTGCCGCTCGACCCGTCCTACCCGCGCGACCGCATCGACTACATGATCGCCGACGCGGAGCCCGTGTGCGTCGTGGACCTGGGATGGCTGGAGGACGACCTCGGCGACTGGCCCGACCATGATCCCCAGCGGGCGCTGTATCCGGACGACGCCGCCTACGTCATCTACACCTCCGGCTCGACGGGACGGCCCAAGGGGGTGATCGTCACCCATCACAACGTCATCAGGCTGATGTCGGCTACCGACCGGTGGTTCGGCTTCGGGCCGGAGGACGTCTGGACCCTGTTCCACTCGTACGCCTTCGACGTGTCGGTATACGAGATGTGGGGGGCGCTCCTGTTCGGAGGACGGCTCGTCGTCGTGTCGTACGAGACCAGCCGATCCCCGCGCGACCTGCTCGAACTGCTCGCACGCGAGCGCGTCACGGTGTTCTCCCAGACCCCGTCCGCCTTCTATCAGTTCGCGGCCGCCGACGACGGCCGCAGCCTGGCGCTCCGGTATGTCATCTTCGCCGGCGAGGCCCTGGAACCCGCGCGCCTGGCGGACTGGCGTGCCCGCCGCCCGCGCACGCCTGAGCTGGTCAACATGTACGGCATCACCGAGACCACCGTGCACGTCACCCACCTGGTGCTGCCGCCGGGTGACCTGCACGGCAGCCCCATCGGCCGCAACATCCCCGACCTGCGGGTATACGTCCTGGACGACGGGCTCCAGCCGACGCCCGCTGGGGCGGTCGGCGAGATGTACGTGGCCGGGGACGGGCTGGCCCGCGGCTACCTCGGCCGCCCCGGCCTGACTGCCGGACGCTTCGTCGCCGATCCCTACGGTCCGGCCGGATCCCGGATGTACCGCTCCGGCGATCTGGCGCGGCGCCGTACGGACGGCACGCTCGACTTCGTCGGCCGGGCCGACGACCAGGTGAAGGTGCGGGGGTTCCGCATCGAACTCGGCGAGGTGGCGTCGGCGTTCGAGCTGCACGGGTCGGTGGCGCAGGCGGCGGTGGTGGTCCGTGAGGACCGTCCCGGCGACAAGCGGCTGGTGGCCTATGTGGTGCCCGCGTCCGGCGGAGGCGTCGACACGCGGGAGGCGGCCGAGTTCGTCCGGGGCCGGCTGCCGGGCTACATGGTGCCCGCCGCGGTGGTGGCGCTTGACGCGCTGCCGCTGACACCGAACGGGAAGCTCGACCGACGGGCGCTGCCGGCGCCCGACCTGACCCCGGCGGTCAGGCGCGAACCTGGTACGCCGCTGGAGGCGGTGCTCTGCGGGATCTTCGCCGAGATCCTCGGCGTCGACGCGGTCGGCGTGGACGACAACTTCTTCGAACTCGGCGGCCACTCTCTGCTGGCCACCCGGCTGATCAGCCGGATCCGGTCGGTGCTCGGCCGTACGCTGCGCCTGGCCGACCTGTTCCAGACGCCGACGGTGGCCGGCATCGTCGAGGCCGCGCCCTCGGACGGCATTCCCGGCACCGGCCGGGTGCTGCCGCTGCGCACGGTCGAGCACGGCGCCGCGCCGCTCTTCTGCGTCCATCCGATCTCCGGCCTGGCCTGGTGCTACGCCGGTCTGCTGAACCACGTCGGCCAGAACCGACCCATCTACGGGCTGCAGGTGGCGGGTGCCGACGGCGTCACCGCTCTACCGGCCTCGCCCGGCGAACTCGTGGACGGCTACGTGGCCGCCATCAAGTCGGTGCAGCCGTCGGGGCCGTACCACCTGCTCGGGTGGTCCCTCGGCGGCTCGATCGCGCATGCCGTCGCCTGCCGTCTGCAGGAGTTGGGCGACGAGGTGGCCCTCCTCGCGATCATGGACGCCCTGCCGGACTCCGGCGACGGCCCGCTCCCGGTGGGCGAGGCCGCGCCGGCGATCGACGGGCTCATCAGGCGCGAAGGCCTGGTCCTGGAAGACCTTCCTGAACGGCTCCTGCAGAACCTCGGCAGCGCGGTCGAGGCGACCCTCGGCCGGCTGCGCCAGGTGGAACCCGCGGTGTTCACCGGGGATGTACGCCTGTTCGTCGCCGCCGAGGAGCCCGGTTCCCGGGTGACGGCGGCCCACTGGCGGGCCCATGTCAAGGGCGACGTGATCGAGAGCCGTGTGCCGTGCGCGCACTTCGACATGGCCACACCTGCCGCGCTCGGCCAGGTCGGACGGGAACTGTCCGCCCTGCTCGACGCCAGATGACCAAGGCACCTCACCGCATCCGTCTGTGAGCCGGATGCGCTTGTTCGCAAAGGAGCGACGATGACCTCGTACGATCTGCGCACCCACGGCGTCCTGCCAGGCAGCGGCCGCTCATCTCCGACACGGCCGACGCGGCACACGCTGACGGCCGACGAGGCCCGGCAGGTCGACGGCCTGGCCCGGGAGGCCGCGGTGGCGTATCGCGACGCTGAGGACCCGCGCTTCCTGGCCGACGTCGGCGTGATCGCGCACGGGTTGCCCGCCGGGCTGCGGCAGGCGGTCAACCGGGCCCGGCTCGACGATGGCACCCACGTGATCCTGATCGCCGGCAACCCGGTCGACGAGGCGGCGCTGGGACCCACGCCCAAGCATTGGCGTGACATCGGTGGCCAGGAGGCGAGGGTGGCCGGCATGTTGCTGATGATCGAGGCGGCTCTGCTGGGCGACGCCATCGGCTGGACCACCCAGCAGGAGGGGCGGATCGTCACCAACGTCCTGCCCATCACGGGCATGGAGCAGAGCCTGGTCAGCTCCAGCAGCGACAAGGAGCTGACCTGGCACACCGAGGACGCGTTCTCGCCCTATCGGGCCGACTACGTGGGGCTCTACTGCCTGCGCAGCCTGGACCGCACGCCCACCACGGTCTCGTACGCCGACACGGGGGCGCTGCCCGAGGACGTCGTGCGCGTGCTCATGGAACCCCGCTTCCTGTTCTCGCCGGACGACTCGCACGTGATGCCCGCGGGAACGCCGGACGGCGGCATGATCCGCGGGCCCGTGCTCGACGGCCCCATCGACGCCCCCGTCCTCCGCATCGACCGGGACTTCACCCGGGTCGCGCCGGGCGACGCCGAGGCCGCGGAGGCGCTCGGCCACATGGTGGCCCACCTCGACGCCAACCTGTACGACGTCGCCCTGGCCGCCGGCGACGTCGCCTTCATCGACAACCGCAACGTGGTGCACGGCAGGCGGTCGTTCACCCCCCGCTACGACGGCAGGGACCGGTGGCTCAAACGCGTCAACGTGGCCGTGGACCTGCGCCGCACCCGGCCGGGAAGGATGGCGTCCGATGTCCGTGCGATCGGCTGAGCCGAGGACCGTCGGCGACATCGCCCCCGCTCTGCTGGAGGACTGGCTGCGCGAGCGCTACTTCAGCGCCTCGATCGACATCTCCAGCTCCGGCGTGCAGGACTACACCCTCGGCGACCTGCGCCGCCGGCTCGGCATCTCGACGGCCGACCTGGACGCCGTCGCCTTCCGCGACAGCCCGTCCCTCGGGTGCGAGCCGCTGCGGGAGGCGGTGGCCGCCCGCACCGGCCGCCCGGCCGGCGAGGTCATGGTCACGCACGGGTCGTCGGAGGCACTGTTCCTGGCGCTGGCCGCGCTGATCCGTCCCGGTGACGAGATCGTCGTCCTGCGGCCCGTGTATCAGTCGCTGTCGTCCATCGCCGAGGTTCTCGGGGCGCGGCTGCGGACGTGGACGCTCCACCCGGCCGACGATTTCCGGCCGGACCTGGACCGGCTGCGTGCCGTGCTCACCGAGCGCACCAGGGCCGTCCTGGTGAACTTCCCGCACAACCCGACCGGGGTGACCCTGACACCCGGCCAGTACGCGGAGTTCCTGGAGATCCTGCGGGGCCATCCAGGCCACCTGGTGTGGGACGCGGCGTTCAGCGACCTGACCTACGACCAGCCGCCCCTGCCCGATCCGGGCCTGGGACTGGAACGCGTGATCTCCGTCGGCACGCTGTCCAAGGCGTACGGCCTGCCGGGCCTGCGCGTCGGATGGTGCCTGGCGCCCGCCGCCCTGCTCCCCGCGATGACCAAGATCAGGGACTATCTGACCATCAGCACCTCCCCGCTGGCCGAGATGCTGGCGACGGCCGTGCTGCGGCAGCCGGAATCGGTGCTGGGCCCCCGGCTGCGTCAGGCACGCGAGAATCGCGAGGCGCTGCTGGCGTGGGCGCGGGAGAACACGGGCCGGGTCTCGCTGCCGCGCCCCGCGGGCGGCGTGTCCGCCTTCCCCGCCTTCTCCGGTGTGGATGACGTCACCGGGCTGTGCCACCGGCTGGAGGAGCGCGGGGTCCTGGTCGTCCCCGGCGCGTGCTTCGGCCACCCCGACCGGATGCGCATCGGCTTCGGCGGCTTCCCCCAGAGCCTCCGTACGGGGCTGGACGTGCTGACCGGCCTGCTGAAACGGCCGCCGACACCATTCGAGGTATGAACCGATGACCGCACCGAACCACACCGACGTCCCCGTCGCCCTCGGGACCGAGTTCAGCCGGTACGTCGCGTCCACGGCGCTGCTGTCCTTGCAGGACTTCCGCACGGCCGCGCCCGCCGAGCCCAGCTTCCTGATCATCACGCAGGTGATGGAGTTGCTGTTCAAGCTCTCCTACGTCGAGGCCCGCCGGGCACGCGACCAGATCGAGGCCGGAGCGGTCGAGGAGGCCCTTTCCGGGCTGCGCAGGCTCCGTGAGGCCCAGCAGGTGACGGTCCAGGGGTGGAGCGTGCTGTCTGCCCTGAGCCCCGTGGACTACCTGCAGTTCCGCGACGACCTCGGCGACGGGACGGGGTTTCAGTCGTTCGTCTTCCGGCAGTGGGAGTTCGTGCTGGGCAAGAAGAACGCCGACCTGGTGGAGCCGTACGTGGGCGACCCGGTGGCCGAGCCGGCGCTGCGGAGCGCACTGGCCGAGCCCAGCCTCTACGACAGCGTCCTCGGCCGGTTCGCCCGGCACGGCATCCGGCTGCCCGGCTCCTGCCTGCGACGGGACTGGACCCGTCCGTACGAGCCGAACTCCGAGGTCGAGCTGGCCTGGTCCCGCGTGTACGGCGAGCCGCGGCGCTACGAGACGCTGTACCGCCTCGGCGAGGCGCTGATGGACGTTGCCTACGAGTTCGCGCGCTGGCAGGCGACCCACATCCTCGTCGTGGAGCGGGTGCTGGGCGCCAAAACGGGCACCGGCGGCACCAGCGGGGTGGCCTGGCTGCGCAAGGCGAGCGAACGCCGCCTGTTCCCCGAGCTGTGGTCCCTGCGCGCCGTGCTGTGAGGCGCCGCGCCGGCCCGGCAACCTGCCCGGATGGTGCCTGGCCAACTGCCGCTGAGCGGTGTTTCCCGAACCTAGCGTGGACCATGCCAACCTGCCGATGGAGGCTTCATGAACCCGTTCGACGACGAGGACGGCACCTTCCTGGTCCTGGTCAACGAGGAAAGCCAGTACTCCCTGTGGCCCGAGCACATCCAGGTGCCCGCGAGCTGGGAGGTGGTCTTCGGCGCCGGTGACCGCGCGTCCTGCCTTGACTACATCGAGAGGACATGGACGGACATGCGGCCGGCGAGCCTGCGGGCGCGGCTCGCCGAAGGCGGGTGACATGGTCCGCCGGCACCGCCGTGACGCCTCGGTGTTCCGCCCGCTGAACCGGCCGGAGGCCCGCCGTACGCTGATCTGCCTGAGCTTCTGCGGCGGCGGGACGGGACCTTACCGCTCGTGGGCCGCGCTCCTCGACCCCGGCACCGACCTGGCCCTGATCTGCTATCCGGGCAGGGAGGGCCGGTTCGCCGAGCCGTACTCGCGGACCTGGGGCGAGCTGGCGGCCGATACCGCCGCGGCGGTGCGGGCCGCCGCGGACAGGCCATATGTCCTGTTCGGGCACAGCATGGGCGGATGGATGGCCTTCGAGGTGGCGACCCGGCTCGAGCGCGAGGGCGGCCCGCGTCCCCACGCGCTCGTCGTGTCGGCCTGCAACGCCCCGCACCGCGGCCTGACCGAACGCGACCGCTTTCCCTCGACGGCCGACACCGACGACGATCTCATCGCCTGGATGCGCACCGGGGGTCTGCTGCCCGGCTACGTCACGGCCGACCCGGACATGACGGAGATGGCCGTCGACCTCATGCGCGCCGACGTCGCCGTCCGCGACACCTACCACTACACGCCCGGGGCGGTCACCACGGCGCCGGTGCAGGTGCTCCACGGCGCCGACGACACCGTGATCGACCCCGCCGTCGCCGACGAGTGGGCGGTCGTCTGCCGTGGCGGGCTGACCGTCACCACCCTGCCCGGCGGCCACTTCTACACGCCTGACGTGTGGTCTCGGCTGCCGACCCAGATCGGCGCCCTCGCACTCGATCTTCCAGCACGCTACTGACCTGGAGAACCCATGGCCGAACGCACAGCCGCCGTCGCGCCGGCGCCGGCGGCCGAGCCCGGACGACCCGCGCTCGTCCACACCCCGGCGTTCGACGCGCTCGCCGACGCCTGCGCCTGGCTGGCCGCCGCCAAGCCGTCGCTGCGCGCGACGCTCGACGAGTACGGCGCATGCATGCTGCGCGGCCTGCCCGTGCGCAGCCCCTCGGACTTCGCCGCCGTACGCGACGCCCTTGTGGACGGGCGCGCGGCCTATCAGGAGAAGGCGACGCCGCGCAGCCGGTTCGGCGATGACGTCTTCTCCTCCACGGACCTGCCGCCCGCGCACCGCATTCGCCTGCACAACGAGAACAGCTACACGCTGACCTTCCCCGGGACGCTGATCTTCGGCTGCCTGACGGCGCCCGCCGAGGGCGGCGCCACGCCGGTGGCGGACGTGCGCAAGGTGCTGGCCCGGTTGCCGGGCGACCTCGCCGACCGGTTCCGCGCGGTGGGCTGGCGGCTGACCCGCAACTTCGGCGAGCATCTCGGATTGGACTGGCGGACCTCCTTCGCCGCCGAGACCAGGCAAGACGTCGAACGGTACTGCGCGGAGAACCTGATCGCCTGCGAGTGGCGCGACGGGGACCGCCTGCGCACCACGCAGGTGCGGTCCGCGATCGTCCGCCACCCCCGGACCGGCGACGAGATCTGGTTCAACCACGTGGCCTTCTGGAACGAGTGGTCGCTCGACCCCGACATCCGTGCGGTGCTCGGCGACGAGCTCGGGCCCGGCGAGCTGCCCTTCGACACCGGATTCGGCGACGGGGAACGCCTGACCGAGCAGGAGATCGCCGTGCTCAACGCCGCCTATGACGACGAGACGGTCCGCGAGCGCTGGCGGGCGGGCGACGTGATGATCGTCGACAACCTGCTGGCCGCGCACGGCCGCGACCCCTTCCGGGGCGATCGGCGCATAGTCGTGGCGATGGGCGACCCCGTGGCGCTCGGCGACTGCTCGCCCACCGTCGCCGCCTTCGCGCCATGAGCGGCCGGCGCACGATCCAGGACCCGCTTCGGCGGCTGGAGGAGGCGGTCCGGGCGCACCCCGATCGGGTCGCGGTCTCGGCGGCCGACGGCAGCCTGACCTTCGCCGCGCTTTGGGATCGCGTCGAGGGCCTGGCCGGACTGCTGGCGTCCTGCGGCGCGGGCCGGGATTCTCGGGTCGGCGTCCATCTGCCCCGCTCGGTCCTGCTGGTGCCCACCCTGCTCGCGGTTTGGCGGGCCGGGTCCGCGTTCGTGCCGCTCGACCCCGCCCAGCCCGACGACCGGCTGGCCTACATCGCCCGGCAGGCCCGCGTGGACATCGTCGTCACCACGGCGAGCAGTCCGGGCTGGGCCGGGGGAGCGGTGGCCCTGCATCCCGCGGCCGACACGTGGGCCGGCGCGGGGGAGCGTTCCCCGGTCTCCGGCGACCTCGCGTACGTGATCTACACCTCCGGCTCCACCGGAAGACCCAAAGGGGTGGAGGTCACCGTCGGCGGGGTCGCGCTCCTGCTGGCGGCGCTGGAGGAAGCGGGGGTCTATCCGGACTCGCCCGCCGTCGTGGCCTGCAACGCCAGCATCGGGTTCGACGCGTCCGTGCAGCAGTGGCTCCGCGTGTGCCGCGGCGACACCGTGCACGTCGTGGACGAGGAGGCGCGCACCGACCCTGGCCGGTTCGTGCAGATGCTGCGGGAGCACGCCATCACCGACCTCGACGCCACCCCGTCGCACTGGGCGGCGCTCCGCGACGCCGCGCTCACGACTGGCCCGCTCCGGCTCTATCTCGGCGGAGAGGCCATCCCCCCGGGTATGTGGGTCGATCTGTCGGCGTCGGTGGCCGATGGACGGCTCATCCAGGCCTTCAACCTGTACGGCCCGACCGAGTGCACCGTGGACGTGACCGCGGCCGAGATCGGCGGCGCCGAGCCCCACATCGGCGGCCCTCTGCCGGGGCGCTACGTTTATGTGCTCGACGACCGGCTCCGTCCGGTGGACGTCGGCGCGCCCGGGGAGCTGTACGTCAGCGACTCCGGCCTGGCCCGCGGTTACGCGGGCGACCGAGCGCAGACGGCGGCCCGTTTCGTGGCCGACCCGTTTACGGGCGCCCGGATGTATCGGACGGGCGACCGGGCCCGGTGGCGGCCCGACGGCACCATCGCGTATCTGGGCCGCACCGACCGCCAGATCAAGGTCCGCGGCCACCGGATCGAGCCCGGCGAGATCGAGACGGTCATGTGCGAGCTGCCTGGCGTCGCGCAGGCCCTGGTCACGCTTTCCGGCCACGGCCTGGTGGGCTACTACGTGCCGGCATCCCGAGGGGACGTGGACGCGGAGCGGTTACGCGCGCATCTCGCCGCCCGGCTGCCCGCCGCCCTGATCCCGGCGGCTCTCGTCGCGCTGGACGCCTTCCCCCGCACCGTCAGCGGCAAGCTCGACACGGCCGCGCTCGACGCCAGGCTCGAGACGACCACCCGCCAGGCCCCGATGGGCGAGGTGGAGACGTTGGTCGCGGGCGTGTGGTCGGAGGTGCTCGGCATCGCCGACATCTCCGCCGCCGACGACTTCTTCGCCCTTGGCGGGCACTCCCTGGTGGCCCTGCACGTGGTGGCGCGGCTGCGCAAACACCTGGGCACCACCGTGTCGAGCAAGGACGTCTACCGCATTCCGGTGCTGGCCGACTTCGCCCGGCACATAGAGGACCTGCGCGAGCGGCAGCGTCCGGGCCGCGAGCCGGTGGCGTGAGCGTACAGGTCGGCGTGGTGCTGCCGACGCTCGAGGCCGCAGGCCGCGGCGACTATCCAGTCGCGGCGGCGGCCCGGCAGGCCGAGGATCTCGGGTTCGGGTCCGTGTGGGCCGTCGATCACCTGGCCTTTCACTCCGGCATCGTGGAGCCGGCGGTGGCGCTGGCCGCCGCGGCGGCCGTGACGCGGCAGGTCCTCCTCGGGTTCGGCGTGCTGCTGGCGGCCCTGCGGCAGCCCGCCTGGGCGGCCAAGCAGATCGCGTCGCTACAGGTCCTCTCGGGACGCCGAGTGCTGCTCGGGGTCGGCGTCGGCGGCGAGAACCCGGCCGAGTGGGCGGCCGCCGGCGTGCCCCTGCGCGAGCGCGGCCGGCGCACCGACGTGCTCCTGGCGGCCATGCCCGACCTGCTGTCCGGCCGCCCCGTGCGGCTCGGCGCCCCTTTCGACATCGACATCCCCGCCCTGGCGCCGGCGGCCCCCGTGCCCCCGCTGTGGATCGGCGGGCGCAGCCGCGCCGCCCTCGAGCGGGCCGTGCGCTGCGGCGACGGCTGGCTGGGGCTGTTCCTCGACGCCGAGCAGCTGGCCCGCCGGCGCGCCTGCCTGACAGAGCTGGCCGGGCTCCACGACCGCCCGGTCCCGCGCATCGGCGTCACCCTGTTCGTCAACATCGACGACCGCGACCCCGCACGCGCCCGGCGTGAAGCGTCGGATTTTCTGCGGTCGGTCTACGTCATGCCGGAGTCCACCACCGGCCGCTACCTGGTGGCCGGGACCTCCGAGGAGGTCGCCGAGCAGGTGACCGCCATGGTCGCGGCGGGCGCGGACCACATCGTCCTGCTGCCCGCCGCCGCCGACTACCCCGCCCAGTACGAGCGCCTGGCTCCCCTGTCCGGGGTCCTGGCCGGCTGAGAAGGAGCACACGATGGCCGTCGGAATCCTCGGCATGGGCTCGTACCTGCCCGACCGGGTCGTCACGAACGCCGAGATCAGCCGATGGACCGGCGTGACCGAGGAATGGGTGGTGGAACGCACCGGCATCAAGGAACGCCGCTACCGCACGCCTGGCATGGTGACCTCGGACATGGCGGCGCACGCGGCGCGCCGCGCCCTGGACGACGGCGCCGCGGGCGCCGACGGCCTGGCGGCGCTGATCGTCGCGACCTGCACCCCCGACGTGCCGCAGCCCGCCACCGCGGCGATCGTCCAGAACAAGCTCGGCATCCGGTCTGTGCCCGCGTTCGACGTCAACGCCGTGTGCGCAGGATTCGTGTTCTCGCTGGCCATCGCTGAGGGTCTGCTGGCGGACCGGCCGCCGTCGGCGACCGCGCTGGTGGTCGGCGCCGACATGTTCTCGACCCTGATGGACCGGTCGGACCGCCGTACGGTCAGCCTCTTCGGCGACGCCGCGAGCGCCGTGCTGGTCGGCCAGGTGCCGGACGGCTACGGCATCCAGGCGCTCCGCCTCGTCACCGATGGGGAGTACTGCGAGGAGATCGTGGTCGAGGCCGGCGGGACCCGGCTCCCCGCGGACGCCGCGGCCCGCCAGGAGGGCAGGCACCTGTTCCGGATGAACGGGCCGCTGGTGAAGGACTACGTGATCACCACGCTGCGCAAGCTGGTGGTCGAGACCCTCGACGCCTGCGGGCTCGGCCTTGCCGACGTCGACCGGTTCGTCTTTCACCAGGCCAACACCCGGCTGCTGGAGGCCCTGGCCGCCGACCTCGGCCTGGAGATGGCACGCGTGCCCACCACGACCTGGGAGTACGGCAACACGGCCGGCGCGTCGGTGCCGCTCACCCTGCACGAATCGCACCGCCGCCGGCCGCTGCGGCGCGGCGAACGGGTGCTGCTGGCCGCCGCCGGCGGCGGCCTGTGCGCCGGCACAGCCCTACTGACCTGGTACTGAGGGAGCCGACGTGAACGGAGACTGGCGCAGATTCCGGCTCTTCTGGGCCGGCGAGACCACCAGCAAGTTCGGCAGCGCCATGACGATAGTGGTGCTGCCGCTGATCGCGGTGCAGACGCTGCGGGCCGGTCCATTCATGGTGGGGATGCTCGAAGCCGCGGCGTGGTTGCCCTGGCTGGCCATCGGGCTGGTCGCGGGCGCGTGGGTGGACCGGCTGTCGCGGTGGCGCGTCATGATCGTCAGTGACGTGGTCTCGGCCCTGCTGTTCGCATCCGTGCCCGTCGCGTCCTGGCTGGGCGTCCTGACCATCTGGCACCTGCTGGTCACCGCGGTCCTCGCCGGGGCGGCCGCGGTGCTGTACTCCACCGCGTACGGCGCCTATCTGCCGCTTCTCGTCGCGCCCGAGGAACTGGGCCGAGCCAACAGCAGGCTCCAGGGCAGCGAGAAGGCCGCGCAAGTGGCGGGCCCGTCGGTCGGGGGGCTGGTCGCGCAGGTCGCCGGAGCGGTGGCGGCGCTGTTCATCGATGCCGTCACCTTCGTCGTCTCCGCCGTGTGCCTGTGGACGCTGCGCGTGGACGAGCCTCACCTGCGTCAGGCCGACGGCCCGCGGCAGCCTGGTGGGTTGCGCCGGGAGATCGCCGAAGGGCTCCGCTTCGTTTGGTCGGATCGCATCCTGCGCACGCTCACCACCTATGCGGCGGCCTCCAACCTGGCCGCCGGCGCGCTGCAGGCCGTGCTGGTGGTGTTCCTGGTGCGCGAGGCCGGCCTCGGAACGGCCACCATCGGCGTCGTGCTGGGGCTCATCGGCGTGGGCGGCATCCTCGGCGCGCTGGCGGCCCCCGGGCTGGCGCGGCGGCTCGGTTCCGCCCGTGCCATCGTGCTCTGCGAGGTCGTGTCGATGCCGTTCGCCCTGCTGATCCCCCTCACCGGGACCGGCTGGGGCGTCGCGTATCTCGTCCTCGGCGGCGCCGTCGTCAGCGCCGGCGTGGTCGCGCCCAACGTCCTCAGCGCGACCTTCCTGCAGACCGCCTGCCCGCAGGACATGCTGGGCAGAGTCTCGGCCAGCATGCGGGTGGTCAACTTCGGCACGCTTCCCGTCGGCGCGCTGGCGGGCGGCGCGCTCGGCGGACTGGCCGGGCTCCGGCCCGCGGTGTGGATGATCACCGCGGGCCTCGTGGCGTGCACCCTGATCCTGCTCTTCGGTCCGCTGAGGCGGGCCCGGGACCTGCCCGCCCGCCTCAGCCCCGTCAGCGTTGCCGGAAGATCGTGAGCTCCTTGGCGTACCGCTCCCGCATGGCCGGGTCGGAGACGCCCAGCCCGGCGCTCGGCGCCAGGCACAACACGCCCACCTTGCCCTGGTGGGCGTTGCGGTGCACCTCATGCACGCCGACGGCCGCTTCCTCCAGCCGGTACGTCTTCGACAGCGTCGGGTGCACCCGACCCTTGCGCACCAGCTCGTTGGCCCGCCACGCCTCGCTGTAGTTGGCGAAGTGCGACCCGACGATTTTCTTGAGGTGCATCCACAGGTAGCGATTGTCGAAGTAGTGGTCGTAGCCGCTGGTCGAGGCGCACGTCACGATGGTGCCGCCGCGGCGTGCCACATAGACGCTGGCGGCGAAGGTCTCCCGGCCCGGATGCTCGAAGACGACGTCGGGATCGTCGCCCCCCGTGAGCTCCCGGATCCGGTTGCCGAGGCGCCGCCATTCCTTGCGGTCCGGCTCCCCGTCGCGCCAGAAGTCGAACCCCTCGGCCACCCGGTCGATCACCAGCTCGGCCCCCATCCGGCGGCAGACCTCCTCCTTGGCGGGGGAGGAGACCACGCACACCGGGATCGCGCCGCCGTTGAGCGCCAGCTGGGTCGCGTACGAGCCGAGCCCGCCGCACGCCCCCCAGATCAGCACGGTCTCGCCCTGCCTGAGCGAGGCCCCGTTCCTGGAGACGAGCTGCCGGTAGGCGGTGGACAGCACAAGGCCGGGGGAGGCGGCCTCCTCCCACGTGAGATGGGCCGGTTTGGGCATCAGCTGGTTGGCCTTGACCAGGGCGAGCTCGGCCAGCCCGCCGAAGTTGGTCTCGAACCCCCAGATCCGCTGTTCCGGATCGAGCATGGCGTCGTCGTGGCCGGCCGGGCCCTGCAGATCGACCGACAGGCAGTGCGCCAGCACCCGGTCACCGGGTCTCCAGCGCCGCACGCCCTCGCCGACCCGCAGGATTACGCCGGCGAGGTCGGATCCCAGCACGTGATAGGGCAGGTCATGACGCTTGCCGAGCTCCGACTGACGGCCGAGCCTGGAAAGGAACTCGAAGGTCGGCACCGGCGCGAAGATCGATGACCAGACCGTGTTGTAGTTGACCGAACTGGCCATGACCGCGACGAGCGCCTCGTCCGGCGCAAGCCGCGGGACCGCGACCTGATCGACGTGCAGCGATCGCCGGGGATCGCGCTCGTCCGGCGGGAGGCCGTCGAACATGCCCACCTCGTCCTCATGGACCGTCAGCGCCCGGTAGGACTCGGGCAGCGCGATGCTGGCCCATTCACCGGCCGGCACGTCGTCGGCGAGCAGCGCCTGCAGAATTTCCCGCATCATTTTCTCCACCGCGTCGGAATAAATGTATTGGGGTGTGCGGAAAATCCAGAATGCGATGTTCTTTTGTATTGCGTCAAACGATATCGCGGGCAATTCTGGAAAACGCCGGGAAATAGCCCGACCACCTGTTTCTGCCGCTGTTATGCCGCCGGGTCGCGCATCGCGGCCACGAGCACGCAGGCGGCGCCGGCCAGGACGACCGACCATCGCACGTGCGCCGGGGTCCACTCCTGACCGAGCCCGACCAGCATCGGCGCCTGTGAGATCGACCCCGCCACGAACAGCGCCGCCAGGAGCGCGGGAGTGGTGATGATGCCGGGCTGCTCGAATCCGCGGCGCCGGCCGGCGGCGGCGACGGCCCAGACCACGGTCAGCACGGCGGCGAGCTCGAGGGTGAGGCCGAGGCCGAGGGTCCACCGATCGCCGGCCGGCGCCGAGGGCAGGAGGTACGCGAGGGCCGCCGTCCACAACGGAGCGACGAGGGCCGCGGCGCAGCCGATGCGCAGCCAGAGCCGCCGGGCCAGGCCGTACGGGCTGGCCTGCAGCGTCACCGCCGCGCCGTCGTCGAGCACATATCCGCTACCCAGCGCCGCCAGCAGGCCCAGCACCCGCAGGTCCGCGAGGACGTCGTGGCCGCCGCCGCGGCGGGCCGCCAGGAACGCCACGACGGCGGCGGCGCTCACCCAGAACGGGGCCAGGCGCAGGCTGCGCACCAGGTGGCCGCTGCGGACGAGCTCCCAGGCCACGGATGGCGTCATGACAGTTGGAGCCAGCCGACGGCGAGGGTGACGGCCACGACCGGCGCACCGATGAGGGCCAGCCGCGTCCACCGCGCGTGACGGTAGACGGCGGCCACGGCGGCGCAGGCGCAGAGGCCGAACAAGTACGCGACATGCAGCCACGGGCGGCCCGGCACCGGCGCATGGCCCTCGAAGGTCTGCCCGGTCGTCCACCACATCCACCAGATGCCGGAGTCGAACCGGTTGAACAGGCCGACGCCGCCCAGGGTCGCGGGGACGAAGGTGAGCAGTACGCCGCCCGCGAAGGGCAGCCAGCGGGCGGCGAGGACGCCGAGCAGCCCGGCGCCGGCGAGGACGAGCGGAAGCTGGGCGAGTTCGCCGGCGGTCATCAGGTCCTGGGGCGGGATGTCGTTGAGGGCGTCGATGAGGGCCATGGCGCCCACCCCGATGACGCCGGTCGCGGCCAGCAGAAGAGCGACACCCAGGCACACCGCCCAGGTACGGCGCGTGTCGCTCGTCGGTGTGACGCTCAGGATCTCATCGGCCCGGCCGCGGCGTGCGCCGCTGGCGACCAGGTTCGCCGCGAAGAGGGCGAATATGGGCCCGAAGAACGCGACGGCGGTGAAGATGGTGCCGTACCAGTAGCCGGCGTTCCGGCCGGCGCTGGCCGCATCGAGGGCGCTGGCCGCGGCGGCGACGGCGAGCGCCAGCCACAGGACGGGATGCCGGGCGAGCCGGCGGGCCTCCCGGCCGATCAGTGGCGAGACGGCCGTGCGAGAGCCGGCGGTGCCGGGGTTCACAGTGGTCATGAGGGGGTGACCTCCAGCTCGGATCCGCCCATGAGCAGGAGATACGCGTCCTCCAGCGTGGGTGGGATCAGCTCGGCGCCGGCGGGCGGATCGCCCACGTTGCGGTAGGCGCCGTCACCGGTGCGCCACGCCGTGATCGCGGCCGGCGACCGCTCCGTGTCCGTCCATACGCGACCTGCGGCCTGCGCCATCAGCTCGGCAGGGGTGCCGGTGAATCGGGCCCGTCCCTGGTGGATCACGGCGATCCTGGCGCACAGGGCGGTGATGTCCTCGGTCTGGTGGCTTGACATGATCACCGTGCGCCCCTCGCCGGCGTGAGAGATCATCTCCCGGAACCGCAGCCGCTGCTCGGGATCGAGACCGACCGTCGGCTCGTCGAGGACGAGCAGATCGGGATCGCCCAGCAGGGCCTGGGCCAATCCGACCCGCCGGCGCATCCCGCCGGACAGGGCCCGGATCCGCTTGCCGGTGACGGCCTGCAGCCCGGTCACCGCGATGACCCGGCGGACCTCGTCATGCCGGGCCCGCCGGTCGGTCATCTCCTTGAGAATCGCCACGTAGTCGATGAACTCGAAGACCGTGAACCCCCGATGGAAGCCGGCATCCTGCGGCAGGTAGCCCAGGCGTTCGCGGATCCAGGTGCGGTCGTCGGGGCGCGACGGGTCGCGGCCCAGCAGGGTCACCGTGCCCTGATCCGGCGCGAGAACGGTGGCGATCATCCGGAGCAGGGTCGTCTTCCCCGCGCCGTTCGGGCCGAGCAGTCCGGTCACGCCTGGACCGGCTTCGAGGTCGAC
Organism: Streptosporangiaceae bacterium NEAU-GS5; assembly: GCA_017592665.1. Classification (GTDB taxonomy): domain Bacteria; phylum Actinomycetota; class Actinomycetes; order Streptosporangiales; family Streptosporangiaceae; genus NEAU-GS5. Next base: position 55,633 of record JAGFNW010000035.1, on the reverse strand, counting down.
GCCGTCCAGCGCCCTCGTACGGCCGAACGACTTGGTCGCGCCGTGCACGCGTACCGTGGTCATGCGCTTCTCCCCAGCTTGATCGTGACGGTGTTGCGGGTGACGGCCAGCCACAGGCCGCCGCCCATGGCCACGGCGAGCCAGAAGATCTGGGCGCCCATGCCGAAGGCGAGGTCGAGGTGGCCGGCGACGGCGGCCGGGGCGGTCACCAGCACCCACGCCGTGGCCACGGCGCCGACCGCGACGACGGGCGTCATCCGGGCGGTCAGAGCCAGGGCGGCGCAGGTGAGCCCGGCGGTGGGCAGGAGCCAGGCGGCGGCCGTCCAGGTGGAGCCCGGCAGCGCCAGCCCGGCCGCGGCCACGATCGGCGCGGTGACCGCCAGGACCGCGGCCGTGCGGATCAGCAGCAGCCGCAGCCCCGAGTACGGCGCGGCGAGCCCGATCTCCCGGGTCGGGTCGAGGCCGCCCGCGAAGGCCACCGCGACGCCCGCCAACGGCCCGAGCGGGGCGACCACGAGAAACATCAGCAGGAACCGCTCATCGACCTGAGCCGCCCACGCCGCGAGCGCGAGCACGCCCGCGACGGCCAGCAACCACGGCCCGCGCAGCGTCGGCGTCACGGCCACCAGGCGCGCCGTCGCCTCGCCGACGCCGAGCCGGATCAGCATCCGCTCGGGCCGGCTGCGCCGGGGCGCGTCGACCCGGTCGGCCACCTCCTGCCAGATCGACTCCACCCGCCGGGCATCCACATGGGACGAGATCGCGCCCCGGCAGGCCGCGCATTTCATCAGGTGCGCCTCGGCGGACGCGGCCACGTCCGGCGGGGCGGCGCCCTGCGCGTACCGGCGGATCGTCTCCGGATCCAGGTGCCAGACGGTCATCCCAGCCTCCTCGGTCATGCCAGCCGCTCCCGCAACGCGGCGCGGGCGCGCATCATCCGTGTCTTGACCGTGCCAGGCGGGATGCCCAGCAGCCGGGCGGCCTCCCGCGTCGTCAGTCCATCCAGGACGGTCGCCTGCACCACGGCTCGCAGCTCCGGTGACAGGCTCGCCAGTGCCGCTCCCAGGTCGCCGTACTGCACGGCGAGCAGCACGTGCTCCTCGGCCGACCTCTCGACGCCGGGAAACGCGATCAGCTCATCGGCCGGCGGCCGGCTACGCCGCAGCGCGTCGACAAGACGGCGGATGCCGATACCCCAGATCCACGCGGCCACCTCGCCTCGGCGGTCCCAACGCCCGGCCGACCGCCAGACCGCCACGAACGTGTCCTGCACCACCTCGTCGACCAGCTCCGGCGATGAGCACCGCCGCCCGAGGCGCACCAGCAGCCACGGCATGTGGCGCCGATAGAGCTCGGCGAAGGCCTCCCGGTCGCCGTCCGTGATCGCCGCGAGGAGCTGGGAATCCTCCCGCGGATCCGGCGGTCGCGTCAGCACGCGTGACCGCCGGTATCGGGCCGCCGAGGCACTCGCGAGGCCCGGCGATCGAGGTAGCTCCCATCCACGCCTGGTTGTCGTATCGAGTGAGCCGAACGGTTCACATGACCCGGCTCCCTGCCTGGACAACGGGGTACGCCGAGTACCGTAACGGACACTGAGCAGGCGTTCCGTGGCCAGGCCGGCGCATCAGGTGCGCGGGCGCGGTTCTGACGCTGCGCCTACTCGTAGTAGCGGTAGACGCATTCGGCGACGAGGACGGGCTTGGCCGTCTCGTCGGACAGCATGGTGAAGTCGACCAGGGTCTGTACGCCTCCGGGCACGTCGGTGACCTCGCTCAGGGTCGCCTTGAGCCGTATCCGCGAGCCGGAGGGGACCGGCGCCGGGAATCGGACCCGGTTGAGGCCGTAGTTGATCGCCATACCGACCCCCTTGATCTCCAGGATCTCCGACCACATCGGGATGAGCAGGGCCAGCGTCAGGTATCCGTGCGCGATGGTGCCGCCGAACGGGCCCTCCTTGGCCCGCTCCGGGTCGGTGTGGATCCACTGGTGGTCGCCGGTGGCCTCGGCGAAGGCGTCGATCCGCGCCTGCGGGACCTCGACCCACGAGCTGTGGCCGAGGTCCTGTCCGGCCAGCGCCTTGATCTCGGCGAGCCCGTTCGCGATGGTCATGAAGATTCCTCTCGAAGCCGGTGTTTGAGAGCCTTCCCGGCGCCGTTGCGGGGGATGGCGTCGACGAACTCGACGTACTTGGGGACCTTGTAGCCGGCGAGCCGGCCGCGAAGTCCGGCCAGCAGCGCGCCGGGGTCCGGTGACGAGCGCGGCACCACGAACGCCTTGCCGACCTCCCCCCACGTGTCGTCCGGTACGCCGATGACGGCGCAGTCGGCGACGGCGGGATCCTCGAAGAGGGCGGCCTCGACCTCGGCGGGATAGACGTTCTCGCCGCCCGAGACGAACATGTCCTTGATCCGGTCGACGACGTAGAAGTAGCCGTCCTCGTCGATCCGGCCGACGTCGCCCGAGCGGAACCAGGCGTCGTCGGTCAGGTCGACGGCCTGGTTCCAATATCGCTCGATGACGTTCGGGCCGTGGATCTGGATCTCGCCGGACTCGCCCAGCCGCACGTCGGTGAAGAACGACGCCTTCCCGGCCGAGCCGACGCGGTCGGCCGCCTCGGGGCCGAGGAACAGCGCGCCGGGGGCGGCCTCGGTCATCCCGTACCCCTGCAGGAAGGTCAGCCCGCGCTCCCGGTAGGCGCGGATCAGCGCCTCGGGCACCGGGGCGCCGCCGCATTCCAGGATGCGCACGGACGACAGGTCGGCCGACGGCCAGCTCGGCGATCGGGTCATCGCGGCGAACATCGTGGGAACGCCGAACATCCACGTCACCCGGTGCTTGGCGATGAGCTCGAACGCCGACTCGGGCGTGAACGCCGGCATGACGACCGCCGTGCCGCCTTTGAGGAAGGTCGGCAGGCAGGTCATGTTGAGCGCGGCCGCGTGGAACATGGGCGCGCTGATCAGCGTCACCTCGTCCCGGCGCAGGTCCAGATCGAGCAGTACGTTGACGCAGTTCCACGTGAGGTTGCCGTGGCTGAGCACGGCGCCCTTGGGCCGCCCGGTCGTCCCCGACGTGTACATGATCATGCAGGGGTCGTCGAGGCCGACCGGCTCGTCCAGCGGCGGGCCGTCCTCGGCGACCTCGCCCGCCATGACGGTCCGGATCGGCAATGACGGCTGCCCGTCCGCCCGGACGAGCAGCGCCGCGCCGCAGTCGGCGAGGATGAACTCGAGCTCGGGCGGGCTGAGCCGGAAGTTCAGCGGCACGAACAGCGCGCCCAGGGCGGCGCACGCGAAGAGGGTCTCCAGCAGGGCCGGGTGGTTGGGCCCGAGGTAGGCGACCCGGTCGCCGCGGCGGATCCCGAGGCCGCGCAGCCCGTACGCCAGCCGGGTCACCCGCTCGTGAACGTCCTGATAGCTGAGCGCCGTCCCCTCGAAGAGCAGCGCGGCGCCGCCGGGGGAGATGCGGGCGCGCCGGGCAGGCCATGAGCCGAGCCCCTGGTTGCGCATGTCGATCCCCCTTTCAGGAGAGGCCGAGGAGGCGGGCCGCGTTGTCCTTGAGGATGCGGGGCCTGACCTCGGGCTTTATGTCGAGTTTGGCGAAGTCGGCCAGCCATCGGTCGGGGCTGATCACCGGGTAGTCGGAGCCGAAGAGCACCTTGTCTTTGAGCAGGGTGTTGGCGTAGTGGACGAGCTGGGGTGGAAAGTATTTCGGCGACCAGCCGGACAGGTCGATGTGCACGCCCGGCTTGTGGGTGGCCACCGCGAGCGCCTCGTCCTGCCAGGGGAACGACGGGTGCGCCAGGATGATCGACAGGTGGGGGAAGTCCGCGGCGACGTCGTCCACGTCCATCGGGTTGGAGTATTTGAGCCGGATCCCGCCGCCGCCCGGCACGCCCGCGCCGATGCCGGTCTGACCGGTGTGGAACAGCGCGATGACGTCCAGCTCCTGCAGCACCTCATACAGCGGGTAGGCCATCCGGTCGTTGGGGTGGAAGGCCTGCAGGTTGGGGTGGAACTTGAAGCCGCGCACGCCGTACTCGTCGATGAGCCGCCGGGCGTCACGGACGGCGGCGCGCCCCTTCCACGGGTCCACGCTCGCGAAAGGGATCAGCACGTCGGCGTTGGCCGCGCAGGCCTCGGCCACCTCCTCGTTGGGGACCGGCGGCCGTCCGGTGGCGGTCTCGGCGTCCACGGTGAAGACCACGGCGGCCATGTTCCGCTCCCGGTAGTACGCCGCGATCTCCGGCACTGTCGGCTTGCGCGGGCCCTGGACCTTGAAGTAGCCCGAGGAAGCGTCGTTGAGCTCGTCGGACAGCGACGCCGGGCCCTTCTCGGAGACCTCCGCGTGCGTGTGGACGTCGATCGCCACGATCTCGGAGAGATTCATTGCACGGGGCCCGGGATGCCGACGCTCTGGACGAAACGGCCGAGCCCGGCGGACCAGATTCCAGCGATCGCGTCCGCGGTCCAGCCGCCGTCCCGGTACGCGGCCGCGATCTCGGCGGGATGCGACCAGATCGAGAGCCGGTCGCCGCCGATGCCGATGCACTGCCCGGTCACCGCGGCGGCGTCCTCCGAGGCGAGGAAGGCGACCAGCCCGGCCGCGTCCGCGGGCGTGCCGAACCCCTCGCCCTTGCGCAGCCATTCCGGGAACGGCTCACCACTCTCGATGTGCGGCGCGAAGGCGGGAATCGTCGCCGTCATCGCGGTGGCCGCGACCGGGATGACGGCGTTCACGGTGATGGCCGCCCTCGCGCACTCCATCGACCAGGTGCGCGCCAGCGCCGCGATGCCGGCCTTGGCCGCCGCGTAGTTGGTCTGGCCGAAGTTGCCGCGCTGCCCGGCGGGCGACCCGACCAGGATCAGCCGCCCGCCCTCTCCCTGCTCGCGAAGAAGGGCGACCGCGGCGCGGCCGCAGGTGAACGTGCCGCGGAGATGCGTGGTGACGACCTCGTCGAATTCGTCGTCCGTCATCTTCCACAGCACCCGGTCACGCAGGATTCCCGCGTTGGTGACCATGATGTCCAGCCTGCCGAACTCGGAGACCGCGCGGTAGACCAGCTTCTCCGCCGCCTCGGCCGTGCCGACGGAGGCCACCTCGGCCACCCCGCCGACAAGCTTCGCGGCTGCCACGGCGGCGTCCCCGTCGGCGTCGTTCACCACGACGGACGCCCCCTTGGCCGCCAGTTCCGACGCGTAGGCGAGGCCGAGCCCACGGCCCGCGCCGGTCACGATGGCGACCTTCCCCGTGAGGTCGATGCTCATGAATCCGCCCTTCTTCGCAGCGAGACGAGCGCGGGCACGATGCCGCGCGGCAGATAGAGGACGACGGCGATCAGCAGCACCGCGTACACCGCGTACGACAGCACGCTCGGCAGCCATCCCGGGACCCCGTCGCGTGTGCCCAGCTGATTGAGGAGTTGGACCAGCAGGGTGACGGCGGCCGTGCCGGCCAGCGCGCCCCAGATCGTGCCGAGCCCGCCGACCACGACCATGACGACATATCCGACCGACAGCAGAATCGGGAACGAACCCGGCGAGACGTATCCCAGGTAGAAGGCGTAGATGCCGCCGGCCAGGCCGGCGAATCCGGCCGACAGCGCGAAGACCGTCAGCTTGTATCGGCCGACCGGGATGCCCGCCGACTCGGCCGCGACCTCGCTGGTGGCCAGCGCGCGCAGCGCGCGGCCCGGCCGCGACTGGATCACGTTCCGGGCTGTCAGCACGACGCCCGCGAGCGCGATCCAGGTGACATAGGCGTACGACATGTCGGTGTCGAACTCCAGCGATCCGAGGCTGAGCTGCGGGATGCCCTGCAGTCCGATGCTGCCGCCCATCCAGGCCTGGTTGTCGGCGATCGACAGCAAGATGAGCTGCATGGCCAGCGTGGCGAACGCCAGGTGATGGCCACGCAGCCGCAGCAGCGGAACCCCGAGCACCAGAGCGGCCAGGGCGGCGGCGAGCGGCGCGGCGACCAGGCCGATGAGCGGCGGCCAACCGTGCAGGGCCAGCAGGCCCGCCGTGTACGCGCCGATCCCGTAGAAGGCGGCCTGGCCCAGCGAGACCTGCCCGGCATACCCCATGAGCATCGACAGCCCGACCGTGACGATGGCCGTCAGCCCGAGCAGGATGTATATCGACAGCTGTCCCGAGTCGAGCACGAGGGGCAGCGCGAGCGTGACCGCCGCACCGATCCCGAGCGCGATCCTCCTCGTGACGCGGCTCATACCGTCTCCTCCTGCACGACGGGGGTGCGCACGGCCCGCCAGATCATGATCGCCAGCATGAGGACCAGCGCGATCTCCGTCTGGTGCGCGGCGTTGCCGTATCCGGCGACCAGCGCCTCGGCCACGCCCAGCAGCAGGCCACCGGCCAGCGCCGGGCCGGGCCGGTTCAGGCCGCCCATGATGGCCGCCGCGAAGCCGTTCACGATCAGGGCCACGTCGGAGTCGAACGAGATCGGCTGCAGCGGGGTCACCAGCACTCCGGCGATCCCGCCGAGCCCGCCGCCGAGCGCGAAGGCGATCAGGCTCATTCGGAGCACGTCGATGCCGACCAGCCGGGCGCCGTACGGGTCGGACGCGCAGGCGGTGAGCGCCTTGCCCCGGTCGGTGCGGGCGAAGAACAGGGCCAGCGCCGCGAACACCGCCGCCGCGACACCGATGACCAGCAGATATTGCCATTGGATGGCCACGCCGCCCACCTCGAGCGAGCCCGGCAGCCCGGCGAACGATCGCGGCTGGTCCCCCCAGATCGCGATCTCCACGGCGTACGCGAGGATGCCGACCCCGAGCGTGACGATCAGAGCGGACTGTGGCGTGGTGCCGCGCCTGCCGACGGCGGCCAGCCCGGTCAGCAGCCCGGCGATGACCGCGATCGCGACCCCCGCCAGCTCGGCCGCCCCGTGCGGCAGGCCCGCGCCGAGCGCGGAGCCGGCCGTCAGTCCGGCGACGACGGCGAACATGGCCTGCGCGAAGTTGACCACGCCGGTGACCCGGTGGATGGTGACCAGGCCGCTGGCCAGCAGCGCGAATCCGCAGCCGACCGCCAGGCCGTTGAGCACGTAGGAGAGGAAATCGCTCACGAGATCTCCTTCACCGGGCCGCCGAGATAGGCGCGCGCGACCTCGGGGCTGCGGGCCAGCTCCGCGCACGGGCCCTCGGCCACATTCCGGCCGGCCTCAAGGACGTAGGCGCGGTCGCACAGGTCGAAGGCCAGCCGGGCGTTCTGGTCGATGAGGAGCAGGGCCATCCCCTGGTCCCGGTGAAGGGCGGTCAGCTCGGCGGCGAGCTGGGTCACCACGAGGGGAGCCAGGCCCAGGGACAGCTCGTCGATCATGAGGACGTCCGGGCGGGCCATCAGCGCGCGGCCCACGGCGACCAGTTGCTGTTGTCCGCCCGACAGGGTGCGTGCTTTTCGCCTGCGTAACTCGGCGAGCTGAGGCTGCAGGCCGTACAGCCAGGAGGGGTCTCTGTCCCTGGAGCGCCACGCTCCCAGCCGCAGGTTGTCCTCGACGGTGAGATCGCCGAACAGGTGGCGGCCCTCGGGCACGTGCGCCAGCCGGCCCGTGACCTCGATCGAGCCCGACGCGGGCCGCAGGATGCCGGACAGCGTGTTGACCAGAGTGGTCTTGCCGGCGCCGTTCGGGCCGATGAGCGCGACGAGCTCGCCGGTCTCCACGGTAAGCGAGACGTGGTCGAGCGCCGTCGCCGAGCCATAGCGGACCACCAGGTCGCGCACCTGGATCATGGGGCGGCCCCCAGGTAGGCGGCGATCACCTGCGGGTGGTCCCGGATCTGTCCGGGGGTGCCTTCGGCGATGACGGCGCCGAGATCGAGCACGGTGATCCGGTCGGCGAGCCGGCCGACCAGCGCGACGTCGTGCTCGACCAGCATGATCGTGAGGCCGGTGTCGCGTAGTTTGCGCAGCAGCTCGATGAGGTCCTCGCGTTCGGCGGCGCGGAGGCCGGAGGCGGGCTCGTCGAGCAGCAGCAGCGACGGCTCCGCGCACAGCGCGCGGGCCAGCTGCATCGAGCGCTGGAGCCCGTGCGGCAGCGTTCCCGCGTCCCGGTCGGCGAACTCGCTCAGGCCGGTCATTTCGAGCGCCGCGTGGGCCGCGGCCGCGATCCGGCGCTCGTCCCTTCGGTGCGCCGGCAGTCGCAGCGCCGCGGCCGTGAAGCCGGCCGACGTGGTGCGGTGCGCCCCGACCATGACGTTCTCGCCTACGGTCATGCCGCGGAAGATGCGGGCGGCCTGGAACACGATCGAGACGCCGAGCCCGGCCCGCTGGTGCGGCGGCAGCCGCTCGATGCGCCGGCCGTCGAGCGAGATGGCGCCCTCGTCGGCGGCCAGGTGCCCGCTGATCACGTTGAACAGGGTGGATTTGCCCGCGCCGTTCGGGCCGATGATGCCGCGCAGTTCACCGTCCGCGACGCTCAACGAGACGTCGCGGACGGCGTACACGCCGCCGAAGTGCTTGGCGACGGCGCTCACTTCAAGACCGCTCATCCCTGCGTGGCGATGGTCTGGAGCAGCTGCGCCTTGGCCCACTCGGTGGGGACGAAGGCGCCGTTGGTAACGGTGTTGACCGAGATGTAGGCCGGGCTGAGGCCGGAATGGTCGGTGGGGGAGTACTTGAACAGGCCGTTGGGAGTGATCAGCTTCATCGATTCCAGCGCTTTTTGGATCTTCTCAGGATCGGTGCCGCCGGCGTTCCTGATGGCCTGGAACAGCAGCAGGGCCGCACTGTAGCCGTCCTGCGCGAACTGCGGCGGCGGGTAGCCGTACTTGGTCTTGAAGGGGCCTGCCATCTGGTCGATGATCTGCTTCTGCGGGCCGTCCGGCAGGGCGTCGCCGACGACGCCGATCGCGCTCTCGATCGTGATGCCCTCACCGGCCGGGCCGACCGGGGTGAGCCACAGCTTGCTCGCCTGCGAGCCGGTGAGCAGCAGCGGAATCTTCAGCCCGGCCGCGGCGTACTGCTTGGTCACGATGACGCCCGGCGCGCCGGTGCCCCAGAACATGAACCCTTGCGCGTCCGAGCCGCGGACGTGGGTGAGGATCGGGCTGAAGTCGGTGGTGGTGGTCTCGAATGAGTCGTCCTGGACGATCTGCACCCCGTACTTCGATGCGAGCTGGGTGAGCGCCGTGTATCCCGAGACCGCGTAGGCGCTCTTGGAGTCGTGCGCGACCGCGATCTTGGTGATCTTCGCGTTCTGGAGGTACTGCAGGAAACGCTCGGCGTACATCGAGGCCAGCGCGGGCGTCACGAAGATGTACGACTTGATCGGGTTGACCTGTTCGGTGGCCGGAGACAGGGAGAGATACGGCAGCTTCTGCCGCTGGGCGAGCGGCTCGACGGCGAGCGCCGAATTGGAGAACACCGGGCCGATCATCCCGGTGAGCTCCTGCCCCTTGATGTCGTTGAAGGCCAGCACGGCCTGGTCGGGCAGGGTCTTGTCGTCGCGGAAGACGATCTCGACCTTGCGGCCGAGCAGGCCGCCCTTGGCGTTGACCTGCTCGACGGCCAGCTCGACCGCCTTCTTGTCCTCGCTGCCGAGGGGCGCGTAGTTGCCCGTGAGGGAGACGATGAGGCCGATTTTGATGGGGCCGTCGCCGCTTCCTGAGGAGCCGCCGCAAGCGGTGGCGGATAAGACGAGGGAGAGACCGGCGAGGACCGGCATGATCCTGATCATGAGCGCCTCACAGGGTGGGAACCCTGAAGTTAGGCGCTCTATTGACGAACGTCAACACTCTGCCGACTATCTGAAATGTGAAACGATTCGTGATCGTCCTGGCGGCGGTGCTGCTGATGCCGCTCGCCCCTGCGCATGCGGAGTCGGGTCACTTCACCGGCGCTCTCGCGGACGGGTCTACCTGGGTGGCCGACGTCCCCGCGGAATGGAACGGCACCCTGCTGCTCTACAGCCACGGGTTCGGGCCGCTCATCGCCCAGGACGCGCCGAGCCCGGCGGTGGCCGCGGCCCTGCTCGCACGGGGCTACGCGCTGGCCGGCTCCTCGTACGACCCCGACGGCTCGTGGTGGGCGCTGGGCAGCGCCGTCGAGGATCAGCTCGACACGGCGACGGCCGTCGCGGCCCTGGCCGGCCGGCCGAAGCGCGTCATCGCGTTCGGCACCTCGATGGGCGGGCTGATCAGCGCCCGGATCGCCGAGACCGGCAGGGTCGACGGCGCCCTCACCACCTGCGGGATCGTCGCGGGAGGCGTGGATCTGAACGCCTACCAGCTGACGGCCGAATACACCCTGGCCCGGCTGCTGGCCCCCTCGGAGAGCATCCGGCTCACCGGATTCGCCACCCAGGCCGACGCGTCGGCCACCGGCGCCATCCTCACTCAACTGCTCAAGGACGCCCAGGCGACGCCCGCCGGACGGGCCCGGATCGCGCTGGCCGCCGCCTACCTCAACCAGTCGGCGTGGTTCCCCGGGATGGACAAGCCCGGCCCGCGCGACTACGGGGGTCAGGAGGCGCAGCAGTACCAGTGGATGACCAGCGTGCTCAACTTCGTGGTGGGAGGCCGCTATTGGATCGAGCTGGCGGCCGGCGGGGACAGCGGCTGGACGGCCGGGGTCGACTTCGCCCGGCTGCTGCGCGAGTCGCCGCACTTCGCCCAGGTGGCCGCCTTGTACCGGTCGGCGGGCAGTAACCTGCGGGCGGATCTGGCAGACCTGACCTCCCACGCCGCGATACCACGCGACCGCGAGGCGCTGGGATGGATGCTGCGGACCTCGACCCCGACCGGACGGCTCCATGCCCCTGAGCTGAACCTGCACACCATCTCCGACCAGCTCGTCCCCGTGGAGCAGGAGCGGGCGTACGCCTCCCGGGTCACCCGGCCGGAGTTGCTCCGGCAGGCCTTCGTGGACCGCGCCGGGCACTGCGCCTTCACCACCGCCGAACTGGTCGCGGGCGTCGACGCCGTACAGAACCGGGTCGTCACCGGGCGCTGGGGCGACGTCACGGCGGCCGGGCTCAACCGGGCCGCCGCCGCGCTCGGCCTGGACGGCGGCATGTTCCTGCCCTACCGGCCTCCCCATCTGGTCACCCCCTAGCCTTGAGAGCCATGAACGCCGAGGAACCGCCTGTGCTCCGGCCGCAGACCCTGATGCTGACCTTCCTCGGCAACTACGTGCTGGGCCGGGACATCAGCGTGTTCTCCGGTAGCTACCTCGACGTGATGGCGCGGGTAGGTGTGTCCGGGCACGCCACCCGCTCCACCCTCACCCGGATGGTGAGCCGGGGGCTGCTGCGCCGCCAGAAGCGGGGCCGGAAGATGTACTTCGGGCTCACCGAGCACTCGACCGAGATCCTCAAGGACGGCGAGGCCAGAGTCTGGTCCACCGGACCCGTCAACCTCGACTGCGACGGCGAATGGACCCTCGTCGGGTTCTCGCTGCCGGAGGAGTGGCGCAACATCCGCCACGACCTGCGGTCCCGGCTGACCTGGTCCGGCTTCGGGCCGATCCACAACGGGCTGTGGATCGCGCCGTCCCGGGTCGACGTCGGCGCGATCCTCGCCGAGCTGGCCCTCGAGGATCACGTCAAGGTCTTCTCGGCTCGGCTCGTGCACCCGGCCGAGATCGGGCCGCTTCTGGCGGAGGCGTACGACCTCGACGGGCTGGCCGCTCGCTACGAGACCTTCCTCAGCCGCTGGGACCGCCTGGATCCGCTGCCCGCCGTGACCGACCCGCTGGCCCGCAAGCTCTTCCTGCTGTCGGAGTGGCTGGGAACGATCCGCCACGACCCGCGCCTGCCGCTGCGCGACCTTCCGTCCGGCTGGCCCGCCCCGCGCGCGCACGCCGTCCTCCTCGACCGCTACGCCGCCCTGGAAGAGGCCGCCAACCGGATCGTCGCCGACCTTCTCGACACCGTCCCGTCCTAGTGCTCCCCTCCCGCCGGCCGCGAAGAAGCGGTCGGCGGGAGCGGACTGAGCCGGTCGGCACGTGGAGCCGGTGACGTCGTCAGCGCTGCAGTGTGAGCAGGCCCGGCCGGTAGGGCAGCAGGCCGTAGTCGCCGCCGGAGCTGGTGCTGCGTCCTTGGTAGAGCAGCTGCAGGTTGCAGGGGTCGACGGTCATGGTCTGGTCGGGGTTGCTGCGGATCAGGTCGCCGTGGCTGATGTCGTTGGTCCAGGTGGCGCCGCTGTTGGCCTTGCCGGCGAAGGGGCTGCTCTCGCTCGTGGCCTGGGCTGTCCACGAGCCGCCCAGGCTGGTGGCTGTGTACGAGCGGAAGTAGCGGCCCTGCGAGCCGATCGACTCGACGATCATGAGGTAGCGGGTCTGGCCCTGGAGCTTGTAGACCTGAACGGCCTCGAAGAGGTTGTTCGTCGAGTCGCTCATGATCACTGTGGAGGTCGAGCCGAAGCTGCCCGGGAAGTTCCCGATGGGCATGCTGGCCCGGTAGATCTTGCCGTTGTCCCCGGCGAAGAACAGGTACATGTTCGTGCTGTCACCGATCAGCGTCTGGTCGATGGGCCCGGTGCCGGAGCCGGAGATGCTTCCGGTGAACAGCGTCTGTTCCGATGACCAGCCGTTGGCGTTGCTGGGGTCGCTGGAGGTCCGGTAGGAGAACGCGGTCGCGCCCCATTGGTAGGCCAGCACCCAGATGTTCCTGGGGGCGAAGAAGAACAGGGTGGGGGCGACGGTGGAGGACGACATCGTGTTCTGGGTCGCCGAGGCCATGTCGGACCAGTTGGTGAACAGGGCGAAGTTCATCGAGCCCCATCTGGTTCCGGTGTCGTGCGTCGTCCCGTAGACCAGATGCCTGCCGTTGAAGGTGACGGTGGTGAAGTCCTTGAGTGAGACCCATCCCGATTTCGGGTTCGCCAGCGAGCCGGTCGATGTCCAGCGGTAGGTCGAGGGAAGCGCGCACGTGCCGCTCGGCGACGGTGATGGGGAGGCGCTGGGCGATGGCGAGGGCTGGGTCTCGTTGAGGCGGGTCCAGCGCTGGTTGGTGCTGCCGTTGCAGGTGGCGAGGGTCACCGGGCTGGTGTTGCCGGTGGCGGTGACGGCGAGGCAGAGGTTGTTGGCTCCGTTGGTGACGGTGCCGTTGGTGTTGACGTTCCACTGCTGGTTGGTGCCGGTGTGGCAGTCCCAGAGCTGGACGCGGGTTCCCGAGCCGGCGCCGGTGGGGGAGTCCAGGCATTTGCCGAGGATCTGGAGTCGTTTGGCGTCGGTGTAGATGAACCGCTGGTTGGGGTTGGAGTTGCAGTCGAAGATCTGCAGCAGGGTGCCGTTGGCGGAGGCGCTGTTCGGCGAGTCCACGCATCGGCCGGCGCCGTCGTTGCGAAGCTGGAAGGAGGTGTCGGCGCTTGCCGTGGTGGTGGCGAACATCGCCGCCGCGATTAACGCCACTCCGGCCGTGAGGCCGCTGAGCAGGCGTGTCCTTGTCGTCATGGGCGATCCGTCCCTTCTTCGGGCCGCGAGGACGCTATGTTAGCGCTAACATTTTTGCTTTCATGTCGGAGCGGTGCACCCCGAAAATTAGGTGCCGGGTCTCGAATCAACAAGGGGCCGGGCTTGCCCTGCACCCAGTGCCCGCTTCCGACCAGGAAGAACGCCACAACGAGGGAAGGCGTGGCTGAAACTTTCGTACTCCGGCCCAGATAATTGGCGGCACGCCGACGTGGAGCGGGGCATGGGGCCGACCGGGGCACGCGTCACCTGCTCGATCTCGGGCATCGGCGCATCGCCGCCGGACGGTGTCCCGTGTTGTCCTGTGCATGAAAGATGATCATGCCGCTAGCTCGTGGTTCGGTGGGAGTTGTCCACACACGTCCACCGAACGGCGCCTCGAGCCGGTGACAGAGAAAAAATGTCGCGCGAGTACTCGGATCTTCGGTCCCGCACATTCGTCCCCTGTGGGTGATTGGCGGGCCCGCATATGCGGCGGGCCGAACTCGTGGCTCCCGCATCACGCTCACGATCCTGACCATCGGAGCAAAGGAGTTTCATGTCCCGCAACCTGGTCCGCCGGGCGCTGGCCTCGGCCCTGGCCACAACCGCGATGGTGGCCGTGTTCGCGCCGCGGCCCGCCGCGGCGACCGTCGTGACGTTGAACGCCACGGTGGACTGCAGCAACGTCGACTACTTCGGGGACACCAGGGACTGGTATCCCTCATTCATCGTGGGGCCCGGCGGTGCCGTCCCCAACAGCTCACTGGTCGCCAACCCGGCCAACCACTCGTTCCAGTTCTCGGTGGCGCTCGCCAACGGGGCAACGTCGGCCGGGGTTCAGGCCAAGTGCAGCCAAGGCCACACGTACGACCTCTACGGCAGCTCGGGCGGGGTGAGCGTGCCCGCCGGGATCTCCACCGTAACCGCCACCTGGGTTTGCTCCACCGGTCCGGTCTACCCCGGTCCGTGGGTCACCAACTGCAGCGTCTCTTCGTACTCCTACAGCTGACCTAGGTCCCCACGCCAGGAGCGCGGTCGCCTGCCGGGCGGTGGCCGCGCCACCGCTCGTCAGGCGGCGGCGCGTTCGGTGGTGTGGCGGCGGCGCAGGTCCGGGTGCTGCAGGGCCGGAGGGCGGTAGGCGGACTGGTCGGGCGCGCCGACGTCGGTGCCAGGAGGGACGATCTCGTCGATCCGGTCGAGGACGTCGTCGGTGAGCCTGACGTCGGCGCCGGCGAGCAGGTCGTCGAGCTGCTCCATCGTGCGCGGTCCGATGAGCGCGCTGGTCACGCCCGGATGAGCGATCGCGAAGGCCATCGCCAGGTGCGTCATCGGCAGGCCCGCCTGCTCGGCGAGCGGGATGATCTGCTCGATGGCGTCGAGGCGGCGCTCGTCGCTGAAGCTCGTGAAGATGGCGGCCCGGCGGAGGTCGGTCTGCCGCCCCTTCCGGATGCGCCCGGTGAGCATGCCCTTGGCCAGCGGGCTCCATACGAGCGTGCCCATTCCGTAGCGCTGCGCGACGGGCAGCACCTCGGTTTCGATGGCGCGGTTGAGGATCGAGTACGTCGGCTGCTCGGTGCGGAACCGCTCCAGGCCGCGCCGCTCGGCCACCCACTGCGCCTCCACGATGTCGGAGGCGGGCATCGCCGACGAGCCGATCACGCGGACCTTGCCGGCGTGGATCAGATCCGAAAGCGCGGAGAGGGTCTCCTCGATGTCGGTGTCGGGGTCCGGCCGATGGATCTGGTAGATGTCGATGTGGTCGGTCTGCAGGCGGCGCAGCGAGCTTTCCACCGCAGTCATGATCCAGCGTCGTGAGGCGCCCTGCTGGTTCGGGTCGTCGCCCATGGGGCGGCTCAGTTTTGTCGCGAGGACCACCTCGTCACGGCGGCCCTTGAGCGCCGCGCCCACGATCTGCTCCGACTCGCCCTGGGAGTACACGTCGGCCGTGTCGATGAAGTTGATCCCCGCGTCCAGCGCCTTGTGGATGATGCGGGTCGCGTCGTCGTGGTCGGGGTTGCCGATGGCTCCGAACATCATCGCGCCGAGCGCGTACGGGCTGACCTTGATCCCGGTCCGGCCAAGAGTGCGGTACTGCATGTGGATCCTCCTGAGATGGCAGGCAGGGTGCGGGGACGTCGCCTGGCGCCGTACCATTGAGCCTAAGCGGAACGTCATTCCGGAACTATACGGAATAGCTTTCCGTTTAGCAAAACGAGGGAGTCATGACGGAGCACACGGCATCGGCAGGGGCGGGTCGAGACACAGGCGAGCGCACGCCGCGCCGGCTGCGCGCCGACGCGCAGCGCAACGTCGACGCGCTGCTCGTGGCGGCGAAGGCCGTCTTCGCCACGTCCGGCGTGGACGCGCCCGCCAAGGAGATCACCGATCTGGCCGGCGTCGGAGTCGGAACGCTCTATCGGCATTTTCCACAGCGCTCGGATCTGGTCGTGGCCGTGTTCCGGCACGAGGTGGACGCGTGCGCCGATGCCGCACCGGCACTGGCCACAGTGAATGAGCCGGGGGTGGCGCTGGGGATGTGGCTCCACCGATACACCGAATTCCTGGCCACCAAGCGAGGACTCGCCACCGCCCTGCACTCCGGCGACCCGGCCTTCGACGCGCTGCCCGGCTATTTCATGGGACGGCTTGAGCCCGCCCTCGGGTCACTGCTCGATGCCGCGATGGAAAGTGGCGAAATCCGCGCCGACGTCAGTGCCAGGGACCTGCTGTATGCCATCGCGAATCTGTGCGTGCCGGTGCCCCACGCCGGCGCCTCCTTCAGCCGGCGAATGGTCGCGCTCCTCATCGACGGACTGCACTACGACACCGGCGCCAGCCGGTCGCCTTCGTCGCCGGGTCGATAAGCGCGGCGGGCGGCTGCCGTGCGGCAACGGGGCGGCAACAAGGCCGGGCTATTCCTATCCCCATCACACGGCCGTTGACCGTGAGCCTCGAACGGCGCACGCCGCCAGGGGGAATAGTCCTCAAGCAGGGGGAACACAGTGAATCGCACCATCGGCACCATGTTTGGAGTCACCGTCACCGCCGGGATCATGGCTCTCGGCGCGCTGGCTTTCGGCTCGACCGCCGGCGCGTCGACCGCCAACCCGACCGCGAGCCCGACGCCCACCGTCACTTTCACCACCGACCCGTACGAGTGGGGCCCGTATTACTCGAAGCATGATTTGGCTTCGTCCTACGGGGCGGCGTACGTCAACTGGAACAACAAGAAGAAGTCGAACGAGGCCGGCGTCTCGGGGCAGCTGTATGACCTGGACTCGTCTCAATACAAGTCGCAGGACAAGTGCGCCCTCGTGAAGTTCAAGGTGCGCCACCTGAACCGCAACCACTGGTCCGACAGCTATCACAAGGTGTGGTGCGGCGACAACGCACAGGACTACTTCGGCTTCTTCTTCACCGAGCGCAATGTGCGCGCCATCAAGGTGCAGCTCTGCCAGACCCTCGGCGAACACTCCAGATATTCGTTCAACTGCGGCTACTGGTATCCGGTCTACAGCTGAGCCCGTTCATCGGGTGAGCAACTGGGTGGCGTTGACCGGGCGCAGACCCTTGGCGCGCAGTGCGGTCAGCAGGTCGGGCAGCGCGTCGGCGGTTCCGGGATGGCCGAGGTGGAGGCTGACGATCGACCCGGGGCGTACGGCACGCAGGACGGTCGTGATGATCGCGGCCGGCCCCGGGTCGGTGTAGTCGAGGGAGTCGACGTCGTAGGACAGGCAGGTTGGGTAGCCGGCGCGGGCGGCGAGGCGGCGGATCAGCGCAGTGGCGTGCGGGGTCGCCGAGGGCCGGAACCACGATCCTGGAGAACCGGTCAGCGCCCGCAGCCGCGCCGCGCAGTCGTCGATCTCCGCCCGCGCGGCCGCGGCGTGCATCGTGGCGATGGCCAGGTGGCGCTGGGTGTGGTTGCCCAGGTCGTGGCCCGCGTCGAGGATGCGCCGGGCGACCGCCGGATATTGGTCGAGCCAGGTCCCGACCGCAAGGATCGTGGCGTGCGCGCGGTGCCGGTCGAACGCGCGGAGCATCCGATCGGCCAGCCGGGGAGATCCCGCGCCGTGGAAGGTGAGCGCGATCAGCGGCCGATCGCGCGGCCCGTGCGCGACCTCCTCGGCGACGCTCCCGACGGTCTGCTTCGCGCTCTCCGGCGTGCTTTCCGCCGTACGGCTGGACGCCGGCGGAGTGTCCCGAGGCGTCGGCGGAGTGGCCCGAGGGCCCGGTGGCCTACCACGGGAGTCGGCGGCGCAGCCGGCGGCCGTCCAGGCGGCGGCGAGGGCGAGCACGTCGCGGCGTCTCACCGGAACACTCCCGTGTGGCCGAGGGAGTGGCGCCCCGGCTGAGGATAGACGCACAGGCCGTGCGGGCCGCTCCCGACCTTGATGGTGTGCAGCAACGTGCCCGTCGCGGTGGAGAAGACGTAGACCACGCCGTGATAGCGGCCGCTCAGCCACAGCTGCTTGCCGTCGGCCGTGACGCCGCCCATGTCGGGGGAGCCGCCGCCGGGGATGCGCCATCGGGCGACGACGGCCCGCTTGGCGAAGGAGACCACGGACACGTCCCCCGCGCCCCGATCCGAGACGTAGAGGACGCGGGAGTCGCGGCTGACATAAAGGCCGTGGGCGCCGTCGCCGGTGCGCAGGAACCGCAGCACGCGGAAGGTGGCCGCGTCGACCAGCCAGACGCCGCCGCGCCACATGTCGGCCACGTAGAACACGGTCCCGTCCGGCGACAGCTTGACGTCCTGCGGCATCGGCGTGCCACCGTGCAGGACGATCACGCGGGTCACCTTCGGGCGCTTCCAATCGACCACCAGCAGGTGGCCGGAGAACTCGCAGCTGGCCAGGAACAGTGATCCGTCGGCGGTGAAGTCGCCGTGGTTGATGCCCGTGCACGGCACCCGCAGCCGATGGGTGAGGCGCATCGTGTGTGGATCGCGGAAGTCCAGCTCGCGCAGGCGTTCGGCCATGACGATCGCGGCCGAGCCGTCGGGTGTGAAGTAGAGGTTGTAGGGGTCGGCGACGTGGATCGGCCTGCCTGGCCTGCCGGTCCGGGGGTTGATGGGGGTGAGGGAGTCGTCGCTGTTGTTGTTGACCCACAGGGTCCGCAGATCCCACGAGGGGACCACATGCTGGGGGACCGTTCCCACCCGGAAGGTGCGGGTCACCCGGTAGGTGCGTGGGTCGATGACGGAAACCGTGCCGCTTGCGCTGTTGGGCACGTACACCCGGCTGGGGAAGCTCCTGACGACCGCGCTGAGCATTCCCGGCCGGTCGGCCGCATACACGTCGATCGGGGTCTTCGCCGGTGAAAGCGACAGAGACGAAGGCGGAGACGAGGACGGAGACGAGGACGGAGGCGGCGACGGAGACACGGGCGGCGGCGCGACGGCCGGAGCCGGGGTGCAGGCCGCCAGGGCCGCCAGCGCGGCTAGGGGGAGCGCCGCTGCGGCGCGTCTGCCGATCATCTGGTCACTCTACGTGTTCACGAGTGAGCGCCGGGTTAGAAACCGGACGAGGTAGACGGCGGCCGGGTGGCCAGCAGGGTCAGCGGCGCGGGGACGCGGAGCAGTCGGACGGTCGCGGAGTCGGGCACGGGCATCACGGCCTCACAGGTCGCGCAGCACGGTAAGAGGGAGCCGCCGGGTCGCGCGTACGGCGAGGGTTCCGGCGGCGAGCAGTGCGGCGGCGCCGAGGCAGCCGACCGCGGTCACGTACGGCCATGGCACCGCCAGCTGATCGGGTGGCGGGTCGAACACTCCGTTCAACACGGCGACGAGCATGCGCGACAGCGCCCAGCCGATCGCCGTGCCGAGGATCAGCCCGGCGAGCGCGGTCAGCAGCACCTCGGTCCACACGAACGCGCCGAGCTGGCGCGGCCGCGCACCGAGCACGGCCGCGAGCGCCAGGGTGCGCCGCCGCTCGGCGAATCCGAGGACCAGCAGCAGTCCGGTGGCGGCGACCGCGAGCGCCAGCGCGTATCCGAGTTCGATGGCGGTGAGGCCGGACAGATCCACCGCGGTGAGGCTGGAGCCGACCACCTGGCGCGTGGTCTCGATGTCGGTGATCTTCGCGGCCGGGCCGAGCTGCGCCCGGAGCCGGTCGGCGACCACGCGTGGCGCCGTCCCGTCGGTCCGCACCAGGTAGACGGCGTCTGTCGGGGTGTGCGCAGCCAGATAGGTGGCGTTGGCGACCAGGCAGCTGTCGCGTGGCGCGGTCGGGAACTCTGTCACGATGCCCGCGTAGTGGAAGGGGATGGTCGTGCCGTCTTCGGTGCGCAGCCGGATCTGGTCGCCGAGCTGGAGCTGGAAGTCGTTGACGGTCTCCTGGCTGACCAGCAGCGCGTCGGGCTGCCGGGCGAGCCGGTCCACGATCTGGCGTGCCGTGCCTGCGGCGAAGTAGGCGTCGCTCAGGTGGGTGGCGCCCGTGATGGTCCGCGGGCGAATGCCGTACAGATCCTGCAGGTCGGAGCCGACGTAGGCGAAGCGGTGCTGGAGGGGCTCGACCCCGGCCACCCCGGGGACGGCGGCCAGGTCGCCCGCGGGGCGCGTGGTCTGGCTGACGGTCACCTGCGCGCCGTTGGTGAGTTCGGCGTCGACCAGCGTCTGCTGCCGGTAGGTGGCGTCGAAGACCGCGGTGGACACGGCGAAGGCCACCGCCAGCGCGGCCAGTGTCATCGTGCGGCTGAGCGCGCCGCGCTGCCTGGCCAGGGTGGCCGCGACGGTGCCCGACAGCGGGCCGGCGAGGGGGCGCGCCAGCCTCGCGACGAGCGTACGGCCAGGCCCGAGCAGCAGCCGGGACAGCCGCCACGCGAGCAGCCCGCCGCCGGCCCACAGCAGGGCCGGACCCGCGAACGCCCAGTAGTCCACGGAGAGCTGCGGCAGCCCTTCGGGGACCAGGACCAGCTGGTAGCCGTTCCTGCTGGTGATCCAGAACACGGTCAGGGACCCGGTGAGCAGCCACGCGTCCAGCCCGAGGCGCAGGGGCGCCGGGGTCCGGGACTGGGTCCGCGTCTGGTCGACCGCTCGCCGGGCCGTCGTGACGCTCGGCGGGCGCAGCACCGAGGCCAGCACGGCCGCGCAGGCGGCGAGCAGGCTCAGCCCGGCCGCCCAGATCGTGGTCGCCGTCAGCACGGCCGAGCCGTACAGGATGAGGGCGACGCCCAGCCCGATCACCGTGCCGGCGACCGCGACCAGGGCGGTCTCGGCCACGGCGAGCCGGACGAACGCGGTGCGCGAGGCGCCGCGGGCCCGCAGCAGCGCCTGTTCCCCGCCCCGCCGGGTGGCGCCTGAACGGGTGATCGCGGCGGTGAGCGCGATGGCCAGTGCGACCCCGGGCACGCCGAGGAACAGGAACAGCACCTGCGAGTACAGGGCGTCCTCGCGTGCCGCGCCGAGCGCCGCACCGAGGTTGTCGCCGACCAGCCCGGCCCCGGCCAGCCGCACCTCCAGGTTGCGGGCCTCTCCGGTGACCTTGACGTACGCCTCGGCGGGGTCGGACGGCAGCCGATGATCGATACGCAGGTGATATTGAACGCGGATCTGGTCGCGCGGCAGTGCGTCGAACAGCCGGTGCCAGTCGGCGGCCGGCAGCAGCAGCACGTTGTCGGGCGGCGCCTGCGGCTGCGCGGCGGGCGGCGCGCCCACCCGCTGGAACAGCGAGTCGGCCTGCGGCAGATCCACCACGCCCGCGACGGTCACGGTCGCGTCCGGAAGCCCCTTGCGGTGGATCTTGATAGTCGATCCCGGCACGGCGTGCAGATTGGCGGCCGTCTGCTGGGCCAGCAGCGGGCCGCTCGACCGGCCCGCGAGCGGGCGGATCTCGCCGGGGAAGACCGCGCTGTAGTCGGCGGGCAGGCCGAGCACCTGGCCGGGCCCGGTGGTCAGCGTCTGCCCGCCTTCCTCGGCCTGGAAGCCGGTGACGTGCGCGAAGTCGGCCTCGCGCGACCCCGGCAGCGGGGCGAGGGCCGCGCCGGGCTGCGTCTCGACCTGCCAGTCGACCGGTACGCGCTCGATGGATCGCGCGGTCATGGTCGCCTTGGCGGAGGTGAGGAAGCCGCCCAGCGCGGCCGGCAGCGCCACGGCCGCGGCGATGCCCAGCGCGGCCGCCGCCAGCCGCCAGGTCCGGGTGAGCAGCAGGCCGCGCAGCCAGTTGAGGATGATCACGAGTCCGCCTCTCGCAATGCGCCGTCCCGCATCACCCACCGGCCCGGCAGGCGGCCGGCGACGGCACGATCGTGGGTGGCGACCAGCAGCGCGGCGCCCGTCCGCGCCGACACCTCCGAGAGCAGGCCGATCACCTGGCTCGCGTGCGCCGAGTCGAGGTGGGCCGTGGGCTCGTCGGCGACGATGAGCCGGGGTCGCGTGGCCAGCGCGCGGGCCACCGCCACCCGCTGGGCCTGCCCGCCGGACAGCTCGTCCGGCAGCCGGTCGGCCAGATCGCCGAGCCCGAGCGTGCCGAGGGCGTCCAGCGCGCCGCTGCGGGCGGCTGCTTCGGGGCATCCGAAGATCAGCGATGGCAGGGCCACGTTCTCCGCGACGGTCAGCGGCGGCAGCAGACTCGGCCCCTGGAAGACCACCGCGACCTTCCCGCGCGGCTCGTCGTCCAGCGCGGGCCAGGTCACCTGCCCCGCCGTGGGCCGGTCGAGGCCGGCCAGCAGATGCAGCAGGGTCGTCTTACCCGAGCCGGACGGCCCGGTGACGGCCACCTGGGCGCCCGGCTCCAGCACGCAGCCGACCCCGTGCACCGCGACCACGGCCCGGGTGCCCCGGCCGTACGTCCTGGCCAGTCCGCGGCACTCCACTACAGGCCCGTCGATGGTCGTCATGTGACCCGCCCGTCGCTGAGCTGGATCACTCGGTCGGCCCGCTGCCGTACGGCCGGGCTGTGCGAGGCGATGACCACGCCCGTCCGCTCACCGGCCTGGGCGTGGAGCAGGCTCAGCACCCGGTGTTCGGTCTGCGCGTCCAGTTCGCCGGTCGGCTCGTCGGCCAGCAGCAGGGCGGGACGATTGGCCAGGGCGACGGCGAGCCCGGCCCTGGCCGACTCTCCTCCCGACAGGTCACTTGGCCTGGCCCGGCGTCGCAGGGTCAGACCGAGGCTGCCGAGTATGGCGTCGCGCCAGGCCGGGTCGCGTCGCCCCGCCAGCCGTTGGGCGAGGTCGATGTTCTGGGCCACGGTGAGATGCTCGATCAGGTTGCCCGACTGGAACAGCACGCCGATGTGCCGGGCCCGGAGCGCGGCCTGCTCGGCGTCCCGGCGGTGGCTGATCCGGCGGCCGGCGATCCACACCATGCCGCCGTCCGGGTCGTCGAGGCCGGCCAGGCAGGCCATCAGCGTGGACTTGCCCGACCCGGACGGCCCGGTGACCGCGACGACCTCGCCGGGGGCGACGGTCAGCGACACGCCGCGCAGCGCGCGGACCTCTTCATCGCCCGCCCGGTAGAAGCGGTAGAGCTCCTCCGCGCGCACGATCTCCAACGACTCCGCGCGCGTGGTCTCCGACGACACGGTCACTTCCATTGGAAGGAGTCCGAAATCGTACGCCACGGGTCGACGTTGTCGGCGCCCACGGGCCCGCTCAGGGCGAGAACCGCGACATGTCCGTCGCGGTAGAACTCATAGCGCTCCACCTCGTCCCTGATCACCTTGCCGGTGACCGGATCGGGCGGGCTGTCGGTCCGGTAGATCACGCGGATCGCGGTGCCCCCCTTGCGGGACACGGTGTCGACCTTGCGGATCTCCTTACCGGCCGGGATCTCGTTCCGGATGGACGCCTCCGTGGGCGCTGCGTGCGCGGCCGGCACCTCCACGCGAACGCTGTTGAGCTTGTCGGTGAAGCTCGCTCCGGTAGGCAGGTCGGTCCGGGCCCATCCCTCCGGCACCTTCACCTCGTACGGCTGACCTGGTGCCCGATAGGCGACGAACACCGTGTTATCGGGAATGTCCCCCGGCGGGTTGGACTCGGTCGCGTGTACGACGGGAGCCGGTGTGGCGGGCGATCCCGCCGCCGCGACCTTCGCGGGAGCGGCCGCTGGACCGCCCTGTCCGCAGGCCCCGGCCAGGGCCGCCACCGCGGCACACACGGCCACCGTCAGACTATGTCGCACATCCATGCAATCAGGCTAAGAAACCGCAGTTCAGGGCCCGATTAGCGACCTTAACCGGGCGCTTACCCGCAGCGCGCGGCCGGTGGGACACGTCAGCGCTGAACGCCCGTTCTCGGCTCGCACCGCGCCCAGCCTGCCGCCATCTTGTTAGGCAATCCTTAGTTAGATTAGGCTCCCCTAAGTCATCGGGTTGCCGGGTTTCGGGAGGCACAATGTCGGCCGACAAGATCGCTCTGCTGGGCGCCATCGCAGGGTTCACCATATTTCTGGGCCTGCCGGTCGGGCGGCTGCGAACCCCGGTGCCCAAGCTCAGGGCGGCGCTGAACGCGGTCGCCATCGGCATCTTGATCTTTCTGCTCTGGGACGTGCTGGAACACACCTGGGAACCTACCGACGAGGCGTTGAGCCGGCACCACTACGGCGACGCCGCCGCGAACGGCGTGGTGCTGGTCGCGGGCCTGACCGCCGGGCTGATCGGCCTGGTCTACTTCGACCGGTGGGCCGCCCGGCGCGCGACCGCTACCAGGTCGGCGCGCCCGGAAGGGCCGGGCGCCGCCGTCGCCCCCACGATGCAGGCGCCCATCCAGCCGAAGGCCGGCGATCTGGCGCTCATGATCGCGATCGGCATCGGGCTGCACAACTTCGCCGAGGGGCTGGCGATCGGCAACTCGGCGGCCACCGGTGAGCTGGAGCTGGCCGTGCTGCTGGTCATCGGGTTCGGCGCGCACAACGCCACCGAGGGGTTCGGCGTTGTCGCACCGCTGGCCGCCGCCGGAATCCGCCCATCGTGGGGACGGCTCGGGCTGCTCGGCCTGATCGGCGGCGGCCCGACCTTCCTCGGCACCCTCGTCGGCCAGCACCTGGTCAACGACCTGCTGTCGATCGCGTTCCTCGCGCTGGCGGCCGGGTCCATCCTCTACGTGGTGATCGAACTGCTCGCCGTGGCCCGCAAGAGCGGGCTGAAGGAGATCACCACCTGGGGCGTGCTGCTCGGCCTGCTGCTCGGCTTCGCCACCGACGCCATTCTCATCGCCGCGGGCGCGTGAAGGCCGACCTGGCCTCCCGCGCTGGAGGGTCAGGTGTGCGTCCGGGTGTGGCGCGGGAGCCGCACGTGGAACTCCGCTCCGGACGCCGACTCGGCGATCCAGACCTGTCCGCCGTGCCCGCCGACGATGCCGCGCACGATCGCCAGGCCGATGCCGTGGCCGCCGCCGTTGGAATGTGCCCGCGCCGCGTCGAGGCGGACGAATCGGTCGAAGACCCGCTCTCGATCGTTCGGCGGAATGCCCGGCCCATCGTCCCAGACGATCAAATCAGCGGTGCTCTGATCCGCGGAGGTCGTCACGGCGACGGTGGTGGTCGCGTATCGCTCGGCGTTCTCGAGCAGGTTACGGATCACCACGCGCAACTGCTCCGTACGGGCTCGCAGGCGTACCGCCGACAACCCCGACAGATCGACGGTGACCTGCCCCCTCGCGCGGAGCGGCTCGACCTCCGCGAGGACGAGTTCGTCCAGGTCGATCTCGTCCGACTCGGCCCCGCCTGACCCGTGGTCGGCGCGTGACAGCGTGAGCAGCGCCTCCACCAGCCGGTGCAGCCGGTCCGACTCCCGATGCACATCACGGGTGAGCGCCTTCCAATCGGCGGCATCAGGGTGGGCGAGGCCGACCTCGGTGCGAGTCCGGATGGCCGCGAGCGGGCTGCGCAGCTCATGGGAGGCGTCGCTGACGAACTGGCGCTGCCGGTCGTTGGCCTGCTCCAGCCGGGCCAGCATGGCGTTCATGGTGCGGGCCAGCCGGGCGAGCTCGTCGTCACCGGGCGGCTCGGGGACGCGCCGATCCAGCTCGGTGACCGTGATCTCGGCGACCTGAGTCCGGATGGCCTCGACCGATCGCAGGGCGCGGCCGACGAGCATCCAGGCCGTGCCCCCTACGACGATGATGAGCACGGGGAACGCGGCCACCATCGCGGAAAGCGTGGCGTCGGTCCCCTCCTGGACCGGCTCAAGCGAAGTGGCCGCGTAGACGGTCAAGGGCTCGCCCGCCGGGGTCTCCACCGGCACGCCGATGACCCAGTACTCCTGGTCGTCGGCGATCGGCAGCCGGCCGATCTGCGCCGTCACCGGCTGATCCACGGGCCGGCGACCGAGCAGCGCGCCGAGCCCGCGCAACTCGGGACTGGCCGACAGAACCGTGCCGTGGGAGTCGACGACCTGGACCACCGGATTGGACTCGTCTGTGGCCGGGAGCGCGGGCGGAAGCCGTCCGGTCGCCGCCATCTGCGCCACGTCGGCGGCCCGCTGGGTGGCGGCAGCCTTGGCGCTCTCCAGGAGATCGTCATGGACGCGCGAGAGGACCAGAAGGGCGGCGGCGACCAGCCCCGACCCCACGACCAGCACCGCCAGGGTCGTCAGCCGCGCGCGCACGCCGCCCGGCAGCCGCCTAGCCGCCATGGGGATCAAGCCGGTAGCCGACTCCGCGCACGGTCTCCAGGGCATGCCGGGCGAACGGCAGATCGATCTTGCGGCGCAGATAGCCGACGTAGACCTCGAGCACCTTGGAGTCGTCGTCGAGGGCGAAGTCCCACACCTCGGTCAGGGCTTCGCGCTTGGGCACGACGGACCCGGCGTGCGACATGAGCAGCGCGAGCAGCGTGAACTCCCGCGGTGTCAGCTCGATGGCCACCCCGCCCCGGTGGCAGCTGCGCCGCTTGCGATCGAGCACCAGGTCGCCGGCGGCCAGCACGCTCTGCTCGCGCGCCATCGACCTTCGGACCAGCACCCGGGTGCGGGCCAGCAGGATCCGGTAGGAGAACGGCTTGGTGAGGAAGTCGTCCGCGCCGATCTCCAGGGCGTGCAGCTGATCGCGCTCGGCCGTGCGGGCCGTCAGGACCAGGACGGGGGTCTCCACGCCCCGCGCGCGGAGCCGGGCGCACAGGTCGAGCCCGCTCAACCCGGGCAGCATGAGATCCAGCAGGATCACGTCGAACGACCGGTGTTGCAGCAGATCGAACGCCAGCAGCCCGTCTTTGACCGTCGCGACGCTGAAGCCGTCCTGGCACAGGCCGTCGGCCAACGCGGCGGCGAAATCGGCTTCGTCTTCGACCAGAAGCAGCCGGAACACCCTCCAACGGTACCTGTCACGCTCTTAACGAAGCCTTACCATCGCGTTCGCACCGTGGACGGGTGAAGCATCTCGCTTGCCTGCTGGCTCTGCTCGTCGGAGTGTGCGCCTGCGCCGGGACCGCGGACAGGCCCGCGCCCGCCGCCTCGAGCGTCGCGGCCCCGGCTGCGACCGCCGCCCCGAGCGCGACTCCCGACTATCACCCGGTGATCGACCCGGCGACGTTCACCGACAAGATCACCAACCCGTACTTCCCGCTCAAGCCGGGCACGACCCTCGTGTTCGAAGGGACGCGGGACGGCCGGCCGCAGCACGCGGAGCTGACCGTCACCGCCGAGACCAGGGTGATCATGGGTGTCACCTGCGTGGTCGTGCGGGACATCGTGACCGTCGACAACTCGCTGCACGAGAAGACCACCGACTGGTACGCGCAGGCCGCCAACGGTGACGTGTGGTACTTCGGCGAGGCCACCGCGGAATACGCGAACGGCAAGATCAGCAGTACCAAGGGCTCCTGGGAGGCGGGCGTCGACGGCGCCCAGCCGGGGATCATCATGATGGCCGCCCCCAAGGTGGGGGAGAGCTACCGTCAGGAGTTCCGGCCGGGGATCGCCGAGGACATGGCGAGGATCACCCAGCTGTCGAAGTCCCTGAGCACGCCGGCCGGTAAGGCGTATAAGGACGTCGTCGTCACCGACGACACCAACCCACTCGATCCCGACAAGTTCGACGTTAAGTACTACGCGTCCGGATTCGGGCTCGTCTACACCAAGCGCGCCCGCACCGGCCACACCGAGGACCTGTCGCTGGTGAAGACGGTCAAGGCATGAGCTACCAGGCCGCGGTCGAGGCCGCCGGGCTGTACCACATCTACCGAGAACGGGACGTGGAGACCGTCGCCCTGCGCGGCGCCGAGCTCACCCTCGAGCGCGGCTCCTGGACAAGCGTGATGGGCCCCTCGGGCAGCGGCAAGAGCACCCTGGTCCACGTCATCGGCGGACTGCTGGAGCCGAGCGGCGGCTCGGTCCTGATCGAGGGCGAGGACATCACGCGGCTCCCGCCGAGCGGACGGGCGATTCGGCGGCGCCGCACCGTCGGCCTGGTCCTGCAGCGCGACAACCTGCATCCCCTGCTCGACGTGGCGGGCAACATCGCGCTGCCGCTCCAGCTCGACGGCCGCCCGAAGGCCGAGGTACGCGACCGGGTGGCCGAACTCCTGACCCAGATCGGGCTGCCCGGCCGCGCCCGCCAGCCGAGCCGGCAGCTGTCCGGCGGCGAGGCGCAGCGGGTGGCCATCGCGACGGCCATCGCGCCGCGGCCCACCGTGCTCCTCGCCGACGAGCCGACCGGGGAGCTCGACGAGGCCGGCGCGGGAGCCGTACTGGATCTGCTGGACGCGCTGCGCGCCACGTACGGCACGGCGGTGCTGACCGTGACCCACAATCCGCTCGTGGCCGAGCGGGCCGAGCACAGGCTGGTGATGCGCGATGGAGTCGTCGGGTGAGGTGGGGCTGTGAAGACGGCGGTCGAGGCCGACGGGCTCACTCGGGTGCACACGGTCGGCGGCAAGGCGCTGAGCAGCCTCGACGACGTGTCGCTGACCGTGCCCGCCGGCGAGGTGGTGGCGGTGACCGGGCCGAGCGGCTCGGGTAAGACCACGCTCCTCCACCTGCTGGGCGGGCTGGACCGGCCGGACAAGGGCCGCGTCCTTTTGCTGGGCGTGGACTGGCGGTCGCTGTCCGGTGCGGCGCTGGCCCGGTTCCGGCGGCGCACCTGCGGCTTCGTGGTCCAGGGCGCGGGTCTGCTGCCCCAGGCCACGGCCTTCGAGAACGTCGAGGTGCCGCTGGTGCTCGACCGGGTGCCGGCCGGCGCCCGCAGGGAGCGGGTCGAAGCCGCGCTGGAGAGCGTCGGCCTGGCCGAGCACGCCGCGAAGCTGCCCGACCAGCTGTCCGGCGGCCAGCAGCAACGCGCGTCGATCGCGCGCGCCCTGGTGACCGGCCCGGCGGTCGTGCTCGCCGACGAGCCGACCGGAAGCCTCGACACCGACACCGCCAAAGCGGTCGTCGCCCTGTTGCTCACCGCGGCTCGGGAACAGGGCGCGGCACTGGTTCTCGTGACCCACGACCCGGTGGTCGCGGGTCACGCCGATCGGATCGTGAAGCTCACTTCGGGACGGATCACGTGATGTCCTGGCTCATCTGGCAGACACTTCGGCGCGCGCCGCACCGCGCGCTCCTCGCGGCGCTGGCCGTGGCCTTCCCCGTCGCGACCCTGGCCGCCACGCTCTTCTACGTCAACGACAGCGTCCAGACCATGACCCGGGTGGCGCTGCAACCGATTCAGATCGAGATGCGCGCGCTCGCCACATCCCTGAACGTGGACATCAAAGAGGTGCGCGAACAACTGCGGACCGTCGAAGGCGTGCGAGCCGTCGACCTGTTCGGGGCCGCCGACGTGGTCCTGACCTCGCCGGGCACGCCGGGCCGGGTCACCGCCCGCCTGTTCGCCGTCGAGCCCGCATACCTGCAGCACCATCCGTGGATCCGGGCGGCGGGCGACCTCCGGCGCGGGATCCTGCTCAATGACGCCGTGACCGCCGCCCCCGGGTTCGCCAACGCGGCCACGCTGAGAATCGACCTGGCCGGGGACGCCCCGCCGCTGAAGCTGGAGGTCCCGGTCGGCGGCAAGGTCGATCTGCGCGAGGCGACCACGTGGTTCGCCATCCCGGCGGGCGAGATCCAGGGTGACGTGGCGGCGGTCCACCGGTCCATCCTGATGGACTACCGGACCTTCGAACGCAAGGTCCTGCCCGCCCTGCAGGACGCGCTCGGCGGCGCGAGCGACGTCATCGACCCCGGGTTGTCCGAGCTTCCACCAGGGACCATCGAGGCGCACGTGAGCGTCGCGCACAGCGCCTATCCACCGGACCCGAGCCGCGCGGTCCTCTGGTCGGGCGCGCTCCGCCGCACCCTCGAACGCCGGGCGCCCGGCACCATCCTGGTGGCCGACAACGCCGCCGAGCCCCTCGCCGAGGCCGGGGTCGACGCCACCAACGCCAAGATCCTCTTCTTCCTGCTGGGCATTCCCGGTGCGCTGGTGGCCGGGGCGCTCGGGCTGGCCGCCGCCTCCGCGCTGGCCGAAGCCCACCGCCGCGAAGACGCGCTGCTCCGTCTTCGCGGTGCCGCCGACACCCAGCTCGTACGGCTGGCCGTCGGCCAGGGCCTGCTGGCCGGGTTCGTGGGCGTCGTCCTCGGCCTCGGAGCCGCCGCCGCGGCCGTACAGGCGGTCATCGGACACCCCGTCTGGCGCGACGCCAGGCGGAGCAGCCTCGCGCTTACGGTCGCCGCGGCGATCGCGGCCGGGGCGATCGTCATGGCGGTGCGCCTCATCCCTCTGGTGCGCGCCGGCCGCCGATCCGCTCTCGCGGTCGAGCGCCGCTGGCTTGCCGCCGCCCGGCTTCCCCTCTGGCACCGGGCCAAGCTCGACCTGGTCGCGCTCGTGGCGGGCTTGGGCATTCTCGGCGTCGACAACCTCACCGGAGGGCTCAAGGTCATCCCGGCCGACGGCCAGCTCCTGGCCCTGTCGTTCTACGTGCTGCTCGCGCCGCTGGCGCTGTGGACCGGGACCGTCCTGCTGGTCACGCGTCTGTTGATGGCCCTGCTCAGCCGGTGGAGCAGGCCCTCGAGACCGCGTCCGCTGCCGTCCTGGCGACGCGGCACGCTCCGCTGGCTGGGCCGCAGGCCGCAGCGTACGGCGGTCGCCCTGGTGCTCGGGGCGCTCGCGGTCGCCTTCGGCACGCAAGCCGCCGCTTTTGCCGCGACGTATCGGACCGCGACCCGCGCCGACGCCGCGGCGGCGTTCGGAAGCGACCTTCGGGTGATCCCCGACACCGAACGCGTGCAGCCGCCGCCGAGATTCGCGGCACCCGTGACCGCCTCGACGCCCGTCCGCCTGGTCCCGGCCAAGGCGGGCAGCGATCGCAAGACGATCCTCACCCTCGAGCCCGGCTCCTACGGCCCCGCCGTGCGTGGAGGACCCACGATCGTTGCGGGCGGCGGGCTCGACACGCTCGCGCACGACCGGAACGGGGTGCTGCTGTCACAGGAGATCGCCCAGGATTTCGACGTACGGCCCGGCGACACGTTCCCCGTGACCGTGTTCCCCGACGACATCGACCTGTCGCAGAAGCTCGCGCTCCATGTCACCGGCATCTACAGCGCGTTCCCGCCGAGCGAACCGCCCACGGAGATGGTCATGACCACCGCCGCGCTCCCGCCGCCGATTCCACCGCCCGACTTCTACCTCGCCACAGTGGCAGCCGGGGTGGACCCGGAGGCCGTCGCGGCCACGCTGAGCCAGACCCGTCAGCTCGGCGAGTACTCGACGATCACGATCGCCGGCCTGCTCCGGCAGCACCAGCGCAGCCTCACCGCGCTCAACCTTGACGGCCTCAGCCGGATCGAGGAGGCGTCGGCCGCGCTCATCGGCGCTGTCGGAGTGGGGGTGCTGGGCGCGTTCCTGGTGATCGAACGCCGCCGGGAGTTCGCGATCCTGCGGATGGTCGGCGCGGACACGCGCCGGCAGCTCACCGGCCCACTGATCGAGGGGACCATCGCCGTGGCCGGCAGCCTGGTGATCGGCATACCGGTCGGGCTGGGCCTGGGGGTGCTGGCCGTACGGGTGCTCAGCCTGTTCTTCACGCTGCCGCCGCCCCTGCTGACCCTCCCGGTCACCGGCATGATCACGGTCGCCGCGCTGATGCTCGCCATGTCCGCGATCGCCCTGGGCCCAGTGCTGGCCAGGATCGGCCGCATCGAGGCGGCGCCCCTGTTGCGCGAGCCGTGAACGCGAGCCGGGCGCGTCACATCGAGGTGGTGCCGACGCCGACCAGTGTGGTGGCGTCCAATTCGCCGATTCCCCGGTCGCGTAACAGTGCGAGCAGGACGCCGCGTACCCGGGATGTCCGTTGGGGATCCAGGCCGTCGAGCATGCCGCGGAGCCCGCTGCCCAGCACCAGGAGCCAGGCCAGTTCGTCGGTGAGCGTGAGCTTCATGGGCACCCGGACGACCGCGACCTTCGTGAGGCCGAGGCCGGTCAGCCAGTGGCGCAGGCCGTTCTCGGAGTCGATCTCGGCGGCGGCGCCCCGGCCGGTGGGCGAGGCGGCCGTCGTGCCACGCACGCGCTGCAGAGCCTCGGTCAGTGCGCGGCCCAACTGCTCCAGTGCGCCGTTGGCCCAGGTGGTGACGGCGAACCGGCCGCCAGGCCGGACAAGCCCGGCCAGGCGTGCGGTGGAGGCGTCCTTGTCGGGGAGCATGAGCACGCCGTGCACGCAGATGGCCACGTCGTACCGTCCGCCGTCCGGTGGCCGCCACGTGGTGGCGTCGGTCCGGATGAAGCGCACGTTGGCCAGTCCTCGTTCGGCGGCGCGTCGTCTGCCCTGGCGCAGCAGCGCCCCGGCCAGGTCGATGGCGTCCACCGAGCCGTGCGGACCGGCCGCGGCGGCGGCCGGAATGGCCGAACCTCCAGAACCACAGCAGATATCGAGCACCCGCTCACCTGGCCCGACGTCTGCGACGTCGACCGTGGCCCGGCCGATCGGGTCCCAGAGATGGGGGGCCAGCATGGCGAATTCGGCGTCGGCGCGATCGAACACCCCTCCGATCTCGACGGGGTCCACGACGATCTCCTCTCGCATCGTTGATGTCGTATTTCGAGCCCGCTACCGGGATCCGGTGCGCCGAGATCAGCCAGGCGTGCGCGCCGCCCCGGCCATGTGTTCCACCACGCCGATGAACGGCACCAGCGCCGCCACGCTGAGATCACCTGAGCCCGACCGCTACGGCAACCCGCACCCGTATAGGAGTCAGCCTCAATCTCGAGCATAGTTTCACTCCGCTGTTCCCCGGACTCGGGTGGCGCGCGTAGCGGCTGGAAGGCTCGGCACGGCACGGGTATGACCTCAAACAGGAGTACGACCGCCGGTTCGGCGGCGCCCGGCCGCTGCGCTTCGGGCACGTCTACCGGATCTTGGCTCAGCTGCTCCGCGACGGGCAGGTGTCGGCCGTGGGGGTCGAGCCGGGCGCCGGCCCCGACCGGAAGCGATACGCGATCACCGATGCCGGAGTGACCGACCTCGACCACTGGCTGGTCGAGCCGGAGGAGCCCCAGCCGCAGTTGCAGGCGGTGCTGTTCACGAAAGTGGTGGTGGCGCTGATGTCGGGCCGGTCGGCCGAGCGCTACCTCGACGCCCAGCGTGACACGCACCTGGCGCGGATGCGCGAGCTCACCGCCGCGCGCCGGGGCGCGTCGGCGCACGAGGCGCTGCTGGCCGACTACCAGTTGTTCCACATCGAGGCCGACCTGCGGTGGATCGATCATGCCGCCGGCCGGCTGGACTCGCTCGCCGAGGCCGTACGGTGAACGCCGGGCCGATCCTCCTCGCGCGCGACCTGCACAAGAGCTTCGGGGTGACGCCGGCGCTGCGCGGCGCCGACCTGAGCGTCGGCGGTGGCGAGATGCTGGCCGTGACGGGCCCGAGCGGCTCCGGCAAGTCGACGCTGCTGCACTGCGTGGCCGGGATTCTCACCCCCGACAGTGGCGAGGTGGTTTTCGACGGCCGGCGGGTCGACCGGATGAGCGACCGCGAGCGCACCCAATTACGGCGCGTCAGTTTCGGGTTCGTGTTCCAGTTCGGCCAGCTGGTGCCCGAGTTGCCGGCCGTGGAGAACGTGGCGCTGCCGCTGCTGCTGGCCGGCCGCGGGCGTGGCGCCTCGATCCGTACGGCGGAGCGGTGGTTTCCCCGGCTCGGCCTCGAGGGTCTTGAGCAGCGGCTGCCGGGCGAGCTGTCCGGCGGACAGAGCCAGCGGGTCGCCATCGCACGCGCCATGGTCGCCGAGCCGAAGGTGATCTTCGCTGACGAGCCGACCGGCGCGCTCGACTCGGTCGCCGCGGACCAGGTCATGGACCTGCTCGTGCAAGCGGCTCGCGACACCGGGACGAGCGTGGTCGTGGTGACCCACCAGGCCAGGGTCGCCGCGTTCGCCGACGACCACTTCCGGGGCCGGGAGCTGTTCCGGGTCGACGTCGCCGCGCTGGGCGCCCGTCCGCCCGTCCCGCCGGGGCTCACCCGGCTGCCGGGACAGGCGGAGATCGCCGTCTCGCCGGCCCTTCGCGCCCTGCTCGCCCGTACGCCCTACGACCAGTACGGCGGCTTTCCCCGCTGGCCGCGAACGGGCGGGTGCTCGTCGCCCGCGCCACCGCCGACCCCCACGTCCTCGCCGTCGGCTGCGCCGACCTGGCCGTCGTCGTGAACATCGGCGGCGCGGCCGAGGGCCCGCCTTCACCGGCCTGCCCCCGCGGGGGTTGCGGGGCGTCACCCGGCTCAGCCCGTCCGCAGATGAGGGCCAGATCCATTCCCTGTACGTGATGACCGACGGCGGTCCGGGCACGGAAGACCGGGTGCGCGGCCTGACCGCCGCGGTTCTGCCTGGCGCGGTCACGTCGACCCACACCGACCAGGTGGATCTGGACACCCGGCAACTACGCGAGCTCGGCAACGGGTTGCGCCTGGGGCTGTTCTTCGTGCTGCTCGTGGCCGCCTGCAGCCTCACCGTCGCGGCCGTCGCGGGGATGACCGAGCGCCGGCGGCCCTTCTCCCTGCTGCGTGCCGCTGGGATGCGCCTCGGCGAACTGCGGGCCGTCGTCCTTCTGGAGACCGCGACCCCGCTGGTCATCACCGTCATCGGCGGCGCGGTGCTGGGCATGGCGGCCTCGGCCGCGATCGCCGCGGCCGGCGGGCAGCATTGGGCGGGACCCGGCTTCGACTACCTCATCACCGCCGCCGGTGAACTGCTCGGCGCCCTCACGGTGACCGCCCTGTCCCTGCCCCTGATCAACAGCATCACCCGCCACGACGCCGTCCGGTATGACTAGTGCCGGCTATCCATCAATGGCTTGTTGCCAGGCGGCCAGGGCGGTCGGGTCTCCGGTGAGGGTGGCCGCGTTGGCGCGGCGCCAGAGCGCGAGCAGCAGATCGGATGGGGTCCCGGTGAGGACGGCGTCGACCGGGCCTGGATCGCGGGACAGGTGTGACCGGCCGGTGGTCCCGTCGAGGCGCCGGTAGTACGTCTGGTCGGCCGATTGCAGCGCGATGCCGGCTTCGGGCGCGGTCCGGCCGAGGAAGGGCAGGGTGTAGGGCAGCGTCGTCTCGAACAGCTCGTCGATGAAGTCGGTGGCGCGCTCGGCAGGAACCGGCTCGGCATGTCCGCGGGCGTGCTGGGCGTCCCAGCGGTGCACGGTGAGGTCGTGGGCCTGCCGCCGGCACCAGGCGCCGGCCTTCTGGTCGATGGTGACGGTCCACATCGGGGTCTCGGGATCGGTGGTGTCGATCGCCTTGAGCAGGACGTCGAGGGAGGCCCGATACCACGCGGCGAGCGTGATGCCCGGATCCGGCCTCAGCGAGTACGGGGCACGGGGCTGCTGGACGGCGTCCAGGAGCAGGTCGGCGGCCCATCGGTGGTAGCTGCCGACATGGGCCACCAGATCCGTGATCGACCAGCCGGGGCAGCTCGGCACCGGCGTCGCCGGATCCCCGTCGAGCGAGGCGATCAGCGTCTCGCCCTCGTCAGCCAGCCATGACCGATACACCTGGTGCGTCTGCGGCATGGGGCCCACTGTCGCACACTGCAGGGCAGGGCATGGCTTTCCGAAGGGGGCCTCCGATCCGACCCGCCCTGGATCGCTCCCTCCGTGCACGTCACTCTTCGAGCGCCATGTACAGGCGGGTGCCCTGCGGCTCGTAGCCGATGCGTTCGTAGACGCGGCGTGATCCCTCACCCGAATACTCCAGCCACACCGACTGCGCGCCCTGGGCGAACATGGTCTCAGTCAGCGCGGCGGTGACCGAGGCGGCGATGCCACGGCCGCGGAAGGCGGGGCGAGTGCCCACACCTGCCAGCTCCGACGTGCCCACGGCCGGCGCGGAGCAGGACGCCCCACCGGCGCAGCCGCCGCCGGGCGCCCGGACGAACCGCACCGCCCCGCCGTTCTCCTGGATGCGGCGCAGCCGGGCCGCGCCTTCTGGAGACGAGGCGAACTCGCCGGTGAACGCCTCGGTCAAGGTGGCGTCGATCGACGCGTAGTCCTCGTCCGTGGACGGGATCTCCACAAGGAGCGCAGCGCTGACTGGAGGCATCGTCAGCGTGGCCGGAGTGCAGACCAGGTATTCGTGCGTCTCCTCGATGGTGAATCCCGCCCCGCGCAGCGCGGTCTCCACGGCGGGTGCGGCATCCGGCGCGAACTCGAGCCGGGGCTTGAGACCGCGACCGCGGAACACCTCGATCAACACTGCGACATCCCGGCTCGTCGGCGCGGCGCCGGGCAGCGGGGTCGCGTAGTTGATGTGAGGGCTGGTGGTGCTGGGATCGAACCCCGCGACGAAGCCACCGGTCTGTACGACCTCGGGGCGGCGACGGAGGTTGGCGACGGCAAAGCTCTGGACGTTGGTGTCCATGGTGATGGTGACCTCACGTAGATGACTTGGTGGAGCGCCGGGCGACAGGTCAGCTGCCGCCCGCACGTCGTCGTCCCTCGGTCAGGAAGTCGAGGATCTGCTCCACGCCACCGAGTCGCGACAGGAGGCGGGCGGCTCCGAAGGACATGTTCCAGAAGTCGCCGTGCTGGGGCTTCCACGGTCCGACGTAGGCGTAGGGCACGGGGATGTGCTGGTCGCCCGGCGAGATGCCGTAATTGACCTCGTCTACGGTGATGGCGATGTCGAAGTGCTCAGGCCACAGGATCGGTTCTCCGGCGGGGTCGAGCGCGCGCAGCGCGGTGTCGCCGTCGGCGAAGGCGGCGGCGATCAGTTCGGTGGCGGTGGCGTCCAGCGTGATCTGATCGGTGGGCTGCGTGTCGGAGCCGTCGCCATAGACGCCCTCGGGGCGTCCTGCCGTGACGCCGGCCATCGCGGCCAGGCCGGCGTAGGTCGTGCCGTGCAGGGCGCCGATCGCGGCGCCGTCCGCGGCGACGAGCAGGCCGCCGGCCACGGCGAACCCGGGAGCGGCCACGGCCGCGAACCCGCCCGGCCAGGCGCGCAGGCGGATGTCCCGCGAGGCCCTCCACTGTGGTCCCGCCAGCAGCAGCTCGGCCACTCCGTGCAGGCTCTTCCTCGTCTCGATCAGCGTTTCGATCGACGTGTCCACGCATCTCTCCGATCTGATGTAACGCCTGGGCGGCAGCCGCGTACTGCACACGCAGTCACACATGTCAGGCCCCATGAAATCGCAACCGGAAGGAACGAGCATGTCGACCTATGACGACCTTCGCGCCCTGTACGTCAACTGCACGCTGAAGAAGAGCCCCGATCGCAGCCACACGCAGGGCTTGATCGACCGCAGCGTCCACATCATGCAGGCCCAAGGCGTACAGGTCGAGCAGTTGCGCGCGATCGACCACGACATCGCCACCGGCGTCTGGCCCGACATGACCGAGCACGGCTGGGCCACCGACGAGTGGCCCGCCATCTATGAGAAGGTCCTCGCCGCGGACATCCTGGTCATCGCCGGGCCGATCTGGCTGGGCGACAACAGCTCGGTGACCAAGCGGGTGATCGAGCGCCTGTACGCGTGCTCGAGCCTGCTCAACCAGGCCGGTCAATATGCCTATTACGGCCGCGTCGGCGGCTGCCTGATCACCGGCAACGAGGACGGCGTCAAGCACTGCGCCATGAACGTCCTCTACAGCCTGCAGCATCTCGGCTATGTCATCCCGCCGCAGGCGGACGCCGGGTGGATCGGCGAGGCCGGGCCCGGGCCGTCCTATCTCGACCCGGGCTCCGGCGGCCCGGACAACGACTTCACCAATCGCAACACCACCTTCATGACGTGGAATCTGCTGCATCTGGCCCGGATGCTGAAGGACGCGGGAGGCATCCCCGCGCATGGCAACCAGCGCTCGGAGTGGGACGCCGGCTGTCGTTTCGACTTCGACAACCCGGAATACCGGTAGACGGTCGCCGGGCACACCCGCTCGGCTAGGGTCGGCCGTACTCACGATGGCCGACGCCAAGGAGGGTTCATGGACAGCCGAACCGTCCTGTCGCCCCTTCCGCCGGACGACGTCCTGACCGTACGGCTGGCCGCAGGTGACGAGGAGGCCTTCCGGCTGGTGCTGGACCGGTGGTCGCCCGGCATGCTGCGGCTGGCCCGCGATTTCGTGTCCACCCGCGCCTCGGCCGAGGAGGTCGTCCAGGAGACCTGGATGGCCGTTTTCAGGGGGATCGCCCGGTTCGAGGGCCGCTCGTCGCTGAAGACCTGGGTCTATCGCATCCTGGTGCGTACGGCCAAAGCTCGCGGTGTCAAGGAACAGCGGACCATCCCCATGAGCGGGTCGCTTCCCGAGGCGGAGTCGGACGCCGGGCCCACGGTCGATCCGTCGCGGTTCCGTGGGCCTGACGATCCTTATCCGGGCCACTGGCGGCCCGGCCAGGCGCCCGCCCCGTGGAACGCGCCGGAAGACCGTGCCCTGGTGAGCGAGGTCCGCCGGGTGATCGGGGATGCCCTGGCCGCGCTGCCCGCGAGGTACCGTGTTGTTCTGAGCCTTCGCGACATCGAGGGGTATGGCTCGGACGAGGTGTGCGAACTGCTCGGGATCACTGCCGGCAATCAGCGGGTGCTGCTCCATCGTGCCAGGGCCCAGGTCCGGCGGCGTCTGGAGGAGTATTTCGGCGCAGCGGAGGGGGCGGCCGACGATGAACTGTGACGAGTTCGTCGAATTGGTGACCGCTTACCTCGACGGCGCCCTCGACCCGGCGACCGAGCGGCGGTTCATCGATCATTTGGCTCAGTGCGAGGGCTGCGAGAATTACCTCGACCAGTTCCGCACGACCATTCAGGCACTGGGCGAACTGCCGGCCGAAAGCCTGTCCGGCGAAACCCGCGATCGGCTGTTGGCCGCCTTCCGCGACTTCCCCCGCCCTTAGATCAGTCCCTTAGACCAGTCCCTTGGATCAACCCCTGCGAACGCCTGGCAGAGCGCGCTCATCACGTCGGCGGGAATGTCGGCCGCCCGTAGGTGCCCCAGCAGCCCGATCATCGCCCGGAGCCGGTCCAGAAGCCGGCCGCAGCCGGCGCATGCGTTCACGTGGCCGTCGAACCAGTCTCGTTCTTCCGCCTTCAGCGCGTCTTCCAGGTAGTCCGTGACGAGCTCCGCAACCTGGCCACAGTCCATATCGGCACAGTGGCGGCGGCGCGGCCGGACGTTACAGGACACCCGCCACTTCTTACAAGGTGCGAACGCGACGGGTCGCCGGGCCCGGGCCTGGGTAGCGTCGCGGCATGACGATGCTGATCACGGGGGTGGCCGGGTTCATCGGCGGGCACGTGCGGCGGGAACTTGAACGGGCTGGTCACGAGGTGACCGGGTTCGACCTCAAGGGCCCCGGCATCCAGGGTGACGTGCGTGACCCGGCCTTTCTGGACCGCGTGCTCCCCGGCGCCGAAGTGGTGGTGCATCAGGCCGCGAAGGTGGGGCTCGGCGTGAACGTGTCTGACCTGCCGGACTACGCGTCGGTCAATGTCGTGGGCACGGCCGAGTTGCTGGCCGCGATGGCCAGGCATGGTGTTCGGCGGCTCGTCCTGGCCTCCTCGATGGTCGTCTACGGCGAGGGGGCGTACGACTGCGCCGAGCACGGCCGTGTTCGTCCCGGGCCGCGGGCGGAGGCGGATCTGCGGGGCGGCCGGTTCGAGCCGAGGTGCCCGGTGTGCGGCGCCGCGGTGGCCGACGCCGTCATCGGCGAGGAGGCTCCTGCCGACCCGCGCAACGCGTACGCCACGAGCAAGCTCGCGCAGGAGCATCTGGCGGCCAACTGGGCGCGTGAGACCAATGGCACGGCCGTCGCGCTGCGCTACCACAACGTGTACGGCCCGGGAATGCCCAGGGACACGCCCTACTCCGGGGTCGCGGCGATCTTCCGGTCGGCGCTGGAGGCCGGGCGGTCGCCTCGCGTGTACGAAGACGGGCGGCAGCGCCGCGACTTCGTCCACGTCCACGACGTGGCGCGGGCCAACCTGGCCGCAGTGGAGTGGGCCGGCAGGCCTGGCGAACTGGCCGCCTTCAACGTCGCGAGCGGCGAGCCCCACACGGTGGGGGAGATGGCCGCCGCGCTGGCGGCCGCGTTCGGCGGCCCTGAGCCGGTGACCACAGGCGACTATCGCATGGGCGACGTCCGGCACATCGTGGCCTCGGCCGGCAAGGCCGCCGCCGAGCTCGGATTCCGCGCGACGGTGGGTTTCGGCGAGGGGATGAAGGAGTTCGCCTCGGCCCCGCTGGCCGGCACCTGACCCTGTGCGGGCACGTCAGCGGTTTGTGGCGGCACTCCCGGTGTGGCGAAATGCCAGGTGGTTACGATCACCCTGTGGCTGACAAGAACTATGACGTCATCGTGATCGGGACCAGTCAGGGCGGCCGCTTTCTGCCCGTCGACCTGGTGAAGGCGGGCAAGAAGGTGGCGCTCGTCGAGCGTGGCCAGGTCGGCGGCGTCTGCGTCAACACGGGGTGTACGCCGACCAAAACCATGGTGGCGAGCGCGCGCCTGGCCAACCAGGCGCGCCGCGGTGCCGACTACGGCGTGCGCATTGGTCCTGTATCGGTGGACTTGGCGGCGGTGCGCGAGCGCAAGCGCGCCATGGTCGCCGGCGCCCGGCAGAACTACGCGAGCCGCCTGGCGCTGGACGGACTTGACCTGATCGAGGGAGAGGCCCATTTCACCGGCCCCAAGACGCTCGAGGTCACCCTGACGGACGGCGGGACGCGGCAGATCACCGCGCCGGTGATCGTCATCGACGTGGGCACCCGGCCCAGGCCACCGGCGATCGACGGCGCGGGCGACGCCCGCGTGCTCGATTCAACATCGATCATGGAGCTGGACGAGCTCCCCGAGCACCTGATCATCCTCGGTGGCGGCTACATCGGGCTGGAGTTCGGGCAGATGTTCCGCCGATTCGGCAGCGAGGTCACCATCGTCCAGCGCGCCCCGCGCCTGATGACGGTCGAGGACGAGGACGTCTCCGACGAGGTCGCCGCGATCTTGCGCGATGCCGGGATCACGGTCCTGACCTCGTCGACGCCGGTCCGGGTGACGCCGGCGGACGGCGGCCGCCTGGGGCTGACCGTGCGCACGCCGGACGGTGAGCGGCAGCTCGAAGGCTCCCATCTGCTGTCGGCCACCGGCCGCATCCCGAACACCGAGGCGCTCACCCCCGGGGTGGCCGGCATCTCGCTCGACGACCGCGGCTTCATCGAGGTCGACGAGTATCTGGAAACCAACGTCCCCGGCGTCTACGCGATGGGGGACGTCAAGGGCGGCGCGGCCTTCACCCACCTTTCCTACGACGATTACCGCATCCTGCGCGCCGGCCTCATCAGGCAGGAAAGGCGGAGCACACGGGATCGGGTCGTTCCGTACACCGTGTTCATCGATCCGCAGCTCGGCCGGGTCGGGATGACCGAGCGCCAGGCCAGAGAACAAGGGCGCGCCATCCATGTGGCGAAGCTCCCCATGAATGCCGTCGTCCGGGCGATCGAGACGGGGGAGACGCGTGGCTTCATGAAGGCCGTCGTGGATGCGCACAGCGGGCAGATCCTCGGCTGCGCCGTCCTCGGTGTGGAAGGCGGCGAGATCATGACCATCATCCAGGTCGCCATGCTGGGCAAGCTGCCATACACGGCCATGGCCGACGCGATCTTCACCCATCCGCTTCTGGCGGAGGGCCTCAACACCCTGTTCGCGACGCTCGACGCCTGACAGTGCTCTGTTGGCCCAGCCCTTGCCGTGCACGTCAGCGGTTCGTAAGAGATGAGCGCCCTGGTGGGCCATAGCGTTGAGCCGTGCAGATCGACGTGGTGCTTGCCTGCCTGAACGAGCGGGAGGCGCTGCCCTGGGTGCTGGGGCGCATGCCGGACGGCTACCGGCCGATCGTGGTCGACAACGGTTCGACCGACGACTCGGCGCGGGTGGCCGCAGACCATGGCGCTTTGGTGGTGAGCGAGCCCCGGCGCGGGTTCGGCGCCGCGTGCCACGCCGGTCTGCTGGCCGCCACCGCAGACCTGGTCTGCTTCATGGACGCCGACGCCTCGCTCGACCCCCGGCAGCTGCCGCGGGTGACGGGCCCGGTCGCGGATGGCGTGGCCGACCTGGTTCTGGGCCGCCGGATCCCGCGTAGGCCCAGGTCCGGCCGGCCGGTGGCCGGGTCCGTCTGGCCGATGCACGCGCGTCTCGGCAACGCCGTGCTCGCGCGCACGCTGCGTCGCCGCGCGGGGGTCGCGTTGCGCGATCTCGGGCCGATGCGGGCCTGCCGCCGGGAAGCGCTGCTCGGCCTGGATCTCACCGACCGGCGCTTCGGCTATCCGCTGGAGATGGTGGTGCGGGCCGCGGCGGCCGGCTGGCGGATCGGCGAGTGCGACGTCGACTACCTGCCGAGGTCAGGCCGCTCGAAGGTGACCGGGACCGTACGTGGCACCTTCCGCGCGATCGGCGACATGCGCAAGGTGCTGCAGGACGCGGCAACGTGAGCGGCCAGCAGCAGATCGTGGTGATCGCCAAGCGGCCCGTGCCGGGGAGGGTCAAGACTCGGCTCACACCGCCGTTCACCCCGCGCCAGGCCGCCGGGCTGGCCGCGGCCGCGCTCACCGACACCTTGCAGGCGGTGGCGGCCGTCCCTGACGTGCGCCGGATCCTCGCGCTGGACGGGCTCCCGGGGCCGTGGCTGCCCGCCGGGTTCGCCGTGCTCGCGCAGCGCGGCGACGGTCTCGACGAGCGGCTCGCCAACGCGTTCAGCGACGCCTACCGGGCGCTGCCTGCACCGGTGGTGCTGGTCGGGATGGACACGCCGCAGCTCACGCCGGCCCTGCTGGGGGCCGCGCTGGCGCGGCTGACGACCTGCGACGCCGTTCTCGGGCCCGCGGCCGACGGCGGCTTCTGGCTGCTCGGGCTGCGCCGTCCCGATCCCGGCCTGCTGCTCGGCGTGCCCATGTCGCAGCCCACGACGGGATCCGAACAGCTGGGGCGGCTCCGCGCGGCGGGCCTGTCGGTGGCGTTGCTGCCCGAGCTGGTCGACGTCGACACGGCCGCCGACGCCGTCACGGTCGCCGC
The DNA here is from genome assembly GCA_017592665.1 of Streptosporangiaceae bacterium NEAU-GS5. GTDB lineage: Bacteria > Actinomycetota > Actinomycetes > Streptosporangiales > Streptosporangiaceae > NEAU-GS5. Next base: position 12,835 of record JAGFNW010000035.1, on the reverse strand, counting down.
GCAGGCGCCCGGCTCCCGGTTCGCCGCCACTCTCGCGGCGTACGGTTCACCAGGGCGACTGCAGCAGGGCTTGGAGCAGGATGCCGACGGCGGCTTGGGCCGCCAGCCAGTGCCGTACGCGTGACCGCGGAAGTGCCGCCGCGAGCGGCATGAGCCAGATGGCGTACGGGATCCAGATGCGCTGCACCTCGCCGCGCGTGTAGCCGGACAGGTCGAGCACGAGCATGCCGAGCGCGGCGAGGCCGGCCAGCATCATGATCGGCCGGGGTGCGCGGCGGGTGAGGGCGGCGGCGACCGCGGGTCCGGTGAGCAGGGCGAGCACGGCGACATTGCCGACCAGGAAGAACGCGTACGGCCGCAGGGCCCCCGCGTCGAGGTGCCAGGCAACGCGGGTGGCGGCCAGCCCGTCGGGCCACCAGAATCCAGCCAGCACGAATCCGGCCGTCACGGTGGCCGCGCCGAGCAAAGCCGGCCGCCACTGCCGCCAGAAGGGGAGCGTGAGCAGGGCGTAGGGGGCGAGGCCGTAACTGAGGTAGGGCAGCGCTCCCAGCAGGAGGCCCGCGACGAAGCCTGTGTGGAAGCCTTTGCGCAGGGCCAGCAGCGCCACCCCCCACGCGCCGACGCCGAGGAAGACGGCGTCCATGCTGGTGGCCACCGAGATCGCGGCCGGGGCGAGCGCCAGGTAGGGGAGCGCGCGCCGCGCGGCCTCCTCGCCTGCCTCGGCGCGTACCGTGATGGCGACGGCGATCACGGACGAGGTGCCGAGCAGGATCGCCAGCAGCGCGCCGGGCCACGGACCGTGCAGGCCGAGCCGATCCAGCACCCACAAGATCAGCACCGGTAGCGGCGGATGGCCTTTGACGTGCGTCGGATAGGCGAGCAGGTCAGTGGTGAACGACCGCAGCCAGCCGGCCGGATCCGAACCCATCGCGGGCACCGCGGGCAGATATTCGTTGGCCGCGCCGAACGGGGCGGCGAGCGCCCCGAAGCCGTCGGAGAGCGCGAGGGCGATCGCCCAGGCGAGCGCGCACGCCCACGTGAGCAGCAGCAGCCGCCGCCACGGTGCCGCCGATCGGGGCAACAGTCGGATGACGGCCGCGGCCACGGCGACGGCCGGGAGCAGCTGCCATGTCTGCGCGCGCAGGTGACCGTGCAGCGGCGGGAACGCGTCAAGATGCAGCAGGTCGCGGGCGAGCAGGAGCGCGCCCCAGACGAACGCGACCAGGATGAGCCCCGCCCACATGGCGAGCGCGAAGCGCGTCCGGTCCTTGGCGGTGTCCCGCACGATGGTCACGCGATCACGCTATGTGCGGCGGCTTGCCGTGGCACGACCCGGCGGGCGCATGTCATCGCTCCGTAAGGGTTGCCGGCCGTCACGCGCAGTAGCGTCCGCAATCATGAGGAGCTGCACGCCATGATCGGCGAGCTGTACGCCCGGGCGCTCGCCGGGCGGGCCGACCCTGACATCGAGTACAGCGATGGGCGGCGCGTCCCGCTGCGGGCGGCGCGCTGGCTGCGCCTTCAACCAGGCGACGCGTCGCTGCTGCGGCGCTGCGCCGGATCGGTGCTGGACGTCGGATCCGGGCCGGGCCGGCTCACCGTGGCCCTGGCCGGTCGCGGGCTGGTCGCCCTCGGCATCGACGTCGACCCGTACGCGGTCGCGCTGGCCCGGTCGGCGGGCGCGTTCGCGCTGCGGTGCGACGTGTTCGCGGACGTGCCCGGCCGGTGGGACCGCGTGCTGCTCGCCGACGGCAACATCGGCATCGGCGGCGATCCGGCCGCTCTGCTGCGACGGGCGCGTCAGCTGCTGACGCCCGGCGGCCGGGTCCTGGTCGAGCTTGATCCACCCGGTACGCCCATGAGCAGCCAGCAGGTCCGCCTGCGCCACGGCGACGAGCTGGGCGGCTGGTTCGCCTGGGCGCATGTGGCCGCCGACCGGGTCGCCGAGGTGGCGGGCGCCGGCTGGACCGTGGACGTGTGGACGGAGGAGGGCCGATGGTTCGCCGAACTTCGCTGAAGCGGCCGTCGCGAAGGTCCGGACGGGGCCTGCGCACCCTGAAGGCACGGCTGCCCCGCCTGCGAGCGCCCGTCGTCAAGCTGCCGGCGCTACGGCTGCCCACGCTGCGGGAGCTGGAGGCCAAGGCGCCCCGGCAGGAGCGGTTCTCGGCGCGGCTGCGCGGGGAGCAGGTCGCCTCGTGGCTGGGCGTGGCCTTGGGCATCGCCTTCACCTCGGCCTTCGTCACCGGGCTGATGAGCCACTTCATGCAGCACCCACCGGATTGGATGCGGTGGCCGTCGCGGCCGGTCGACCTCTACCGGATCACGCAGGGCGTCCACGTCATCGGCGGGATCGCGACCGTCCCGCTGCTGCTGGCCAAACTGTGGGCGGTCTATCCGAAGTTCTGGCAGCGTCCCGCCGTGCGCTCGCTCGGCCACGCGGTCGAGCGCGGGCTGGTGTTCGTGCTGGTGGGCGGCGCGCTGTTCCAGGTGACGACGGGGCTGTTCAACATCGCGTACTGGTATCCCTTCCCGTTCTCGTTCATCGGCGCGCACTACTGGACCGCGTACGTCGTTTTCGGCGCGCTCATCATCCACGTGGGCAACGAGTGGGCGAAGGTCCGCCGGAGCGCGCTGCCGGCCGAGCCTGGGCGGCGCGGCTTTCTCGCCGCGGTCGCGGCGGCCACCGGGGTCGTCGTGGTCACGACCGTCGGGGAGACGTTCGGGCCGTTGCGTCCGCTGGCCGTGTTCGCGCCGCGCAAGCCGTACGACGGGCCGCAAGGGCTGACCGTCAACCGCAGCGCGCGGGCGGCGGCCGTGAGCGTGCCGGCCGGCTATCGGCTCGCGGTCACCGGCGCCGTGCGCAGGCCGCTGTCGCTGTCCGTCGCGGACCTGGCCGCGCTCCCGCAGCACACCTCGGCGCTGCCCATCAGCTGCGTCGAAGGGTGGAGCGCCGACGCCGTGTGGACGGGGGTGCGGCTGCGCGACCTGCTGGCGCTCGCCGGGGTGGCGGGGGACGCGCGGCTGCGGATCGAGTCGCTGCAGACCCGCGGCGGCTACGCGACATCCGAGGTCGCGCCGCCGCACTGGAGCGACCCGCTCACCCTGCTCGCGCTGCGGCTGAACGGGCAGACCCTGCACATCGACCACGGCTACCCCTGCCGGCTCATCGCCCCGGACCGGCCAGGCGTCCTGCAGACCAAGTGGGTCACCCGGGTGGTGGTTCTGTGAAGCGTTATCTGCTCGGCCTGCCGCTGATCGCGCTCGGCGCGTACGGCCTGCTCACATCGGTGAACGTGATCGGATGGGCGGTGTGGTTCGGCGGAGTCGTGGTCGCGCACGACTTCATCCTCGTGCCGCTCGTTCTCGCCGCCGGGGTGGCCGCGTCCCGGGTGGCCCTGCCGTACAGGCTGGTCCTGGCGGCGACGGCGCTGGCAGGCGCCGTCGCCCTCCCGTTCGTCATCCTGACCTGAACGTGGGTCGGGACCTCAGTTGGCGCAGACGGCCTGGGCGCGCAGTTGCCAGGACGGGGTCTGGCCAGGAGTCGAGGTGTGGGAGCGGATCAGTGACTGGTTCGGCTCGACGGACGAGGCGAAGTAGAGGTGCACGTCGCCGGCGGTGCCGGGGATGATCAGCGCTTCGGTGCCGTGCACCTTGGTCGTCCCTGGGCAGGTGGCCTGCGCGGCGACGTCGGTCGTGCCGCTGGGGGCGGGCACGTCCTTGTTGATGACGGTGTAGCCGGCCGGCTCGTTGGCGCACACTACCGTGGCGATCATGTCCCAGGTGCCGGAGAAGCCGCCGGTGGTCTCCTCGCCGATGGCGTACCCCCCGGTGTGCGCGTTGTCGACCAGCGCGCCGCGCAGGGTGATCTGCGTGGTGGCGAGGCTAGGGCCGCGGACGGTGCCGCCGGCGGCGAGCGCGCGGCGGCCGTTGTCGCAGGTGGCCGACGCCGTCTTGACGGGCTCGGATCCGGATGCGATCCGGACGTCCTTGACCTGGTAGCCGGCCGGCTTGGGGGCGCAGATCGCGCGGGCCGCGATGCTCCAGTCGCTGGCGACCGGCCGGATCTCCAGCGCGATCGCCTCGTAGCCGTAGCTGTCGGTGCCGTGCAGGAACGGCGTGAGCGTACGGAATTTGATGACGTCGCTGCCGACGCCCTGCAGCGCCGCGCCGCCGCCGACCACGACCGTGCCGTCCGGGCAGAACGCACGGGCGACCTTGGTGTTGGAGGCGTCGAGCGCGGAGTTGCCGAAGGCGAGGGTGCGCCCGGGGAGGGCGGCCGCGGGGGCAGCGACGGCCAGTTGCCCGGCCGCGATGGCGGCAGCGGCGACGGTCGCGAGGGCGGTGATTCGGGTGTTCATAACTCCTCCAGTGAGTGTGTTGCGGTGCTCTGGTGGAGTCATGTCACCTCGGAAAACGCCCTCGTTCTGGGGAGAAGTGCACAGTCGGTGGGCGTATAAGGACGGCATCGAAACGGTGTAACGAACCAGCGTTTCGGCCCTACTGAACTACGCCTGTCCGCCCTCGTTCTCCCAGCTGTCCTCGCCAGACGTACGGGCCGTGGGCCGTGTGGCGGGCGGCTGGGCTGTGGCCAAGATGTCGTTCAGCGTGAAGCCGGCCGTACCTTGAGCTGCCAGCGTCAGTGCGGTCTCAGCGGGAGCGCTCGCGCTATCCGGTGGGATCACCAGCAGGACGATCGGGTCGACGTTCGAGAAGCTCAGGGTGATCACCCGAGGATTCGAGTAGCGGAACCACCCGACCCGGACCTGCCGGCCACGCGCAGCGACTCGACGCGGGATGTGATCCCAGGCGTCCTGGTAGAGGCCGACGCGCAGCGTGGGCCGATCCAGCTGCTGGTCGACGGCTGCCACCAGCGCCGGCAGTTCGGCGGCGGCGTCACGCGAACGGGGCCACCATGCCCCGTCCACGACGGCACGCCTGTTGAGCGCGGGGCTGAGGCTGAGGCGGAGCGTGGAGTCGGACTGCGGAACCGTTGAGGTGGTGGGGCTCAGCAGCTTGAGATGAGAAAGGATCGTCGGCGTCATGGTCGCCTGGCCTGACCGAGCCCTCGAAGGGCCACTGTGGTGCTGCGCCGCGGGCGACGCCGACCTGAGTGCCAGCGCTCGATATGTCCTCGGTGCCTTCAGCCTACCTGACTGAACAGGCCTTCTTCTGGGAGGGTCGGCTGGGTTAGAGGCCGTCACCCTGAGTCGTGGCGTCGAGAAGATGCGCCCCCGCGTCGTGCAGGGTGATGCCGTAACCGTCTGGCGCGCTGCCCGACGACCGTTTACCGCTGGCGGTCGCCGTGAAACGGGTGTCCCTGGTCGGGCCGTTGCCTACAAGGTGGCCGCGCAGCCGGCCGGCCCGGTCGTAAACGGCCCACCGGCCCGCGCTCACCTGTGGCATGGCGGCCGGGTTGTCCTTGAGCCATTGCGCGTTCGCCGCGTGTTCGGCGGCCTGCCCCTGAGCAGGCGCTTCTGCGCCTTGCATATCGTTTATGCGAGCACCGCTCATGTTGCGTCTCGCTCTCAAATAGTGGCCGACGCCCCCATGTCCGGAACGTTCAGACCTGGTCGCATCGTAATCGAGGATTCGGTGCGCCCTGACGCCTCCTACCCATTACAGCGATCAGAACCCTGCTATCGCGGTCGGTGATGGGCCTTGCTGGCATTGACTGTTTCCGCAGGTCCACAGGTCACGTTGACTGGACAGGTGATCAGGTTCAACAACCGTGCACCACCGGAGGGGGGCCGAGATGACCGTGGACGCAGAGAACCTGCACGTGATCGTGCGATCCGGCCTGAATGGCCAGGCCCCGCGCTGTGACCACCTCGACCAGCCCCGCGTCGTGGAGTACGGGGTCGCCGAATGCAAGGAGTGTCTGACTCTCGGCTGGACGTGGACTCGGCTGCTGGCCTGTTTGACCTGCGGCTGGGTGGCCTGTTCCGACGATTCGGCAGGCCGCCACGCTCGGGCGCACTACGAGGAGACCGACCATCCGGTCGTCGCCGCGCTGGACGAGGACTCGTCATGGCGCTGGTGCTACGTACACAAACGAACCGTATGAATGGGCGGAGAGGCTCATGACTATTTCTGAACGAACAGTGGCACGCCGCCCGGACTACGACGGGGTGTCACCCTTCCCGGGGGCGGACGAACACTGTCCAGCCAGTAGGACCCAAGTCTGGCTGACCGGGACGATCGTGGTGTTGCCGTTCGTGGCGCTCGGCGTCGCGATCTTTCTGGCGTGGGGGCAGGGGATCGCGTTCACCGATCTCCTTTTGGCAGCGGCCTTCTACATTGTGACCGGACTCGGGGTGACCGTCGGATTCCACCGGCTGTTCACCCATGGATCCTTTACCGCCCGGCCGTGGTTGCGGGTGGTTCTGGCGGTCGCCGGATCGATGAGCTTCCAGGGCAATCTCACCGACTGGGTGGCGATCCACCGCCGCCACCACGCCTTCACCGACCGTCCGGGTGATCCGCATTCCCCGTACCGATACGGGATGGGTTTGCGTGGGCAGCTGCGGGGGCTTGCCCATGCTCACCTGGGCTGGATGTTCGCGGACTCCCCGACCGACACCCGCCGGTACGCCCCTGATCTGCTGGCCGATCCCACGATGGCCCGTGTGACGCGCGCCTTCCCGGCGCTGTGCGCGGTGTCGCTGACGCTGCCGTTCCTGGCCGGCTGGGCGATCACCGGCACCCTGTACGGCGGGCTTACCGCCTTCCTGTGGGCCGGACTCGTCCGTGTGGCCCTGCTCCAGCACGTCACGTGGAGCGTCAACTCCCTGTGTCACGTCATCGGCAACAGGCCCTTCAAGACACGCCGCCACGACCGCTCGACAAACCTGTGGCCGCTGGCCCTGCTGTCGTTCGGGGAGAGCTGGCACAACGGCCATCACAGCAACCCGACCTCGGCCCGCCACGGCGTGCAGCGCGGTCAGATCGATCCGTCCGCCGCGGTGATCCGCGTGTTCGAGCGGCTGGGCTGGGCCACCGACGTGCACTGGCCCGACCGGGATCGCATGGAACGCCGCCACGTCACCGACCCGGATCCGGCTCGCGCAACGGCTCGCGCCCCTGCAGAAACCTGATTGCCTGGCGACAACCGTGGTTGGCCAGATGCCTCGGCCCGTGACGGCTACCGGCTCAGCACAGCCCGGAGTCGTCGCAGGGCCGCTGTGAAGGAACGGCGTGGCCTGCCATCGGACGTCGCTGATGGAAGCGCAGGCGCTGAGGGCTGGACGGGACTCGAGGTGAGCTGCCGCAGCCGGCTGCGGCTGTCGTGTTCGACGAACATGGGCACGTAGCTGGTGATCCGTACGTCGGCGAACGGCTGGTAGCAGTCGCGGACCACTCCCTCCACGATCGTGGACGTCAGGCGATCGGCGTACGACATCTGGAGCCTGCCCGTGAGGTCCTGAATCGCCTGAGGCAACGTGACCTGCGGTGTGTTCGCGCCCATGGCGCGCTCCTCACTATTGCGAGAGCCGATGGCAGCACATCAACACCTGAGCTCGACAGCGACCCCATCCACTTTCACAATTTCACACATTGCCGGCCATCGGGGGAATTGGGCCGTGTCTTGATTGGTAATCTTTCGTTGTAGTGATCGTGGAAGCGTTCATGCAGCGACTGGTCCCCGATGAGCTGTGGGAGCTGTTTCAGCGGGTGGCGCCCGCCACTCCGGTGCGGCCGCAAGGCGGAGGCCGCCGCCGCGCCGATGACCGGCTGATCTTGGCGGCGATCGTATACGTGGCCACCACCGGCTGCACCTGGCGGCAGCTGCCACCGATCTTCGGCGCGTCCTGGCAGACCGTGCACCGCCGTTTCACCGACTGGAGCGCGGCCCGGGTGTGGGCCAAGCTGTACCGGATCCTGCTCGATGAGCTCGGCTCGCGCGGCGAACTGGACTGGTCGCGCTGCGCCATCGACTCGGTCAGCGTCCGCGCCACCAAAGGGGGGACCTGACGGGCCCGAATCCTGTCGATCGCGGCAAGAAAGGATCGAAGATCCACCTGATCACCGAACGGTCCGGTCTGCCGATCTCTGTCGGGATCAGCGCCGCCAACACCCACGACAGCCTGGCGTTGGAGCCGCTGGTGCGCGGCATCCCGCCGATCCGCTCCCGGCGTGGACCACGGCGGCGGCGACCGGCCAAGCTGCACGGCGACAAAGGGCTATGACTACGCGCACCTGCGGGCGTTTCTGCGCGGGCGCGGCATCATCCCGCGCATCGCCCGCCGCGGGATCGAATCCAGTCAGCGGCTGGGCCGGCACCGGTGGGTGGTGGAAAGGACGGTCGCGTGGCTGGCCGGCTGCCGCCGTTTACACCGACGCTATGAGCGCCGCGCCGACCACTTCGGTTCCTTCGTCGCGATCGCCGCAGCACTCATTTGCTACCGCCGACTCACCAACCGAGACGACGTCTAAATCGCGTACCGGGATCGAGCGAGCCCCGCTACCGCTACCCCTGACGCCGGCACCCCGGCGCGATGGGCGGCTACGTGGACCTCGGGCTGATCAGCGTCGTCGCCTGACCCCCGGACCCCACCGAACCGTGGAACGCGGTGGAACGCTCCCCGTTATTAGGAAGCCCGCTGACGGGTGACGTGGGGGAAGGAGTCAGGAAAGTGAGATTGACGCGATGGATCGCAGCCGCGGGTTTTGCCGCGGCGGTGACGGTGGGAACACTCGCGGCCGGCGCCGGGGCCGCTTCGGCGGATGCGGTCAGCATCGTCCGCGACGGTTGCCGAAACGCGGGAGGGATCTGGAACAACCTCGGTTATGACCGGGACATCCCGTTCCAGTACACCTGCACGATGTACTACTCGACTGCCACCTGGACCTACTATTACCGTCCCACCGGAGAGTACTACCGGCTCTACATAGGGAACGTGAACTCGGACAACCTCCACCCGTTCTGACGGATAGGCATAAGCTGGCAGGCTCACCAGAGCCGGCCCGCCTGAACCGCTCCGGCTTTCGTGGAGGCTCCCACCCCACGAAAGCCGGAGCGGTTCAGCATGAGCTCTGCACGGCGACAAGGGCTACGACTACGCGCACCTGCGAGCGTTCCTGCGCGGGCGCGGCATCACCCCGCGCATGGCCCGCCGCGGAATCAAGTCCAGCCGGCGGCTGGGCCGATACCGGTGGGTGGTCGAGAGGACGGTCGCGTGGCTGGCCGGTTGCCGCCGCTTACACCGACGGTACGAACGCCGAGCCGACCACTTCGGTTCGCTCGTTGCGATCGCCGCTGCGGCGGAATGCGGACAGTAGACGAGTTGCTTGACGTCGAGATCGGCCTGGTCTGAGCTGATTGGACGAGCTCGGCGCCGCTGCCGTGACGGTGACTCGGGTCAGTCCTGGTTCAGCGAGTAGACACCTGAGCCGGCGAAAATGTGGAAAGAGCCGCCCTGGAAAGGGCAGTAACCAACGGTTCCGTTATCGGCAAACCACAGGCCATCACACCGCCGGCACCACGCCCAGAGGGATTGGCCATTCGTTGTGGGCCCCTGAACGACCCTATAGCCGCGGCTGCCGGCGAGCGTGTGGCCTCCCGGACCGTTGACTGTGCAGTAGCCGCGGTCACCGTTACCTGCGTACCACAGGCCCTGGCAGTACGCGCACCAGCGCCACCCGCCCTGCCCGACGCCGTCGCGGTCGTCGTTCACGATGTATCTCCCGCTCCCGGTGCTGTTGTGGAACCGGCCTGGGCCTATCGGGCATCGCACTTGGAAGCCGTTGCCGGGCCACCACAGGGACATGCATTGGTTGCACCAGAGCCACCCTGACTGGCTGGCAGAGGCCGGCATGGCTGTGGTCACCGACAGGGCGGCGGTGGTGAGGATGACGGCGCCCGACGCGCCGGCGCCCAGAAGCGCCCGGCGCGACAGTCCCATCCGTTGGTTCGACCCGTTCGACATGATTCTCCCTTTTGTAAAAATGCTGAGTGAAGCGCTCCGGGGTTGGGGGAAGATCACGCGCGATTTCGGCCCCTAGGAAGAACCCGGCCGGACATCTGCCGCCGCCCGCGCTGGAGCGCTGTATGGGCCATGCCCAGGCGGCTCGGGAATTGCGATCAGCAGTCGCCGTACCAGTCGACAGAGGTGATGAGGTTATATGTGGAGGACGTGAGATTGATCGGGTGGCTTTGCGTCACTGTGCGGTAGGGAATGCCGGGCGTGTAGAAGTCACCCGGGAACATGTCCAGGTCTCCTTCGGGCCCCCATGCCGAGACGACGAGCACTACGGCGCCCGTGGCGGTCTTGAAGTTCCACGTCTGATGCCATCTGTCGCCGTAGCGGCTGGAGATCGTGTAGAGCGTGCCACCCCACGTCCATTCGCTGGTGCCGACGGGCGTTGGGGCTGCGAGAGTGACGTAGGCGTGAGTGTGATCGGGCTCCTGGTTTTGGCCGGTCTGCCGTCAGCTTCCCGCGGTGAACGTCCTGGGCAGGTCAGAGCGCCCATTGATGAAGGGGACGTTCAAGCTCTGGCCGGAGCCTGCATGCGCTGTGCCCGGCGTGAGCGTCGTCGATGCGGCGATCGCAGCCGCCGCTATCGTCATCCTCCGCGTGATCTTCATGGTCATCAGTCTCACGATCGGACGTGGAATCCGCGTGGAACGGGCGTGGAAGCCCCGTGGGTGCACGACGCCTCCACCATCACTGCTAAGAAGGATCACCAATCAAGACATGGTCTTAGGCCGATATGTTCACCCCTCCATCGTCTCCGCCAGGTAGCACGAGATGCACTGGCTGGTAATCGCCGCCGCTGATAGGCCTGGTCGGAAACGGTGGTTTCCGCTGTGTCCGGTCCGTTGGACGATCAGAGCAGTGCACCGCACGACAGAGGCGCGCCGGCACCGCGAGCCCTGCCCCTCACCATGTGGTCCTGATCGGAGACAAATGACGACCCTGCGCCCTCGTACCGGGGCAGGCCTGTGGCTCACATCGGCGGGTGCCGTCAGGGCCGGCGCAGGTTCCGGCATCGCGGGATCGCGGTGACGCCTCGTCCGCGGGCCTCTCTCCTTCCGGCCGGCACCAAGACAGCCGACATCGGGACACTCGCCCTTCCGCGGCCCTTCCTGGCCGCCGCGCCACCTGATCTGGACCGGTTGCACCGTCAGGTGTTGCAACAGGCCCACAACCAGGCCACCGCGATACTGGCCGATGCCCGCACCGAAGCCGAGCAGATCATCGCCACAGCCAAGCTCCAGCGCGCGCGGATCCTGGACCCACTCCTGCATCCGCCGTGGCCTGCGCCGATCATGATTCTCAACGACCGGTGGCGGCTCCACGCCCCCTTGCACGCCGACTCCAGCGCCATGGCCGCCCTGTATAAGGCTCATGAACTCGCGGATCCCGCCACCGTTGTCGTGGCCAAGGTGTTCCACCAGGCCCACAGCGACCCTCAGCGACTTCGCGCCTTCTTGCGCGAGGTGCGGGGCATACGCCTGCGCCACCCCAACATCGGACAGATCATCGATTCAGGCCAGGACTTCACGTCTCAGGCGCTCTACCTGATCTCCCCGCTCTACCAGCCGGGCAGCCTCAACCTCCACTTACAGCAGCCGTCAGCCGCATGCCTGCCGCTCGGATGGAAACTGTGGGTCGTGGACCAGGTGCTGGCCGGGCTGCAGGCCGCCGCCGTGAGCAACATCATCCACCTCGACATCAAACCGCAGAACATCGTGCTGGACGGCCCGGCTAACGTCCGGATCATCGACTGGGGCATGTCACAACTGCACGAGGACGGCCGCAGCGTGTCGACCGTGCTGCCCGGCGGAACCAAGTGGTTCGCCAGCCCCGAACAACTCGGCGGCACCGCGACCGCACCCAGCAGCCTGTCCGACCTGTACGGCGTGGGCGCGCTGGCCTACTGGCTCCTGACCGGCGCCGAACCGCTGCGACGTGAGATCGAAACCGATCCCGAGACCGCGAACGAAGCCATCAGCGGGATATTGCAGGTCCGTCGCTTGATGGAGGCCGGAGTACGTCCTGAACGCGCCGACCGCCTGTCTCCAGGCGTCTCCGAACAGCTGGGCCGGCTCGTCGATCAGTGGCTCAGTTACGCACCTGCCGACCGCGCCCCTCCCCGGCTGGCGCCATCCGCCGCCCTCGGCTGGGCACGCAGAAGACTGGACAGTCACATCTCCAGGGCTGCTCTCCACCCGAGTTGGCAGGGTCGGGGTTACTTGAGGACGGGGTAGCGGCGGACCAGCGGCGTGCTGCTCCACCATCGGCCGAGTCCGAGCGTGTCCGCGGCGCCGGCGAGGGCGAGTCCGACCAGCACGATCGCGTACACGATGTGCTCGTCGATGAACGGGTCGCCGGCCAGCGGCAGTTCGGCCGCCCACATCAGCATCAGCAGCAGACCCAGCCGAGGGCGAGACGCGCCGTGGTCCACACGTAGCCGAGCGCGACCGCCTGCCGGGCGATGATGGCGCGCCGCGCCGCGGTGACGGTGGTGCGAGTGGCGGTGAGAGTGGCGGCGGTGGTGGGCGCGCGTGTGGGGGGACGGCCGTCGGCCGGCCGCCTGCGCTCTCTTGGAGTGGCCATGTCAAGCCCTTCCGCGGGGTCCACCAGGGCGAAGGTGAGGATCGCTCCGATGGCAATCGAGGTGATGCCACCGGCGAAAGCCTCACCCTCGCCTCGTATCGGTCCAGATCTTGGGCTTAGCTGTGGGCGCGGGTGGAGGTGGGCGGCTTTATCTGCGGCCGGCCCAGCGGCCGGAGCGCCGGTTTGTGGTGCGGCCCGTGAACAGGTGATAGGCGAGCAGCAGCAGGGCGGCGCCGGCTATCGCGGTGAGCCAGGTGGACAGGTTGAAGAAGCCT
>JAGFNW010000034.1 GCA_017592665.1 Streptosporangiaceae bacterium NEAU-GS5 | reverse complement strand
CACGCTGGGGGTGGAGGCCGAGGTAGGTCAAGGCCCACCGTCCGTCGTCGGTTCGGCGGATCCGGTATCGCTGGGGGTGGATGGCGCGGTCGCGGTTGTGGAAGCTGCAGCAGGGCGCCAGCCGGTCCAGGTCGGTGCGTCCGCCTGAAGCCCAGGGGTCGATGTGGTCGATCTGGCACAGATGTGCCGGGATAGGGCAGCCTTCCGTGATACAGGTCGCATACCTGACGTACAGGGCGCGCCTCTGGGCCGGGGTGGCCAGACGCACCCCGCGTCCCATGTCCAGGACCTGTCCGTCAGCATCGACGACCATGCGGACCAAGGTGGACGTGCGGGCCAGCCGGTGGACGTCGGCGATCGGCAGCAGCTGCCCGGTGGCCAGCAGCAGCGCGGGCAGCATCCGGCCCGGCGCGGCCCACCCGGGCCCCGCCGCATCCTTACCTGCCGTTCTCTCGTGTTGTCGGGCCGCCGGTTCCTGTCCGGGTGCCGCATCCTGTCGCGGCGCGGTCCGCTCCGCTCCCGGCTGCGTTCCGGACCACGTTTCCGGCGGTGTTCCCGGTTCCCGTCCTTCTCGCGTCCCGGGAGTCGCGTCCCCGGGTGTCGCTGCCTCTGCTGACGTTGCGTCTGCTGTCGCTGTCCCCGGTGTCCCGGTCTCGGGTGTCGCCGTCTCGGGTGTCCCGGTCTCGGTGGTTTGCGGGCTGGTGGTCTGAGGGCTGCACGGCTGGGGCGCGCATGCCTGCGGGTCGGCGGTCTGGCCAGCTTCGGCTGAAGTCGCCGCAGGCGCTGGCGCTGCGTCCGGGTCTTCACCGGTGCAGGTCGCCGCCGACGATGACGCCCATGATGACGGTGACGTCGACGAGGGCACCGACGGTGATGTGGCCGGGGCGGCTGTGGCAGGCCACGCGGGCGGCGCGGGCGGCGTGGATGCGTGCGCGGTGGATGCCGGTGCGGCGGTGTGGCGCTCGGGCCGGTCGCTGGGCGTGTCGGCGTGCGCGGGCCGGGCGTCGGGAGCGGTGTCGCGCTCGGGCCGGTCGCCGGATGGCGCGGATGACCCGTGCGGCCCTGATGGCGGGGGCGGCCAGTTTGGCCCGGATGGCTCTTCTGACCTGGGTGGGTCGTCGGGCAGGGATTCGGCGCGGACCAGGACCAGCAGTTCGGTGGAGACTTTCTGGGTCAGTAGCAGGTCGAAGGCGTCGGCGTTGCGGGCGCCCAGGGAGCGGTCGTCGCCGTCGGCGCAGGGCCGGGCGTAGGCGTCCAGCCACGCGCGGAGCCGGGCCGCCACCTCCGGCGACAGCAGGAACCTGCCCTCCAAACCCCCGGCGGCGGTCTCGCTGACCAGCAGATAGCGATCCGCGTTCAGATCACGTGCCTGTTTGTCGAGGATGCCGGGATTGAGCAGCTCGGCCAGGTAGCGGCCGGCGCGGGCGACTTCGGCGGGGGTGCCTTGTTCGGCCAGCTCCAGCAGGATCGGTTCGGCTTTTCGGGCTTGTTCGTCGTCGAGGTCGGCGATGGAGGCGCACAGGGCTGATGCGGTGCCTTCGGACAGGTCGCCGGCGGCGAAACGCTGCGCGGCCGTGGGCAGCCGGGTCAACCCGACGGCCAAACCCAGCAACCGGCCTGCCGCTTGGCCGGTCATGCGGCCGGTGGTGCGCAGCCAGGTGCGGGTGGAGGCGTGTCCGGCGGTCTTGGCTTGCCCTGCGGTGTGGACGCGGTCGACGCGTTGGGTGATGGACGCGCTTATCTGGTCGCGGACCGCCAGGAGTTCCTCGGCCTCGGCTTGGCATTGTTCGGCCGATTCGGGTGGGTCGGCGGCGGCCAGTAGTTGGGCGGCGGTTTTGAGTTGTTGGATCAGTGCCGCGACCGGTGTGGCCGAGGTGAGCAAGATGAGCGGGGTGAGTGGAACGTCCGCGCCGGTGGAGTTGGTGGAGTTGGTGGAGTTGGTGGAGCCGGTGGAGCCGGTGGAGTCGGCTGAGTTGGTGGAGCCGGTGGAGTCGGTTGCGTCCGCCGGGTCTGCCGGGTCCGCGGGCTTGGGTGGGTCCGCGGGCTTGGGTGGGGTCGCGGTCTTGGGTGGGTTCGTGGTCTCGGGTGGGTCCGCCGCTTCGGGTGGAGCCGTGGTCTTGGGTGGGGCGTCGTCGGTTGGGCTGGCGGCCTCGGGCGGGAGTAGGGGTGGGAGGGGCGTGCGAAGTGGTGTGGTGGGCAATTCGGGCTCTCCTCTCTTTCTCCCTGGGGTAACAGCTGGCTCAATTGTCTCTCAAGTCGGCCGTATACACGAACGACAAACGACTTTTATCGGGCATTCGGATAAAGATTTTCGAAGATTTTTTCGATACTCCGTAGGATGCGGGTGTGCTGTGGGGTCGGGTTGGGTTGCTCGGGGCCGCGGAATGCTTGGCGTAGAGGTATGGCGTGCGCGTTGTGTGTCGTCGTCCTGGCCCTTTGTGTCTGGTCTTGGACTCGCGGGGAAGTGGGAGGGCTCTGACGTGTGATGCGCCACTCTGGCGTGGCTCCTTTGGGGCAGGATTGTCGATCGCGGCACTAAGGTGAACCCTCGTGTCGGACTTCACGGGGAATAGGGCATTTCAGGTTGATCTGCGCGGTGTGGTCGATCTGCTGAGCAGACACCTCTATTCCAGCCCTCGGGTCTATGTGCGCGAATTGCTGCAGAACGCCTGCGACGCGATCACCGCGCGGGGTGGCGGTTTCAGCCCGGCCGTGACGATCGAGGTCGGCGGTGGGGTCGGCGGCGGGGCCGGGAGTGGGGGCGGGGGTGAGGTCGGGAGTGGGGTCAAGAGCGGGAGCGAGGGCGGCGGTGAGGTCGGGAGTGGGGGCGGGAGCGGGGGCGGTGCTGAGGTCGGGAGTGGGGTCGGCGGTGAAGCGGGGAGTGGGGTAGGCGGGGCGATCACGGTTTATGACACGGGGGTCGGCCTGACGGAGGATGAGGTTCACACGCTGCTGGCCACCATCGGCCGCTCGTCCAAGCGCGACGAGCTGGGATTCGCGCGGCACGAGTTTCTCGGGCAGTTCGGCATCGGGCTGCTGTCGGGGTTCCTGGTGGCCGACGAGATCCGGGTCGAGACGCGTTCGGCGCTCGGCGGGCCCACTGTGAGCTGGGTCGGCCGGTCGGACGGCAGTTATCAGGTGGCGAAAGCCGTACGGGAAAGGGATGAGCCGGGGACCACGGTGACGCTGGTCCCGCGCCGCGACGCCGCGGAGTGGGCCACCCCGCGGACCGTGCGCGAGCTGGCCCGCCTCTACGGCTCGCTGCTGCCGATGACGGTCACCGTCGACGGCGTCGTCGTCTCCGGCGACGGGCCGCCGTGGAGCCGGGCTTATCGGACGCCGGACGAGCGCAGGGCAGCGCTCGTGGCCTACGGCCGGGAGCTGTTCGGGTTCACCGCGTTCGACGTGATCGACCTCGCCGTGCCGGAGGCGGGCCTGACCGGCGTGGCCTTCGTCCTGCCGCATGCGGCCAATCCGGCGGCGCGCGCCGGGCACCGCGTCTACCTCAAGCGGATGCTGCTGGCCGAGAGCGCCGACGGCGTGCTGCCGGAGTGGGCGTTCTTCGTCCGCTGCGTGGTCGACGCGACCGAGCTGCGGCCGACCGCGAGCCGCGAGGCGCTCTACGAGGACGACCTGCTCGAGCATACGCGCGCCGCGCTCGGTGACCGGCTGCGCGAGTGGCTGGTCAGGCTGGCCGAAACCGATCCGGCCCGGCTGCGCGCGTTCCTCCGGCTGCACCACCTGGGCGTCAAGGCGCTCGCCCTGCACGACGACGACCTGCTGCGGCTGGTCGACCAGTGGCTCGACTTCGAGACCAGCGACGGGCCGATGACGCTCGCGGAGTTCCGGCGGCGCCACCCCGACGGGCGCTTCACCTCCGACGTCGACGAGTTCCGCCAGCTGTCCGGCGTTTCCGGGGCGCAGGGGGTCGGGCTGCTCAACGGCGGCTACGTCTACGACGCCGAGATCATCGACCGGCTGCCCCGGCTCGGCGCCGGCCGGATCCCGCGGCTCGACCCGGCCGAGCTGTCCACCCGCCTCACCCCGGTCGACGCGGACACCGAGCTGAGGCTGCAGCCGTTCCTGCGGGGGGCGGGCCGCGTGCTCGACCCGCTCGGGTGCGAGGCCGTGCTGCGCGACTTCGACCCGGCGTCGCTGCCGGCGCTCTATCTGACCAGCCGGGCCGCGTCCCATCAGGCCGAGCTGCGCGCGGCCAAGGAGGCCGGCGACGAGCTGTGGGCCGATGTGCTCGGCGCGCTCGAACGCGTCACCTTCGAAGGCGCGCAGCGCCCTCGCCTGGTGCTCAACCACCGCAATCCGCTGGTCCGGCGCATCACCGCGATCGCGGACCCCGGCCTCGCCGGCGCGGCCGTCGAGGCCCTGTACGGCCTGGCCCTGCTCCACGGCCGCCATCCTCTGCGCGCCGCCGACACGGCCGCGCTCAACCGTTCGTTCCTCGGGCTGCTCGACTGGGCAGTGCTGGGGAGGGAGTGATCGCGTGGCGGACATGAAAGACGTCGAGGCGCTTTTGGCGCAGGCACGGGACATGCCGTACGGCGAGGCCAGGACCGTGCTGGTCGAGGGCGCGCTGCGGCTGGCGGAGTCGGCCGCCGACGACATGGCGGCCTTCGACGCGCGCATGGAGCTGACCGAGTGCTACACCTACGGCGCCGAGCCCGCCAAGTCGTTCGCCACGTTCTCGCGCTGCCTGGCCGAATTCGACGCCGAGCCGGCCGCATTCGGCGAGCTGCGGATGCTGACGCTGCTGTGGCACTTCAAGTGGATCGTGGGCGGGCTGACCAAGTTCCCCGAGGTGCCGCTCGCCCGCGCGTACGACGCCCTCGACGACATGGAACGCCGCTACCGCGAGGCCGGCCAGGGCCTCCAGGTGATCTACGCCTACCGCTGCCGCGTGGCGCAGCACGTGGGAGACCCGTCCGCGGACGACTGGTTCACCCGCTGGCGGACCGAGCCGAGCGGCCGCCTGTCCGACTGCGAGGGGTGCGACCCGACCGGGCAGGTCGAGTTCCTGGCCTCGCGCCGGCGTGACGCGGTCGCCGTCGAACTGGCGGCCCCCATCGTCGCCGGCACGCTGACCTGCGCCGAGCAGCCGCAGGGCATCCTGACCGCGCTGCTCGTGCCGTACGTGCGCACGGGCCGGACGGCCGAGGCGACGGCCGCACACCGCAGGGCCTACCGGATCATGCGCGGCCGGCCGGCCTACGTCGAGGATCTCGCGGCCCACCTGGAGTTCTGCGCGCTGACCGGCAACGAGGCACGCGGCCTTGAGATCCTGCGGGCCGAGCTGCCGCTCCTCGAGCAGGCGCCGAGCCCGCGCGCCGACATGACCTTCGCCTCCGCGGCCGCCCTGCTGTTGCGCCGGGTCGCCGAGTCGGGGCACGCCTCGGTGGACGACGAGGCGCTGGGGGAGGAGCTGGCGGCCCGGGCGCGCGCCACCGCGGCCAGGTTCGACCGGCGCAACGGCACGGACGAGCAGGGCAGGCGGGTCGAGGAACGGCTCGCGGCCGGACCGCTGGCGGGCTTCCTGCCGCTGTCGCCGCACGCCAAGCGCGTGATCGTCACGCCGCCTCCGCTGGCCGCGGAGACCGCCGAGGAGCTGATGGACCTCGCCGAGGCCGCCTGGACGTCCGGCGACGTCGACCGTGCGCTGGCCGCGTGGGAGCGGTTCGACCAGCGGTTCCCCGGTCGTCTTCCAGCCCGGCGGGCCGACGGGCGCGGGCTGGCCGTGGCCGTACGCGGGGATCTCGAGGGCGCCGCCGCCGAGTGGGCGCGGGCCGCCGACCTGCATCGGTCGGCCGGCGACGAGGCCCGTCACCAGGCCGCGCTCGGCCGGCTCGGGCTCGTCTACTGCCGGATCGGCCGGGCCGCCGAGGGGCTGCCGCTGGTGGAGGCGTCCCTCGCAGCGCTCAAGGACGACGCGCGATACGCCACGGCCGCGCTGTCCCGGCTGGCGCAGGCCCTGGCCATCGAAGGGCGGCTCGACGACGCGCTCGCCCTGCTCGCCGACGCCGATGCAGAGGCCGGTGCCGACGCCGCTGACGGGGAGCTGCTGCTGCTCCGCGCCAACCTGCTGGAGTCGGTGGGACGGCTGGAGGCCGCGCTGCCGGTCGCCGCCGCGGCGCGCGAGGCGCTCCGCGCGGCCGGCGACCGCGACTCGCTGGCCCGTGCCGCGCTCCTCTACGGCCAGCTGCTCACCCAGGACGAGTTCGACCCCGAAGAGGTGCTTGCCGCCTACGGGGAGGCCGTGGCCCTGCTGCCGCGCGGCGACCTCGACACGCGCGCCACCGCCCACGCCTGCCGCGGCGAGCTTCTGGTGCGGCTCGGCCGAGGCGGCGAGGGCGCCGAAGACCTGATCGAGGCCGTCGCCCTGTTCACGGCCGTCGGCGACGCCGGCCGGGCCGCCCTCGCCCGGCTCGAGCTGGGCGAGGCGTATCTGATGACGGGCCGCCCGCTGGACGCGGCGGAGGCGGCCGAGGAGGCCCTGGCCGTACTGGACGAGCCGGAGCGGCGGCTGGCCCTGCTGTCGGTGCGCGGGCGTGCCGCGGCCGAGCTCGGCGAGCACGAGGCGGCGCTGGCCGACCTCGCCGTCGTGGCGCGGGACCAGCCCGAGCCCTGGGATCGGGGCCGTGCCCACGAACAGTCCGCCGCCATCCTCGATCAGCTGGACCGCGACGCCGAGGCCGCCCAGGCCTTCGAGGCCGCCGCGATCTTGTACGCCGAGGCGGGCGACCGCGACGGGCGCGTGCGGGCGCTGCGCCGTTCGGCCGCCTCGCTGCGGTGGTCGGGCGCGTACGCGGAGAGCCTCGACCGGTTCGTGGCGGTACGCGAGGCGGCGCGCGAGCTCGACGACCCGCGCTGGGACGACGCGGCCACCGCGTGGGAGGAGGCGCGGACGCTCGCCGCCCTCGACCGCCAGCCCGAGGCGCTCACACGCGCGGCCGCGGCGCGCGACGGGTTTCTCGCGGTCGGTGACGAAGAAGGCGCCGAACGCGCCGAATGGCTCCTCGACGCCTTACGGACGCCGGACATTTGACAGGCGTTCAGACGCCGTGGGTAGTGGCGCTGACCTGGCAACTATTGTTCATTTCCGGTTTTCGCCCAGGTCGGGGCTGTAAAGGAAGACTGTAAACCGGGTCCTGTCCGATGGCAGTGTGCAGACGAATGCGTCACGAAGAGTGTTCCTGTCCGCCGTCGCGGCCACCGCGCTGACCCCCGGCCTCATCCCCGCTCCGGCCATGCGCAGCCGATCGCTGGCGCGTGACCCGTTCGCCGTCGGCATCGCCTCGGGCGATCCGCTTCCCGGCGGAATCGTCCTGTGGACCCGACTCGTCACCGATCCGCTCGTCCCCGATGGGCGTGGCGGCATGCCGTCCCGCGCGTACGACGTCGACTGGCAGCTGGCCGCCGACGAGGCCTTCAAGACCGTCGTGCGCTCCGGCACCGCCACCGCGCGCCCCGAACAGGCCCACAGCGTCCACGTCGAGGTCGACGGCCTCCAGCCGGGGCGCGAATACTTCTACCGATTCCGCGTCGAAGGCCAGGTGTCGCCCACGGCCCGTACCCGCACGGCCCCGGCCGGCCTGTCGCCGCTGTCGTTCGCCGTGGCCGCCTGCGCCAACTACGAGCACGGCTACTTCACCGCCTACCAGCGGCTGGCCGAGCAGGAGCCCGACCTCGTCGTCCACCTCGGCGACTACATGTACGAATACCAGCCGATGGGCTACACGGCCATCAGCGGCGCGCCACGCGAGCACGCCGGGGCCAAGTGCCAGACGCTGGCCGACTACCGGGTGCGGCACGCCCAGTACAAGAGCGATCCCGACCTGCAGGCGGCCCACCGCGCCGCGCCCTGGCTGGTCGCCTTCGACGACCACGAGATCGAGAACAACTGGGCCAACATGGTCTCCAGCACCGACGCGCCCGACTTCGCGCAGCGCCGCGCCTACGGATTCCAGGCCTACTACGAGAACATGCCGCTGCGCCGGGGCAGCATCCCGCACGGCGACACCATCCGGATCAACCGCAGGATCGCCTGGGGCACGCTCGCCCAGTTCCACCTGCTCGACACCCGGCAGTTCCGCGACGACCAGGCCTGCGACGACGGCGACCGGGCCGGCTGCGACGAGCGGCTGCGCCCGACCCGCACCATCCTCGGCGCCGGCCAGCACCGCTGGCTGCTCGACGGCCTCACCCAGTCGAGGGCGCGCTGGAATCTGATCGGCCAGCAGGTCATCATGGCGCAGCGCGACTTCAAGGCAGGGCCGGGCAAGGAGCTCAACATGGACTCCTGGGACGGCTACGCGGCCGAGCGCCGGGCGCTGCTCAACGGGATCCGCGCCACCGGGGCGGCCAACCCCGTCGTGCTGACCGGCGACGCCCACATGCACAACGCGGCCGACCTCAAGCCGGACTTCGACGACCCGTCCTCGCCGCAGGTCGCCGTCGAGCTGGTCACCTCGTCCATCTCCAGCGACGGCGACGGCTATCGCGACGCCGCCCGGGTGGCCACGCTCCGCCGCGAGAACCCTCACCTGGCCTACATCGACCAGCGCCGGGGCTTCATCATGGTCCGCGTCACCCAGGACGACCTGAAAGCCGAATTCCGCACCCTCGACTACGTCACCCGCCGCGGCGCCAAGGACAAGCCCTCCGCAACCTTCACCATCCCCAACGGCCACTCGTCCCTCGCCTGACCGCTCTCAACCGGCCGTAAGGTACGGGGTATGGCCCAGACAATCGCGCTGAGATCGTCCCCCGGGCGATGGGTTCTGCTGACCACCGTCCTCGGGTCGGGGATGGCGATGATCGACGGCACCGTGGTCAACGTCGCCCTTCCCAAGCTCGGTGAAGACCTCGGCGCGGGCATGTCCGGCCTCCAATGGACCGTCAACGCCTACACCCTGACCCTCGCCGGCTTCATCCTTCTCGGCGGCTCGCTCGGCGACCGCTACGGCCGGCGCCGGGTGTTCATGATCGGCGTCGTCTGGTTCGCGATCGCGTCCGCCCTGTGCGGGCTGGCGCCCAACATCGGCGTGCTGATCGTGGCACGCGCCTTGCAGGGCATCGGCGGCGCGCTGCTGACCCCCGGCTCCCTGGCGATCATTCAGGCGTCGTTCCGGCCCGACGACCGGCCGCGCGCGGTCGGCGCGTGGTCCGGTTTCGGCGGCGTCGCGGCGGCGATCGGCCCGCTGGTCGGCGGCTGGCTGGTCGAGACGGCCGGCTGGCGCTGGGTCTTCCTGATCAACCTGCCGATGGCCGCCGCCGTGATCCTGATCTCGGCCCGGCACGTCCCGGAGACCAGGGACGAGGGCGAGGAAGGCAGCTTCGACATTCTCGGCTCGGTGCTGGCCGCGGCCGCGCTGGCCGGCATCACCTACGGCCTGATCGAGATGCGCGTCGCGCTGATCGCCGGCGTGGCGCTCGCCGCCGCCTTCGTGGTCTGGGAGGTACGGCTGTCGCGGCGGCACAACCACGTCTACCCGCTCATCCCTGTGGGGATCTTCACCTCGCGGGTGTTCACCTCGATCAACGTCGTGACACTGATCATGTACGCGGCGATGGGCGTGGTGTTCTTCCTGCTCGTCGTCCAGCTTCAGGTGTCGGCCGGCTTCTCGCCGATCCTCGCGGGCTCGGCCATGCTGCCCGTCACGATCCTCATGCTGCTGCTGTCGGCCCGCTCCGGCGAACTGGCCAAGCAGATCGGCCCGCGGCTGCCCATGACGATCGGCCTGCTGCTGTGCACGGGCGGCCTGCTGCTCATGTCGCGCATCGGCGCCGACGCCTCCTACGTCAAGGACGTGCTGCCGGCCGCGCTGGTGTTCGGCCTCGGCCTGTCGGCCACGGTCGCGCCGCTGACGGCGACCGTGCTCGCCACGGCCGAGGAGCGGTTCGCAGGCGTGGCCAGCGGCATCAACAACATGGTGGCCCGCACGGGCGGCCTGCTGGCCGTGGCGGCCATCCCGCCGCTGGTCGGCCTGACCGGCGACGCGTACGCCTCGCCGGCCCTGTTCACCAGCGGCTTCCACCTGGCCATGCTGCTCAGCGCGGGGATGCTGGCGGCGGCGGCGCTGCTGTCCTTCGTGACGATCACCGGCAACGTGCTCGTCACGCCGGAGCCGATCGAGGAGCCCGAGTGCCGCGTCCACTGCGCGGTCGGCGCCCCGCCGTTGAATCCCGCCAAACCCCGAGCTGAAAGCTAATCCGCTGGTCGCGGGGTGTTCATGCGCTTGTGAGCCGGGTGTCCGGATCGATGGGGACCATCGGAAGCATGAGGCCCCCTGCGCTCCTCGCGGCCGCCGCGGTCGCCGTGCCCACCATGATCGCTTCCCTCCCCGCATCGGCGGACGCCCAGGCCACCACATGTCAGCCCTTCGTCGCGGTCGCCTCGCCGTACGCGCCCGTCGACGGGCAGGCGCACGCCGGCACCGTGACGGTGTTCACCCCGGCCGGCCGGACCACCCTCTCCCAGGCCGGGCTCGGCGGCCAGACGCCCGAGCTCAACGACTCCTTCGGCGCCTCGCTCGTCCGCGGCGACTTCAACGGCGACGGCTGCGACGACCTGGCGGTCGGCGCGTCGGAGGAGTTCCTCGGCGCTCCCATTCCTGACGCCGACGGCAACGGCGTCGTCCACATCCTGTACGGCTCGGCCAAAGGCCTCCACCTCGCCGGCACGCTCGACGTCACCCGACTCGGCAGGAAACCGGACACCGACAGGTTCGGCGCCGCCCTCGCGGCCGGTGACATCGACGGCGACGGCGACGACGAGCTGGTGGTGGGGGCGCCGGGCATCGAGGGCGGCGGCGGAATCGGGATCTTCGGCCTGAAGAAGGCCAAGCCGTACCAGAACGGCACCTTGATCACGCAGGATTCGCCGTCGTGGGTCGGGCAGGAACTGGGCGCGACCGACCAGTTCGGCGCGGCGATCGCGGTCGGCGACTTCGACGGCGACGGCCGCGGCGAGCTGGCGGTCGGCGCGCCCGGCGACGGTGGTCTGCGATTCGGCGCGGGTCAGGTCACGATCATCAATCTCAAGACCAGGTACGCCGGGCCGTACACGCAGGAAAGCCCCAACGTGAAGGGCCTCGGCGAGAAGTGGGACTCCTTCGGCGCGGCTCTGGCCTCCGGCGACTTCAACGGCGACGGACGTGACGACCTGGCCATCGGGGTGCCCGGCGAGGACCTGTCGATGCTCGTGCGCGGCATGGACTACGGCGACGGCGCCGTGAACGTCCTCTACGGCACCAAGCGCGGGCTGTCGGCCATCGGCAGCGAGATCTGGACGCAGGACATCCCCGACATCAAGGGCGTCGCCCGCTACTCCGACCGGTTCGGCAGCGCGCTCGCCGCCGGCGATCTCAACGGCGACGGCGACGACGAGCTGGTCATCGGGGTGCCCGGCGAGTCGGCCGTGCAGATCCTGGCCGGCACGAAGACGGGCGGCCTCACCCGCAACCACAACATGCTGCTGCCCGGCCCGCGCGACAGCGACTTCGGCGCGTCCGTCGCGGTCGAACGCCAGGGCCTGGTGATCGCCGCGCCCGGGATCGGCCGGGTGACGCTGGTGAAGACGCAGGTCAAGAAGGGGTCCTACACGGGCGTCATCCCCGAGTCGGCAAGCACGCTCGCGACCGGACCGGCCGGCTCGCTCTACGGCTACGCGCTCTCGTAGCACTGCTGATTACACGATTACGATCGCTGTCAGCGAACTGCGGCAGGTTTGGGAACAGGGGGTCACTCCTGATAGTTGAGCGCATCAGACTCAATTAAGGAGTGCGCATGAGTGAGATCCTTCCCGTCCTGCCGCTGGACGACGAGGTCGTCCTGCCCGGCATGGTCGTTCCCGTCGACCTGTCCGACTCTGACGTGCGCGCGGCCATCGAGGCCGCCCAGGCCACTGGTTCCAGCAAGCCGCACGTGCTGCTTGTTCCGCGCATCGACGGGCACTACGGCGCCTATGGCACGAGCGCCGTGATCGAGCAGGTCGGGCGGCTGCCCGGGGGAGAGCCCGCGGCGGTCGTGCGCGGGGTGAATCGGGTGCGGGTCGGCACGGGGACCACTGGCCCCGGTGCGGCGCTGTGGGTTGAGGCCACCGTCGTCGAGGCGGTGCCCGCCGGTCCGAAGGCGCTCGAGCTCGCCAAGGAATACAAGGCGCTGACCACCACGATCCTGCAGAAGCGCGGGGCGTGGCAGGTCGTCGACGCGGTCAACAGCATGGACGACGCGTCCGTGCTCGCCGACAGCGCCGGCTACGCGCCGTGGCTGTCGACCTCGCAGAAGGTCCTGCTGCTCGAGACCCCCGACCCGGCACACCGGCTCGAGCTCCTGGTCAACTGGGCGCGCGACCACCTGGCCGAGGTCGACGTCGCCGAGTCGATCCGCAAGGACGTGCAGGAAGGCATGGACAGGCAGCAGCGCGAGTTCCTGCTGCGCCAGCAGCTCGCGGCCGTCCGCAAGGAGCTGAAGGAGCTCAACGGCGACCCCGACACCGAGGAGGAGGACTACCGCGCCCGCGTGGAGGCGGCCGATCTCCCCGAGAAGGTGCGCGAGGCGGCGCTGAAGGAGGTCGACAAGCTCGAGCGCTCCTCCGATCAGTCGCCGGAGGGCGGCTGGATCCGCACCTGGCTCGACACCGTCCTCGACATCCCATGGAATGTCACCACCGAGGACTCCTACGACATCACGGGCGCGCGTGAGGTGCTCGACGCCGATCACACCGGCCTCGACGACGTCAAGGACCGCATCATCGAATACCTGGCGGTCCGCTCCCGGCGCGCCCAGATGGGGCTCGGCCTGGTCGGCGGGCGGCGCAGCGGCGCCGTGCTCGCGCTGGCCGGTCCTCCCGGAGTCGGCAAGACCAGCCTCGGCGAGTCGGTCGCGCGTGCCATGGGCCGTAAGTTCGTCCGCGTCGCGCTCGGCGGCGTTCGCGACGAGGCCGAGGTCCGCGGCCACCGGCGCACCTACGTGGGCGCGCTGCCGGGCCGGATCGTCCGCGCCATCCGCGAGGCGGGCTCCATGAACCCGGTCGTGCTGCTCGACGAGGTCGACAAGGTCGGCTCCGACTACCGGGGCGACCCGACGGCCGCGCTGCTCGAGGTGCTCGACCCGGCGCAGAACCACACGTTCCGCGACCACTACCTGGAGGTCGAGCTCGACCTGTCGGACGTGCTGTTCCTCGCCACGGCCAACGTGCTGGAGGCCATCCCCGGCCCGCTGCTCGACCGGATGGAGGTCGTCACGCTCGACGGCTACACCGAGGACGAGAAGGTCGCCATCGCCCGCGACCACCTGCTGCCCCGGCAGCTGGAGAAGGCGGGCCTGACGCCTGAGGACGTGACCATCCCCGATGAGTCGCTGCGGCTGATCGCCGGCGAATACACCAGGGAGGCCGGCGTGCGCTCCCTGGAGCGATCGATCGCGCGGGTCCTGCGCAAGGTCACCGCGAAGGTCGCGCTGGGCGAGGAGGAGCTCCCCGTCGACGTCTTCGACCTGGTCGACTACCTCGGCCGGCCGCGTTTCGTGCCGGAGTCGTCCCTTCCCGAGTCCCGGCAGCGTACGTCGGTTCCCGGCGTCGCGACCGGCCTCGCGGTGACCGGCGCCGGCGGCGACGTCCTCTACGTCGAGGCGTCGCTGGCCGACCCGGAGACCGGCGCCACCGGCCTGACCCTCACCGGTCAGCTGGGCGACGTCATGAAAGAGTCCGCCCAGATCGCCCTCTCCTACCTGCGCTCGCGTGGCGTGGAGATGGAACTGCCGGTCGGCGACCTGAAGGACCGGGGCGTGCACATCCACTTCCCGGCGGGCGCCGTGCCGAAGGACGGTCCGTCCGCGGGCGTGACCATGACCACGGCGCTGGCGTCGCTGCTGTCCGGGCGGCCCGTGCGCAACGACGTGGCCATGACCGGCGAGGTGTCGCTCACCGGTCGGGTGCTGCCGATCGGCGGGGTCAAGCAGAAACTGCTGGCCGCTCACCGGGCGGGAATCACAACTGTCCTGATTCCAGCTCGAAATGAGCCTGATTTGGATGATCTGCCGGCGGAAGTGCTCGAGGACATGACCGTTCACACGGTCAGTGACGTGCGAGAAGTCCTCGAAATCGCGCTCTCGCCGGCGAGCGTCGCGGTGGCCGCCTGATCAGGAAAGTAACCCTTCCCAAATGGTGAGGTTTGCGGGATTTATGGTTACATGCGGAGCCAATCGCACATGTGAGTCGTATTGAAGGTCACGGGGATAGTAAATCCCGAACACCCTCAATGGAAGGACTCGAACGGAATGCGATTGTTCGCAAGAGTCATCGCAGGGCTGAGTCTGGGAGCTGTAGCCGCGGTAGGCCTACCCGCAGCTGCTAACGCCAGCACCGTGCAGACCACGGTCGTCGCCAACCCGGCGCCGGTCACCACCAACTGGGGCCCTTACTTCTCCTCCGACCACAGGTCGAAGGCGCAGGGAACCGTCACGGTCGACCATCGCGTCAAGAAGGTCGTTTTCTGGAAGAAGTGGTGGGGCTGGGACAAGCACCACCACAAGGTCTGGCACAAGAAGAAGTTCGTGAAGTTCGTGAAGTTCGACGTCTTCACGGTCAAGTCCACCCTGTGGAACTTCGGCCGGCATGACGATCACGGCAAGAAGGGCGACCACCGCCACGGCAGGTTCGACCGGTTCCTGCGCTGCGCGTGGGAGACCTTCAAGGTCGAGGACAAGGCCGGGCACGTCTCCTTCCAGAGCTTCTACAACTGCGACAGGTCGTCGAAGGACTTCGAGTTCACCACGGTGAACTCGGTCAAGATCTCGGTCGACGTGTCGCGTGGCAACTCGCACCGGCCTCTGGCCAAGCACTCGGGCTTCAACGTCATCTACCCGGTGATGTGATCTGAGTCCCTGAGTTAGTTCTGGAGCCGTGGCCCACCTCGGGCCACGGCTCCTCCTATCTTCACAACATCAAACCGAGTAGCGTTCGGGTATGTACCCCGGAGCCGTCGCCGCCGTGACGCCCGGCAAGCCGGCCGTCATCATGGCCGGATCCGGGCGGGTCGTCACCTACCAGGAGCTGGAAGAAGAGTCGAACCGGCTCGCCCACCTGCTCCGCTCGGCCGGGTTGCGGACCGGGGACCACATCGCGTTCATGCTGGAGAACCATCCGCTGTTCATGGCCGTGGTGTGGGCCGCGCACCGCTCCGGCCTCTACTACACCGCGATCAGCTCCCGCCTCCAGACCGACGAGGTCGCGTACATCGTGGCCAACTGCGAGGCCCGCGTCTTCATCACCTCGGCCGCCGTCTCGCCCGCGCCGCCGGACGTCGAGCTCCGGCTCATGATGGACGGCCTCGCGCCCGGATACTCCTCGTACGAGGAGGCCGTGGCCGGCCACCCCACCACCCCCATCGACGACCAGGGGCAGGGCATCGACATGCTCTACTCCTCCGGGACCACGGGCCGCCCCAAAGGCGTCAAACCGACCCTGAGCAACGCCCCGCTGGACGCCGCCGGCCCGCTGCTCGGCCTGGTCCAGTTCCTGTTCACGCCGTCGGCCGACAGCGTCTACCTGTCGCCCGCGCCGCTCTACCACGCGGCGCCGCTGCGCTACAGCCTCACGTTCCAGCGGATCGGCGCCACCGTCGTGGTCATGGAGAAGTTCGACCCCGAGCAGGCCCTGGCCGCCATCGAGAAGTACGGCGTCACGCACGCGCAGTGGGTGCCGACCATGTTCATCAAGATGCTCAAGACGGCCGGCCGGGACCGATATGACCTGTCCTCGCTGCAGTGCGCCATCCATGCGTCGGCACCCTGCCCGGTGCCGGTCAAGCAGCAGATGTTCGACTGGTGGGGCCCCATCATCCACGAGTACTACGCGGGCACCGAGGGCAACGGCTTCGTCTACGCCGGCCCGCAGGACTGGCTGGCCCACCCCGGCACGGTCGGCCGCTCCCTGCTCGGCGTGCTCCACATCCTCGACGAGGACGGCGGCGACCGGCCGCCCGGCGAGCACGGCACCGTCTACTTCTCCGACGGCCCCCGCTTCGAATACCACGGCGACCCCGAGAAGACCCGCTCGTCCCAGGATCCGAAGGGGCGTGGCTGGACCACGCTCGGCGACATCGGCTACCTCGACGAGGAGGGCTTCCTCTACCTGACCGACCGCAGGTCGTACATGATCATCTCGGGCGGGGTGAACATCTATCCTCAGGAGGCCGAGAACGTCTTGTCGGTCCATCCGAAGGTGGCCGACGTCGCGGTCTTCGGCGTGCCGGACCCGGAGATGGGCGAGCAGGTCAAGGCCGTCGTCCAGGCGGCCGACCCGGACGAGGCGGGGCCGGAGCTGGCCGCCGAGCTGATCGACTACTGCCGGTCGAAGCTCGCCCACTACAAGTGCCCGCGCAGTGTCGACTTCCGCGCCGAGCTCCCGCGGCATCCGACCGGAAAACTTTATAAGCGGTTGCTTCGCGACGAGTACTGGCCGACCAGCTGAGATAAAGCCCCTGTACGGCTTTGGCCTGGTCAGGGGCTGATCGCTTAATCAGGCCTTATCGCCCATTTGCCAAAGTGGATGCAGTAACCAGATCCATGAGGGGAATGGCGATGAGCCAGCACGAGCAGGTTCCCGAGAACGAGAAGACAGGGGTGCTCGCCGGCCACGGGTGGAGCCAGTTCGGCAGCACGCCCCCCGCGCACGGCCAGTACGGGCAGCCGGGGCAGTACGGGCAGCCCGGGCAGCCCGGGCAACCGGGGCAGTACGGCCAGTACGGACAGCACCGGCCCGGCGACACGGCCGTCATGGCTCCGCCGCCCATGTTCCCGCCGCCGCCTCCCGCACAGCAGGGGCGCGGGTGGTCGGGCGGCCGCAAAGCGGTGGCCGGCCTCGCCCTCGCGGCGGTCGCGCTCGGCGGCGGCGTAGTGGGCTCCCTCGTCACCAACGCGTATAACGGTGGCCAGGGCACGACGCTGTCCAGCCCCGTCATCAACGCCGCCGACAAGTCGGGCACGTCCACGATCGCCCAGGTGGCCAAGGCCGTCAGCCCGTCCGTCGTCATGGTCACCGTGCAGAGCGGCCAAGCCGGCGGCGAGGGCTCCGGCGTGATCCTCTCCTCCGACGGTCTCATCCTGACCAACAACCACGTGGTCACGGGCGCCGGGGCGGACGCGAAAGTGACGGTCAAGTTCAGCGACGGCAGGACGGCCGACGCGACGATCAAGGGCACCGACCCGACCTCCGACATCGCCGTCATCCAGGCGCAGGGCATGTCCGGCCTGACCGCGGCCTCGCTCGGCGACAGCGACAAACTGCAGGTGGGCGACACCGTCGTCGCGATCGGCAGCCCGCTCGGCCTGGAGGGTTCGGTCACCGCGGGCATCGTCAGCGCCCTTGACCGTACGGTCACCTCCAGCGACCGCCAGCAGCAGCCGCAGCAGCAGCTGCCCTTCGGGTTCGGCGACGATCAGCAGCAGCAGGAGCCGCAGAGCCAGGGGAGCGGGGGGACCACGATCGGCGGCATGATCCAGACCGACGCCGCGATCAACCCCGGCAACTCCGGCGGCGCCCTGGTCAACTCCTCCGGCCAGGTCATCGGCATCAACTCGGCCATCGCCACGGCCGGGTCGAGCGACGGCAACATCGGCGTGGGCTTCGCGATCCCGATCAACACGGCCCGCCAGGTGGCCGAACAGCTGATCAGCACGGGCAAGGCGACCCATGCTTACCTCGGAGTAAGTGTCGGCGACTCGACCGGCACCACCCAGGGCGCGGTGATCGGCTCGATCACCAGCGGCAGCCCGGCCGACAAGGCGGGCCTGCAGCAGGGCGACCTGATCACCAAGATCGATTCCCGGGCGATCACCGGTGCCGACGACGTGGTCGCCACCATCCGCGGCCACAAGCCGGGCGACAAGGTCACCATCGACTACACCCGCAACGGCAAGGCCGGCTCCGTCACCGTGGACCTCCTGGAGCAGTCCACCAGCTGACACCTCCCGCCAGGTTCCGGCCCCCGGCCGGACCTTGGCAGTCGAGGCACCAGACAAGCCCCCGCGGACGCGCCCATCCCGACTCCGCGGGGGCTTGCTTCATCCCCACCCGCCTTCCCGCCCCCGCCCGGCCCGCCCCCGCCCGGCCCGCCCCCGCCCGGCCCGCCCCCGCCCGGCCCGCCCCCGCCCGGCCCGCCCCCGCCCGGCCCGCCCCCGCCCAGCCGAGAGCCGCCCGGCCCACCCCCGCCCGGCCCAGAGCCGCCCGGCCCGGGACCCGCGCGGATCATCCCCCGCTTGGCCCAGAGCCGCCCCTCCCATCCCCGCACGCTCGGACACGCCCTTCCCACCCTCGCCTGGGGCTGCGACGCACGAGTGGGACGGTGTGTGGGTGGGGCGTTGCGCTGCGACGCACGGACGGGCCGGCGCGCGTTGTGGCTGGGCTCTGGTGTCCGGCCTGCGGCCGCTTCGTCGGGCGCGTTGGTTGCGCTGGGCTTTAAGCGCGCCGTCCCGCCCGTCCGCCTCCGCTCCTCTCATCAGCCCCGTCCTGGCCGAGGTTGGTAGCGCGTACCGCGGGTTGGTGCCGTATGCGGGTCGCCGTAGCCGTGGTGGGGGTCCGTAGGCGCGCCGGGTGCGGCTGTTCCGGACGGCGCTCATTGCCGGGTCTGGGGAACCGCGCAACCTCGCGGGCGTGCCGGTGCGGGTAGCCGTCCTCCACAGCCACCCCCGTACACGCCCCGGTCCTCGCCGCAGCCGCTCGCCCCAATGCGGACCTGACCGCGCGGGTGACCGCAGCACCGACCGGCCCGAGGCGTCTCGCGGCCGCGCACCCCTCGGCTCCTTGCTGAGCCTTTGTCGGCGAGAAGTCGAGCGGCGCGGTTGTGGTCGGCGGGGCGGGTTCGGGTGGGTGGCGCGGGGACGGTCGGGGGTGTGGCTGGCGTCTAGGTCTGGCGGTGGAGGGCTTCGGCTTCCCAGAGATCGCGGTAGTAGCCGGGGTGCTCGACGAGATCGGTGTGGGTGCCTCGTTGGATCACTCGGCCGGCTTCCAGCACGACGATCTCGTCGACCCGTTCGAGGCCGCGGAGGCGGTGGGTGACGAGGAGGGTGGTGTGGTCGCGGGTGGCGTCGAGCAGGTCGGCGAGCAGGGCGTCGGCCGTGGGTTCGTCCAGGGCTTCGGCGGGCTCGTCGAGTAGGAGGATGGGCGGGTCGTAGAGGAGGGCCCGGGCCAGGGCCAGGCGTTGGAGCTGGCCGCCTGACACGGTCGTGCCGTCCTCGCCGAGTTGGGTGTCCCAGCCGGTGCGCTCTGCCCAGGCGTCAAGACGTGCTCTGCGTACGGCTTCGGCCAGGTCGTCCTCGGACGCGTCCGGCCCGGCCAGGCGCAGGTTGTCGCGGAAGGACGCCTGGAAGACGTACGGATCCTGGGTCAGGCCGGTCATCGCTCTACGGACCGATTCGGGCGCGATTTCCCGGGCTTCGACTGAAACTCCTGTCTCATCGGAGATGGTGATATTTCCGGACTCGTAGTCGACGGTGCGCATGAGAGCGGCGAGCAGGGTGCTCTTACCAGCACCGCTCGGCCCGACGATGGCCACGCGCTTTCCCGGGGTCAGCGTCAGGCTCACCCCGTCGAGCGCGGGGGAGGGGCTTCCCGCATACCGGACCACGAGGTCGCGCACTTCCACCTTGAGGTCGCGTGCCTTGAGATGGTGCTCTTTCGCCTTGGGGTCGTGTGTCTTGGGGTCGTGCGGCTTGGGGGGCAGCGGGGCCTCAGGGGGCTCCTGGGCGTCTGAGGTGGGGATGGCGGGGGGAGTGGCACGGATTTCGGCCAGGCGCCGGAGCGCGGCGCGTACGGACGCCAGGCGCTCTCCAGCCGCCGCGAGTGGCAGCGCCGGCTCGAAGGCCACCAGTGAGGTCAGCGCGAGGACCGCGGTGGCCACAGAGCCGAGGCCGGCCCGGCCGGCGATAAGTGTGACGGCGGCCACGGTCAGCCCCTGGATGACTATGCCGAGCCCGAGCGCCGCGGCGTTGAGACGGGCGCGGCCGCGCTCCAGGGTGGACAGGCGCGCGTCGGCGGCCATGGCGGCCTCGACGGCCCGGTCGCGCGCGCCGTAAGCGGCCAGGTCCACGGCCCCGTGGGCGAGGTCGGCCGCGCGGGCGGCGAGTTCGGCCCGGACCGGGGCGATCCGCGCCGACCAGCGCCGCGCCGAGGTCGCCGCGGCCAGCGGCAGGGCGATGCCGACGACGGCCAGGCCGACCGTGAGCAGGGCCGCGGCCATGGGCAGCAGGAACACCGCCATCACGACCGCGATCGCGGCGGTCGCCGCTGCGGCGACTGCCGGCAGGAGGCAGCGGACCAGCAGATCCTGTACGGCCTCCGTGTCGTCGACCATCCGGCTCAGCAGGTCGGCGCCGCGCCGGGGGAGCGGCCCGATAGGGATCAGCGCCTCGTAGAGCCGCTCCCGGGTCGCGGCCTGCGCGCGGAGCGCGACGTCGTGGCCGGCCAGGCGCTCGCCGTACCGGAAGAGGCCGCGGCTCGTGGCGAACGCCCGCACCGCGACGATCGCCACCGACAGCGCCGCAAGCTCGGGCTGCTGGGCGGCTCGTGTGATCAGCCAGGCGGCGGACGCGATCAGCGCCAGCCCGGCCAGGTCGGCCGCCGCGCCGGCCAGCGCGGCGACCCCGAGGCGTCGCCACAT
Source organism: Streptosporangiaceae bacterium NEAU-GS5 (assembly GCA_017592665.1). Taxonomy (GTDB): domain Bacteria; phylum Actinomycetota; class Actinomycetes; order Streptosporangiales; family Streptosporangiaceae; genus NEAU-GS5. The sequence goes on along the minus strand of JAGFNW010000034.1, from coordinate 60,565 downwards.
GCCGCGGTCCAGGTCGGGGATCATGATGCTGCTCCCACGGGGGGGTGGCCGATCTCGGGGCGTTGCCGCATGGTCTGGTCCAGGTTGCGGAGCATGGGGTGGTGGGCGTTGTCGGGTGGGGTTGGTGTTGCGGGGCGTCGGGGCGGGGTCATGAGGGGGCTCCGACTGGGGTGGGGGTGATTTTGCCGTTGGCCAGGCGGATGACGCGGTCGGCGAGGGCGACCATGGCGGGGCGATGGGCCACCACGATGGCGGTGCGGCCTTCGGCGAGCGCGCGGGTGGCCTCGATGACGGCGGCCTCGCTGCGGCCGTCGAGGCGGGCCGTCGGTTCGTCCAGGAGCAGGACCTCGGCCGACGGCCGGCAGAACGCGCGGGCCAGGGCCACCCGCTGCCGCTGCCCGGCCGACAGGTTGGCGCCGCGCTCGCCCAGCGGCGTGTCGTAGCCGGCGGGCAGCGCTTGCACGAACTCGTCGGCGTACGCGGCGGCGGTAGCCGTGTGCAGGAGGCCGGGGAGGTCGGCTCCGAGGAGGATGTTGTCGGCGATAGTGCCTTCGAACAGGTGGGGGCGCTGGGGCACGAAGGCCAGCCGGCGGCGCCAGGCGGGGAGGTCGGCGGTGGTGAGGTCGACGCCGCCGACGAGGACCCGGCCGGATTCCGGGGTGACGAGGCCGAGGAGCAGCAGGAGCAGGGTGCTCTTTCCGGCGCCGCTCTCGCCGACCAGCGCCACTCGCTCGCCGGGCGCGATCACGAGGGAGACGTCGTCGAGGGCGGCGTCGTCGCGCCCTGGATACCGTACGGTGACGTGCTCCAGCCGGATCTCCGGCACTCCGGGCGGCGGATGCATGGGGCCGCCCGAATCCGGGGCGCCGGCGTCGAGCAGGGCGAAGGCCTGGTCGGCGGCGGCCACCCCCTCCATGGCGGCGTGGAAGCGGGTGCCCATGACGCGAAGCGGCAGGTACGCCTCCGGGGCGAGCAGCAGGACGAGCAGGGCCGTGGTGAGGTCGAGGGAGCCCGACAGCAGGCGGAGGCCGACGGGCACCGCGACGAGCGCAAGTGACAGCGACGCCACGAGTTCCAGGACGAGGGACGACAGGAACGCCACCCGCAGCGTCCGCATGGTCGCGGCGCGGTGCGCGTCGGCGACCTGGCGGATGACCCCGGCCTGGTGGCGGGCGCGGCCGAAGGCGCGGAGCGTGGGCAGCCCGCGGACCACGTCGAGGAAGTGCCCGCCAAGGTAGGTGAGAGCGCGCCACTGCCGCTCGGTGACGGCCCGGGTGCTCCAGCCGACGAGCGCGCCGAAGACCGGGATGAGCGGGAGCGTGAGCAGCACGGTCAGCGCCGTCGTGAGGTCGGCCGCGAACAGCCTGATCAGCACGGCGATCGGCACGACCCCGGCCACGGCGACGGCCGGGAGATAGCCGGTCAGGTAGGGGTCGAGGGCGTCCAGACCACGCCCGACGAGGGTGACGAAGGCGCCCGAGCGCTCCCCCGGCCCGCCCTGGGACAGCAGGCGGCGGCGCAGGGTGGTCTTGACGGCCGCGGCCGTACGGGCGGCGGCCAGGCCCTGGACCCAGACGAGCCCCCCGCGCGCCGCGACGACGAGGGCGAACGGCACGAGCACGGCCGCGGTGAAGCGGCCGGACAGCACGCCGGCCAGCAGTTCGGCCTGGACCAGGACGAGCAGGCCGGCCGCGACCGCGGCCGCGACGCAGGCGTACAGATGCCCGCGCACGGCCCTCGATCCCCGGGCGAGCCCGAGCAGCCCTTTGTGCATGCGACCTCAGACGACTAGAAGAACGACGGCAGGGGGCCTCTGGAAAAGGTCCGCCACACCCATACTTGCGCCCCGATCATGACGGGCGTGAGCGGCAGGACCATGAAACCGATCACATTCAGGGTGGCCGACGGCGCCATGTGATCCAGCAGCGAGGGCGTCACCACGGCCAGCGTGAGCAATGCCGGAGCCGCCGCCACCAGCGCCGACAGCCACACGGCCCGGCCCCGGCGGCTCGCGCCGTCGACCGCGGGGTGCCCGGCGAGCCGCCAGGTGGCGAACGTCCACCCGTGGAAGGCGTACGCCAGGGCCACCCCCACCCCGGCGGCGACGCCGAGCGGGTCGAACCCGCCGGGGAACCCGCGCATGATCGCCACGAGCACCATGCCCCAGACGATCGCGAGCGCCAGCGAGGCCGCGCTGAGGACCACGTCCCAGGCCGGGCGCCAGCGCGGCCCGTCGCCCCTGCGCCGGAACCACAAGGCCGCGTCACGCAGGATCCAGGCCAGCAGCAGGGCCACGACCAGCGGATACATCCCGCTCAGCAGGTCGCCTTCGAGCAGCGGGAACACTCCGAAGAGCAGGCCCGCGAGCGCGACCAGCCACACCTCGCCGGCCAGCACGAACGGGGCGATGGCCGCCACCTGGAGGTCGCGGGCCGCGTGGGGCCGAAGGCGCAGCAGGATGCCGACTCCGATGGTGAACCCTTCCAGCGCGAAGTATCCGGCGAACAGCAGCGCGAAGATCACATACCAGAGCGTGTCCATCACAGGCTCCCCACCGGCTCGAGTTCGGGGGCGAGGTCGGGCGCGCCCAGGGCGATCTGGTCCGGCCCTCGCCGGACGGTGCGCGCGATGAGCACGTAGTCGATCACGGCGAGCGCCCCGAGCACGCCCACGAACCCCGCGAACGACCACGCGATCTCGGCGCCCGACAGGCCCGGCGTGAGCGCGTCGGCGACCCGCAGCCTGCCGTAGATCAGCCATGGCTGGCGCCCCTCCTCGCGCGCGAGCCAGCCGCATATGGCGGCCGCGAACGGCAGCGGTGCGAGGGCCATCAGGAGCGGATGCATGAATCGCCATCGGGCCAGGGCGTCGCCGATCAGCAGCGGCAGCAGCACGAACATGGTCAGCAGCTGCAGCACGTGGCCGATGAGGATCATGAGGCCGAGCCCCGCGCCGGCCAGGGCGCTGCCGGACCACTTGTCCGGCTGGACCTCGTTGACCAGGCCCATCTGCGCGTATCCGAATCCGACGCCGAGCAGCGACCCGATGAACGCGGTCACCACCCCCAGCCGAAGCGACCGGGTGAAGAACTCCTTGTCCGGGGTCTTCTTGAACAGGTGATAGGCGCTGGCGCCGATGAGCACCGACCCGCCGGCCCACAGCGCGGCGCTGAACACGTGGGGGAGGGCCATGACGAAGGTCGGGTTGGACAGCAGGGCGCCGAAGTCGTCGAGCGCCAGCCGCCCGCCCCGCTCGACCACGCCCGCCGGGTGCTGGAGGAACGAGTTGGCCGCCATGATCCAGAAGGCCGAGGCGTACGCGGTGAGGGTGACCAGCCAGATGCAGGCCAGATGGAGCTTTCGGGGGAGCCGGTTCCACCCGAAGATCCACAACCCGAGGAAGGTCGATTCGAGGAAGAACGAGCCGAGGGTCTCGATGGCCAGGGGCGCGCCGAAGACGTCGCCCGCGTAGTGCGACAGCCCGCTCCAGCTCAACCCGAACTGGAACTCCATCACGAGGCCCGTGAACACGCCCAGCGCGTAGTTGATCACATAGACCTGGCCCCAGAAGCGGGTCATCCGCTCCAGGACCGGTTTTCGCCCGAGCACATAGCGCGTGTTCATGATCGCGAGTAGCGGCGCCAGCCCCAGGGTCAGCAGCACGAACAGGAAGTGCAGGCTTCCCGTCAGCGCGAACTGCCAGCGTGCGAGATCGAGGACGTTCATGCCGCTCCCTGCCTCTCCGAAAGGATCCATCTAGCAGTAGACAGTCTACATATAGACAGCCTACATGTAGACTGTCTATATGAGGCAGAATGAGGGCTTGAACTCCGACGCCCTCCGCGGTCACATGGACGGCATGCTGCTGGCCGTCCTGGAGCACGAGCCGCTGCACGGTTACGCGATCATCGAGGCGCTCCGCGAACGCAGCGGCGGCGCGCTCGACGTCCCCACGGGCACTGTCTATCCGGCGCTGCGCCGTCTGGAACGTGCCGGGCATCTCGCGAGCGAGTGGGTCACGACCGGCGGCCGCAGCCGCCGCACCTACCGCCTCACGGGCTCAGGCCACCGTGCCCTGGCGGCCGCCCGCTCCGCCTGGCAGTCCTTCACCGACGTCATCGGCGGCGTGCTCCGCGGTCCAGGCCAGACAGCGTGACGCGCTGAGCAGCTGCCACACCCACAGCAGCATGCTCGCCGCGCTCAGCGTCATCCCCGGCAGATATCCGGTGAAGCCGGCCGGGCCCTGCGCCGCGCTCATCAGCAGCCCGCACAGCACACCCATGAGCGGGATCTCGATCCACACGAGCAGACCGAGCGCCCGCGCCAGCCACCGCGGCGGCCGCGCCTTGCGGTAGGTCAGCAGCGCGGCCGCGCCCACGACGCCGGTCGCGAGCTGCAGATAGTCGACGGCCCGCGCGATCAGCCCGAACCACGGCGGCTTCACCGCGTCGATCACCGGCGTCATCGGGAACGCCTTCCAGACGGCGCTCCACAAGATCGCGGTCAGTGGGACGCTCACGAACAGCAGCACCGCCAGGCGCCGCCCCTGGCACGCGGCCAGCTCCTCCTGGTAGCCGGGCGCGATTTCGGCGATCGGCCCGAACTCCTCGACCGCCCGCCGCTCGGCCGCGGCCCGGCCGAGCCCGTCCAGCTCGTACGCCTCGGCGGCGTCACACAGGCTGTCGCGCGCCTCGGCGACCAGGTCGCGCCGGGCGCGCACGGGCCCGCGCAGGGCGCGCCGCAGCGCCGCCACGTAGCCGTCGATGATCTGGGAATCGGTGAAGAGCTGCCCGGGCACAGGGCTCAGGCTATGCGGCCGTTCCAACGGCCCGCATCGGGGAAGTCCCCGATACCTACTTCTTTCGACCCCGGTAACACGCTGGTAACCGCCATCACCGACGATGGACGTGAGGAGGCGAAGATGCCCGAATCCAAGATCGTCGTGGGCTTCAGCGGCTCGCCTGGATCCTTCGCCGCGCTGCGCTGGGCGGCCGCCGAGGGCCGGTTGCGGGGCGCGGCCGTGGAGGCCGTGCATGCCTGGGAGTGGTCGGGGGACCTGCGCGCGCCGTACGCGCCGCGCCGGGCCGGATCCCGCGAAGACGAGTGGTGCGCCGCGCTCGACAACGCCGAGCGCGCCGTACGCCTGATGGGCGACGACAACGTGAGCGCCATCGCGGTCGAGGGGCCGCCGGTGCAGGTGCTGCTGCGTTACTCGGGCGGCGCCGGCCTGCTGGTGCTCGGCTCCAGAGAGCAGGGCGACGTGGTCCATCCGGCCGTCGGCCCGGTGATCGCCGCCTGTCTGCTGCGCGCCTTCTGCCCGGTGGTCGTGGTCGCCGACGGTGTCGGCGCGATCTCCCGCCGTCCGCTAGCGGTCATCTGACGAGTCGCCGGGCTCGTCGAGGGCGCCGGCCGGCGCCCCTGCGGGGACTTCGACCGCGCGATGGGAGTAGTGGAGGTCGAACGCCGGCCGCTCCGACCGGATCAGCGGCAGCCAGACGAAGTTGTGCCGCGGCGGCGGGCACGAGGTGGCCCACTCCAGCGACCCGCCGAACCCCCAGGGGTCGTCGACCAGCACCCGTCGCCCGCTCCTCGCCGTGCGCCACACGTTGTACAGGAACGGCAGCGTCGACATGCCGAGCAGGAAGGCGCCCACGCTCGAGATCACGTTGTACGTGGTGAATCCGTCGGCCGCCGAATAGTCGGCGTAGCGGCGCGGCATGCCGATCGTGCCCAGCCAGTGCTGGATCAGGAACGTCGTGTGGAACCCGATGAACAAGGTCCAGAAGTGCACCTTGCCGAGCCGGTCGTCGAGCATCTTCCCGGTGAACTTGGGCCACCAGAAGTAGAAGCCCGCGAACATGGCGAACACCACCGTGCCGAACACCACGTAGTGGAAGTGGGCGACCACGAAGTAGCTGTCGCTGATGTGGAAGTCGAGCGGCGGCGAGGCGAGGATGATGCCGGTCAGCCCGCCGAACAGGAACGTCACCAGGAATCCGACGCAGAACAGCATGGGCGACTCGAACGACAGATGGCCCCGCCACATGGTGCCGACCCAGTTGAAGAACTTGATCCCCGTGGGCACCGCGATCAGGAAGGTCATCAGCGAGAAGAACGGCAGCAGCACCTGGCCGGTGACGAACATGTGGTGCGCCCACACGGTCACCGAGAGCCCGGCGATGGCGATCGTGGCGCCGACCATCCCCACGTATCCGAAAAGGGGCTTGCGGCTGAACACCGGGATGATCTCGGTGATGATCCCGAAGAACGGCAGCGCGATGATGTAGACCTCGGGGTGGCCGAAGAACCAGAACAGGTGCTGCCAGAGCAGCGGGCCGCCGCCGTCGGAGGTGAACACGTGGGTGCCGAGCCTCCGGTCGGCCTCCAGCACCAGCAGGGCCGCGGCCAGCACGGGGAAGGCCAGCAGCACCAGCAGCGAGGTGAAGAACACGTTCCAGGTGAACAGCGGCATCCGGAACATGGTCAGGCCCGGGGCGCGCATCGTGATGATCGTGGTGATGAAGTTGACGGCGCCGAGGATCGTGCCGAGACCGGAGAGGGTCAGCCCCATGATCCACAGGTCGCCGCCCTCGCCGGGGGAGAACGGCGCCTCCGACAGCGGCGCGTAACCGGTCCAGCCGAACGCCGCGGCGCCTCCGGGCGCGAGGAAGCCGCCCAGCGTCATCAGGCCGCCGAACAGGAACATCCAGTAGCTGACCATGTTCATCCGGGGGAACGCCACGTCGGGCGCGCCGATCTGGAGCGGCATGATCTCGTTGGCGAAGCCGGCGAACAGCGGGGTCGCGAAGAAGAGCAGCATGATCGTGCCGTGCATGGTGAACAGCTGGTTGTACGCCTCGCGGCTGACGAGCTGCAGCCCCGGCTGGGCCAGTTCGGCCCGCATCACCAGCGCCATCACCCCGCCGACCAGGAAGAAGCCGAACGACGTGATCAAATATAGGTGGCCGATCACCTTGTGGTCGGTTGTGGACAGCCACGAGGTCAGCCGCGTGCCGGTGCGCTGCCGGGCGGCTGGGAGGGTGGTCGTCATCTCCGCTCCTCTCGCAAGGAGGTGTCCCTGCCCTTAATACATGAGGATCACACACAGTGGAATGCCGGGGAGCGTGAAGTGGTTATGCAACCCGAGTCAGAGCAGAAAGGAGTCGCCCGTGGCGACCATCGAAGTGACCGAGCAGAACTTCAACGAGATCGCCGACAAGGGCATCGTTCTCCTGGACTTCTGGGCGTCGTGGTGCGGCCCGTGCCGCAACTTTGCGCCGATCTTCCAGAAGGCGTCGGAGCAGCACTCCGACATCACCTTCGGGAAGATCGACACGGACGCGCAGCCGGCCCTGTCCCAGGGATTCGACATCACGGCGATCCCCACGATCATGGCGATCCGCGACGGCATCGTGGTCTTCGCCCAGCCGGGCGCGCTGCCCGCGCCGGCGCTGGAAGACCTGATCGGCCAGGTGCGCGCCCTCGACATGGAGTCGATCCGCGCCGAGATCGCGGCCGAGGCCCAGCAGAACTGACGCGCCGACGCGTTCTCGAACCAGAGTTCGCCTAGAGTTTGCGTCCCACGCCGCCCAGCCCGATCGAGGGCAGTGCTGGGTTGGCATCGAAAAGCGGTTCGTCGGCGTCGGGACGCCACTCTCTTGGCACGACCAGCCCCGGCTGGAGCAGTTCGTAGCCGTCGAAGAAACCCAGGATCTCCTCCCGTGAGCGCAGCGACAGCGCCGCGGTGGCCTGGCGATAGATCTTCAACGCCTCCGGGTTGAGCGGCGATCGCGTCTCGAAGGCGTGGCTCACCGCGAGGTAGCTGCCGGGCGCGCTCGCGTCCCGCAGCGTTGCCACCACCTCGTACGGCTTGGCCTGATCCCCCACGAAGTGCAGGACGGCGAACAGCAGGAACGCGACCGGCCGGTCGAAGTCGATGTGGGCGTCCACGGCCGACAGCAGGGCCTTGGGATCGCGCACATCGGCCTGGACCACGCTGACGCGGTCGCTCTTGGCCATCAGCGCGCGGGCGTGCACGCAGACGATGGGGTCGTAATCAACGTAGACCACGCGGGTTTCCGGCGCGGTCCGGTGGGCGATCTCGTGCACGTTGCCCTGGGTCGGCAGCCCAGAGCCGATGTCGACGATCTGCCGGATCCCCGATTCGACCAGGAAACGGACGGCCCGGCCCAGAAAGGCCCGGCCTTCCTGGGCTTCGACGCGGGTGTGCGGGAAGGCGGCGATCATGCGATCGGCGGCCTCGCGGTCGGCGGCGAAGTTGTCCTTGCCACCTAAGAAATAGTCGTACATCCGGGCCACGTTGGGCGTGGTCGGGTCCACACCCTCAGGCGCCGGGTAGTGCTCTGCCATGGCCCGGATAATACGGTGAATTTACGCAGATAATTGGTAAGCCGGGAGTGTCACGCCAAGCGGTACAGCTCCGCAACCTGGAATGCCAGATCGAGGGACTGCGACCGGTTGAGCCGCGGGTCGCACGCCGTCTCGTAGCGCCGCGCCAGGTCGTCTTCGGCGATCGGGTGGCCGCCGCCCACGCACTCGGTCACGTCGTCGCCGGTGAACTCGATGTGCACGCCGCCGGGATGGGTGCCGAGCGCCCTGTGCACCTCGAAGAACCCGCTCACCTCGGTGAGCACGTCGTCGAGCCGGCGCGTCTTGTGCCCGCTCGGCGCCTCGAACGTGTTGCCGTGCATCGGGTCGCAGATCCAGGCCACCACCGCGCCCGAGGCGTTGACCTTGTCGACCAGCTCGGGCAGCGCGTCGCGGACCCGGGTGGCGCCCATCCGCGTGATGAACGTCAGCCGGCCCGGCTCGTTGTCCGGGTTGAGCTTGTCGATCAGGCGCAGCGCGTCTTCGGCCGTCGTGGCCGGGCCCAGCTTGACCCCGATCGGGTTGCGGATCCGGCTGAAGAACTCCACGTGCGCCCCGTCCAGCTGGCGGGTCCGCTCGCCGATCCAGACCATGTGCGCCGACACGTCGTACGGCCGGCCCGTGCGCGAGTCGATCCTGGTGAGCGCCCGGTCGTAGTCGAGGATCAGCGCCTCGTGCGAGGAGAAGAACTCGACCGTGTGGAACTCCTCGGGGTCGGCTCCGCAGGCCCGCATGAAGGCCAGCGCCTGGTCGATCTCGCGCGCGAGGTTCTCATAGCGCCGCCCGGCCGGCGACTCGGCCACGAAGTCCTGATTCCACGCGTGGACCTGGCGCAGGTCGGCGTAGCCGCCCTTGGTGAACGCGCGCGCCAGGTTGAGCGTGACGGCCGAGGAGTGGTAGGCCCGCAGCAGGCGCCACGGGTCGGGCGTGCGCGCCTCGGCCGTGAAGTCGAAGCCGTTGACCATGTCGCCGCGGTAGGCGGGCAGCTCGACCCCGTCGCGGACCTCGAGGCCCTTCGACCGGGGCTTGGCGAACTGCCCGGCCAGCCGGCCGATCTTCACGACCGGCACCCGGCCCGCGTAGGTGAGGACGATGGCCATCTGCAGCAGCGTCTTCAGCTTGTTGCGCACGTTGTCGGCGGTCGCGCCGGCGAAGGTCTCGGCGCAGTCGCCGCCCTGCAGGACGAACGCCTCCCCCCTGGCGACCGTGGCGAGCTGCTCCTTGAGCAGGTCGCACTCTCCGGCGAACACCAGGGGCGGCAACCCCTGAAGCTCGGCCACCACGCGGTCGAGCTCCTGCCTGTCCGGCCAGTCGGGCTGCTGGGCGGCGGGAAGGTCACGCCATGAGTCGAGGTTGGATGCGCTCACGACATTAAAGGCTATTGCACCTGGTCCGTGATCATGGCACCCCGGTCCACAGAATGAGAACGCACGTGTTCCGGACGGAAGCCGATGCCGATGGCGCGGGCCGCCAGCCGCTTGGCCGTGACCGGGATCCGGCGCGCCGCGGTTCCGACGTCCGGGGGCGTCTCGCCGGCCAGGATCCGCGTGATCAGCCGATTCTGCACCTGGACCTGGATCCATTGGGTGGCCGCCGTGGGGAACGTCCGGCGCCGCTGCAGCCGCGCCAGCAGCGAGTCGGGCACCGGGTCGAGCACCGGGCGGCGGTTGGACTCGGCCTTGCGCAGCGGCGCGTCGAGCAGGTTGGCCGCGGCCACCGCGTCCTGGATCGCGAGGTTGATGCCCACGCCGCCGATGGGCGACATGGCGTGCGCCGCGTCTCCGATGATCAGCAGGCCGGGCAGGTGCCAGCGGCGCAGCCGGTTGACGGCCACCGAGAGCACGCTCACGTCGGCCAGGCGGACCTGGTCCGTACGGTCGGACAGGAAGGGCAGCAGGCGGTCGAGCGTGGCCCGCAGCTCCTCGACGCCGCGCCGCTCCAGCTCGGCGAAGCCGTTCTTCGGGATCACGTACGCCAGCTGCCAGTAGTCGCGGCGGTTGAGCATGACGATCGCGTTGCCGACGCCGGGCCTGAAGAAGGTCTCGTCCGGATCGGTGTCCTCGCGGGGGAGCCGGAACCAGACGACGTCCATGGGCGCGCCCATCTCGACCGGGGTCATCCCGACCGCGTCGCGCACGTCGGAGTGGCGTCCGTCGGCGGCGACCGTCAGGGCGGCCCTGATCTCGTGCTCGCCCTCGGCGTCGCGGTAGCGCAGCCCTGTCACGGGGGAGTCGGGCTTGTCGCCGGCGCGCAGCACGCCCGTCGCCTCGGCCTGCATGAGCAGGCGGAAGTTGGGGTAGCGCGTGGCCTCCTTGGTGATCAGGTTGAGGAAGTCCCACTGGGGGACCATCGTGATCTCGCGATAACGGCCGGGAAGGCGGGTGAAGTCGGCCACCGAGACCAGGCCTTCGCCGGTCTCGACCGCCACCCGCGGGAAGCTTTGGTGCGGCAGCTTGTCGAACTCGGCCTTCAGCCCGAGCTCGTCGAGCAGCTGGAGGGTCGACGGATGGATGGTGTCGCCGCGGAAGTCGCGCAGAAAGTCGGCGTGCTTCTCGAGCAGGGTCACGTCGATCCCGGCACGGGCGAGCAGGAGTCCCAGCATCGCTCCGGCAGGCCCGCCGCCCGCGATCACACAGGTGGTGCTTGTGGTGGTGCTGTACGCTGTCGTGTCAGACATAATTCATCACCCCGTGAAATACTAACTCCGAAATTCCGCGACGCGCGCCAATCCATCCGTACCCGCGCCACGAATATGGGCCGTGAACGATGTGATTTCTCTGGTTCCGGCGCCCGGGGAGGGGCGGGAGCCGGGGCTGGAGGATCTCCTGGTCCGGGTCGCCCGGGGTGACGAGACCGCGTTCGAGCGGATCTACGACGCCCTGAGCGCACCGGTGTTCGGGCTGGTGCGACGGGTCGTGCGCGATCGCGCGCAGGCCGAGGAGGTCGCCCAGGAGGTGATGGTCGAGGTGTGGCGGACCGCCGCCCGCTTCGACCCGGGCCGGGGAAGCGCCATGTCGTGGGTGCTCACGATGGCGCACCGCCGGGCCGTGGACCGCGTGCGGTCCGCCCAGGCCTCCGCCGACCGCGAGCGACGCGCGGTCCGCGAGGAGGTCGCCTACGATCAGGTCGCCGAGGCGGTGACGACCCGTCTTGAGGGCGAGCGGGTCCGCCGCTGCCTCGACGGCCTGACCGAACTCCAGCGCCAGGCGGTCACCCTTGCCTACTACGGGGGATACAGCTATCCAGAGGTGGCGGGGCTGCTGCAGACCCCGCTGGGAACGGTGAAGACGAGAATGCGCGACGGACTTGTCCGCCTGCGCGACTGCATGGGGGTGGATCGATGATCGACGAGATCCACACTCTGTCGGGCGCGTACGCGCTGAACGCGCTGCCGCTCGGCGAGCGCGAGGCCTTCGAAGGCCATCTGACCAGGTGCGAGTCGTGCGACATCGAGGTCCGCGGCCTCTGCGAGACGGCCGCCAGGCTGGCGCTGGCGGTGGCCGAGCCGCCGCCCGCCGCGATGAAGTCCCGCGTCCTCGCGCAGATCTCCCAGGTGCGGCAGGAGCCGCCCGTGGTGCCGCACCCTCCCATGGAAGAGCCGGTGCGGGCGACGGTCCGCGACAACGTGCGGCCCTTCTCACGCCGTCGGCAGCGCTTCACCGTCGGGATCGCGGCGGTCGCCACCGCGGCCGCGGCCGTTCTGGGAGTGGTGGCCGTCGAGGCGCGGCAGGCGCGCGACACGGCCGAGCTCCAGGGCCGTACGCTGGCGGGATTGCTGGCGGCGCCCGACGCCGTGGTCAAGAAGGTGCCCGTCACCGGTGGCGGCACAGCCGTCCTCGTGTCGTCGCACGCGTCCGGCCGGGTCCTGTTCGCCTCGTCGAATCTGCCGCCGATCGCGCCCACGCGGACGTATCAGATGTGGCTGATGGACTCCGGCGAGATCCGTTCCGCGGGGCTGCTCTCCGGCGAGACGGCCGTGGTGGCCCTGGCCAGGGGCGATGACAGGTTCGGGCTCACGGTCGAGCCGGCCGGCGGCTCCGACCAACCGACGACAACCCCTGTCCTGCTCACCCGGATCTAGATAGTCTGCGGGCATGCGTACTTCGGTGCGGCGTGTCGCCGCCGGATTGTTCGCCGCCGTCCTGGCCGCCGGGCTCACCGTCGGCGTTCCGACCGCCGCCACGGCCGGAACGGTCGCCCACGGGCCGACCTGCGGCTCCATGTCGCTCGACGCCTAGTGTCCTAGACGTCGAGGAAGGCGAGTGCGCGCTGCAGGGATTCGACGCTCAGCGTGCGGATCCGCGCGTAGCCTTCCTCGGGGTATTGTCTCGGCCCGTCCTCGACGAGCAGGATCAAATAGAGATAGGTCCGGTAGAGGTTCAGCCGGACTTTGGCCGACGGAGTGAGCTCCAGCCGGCCGCCCGCCTCGCGGTAGCCGGCCAGGATGGGGTCGTCGTCCGTCAGCTCTCCGAAGATCGTCGGGACCACGAAGTCGGCCACCGGATCGCCCCAGAACGCCCTCTCGTGGTCGATCACGGCCTCGATCCTGCGGTCGGGGGTCAGGAACACGTTGCCCGGCCACAGGTCGAAGTGGATCAGCGAGGGCATGGCCACGTCCTCGAGGACCGACGCGTTGCGATGCAGCAGCCGCATGATGTCGAGCAGCGAGGCCGGCAGGCTGGTGTCATAGCGGACCGCGTCGTCCAGCACCGCGCCCGCCATCACCAAGAACGCCTCACGCCAGTTGCGCCCCGTCAGCCCCGCGTACGGATATCCGTACACACTGCTGCCGGGAATGGCGTGCAGCCGCGCGAGCAGGCCGCCCAGCTCGAATCTGATGGCCCGTTCCTCGGCCGGCTCCACCCGGGTGCGGTTCCACGGCGTGCCGCCGAGCGCCGACATGATCAGGAAGTCGCCGCCGACCGGGTCGTCGAAGGCCGCGTAGAGCAGCCGGGGGAGCGGCAGCCCGGCCCGTTCGGCCAGGTGGTAGACCATCGCCTCGGTCCGGAGCAGGTCGTGCTCGTAGGTGAGCAGTTCGAGGTCGGGAGGCGGTCCCACCTTGACCACCACCCGCCGGTCGTCGTCGAGCCGCGCGAGCCACACGGCGTTGGCGAACCCGTCGGGGAGTTCCTCGGCGTCCACCACGCTCACGCCGAGGGCGTTCAGCACTAAGGCGTCCAGCTGCGCGAGTGAGAGCCGGCGCTTCGTCTTGCTGTCCAATTTCAGGCTCGCTTTCAGGTCCTCGCCAGCGTCCACGTCGCCTTGTGGGTGTCGCCCGGCTTGAGCACGACGAGGTCGGTGCCCGAGTTGAATGCGTCGGGAGGACACGTCATGGGCTCGACGGCGAGGCCGCGGTGGCCGAGGCCGGTGCCGGTGCACACCTGGACCCAGGGCATGACCTCGGCGTCCCAGGTGAGCTCCAGGCTGCCCTCGGGCCCGGTGATCCGCACCCGTCCCTCGGCGAGGTGGGTGAAGGCGTGGTCGACGACCGTGCCGCCGATGGCGCGCGGCTTGCGGAAGTCGTACGGCGTGGCCTCGACGTCGGCCAGCTCGCGCGGGGCCAGCGAGTCGTCGACCAGCAGCACGCGCGAGGCGGGCAGCTCGATCTCGTACGCCTCGACCTGGTCGCCGGCCAGCAGCCAGGGGTGCGGCCCGCAGCCGTAGGGCGCGGCGTACTCGCCGATGTTCTCGGCGGTGAGCGTGGTCGTCACGCCGGTGCCAGAGACCTCGTAGCGGGCTTCGAGGGCCAGCCGGAACGGGTAGCCGGGCGACGGCTCGACCAGGTGCCGGAGGCGGACCAGGCCGTGCTCGTCGTTGACCGACAGGTATTCGTCGCAGGTCCACGCCACGTCGGCGACCAGGCCGTGCAGGGCGTGGCCGAGCTCGGGCTCGGTGACCGGCAGTTGGTGCGCCGCGTCGCCGAAGTCGTAGCGGGCGCCGACGACGCGGTTGGGCCACGGGGCGAGGATCGTGCCGCTGTAGTAAGGGATCGGGCCGTCCGCAGGCCAGCTGGTGACGAGCTCGCGATTCCCGTGGCGCAGCACGCGCAGCGCGCCGCCACGATCGCTGATCTCGGCGTGATAGCCGCCGCCGAGGAGGGTGAACTGGGGCACGGAGACATCCTTTCAGAGGTGGATGCCGGGGCCTGGGCAGGCCCGGTAGGGGAGTGGGAGCGCTCCCACAGCGCGTTAAGCTATGGCCTTTTGACGGTCGAGTCAACAAATTCCAGAAAGTTTCCAGAAACAACTTTTGCAGCTGAAACTTTCATTTACGAGGCGGGCACGCGAACGGCCGGACGGACTAATTCGGGGCTCGGGCCATTCCACTCACAGCAGACGGTTATGCCTGATGACGTCGCGGTACCAACGTCCTGAAGCCTTCAGTGTGCGTTTTTGAGTGGCAAAATCAACATGCACCAGGCCGAACCGCTGCCGATATCCCTCGGCCCACTCGAAATTGTCCAGCAAGGACCATGCGTGATATCCCGCCACAGGCGCCCCATCGGCTATCGCACGGCTCAGCGCGCGCAAATGTCCCTGCAGATATCGAAGCCGCACCGGATCGTCGTCCGGACCCTCGTCCGTGGCGATCCCGTTCTCCGTCACCACGATCGGAACCGGCGGGTAGTCGCGCGCCAGCCGCATGAGGACGTCGTAGAAGGCCTCGGGGTGGTCCTCCAGCCACACGGCCTGGGCACGCGGATAGCGGTAGATCCGCTGCCCCTCCCCGTCGAGGAAGGCCGGCGTGTAGTACTGCACGCCGAGCAGGTCGATGGGCTCGCTGATGGTCGCGAGATCGCCCGCGCGGATGTGGCCGATCACGGGGCTGCGCTCGGCCACCCACTCGAGCACGTCGGCGGGGTAGCCGCCGAGGAGGACCGGGTCGAGGTAGAGGCGGTTGTCCGCGCCGTCCTGCCGCCAGGCCGCCGCCGCGGCCTCCGGCGTGTCGTCGGCCGGATAGGTGGGGTGCAGGTCGAGCGCGATCCCGACCCGCCGTCCCGGCCCCCCCGCCCGCAGCGCCTGTACGGCCAGGCCGTGCCCGAGCAGCAGATGGTGCGCCACGACGTACGCCCTGGACTCGTCGGCGATGCCCGGCGCGTGAATGCCGAGCACGTGGCCGGCGTCCACGACCGTGCGCGGCTCGTTGATCGTCACCCAGTCGGCCACGTCGAGCGCGTCCGCGACGAGCGCCGCGTAGTCGGCGAACCGGCCGGCCACGTCCCGGTTCTCCCAGCCGCCGATGTCCTGCAGCGCCTGCGGCAGATCCCAGTGGAACAGCGTGGTCATCGGCCTGATCCCGCGCTCGAGCAGGCCGGCGACCAGCCGCCGGTAGAAGTCGAGCCCCTTCTGGTTGACCTTCCCGACGCCCTCCGGCTGGATCCTCGGCCAGGCCACCGAGAACCGGTAGCCGCCCAGCCCGAGCGAGGACATCAGCTCGAGGTCCTCCTCCAGACGGTGATAGTGGTCCGCGCCCGGCTCCCCGGTGTCCCCGTCGTTGATCTTCCCGGGGACGGCGCAGAAGGTGTCCCACACCGATGGCCCGCGGCCGTCCTCCGTCGTGGCGCCCTCGATCTGGTAGGCGGAGCTGCCCGCACCCCAGATGAAATCCGGCGGGAAACGGCCCGAAAGCTCAGTTCCCGCCTCCGGCAGTGCCGTCATGTCGCCGTCCTTCTAGTGCCGTTTTGATCGTTCGGAGAAACTCGGCCGACTCGCGGCCGTTGATGAAGCGGTGGTCGTAGGCGAGCCCGAGGCTGACGGTCTTGCGGACCAGCAACTCGCCGTCGCGCTGCGGCACGACCTCGGCCTGCGGCGCGGTGAGCGCCAGCGCGCAGGTCTGCCCGGGGAAGACGACCGGAATGGCCAGAATGACCGCGTCGTCGGTGTGCAGGGTGAGCGTGATCGTGCCGCCGCTCAGGTCGTCCTCGCGGAACGCGCCGTTCATCGCGGTCTTGCGGTGCTCCGACAGCGCGCGGGCCAGGTCGCCGATCGGGCGGCTGTCCGCGTCGCGCACGACGGGAATGAAAAGGCCGCGCCCGACGTCGACGGTCACCCCGACGTGCACGGCCGTCGCCTGCCGCGCCGCCCGCCCGCCGACCGGGCTGGCGAAGAACATCGGATACTGCTCGCGCAGCCCCCCGAGCGCCTCGATGACCAGCTCGGTCACCCCGATGAGCACCCGATGCTCGCGCGTCAGCCCCCGCGCGGCCAGCAGGGCGTCGGTGACATCCACCTTGATCACGGTGTACGCCGCCGGGATCTCCCGATGCGACTTCTCCACCACCTCCGCCGTCCGCCGCTGCCCCCGCGACAGCTCGACCACCTCCCCACCGGCCGGCTCGCGGTCGACCAGGTCGCCACCGGCCACGTCGCCACCGGTTAAATCGCCCGGGTCCGCCTCACGCACCCACTCGCCGGCCGCCCCCGCCGCGCCGCTCGCCTCGGCCGCTGCGCTGGGGGTGCCCGTGGTGGGGGCCGGGGCGGTCAGAGGGCCGGGGGTGGGAGTCAGAGAGCCGGAGGCGGGGGCAAGGGCGTCGAGGTCGGTGGCGCGGATGAGTTTCTTGCCGAGGGACCGGACCTGGTCCAGGGTGATGCCGCGCTCTTCCATCGCGCGCTGGGCGGGGGCCGTCACCACGATGTCGCCCGCCGCCGTCTCGGCGCGGACCCCGGGCGCCACCGACGCAGAGGTGGACACGGGCCCGGTCGAGGGCTCGGCGGAAAAGCCGGACAGCGCGGCGGGGGTGGCGCTCGCGGGGGCGTCGAGGGAGGTGTTGGGGGAGTGGAGTTGGGCGATGGGCTGGCCGGGGGAGCAGTCGGCGCCTTCGGGGAGCAGGCGGTGCAGGACGCCGTCGGCTTCGGCGGCGAGCTCCTCGGCCGCTTTCGAGGTCTCCAGGACCACGAGCGGGTCGCCTTCCCGGACGGCCTCACCGTCCTTGGCGATCCACTCAACGAGCAAGTACGACGCGTCGTTGTTGTTGAGCTTCGGAACGCGGATTTCGATCACGAGGGGTCCTCCGGGACCGGACGTCGATCGGCGCCCTCGGCCCGATCAAGTGGGAGCGCTCCCAAGGAGCGTAGGGAGACGGTCTGACGGCTGTCAATGCTTTCTGTCCGGCCGCTTGTCGAATGGCTGATAGATCCACTGCGGCCGTCGCGCGTGACGGGTGTGGCCCGAGGGACTCGCGCCCCTCCCGCGCTAGCCCAAGGCGTTGGTGATCGCCCGCCGGATCTGCTCGGGGCCGACCAGGGTGTCACGCTCGAGATGGGGCGCCGCGGGGATGACGGAGTCGGCCGAGCTCACCAGGGTGATCGGCCGCTGCAACCGGCCCCACAGACGTGGATACAGCAGGCGGGCCACTTCCGCGCCCCAGGTGCCGCCCTCCGATCCCTCCTCGATCACGCACACGAGACCAGGGGAGTCGCGCAGCGGGAGCTCGGGCAAGGGATGCAGCCGCGCCGGCACCAGCAGCTCGCATGCGATGTCCTCTTCCATGAGGAGCGCGCGCATGGCCTCGAGCGCCGCGTGGACGCTTCCGCCGTGCGTGATCAGTGTGCAGTCGGGCTCGGGATCTCCGTCCGCGAACACCCGCGCCACGTGCCCGCCGCCCGTCAATGTCGGGGTGCTGCTGGTCAGCTCGTAGTGGAAGAGGTCGTCGACCACGCCGTCACGGTAGACGCGGCGGGTGTAGAGGACCTTGTCCTCGAACAGCAGGCATGGCTGGGCCAGGGCGAACATCTCCGCGAACAGGGCGCCCGCGTCGTGGAAGGGGGTCAGCTCGAAGATGTTCAGCCCGGGGACGCCGATGAAGTGCTTTTGCGGGCTCTGGCTGTGCGTGGGGCCATAGCCACGGCGGCCGCCGCTCGGACACCGGACGACCAGGGGGATCGGGACGGGCCGGCCGTACATGGACGTGGATTTGGCGGCGAAGTTGGTGATCTGGTCGAAGGCGAGCGCCACGAAGTCGGCGAACATCATCTCGACGATGGCCTTGCGGCCCGCGAGCGCGAGTCCGGCGCCGACGCCGACGATGCCGCCCTCGCTGAGCGGCGTCGACCTGACCCGGTCGCCGAACCGCGTCGACAGTCCTCTCGTGATCTTGAAGGCTCCGCCGTAGGGATCGACCAGGTCCTCGCCCAGGACGCGCACGTCCGGGTCGGCGGCGAGCAGGTCGTGCAGGGCCCGGTTGAGGTGCTCGGCCACCCGGGGCGCCACAGCGGCAGGCTCGGTGGCGGGTGTCGTGGACGGCACGGTCATGAGCGCACCGCCGGGCGGGCGGAGACCTCGGCGACGATCGCGGCCATCCGGTCGCGCTGCGCGGTGTCGGCCACCGCGAAGGGGCCGGGATAAGCGGCGGCGAGCCGCGCGTACCAGTCGTGGTCGCGGGCGTGCCGCAGCTCCTGCTGCGTGCGGGTGTCGTCACCCTTGCTGTGCGGGCCGACCCGATGGGTGGCGAACTCCGCGATCAGCGGGCCCTCGCCGGCGCGCACGGCCTCGGTGAGCGGGGCCAGCCGGCTGCGGATCTCCGTCAGGTCGGTCGTGGCCAGGTGCTCATGGCGGATCCCGAACGCGGCCGCGCGGCCGGCGATCGAGCCGGCCATCTGCACGCGCGTGGGCGTGGACTGCGCGATCTCGTTGTGCTCGACCACGACCAGCAGCGGCACCCGCCACAGGGCGGCCATGTTGAGTGCCTCGTAGACCGCGCCCTCGCCCCATGTGCCGTCGCCGATGTAGGCGCAGGCCAGCCCCCCGGCTCCCGACTCCGCCAGGGCGAGCGCGACGCCGACGGCCACGGGCAGGCTCTCGCCTTGCACGCCGGTGGACATGAAGCCCTGGTGATAGATGTGCTGGCTGCCGCCGACGCCGCCGCACAGCGCGCCCTCCCGGCCCATGATCTCCGCGAGCAGGCCGTGCGGGTCGGCGTGGCGGGCCAGGAAGTGGCCGTGGCCGCGGTGGTTGCTGAAGATTCGGTCATCGGCGCGGAGCAGCGTGCGCAGCGCGACCGGAATGTACTCCTGGCCGAGACAGGTGTGCGTGGTCCCGCTGACCTCGCCCGCTTCGAACAGCCGTAACAGCGCTCGCTCGAAGTGCCGGATGAGCAGCAGAAGCTCCAGATCCTCCGGTAAGGGAAGCGGCGGCGGCGCGCTGCCGGGAGAGCCGCCGAGGGACTCGAGCGGCGGGACGGTTGCCGGGATGGTCATGGCGCTCCTGGCATCGGGAGGGCCGGCGCGCTCACTCACAGCATTCAGCGCCCCTCGGCCCTCGAGGGTTTTGGGATTGCGGGGAAGCGCCCCTCCGGAGGCTAAAGAGTCCCAGCTCGATGTGTCAATTTCGACTCCGGACCTTTACTTCATCACTTGATTAATCTCATAAACTGAGTAAATACGTTCCTGACCACGAGGGCACCTCCAAATCGGTCCGAAATGCCCTAGACACCTTGACGAATCGTGCGCGCGCTCCGTAGCCTCCCGCAGTGGGAGCGTTCCCACGCAGGCTGCGTGGTGCAAGTCAACGACGACCTACTCATACACGGCTTTAACTGCGGAATTGTGCTCTATCCGCCGGCCGGACCTCTTCCCCGCCATGTCCGTAAATCGGTCATGACCGATATGCGGCTGTCCGTAATATGTGTCGCCCATGTTCCGGAGGCGCTGTGACGCAGACAGGTCTGTCCCCGGCCAAGCAGGCTCTGCTCGCCCAGCGCCTGCGAGGTAAGAGGGACGTCGTCGCCATCCCGCCACGATTGGCGGGCACGGCGCCTCCGCTTTCGCCCGCCCAGGAGCGATTGTGGTTCCTTGAGCAGTACGCACCTGGGACGGCCGCCTACACGGTGACCTTCGCCGCGCGGCTGGGCGGAGAGCTCGACGAGGCGGCGTTCGAACGCGCGCTCCGCGCGGTCGCCGCCCGCCACGAGAGCCTGCGCACACGATTCGTGACAGGGGACGACGGCGCCCCCGAGGTGGTCGTCGACGCCGAGCCCCGGGTCGGCATCGAATGGACCGACGGCTCGGAGCAGGAGCTCACCGCGCTGGTGCGGGACGCCGCGGCGCGGCCCTTCGACCTCGCCACCGGCCCGCTGTTCCGTGCCCTGATGGTGCGGCTCGGGCCGGCCGACCACGCGGCCGTGCTGACCATGCACCACACCGTCACCGACGGCTGGTCCTTCGACATCCTCGTCGAAGAGGTGCTCGCGCTGCACCACGCCTACCGCACGGGCGCCGAGCCGGCGCTCGCGCCCGTCCCCGTCCAATACGGCGACTACGCGCTCTGGCAGCGCGGCCGCTCCTATGACGGCGACCTCCGCTACTGGACCGAACGCCTGGCCGGCGTGCCGCCGCTCGACCTGCCGGCGGACCGGCCGCGCCCGGCCACCCAGGGCTGGGCCGGCGCCGGGCACGGGTTCGCGCTCGGCACCGAGCTCAGTGAGGCGGTCGCCGCGCTCGGCCGGTCCCACGGCGCCACGCCGTACATGACGCTGCTGGCCGCCTATCAGCTGCTGCTCGGCCGGCACAGCGGCCAGGAGGACTTCGCCGTCGGCTCGCCCGTGTCCGGGCGCGGCCTGCCGGAGCTGGAGCGCTGCGTCGGCGTCTTCATCAACACCCTCCCCATGCGGGCCGACCTGTCCGGCGACCCCACGTTCGCCGAGCTGCTGAACCGGGTGCGCGAGACGGCGCTCGACGCCTTCGACCACCAGGAGCTGCCGTTCGACCAGCTGGTCAACGCGCTCGGCGTGGAGCGGGACGTGAGCCGGTCACCGGTGTTCCAGGCCATGTTCGCGCTGCAGAACTACCGCTCCGCGGCCCTTCGCTCGCCCGGGCTCACCATGACCCCCATGGGGGCCGAGACCACGGTCAGCCGCTTCGACCTGGCCCTCTACCTGTTCGAGATGCCCGACGGCCTGGCCGGCACCTTCACCTACGGCACGGCCCTGTTCGAGCCGGCGACGATCGAGCGGATGGCGGCCCGGTTCGAGCGGCTGCTGGCCTCGATCGTGGCCGCCCCCGACGCCCGGATCTCCGAGCTCGACATGGTCCCCGAAGACGAGCTGGCCCAGGTCGTCGCGTACGGCGAGAGCGAGCCGGTGAACGCCACCGGCCTGGTCCACGACGCGATCGCGGCACGCGCCGCGCGGAGCCCGAAGACCCCGGCCGTCGTCTGGGGCAACGCCACACTCACCTACCGCGAGCTGGACGAACGCGCCGACCGGCTGGCACGGCGGCTGGTCGCGCTCGGCGCCGGGCGCGACCAGCGTGTGGCCATCTGCCTGGAGCAGTCGCTCGAGCTGGCGGTCGCCGTGCTCGGCGTGCTCAAGTCCGGCGCCGCCTATCTGCCGCTCGACCCCGAACACCCCCGCGACCGCCTCGCGTACGTGCTCGAGGACGCCGCGGCCACGCTCGTCATCACCGAGCCGGCGTTACGCGACCGGCTGCCCGATTCGATCACCGTGGTCCCCGTCGACGGCGAACCCGTCACCCAGGAGCTCCCCCAAGCCGAGCCGGACGACCTGGCGTACGTGATCTACACCTCGGGCACCACGGGCCGCCCCAAGGGCGTGGGCCTTCAGCACCGCGAGGTCATCACCTATCTGTCCGGCGTGCGCGAGCGCCTGGCCGTGGGGGAGGGCGGCAACTATGGGCTGCCGCAGTCGCTCGCCTTCGACTTCGGCGTGACGATCTTCTATCAGTGCCTGACCAGCGGCGGCACCCTCCACCTGATCCCGTCCCGCGCGACCGGCCCCGAGTTCGCCGAGATCTGCGCCACGGCCGGCATCGACGTCATCAAGCTCACCCCCTCCCATCTGGCCGCGCTGCTGTCCGACACGCCGGCCGAGGAGATCCTGCCGCGCCGGCTGCTGATCCTCGGCGGCGAGGCGGCCCCCTCCGAATGGGCGCGCGAGCTGGCCGCGGCCGGCAGGTGCCGGGTGCTCAACCACTACGGACCCACCGAGGCCACGGTCGGCGTCACGACGTACGAGGTGCTCGCCGAAGAGCGGGCCGGCGGGAAGTCGCTGCCCATCGGACGGCCCATGCCCGGCGCCACGGTGCGGGTGCTCGACCGGCACCTGCGGCCGGTCCCCGTCGGCGTGCCCGGCGAGGTCTACCTCGGCGGGCGGCGCCTGGCCCGCGGCTACCTCAACCGGCCCGGCCTCACCGGCGGCAAGTTCATCCCGGACCCGTACGGTGAACCCGGCGCCCGCATGTACCACACGGGCGACCTCGGCCGCTGGCTGCCCTCCGGCGAACTGGAGTTCCTCGGCCGGACCGACTTCCAGGTCAAGATCCGCGGCTACCGCGTCGAACCGGCCGAGATCGAGGCCGTGCTCGGCGCGCTGCCCGAGGTCGCGCAGGCGGTCGTCGAGCTGCGCGGCGACCGGCTCGTGGCCTACCTCGTGCCCACGGGCGAGCCGGTC
Source organism: Streptosporangiaceae bacterium NEAU-GS5 (assembly GCA_017592665.1). Classification (GTDB taxonomy): domain Bacteria; phylum Actinomycetota; class Actinomycetes; order Streptosporangiales; family Streptosporangiaceae; genus NEAU-GS5. The sequence goes on along the minus strand of JAGFNW010000034.1, from coordinate 37,774 downwards.
GGGCCGGCCGAGATGCGCGCCGCGCTCTCCGGCGACCTGCCCGAATACATGATCCCTTCGCGTTTCGTGTGGCTGGCCGAGCTCCCGCTGAAGTCGCACGGCAAGGTCGACCGCTCGGCGCTGCCCGAGCCCGCCCCCGAGACGGCCGCGGAAGGATACGTGCCGCCCGAGCCCGGCTCGGAGGAGACGGTCGCCACCATCTGGTCCGACCTGCTGGAGGTCGAACGCGTCGGCGCCCTCGACGACTTCTTCGCGCTCGGCGGCCACTCGCTGCTGGCCATGAAGGTGATCGCGCGGCTGCGCAAGGCCGTGCCCGAGCGCACGGTCACCGTGCTCGACCTGTTCCAGCACCGGACCGTACGGGAGCTGGCCCACCTGCTCGACACGGGCGACAGCGGGCCGCGCCGCCTGCTGCACCGCCTGACCCCGGCCAGGGCCGCCACGACCAGCCTGGTCTGCGTACCGTACGGCGGCGGCAGCGCCGTCATCTTCCAGCCGCTCGCCGACGTCCTGCCGGACTCCTGGGCGCTCCATTCGGTCGCCGTCCCCGGGCACGAACTGGGCGAGGAGGCCCGGCCGCTGCCCGAGGTGGCGCGGGAATGCGCCGAGGAGATCCTCGAAGGAATCCAGGGCCCGCTCGTCCTCTACGGCCACTGCGGTCTCGGCGTGATGCTCACCGTGGAGATCGCGCGCCGGCTCGAGGCCGCCGGGCGGACCGTCGACGCCATCTACCTCGGCGGCATCTTCCCGTTCGCCAAGCCGGGGCGGAGCATGTCGTGGTTCGGCGACCTGATGGACAAGCTCGCCGGCGACCAGGCCCGGATCAACGCGCTGACCGCGGCCGGGCTCGACGTCGACGACGTCGGCCGCGACCAGCTCAAGCTGATCGTGCAGAACCGGCGCACCGGCACCCGCGAGGCCGAGCGCTTCTTCACCCGTCTGTTCGCCGAGCCCAGTGCCCGCGTCCACGCCCCGATCATCTCGGTGGTCGGCGAACGCGACCCGGCCACGGAGTTCTACCAGGAGCGCTACCGCGAGTGGCGGCACCTGACCGGCACGGCCGCCTGCGCCGTGCTCGACGAGGCCGGCCACTTCTTCCTGAAGTGGCGCGCCGCCGAGCTGGCCGAGATCGTGACCAGCGCGCACGTGGCGGTGGCCGCCGGCGCGACGGCCCCGCTCGAACACCACGACCCCGCCCAGACGTGGTGGCTCCTGCCGCCCGAGCGCGCCCAGGAACCACCCGAGCGCCCGGACGAACCAACGGAAGAACCAGTGGAGGAGCCGGCCGGCCAGGCTCCGGCGGCGATCGGGCCCCGGCCGAGCATGCGCCGGTTCCTCGTCGTGGCGGCCGGGCAGCTGGTCTCGATCACCGGCTCGGCGCTGACGGAGTTCGCGATCCCGCTGTGGATCTACCTGAACACGGGATCGCTGGTCCGCTTCGCCCTGTTCGCGGTGCTCGGCCTGCTGCCGGGCATGCTGATCGCGCCGCTGGCCGGCACCATCGTCGACCGCTACGACCGCAGAAAGGTCATGCTGGCCGGCGACGCGGCCGCCGGAGGCGTCCAGCTCGTGCTCGGCGTCCTGCTGTGGACCGGAAACCTGCAGATCTGGCACGTGTATCCACTGCTCGTCTGCCTGTCGATCGCGCTCACGTTCCAGCGATTCGCCTACCAGTCGGCCATCCCGCAGCTGGTGCCCAAGCGCTTCCTCGGCCATGCCAACGGCGTGGTCCAGATGGCCACGGGCACGGCCCAGCTGATCGTCCCGCTGATCGCCGTGGGCCTGATGGCGGCCATCGGGCTCGAGGGCATCCTCGTCCTCGACGTGGCCAGCTACGCCACGGCCACGCTGATCGTCCTGCTTGTGCGCTTCCCGAGGACCATGGCCTGGAAGCGGCGCGAGACGGTCATGGCCGAGATGATCAACGGCATCCGCTACTCGTGGGGCAACCGCGGCTTCCGCGCCATGCTCGGCTACTTCGCCGTGCTGAACATCTTCCTGTCCCCGCTGTTCCTCATGATCTCCCCGCTGGTGCTGGCGTTCGCGAAGCTGCCGGACGTCGGGCGGGTGTCGTTCGCGGGCGGGCTCGGGGTGTTCCTGGCCGGGTTCGTGATGGCCGCCTGGGGCGGTCCGCGCCGCCGGCGGCTCCGCGGGGTGCTGCTGGCCACGCTCGCCCTGTCGGTCTTCTGCGTGGTCACCGGACTTCAGGCCGAGCTGTGGCTGATCGCCGCCGGCGCGTTCGGCATGTCGTTCTGCCTGACCCTGCTGAACGGCGTGTACGCGACGATCATCCAGGTCAAGGTGCCGCAGCGGTTCCACGGCCGGGTCATCGCGCTGAACACGCTGGTCGCCTGGTCGACCCTGCCCATCGGCTTCGGCCTGGTCGCCCCGTACGCGGCGGCCGTGTTCGAGCCCTTGATGGCCTCGCACGGGCCGCTGGCGTCCACGGTCGGCGCGGTGCTCGGCGTCGGCGCGGGCCGCGGGATCGGGTTCATGTACGCCTGCTTCGGCGTGGCCATCGCCGTCGTCGCGCTGGTCGGCCTCCGGGTCGGGACGCTCGCCCGGTTCGACGACGAGGTGCCGGACGCGCCGCCCGACGACCTGGTCGGGCTGGAAGCCGTACGGGACCGCCGATGACCACTCCACATGCGCCGCGAACGGTTCCCGAGGTCCTCGCGCTCCGCGCCGCGCAGGACCCGGACAAGGTGGCGATCATCGTCGAGGGGGCCGGCGAGCTCACGTTCGCCGAATGGGAGCGCCGCGCGGCCGCCGTCGCCGCCTGGATCGGCTCCCGCGGCGTGCGCCGCGGCGACCGGGTCGGCCTGCTGTTCGGCGCGCGCGACTGGATCGGCTTCGCGGTGAGCTTCTGCGGGGTCCAGGCGGCCGGCGCGGTCGCCGTCCCCCTGTCCGACCGGCTCGCGCCGGCCGAGGCCGCGTACATGCTGGACGACTGCGACGCGGTCGCGGTCCTGCACGGCGCGCAGCAGCCGCCGTCGGGCCCCTGGTGGGCCGCGCCGCCGCCGGAATCATCGATCGACGGCCCGCTGACCGGCACGGCCCGGTCGAGCGACCCGGCCCAGATCCTCTACACCTCGGGCACCACCGGCCGCTCCAAAGGCGTGATCGCCAGTCACGCCAACCTGGTCTACGGCGTGGAGACCCGGCCCAACCGGCGCAGGTTCCGCCATTCGGGGCACCTGCTGCACGCCTTCCCGATCGGCACCAACGCCGGTCAGACCATGCTGATGAACGCGCTCGACGCGCACCCGGCCATGCTCACCCTCCCGCGCTTCACCCCGGCGCGGTTCGCCCGGCTGATCGAGGCGTATGCGGTGGGCACGGTCTTCCTCGTCCCTTCTATGGCCATCGAACTGCTCGACGCGGGCATGCCCGACCGGCACGACCTGTCGAGCGTGCGCCTGCTCGGCTCGGCCGCCGCGGCGCTGCCCCCAGCGGTGGCGGCCCGGCTGGCCAAGGCCTTCCCCCGCGCGACCGTCACCAACTACTACACCTCCACCGAAGCGGCGCCGGCCCAGACCATCATGATCTACGATCCGGCCCGCCCGGGCGCGCTCGGCAAGGCCGCGCTCGGCAGCGACCTACGCGTCGGCGACGAGAGCGGCGAGCCGCTGCCGGCCGGCGAGATCGGCGAGGTGTGGCTGCGCTCGCCGACCGCGCCGCGCGCCTACTACGGGCGGCCCGAGGGCGGCCAGTCCGGCTTCCGCGACGGCTGGGTGCGCATGGGCGACCTCGGCTATCTCGACGCGGACGGCTACCTCTATCTCGTCGACCGCGAGAGCGACGTGGTCAAGTCGGGCGCGTTCAAGGTCTCGACGCTGCAGGTCGAGGCCGCGCTCTACGAGCATCCCGACGTGGCCGAGGCGGCCGTGTTCGGGCTGCCGCATCCCGTGCTCGGCGCGGTGCTGGCCGCCGCGGTCGTGCCGCGCGCCGGGCGCGAGCTGTCGCAGGTGAGCGTACGTGACTTTCTGTCCGGCCGGGTCGCACGGCACGAGCTGCCCGAACGGGTCGCCGTGCTGGACGCCCTGCCGAAGAACCAGTCGGGCAAGGTGCTCAAGCGCCGGCTCCCGGCTCTGATCGACCAGCGATACCAGGAAAGGATCGAAGATGACTGACAACGTCCGGAAGGGGTCGTCCGGCGACCCCGGCGAGGGCGAGCGATCGCTTTCGGGGCCTGGTGAAGCTGAACTCGCATCCGCGGTGCAGCATGCGATGTGGATCACCGAGCGCACGGGGCTCGGGGGAGCCGTTCATCAGATGCCGTTGACGGTGCGGTTCGAGGGGCCTTTGGACGCCGACGCGCTGATGGCCGCGTGCGCCGCCGTCGTGGCGCGCCACCCGGCGCTCACGGCCACGTTCGCCGAGCGCGACGGCCGCTTCGCCGTCACCTACGGCTCGGCCAAGCCGCTGATCAGCCTCGCGGTCGGCGACCCGGGCCGGGACGACCACCGCCCGCTCGACGTCGAGGAGGGGCCGCCGGCCCGGTTCACGCTGTACCGCACGGCGCCCGACCGGCACGTGCTGCGCGTCGTCGCGCACCACATCGTGTTCGACGGCCTGTCGAAGGACGTGCTGCTGGCCGACCTCGCCGCCGCGTACGGCGGATCGGCGCTCGCGCCGCTCACCCCGCCGCCGAACGCGCCCCTCGCCCTGGATGAGGCGGCCGAGTTCTGGCGCGGCAGGTGGCGCGAGGAGTCCCCGCTGCTGCCGGGCGGCAGGCCGGCGTCGCTGCGGGCCACTCTGGGGGAGACGGTCCCGCTGTTCCTCGACGGCCTGCCGGCCGCGGCCGAGCGGCTCGGCGTCACCCGGTTCGAGGCCCTGCTCACGGCCCTGTCCTTAGCCCTGTACGGCTACGGCAACCCGAGCCCGGCCCTCGCCGTGGACGTGTCGACCCGGACCCCGGAGACCAAGGACCACATCGGCTACTTCGTCAATGAGATCCCGCTGTTCACCGCGCCCGCAGGGACGTACGGGGAGACCGCGCGCGCCGTGCGGGACGAGCTGCGGGCCGCCTACCGGCACCGCGAGGTCCCGGTGGCCCGCGCCCTCGGCGGGGTGTCGCCGCGCACGGCCCTGCTGCCGGTCTCGGTCAGCCACCGGAGGCGCGACACGCCCGATCCGGTCTTCGCCGGGACGACCGCGACCGTCGACTGGGCCGTCTTCAACGGCTGGGTCCGCGGCTCGCTGCACGTCCAGGTGGTGGAGTCGGGCGCCGGATTCGACGCGAAGCTGCAGATCAACCCGCAGGTGGTGACCCGGGCCGACGCCGAGGACCTGGCCAACGCCCTGCGCGCCCTGCTCGCGGCCGACCCGGCGACCCCGGTCGGCGACCTGCCCCTTCCCGCCCGCGTCTTCCCGGTCACGCCTGACCTGACCGGGGAGACGCAGCCCGAGGAGTCCGACCCCGAGGTGGTCGAGCAGGTCCTGGCCATCTGGCGGGAGGTCCTGGAGATCGACGACGTGCGGCCGGACGACGACCTGTTCGACCTCGGCGGGCACTCGCTGTCGATCACCCAGATCATCGCCCGGGTGCGCGAGCGGTTCGACGTCGAGCTGTCGTTCGAGGTGTTCATCGACGCCCCGACCGTGCTGGGCATCGCCGCCGAGATCGCCGGCGCGCGGGCCAAGGAGGCCGCGGCATGCTGAGGGAACGCGTCGCCGAGCTGGTCTCCGTGGCCAGCGGCGGCGACCTGGCCGTGCCCGACATCCTCGCCGCCGACTGCACGCTGCCCGCGCTCGGCGTCACCTCGCTGACCTACATCCGGCTGATCGACGCCATCGAGGACGAGTTCGGCGTCGACCTCGACCTCGTGACCGACCCAGGAGCGATCGACACGCTCGACGGCCTGGTCACCTACATAGCCGGCCACACAGACAGGACACGGACGTGAGCGGCTGGAAGCGCGCGGTCGCGGTGCCGTTCACAGGTCAGCGGGACGGCGAAGGCCCCATGACCTGGGGACAGCGGCACATCTGGCGGCTCACCGAGTGGCTGGACGACGGCGACCCCTACTTCAACATGGCCTGGACGCTGGCCGTCCCCGGGCGGCCCGGCCTGGACCGCGTGCTCGGCGCCCTGCGGGCCCTGCTCGAACGGCACGAGTCGCTGCGCACCACGTGGGAGGGGCGCACCCAGCGGATCACCCGCAGCGGCACGCTGACCGTCGACCTCTACGAGGCCGGCGACCGGCGGCCGCTCGCGCTGGCCAAGGAGCTCGCCGAGGAGCTGGCCGCCAAGGGCTTCCGCTACGACAGCGAGCTGCCCATGCGCTGCGCGCTCGTCCTCGCCGACGGGCAGCCGCGCGCGGCTGCCTTCGCCTTCACCCACATGGCCGTCGACGCGTGGTCCCTCGACGTGATCGCCTCGGAATGGCGGCCCCTGATCGCCGGAGAACAGCTTTCCGCCCCCGCGTGCCAGCCCCTCGACCTGACCGGGCTGGAGCGCGACTGCGACCGGGAGCTGCGCTACTGGCGGTCCCACCTGGAGCGGGTGCCGCAGAGGCTGGTCGACCGCGAGATCGAGCCGGAGGAGCCGCGCTACGTCCGGATCGGCATGGAGTCGGCCGCCGCCGGAGTGGCCGCGCGGGCCATCGCCCGCCGCTGCTCGGTCAGCACGACGAGCGTGCTCGGCACGGCCTGCGCCACGGTCATGGCGGACGCGCTCGGGCGGCGGACCGCGGTCATGCAGTGGATCGTGGCCAACCGGCACCAGGAGCGCACCCGGTCCATGGTCGGCACGATGACCCAGGACGGGCTGTTCGTCCTCGACCTGCCCGACGCGCCCGACCAGGGCTTCCCCGCGGCCGTCCGGGCCGGGCACCGCCAGGCCCTGGCCGCCTACCGGCACGCGTGCTACGACCCGTACGCCATGCGGGCGCTGCGCGATGACTGCGAGCGCGCGCGGGGCGGCCCGATCGACCTGTCCGCCTACTTCAACGACGGCCGGATCGTGGCCGACTGGCCCAATCTGCCCGACGGGGACCTGACCGAGCTGGCCGCGAAGACGCGCACGTTCTTCGTCGGGGCCTGGCCGCACGTGGACGGGACCGTCTTCTTCGCCACGGGCCAGGCCACCCACACCTGCCAGCTCTACCTGCTGGTCGACACCGCGCACCTGCCGCGTGAGACCGCGTACGCGATGCTCGCCGGGGTCGAGCAGCTCTTGATCAAGAATGCCGTTAAGGAGCCATGATGATGCGCGTGGTCGTGAACCACGAGGAGCAGTACTCGATCTGGTGGGCCGATCGGGATCTGCCGGCCGGCTGGACCGCGACCGGATTCGAGGGCACCCGCGAGGAGTGCCTGGAGCACATCGAGCAGGTCTGGACGGACATGCGCCCGCTCAGCGTCCGGGGCGGCGCGCGTTGACCTCGTCCGCCCACGCCGCCCTCCTCGAGCGGCTGGCGGCGCTGCCGCCTGCCCGCCGCGAGGCGCTGCGCCGCGCCCTGGGCCCGCCGGACGAGGTGGACGCCGCCATGAACGCGGGCCCGCTGTCGTCCGGCCAGGAGCGGCTGTGGTTCCTGCAGCGCTACGACCCGGGCGACTCCAGCTACTCCATCTGCTGGGCGCTCGGCCTCCACGGGCCGGTCGACCCGCAGGGCCTGGCCGCGGCGCTCACCGCGGTGGTCGCGCGGCACGAGATCCTGCGCACCCGGTTCCGCCTGGTCGGCGACCGGCCCGTGCAGGTCGTCCTGCCGCCCGGCCCGGTCGCGTTCGAACAGCGGGCCGACCTCGCCGGGCTGACGGAGTTCGCCGAACGCCCCTTCGACCTGGCGAACGAGCCGCCGCTCCGCGGCGCGCTGGCCAGGCACGCCGCCGACCACTACACGCTGTGCCTGGTCATCCATCACATCGCGGTGGACGGCTGGTCGCTCGACACGCTGATGAGGGAGTTCACGGAGTGCTACGCGGCGCACCGTGAAGGGCGCGCGCCCGGCCTGGAGCCGCCCGCCGCCCAATACCGCGACTACGTGGCCTGGGAGCGGGGCCGCGACACGACCGCCCACCTGGCGTACTGGACGGACCGGCTCGCCGGGACGCCGGCGCTCGACCTGCCGGGCGACCGGCCACGGCCGGCCAGGTGGAGCGGACACGGCGGCAAGGTCGAACTGGCCCTGCCGCCGAGGGACTTGGCCCGGCTGGACAAGGTGGCGAGGGCCGGCCGGGTCACGTTCTTCATGGCGCTGCTCGCGGCGTACCAGGCGACGCTGGGACGGGCGGCGGGGCAGCCCGACTTCTGCGTCGGGGTGCCGGTCGTGGGGGCCGGCCGCACCGAGTTCCCCGGCCTGCTCGGCTACCTGTCCAACACCATCGCCCTCCGCGTTGATCTTCGGGGCGATCCGACCTTCACCGAGCTGCTGGGCCGCACACGGGTCTCCACATTGGCCGCCCTGCAGCATTCGGAGGCGCCGTACGAGGCCGTGCTCGGGGCGCTGCGGCTGCCGCGCGACCTCAGCCGGCCGCCGCTGTGCCAGGCCATGTTCAACCTGACCCACAACCTGCCGAAGGCCGATCTGCTCCGCACCACCATGGCCGACCTCTCGGTGGAGATCCTCGGCTCGCTGGCTGAGGGCCGTACGAAGGCCGACGTGTCGGTGGACGCGCACCGGGGGCCCGAGGGGCTCACCGGGGCCTTCGAGTACAACAGCGATCTGTTCACAGCCGCCACGGGAGCGCGGCTGGCACGTGCGTTCACCGACACGGTGAACGCGGCCGCGGCCGATCCCGAGCGGCGGCTGTCACAACTTGGGGGTACTCAGCAGTGACGCTCGAATTGATAAGGCGGTGGCGGGCGGCGACGCCGGACGCCGTCGCCGTGACCGGCTCGGACGGGGAGCTTACCTACGACGCGCTGCTGCGGCGCGTGGACGCGCTGGCCGCGCGGTTGCGCGGGCTCGGCGTGGGGCCTGAGGTCCCGGTCGGGATCAGCATGGAGCGGACGACGGGGATGCTCGTGGCGCTGCTGGCCGTCTGGGCGGCCGGCGGGGCCTACGTGCCGCTCGACCCGGCCTTCCCGGCCGAGCGGCTGCGGCTCATGCGCGAGGACGCCGGGATCGACCTGGTCCTGACCGGCGCCGACCCGCCCGCCGTCCCCTGCGTGGAGACCGGACCGGCCGGCGACCTCGCCTACATCATGTACACCTCGGGGTCGACCGGGCGGCCGAAGGGCGTGGAGGTGCCGCAGCGCGCGGTGACCAACCTGCTGCGCTCCTTCGGCGCGCTGCTGGGTCTGCGGCCGGGCGACGCGTGGCTTGCCGTGACCACGCTGTCGTTCGACATCTCCGTGCTCGAACTGCTGCTCCCGCTCACGTGCGGGGCCCGCGTGGTGATCGCGTCCACCGCGGAGGCCTCGGACGGCCCGGCCCTCCGCGCCAGGGCGGTCGCGGAGGGCGTGGCGTTCATGCAGGCCACCCCGGCCACCTGGCGGATCCTGCTGGAGTCGGGCGGGGTGCCCAAGGAGATCACGACCCGGCTTTCCGGAGGCGAGGCCCTGCCGCGTGACCTCGCCGACGCCCTCCTCGCCGACGGCGCGTTGCTGTGGAACGTGTACGGCCCGACCGAGACCACGGTCTGGTCCACCGCCGGGCCCGTCGGCGCCGAGCCCATCCACCTCGGCAAGCCGATCGCCGCGACCACGCTCTACCTGCTCGGCCCTGACGGGCGGCCGGTCGCGCCCGGCGAGGAGGGCGAACTCCACATCGGCGGCGCCGGGGTGGCCCGCGGTTACCACGGCCTGCCGGCGATGACCGCGTCCCGCTTCCTGCCCGACCCGTTCTCCGGCGTGTCCGGCGCCCGCATGTACGCCACCGGCGACCTCACCCGCCACACGGCAGACGGCACGCTCGAATACCTCGGCCGCGCCGACCAGCAGGTGAAGATCCGCGGATTCCGGATCGAGCTCGGCGAGGTGGAGACGGCCCTGCGGGCCTCCGACGGGGTCCGGCAGGCGGCGGCGACCGTCTGCCCGGGCCCGGACGGCCAGCCGCAACTGGTCGCCTACGTGGTCGGCCACACCGTCGGAGCGCCGCCACCCGACCGGGCGGCGCTTCGCGCGCGGCTGCCCGAATACATGATCCCGTCCTACGTCGGCGCGCTCGACGCGCTGCCGCTCACTCCGAACGGCAAGCTCGACCGCAACGCCCTGCCGCGGCCCCAGTGGACCAGCTCGACGCCCTACCGGGCGCCGCAGACCGTGGTCGAGCGGGAGCTGGCCGCCATCTGGGCCGACGTGCTCGGCACGAGCGCCCCCATCGGCGTGGACGACGACTTCTTCGAACTCGGCGGGCACTCGCTCGCCGCCACCCAGATCATCGCCCGGGTCCAGTCCCGATACGCGGTGACCGTGCCGATCATGGTGCTGTTCGAGTTCCCCACGATCGCCGGGCTGGCCCGCGAGATGGACCGGATCGACCCCGACGACCTCGACCTGGCCGACATCGCGGCGCTCCGCGACCAGCTGGACGGCCTCAGCGCCGAAGACCTCGACGAGCTGTTCGACCGTTTGGGGGACACGTGAGAGCCCCGCTGTCGCCCGCCCAGGAGCGGGTCTGGCTGCTGCAGCGCATGTATCCGGACGACACGTCCTACAACATGTACATCGTCCGGCGGATCGAGGGGCCGCTCGACCGGACGGCGTTCACCGCGGCGCTCGGCGCCGTCGTCGACCGCCACGAAGGCCTTCGCACCCGCTTCGCCGAAGTGGACGGCGTGCCCTGGGCCGTCGTACAGGAGGGCTGGCGGCCGGTGATCGAATGGGTGGACGCGCCGGACGAGCTGTCGGCGCGGGTCATCCTGGAGGATCGGGTCAACCGGCCGTTCGACCTGGCCGCCGCGCCGCCCCTCCGGGTGAGCGTGGTCACCTTCGGGCCCGACGATCACCTGTTGTGCGCCGTGCCGCATCACATCGTCGCCGACGGCTGGTCGGCCGTGATCCTCCTGTCGGACCTCGCCGAGTTCTACAGCGCCCACGTCCTCGGGCGGGCGCCCGAGCTGCCGGCCCTGCCGGTCCAGCCGGGCGACTACGCGCGGTGGCAGCGCCGCAGGTCCGACCGGGCCGTGCCGTACTGGCAGGACAAGCTGGCCGAGCCGCCGCCGCCCGACCTGCCGATGGCCCGGGCGCGCGCCGTGCCGCCCGCCGAGCGGGCCGCGGTGTGGCATCGCACGACGGTCGCGCTGCCGGTGATCCGCGAGCTGGAGCGGCTGGCCCGCGCCGGGCGCGCCAGCCTCTTCATGGTGATGATGGCCGCCTACCAGGCGCTCGTCTTCCGCCACACGGGCCGCGACGACATCCTCACCGGCACCGCCGTCGCCGGCCGCGACCGGGTCGAGCTGGAGCCCATGATCGGCTACGTGGCCCAGGGCGTCGTGCTGCGCGGCGACCTGTCCGGGGATCCCACCTTCATCGAGCTGGTGGAGCGGGTCAGGAGCGAGGCGCTCGACGCGCTCAACCGGCCGGCCGTGCCGTTCGAGCGGCTGCCACACCCGGTGGACGCGGTCATGCCGAGCATGCTGATCCTGCACAACCACAACGAAGGCGCCGGCCGCGCGTTCCACGGCCTCGAGATGTCCCCGTACGGCTCCGACCTGACCCAGACCAAGAGCGGGCTGCTGGTCGAGGCCTGGGAGATCGGCGGAGAGTTCACGCTGTCGATCATCGGCGCGCGCGAGCTGTACGACCACGAGGACCTCGTGTGCCTGGCCGAGCGCTTCCGGCGGCTGCTGGAATCGGCCGCCGCCGCCCCCGGCACGCCGATATCGGAGCTCGACCTGTGGACCCCCGAGGACCACAAGTTCCTGGCGGCGACGGACGAGGTCGCCGAGCCGGACTTCCAGCCCTACACCATCGGCAACGGCGAGGTGGCCCTGGTCTGCGGCGCCGAGACGGTGTCCTACGCGGAGCTGGAGACCCGGGTGGGCCGGCTGGCGGGCGGACTCCGCGCGGCCGGCGTCGGGCGAGGCGACATCGTCGGCGTGTGCCTGCCGAGGTCGCCCGAGGCGATCGTCGCGCTGCTGGCCGTCTGGCGTGCCGGGGCCGCCTACCTGCCGCTCGATCCGGCCGACCCGCCGGAGCGGATCGCGTCGATCCTCACGGACGCCGCGGCCGCCGGAGTGGTGACCCGGGCCGTCCTCCCCTATCGGAGCTTCGACCCGGATGTCGCGGGCGAGCCGCCGGAGACCGTCAACCGGCCCTCCGACCCGGCGTACGTGATCTTCACGTCGGGGTCGACGGGCCGGCCCAAGGGCGTCGTGATCGATCACCGCGCGGTCGCGGCCCGGGTGGCCTGGATGCGGGAGGCGTACGAGCTGGGCCCGGCGGACCGGGTCGTCCAGTTCGCCTCGCTCAGCTTCGACGCGCACGTCGAGGAGATCTTCCCGGCGCTGGCCGCCGGGGCGGCCCTGCTGCTGCTGCCGGAGGGGGCGGCCACGCTCCCCGACGTCCTCGCCTCGCCGCAGGGCCGCTCGGTGAGCGTGCTCGACCTGCCCACCGCGTACTGGCACCGGCTGGTCGACGACCTCGACGAGATCGCCTGGCCGCCCGCCCTGCGGCTGGTCATCCTCGGCGGCGAGCAGGTCCTCGCGCCCGCGGTGGCGCGCTGGCAGGAGCGGTTCGCCCGGTCGGCGCGCCTGGTCAACACCTACGGCCCGACCGAGGGCACGGTCATCGCGACCGCCTGCGACCTGGTGAACGACGGCGAGCGGCCGCCCATCGGCCGGCCCATCGACGGCGCCAGCGTCCGCGTCGCCGACGCGCGAGGACGGCCCCAGCCGTACGGCTGCGCGGGCGAACTGATGATCGGCGGACCCGGCGTCGCGATCGGCTACCTCGGCCGCCCGGGCGTCACGGCCGCCGCGTTCGGCCCCGACCCACACGGCGGGACCGGGGGACGCCGCTACCGGACCGGCGACCGGGGCCGATGGCGGCGCGACGGACGACTGGAGTTCCTCGGCCGGTTCGACGCCCAGGTCAAAGTCCGCGGCTTCCGAATAGAGCCCGGCGAAGTGGAGAGCCACCTGACCGCTCTCCACGGAGTCAGGGAAGCCTACGTCACAGCCGTCGGCGACGACCTCGTCGCGTACGTGACCGGCGACCACATCGATGTGGCCGAGCTCAGGACGGGCCTCGCCGCCCGGCTGCCCCGCCAGTTCGTGCCGACCGCCTGGGTGCGGCTGGACGCGCTGCCGCTGACCCGGGCCGGCAAGGTCGACCGGGCGGCGCTGCCGCCGCCGGACAAGCCGGCCGCGGCCGAGCGGGTCCCCCCGCGCGGCGACGCCGAGGAACTGGTCGCGGGCATCTGGCGCGACCTGCTCGGGGTCGAGCCCGGTGCGTTCGACGACTTCTTCGCGCTCGGCGGGCACTCCCTGATGGCCACCCGCGTCGCGGCCCGGCTGCGCCGCGCGGTCGGCGTCGAGGTGCCGATCAGAACCATTTTCGAACGACCCAGCGTGGCCGGCCTGGCCGCCGCGGTGGAGGAACTGGTGGTCGCCGAACTCGCCGAGATGACCGACGAAGAGGCCTACGTTCTGCTGGCGGAGGAGCCCTCATGATCGGAGGAACCGCGCAGGTCAAGGCGCGAAGCGGAGTAAGGATCGCGGCGGACTACCGGTCCGCCCGCGCGGGCGTGACGGCGCTCGCCTGGGGGCAGCGCGCCATCTGGAAGGCCATCCAGGACGCCGGCCGCGACAACGCGCACTACTTCAACGTGACCCGGCTGCTGGCCGTGCCGAAGACGGGCGGCCCGCGCGACCCGGAGACGGTCGCGGACGCGCTCGGCCAGATCATGGAGCGGCACGACGCCCTGCGCGCCCGGCTGCGGCCCGGCGAATTCGGGCCCGGCCAGGAGATCGAGGCGGCCGGCACGCTCATGATCGACGTGGTCGAAGGCGACGGCTCCGACCCCGACGCCGACGCCGAAGACCTGCTCGCGCGCCTGGCGGGCGTGTCCTTCGGCCCCGGCGAGCCGCCCATCCGGGCCGGGCTCGTGGTCCGCGACGGCGCCGTGCGCCACGTGGCGCTGGTGTTCTGCCACGTGGCCGCCGACCGGCACGCGGCCGACGTCGTCGTGCGCGACCTACGGATGCTGCTGCTACGCGGCGAGCTGCCGCCCCCGCCCTCCTATCAGCTGCTCGACCTCGTCCGCGAGCAGACGATGGGGCCGCGGCTGCGCTCGGCCCGCGCCATCGCCCACTGGGAGGAGGCCTACCGGCGGATCCCGCCGGTCATGTTCCCCGACCAGGTGGGCCCGGGCGGCAGCCCCCGCTTCGCCAAGGCCATGCTGGCCTCTCCCGCGCTCGACGACGCCGTACGGGTCGTGGCCGCCCGCGCCCACGTGAGCACCGCCACGGTGCTCCTGGTGGCCGCCACGCAGCTGCTGGCGGCGACCACGGGGCACCAGGTCTGCGCCGTCACGCCGATCGTCCACAACCGATTCCAGCCGCGCACACGCGACCTGGTCACCAGCCTCAACCAGCTGGGCCTGTTCACGCTCGAGAACGGCGCAGCGGCCCCGCTCGGCGAGACCCTCGCCACCGCCTATCCGGCCGTCCTGGCCGCCTACCGCCACGCCCAATACGACCAGGTGGCGTGGGAGGCCATGGTGGACCGGGTCAGCGCCGGCCGCCGCGTCCGGGTGTTCCCCTCGTGCTGCTTCAACGACCTTCGCCCCGGCGAGGAGATCGGATCCAGCCCGTCGCAGGGTGACTCGGTGCTCGAATGGCAGCCGGGCGTGGACCACCTCAACTGCGGCTTCTGCATGTCGCTCAACCGGTGGAACGGCACGCTCGCCGTCGGGCTCAGCGCCGACACGACCCGGCTGCCGGAACGGGACATGGCGGCCCTGCTCGGCGGCATCGAGTCGTACGTCGTGGCCGCCGCCCACCGCAGCGCGCTCCCGGGGGAGTTCGTTTAGGCGCTGTCTCTGAGCACCAGATGGGTGTCGAGGATGACGACCGGCTGCTCGAGCCGGTCGCCGTTGATCCGGGCGATCAGCAGCTGGGCCATCTGCCGTCCCATGACGTCCATCGGCTGGTGGACCGTGGTCAGCGGGGGAGAGGAGTGCGCCGCGGCGGGCGCGTCCTCGAACCCGACCACCGCCACGTCGCCGGGCACCGAGCACCCGGCGTCCTTCAGCACCCGGATCGCGCCGAGCGCCAGGGCGTCGGACGCGGCGAACACCGCGTCGAGGCCCGGCTCGCGCGTGGCCAGCTCCTGCATGGCACGCGCGCCGCTCTCCTCGGAGAACTCGTCGGCGTACGCCACGATCTCCGGGCGGGCCGTGGCCAGCAGCGCGTCGCGGTAGCCCGCGAGACGGTCGACGCCCACACCCATGTCCTGGGGGCCGGCGATGGTCGCGATCCGCGCGCAGCCCCGGGCCAGCAGGTGTTTGACGGCCTGGCGGGCGCCCGCCCGGTTGTCGATGTCGACGTAGCTGATCGCGTCGAAACCGACCGGGCGGCCGCCGACCACGGTGGGCACGCCGAGCTCCTCCAGCCGCCCGGGCAGCGGATCGCCCGCGTGCACCGAGGTCAGCAGCACGCCGTCGACGTGCTGCCCGGCGAGGAAGCCCTCCAGGCGCTCGTGCTCTTCCCGGTTCTGCGCCATGCTGAGGATCAGCTGCAGCCCCGCCTCGGACAGCGCCGAACTGATGCCCCGGATGATGCCGGCGAAGAAAGGTTCATCGAAGACGCGCTGCTCGGACTCCGACACCACAAGGGCGACCATGTCCGTGCGCCGCGTCACGAGCGTTCTCGCCGCGCGGTTGGGAACGTAACCAAGCTCCTGGATCGCGCCCATCACGGCATCGCGCGCCTTCTCGCTCACCTTCGGCGAGCCGTTGATGACGCGCGACACGGTGCCGCGCCCGACGCCCGCCCGGGCTGCCACGGCCTCCAGCGTCGGCCGGGCCGTCGAGCGGCGATCCCCGTTCGTCAAGGTTGCCCCCTCGTACTCTCGCGCGTCCTATTGTGCCGAAAGGTTGCGCAGTCCGCCCAGCCGGATGCTTTCCGCGTACCAGAGCGCGCTGTCCTTCAAGATCCTCTCCTGGGTGGGGTAGTCGACGTAGACGAGGCCGAAGCGCTTGCCGTAGCCCCATGCCCACTCGAAGTTGTCCATCAGCGACCACGCGAAGTAACCCTCGAGCGGGACGCCGGCCTCAATGGCACTGTGGCACGTCCGAAGGTGCGCGTCGATGTAGGCGAGCCGTTCGGTGTCGTGGACCGCCCCATCCGGGGTGACCTCGTCATCGTACGCGGCCCCGTTCTCGGAGATGACCAGCGGGATCGCCGGATACTCCGCGGCCAGCCGCAGGAGCACCTCGTGCAGGCCCGTGTCGTCGACCTCCCAGCCCATCGCGGTGACCGGGCGGCCGCCGTTGACGAACCCGATGCTCTCGCTGCCCACCCACGGTGACCCCGCGTCCGTGGGAGCGGCCGCCGCCGACACCGCGCCGCCGGGCGCGCCGGAGACGGTGAAGCGGCTGTAGTAGTTGATCAGCAGCATGTCGATCGGCGCCGCGATCGTCTCCATGTCGCCGTCCTTGATGAACCCCAGGTCGCCGACCTTGGACAGGTCGCTCAGCACGTCCTCGGGGTAGTGGCCGAGCAGCAGCGAGTCGAGGAAGAACCGGTTCTGCAGGCCGTCGATACGGCGCACCGCGTCGTGGTCGGCCTCGCTCGAGGTGGCCGGCGACACCGCGTACAGGTTGACCGAGCCGCCGATCCGCGTCTGCAGGCCCTGCGCCCGCATCCCCTCGACCGCGAGGCCGTGCGCGAGCAGCAGGTGATGCGCGGCCTCGATGGACGCGGCGGGCTCACGCCTTCCCGGGGCGTGCTCGCCGGACGCGTATCCGAGGAAGGCCGCGCACCACGGCTCGTTGACCGTGCTCCAGTTCCGCACCCGGTCGCCGAGCGCGGCGTGCACGGCCGTGGCGTAGTCGGCGAAGCGCTTCGACGTGTCGCGCGACGGCCAGCCGCCCGCGTCCTCGAGCGCCTGGGGCAGATCCCAGTGGTAGAGGGTGACCCACGGGTCGATGCCGGCCGCCAGCAGCTCGTCGACCAGCCGCTTGTAGAAGTCGAGCCCGCGCGGGTTCAGCGGGCCCTTGCCGTCGACCTGCAGCCGCGGCCAGGACATGGAGAAGCGGTACGCCGTGAGCCCCAGCTCCGACATGATCCGGACATCGTCGCGGTAGCGGTGGTAGTGGTCGATCGCGACGTCGGCGTCGTCGCCGTCGAGCACGCGGCCCGGCTGGCGTACGAACGTGTCCCAGATGGAGACGCTCCTGCCGTCTTCGGCGACCGCCCCTTCGATCTGGTACGCCGAGGTGGCGGCGCCCCAGACGAAGCCCGTGGGGAAGGTCACGTCGGGAGTGTCGACCTTGGTCTTCGTGTCATGCGTGGTCACGCCTTGACCGCACCTTCCATGATTCCGCCGACGATCTGCCGGCCGAACGCGACGAATACGACGATGAGCGGGATGATCGACAACGCGGTGCCCGCAAAGATCAACACGTAGTTGGTCGAGTACCGCGAGTTGAGCCCCTGGATGGCGAGCTGAACCGTCGGGTTGTCCTGGTTCAGCACGATCATCGGCCAGAGGTAGTCGTTCCAGAGGAGCATGAACGTGTTGATCCCGAGGACGGCCATGCCCGGCCGCACCGCGGGGAGGACGACGTTCCACCAGATCCGCAAGGTGGAGGCGCCGTCCACGCGCGCGGCCTCCACCAGCTCGTTGGGGACCGCCTGCTCGGTGTACTGCGTCATCAGGAACACACCGAAGCCGTTGAGCAGGTAGGGGAGGATGACCGCCTTCAGCTCGCCGTTCCAGTGCAGGGAGACCATGAGCCGGTAGAGCGGCACGATGCCCATCTGCTGGAGCGGGACCATCATGGTGAGCAGGATGGTCACCAGCAGGATCCGCCGCCCGCGGAAGTTCAGCCGGGCGAAGGCGAATCCGGCGAGCGTGGAGATCAGCACCACCGAGATCGTCACCGTGCTCGCCACGATGAACGAGTTCGACAGGCCGGTGATGAAGTGCGCGTTCTCCGTGTTGAGCACTTCTTGGATGTTCGCTCCCAGGTTCCCTCCCGGCAGGAAGGGGGGCGGCACCTGAACGGCCTCGGAGTTGGTCCGCGAGGCGATCACGATCATCCAGTACAGCGGGAACGCGGAAAGGATCAGCGCGAGGGCCAGCATCACCCGCGTCAGGACCGTGGCGTTCCAGATCCCGGACGGGTTGGCGGCGGCCTGCGTATTGCGCCGGCGCGGCGGCGCCATGGCGGTCGTCGTCACTTCGAGCCCCCGATCCGGCGCACGAACAAGAAGTTGATGAGGGCTCCGATCAGGATCAGGAGGAACAGCAGCCAGGCCGCCGCGGCGGCGTAGCCGTAATTGAACTCCCGGAAGCCCTCCTTGACGATGAACATGGCCACCGTCTGGAACTGGTGCACCGAGCCGCCCTCGACGTTGCCGTTGTAGAACGTCGTCGGCTCGGCGAACAGGGTGAGCCCGCCGATCGTGGAGATCAGCGTCACGAAGATCAGCGTCGGGCGCAGCATCGGCAGGGTGATCTGCCAGAACTGCCGCCGCCGGGACGCGCCGTCGATGGCCGCCGCCTCGTAGAGGTCCTTGGGAATGGTCTGCATCCCGGCCAGGAAGATGATGGCGTTGTAGCCCGTCCACCGCCAGTCGACCATCGTGGAGATCGCGATCCAGGACGGGATGCGCTCGGCCCGCCAGTCGATCTTCTCGACGCCGAAGTGGCTGAGTATCCAGTTGATCAGGCCCCAGTCGCGGCCGTACAGCTGCGTGAAGACCACGGCCACCGCGACCACCGAGGTGACCAGCGGCAGCAGCACGCCCATGCGGATGAACAGGCGGCCCCTGATGCGCTTGTTCAGGGCGTTGGCCAGGAACAGCGCGAGCAGCAACTGCGGCACGGTGGCGATCGCGAACATCGCGACCGTGTTGACGACCGCGTTCCAGAAGTCGGAGTCGGCCAGCAGCTTGGTGTAGTTACCCAGCCCCGTCCACTCGACGGTGCCCGTGAGGTCGTACTTGAACAGCGAGTAGTACAGCGTGAACGCGAGCGGGAAGAGCCCGAACGCGGCGAAGAGCAGAAAGTACGGCGAGACCAGCGCGTAGGGCATGGCGCGCAGGTCGAACCAGGACCGGAAGCTCCGGCCCTGGCTCGGCGTGCCGTGCCGTCCCCGCCGGGGCGGACCCACGCGGGCCGCGGGCTCCGACTCGAGGTGGAGGCTCATAGTTGACCTTTCGCAGACCAGGCGACCGGCCCGCCGGCGGGCTGCCCCTTCGGCAGCCGCTGCGGGCCGGTCCTGAGGGAAGGACGGGAACGGATCAGCCCGCTGCCTTCACCGCGTCGTCGACGAGCTTCTGCCAGGAGGTGTCGAAGGGAATCGACCTGTCGTCGATGCCCTGGACCACGGACTCGATGGCGTTCTTCACCTGAGCGTGCTTGATGCCGAGGTAGACCGGCTGGAGGGCGGCCGCGGACTTGGCGAAGATCTGCCCGATCGGCGCGTCGCTGAAGAACGGGTTGGTCGCGCTCTGGACCGACGGGTCTGCCAGGGACTTGCTGTTGCTGGGCATGTTGCCGAAGTCCTTGAAGATCGACGCCTCGACCTCGGTGCTGGTCAGGTAGTCGGCGACCTTCGCGGCCTCTGCGGGGTGCTTGGTCTGGGCCGGGACCGCGAGCCACGAGCCGCCCCAGTTGCCACCGTCACCCGGGACGTTGGCGACGTCCCACTTGCCCTTGCCGCCGTCGCCCGCGTTGCCGGAGACCACGCCGAGCATCCACGACGGGCAGCCGAGGACGGCGAAGGCGCCCTTCTGGGTGCCGGTCGACCACTCCGGCGTGAAGTTGCGCATCTTGGCGGTCAGGTTCTGCTGGGTGAGCTTGGTCGCGAAGTCGAACGCGGTCTTGACGGCCGGGTTCTTGTCGACGATCAACTGGTTGCTCTTGTCGAAGTACATGACGTTGCCGTTCTTGGCGGCTTCCTGCACCAGCACCACGTTGTAGAGGGTGTTGGTGCCGTCGACGAACTTCGTGTCCTTGACCTTGGCCTGGAACTGGGCGCCGATCTTCAGGAAGTCGTCCCACGTCGGCCACAGGGCCGCGACCTCGTCGCGGTTGGTGGGCAGGCCGGCCTTCTTGAACAGGTCGCTGCGGTAGCAGACGCTCATGCCGCCGATGTCGGTGCCGAGACCGAACAGCATGCCGTCGGCCGTCTTGCCGCCGCCCCACTTGTAGGCGGGGTAGTCGCCCTCACGGCCGGCCAGGCCGTACTTGGAAAGGTCGGTCCACCACTCGGGGTGTGCGGCCGCGAGGCCCATGCCACCCTCGTCGATGCCGACCACGTCACCCGCGCCCGCGCCAGCCTGGAGCTGCTGGATCATCTGCGGCCAGAACTCCTGCTCGAACTGGTCGGTGCGGTGGTCTTCCTTGATCTTGATGTCGGTGTGGGAGGCGTTCCACTTCTCGATGGCGTTCTTGTAGCCGAAGTTCGAACCGCCGCCGAAGGTGTCGACCACGATCTCGACCGGAGCGGCCGCGGCGCTGGGGGCCGAGCTGCTGCCACCGGACGACGACGTATTCGAGCTGCTGCACGCGGCGGCCGCGAGGCCAAGACAGGCCACCGCGGTGATCGCGAGCAGCTTGCCGCGACGCGGGTTGTTCATCATTGTTCTTCGGACCCCTCTCAGGTGGTTCCCGAGGCTCGTGGGAGATGCACGCGCGGGCCGATCCCCGACAGCTCGACCCGCATCGTTTGCCGGGGCTCACCACGGTGAACCCCGAGCAGTTAGCGTTGGGAGCGCTCCCACGAAGAGTGCTGTATGGGCAATGCCGACGTCAATACGCCGAAACCTAACTGTTACTCCGTGGACCGTTACACACTCTAATCCCGACATAACAGTACAAAAACCCTACTTGGGAGCGCTCCCATACATTGCGGACGATTGTGGGATTGCTCACACACTTGCGGCGATGACCCCCTAGGGGGCCAATCGCCGTGGGAGCGCGCACACGCCGAGGTCAGGCGGGTATCGGTGGGGTATCGGGGTGGTGTCACGACGCCGTTGCGCAGTCGTTCACAAGCTGTGTCGTCACACTGTGGTCACGACCTCGTCGGTCTCGAGGCGCGGATTGCGCGCACGCCACGCTTCCGGGCCGGGCCGTCCGATGTTGACCACGGCCAGCGCGTGATGACGGCCGTCGGGGAAGAAGTCGGCCTCGATCCCGGCCGCGTCGAAGCCGGTCATGGGGCCTGCGGCCAGGCCGGCGGCGCGCACGCCGATGATGAAGTAGCCGATCTGCAGCGCGCCGTTGAAGCGCGCCTGCGCGATCCGGCCCTCGGGCTCGCTGTAGACCTCCTTCGCGCCCGGGAAGTGCGGGAATGTCCGCGGCAGGTGCTCGTGGAAGTCGGTGTCCACGGCCAGCAGGGCGGTCAGCGGGGCGCTCGCGGTCCTGCCCTTGTTGCCGTCGGCCATGTGCGACACCAGGCGCGCGCGGGCTTCGGGGGAGCGCACGTAGACGATCCGCAGCGGCTGCATGTTCATCGACGTGGGCGCCCACTTGACCAGGTCGTAGATGGCCCTGGCCTGCTCGTCGGTCACCGGCTCGTCGGTGAAGGCGTAGGCGGTGCGCGCCTCGCGGAACAGCAGATCCTGGGCGGCGGCGTCCAGCGCCAGCGCGCCTTCGAGAGCGGAGGTTGTCACGATGTTTCCTTTCGCGGTGGTCTATCACCGGATCGAAACAACTTGACGCCGCAACTTCTTCCTCGTCAAATAGTGACGCCGCTCACGATCCGCCGCAGGCAGGAGGTCATGAGCTGGTACTCCTGCGGCGTCAGCGGGGCCACGAAGTGCCGCTCGACCACCCGCTCGTGCACGGCGGCCGCCCGTAAGAAGACCTCCTCGGCCTCAGCGGTGGTCTCGATCATCTGGATCCGGCGGTCGGTCGTGTGGGGGACCCGCCTGACCAGGCCGGCCGCGGTCATCCGATCGACGAGCCGGGTCATCCCGCCGCTGGTCAGCACCAGATCGATGGAGCCGATGGGCAGCTTCGCCCCCTCCGCGCGATACAGCCGGAGCAGCACTTCGAACATCACGTGGCTGATGCCCGCCTCGTCCCGCATGGCCTTGTCGACGACCCGTTCGAGGTGGGCCGCGGCCCGCAGCAGGCCGCCGAAGTCGTCGATCAGCGGCCGGTTCGCCACATCCGTGGCACGACGGGGTTCGGCCATGAATCACCTGCCGGGGTTGCCGTTCCTGGGACCGCTGACTCGGCAGACAAATTAGCAGCAATCTCTGCCGCGTCAGCCGTGCGGCAGGAGGGGCCCGAGCACGCCCGAAGTTCGGCCAGGCGCGCCGAAAGGGCCGCAAGCAGCGCCGGGTTGGCCGTGGAGACCAGATTGCGCAGCTCATAGGGGTCGGCGTCGAGGTCGTAGAGCTGGCGTTCGCCCGTGTCGTATTCGACGTAGCTGAAGCGCCCCGTGCGCAGCACGGCGTAGGACGGCGGGCGGCCCGTGCCATAGACCGGGTGCGCGAACTCGGCGAGCAGCGCGTGCCGCCAGGGCAGGTTGGGAACGCCCTGCAGCAGCGGCACCAGCGTCCTGCCCTCCGCGAACGTCCCTGTCACGGCGCCGCCCAGGTGCGCGAACGTGGGAGCGAGGTCCAGCGTCGACGACAGCGCCGGGATGGTCGAGCCGGGCGCGATCCCCGGGCCGCGTACGACGAGAGGAACCCGGATGTCCTCCTCGAAGGGGGTCGTCTTGCCGGCCCGGAGCCGGTGCTGGCCGAGATGGAATCCGTTGTCGGACGTCAGGAATACGTAGGTGTCGGCAAGCTTCCCGGTCTTGGCGAGCGTGTCGAAGAGGTTTCCGACCAGGTCGTCGACGCCGAGCATGGCGCGGAGCCGGTTGCGTTGACGCTGATCCAGCGCGCCGATGGTGTGCTGGGAAAGCGGTTTCTTTTCGCGCAGCCATTGTGGCTCCCGCGACAGGTCGTCCTGGTTGAACGAAGGCGTGCGCGGGGCCTGCTCGCTCGCGAAGTCGCCGGCGTGGCGCGGCGCGTAGTTGGCCGGCTGATGCGGTGCCGTCGGCGCGAGATAGAGGAAGAGCGGGCCGGGCTCGTGCACGAAGGCGTCGGCCTTGGCGCTCAGCACGTCCTCCAGATAGTCGGAGGCCTCGCGGCCGTGGTCGACGAGCGTGCCGTTGTCGTTGAGCTGGTAGTCGAACTCCCGGTAGAGGTGCGTCACGGGGACGGCCCACTCGTCCCAGCCCGGCGGTATGTAGGTGGGCGCGGCGCCCTTGGGATACTGGTTGAGATATTTGCCGAACAGGGCGGTCCGGTAGCCGGCCGACTTCATCCAGGTCCCGATGGTCGAGCTCTCGAGGTCGCGGAACTTCTCGAACCCGCCGGTCGGGGCGCGGTTGCTGATCACGTGGTGGCTGTGCATGTACTGCGACCGCAGGATCGACGACCGGGATGGGCAGCACCACGGGTTCGTCACATAGAAGTGCGGAAAGGACGCGCCCTGCTGGATCATCAGCCGGGAGATGTTCGGAAATTTGGGCAGAGCGGCCGCGTCGAGGTCATCGGTCAGGATGAGGATGATGTTCGGCTTGCCCGGCGTGACGGTCGCTGGAAACTTTGCGGCGCTTGCCGGAATTTTCGGCCCGCTTGTGAACGCCATGGACGCGACGAGGGCCAAAGCAACCAAGATCCACAATCTCTGCGGCATGGATTAGATGATTGCCAGTGCTCCACCTGCGGAAACTCCGGTGCGGCCGCTGGCCGGGGCCGCACCGGATCCGCGTTCGGATGAGGGTCAGCCCATCCAGCTCATCTTGTCGGGGTCCGGGCCGAGACGGCGCCCGCTGTCGAGCGCGGTGACGGCGTCCATTTCGGTCGGCTCCAGCTCGAAGTCGAAGACCTCGAAGTTCTCCGCGATCCGGGCCGGGGTCACCGACTTCGGGATCACGATGTTGCCCAGCTGCAGGTGCCAGCGGATGACGACCTGCGCCGGGCTCTTGCCGTGCCGCTTGCCGATCTCGGCGAGGATCGGCAGGTCGAGCAGGCCGCGGCCCTGCCCGAGCGGGCTCCAGGCCTCGGTCGCGATGCCGTGCTCGGCGTGGAAGGCGCGCAGCTCGGCCTGCGCCATCTGCGGGTGCAGCTCGATCTGGTTGAGCACGGGGACGATGTCCGTCTCCTGGAACAGCCGCTCGAGATGCGCCTTGGCGAAGTTGGAGACGCCGATGGCCCGGATCCGGCCTTCGGCGTACAGCTCCTCCATGGCCTTCCACGCGCCGACATAGCGGTCGCGGGACGGGACCGGCCAGTGGATCAGGTAGAGGTCGAGGACGTCCAGCCCCAGCCGCGCCATGCTCTCGTCGAACGCCGCGCGCACGCGATCGTGGTCGGTGTTCCACAGCTTCGTGGTCACGAACAGCTCATCGCGCGGCACGCCGGAGGCGCGCAACGCGCGTCCCACGCCTTCCTCGTTGTAGTACAGCCGGGCGGTGTCGATGCCGCGGTAGCCGTGCTCCAGGGCGATCGCGACCGCCTTCTCCGCCTCGTCGTCCGGCACCTGCCACACGCCGAAGCCGAGCTGGGGCATCGTGACCCCGTTGTTGAGAGTGATGGTGTCCATGGGCACCATGCTGCCTGATCCAGGTGGCCGGATTCCGTCGCGACCTGTTCACCATCCGTTCCCGGTTGCGTCGAATAGAACCGCTACGTTGAGCCCGTCGTGAACGGATCAGCATCCGGCGTGGGAGACAACGAAGGCGACGGCCGCCACGTACGGGGACGAGGTGACACAACCGTCGCCTGGGTCGAGTCGCCGCTGCAGATGCTGTGCGTGATCGAAGCGCATCACGCCGGGCTGCTCGGCGCGCACACCACCGTCGTGCCCCGCGCGCGTCTCGCCGCGCTCAGGATCACCCGAAACGAGCTGAACCGCCTCGACCTGCCCCCCGGCCTGCGGCTGGCCGAGCCCTCCGACGGCACCCCGCGGCCCGGCCGCACCTGGGTGGTCGGCGACGCGTTCTCCGGGCGTGTCCAGCTCGCCCTGCTCACCTCGGTGTTCACCGGGCGGCCCCGCCGCGTCGTGCTCGTCGACGACGGCCTGGCCACCATCCGGCTGCTCGAACTGCTCACGAACCGCAAGCCGCTGCTGCGCGCCCGCGCCGAGCGCGGCCTGCTGCGCTCATTTCTCGGCGCGGCGGCCGGGATCCGGCTGCGCGGCGTCCCGTTCACGGCCACCGACCGGCTCACGGTCTTCACGGCGCTGCCCGTGCCCGCCCCTCTCGCCGAGGCCGTACGGCGTGCCGGGCCCAGCCTGGTCGGCCACGACTTCGCCTGGCTCCGCTCCCAGCCGGCCGCGCTGCCGCCGCGCGAGCGGACCATCGTGCTCGGCACCTCGCTGGTGCGCAACGGGCTCATCCACCGAGATCACTATTTGCGGTGGCTGGAGGGCTTCAACGAGCCGGTGGCGTACTATCCCCATCGGCGCGAGGATCCGCGCGACCTGAGCCGGGTGCGCAGGATCGCCGGGGTCACGATCTACGACGCGGGCGTGCCCGCCGAGATGACCCTGCGCGACCTGGGCCCCGACCAGCGCGTGCTGAGCCTTCCGTCCACCGCCGTGACGTCGCTTCGGGTGCTGCTGGCCGCGCGCGGCGTGTCGGTGGAGGCCGTGGACGTCCCCGACACCTGGTGGACCGCGTCGGCAGGTCCGTCGCTCCGTTCCCATCTCCAACTCTTCTCCGAGGTCTCATCTTGATCCGCGTGCTCGCCGTGGCCGACTCCGACTCGTATCTGAAGTGGGCCGCGGGCCTGCTGGACGCGTTGCCGCCCGGATGGACCACCGACCTCGCGGTGGTCCGCACGCCGATCGCGCCATCCCAGGACCAGATCCTCGCCGCCGTCAGCGGCACCCGGCTCGCCGACGCCCCGCCGCTGGTGCTGGCCGCCCGCGCCCTGCGCCGCGCCGCCGAGCGCTTCCGTCCCGACGTCGTCCTGCTGGCGTGCACGGGCCCGGTCGTCGACGCGCTCGCCGCCGCCATCCTCTGCGACCTCGCCCCCCGGCCCGTGTTCGTCTCCGGGCTCCCCGGGATCTCCGTGCCGGCCACCGAGAAGGCCTGGCTCTACCGGAGCGGATGCGAGCTGTTCGTCGTGCACAGCGGGCGAGAGGTGGGCGAGTTCCGGGAGATCGCCGACCGGCTCGGCGGGGGCGGCGCGGTCGCGCTGGCCCGCCTGCCGTACCTCGACCTCGGCGGCCGGGTGGAAAGCGAGCGGCACCGGGTCATCTTCGCGACCCAGGCCAAGGTGCCCAAGCGCCGCGAAGAGCGCGAAGAGGTCCTGCTCTCCCTCGCCGCCCTCGCCGACGCGCGGCCCGATCTCGACGTCGTGGTGAAGCTCCGGGCGCGCGACGCCGAGCGGCAGACCCACAACGAGCGCCACCACTACGAGCGCCTGTGGAACGCCCTGGCCGCCGACGGCCGGGTCCGGCCGGACGCCGTGGACTTCGCCGCCGGGCCCATGCACGAGCACCTGGCCCACGCCGCCGGGTTCGTCACGGTCAGCTCCACGGCCGCGCTGGAGGCCATCGCCCAGCAGGTGCCGCTGCTGATCCTGTCCGACTTCGGGGTCAGCGCCGAGATGATCAACATGGTGTTCGAGGGCAGCGGCTGCCTCGGGACGCTGAAGGATCTGGCCAAGGGCGACTTCCGCCAGCCGTCTCCGGCCTGGTGCCAGGCCAACTACTTCCATGACCAGGCGGCCAGCGACTGGATCCAGCGGATCACCGACCTGGTCGACCAGGCCCGCGCCGGTACTCTGCCGCCCGCCCGGTCGCTGCTCGACGGGCCCGACCACGCGGCCGCCCGCCGCCGGGCGCGCCTGCGCATCGAGGTCCCGCCCAAGGTGCTCCGCTATGGCTACCGCGCCAAGCGCCGTATGCGCCGCTACCTCAAGCCATTCTGAGCGCGAGCACGAGCACGGCCGCGAGGAGCGCCACGAACACCAGGACGACCGTGCTTCCCCTCAGGACGACGATGCTCCCGCGCACCACGCGGATCAGCAGGTAGACCAGCACCGCGCCCAGGATGAGCACGGTGAGGCCGACGTCGTCCGGCGAAAGACCCGTCGCTGCCAAGGCGCATCGGGCTAATGTGGTGCGCATCGAGTACCTCACCTGAAATTTGAGTAGAATTTCAGCGGGTCTTTCTCAAATTCCGCTCAGTTGAGCCGTACCCCTGAATTCCGGTGAGCATTCACCTATGCTGGGTGCCTACGGTTGGTGATCCCGACCTTATTCGCTGTGCTTATGCTGTCCTAACTGGGTAAATAACCAAATGGGCAGCCAACTGAAGTTCAGATGAATCTGGGAGGTCAACGTGAGCGACATCCCAGCCGCCTCCAGACTGGCTCGACGGCTGCGCGATCTGCGCACGAACCACTGGCCTGACACGCGGCTCACCCAAGCGGATCTGTCGAAGGCGTTCGGCGCGAGCATCCCACTGATCTCCTCCTGGGAGGCGCGGCAGGGCGCCGCCGTGCCGCCCGTCCGCCGCCTCGAGGCGTACGCCACCTTTTTCGCGACCCGCCGGTCGGTGGAGGAAGGCGACCCGAGGCTGTTGCGCGACAACGATCTGACGCGAGACGAGCACGCGGAGCGCGAGCGGCTCCTGAAGGAGTTGAAATCACTACGCGCGGCCGTTCAGCTGGCACAGGCCGACGTCCCGCGGTTCGCCGCCCCGGCGGCCGCCTCCATGAGCCAGGGGCCCTGGTATTTCCCCGACGGCAAACCCATCATGATCGTCTGCTCATCGCTGCCGCTCGAGATGCGCGCCCAGATCTCCTACGCCGATCCCGAGTCACCCGACTACACCGCGCTGTACAAATACGCCGACCTCGATTCCCTGCTCGAGCTCTGGGGGCATCTGCGTGCCGCCAACCCCGGCAGCAAGATTCGCTACAAGGCGCCAGAAGACCTGGAGGAGGACGACCTCACCGATCACCTGGCGCTGCTCGGCGGAGTCGACTGGAACACGGTCACGGCCTCGGTTGTCGAGCCGCTTGACCTGCCGATCCAGCAGGTGGCCGACTGGGCGGGCGAGAAAGGGCCGTATTTCCAGATAGCCGGGGAGGACAGGCACCATCCGGTGGTGCTCAAAGAAGCGGAGCGGCAGAAGCTGATCGAGGATGTCGCGCTGTTCTTCCGCGGCGTCAATCCTTTCAACACCAAACGGACGGTCACCATCTGCAACGCGATGTACGCGCGCGGCGTTTACGGGTCCGTCCGGGCCCTCACCGACGAGCGTTTCCGCGACCGAAACTCCGAATATCTCGAACACCGATTCGGCGGCCTGACCTCATACGGGATCCTGTCGCGGGTCAAGCTCGTCGGGCCTTTGGTGAACACGCCCGACTGGACCCGCGACGGCATGCGACTCTACGAGTGGCCAGAGACGGTCAGTGAAGACTGAGACATCGCAATCCGGCTCAGATTCGCGTCAAGGTCCCCTTCACCACGGATCCCATCGTCATCTCGCGGTCGAGATCGATGGCCCTGACACGGGGACGGTCGACGCGATCATCGTGCCCACGGTGCGTCATCCACGCTGGCTGAGACATTCGGCGGAGCTTGCGGCCAAGCTCGGCTGCCCGCTCGTGTCGCTGCACAGCAAATGGAGCCTCGCGGGCCCCGCCGTGCGGCATGTCCCTCCCGGCACACGGCTGATCGCGATCGACGTCGAACCGCCACGGCTGAACCTGCCGGATTTCGCCGCCGACGCCCTGCTGAGCGACAGCCCTTTCTGGCGCGGCACCGATCTCGCCACCAAGCGCAATGCCGGGCTGGTGCTGGCCAAACTCATGGGCTGGCGGCGGATCGTCTTCCTCGACGACGACATCGAAGTCGGATCGGCGGACGAACTGGCCAAGGCCGCCGCGTTGCTCGACCGATTCGAGGCGGTCGGCATGCGCATCGGCGGCTATCCCGACAACTCCGTGGTCTGCCACGCGCACCGTCTGACCGGGGGAAACCAGGATTCGTTCGTCGGGGGCGGCGCCATCGCGGTCGAGGTGACCAAGAACCCGCCGTTCTTTCCGAACATCTACAACGAAGACTGGTTCCACCTGCTCGGCAGGACATCGCTGCGCCGTCTGGCGGTGACCGGCAGCGTGCGGCAGCGACCCTACGACCCCTTCGACCGCCCCATCCGCGCTCGTGACCAGGAGCTCGGCGACGTGCTCGCGGAGGGCGTCTACTGGCTGCTCGACGGGCGGCCCAGCGTGGACTGGCTGCGGGCGGCCGACGCGGGCCACTGGGACGAATTCCTCGGGAAACGGCGGGCCTTCATCGAGAACGTGCGGCGCCGGGTCTCCGCGTTGCCCGCGGGCCCGGTCAGGTCCGCGATGGACGGTTCCCTCGGCGCCGCCCTCGGCCGGCACGCCGTGATCACCCCCGAGTTCTGCGTCGCCTATCTCGACGCGTGGGCCAAAGACCGCCGGACCTGGCTGCGCTATTTCAGCCGCATCCCGAGAGCCGATTGTGCCTGCACGGCCGTGAAATGGCTGTCCAAAGATCCAGCCAAACCGCTGAACGGGAAATTCAGCGCACCGGATTCTCTGACCGCCGCCCGGGAATGCGTGACTTGTGCGACGAGTGCATATCCGTCGGGCCAGAGATGACGATCTCCTCGCGTTGACGCGGACGCTTCGGCAGGAACACTATTTCGCCGATCGGTTGCGCCTGCAGGCGGGCCACCAGGGCGAGCTGCTGATCGCCTGGGAGAACAGGGCCGCGGTGGGAGACGTCTACCTCTGGCTGATCGCCGCCGAGGAGCCCGAACTTCGCGCGCGTCTGCCGGACGTGCCGCTCATCACCCATTTGGAAGTGCTCGACGGGAAACGCAACCGGGGGATCGGGACCAAGCTCCTGCGAGTGGCCCATCGCCGCCTCTGGAAGGCCGGGCACAAGAGGGTCGCCCTCGGCGTCGGCCTGGACAATGACCGGGCGCGTCGGTTGTACGGCCGGCTCGGATATGTGGAATGGGAGCACGGTCACCTGCTGACGACGGCGGAGACGTTCCACCCGAACGGCGCGCGCGAGATCCAGCCGGAACTGTGCCGCATCATGGTCAAACACCTGGACGGCGAGTGATCAGCGGGTGCCGAGGAGGCGGCGAAGGCCCTTGGGCTGGGACGCCGCTCTGGGCTTGGGCGGCTCGATGAGGCCGAGGACTTCCAGGCGCTTCTTGCGGAAATAACGCGCGTGGCCGTGTCCGGCGAGATAGGTCTCGGCGGCCTCGCGGAGGCCCGGGTGGGCGACGCTCTGCATGCAGTACGCCACGGCGGAGGCGAGCGCGGTCAGGCCGACGGCGGGCGGTTCGGTCAGGGCGCCGTCTTCGGCGAGGCGGGGAAGGGTCGCGTCGGCGATCGTGACGGGGATCCGGTTGCTGTTCTCGTACGGCGTGAGCCGTTCGAGCAGCAGACTCGTGCCCACGGTGGCGGCCGGCAGGCCGTAGAAGCGGGCGGCCGTCACGAGGGCCGTGGAGAAGCAGCCGACGACGAGCTTCGGCGGCGCCGTGGCGAAGATGACCTCGGCCGGCAAGGTCTCGCGGGCCACCAGGAGTTCGACGCCGAGTTCGCGGGCCAGCGGGCGTAGTTCGCGGGCGTGCCGCCGCCCGGCCGCCGGATGGGCCTTGAACACGACGGTCCGATGGCCGCGCGCGGCCACGCCGCGCAGCATGGCGCGATGCAGGTCGGCCTCTTCTGCCGGGGTCAGCACGCCGAGGGCCGCCAGGTATTGCCCGAGGATGAGCGCCTGGCCCGCCGGCGCCTGGGCGTCCATCCGCCCCACCACGCGGGTGAAGGCGGCGTCGGGTAGCGCCACGGGCGCCACGCCGTACTCCGAGAGGAGGATCGGCCGCAGGCCCGGCACGAGGTCGAGGTGGATGAGCCGGGTCACCCGAGACCAGATCTCCTGCGGGAGCGGATCGCGGGTCGGGCCGTAGCTCATGAGCCCGTCGGCGTACACCGTCAGGGGGCATTCCTTGAGCAGGCCGGCCAGCGTCTTGGCCGGGGGGACGGCGATCGACTCGAGGACGACCTCGTCCGGCTCGCCGAGCCGGGCCGCGATGAGGCGGCTCAGCATGGGCGTCTCGATCGCGCGCGGCTTCCAGTCCGACGGGTGCATCGGCGCGATGATCTCGTTCCACGAGACGACGCGGTCGAAGCGGCCGCGGATCGCGGCGAAGCCCGGCGTCTCGTCGAGCGCCGGGGTGATCTCGGGGATGGCCGCGTTGTTCGATACGACGAGCGTGCGGGGGCCGACGCCGAGCAGGCCCTCGTCGGCCGCCGCGGCCAGCGTCATCGCGCCGAAGAGCGTCGAGGCGTAGCAGAGCTTCACGACAGGGGCACCAGCTCTCGCAGCAGGTCGCGCCGGTCGGGTTCGAGCGACGCCCACGACTCCTCGGGGACCCGGGTCAGGATCCGCGCCGCCCGCTCGTCGAACCGCTGCCGGAGCTCGGGCGTGAACCGGTCGGCCAGCTCGACATGGTGGGCCAGCAGCGCGCACAGGTTGCGCCCGGCCTTCGGCAGGTAGACCGGCTCCACCTCGTCGAGGATCAGCTCGTACGCGTCGAAGAAGTGCAGCTGCCGCTCGTCGCCGATCTGGGTCAGTGAGCCGGTCATGCCCCGACGGTAGAACAGCCCGGACAGTGACACGACGGCGAACGACGAGGCGAGCCGGTGCAGCCGCCAGATCCACGGCCGGTCTTCGGCCGTGTGCAGGCCGCTCGGAAAGGCCAGCAGGTCGCCGAGGTCGCGGCGGTAGATGCCGGCCCAGGCGTACGGATAGTCGACCATGGTCTTGGCGTCGGCCGGAAGGATCGCGTCGCGCGGCGCGAGCACCCGGTTTCTGCGGGCCTCAGGCGCCCGATGCGTCTCCCGCCGGCGGCCTTCGACCTGGACGTGGTCGACCCGGACGAAATCGCACCGCAGGCCGTCGATGGCGGCGACCAGCTGGGTGAGATAGCCGGGCGCCAGCCAGTCGTCGGCGTCGAGAAACGTCACGTAGCGGCCGGACGACAGCCGCACGCCCATGTTGCGGGCGTCCGCGAGCCCCACCGGCGTCGAGTTCCGCGCGACCGACAGCGACGGCAACAGATCCCGATAGTCCTCGATCACCTCGGACGTGGCGTCCGCCGACCCGTCGTCCACCACGACCACCTCATAGCCGGGGTCCGCGTTCCGCGCCAGCGACCCCAACGCGTCCCCCACCCACTCCTCCCCATCCCGCACCGCCACCACCACCGAGAGCGTGATCATGCAGAAACTCCTTTCCAGCAGGTGGTCGCTCTCGTGATCATGCACGAAGTCCCGTTCCACAGGTCGGCGCTTTGGTGATCATGCACTCGTGGTTGCATGATCACCGAGCTTCTGAGCTGGGACAAGGGAAGTCGTGCATGATCACGAACCTTCTGAGCTGGGTGTTGGGAGAACGTGCAAGATCACGCGGTGACGCGGCGGAGGCGGGCGCGTGGGGCGTGCTCGCCGGGGAAGACGCGCTTGACGCCGTCGCCGAGCGCCGTCTCGATGATCCGGATGTCGCGGACCAGGTGCTCCAGCCCGGCCGGCTCGAGGGAGGCGGCGTGGTCGGAACCCCACATGGTCCGGTCGAGGGTGATGTGCCGCTCGACCGTGACCGCGCCGAGCGTGACCGCGGCCAGCGAGATCTGCAGGCCCCGCTCGTGGCCCGAGTAGCCGACCGGCACCCCGTACCTCGCCTGCAAGGTCTGGATGGCCCGCAGGTTGGCCTCCTCGGGAGGCAGCGGGTACGTCGAGGTGGCGTGCATGATCACCAGGTTGGACGTGCCGAGGATGTCGACCGCCTCGTCGATCTCCTCGATCGTCGACATGCCGGACGACATGATGATCGGCTTGCCGGTGGCGGCAAGGGCTCGCAGCAGTTCATGGTCGGTGATGGAGGCCGAGGCCACCTTGTGGGTGACGACGTCCATCTCCTCCAGGAACTCCAACGACGGCACGTCCCACGGCGAGGCGAACCAGTGCAGGCCGCGGTCGTGCGCGTACTTGGCGATCTCGGTGTACTCGTCCCGGCCGAACTCGGTCCGGATCTTGTACTCCATGTAGGTCATCTCGCCCCACGGCGTCTGCCGGATCTGGTCGCGCTGCTCCAGCGGCACGCAGATCTCCGGCGTACGCTTCTGGAACTTCACGGCCTGGCAGCCGGCCTCCGCGGCCACGTCGATGAGCCGCCGCGCGATGTCGACGTCACCGTTGTGGTTGATGCCGATCTCGGCGATCACGTAGACCGGCTGACCCGGGCCGAGCAGCGCGTCGCCGATCGCGACGGGCGCCAGCCTCGCGGTCTTGCGCGGCGTCGCCGCCAGCCGGATCGGGGTGGTCTCGGGCAGCGGCGGGCGCGCGGCGAGAACCCGCTCGCACACTTCGCGTACGGCTCCCTCCCCGCCCGAGCGGGTGAGCACGACCCGGGCGGCCGCGCGGACCCGCGGGTGCGCATCCGGCACCGCGATCGGCCAGCCGACCATCGTCATGCAGCCGAGGTCGTTGACGTCGTTGCCCACGTACGCGACGCGGGCCGGGTCGAGCCCCTCGATCTCCAGCCACTCGCGAAGCGCCGTCTCCTTGGCGTTCAGGCCCTGCAGGACCGGCACGCCGAGCTTGCGCGCCCGGGCCGCGACCACCGGGTTCTGCTCGGTGGACAGCACCAGCAGCTTCACGCCCGACCGCTTGAGCAGCGCGATCCCCATGCCGTCCGAACGGCTGATCGCGACGATCTCGCGGCCCTCGGAGTCGACGTAGGCGCGGTCGTCGGTGTGCACCCCGTCGAAGTCGGTGATCACGGCGTCCACGTCGACCGGCAGCAGCGGAACGTCGATGACCGGGGCCAGCGCCCGCACGATCTCCAGGTCCTCCGGCGTGTCGATCTCGACGGCGTGCGAGGCGGGCACCGGCTGCACGGCCACCCGGCCGAAGAAGCGGTGCTTGTGCTCGCGCAACCCGTCCGCGCGCATGACGTAGAAGGCGCCCGTCTCGCGGTAGTGCGGCTCGCGGTCCTGGCGGCGCGGACGGTGGGCCGGGTCGTGGTTGACGCCGGCGGCCTCCGTGTGGCGGTCGCCCGCGGCGCTCCAGACGAATTCGAAGGTCTCGGTCGCGGCGAACACACTGTCGGCCGCGCCGTCGAGCACGGTGGCGATGGCCGCGTCGATGTCCTTAGGGTCGATGAACGCGCTGGTGCACTGGACGAACACCACGATCGCCGGGTCTTCGCCCTCGATCGCGTGCAGCACCGCCGACTCGCTCGACGCCGTCGAGCCGCTCAGCTCGGCCGGCCGCGTCACGATCCGCGCGCCCGCCGCGCGCGCCACTTCGGCGATCCCCTGGTGGTCGGTGCTCACGACCACCTCGTCGATCAGCTCGGCCCGTACGCAGGCGCTGACCGCGCGTGCGACGAGCGGGACGCCGCCCACCTTCTCCAGGTTCTTCAGGGGGACTCCCACCGAGCCGCCACGGGCGGGGACAACGGCCAGGACTCGCACAAGTGACTCCTCTACCTGCGACAACGTAACCCCGGACACAAAGAAAGGGGTGACGAAAACCTAGCCACGGCGACCTGCCTGAAGGGGGTGCCCGAGCTGAACGCCCGCGGGCGCGCTTCTTAACTTTGCGTGTCGCGATTTCTTGGCCGAGCCCGCTTCTTCCGATCAAAAGGGACGCGGCGGACACTGGTAGGCCCCAGAAGAAGGGCTCGGACGAATGAGCAGACGCTCACGCAGAAGGCGCGTGCTGACCAACGGGGGATGGCATTGGTCGTCCACCTTCCCGCCACCTGGTTACGGCCCGGGGGAGCCCCACTACCAGGGCCCTTCCCCCGAAGGCCCCCTCGACGACCCGCCACCCGGCGACGGCGGCGTACGCGAGCCCCGCAAGCCCAAACCCTCACCCCCCACCCTCACCGAGCACCTCCCCGAACCCGATCCCTTCTACATCGCCGCCGACCGCACCACCCCCACCCCCGCCGAACTCACCTGCCCAGCCCCCGTCTAACCCGCCCCCACCCCCGCTCGCCGCCGCCCCGCCCACCACCCTCGCCGCGCCCAGCCATGGCTCGCCCCGCCCCGCCGCCTCGCCCCGCCCCGCCGCCTCGCCCTGACACCACCCTCGCTCTGACACCACCCTCGCCCTGACACCACCCTCGCCCTGGCTCCCCACCTCGCCCTGCCCCGGCCACCTCGCCCGGCCCAGCCACTTGGCCCGCCACAGGTCTTCCTCACGCGGCCCTGTGCCCCCCGCGCCGTGTGTCCGTGCGGGCGCGCGGGCTGCCCCACGGCGGTGTCCAGCCATGTGTCCCCTGGGCGCATCCAGGCCCCTCGTGGCCCTTGCCTCTAGGCGTTCTGCCGCGTTCTGCCGCGTTCCGCCTCCAGACCGCCCCGGCGTCGGGTCGCACCTGAGCCCGCGTCCAGAAGCAGAAGCCCTGGCCTCAGTCCCGAGGCACGGCAGCACAGCAGAGGGCAGCAGAGAGCCCTGCTCAGGAGTGGCGGGAATCGCCTCGTTGGTGGTCCACACGCCCGGCACGGGCGGGCACCACTTCGAGCACCCCGACGCACTGCAACACACGGCACCCGACGCCCGTGTCGCCGGGTTTGCGCGGAGTGCCTCGCCACGCTGCACCGTATAGATGCGCGCCGCCCCTGACCTGGCCTCTTCCCGTCCGCCGTCGACCCGGAGCGAAGCAGAAGCGGGCCGGTGACGAAGGGGCAAGCCCGGCCTCGCGTGTCCATCAGCGCGGGCACCTTCCACAGGACGCGGACGCCAACCCGCACGGCCGGGCTTGAGCCGTAGGAGACGGTCTGCTGGGCTCGCCGAGGGTCGGGGGCGGACGGGAAGAGGATCCCATCCCGGAGTCGGAGCGCCCCCGCCGGAGGCACATCCCCTGTAAGCGGTCCTGGAGCGATATTTCCTGACCGGGAGTGGCTGCCTGTCGTGGGCGTCGCCCGTTGCCGGGAATGGGGCAGGGGGCGGGGAGTGGGGGTGTCAGGGGAGTGGGAGGGGCGGAGGCGGGGGAGGGGACGGGGTTAGAGCTGGACTTCTTCTAGGATGCCGAGGGCGTCGGGGATGAGGACGGCGGCGGAGAAGTAGGCGCTGACGAGGTAGGAGACGATGCCCTTGGCGCTGATGCCCATGAAGCGGACGTTGAGGCTGGGCTCGACCTCGTGGGGGATGCCGGACTGGCGGAGGCCGACCACGCCTTGGTGTTCGCTGCCGAGGCGCATGACGACGATGGACGTGGTCCGCTCGGGTGTGATGGGGATTTTGTCGCAGGGGTAGAGCGGGACGCCGCGCCAGGCGGTCAGGCGGCTGCCGCCTTCGACTTCGACGTGGGGCGGCGTCACGCCGCGTCGGGTGCATTCGCGCCCGAACGCGGCGATGGCCTGGGGGTGGGCGAGGAAGCAGCGGGCCCCTCTGCGGCGGCATATCAGCTCGTCGAGGTCGTCGGGGGTGGGCGGGCCACTTCGGGGACGGATCCGCTGCCGGGGGTCGGCGTTGTGGAGCAGGCCGAAGTCGGTGTTGTTGACGAGTTCGTGTTCTTGGCGTTCGCGCAGGGCTTCGATGGTGAGGCGGAGTTGTTGCTCGACCTGGTTCATCGGGTCGTTGTAGAGGTCGGCGATGCGGGTGTGCACGCGTAGGACGGTCTGGGCGACGCTGAGTTGGTATTCGCGTGGGCCGGTCTCGTAGTCGACGAAGGTGCCGGGCAGGTCTAGCTCGCCGTGATGCCCGGCGCTCAGCGCGATCTCCGGTTGACCGTGCTTGTCCAGGCGGCTGGGCGGCAGGCCCGGCGGCCCGCCGCGCCGGTTGACGCGGTAGGTGCCGCTGGACACTTCCACCCAGGGCAGGATCCGCAGCAGCCAGCGCGGTGTGACGCCCCGCGTTTGCGGGACGGTTTTGGTGGTGGTGGCCAGATTTCGCGCGGCGGCCGGCCCAAGGCTCAGCCGATCGTCTGCCGCCATCAGACTTCCACGTTCTCCAGAATTCCGAGGGCATCGGGAACGAGCACTGCGGCCGAATAGTAGGCGCTTACCAGATAGGACATGATGGCCTTTTCATTGATTCCCATGAATCGCACGGAAAGGCTAGGCTGATATTCGTCGGGAATTCCCGTCTGATGCAGACCGACAACACCCTGTTTTTCCTCGCCGGCGCGGATCAACATGATGGATGTGGTGCGTGCCTCACTGATCGGGATCTTGCCGCAGGGGAAGATCGGGACGCCCCGCCAGGCCGGAAGATGGTGGCCGCCCACGTCGATGCTGCTGGGATAGACGCCGCGGCTGGTGGCCTGCCGGCCGAACGCGGCGATGGCCTGCGGGTGGGCCAGGAAGAACGACGGCTCCTTCCACACCGTGGCCAGCAGTTCATCGAGGTCGTCGGGGGTGGGCGGGCCGGTCCGCGTGTGGATGCGCT
This sequence comes from Streptosporangiaceae bacterium NEAU-GS5, assembly GCA_017592665.1. Taxonomy (GTDB): domain Bacteria; phylum Actinomycetota; class Actinomycetes; order Streptosporangiales; family Streptosporangiaceae; genus NEAU-GS5. The sequence goes on along the minus strand of JAGFNW010000034.1, from coordinate 229 downwards.
GCTTGAGGTCGGCGTTGTGGAGGAGGCCGAAGTCGGTGTTGTTGACGAGTTCGTGTTCTTGGCGTTCGCGCAGGGCTTCGATGGTGAGGCGGAGTTGTTGCTCGACCTGGTTCATCGGGTCGTTGTAGAGGTCGGCGATGCGGGTGTGCACGCGTAGGACGGTCTGGGCGACGCTGAGTTGGTATTCGCGTGGGCCGGTCTCGTAGTCGACGAAGGTGCCGGGCAGGTC
>JAGFNW010000033.1 GCA_017592665.1 Streptosporangiaceae bacterium NEAU-GS5 | reverse complement strand
CGACGAGCTGGGCGTCCAGGTCGAGTTTGCCGTCGGGCGGCGGGTCGGTGATGCGCTTGTAGGAGTTGGAGCCGGCGGCCTGGCAGATGCGCTTGCCGGCCAGGTCGGTGGCCTTGGTGATGTCGGCCGAGTCGCCGCGGACCATGGTGTCCTGGTGGGCGACGATGTACGGCCCGCCGAAGGTGACCTTCTGCTTGCGGCTGTCGGTGATGGAGTAGGTGGCGAAGATGATGTCGACGGTGCCGGTGGCCAGGAAGGCCTCGCGGTTGGAGGAGGCCGATTCCTTCCAGGTGATGTTGACGTCCTGGCCGCCCGCCAGTTGTTTGACGACGTATTGGGCGACGTCGACGTCGAAGCCCTCGGGGGCGGCGCCCTTCTTCAGGCCGAGGGAGGGCTGGTCCCATTTGGTGCCGATGGTGATGGTCTTGCTGTCTTTGACCTTGTCGACCACGGATGAGTAGGTCTTGTCGCCGCCGCAAGCGGCCAAGCTCGTGGCGCTCACCGCCAGGACAAGGATCAATCCAAGTCTGCGCATGTCCCCCTCCAGCATTCGAGGAAAGATCAGTGTTTCAAGATCTTGCTTAGGAAGTCCCGGGCACGACCGGTGCCGGGAGAGGTGAAGAACTCCTGTGGCGTGTTCTGCTCGATGATCTGGCCGTCGGCCATGAAGACCACCCGGTCGGCGGCCCGGCGGGCGAATCCCATCTCGTGGGTGACGACCAGCATGGTCATCCCGTCCCGGGCCAGCGCGATCATGACGTCGAGCACCTCCTGGACCATCTCGGGGTCCAGTGCGGACGTCGGCTCGTCGAACATGATCATCTTGGGGTCCATGGCCAGCGCCCGGGCGATCGCCGTCCGCTGCTGCTGGCCTCCGGAGAGCTGGGCCGGATACTTGGCCGCCTGAGAGGCGATGCCGACCCGCTCCAGCAGCTCTTTTCCGCGGCGCTCGGCGTCGGCCTTGGCGATCCCGCGGACCTTGATCGGACCGAGTGTGACGTTCTCCAGGATGGTCTTGTGCGAGAACAGATTGAACGACTGGAAGACCATCCCCACCTCTGAGCGTAGCCGGGCGAGGGCCCGCCCTTCGGCAGGGATGGGCTGTCCGTCGAAGACGATCGACCCTGAGTCGACCGCCTCCAGCCGATTGATGATGCGGCACAGGGTGGACTTGCCGCCACCGGAAGGCCCGATGACGACGACGACCTCGCCGCGCGTGATCGTGAGGTCGATGTCCTTGAGCACGTGGAGTTCGCCGAAGTGTTTGTTGACGTTCTCCAGGCGGACGAGTTCACTCTCCTCCGTCATGGTCAACAACGTAGGTGGGTCAGCCTCGTGACGTCACTAACGACGCGGTACCGATCCGATCACGGCCGAACAGTGGCCGGAACGGCCTAACCTTGTAGATGAAATGACTGAGACACGGACCTACGAGGTGCGCACCTACGGGTGCCAGATGAACGTGCACGACTCCGAGCGCCTGTCCGGGCTGCTGGAGGATGCCGGCTACGTCCGCGCCACCGCAGGTGAGCAGGCCGATGTGGTCGTGTTCAACACGTGCGCCGTGCGTGAGAACGCCGACAACCGGCTCTACGGAAACCTCGGCCACCTGCGCCCGATCAAGATGGCGCACGAGGGCATGCAGATCGCCGTCGGCGGCTGCATGGCCCAGAAGGATCAGGGCGAGATCCTGCGCCGCGCGCCGTGGGTCGACGTCGTCTTCGGCACCCACAACATCGGTTCGCTGCCGGTCCTGCTGGAGCGGGCGCGGATCGCGCAGGAGGCCCAGGTCGAGATCAAGGACTCCCTGGAGACCTTCCCGTCGACCCTGCCCACCCGCCGCGAGTCGCCGTACGCGGCCTGGGTCGCCATCTCGGTCGGCTGCAACAACACCTGCACGTTCTGCATCGTGCCGTCGCTGCGCGGCAAGGAGAAGGACCGCCGCCCCGGCGACATCCTGCAGGAGGTCCGCACGCTCGTCGGCCAGGGGGTCCTCGAGGTGACCCTGCTCGGGCAGAACGTCAACACCTACGGCGTCGAGTTCGGCGACCGGCTCGCGTTCGGCAAGCTGCTGCGGGCCTGCGGCGACATCGAGGGCCTGGAGCGGGTGCGGTTCACCAGCCCGCACCCGGCCGCCTTCACCGACGACGTGATCGACGCCATGGCCGAGACGCCCAACGTCATGCATCAGTTGCACATGCCGCTGCAGTCCGGCTCCGACCGCGTGCTGAAGGCCATGCGCCGCTCTTATCGCGCCTCGCGCTACCTCGGCATCCTCGACCGGGTCAGGGCCGTCATGCCGGACGCCGCGATCTCGACCGACATCATCGTGGGCTTCCCCGGCGAGACCGAGGCCGACTTCCAGGAGACGCTCGACGTGGTCCGCGCGTCGCGCTTCGCCAACGCGTTCACCTTCCAATATTCGATCCGCGCGGGCACGCCGGCCGCCACCATGGACGGCCAGGTGCCTAAAGAGGTCGTCCAGGAGCGCTACGAGCGGCTGGTCGCCGTCCAGGAGGAGATCTCCTGGCAGGAGAACAAGCGGCAGCACGGCCGCGTCCTCGAGGTGCTGATCGCCGAGGGCGAGGGCCGTAAGGACGACGCCACCCGCCGCCTTTCCGGCCGCGCTCCCGACAACCGGCTCGTCCATGTCGCGGCGGTCGAGGCCCGGCCCGGCGACATGGTGACCGCCGAGGTGACCTACGCCGCGCCGCACCATCTCGTCGCCGACAAGGTCGTTTCCGTACGGCGCACGCGCGCCGGCGACGCGTGGGAGGCCCGGATGTCGGCGCCGCCGGCGCCGAAGGGCGTCAGCCTGGGCATGCCGACCATCGGCCGCCCCGCCCCCTCAGCAGCCGTCACTTGTGGATGAGGCCGTCGAGCACCTGGTAGCAGTAGTCGCGCCGCATGTCGTGGTAGCTGGCGCACGGGTCCGGCCGGGTCGGCGTCGGGCTCGGGCGGTGCGGAGTCGGCGTCGGTGAGGGGCTTTTGCGCGGGCTCGGCCGCGGGCTGGGGCTCGGGCTCCGTCGCGGTGTCGTGCTCGTACGGACGACCGGCTGAATCCGCGGGCTCGGGCTGCCCGAAGGACCGAGCGCGGGCGGCGCCACTTTCGGCTGAGTCGGCGTGGGCGAGCTGATCGGCGTCGCCGGTGTCGCGGGCGGAGTGCTCGACACGACCGGTGATGGAGCCGGCACAAGGGGTGATTGGGTCGCGGAAGGGGCGACGGCGCGCGGCGCGAAGGGCTCGGCGTCGGGCGCCATGGCGAGACCGATCCCACCCGCCGCGATCGCGACGATGGCCACGGCTCCGCCGACGGCGAGAGCCGTACGGTATGGCAACACGGAGGGCAGTGTGACGGGATGGACACCGGCGAAGACAGCCGAAAGACCAATCTGGTCTAGCGGTCCCGACGGGGGACGGGGATGCGGTTGAGGTCGCGGGCGATGACGACGTCTCCCGCGTAGGACTGGGACACCTCGTCGAGGAAGCGCGGCTCGTCGTCATAGCTGTAGCGCTCGGAGAAGTGCGCCAGCACCAGCCGCCGGACGCCGGCCTCGGCGGCCACCTGGCCGGCCTGAAGGGCCGTCAGATGGCCGTATTCCTTGGCCAGCGCGGCCTCCGTGTTCAGGAACGTCGACTCGATGATCAGCAGGTCGACCCCGTCGGCCAGGGTGAACACGTTGTCGCAGAGCCGGGTGTCCATGATGAAGGCCGCGCTCTGTCCTGGGCGCGGCTCACTGCACGACTCGACGGTGACGGTCGAGCCGTCGGGGGCGAGCACCGAGCCGGTGTGCTGCAACTCGCCGATGCGGGCCCCGGTGATGCCGCGCCGCTCCAGCTCCTCGGGCAGCATGCGGCGGCCTTCCGGTTCGTCGAGGCGATAGCCGTACGCCTCGACGGGGTGCGAAAGCGGGCGGGCCGTCAGCGTGACGGGGCCGGCGGGGAAGCGGGCGACCTCGCCGAAGACGGGCCGCGGGATGATGGTCTTGCTGTCGCTGAAGATCGCCGCGTTGCGCAGCCGCCGCCAGTAGAGCTCGCCGCCGGCCGGATAGGCGGCCTGGATGTCGTGTGGCACGCCGTCGCGGGAGATCCGCTGGATCACGCCGGGCAGGCCGAGGCAGTGATCTCCGTGGAAGTGGGTGACGCAGATCCAGGTCAGGTCGTGGGCGCTGACCCTCGCGTACAGCATCTGCCGTTGCGTGCCCTCGCCCGGGTCGAACAGGAAGCCCTGGCCGTCCCAGCGCAGCAGATAGCCGTTGTGGTTGCGGTGGCGCGTCGGCACGGCGCTGGCCGTTCCGAGCACGACCACTTCACGAATGGACACGTGTGAACGCTACCGGCGGGATTCGGACGTCGTCACCTCACCGAGCCTGCCGGGCCGAATCCCGGGAGACAATAGATATATGGCGGAAACAGTGGCATTCTGCGGGGTCCCCTCACCGGTCGGCGACATCCTCATCGCGATCACCGAGACCGGCGTGGCCGCGACGGGCTGGCACGACGGCACGCGCCGGCGTGCGCGCCTGGCCGCCCGGCTCGACCTGCCCGAAGTCTCCGATCCGGCCCGTACGGCTCCCGCGCACGAGCAGTTCGCCGCCTACTTCGCGGGCGAACTGCGCGAGTTCGAGATCCCTGTCGACTGGCGGCTGACCGGGACGACCAGCGGGCACACGGTCCTCGAGACCCTCTACCGCACGGTCCCTTATGGCTCGGTCGTCACCTACGGCGAGCTGGCGATGCGCAGCGGCACCGGCGTGCCGGCGCGCGGGATCGGCTCCATCATGGGCGGCAACCCGATCCCGATCATCGTGCCGTGCCATCGCGTGGTCGCCGGCAACGGCCTCGGCGGCTTCAGCGGCGGCGAGGGCGTGGAGTCCAAGCGCTGGCTGCTCACCCACGAGGGCCACCTCGCGCCGACGTTGTTCTAACCTTCGGTGAGGACTCCGTCGATCTCGGCCTGGTAGCGGCTGTCGAGCACGATCGTCCGGCCGCGCAGCTGATGCCAGGCCTCGCTGGTGACCAGCCGCGCCAGGTGCGGTAGAAAGTCGGTGGCGCGCCTCGCCACCCATCCGGTGCCCTTGGTCGCCATCCACAGCGCGCTCTGCCAGGCCGTGGGATGGGTTCCCGTGGGCTCGGCCCCCGGCGGCGCGCCGATCGGATAGCCGCTCGCGGCCAGTTCGGCGTGGAACAGCCGGGCCAGCAGGCGATGCCCGGCCTCGCTCGGGTGGAGCCGGTCCACGCCCCACATGGTCCGCTGGTAGAGGGCGGGATGGGCGGCCATGTCCACGTGCACGGCCCCATACCGGCGGCCGGTCTCCTCGACCACCGTGTTGATGGCGTGGATCCGGCGGGCGAGCGGGCGCCGCATGAGCTCCGGGATGCGCAGCATGAGCCCCGGGTCGGGCAGGCTCGCGGTGAGGACGACCGCGCCCGACCTGGTGAGGTCCGCGACGACGGTGTCGAATCCGGCCGCGATGCCGGCGAGGTCGAATCGGCCGCGGAGCGTGTCGTTGACCCCGGCGAGCACGGCGGCCACGTCCGGCCGCAGCTCGACGGCCTTGGGGAGCTGGCGTGCCGGCAGTTCCGAGATGGTGGCGCCGTTCTCGGCCAGGTTGTGGAGGGCCGCGCCGGGCTCGAAGGAGCCGGCGAGCAGTCCGGCCCAGCCGCGCCAGCCGCCGCCGGGCATCGGGTCGCCCAGACCGACGGTCACCGAGTCGCCGATCGCCACGAAGGTGGTCATCGTCCGGCCTCCACCGCCGCGAGCCCGTGCGCGCGCAGGAATCCGGTCACCGAGGCGGCCCAGCCATATTGCTCGGCCTGTTTGCGCGCGGCCAGCCGCCGCTCCTGCTCGTCCCAGCTCAGCAGGTCCATGACCGCGTCGGCGTAGGCCTTCGGATCATCCGGTACGGCGAGGCCGGCGTCGCCGATGACCTCCGGCAGCGCGCTGTCGCGGCACACCACGACGGGGGTGCCGGAGGCCAGCGTTTCGAGCGCCGCGAGCCCGAACGTCTCGACCGGCCCGGGGGCGATCGCCACGTCCGCGGTGGCCATCAGGTGCGCCAGCAGATCCCGGTCTCGGACGTGGCCGAGGAACCGTACGGGAAGCCCCGCGGCCTGGGCCGCCAGAGCGCGTGCCCGCGGGCCGTCACCGGCGACCACCAGCACGGCCGGCACGCCGCGGCGGAGCAGTTCGGCGAGCGCCGCGATGGGGCGGCCCGGGCGCTTCTCCGGCGACAGGCGGCTGCAGTGCAGGATGAGCGCCTTGCCCGGCGGCGCGTACGCGTGGCGCAGCGCCGAGTCGTGGCGGCCCGGGTCGAAGCGGTCGAGGTCCACGCCGAGCGGCACCCTGGTCAGGTTGGCGGTGCCGATCCGGCGGAACTCGGCGGCCGCCCATTCCGTCGTGCACACCACCTCGTCGTAGGCGGCCGCGGTGGCGCGGTTGAGCCGGTCGGCCATCGCCCGCCGCACGGGCCCGCCATAGAGGCGGAGCAGGCCGTCGAGGCTCTCGTGCGAGACCATGACCGAACGGACGCCGGCGGCCTTGGCCCAGTGGCCGGTCCAGCGCAGCGTCGTGCGGTCCGAGACCTCGAGCCGGTCCGGTCGCAGGCGGTCGAGCAGCCGGATCAGAGTCCGGCGCGCGGTGATGATGCGATATCCACCTGAGCCGGGCACGATCGGCCCGGGCACGGTGATCGTCCGTCCAGAAGGGGTGTCCTGGTCGCTGAACGCGGGTCCCGGGATCACCAGCACCGGCTCGTGGCCGGCGGCCATATAGCCGGACCCGAGTTCGGCGAGCGCGGTGCGCAGCCCGCCGGAGCGGGGAGCGATGAAGTTGGCCAGCCGCACGATCCTCACGTTCGAGCAGTGTCGCCCACATCGCGCACCACAGGCGATAACACCACATGTCGTGCTCGGAACCATTTGTGAACACATGCGTGACTACCTGCGCAGCCACGCGATGTTCGCCTGGCTGGAGGCTGGATTTCGCACATATGTCGCATCCGTGCGGGAGATCTCTGACCATGAGGGTCGCGATCGTCGCCGAGTCGTTCCTGCCCCGTGTGAACGGTGTCACGAACTCGGTTTGCCGCCTCCTTGAACACCTCGCGGCCGCGGGGCATCAGGCCGTCGTGGTGGCCCCCGGACCGGGCCCGGACTCGTACGCGGGCTTCCCGATCCACCTGACCCGCGCGTTCACGCTGCCGTTCTACCGGTCGTTCCGGGTGGGACTGCCCAGCAAGCGGATCGCCGAGGTCATCGCCGACTTCAAGCCCGACGTCGTCCATCTGGCCTCGCCCACGCTGCTCGGCTCGGCCGGCGCCAAGGCCGCGCGACGGCTCGGCCTCCCTGTCGTCGCCGTCTTCCAGACCGACGTCGCCGGATTCGCCCGGCAGTACGGCGTCCGCGGCGCCGGCGCGATCCTGTGGCCGTGGCTGCGCGCCATCCACGACCGGGCCGACCTGACGCTCGTCCCCTCCACGGCGACCATGCGCGAGCTGAAAGGCCACGGTTTCACGCGGATGGAGCTGTGGGGCCGCGGCGTGGACCTCGACCGCTTCAACCCGCGCCACCGCTCGGACGCGCTCCGCGCCGGGCTCGCGCCCCACGGCGAGGTCATTGTCGGGTACGTGGGACGGCTCGCCGCCGAGAAGCGGGTCGAGCGGCTTGCTGTGCTGAAGGACCTGCCGGGCGTGCGGCTGGTGATCGTGGGCGACGGGCCGGCGGAAGACCGGCTGCGCCGCCTGCTCCCGGATGCCGTGTTCTGCGGGCTGCGCACGGGCGCCGACCTGTCGCGGATCCTCGCGTCGTTCGACGTGTTCGTGCACGCGGGCAGCAACGAGACGTTCTGCCAGGCCATCCAGGAGGCGCTCGCCTCGGGTGTGCCGGTCGTCAGCGCCGCCGCCGGCGGCCCGCTCGACCTCGTGCGGCCCGGGCAGACCGGGGCGCTGTTCCCCCCGGACGAGCCGCTCCGGCTTCGATCCGAGGTCGCCGCCCTGGTCGCCGACCACGAGGGCCGGGCGCGGATGGCCGCCGAGGCCCGCCGATCAGTGCTCGGGCGGGGCTGGCCGGAGCTGTGCGAGCAGCTCGTGGCCCACTATCAGCGGGTCGTCTCGGGCGCCCCCGCCACGACGACGAGTCTCGAGACCACCGTGTCGCACTGAGGAGCGGGCCGCCCGTGTTCCCCGCACGGACGGCCCGCCTCTCCTCGACTCGCCTCCCGGCCAGTCGTGATCACCGTGATCACATGGAGGGCTCAGTCCGGCTGGCCGTCGATCTTGTCGGCGGCCCTCCTGGCCGCGTCGGCCCCCTTGTCGATGTGGCCGCCGTACTTGCCGCCGGTCCTCTCGTCGGCTTTGGCCGCGCCCTTGTCCACGCCGCCCTTGACGGTGTCCTCGACCTTGCTCTTCATGCCGGCGGACTTCTCGTGGTCGCCGAACATCTCCTTGACCTTGTCGAATATCGACATCGTTCCCCCTGAAGGTCCCCCGATTGACTCGCGCCGAGTCGAGCGCCCGGGCGCCGTCCGCACCATTCTTACCCACTCTCACCAGCGGGGTTGAGACACTTACCGGTGTGGGTCACCTACCAGTGGTCGCCGTCGTGGGCGCCACGGCCGCCGGAAAGTCCGACCTGGCCGTGGAATTGGCGCTGCGGCTCGGTGGCGAGATCGTCAACACCGACTCGATGCAGCTTTACCGAGGAATGGACGTCGGTACGGCAAAGCTGACCATCCCAGAACGAAAAGGAGTGCTCCACCATTTGCTCGACATCTGGGACGTAACCCAGACGGCCAGCGTCGCCGAATACCAGCGGCTCGTCCGGCCCCTGATCGACGATCTTCTCGGCCGCGGGCGCGTCCCGGTCCTCACCGGGGGCTCCGGGCTGTACGTCAGGGCCGCCCTCGACGATCTGGAATTCCCGGGCACCGATCCCGAGATCCGTACGCGCCTGGAGAAGGAGCTCGCCGACTTCGGACCGGGGCCCATGCACGCCCGCCTCGCCACGCAAGACCCGGTGGCCGCGGCCGCGATCCTGCCGAGCAACGGCCGGAGGATCGTCCGCGCGCTCGAGGTCATCGAGATGTCCGGCCGTCCGTTCTCGGCCACCATGCCCTCCTACGACTCGGTCTATCCGAGCGTCCAGATAGGCGTGGAGGTGCCGCGCCCGATCCTCGACGAGCGGATCGCGGCCCGCGTCGGGCGCATGTGGCGCGAGGGCTTCGTCGACGAGGTCCGCGGCCTGGCCGCGCGGGGTCTTCGCGAGGGCCGCACGGCCTCGCGCGCCCTCGGCTACGCGCAGGTGCTCCGCTTCATCGACGGCGAGTGGACCGAGGAGCAGGCGATGGACGAGACGATCAGGGCGACCCGGCGGTTCGCCCGGCGGCAGGAGTCCTGGTTCCGCCGCGACCCGCGCGTCACGTGGCTGGCCCATGACGCCCCTGAACTGCTCGAGCGGGCCGTTACAGTGGTCACATGCGGTTCGTGAAGGGACATGGCACCGAGAACGACTTCGTCATCGTCCCCGACCCGGACGGGTCCATCGACCTGACGCCGGGCGGGGTGGCGGCGCTCTGCGACCGCCGCGCCGGCCTCGGCGCCGACGGCGTGCTCCGCGTCGTGCCGGCCAAGCTCATGGATCCCGAGCAGGACGCCGAGTGGTTCATGGACTACCGAAACTCCGACGGCGGCGTGGCCGAGATGTGCGGCAACGGCATCCGCGTCTTCGCCCGCTATCTCGTCGCGACCGGCCTCGCCGAGGCGGGCGAGTTCGGCATCGCCACGCGCGCCGGGGTCAAGCGGGTCCACCTCGGCGACGCCGGCGACGTGACCGTCGACATGGGGCGGCCGGCCGTGCTCGGCGAAAGCTGGGCCGAGGTGGGCGGGCGCCGCTACCACGGGCTCAACGTCAGCCTCGGAAACCCGCATCTGGCCTGCGTCACGGACGTCCCGGTCGGAGAGCTCGACCTGACCCGGCAGCCGGGCCACGACCACGCGACCTATCCAGAGGGCGTCAACGTCGAACTGCTCAACATCGCCGGCGATCATGCCGTGACCATGCGGGTCCACGAGCGCGGCTCGGGGGAGACCCGTTCGTGCGGCACGGGCGCCGTGGCGACGGCCGTGGCGGCCGCCAGGAACGCCGGAGAGACCACGGGTGTGTGGGCCGTCCACGTGCCCGGCGGCACGCTGACCGTCACCCTCGACGAGGAGACCAGCTACCTGTCCGGCCCTGCCGTCCTCGTCGCATCAGGCGACTATCCGCCCGTTCTGTAGATCGGCCCCCGCCGCTCGTTTGGGACACCGTCGGTGACCTGGCAGACTGACGCCCTATGGACGTGGACATCTGGGCGTGGGTCGGCGAGACCCAGCGAGAACTGCACGAGGCCGGAAACGAGGGGCTCGCCATCGCGATCGGCGACGTTCCGGCGCAGGCGCTGGAAGGGCGCTATGGCCAGCTCGACGTGGTGGCCCCGGCCGTCGCGCAGCAGGCGGAGGCGCTGGGCCAGCCGTGGCTCGAGCTGTTCGCGCGCTACTGGCATTTGATCGGGCGGGTCGGCGACCGCGCCAACGGCGAGGTGGCGCTGGGCGACGCCCGTCAGCTCGCCGACTTCGCCGAGCGCGGTGATGTGGGCGACTGCCCGTCGGCGCCGGCCGCGGTCGAGGCGCTGGCCATGACGCTTGGCAACACCGACGGGCCCGGATATGCCGAGGAGCGGCTCGCGTTGCTGAACGCCGCCCTCGCCGGCGTCGGGCCGCAGTCGCTGGCCTTCAGCGGTTTGATCACGCAATACGTCACCGCCTTGCTGGACGAGGACAAGGCCGGCGAGGCCGTGACGTTCGCCGAGGCGGCGGTCGACCGGCTGCGCGGCATCGGCCGCGAGGCGAGCTGGGAGCTCGGCGCCGCGTCCGCGCGTGCGCTGCTCGCCGCCGACCGCGCGGGCGATGCGCTGGCCGCGCTTGACGCGGCGAGCGGGTTCAAGCCCGACGACCCGGTCGCCAAGGGCCGCCGCGAGGCGCTGCTCCGCGCCCGCGTGCTCGCGGGTCTGGGCCAGACCAAGGAGGCCGTGGAAGCCCTGCCCGACCTCGACGTGGTCGGCGACCACCCCGGCGAGTGGGTGACCTGGACCGCCACGGTCGAGAAGCTGGCCGAGGGCGGCGGGCTCGCCAACACCTGGCAGCTCGGCCGCATCCTGCGGCAGTGGATCGACTACTTCGAGTCGATGGGCGGTCACCGCGCCCGCATCGAGCTGGCCCTCGCCGGAGCCCGGCTCGCCCTCGCCCGCAAGGGCCTCTGGCAGGCCCGCCTGCTGGCCGACGAGGCCGAGCGGGCGCTGCCGTCGCTCAAGAGCTCCGAGGGGCTCCCGGAGCGCATCGCCGCGCTCCGCGCCTCCATCGAGGCCACCGAGGAGCTGGCGCCGCCCGGGCCGCGCGAGGAGCTGGTCGCCTACTTCGACGCCGCCGACGGCCGGACGGCTGACCCCGAGCGCTGGGTCGGCTGGCTCTGGCCGCTGTCCGGCAACGACCCGGAGGCCACCCGCCGCCACACCAGCACACTCGGCTTCCTCGGATACGCGGAGACCGGCGCCGACCTCGCGTGGGACTCCTTCGACCCCGACAGCGCCGACGACGAGGACATCTCCTATCTCACCGGCCTGCTGATCGAGGCCGGCCAGGACGCCCGCGTCGAGGAGCTGGCCGACCGGCTGCCGGACAAGCACTCCCACCTCATGCGCGCCCGGCTGCACCGCCAGCGCGAGCGCTGGGCCGAGACCGCGGCCGAGGCCGAGCTGGCCGTGACCGCCGGGTCCGAGCTCGAGGGCCGCCGCCTGTGGGCGGGCGCCATCCAGCAGCTCGGCGACAACGCCAAGGCCGCCGAGATCCTCCGTCCCCTGGTCGAGTCGGGCCGCGGGGAAGAAGAGGACACCTGGCGGTTGATCGTGCTGTCCACGGCCACCGAAGACTGGGCCACCGTGCGGGCCTCGGCCAAGCGCCTCGGCATGCCGGTCCAGGGCACCGAAGGGCCGATCGAGGAGGAGTGGCACCTGGTCCGCGTCATCCTGCCGGCGCCTGACGGCAGCCAGCGCGAGGTGCTCGCCGTACGGACCGGGCCGGCGACGGCGCGGCTGGCGATCCCGCAGCCCCGCGGCATGGAATACAACGCCGGCGACCTCGTGGTGGTCGACCCGCGCCCGCTCGAGCCGGTGCCGGACGACCCCAAGGAGCGCGAGGCCTTCGTGATCCCGTTCGCCGGGGTGACGATGCTCCGTCCCGGTGGTTACATGAGCTGGTTCTTCGACGGCGCGTCGCCGTCGGAGGACGAGTGGACCGAGTTCAACGAGCTGCTGGCCGAGCGTGGCTGGCCCATGTGGGTCTACAGCGACGACACCTACCAGGTGACCCATCCGGCCACGGGCGAGCGGCTGGAGGGCGTGTTCGGCTGGATCGCCGTCCCGCCGGACGTCACCCCCGCGCAGCTCGACGCCGTCCTCGACGACGCCACAGAAGACTGGTCCCACCCGCTCGCCTGGCTCGACCTCGCCCGAGAAGTCGGCGTCGAAACCGAACGCCACGAACGCATCGTCAAGGAATACGGCCTCTAACCCCCACCCCCCGCGTGATCTTGCAGGAATTCCCGAGGCACACGTCACCGCGTTCGTGATCTTGCACGTATTCCCGTCTCGCACGTCACAGGCTCCGTGATCATGCAATTGCGTGATCACGGAGCCTGTGAGCTGCGCTTTGGGACGTGGTGCATGATCACGAAGCGTGTGAGCGGCGCGCCGGGAAAGCGTGCAAGATCACGCGCGGGGGAGGGTGGGGTGGGGGTGGTGGGGTGGGAAGGTCTCTGGGTGATCACGATCTGGCTATTAAACGTTATTTTTCCTATATCTTGACGATTTAGGGCCCTAGCCTCGACTCTGTTGCGAGACAGGAAGTGTGTTGCGCAATGAGCAACACCCCGGACTGTGCCCACTGAGGAGTCGTGCCCCCCAACTCTTCACCTTGCGCGGGTGACCATGTCGCCTCTCGGGCTCCTGCCATATGAGAGGAACGACAGTGGGCACCGCCGCGATCGAGGTTCGCGGGCTCTGGAAGATCTTCGGCGCGAAGGCTGACCGGATCATCGGCAGTCCCGACGCCACTCTTGAGCCTGCCGCGCTCCGCTCCAAGACCGGATGCACCGCCGCCGTGCGCGACGTCTCTTTCGACGTACGGCCCGGCGAGGTGTTCGTCGTGATGGGCTTGTCCGGGAGCGGCAAGTCGACACTCGTGCGCTGCCTCAGCAGGCTGATCGAGCCCACGGCGGGCACGGTGTCCATCGGCGGCGAGGACGTCCGCGCCATGTCGGGCGCCCAGCTGCGCGATCTCCGCCGCCACCGCGTCAGCATGGTATTCCAGCACTTCGGGCTGCTGCCGCACCGCCGCGTTGTCGACAACGTGGCGTACGGGCTGGAAGTCCAGGGCGTCGGCAGGAAGGCCAGGCACGAGAAGGCGAGCGAGATCCTGTCGCTGGTCGGCCTCAAGGGCCACGAGGAGTCGTATCCGGATCAGCTGTCCGGCGGCATGCAGCAGCGGGTGGGCCTGGCCCGCGCGCTCGCCGTGGACCCGGAGGTCCTGCTGTTCGACGAGCCGTTCAGCGCGCTCGACCCGCTGATCCGCCGCGACATGCAGGCCGAGGTCATCCGCCTGCACCGCGAGGTCGGCAAGACCATGGTCTTCATCACGCACGACCTGCACGAGGCGCTGAAGCTGGGCGAGCGGATCGCCATCATGCGCGACGGCGCCATCGTTCAGGTCGGCACGCCGGAGGAGCTCGTGGGCGCCCCCGCCGACGCGTACGTGACGGACTTCATCCGGGACGTCTCGCGTGCCCAGGTGCTGTCGCTGCGCTGGATCTGCCGCCGGCCGGAGGACGGCGAGCCACTGGACGGCCCGGCCCTGCCGGCGTCCACGGTGATCCAGGACGCGGTCCCGGCCGCCATGGAGACCGACCGGCCGCTGCGGGTCGTGGACGGCGATCGTCTGGTCGGCGTGGTCGACCGGGTGGACATCCTCGGAGCCGTACGGAACACGATCCGCGCCACCCAGGGGGCTGTATGACGACGGCTCCGCCGCAGGCGGCGCCCCCCGCGGTGCTGCCTCCGGCCGAGATCCCGGTGCGGGCGCGGCTGCCGCGCTGGGTCTTACCCGCCGGGGGCGTGGTCTTCGCCATCGCGCTGTATGTAGCGTTCCGGAACACGGCCCTGCTGCCGCACGACGACGACGCGCCCCAGTTCCACTGGCTCAACGACGTGCGGGACTGGATCGACGAGAACCGCAACTCCAGCCCGGTCTTCATCTATGTGATCAACTACATCCGGCTGTTCGTCGGGCAGATCGCCGATCTGTTCACGACCGCGCTGCAGGGTCTCGGCTGGCCGGGCCTGATCGGCGTGGCGGGCGGCCTCGGCTGGCTGGCCGGCGGCTGGCGGATCGCGCTGCTGTCGGTGGCCGGCTTCGGCGGCGTCGGCGCGCTCGGCCTGTGGGAGCCGAGCGTGGACACGCTCGCGCTCACGCTGACCGCCGTGGTGCTGTCGCTGGCGTTCGGCATCCCGCTCGGCGTGCTCACCGGCCGTTCGGCGCGGGTGCGCCGGGTCGTGACCCCGGTGCTGGACGTCATGCAGATCATGCCGACGTTCTCCTATATCTCGCCGATGGTGCTGCTGTTCCTGATCGGCACGCCGTCGGCCGTGATCGCCACGGTGATCTACGCGATGCCGCCCGCGGTCCGGATCACGGCGCTCGCCGTGCAGAACGTGTCGAAGACGGCGCTCGAGGCCTCCGATTCGCTCGGCGCGACCCGCTGGCAGACATTGCGCAAGGTGCAGTTGCCGCTGGCCAAGAACACGATCCTGCTCGGCGTCAACCAGACGCTGCTCGCGGCCCTGTCGATGGTGCCGCTCACCGCGCTGATCGCGGCGCCCGGCCTCGGCGTCGACCTGCTCAAGGCGCTCGCGCGGGTCAACGTCGGCCTCGCGCTCGTCCCGGGCCTGGCGATCGTGATCATGGCGATCGTGCTGGACCGGATGACCCGTGCCGCGGCCGCGGGCGGCCGCCGCCGTGGGCCGTCGCGCTGGGCCGTCGGCGCGGTCATCGCCGGCGCCGGCATCGCGCTGACTCCGGCGCTCGCCGCCGACTTCCCCGAGGACTGGCAGATCCCGATCGTCAAGCCGGTCAACGACGTGGTCGAGTGGATCGAGTTCCACTGGTACGGCTTCACCGGGTTCGTGAACGACTCCTTCGCGAACTGGATCCTGAACCCGATGGAGACGACGCTGACCACGGCCCCGTGGTGGCTGGTGATCACGACCGTGGTCGCGCTGGCGTGGTCGATCAGCGGCCTTCGCGCCGCGCTCATCGCCGGCGGCTGCCTCGGCGGCATGGCCCTGCTCGGGCTCTGGCAGCACGGCATGACCACGCTCACGGTGGTCCTGGTGGCCACCCTGATCGCGATGTTCTTCGGCCTCCTGCTCGGTGTGGTGGCGGCCCGGTCCACCCGGTTCGCATCGGCCCTTCGGCCGTTGCTCGACGCCGCGCAGACCATGCCCACGTTCTCCTACCTGCTGCCCGGCCTGGCGCTGTTCGGCCCGGGCCGGTTCACCGCGATCGTGGCGTCGGTGATATATACGGTTCCGGTCGTGATCCGGTTGGTCGAGGACGGCATCCGCGGGGTGCCGGGGGAGACCGTGGAGGCCGCGCTCGCGTCCGGGTCGACACGCGGTCAGCTGCTCTGGAAGGTGCAGCTGCCGATGGCCCGGCGGTCGCTGCTGGTCGCGGCCAACCAGGGCATCGTCATGACGCTCGCCATGGTGGTGATCGGCGCGCTGGTCGGGGCCGGAGCGCTCGGCTACGACGTGTACGCCGGATTCGCCCAGCGCGAGGACTACGGGAAGGGCCTGGCCGCCGGTGTGGCGCTGGTCCTGCTCGGAATCATGCTCGACCGGATCACCCAGGGCGCCGATCGGCGCCCCCGTTCGAGGGGCCTGCAGTCGGTCCCCTGATCACTCAGAAGAAGAGGGTCCTCATGAGGAAGTTACACCTGATCGCAGGTGTCGCCATCCTTGCAGTCAGCGTTGCCGCGTGTGGCGGCGGCGCCAAGGTCAACGACACCGGAGCCTCGGCCGCGCCGAGCGCCGCGGCGCCCAGCGGCGGCAGCGCCGCTCCCTCGGCCGGCGGGACCGTGAAGCTCGCGGTCAATCCGTGGGTCGGGTACGAGGCCGACGCGGCCGTCATCTCCTACCTGCTCCAGAACGAGCTCGGCTACACGGTCGAGAAGAAGGAGCTCGCCGAGGAGCCGTCCTGGCAGGGCATGGAGTCGGGTGACGTCGACGTGATCCTGGAGAACTGGGGCCACGACGACCTGAAGCAGAAGTACATCGACGACAAGGGCGTCGCTGTCGCGCTCGGGCCGAACGGCAACAAGGGCGTCATCGGCTGGTACGTTCCCGAGTGGATGGCCACGAAGTATCCCGACATCACCGACTACAAGAACTTGAACAAGTACGCCGACATGTTCAAGACCTCCGAGTCGGGCGGCAAGGGCCAGCTCCTCGACGGCGACCCGTCGTACGTCACCAACGACGAGGCCTTGGTCAAGAATCTCAAGCTGAACTTCAAGGTGGTCTTCGGCGGCAGCGAGGACGCGCTGATCAAGGCGGCCAAGCAGGCCACCGCGCAGCAGAAGCCGCTGCTCATGTACTTCTATGAGCCGCAGTGGCTGTTCTCGCAGCTCAAGCTGGTCAAGGTGAACCTGCCCGCGTACACCAAGGGCTGCGACGCCGACCCCAAGAAGATCGCTTGCGACTACCCGCCGTACGAGCTTGACAAGATCGTCAGCAAGAAGTTCCAGGACTCGGGCGGCAAGGCGTTCGAGTTGATCAAGAACTTCCAGTGGACCAACGAGGACCAGAACCAGGTCGCCGACGACATCACCAACAACGGCATGTCCGACGAGGCGGCCGCGAAGAAGTGGGTCGACGCGCACCCGGACGTCTGGAAGGCCTGGTTGCCGCAATAGTTGTGACCGTAAGAGGCAAGTGACAGTCCATTAGTGGCGATCCGGCTGTGATTGTTGGGGATTGCAGCCGGATCGCTCCTTTTGTTATGGAATACTGCGGCTCGGCCGAGGAGGTAAACGTGATGAGGGTTCGTCTGCTCGCCGGCGCCGTCTCGTTGGGCCTGGTGGCCCTGGCGGGATGCAGCAGCGGCGACACGGTTGACACGGCGACGCCGGGCGCGGGCCGCGGTTCCGGCACCGTGAGGATGGCGATCAACCCCTGGGTCGGCTATGAGGCCAGCGCGGCGGTGGTCGACTACCTGCTCGAGCACGAGCTCGGCTACCGGGTGGAGACGACCAGCAAGACCGAGGCGGAGTCCTGGAAGGGGCTCGAGGACGGCACGGTCGACGTCATCATCGAGAACTGGTCGCACCCCGAGTTCAAAGACGAGTACATCGAGAAGAAGAAGGTCGCCCTCACCGCCGGTGAGAACGGCAACAAGGGCATCATCGGCTGGTACGTTCCCGAGTGGATGGCCAAGCAGTATCCGGACATCACCAACTACGCCAACCTGCCCAAGTACAAGAACCTGTTCAAGACGGCGGCGTCCGGAAACCTCGGGCAGTTCCTGGCCGGCGACAAGTCCTACGTCACCAACGACGAGGCCGTCATCCGCAACACGCACCTGCCGTACAAGGTGGTCTACTCGGGCAGCGAGGACAACCTGATCAAGGCGGCGCAGGCGGCGACCAAGAACAAGACCCCGCTGCTCATGTACTTCTATGAGCCGCAGTGGCTGTTCTCGCAGCTCAAGCTCGTCAAGATCAACCTGCCGCCGTACGCCATCGGGTGCGACGCCGACACCAAGACCATCAAGTGCGACTACCCGCCCTACCTGCTCGACAAGATCGTGAGCAAGCGGTTCGCCGACCAGGGCGGCAGGGCGTACGAGCTGGTCAAGAACTTCGTCTGGACGAACGACGACCAGAACTCGGTCGCCTACGACATCGCGGTCAACAAGCTGACCGACGACCAGGCCGCCCAGAAGTGGGTCGAGGCCAACAAGATCGTCTGGCAGGCGTGGATCCCGAAGACATGAGTTTCGACTATGTGATCGTGGGTGGCGGCTCGGCGGGATCCGCGCTGGCCAACCGGCTCAGCGCGGACCCGTCCGTGAAGGTCCTGGTGCTCGAGGCCGGTCGCCCCGACTATCCGTGGGACGTGTTCATCCACATGCCGGCGGCGCTGATGTTCCCCATCGGCAGCCGGTTCTACGACTGGAAGTACGAGTCGGAGCCCGAGCCCGCCATGGGCGGGCGGCGCATCTACCACGCCAGGGGCAAGGTGCTCGGCGGCTCGTCCAGCATCAACGGGATGATCTTCCAGCGCGGCAATCCGATGGACTTCGAGCGCTGGGGCGCCGACCCGGGCATGAAGGCCTGGGACTTCGCGCACTGCCTGCCGTACTTCAAGCGGATGGAGACGGCCTCGGGCGACGCGCGGTTCCGCGGCAAGAGCGGGCCGCTGGTGCTCGAGCGCGGCCCGGCCGAGGGCCCGCTGTTCGAGGCGTTCTTCGAGGCCGTGCGGCAGGCCGGGCACGAGCTGACCGACGACGTGAACGGCTTTCGCCAGGAGGGCTTCAGCACCTTCGACCGGAATCTGAGCCACGGGCGGCGGCTGTCGGCGGCCAGGGCCTACCTGCGCCCGGTCCGCGGCCGCAAGAACCTCACGATCCGGACCCGGGCGTTCGTGGAGCGGATCGTCTTCGAGGGCCGCCGCGCGGTCGGCGTCCAGGTCAAGGGCGAGGTCATCAAGGCCGGCGAGGTCATCCTCTGCGGCGGCGCGATCAACTCGCCGCACCTGCTGCAGCTGTCCGGCGTCGGACCGGCCGAGCTTCTGGAGAAGGTCGGCGTGCCGGTAGTCGCGGACGTGCCGGGCGTGGGCGAGAACCTGCAGGATCACCTCGAGGTGTACGTCCAGCACGGCGCCAGGCGGCCCGTCTCGATGCAGCCGGCGCTGAAGCTGTGGCGGCGGCCGTTCATCGGGGCGCAGTGGCTGTTCCTGCGCAGCGGCCCGGGCGCGAGCAACCACTTCGAGGCCGGCGGTTTCGTCCGTTCCAACGACGAGGTCGCCTATCCGAACCTCATGTTCCACTTCCTGCCGATCGCCGTGCGGTATGACGGCACGGCGCCGGCCGGGGGACACGGCTATCAGGTGCACGTCGGGCCCATGTACTCCGACGCGCGTGGCACGGTCCGGCTGCGGTCGGCCGATCCGCGGGTGAAGCCGGCGCTCCGCTTCAACTACCTGTCCACGGCGCAGGACCGCCGCGAGTGGGTGGAGGCGATCCGGCACGCAAGGGACATCCTGCGGCAGCCGGCCTTCGCCGAGATCGACGCGGGCGAGCTGTCGCCGGGCCCGGGCGTGGAGACCGACGAGGAGATCCTCGAGTGGGTCGCCCGCGACGGTGAGACGGCGCTCCACCCGTCGTGCACCTGCCGGATGGGCGTGGACGACATGTCCGTGCTCGACCCGGACACCATGAAGGTGCACGGCATGGAGGGGCTTCGCGTCGTCGACGCGTCGTCCATGCCGTACGTGACGAACGGCAACATCTACGCGCCGACGATGATGCTGGCCGAGAAGGCCGCCGACCTCATTCTGGGCCGCACGCCGCTGGCCGCGGAGGACGTCGCCTTCTACCGTCACACGTGACGAACCGATAGGGTCGTTCCGTAGCGTTGCGCATTACGGTCGCTGTTGCGTATTACGAAACAGCATGACGTGACAGCGCACGACGAATCAGCGCATCACGGAGCGGACCTGGAGGGCGCATGGCCCGGCCTCGGGTAGTGATCATAGGCGCGGGAATTGTGGGCTGCGCGCTGGCCGACGAGCTGACGGCCCGCGGCTGGACCGACCTCACGGTGGTCGAGCAGGGTCCGCTGTACGCCACCGGCGGCTCCAGCTCGCACGCGCCTGGTCTGGTCTTCCAGACCAACCCGTCGAAGACCATGACCGAGTTCGCCGCCTACACCGTGCGGAAATATCTGACGCTGGGCGGGTTCAACCAGGTCGGCGGCCTCGAGGTGGCCACCACCGAGGAGCGCTGGCAGGATCTGCACCGAAAGCACGGCTGGGCCGCGTCCTGGGGCGTGGAGAGCCGGCTGGTCGACCCCCGGCGCTGCGCCGAGCTGTGGCCTCCGCTCGACGCGTCGAAGGTGCTCGGCGGCTTTCACGTGCCCACCGACGGCCTGGCCAACGCGGTCGCCTGCGGCGAGGCGCAGGCCAGGCGGGCCATGGCGCGCGGCGCCGTCTTCCTGCCCAAGCACCGCGTCATCGGGATCAACCAGAGCGAGGGCGAGGTCACCGGCGTCGTCATCACCTCGTCGGAGGCCCCTCTGGCCGATATCGACCCCGAGGACACCGGGCCGGGGCTGCGGGTGCTGCAGGCGGGGATCGTGATCAGCGCGGCCGGGTTCTGGGGGCCCTCC
Source organism: Streptosporangiaceae bacterium NEAU-GS5 (assembly GCA_017592665.1). GTDB lineage: Bacteria > Actinomycetota > Actinomycetes > Streptosporangiales > Streptosporangiaceae > NEAU-GS5. The sequence goes on along the minus strand of JAGFNW010000033.1, from coordinate 63,310 downwards.
ATCGGCGCCATGGCCGGTGTGCAGGTGCCGCTGCTGCCGCTGGCCCACCAGTACGCCAAGTCGGGGCCGATCGACGGCCTCGGCCACGCCATGACCCAGATGATGCCGATCCTCCGGCACCAGGACCGCGACCTTTACTTCCGCCAGCACGGCGACCGCGTCGGCATCGGCTCGTACGCGCACCGGCCCATGCCGGTCGGCCAGGACGAGCTCGCCGGGGGCGGCATCCAGAAGTTCACCGAGGAGGACTTCGAGCCCTCCTGGCGTGACGCGGTCGAGCTGATTCCCGCCCTCGGCGAGACCAAGTACGAGGACGGCATCAACGGGATCTTCTCGTTCACCCCGGACGGCTTCCCGCTCATCGGCGAGACCCCCGAGCTGCGCGGCCTCTGGCTGGCCGAGGCCGTCTGGGTGACCCACTCGGCGGGCGTCGCGCGCGCCGTCGCCGAGCTGATCGTCGACGGCCATTCCAGCTTCGACCTGCACGAGTGCGAGATCGGCCGCTTCGAGCAGGTCCATCTCAGCCCGGCCTTCGTCGAGGAGCGCGGCAAGCAGAACTTCGTCGAGGTCTACGACGTCATCCACCCGCTGCAGCCGATGGAGTCGCCCCGCCCGCTCCGGGTCAGCCCCTTCCACGTGCGTCAGCGCGAGCTCGGGGCGAGCTTCCTCGAGGGGGCAGGCTGGGAGCGCCCGCACTGGTTCGAGGCCAACGTGCAACGCCTGGAAGAGCTCGTACGGCGATCGCGCACCGAGGCCGTCGGGGCGTTCCTGCAGGAGGAGACCCGGGCCGCCGCGGCCGAGTCGCGGCTCGGCGTCGGGACCACGCGGGACGCCTGGGCCGGCCGCCACTGGTCGCCGATCGCCGCGGCCGAGGCCGACGGCACGCGCGAGCGGGTCGCCCTCTACGACATGACCCCGCTCAAGCGGATCGCGGTCGAGGGTCCCGGCGCGCTGGCGTTCCTGCAGTATCTGACGACCAACAATCTGGACAAGGCGCCCGGCTCGGTGACGTACACCCTGCTGCTGGACGAGACGGGCGGCATCCGCTCCGACCTCACGGTCGCGCGGCTGGCCTGGGATCGCTTCCAGGTCGGCGCCAACGGCAACCTCGACCTGCACTGGTTCCGGCGGCAGGCCCCCGCGGACGTACGCGTCGCCGACATCACGGCTGGCACCTGCTGCGTCGGCGTGTGGGGCCCGCTGGCTCGCGATCTCGTCGCGCCGCTGACCGACCTCGACGTCTCCCACCAGGGCTTCCGCTACTTCAACGTCAAATCCGGCTTCGTGGGCAACGTGCCGGTGACCATGATGCGGGTCTCGTACGTGGGGGAGCTGGGCTGGGAGATCTACACCACGTCCGACATGGGCCTGAAGCTGTGGGACACGCTGTGGGCGGCCGGATCCGAGCTCGGCGTGATCGCCGGCGGCCGGGCCGCGTTCAACAGCCTGCGCCTGGAGAAGGGCTATCGCCTGTGGGGCGTCGACATGACGCCTCAGCACAATCCGTACGAGGCCGGGGTGGGCTTCGCCGTGCGGAAGAACAAGGACTTCGTCGGGCGTGACGCGCTGGAGGGCGTGAGCTCGGAGACCGTCACCAGGAAGCTGGTCCCGCTGCTGACCACCGAGGTCGTCATGGGCAAGGAGCCGGTCAGGCACGAGGGGCGCGCGGTCGGCTATGTGACCAGCGCCGCCTTCGGGCACACGATCGGCCGGCCGATCGCCTACGCCTGGCTCCCGGCCGACCTGGCCGAGCCCGGCACGTTCGTCGACGTGGAGTACTTCGGCCGGCGGGTCCCCGCGGAGGTGGGCGCTGAGCCTCTGTTCGACCCTAAGATGACCAAGATCAAGAGGTAGGCGCGTGCGGCACCCGGACTTCCTGTGGCGGAACCCCTCGCCCAAATCCGCGTACGACGTGGTGATCGTCGGTGGCGGAGGGCACGGTCTCGCCACGGCGTACTATCTGGCCAGAAATCATGGCATCACGAACGTCGCGATCCTGGAGAAGGGCTGGCTCGCGGGCGGAAACATGGCCCGCAACACCACGATCATCCGCTCGAACTATCTGTGGGACGAGAGCGCGGCGATCTACGAGCACTCGCTGAAGCTGTGGGAGGGCCTGTCCGCCGAGCTGGACTACGACCTCATGTTCAGCCAGCGCGGTGTCCTCAACCTGGCGCACAACCTGCCCGACGTGCGCGAAGGCCGCCGCAGGGCCAGCGCCAACCAGCAGAACGGCATCGACGCCGAGTGGCTGGACGCCGACGAGGTCAAGAAGTTCTGCCCGATCCTCAACACCTCGCCCCACGTGCGCTATCCGGTGCTCGGCGCGACGTTGCAGCGGCGCGCGGGCATCGCCAAGCACGACCACGTGGCCTGGGGATACGCCCGCGCGGCGGACGCGCTCGGCGTCGATCTGATCCAGGGCTGCGAGGTCACCGGCTTCGAGATCGACGGCGGCCGGGTGACGGCCGTGCGGACGAGCCAGGGGCGGATCGCGGCCGGGACCGTGGCGCTGGCGGCGGCCGGGCACACCTCGGTGCTGGCCGACAAGGCCGGGATCCGGCTCCCGCTGCAGTCGCACCCGCTGCAGGCGCTGGTGTCCGAGCTGCTCGACCCCGTCCTCGACTGCGTGGTGATGTCCGGCGCCGTCCATGTTTACGTGAGCCAGGCGCACAAGGGCGAACTGGTGATGGGCGCCGGGATCGACGCCTACAACTCCTACGGTCAGCGCGGCTCGTTCAACGTCATCGAGCGGCAGATGGGCGCGGCGCTGGAGCTCTTCCCGATCTTCAGCCGGGTGCGCGTCGTGCGCACCTGGGCCGGGATCGTCGACGTGGCGCCGGACGCTTCCCCGATCATCGGCCCGACCCCGGTCGAAGGCCTCTACATCAACGCGGGCTGGGGAACCGGCGGCTTCAAGGCCACGCCCGGCTCCGGCTGGGTGTACGCCGACACGATCGCCAACCAGCGGGCGCATCCGCTGGCCGAGCCGTTCTCCCTCGACCGGTTCACGACCGGCGCCCTGATCGACGAACACGGAGCCGCGGCGGTGGCGCACTGATGCTCTTGATCCGATGCCCCTTCTGCGGGCCGCGCGACGAGACCGAGTTCCACTACGGAGGGCAGGCCGAGATCGCCTATCCGGCCGATCCCTCGGCCCTGACCGACGAGGAATGGGCCGGATACGTGTATCTCCGCGACAACCCACGCGGCTGGTTCCACGAGCGCTGGACGCACTCGGCCGGCTGCCGCACCTGGTTCAACGTACGAAGGCACACCGTGACACACGAGATCGCGCAATGACTCAGCGCCTGCCGATCGGCGGCCGCGTCGACCGCACCCGCACCCTCCGCTTCACCTTCGACGGCGTCGCCATGACGGGCTACCAAGGGGACACGCTCGCCTCGGCCCTGCTCGCCAACGAGGTGCGGATCGTCGGGCGCAGCGTCGACCTCGGCCGCCCGCGCGGCGTCTTCGGCATCGGCAGCGAGGAGCCGAACGCCCTGGTCAGGGTGGGCGACGATCCGATGCTCACGGCGACCACCGTCGAGTTGTACGACGGGCTGGCCGCCTCGGGCCTGGCCGGAAAAGGCCGCCTCGACCCGGGATTCGCCGACGACGCCCGCTACGACAAGGCCTATCTCCACTGCGACGTGCTGGTCGTCGGCGGCGGGCCGGCCGGGCTGGCGGCGGCGCTCGCGGCGAGCGAGTCCGGCGCGCGGGTGATCCTGCTCGACGAGCAGCCCGAGCTCGGCGGTTCGCTGCTCGGCGCGCGTGAACGGCTCGACGGCCGCCCCGCGATGGACTGGGTCGCGGCCGCCGAGGCGCGGCTGAGCGGCGTGCAGGTCTTCACCAGGACGACCGCGGTCGGCTATTACGACCACAACTACGTCGTCGCGGTCGAGCGCCGCACCGATCACCTGGCCGATCGGCCCGCGCACATCTCCCGCCAGCGGCTGTGGCACTTCCGCGCCGGGCGGGTCATCCTCGCCACGGGCGCGCACGAGCGGTCCATCGCCTTTCCGGGCAACGACCGGCCGGGAGTCATGCTGGCCTCGGCCGCCCGGGCGTACGTCAACCGCTACGCCGTACGCCCCGGGACCCGGGCGGTCGTGTTCACCTGCGCCGACTCGGCGTTCGCGGCCGGAGACGACCTGCGGGCGGCGGGCGTGGAGATCGCCACGATCGTGGACGCGCGGCGCGGCGAGACCGTCACCAGGACCGTCGCCGGACCGGACGGCGCGCTGGCCGGGGTCGAGATCGGCGGCCGGATCGTCGAGTGCGACCTGCTGGCCGTCTGCGGCGGCTGGAACCCCACGGTCCACCTGTTCAGCCAGTCCCAGGGGCGGCTGCGCTACGACCAGAACATCCACGCGTTCGTGCCGCACCTGTCCGCGCAGGCCGAGCAGTCGGTCGGCGCGTGTCGCGGCACGTACGGCACGGCCGCCTGCATCGAGGAGGGCTACGCCGCGGGGGGCTCCGCCGGGAACTTCCGGATCCCGGTGAGCGATGCCCGGCACGAGCAGCCCCCGGCCGCGCTGTGGACCTCGGGCGCTCAGGAGGAGGCCTTCGTCGATCTGCAGCGCGACGTCACCGTGGCCGACGTGGCGCGCTCGATCGGGGCAGGCATGCGCTCGGTCGAGCACGTCAAGCGCTACACGACGGCCGGCACGGGCGCAGACCAGGGCAAGACGTCCGGGCCGGGGACCGTGGGCGTGATGTCGGCCCTGCTCGGCGCCGATCCGGGTGCGGTCGGGACCACGACCTATCGCCCGCCGTACGTGCCGATCTCGATCGCGCTGCTTGCCGGTCGCGAGCGCGGCATCTTGTCCGACCCGATCCGGGTGACGTCGATGCACGCCTCGCACGTGGCGCGGGGCGCGGTCTTCGAGGACGTCGGCCAGTGGAAGCGGCCGTGGTACTTCCCGCTCGACGGCGAGTCGATGGACGACGCCGTGCTCCGGGAATGCGCCGCCGCCCGTACGGCGGTCGCCGCCATGGACGCGTCGACACTCGGGAAGATCGACATCCGGGGCGCGGACGTGGGGGTCTTCCTCGACCGGATCTATACGAACATGTACTCCACGCTGGCGGTCGGCGCCTGCCGTTACGGGGTGATGTGCACGGCCGACGGCATGGTCTTCGACGACGGCGTGACGACGCGGCTGGCCGAGGAGCGCTATCTGATGACCACGACCACGGGCAACGCCGCCGCCGTGCTCGACTGGCTGGAGGAGTGGCACCAGACCGAGTGGCCGGAGCTCGACGTGTCGTTCGTGTCGGTGACGGATCACTGGGCGACGGTCGCCGTGGTCGGGCCGCGCTCGCGTGAGCTCGTGACCTCGCTCGGCGTGCCGGGGGACATGCCGTTCATGACCTACCGGGAGGTCGGCCTCGGGGGCGTGGCGGCGCGGGTCTACCGGATCAGCTTCTCGGGGGAGCTCGCCTGGGAGCTCAACGTGCCGTGGGCGTACGGGCGCACGCTGTGGGAGACGGTGCTGGAGCGCGGGGCCGTGCCGTACGGGACGGAGACCATGCACGTGCTGCGCGCCGAGAAGGGCTTCCCCATCGTGGGGCAGGAGACGGACGGCACCGTCACCCCGCAGGACCTCGGGATGTCGTGGGCCGTGTCCAAGCGCAAGCCCGACTACGTGGGCAAACGCTCACATGCCCGGCCGGACGCGATGCGGGCCGACCGCAAGCGGCTGATCGGGCTGTTCTCGGCGGAGAGACTGGCCGAGGGCGCCCAGTTGGTCACGGCGGCCGGCATGGTCGGGCACGTGACGTCGTCGTATCACAGCGCGGCGCTGGACCGCCCGTTCGCGCTGGCGCTGTCGCGGGACGCGCACGGCCCGATGGAGGCCGTCTGGGATACGCGGCGCGTCCCGGTCGAGATCGTGTCCTCGGTTTTCTACGACCCCGAGAACCTGGTCCGCGACGGATCCCCTTCGACATGGCCTGTCTCCCACGAGGGGGATTGGCTGCTGGATCGCCCCGTGAGCGCGCTGGACGCGTACCGGGACCGATTCGCGGTCGCCGGCGCCGACGCGGTGGTCCGCGCACGCGAGATCCCGCTTGCGATCATGCGCGAGACCCACGGCGCCGACCCGGGCGAGGACGCCATGCGGCTCGGCCCCGAGTGGTGGATCGGGCCGGCCGGCGACGTCGACGTGAGCGGGCAGCGCACGATCGTGGAGCTGACCGGGCCGCGGGCGCGCGACGTGCTGATCACCGGCTGCGCGCTCGACCTCGATCCGCGCGTGTTCGGCGTCGGCGCGTACGTCCAGACGATGCTGGGCAGGGCACAGGTGATCCTGCGCCGGGTGGACGATGACGCCTACCACGTCTACGTTCGTTCGTCGTTCGCCGGATATCTGGCGGAGTGGCTGCTGGACGCCCTTGCCGAATGGAGCCACACCTGACATTTGTGGGAGATGCTGCAGATGCGTAACAAGCCCCCCTTCCGCGCCGACCACGTCGGCAGCCTGCTCCGCCCCGCGCGGCTGCTGGCCGCCAGAGACGAGCACGCCGCGGGCCGCATCCCGACCGAGGAACTTCGCGCCGTCGAAGACGAGGCGATCCGCGAGGTCGTCCGGCGTCAGGAGGAGGTCGGCCTCCAGTCGGCCACCGACGGCGAGTTCCGCCGCGCCTCCTGGCACATGGACTTCATCTATTCCCTCGGCGGCATCGACCCGGCCGCGGACGAGCGCATCACGGTGCGCTTCCAGAACGCCGAGGGCGACATCGAGTTCACGCCGGCGGCCCTGCGGGTGCACGACCGGATCCGGCTCGACGAGACGATCTTCGGGAACGACTTCACGTTCCTGAAGGAAACGGTGACCACGGCCACCCCGAAGCTGACGATCCCGTCACCCAGCATGGTCCACTACCGCGGCGGCCCGGCCTCCGTCGACCGCTCCGTCTATCCGGACATGGAGGAGTTCTGGTCGGACCTGAGCGCCGCGTACGCCGAGGAGGTGCGCCGGGTCGCCGATCTCGGCTGCACCTATCTCCAGTTCGACGACACGAGCCTCGCCTACCTGAACGACCCGGCCCAGCGCGCCGAGCTGGCCGAGCGCGGCGACGACGCCGAGCACATGCACCTTCGCTACATCAAGCAGATCAACGCGGCGCTCGCGAGCCGGCCCGAGGGCCTGACGGTCACCACGCACATGTGCCGCGGCAACTTCCGGTCGTCGTGGGCGGCCTCCGGCGGCTACGACTACGTGGCCGAGGCGCTGTTCGGGGAGTTGGGCGTCGACGGGTTCTTCATGGAGTTCGACGACGAGCGGTCCGGCGGCTTCGAGCCGCTGCGCTACGTGCCGCCCGGCAAGATGGTCGTGCTGGGGCTGGTCACCACCAAGCGCGGCGAACTCGAATCCAAGGACGCCCTGAAGCGCCGCATCGACGAGGCCGCCAAGTTCGTCAGCCTCGATCAGCTCTGCCTGTCGGGCCAGTGCGGCTTCTCCTCCACCGTCGAGGGCAACGAGCTCACGGCCGACCAGCAGTTCGCCAAACTCTCGCTCATCGTCGAAACGGCCCGGGAGGTCTGGGGCTAGTCGCACCGCGCTTGTTCGGGGTTATTCGGCGCGTTATTCGGCGCGCAGCACGTGGCCGACGCGCAACCGGGCTGCCTGCCGGCCTGGCCACATGGCGAGCAGCCCGGCGCACGACAACACCACGGGCGCCGCGAGCAGCAGCGCCGCGGTCGCCGTCGGCGGCACGTAGAGCACCGGCGTCCCCTCGGCCGCGACCCGCCACAGCATCCGGCCCAGCGCGATTCCCAGCGGCATGCCGAAGACCAGCCCCACCGCGGCGAGGATGGCGGCCTGGGTGAGCGCCACGCCCTGCGCCTGCCGTCCCGTCATGCCGAGCGCCCGCAGCACCGCGAGCTCGTGGCGCCGTCGCCGTACGGCGGTCACCAGCGCGTGCCCCACGGCGCCGATCGCGAGCAGCGCCAGGAAGACGGAGAGCAGCACCGGCAGCGCCTGCATGTCCCGGACCATGACGTCGGCCTCAAGGGGCGGGGCCGCGCCCAGCGGGAGGTCGGCGATCCCCGCCTTGGCGGCCTCGGCACGCAGGCGGGCCGCGACGGCATCGGCATCCGCGCCCGGCCGCAGCTCGATCTCCAGGACCCGGAACTTGTACGGATACTCGGCATGGCCGAACAGGGCGTCGTGGGCGGCCGGGGTGATCCAGCCGCCCTCGTCGTAGGTGTTGTGCGCGGCCACGGGGACGAATCCGATCCCGGTGACCGTCAGGGAGATCGGCGCGGCGCCGCTCACGAAGGCGACTCGATCGCCGATCTTCGTGCGGAGGGCGTGGGCGGTGCCCGGAGTGAGGACGATCTGGTTCGCGGCGACGGGCATCCGGCCGTCGGTGAGGACCACCGGGAATCGGGCCTTGGCCGGAGCGTAGGTGAAAGTGGTGACCGCGACGGGACCCGACTCGAGCACGCCGATCCGCGCGTCGTCGATCGAGCGGACGTCGGGGTCGCGTGTGACCACGTCGGCGACGCGATCCAGAGGCGCCAGCTCGTGTCCGTTGATCCCGCCGAAGACCTCCAGCTGGTGCGTACGGCCGAATCTGACCGGGTTGTCCCCCGCGTCCTGCACACCTGCGGCGAAGGTGAAGGCGGCCAGCACCCCCAGCACACCGGCCACCGCTCCCAGCAGAGCCGGTCGGACCGGTACGGCGTCGTGCCGCCGCCCCGGCTCCAGCGCGAAGCGGGCTCCCACCACGATGGGCGCGGGAAGCCCGAGCAGGGCCGCGCCGCGGGCGACCATCGAGCGGCGGCCCGCCTCCGGCCGCCGCCGCGCGAGGACCGCGGCGGCTCCGGCCGAGCCCGCGAGGACGAGCAGGGGCACGGCCACCCAGCCCACGCCGAGCACGAGCCAGTCGGCATCGAACCCGGGTTCGGGCTCGGCCAGGGCCGCCGCGCCGAGGGGCAGCCAGTTGGAGGCCACCAGCGCGCCGATCACGCCCAGGGTCGCTCCTGCCAGTGCCGCGAGCACGGGACCGGACGCTGTCACGATCACCTGCTGGCGCGGCGTCAGCCCGACCGCGCGGAGCGTCCGGAGGTCGGCCCCGGTCGCTGCGGCGTAGCGGGCCACCGACTGGCCGATCAGGACCATCGCCGCCGCCAGCGCGGCCAGCCCGAAGGCCCCCAGCGACGCCGCCTCGAAGGCGGTCACCCGGCGCTCAGGCCCGCCGAGCTTGTCCCAGCTGCTCCAGCTGTCGATGTCGGTGCGCCGGCTGACCCGGGCCAGATCCGCCCGGAACGCGACCGGGTCGGCGCCGGGCCGCAGCCGGATGAGAGCGTTGGCGTAGTCGGAGGGGCCCATGAAATTGTCCGGGTAGGCGCGGTAGAGCGCGACGGACGGCACCACCTGCGGGCCGAAGGTCAGTTTGTCGTGGAACCACGGCGACTTGAGCACGCCGACGATCGTGGCCTGGATGCGCGGACCCGCCGGCTGTTCAGCGGTCAGGTCGTAGGTGTCGGACGCGGCCTGCTCGGGGGACATGAGCACCAGCGTGATCCGGTCGCCAACGCCTTTGCCGTAGTGGCCGGGAAATCCCGAGGTGACCATGACCTCGTCGACCCGGCGCGGATCCATGATCCGGCCTTCCACCACGTACGGCCGCTCGATGGTGCGCAGCATCTCGTCATCGGCCGGGGGGAACGCCGCCACCCAGTCGGACGGCGGGATGCCCGCCACCCCGAATCCCGTGATGGGGAACTCCGCGAGCGCCTCCACCCCGGGCAGCGCCCGGACCTTCGCCCAGTCGAAATCCGGCTGGTTCGGCAGCACGGCAAGGGTCGCGGGCAGGCTCCGGGCATACAGGCGGTCGACCGAGGTCGCCCCCCGCCGCGCGCCCGCGAAGGACGCGAGGACGGTGGTGGTCGCCACGGCCAGCAGCAGCGCCAGCACCGCCAGCGACCGCCAGCGCCTGCGCGCCTCCAGCCGAAGCCAGGCCGTGATCAGCGACACCGCCGCCCCCCGCCACTACGCGCTGTACTCAGCGGCAACGCGCCCACCGTGGGCCGCCCCCCGCCAATGCGCGCTGTGCTCAGCGGCAACGCGGCCACCGTGGGCCGCTCCCCGCGAAGAGGCACGGCCGGGCAACTGAGCGCGGCGTTTCCCACGCATCGGATTAGACCCCAGCGAATTCGCCATCGAAAGGGTGCTGCCACCCCCCGCCCCTGCCACCTCTCCACCGCTCCCGGCACCTCCCCGGCACCTCCCCGTCCGTGGCGGCGGGCGTGGCGTGCGGGGCAACGTCGCGTGTGGGGCGGGGCGAGGCGGGCGAGGGGGGCGAGGGGGGGCCGTGTCGCGTGCGGGGCGGGGGCTGCGTCGCGGGCGGGGCGAGAGCGGGTGTACATCGCGTGCCGGGGCGGGGCGAGGCGTGCGGGGGATGGCGGGGGGGCGGCGTCGCGTGCGGGGGATGGCGGGGGCGGCGGCGCGGGTGGCTCGGGCGGGGCGGCGGCTCGGGCGGGGCGTGCATCGCGGATGGGGTGGGGGGCTTTGGGGGCTTGTTGGCCTGGGGCGATGCGGGGACCAGAACATCTTTGCTATACCTAGACTAGGAAATTTCATGATCTGGGGTGTTCTGGGGGTAAGGCGTGCGCGGATCCAGGGCAGTCCTCGGTCTGGTTCTGGCGGTTGCCTTAGCCGGGTGCGGTGACCTCGGCAAACTCGACAAGGGTGGGAATCACAAGTCCAAGGGCGACTCGAAGTCCGATTCCAAGTCGGACTCCAAAGGCGATTCCAAAGGCTCCGGCGACGACCGCGCCACCGACCCGCTCGACAATCCCGAAGGCACGAAGCCCGGCCTCGCCGCGATCACGTCTGACAAGGAGCGCGCCAAGGCGCGCGACCTGATCGACAAGGTGCCCACCAAGGGCCGCGGACCGAAGACCGGCTATGACCGCGACGAGTTCGGCTACGCCTGGGCCGACAACGCCGACGACATCCCGTACGCGCACAACGGCTGCGACACCCGCAACGACGTGCTGAAACGCGACGGCGAGAAGGTCAAGTTCCGCGACGGCTCCGACTGCGTGCTGGTCTCGATGACCCTGCACGACCCCTACACCGGCAAGACCATCGACTGGCGCAAGGCCGACGCCGCCGAGGTGCAGATCGACCACATCATGCCGCTGTCCTACGACTGGCAGATGGGCGCCGCCCGGTGGACGGACGCCAAGCGCAAGCGGATCGCCAACGACCCGCTCAACCTCATGCCGGTCGACGGCTCCCAGAACGCCTCCAAGGGCGACTCCGGGCCCGCCTCCTGGCTGCCGCCCCAAAAGCGCATCCGCTGCTCCTACGCCGTCCGCTTCGCCCAGGTGGCCCTCAAATACGACCTCCCCGTCACCGCCCCCGACAAAGCCACCATGCTCGCCCAGTGCGCCTAGATCACCGCCACGCCAGCGACCGATTCACCACCAACCTTGCGACCAACTCACCACCAAAGTAGCGACCATTTCACCATCAGGTGCGATGATGAACCATGGTCAGCACGCCGTTCGGGCACTTGATCCGCCGTCATGCGGAGCAAGTGGTGGTGGATGCCCTGTCCGACACGCGTGTCGTCCTGGTCAACGGCGCACGGCAGTCCGGCAAGAGCACCTTGGTCCGGCGGCTGGTGAAGACAGACGGCGCCGAGTGGCGCGACCTCGACGATCCGCTGACCCTGCAGGCGGCGTTGAGCGATCCCAGCGGCTTCGTCGACTTTCCGGGCGCCATGGTCATCGACGAGATCCAGCGCGCCCCAGAGCTGCTTCTCGCGATCAAATCCCAGGTGGACGCCGACCCCAGGCCTGGTAGGTATCTGCTCACCGGCTCTTCGCGGCTGCTTGCCCTGCGCGGCCTGCCGGACACCCTCCCTGGGCGGATGGAGACCGTCGAGCTATGGCCTTTCGCGCAAAGTGAGATCGACGGCCGCCCCGCCGGCTTCATCGACGCGGTGTTCACCACCGGGCCGGCCCTGCGGCACACCTCACAGCTCACCCGAGCCGACTATGTCGACCGCCTGGTCCGCGGCGGGTTCCCCGAGGCCGTCGCCCGCACCAACCCCCGGCGCCGACAGCGCTTCTTCGACTCCTACGTCGGCGACCTGATCAACCGCGACGTGATGCGGCTGTCGGAGATCGAGCGCACCGCCGAGCTGCGCGCGTTGATCAAATCGCTGGCGGCACGCTCCGGCCAACTCCTCATCGTCCAGGCGCTGGGCCGCGATCTCGGTCTGCCCGGCACGACCACGACCAGATTCCTCGCGTTGCTGGAGGAGGTCTTCCTGATCAAGCGCATCCCCGCGTGGTCGAAGAACGTGAGCAGCCGGGCCGTGCACACCCCCAAGGTCGCCTTTGTCGACTCCGGCGTGGCCGCAAACCTGCTCGGCGTCGACGCCCACAGCCTCCTTCGGCCCGGTTCCGCGTTCGGTCCGCTGCTCGAAGGCTTCGTTCTGATGGAACTCGCCCGGCAGACGACCTGGGCGGACACCCTGGTCGACCTGTTTCACTACCGCACCAAGGACCAGGTGGAGGTGGACGCCGTCCTGGAGAGCCGCCAAGGCCAGGTCGTGGGCATCGAGATCAAAGCCGCGTCCACCGTACGACCCGACGACTTCAAAGGGCTTCGCCACCTTGCCGGACGGATAGGCGCCGACTTCATCGCGGGGCTGGTCCTGCACACCGGCACACAGACCTTCTCCTTCGGAGACCGGATGCTGGCCGTTCCGGTCAGCGCCCTATGGGAGACGACGGCCGGCTAGCGATGTCCGGAGCGTGGCGCTGGGCGGCAGAGCGGTCGGTCATACGGCTTTCCGGCGCGGATTCGACGCGGCCGGGCTCGGTGGGGGGATCCTCGTGCGAAGCTGACGGCGGGAGCTGAGGCCGAGCTTGGCGAACACGTTGCCGAGGTGCCATTCGACCGTGCGCGGGCTGATGAACAGCTGCGCGGCGATCTCGTCGTTGGTGTGGCCGTCTCTGGCCAGCCCCGCGATCTGGGTCTCCTGGCTGGTGAGCGCGGTAGCGGTGGCGACGGTCCGCTTGCGCGCGGTTTCTCCGGTCGCCGTCAGCTCTCTGCCGGCCCTCTCGGCGAAGCCGTGCGCGCCCATCTCGCTGAACGCCTCGTACGCGGGACCCAGCTGGGCACGGCTCTCCATGCGGCGGTTCTGACGGCGGAGCCACTCGCCGTACAGCAGGCGGGCGCGAGCCAGGTGCGCGGCGGCCCGGCAGCGCCCGAGATGCTCGATGGCCTCCTGATAGAGCGCGTCGCCGTCGCCGAGCAGCGCCCGGGAGCGGGCCTGCATGCCCAGGGCCCACTCGGTGCCGCTGGCGCGCGTGCGTTCGGTGAGCTGGTCCATCGCCGTCGCCGCGGCCTCGGGCCTGCCGGAGCGTACGGCGGCCTCGATGAGTTCGACCAGGGACCAGCCGAAGAATCCCAGATCCTCATACGCGCAGGCGCGCTCGGCCGACGCAAGCGCCTCGCCGTAGCGGCCGAGGCCGTTGTAGAGCAGCGCGGTCGCGTATTCGCCCAGGCTGAGCGCCCGCCCCTCGCCTCTGGCGCCGACCTCGGCCATGGTGCTCTGGATGTGGTCCAGCGCCGCGGGCTCGTCGGCCTTCCAGGCGGCGAGCACGAGCGAGGTGTGCATCATGGGCACGCCGCCCGTGGCGTCCGAGATCGCGGTCGCCTCGTCGATCAGAGCGTCCGCGGCAGTGAACTCGCCCGCGTGCACGTGGAAGCACGCTTGATAGGTGAGCGCCATGGGGAGTATCGCCAGCGCCCCGGCTTTGCGGGCCAGGGCGACGGCGCCGTCCGCCAGTTCGTACCATGCGCCGTCGTCCCACAGCTCCGCCGCGACAGGCTCGGGCGCCACCCGGAACGCCAGCCACAGCCAGGTCATGTCCGCGTCCGCCGGGTCCACTCGCTGTTCTTCCAGTACGGCCCGCAGGCCGCGGCGCAGAGCCTCGGCCCCGGTGGCGTAGTCGTCGACGACTGAGGCGGTCATGCCGTCCAAAAGCACGTCCACCATGCGCGGCGGCGACGACGGCGGCGGTCCGGCACGTACGGCCTCGGCCACCTCCCGTTCGCCTGGTCCCGTGTTGAGCCGCCCTGCGAAGATCGCGGCGCCGGCCGCTTCGAGCAGCGTGTCCCGGGCGAGGGCGGCGTCGAGCGGGGCCAGTTTTCGCGCGGCCTCGAGCAGAAGCCCGGGCGCGTTCCCGCTTCTCAGCTGGGCGAACGCCAGCCGGGCCCGCAGCCGTTCGAGCTGGGCGCGCTGCAGGTCGTCCAATGGGGCCGCGTCGGCGACCGCGAGCAGTTCGTACGCCTGCTCCGCCCCGCCCGCCTCGATCTGGGCCTCCGCGGCCGCCAGCGACCGGGTGACGCGGCGCGCGGGATTGGGCGTCAGTTCGGCCGCCCGCCGTAGGAATGAGGCCGCCGCGGCGGCGCCCCCTCTGCTCTGCGCCCGGCCTGCCGCGCGCTCCAGTTCGGCGGCGACGCTCTCGTGAGGGCGGGCGTCGGCGCCGGCGCGGTGCCATGCCCGCCGATCGGGATCGACGCGTGGGTTGGTGGCCGTGGCCAGGGCCTTGTGCGCGGCCCGGCGATCCGACGCGCCCGCCCCCTGATAGATGGCCGAACGCACAAGAGGGTGGTGGAACCGTACCCCCGGGCCGAATTCGACCAGTCCGGACGCCTGGGCCGGCGCCGCGGCGTCGACGGGAATCCCCTGCGAACGGGCCGCACGCCACAGCAGATGCTCGTCCCCGGTCGGGTCGGCGGCGGCGATCAGCAGCAGCCGCCGGCTGTCCGGCGGCAGCGCCGCGAACTGCTGGAAGAACGCGTTTTCGAGGCGGCTCGTCAAAGGACGCCTTCCCGGCAGCCAGAAACCGCCGGCCAGTTCGGCAGGTGTGAGCGTGCGCGGCAGGCACAGCAGGGCCATCGGGTTGCCGTGTGCCTCGGCCACGATCCGGTCCCGCACGGACGGGTCGAGCGGCGTCGGTACGGCGGACGCCAGCAGGGCGCGCGCGTCGGCCTCGTTGAGACCCCCGACGATCAGCTCGGGGAGCCCCGCCAGCTCATGGTCGTCCTCACGCAGGGTGATGATCAAGGCCACGGGCTCGGCCAGCAGCCGTCTGGCGACGAACGCCAGCACCCTCATGGACTCCTCGTCGAGCCACTGCGCGTCATCGACGACGCAGAGCAGCGGCTGCCGCTGGGCGGCGCCGGCCAGCAGGCCGAGCAGGGCCAAGCCCACGAGAAACGGGCTCGGCGGCGCGCCATCACGCATTCCGTAGGCGACCGACAGCGCCTCGCGCTGCGGTCCTGGCAGGTCATGGAGGCGGCCCAGCAGGGGTGCGCAGAGCTGGTGCAGGCCCGCGTACGGAAGCTCCGCCTCCGGCTCGATGCCCGTGGTGGCGATGATGCGGCATCCGGCCGCCCGGTCGGCCGCGTAGTCGAGCAGCGCGGTCTTCCCGATCCCCGCCTCACCACGAAGGATCAGGACGGCGCTGCCGCCCCCACGTGCGGTGGCGAGCGTTTGATCCAGCACGGCGGTCTCCTGACCGCGGCCCCGCAGCGCCACCTGCGGAGCAGCGACAGGCGCCCCCATGGTTCGACCCTTCCGGATCTGGTCCATTCTCCCCAGATTAATGCCGTTCGTCACGTTTCGATAGTTTTGCCGGTATCCACCCCCGGGGATCAACCCCGGGGTTTCCACTGGGCCGAAGCAGGCCCGTTTTCGCGACCGTGGATGAGTCGGCAGCGCAGGGCCGCCGACCCGAACAAGGAGATCCACGTGTCTTTCACCAGCGACAACCCGGCGATCCGCCCGTTCACGGTGCAGGTCCCGGATGCCGACCTCGAGGCGTTGCGCGCCCGCGTCGTGGCCACCCGCTGGCCCGACAAGGAGACCGTCGCCGACCAGTCCCAGGGCGTACAGCTCGCGACCATCCAGGAGCTCGCGCGCTACTGGGCGGAGGAGTACGACTGGCGGGTGGTCGAGGCGCGGCTGAACTCGCTGCCGCAGTACGTCACCGAGATCGACGGGCTGGACATCCACTTCGTCCACGTCCGCTCGAAGCACGAGAACGCTCTGCCGGTCATCGTCACGCACGGATGGCCCGGCTCGGTCATCGAGCAGCTGAAGATCGTCGAACCGCTCACCGACCCCACGGCCCACGGCGGCCGCGCCGAGGACGCCTTCCACGTGGTCATCCCGTCCATGCCCGGCTATGGATTCTCGGGCAAGCCGGCGGGCCCCGGGTGGGGCCCCGATCACATCGCCCGTGCCTGGGCGGAGCTGATGAAGCGCCTCGGCTACGACAGGTACGTCGCGCAGGGCGGCGACTGGGGCGCGATCGTCACCGACCTGATGGGCGCGCAGGAGCCGGAAGGGCTGCTCGGCATCCACACCAACATGGCCGGCGTCGTTCCGCCGGAGATCGACACGCTGTTCCAGGAGAACATCATCGGAGCGGCCGGCGCGCTCGAGCACCTGCCGGCCGGCCTCTCCGAGGAGGAGCGGCGGGCCTGCGAGCAGCTCGACTTCACGTGGAAGCACGTCTCGTACGCCATCCAGATGGCGCAGCGCCCGCAGACGCTGACCGGGCTGGCCGACTCGCCGGTGTTCCTCGCCGCGTGGATTCTCGACCACGACCCGAAGAGCCTGGCTCTGATCACCCGCTCGGTCAACGGCGTGCCCGAGGGCCTGACCCGCGACGACGTCCTGGACAACGTCACGCTGTTCTGGCTGACGGACAGCGGCGTCTCCGCCTCGCGGCTGTACGCCGAGAACAAGTTCTCGTTCTTCGGAGTGAAGGGCGTGCGGATCCCGGTGGCGGTGAGCGTCTTCCCGGACGAGCTCTACCAGGCACCGAAGAGCTGGGCCGAGAAGGCATACCCCGGCCTCGTCCACTACAACCGGCTCGAAAAGGGCGGTCACTTCGCCGCCTGGGAGCAGCCGGAGCTCTTCGTGAATGAGCTTCGCGCCGGCTTCCGGTCCCTGCGCTAGGCGACCATCAACGGGTCTTCAGCGGTCCCAGCCGCTGAAGACCCGTTTCGGGGTCGTGAGTGGGTGGGTCAGTGGACTTCGCCGCAGGAGGAGCTGGGGTCGTCGACGACCGGGGCGGTGTCGGCGACCGTCATCTCCAGCTGCGCCGTCGAGGCGACCAGGCTGCCGACCGGCGACTTGGCCTCCTCGGCGTTCACCACGACCCCGCGCTCGCCGAGATACTCATACGTCGTCGGGTCGATGATGATGTCCTCGCGCACCCCCGCCGAGACCAGGCCGACGCCGATGCCCTTGCGGCCGGCCGCGTCCTCCTCGTTCTCGGTCACGATCACGCCGGGGATCGTGGCCGCCGCGCGGAACAGGGCGGCGCGCTGCTCGGCCGGCACATAGGTCTCCCGGAGCAGGTCGCCCATGGCCGTCCAGGCCTCGGAGTCGGCCCTTCCCGGCTCCTTTCCGGCGTCATAGCGGTTGTAGAGGAACTCGCGCATGGCCTTCGTGCCGGTCGGCAGCGTCTTGAGGAACTCGTAGTCGGTCCGGGCGACACCCGAGTTCGTGCATGCGGGCAGCCGCATCATCTCGGTCTTCCCGGCCTCCTCGTTGGCCTGCGGCGGGATGGGCCAGCCGGGATATGCCTTGGGCGTCAGATGCTCGATCTTCAGCGAGCCGTCCTTGGTTCCGTCGGCCGACTGCCAGATGGTCCGTTTGGTCCGGTAGAGGTAGCGCGTCTCCTGGTCGCCGTCGCCGAACCTGAACGCGCCGTACATGGTCTCGGAGCTGACCTGGATGAACTGGTCGGGCCGTGGATCCAGCTCGGTCCCGGTGGCCTTCGCGGCCCGGCCGAGGACCTCCTCGGCGGACATCTTGGACACCGTCGTCGGCAGGGCCACCACGGTCGAGGTGGAAACAGTCGGCTCGGCCGGCTGCTTGTCAGGGAGCTGGGCCACGATCACCGCGCCGGCCGCGGCCGTGACCAGGGCGCCGGAAAAGGCCAGCGGAACGGTGAGAGACCGGCGGGGCCGATCCCAGGCCAGCCGGGCCCGGGCGGCGCGCCTGGCGTCGGGGGAGTAGGGGGCGACCTCGGGTCGTGCCCGGGCCACCAGTTCGATCTCGTCTTTCGTCATGAGGTCACCTCGGTGTCGGGCGAGTCGTCGGGTGAAAGGCCGGTGGGTGAATGGCCGTTCGGCGCATAGTCGTCGGGCAGATGGCGGCGGAGCTTGGCGCGGACGCGATGGAGCCGGGAGCGGACCGTGCCGACCGGCACTCCAAGGGCCCGCGCGGCCTCCTCGTAGCTCAGGTCGGCCCACGCCACGAGCAGCAGCAGGTCGCGCTCGGCGGCTGACAGCCTGGCGAGAGCCGCGGCGATGGCAGGCCGCATCGCGGCGGAGCTTGCCTGTTCGAAGGCGAGATCACCGGTGTGCTCGAGTTCGCGGGGGGCGCGGGCCATGGCCTTGAGCCTGCGCACCTCGGATCGCCGGTGGCCGGCGATCAGGTTGGCCGCGATCCCGTAGAGCCAGGGCCGGGCATCGTCCCGGGCCAGGTCATACCGGTGGCGTTTTCGAAAGGCGACCAGGAACGTGTCGGCCGTCACGTCGTCGGCCTGCTGATCGCCCAGCCGCCGCGCCGCGTAATCGTGGATGGCGTCCGCGTGGCGGTCGAAGACGTGGGCGAATATCTCCGGCCGGCTCAGCGAGGCTTGGATCAGCTCGGCGTCGTCGGCCACACGTCCCTGCGGGGGAAGGGTTCCTCTGGGGACTGTCACACCTGTACTCCGCCGTTGCCCGCCCGACGGTTCCCAGATGTGTTCCCGGAAAGCAGGCTCGAAAGTACGGCGGCCTCCGCGGCCAGCAGCGCGCCGATCTCCGCCACCACGTCCCGCGAGAGCCGTACGGTCGGGCCGGAGACCGAAAGGGCGGCGACCACGGCGCCGTCCCAGCCCTGCACGGGCGCGGCCACCGCGATCAGGCCGGGCTCCAGCTCTTCCCAGGCCACGGCGTATCCGATCCGGCGGATCTCGGCCAGCTGGGCGCGCAGGGCCCGGCGGTCGGTGATCGTCTGCGGGGTGCGCCGCTCCAGGGCGCCACGCGGCAGGTCGGCCGTGCCGTACGCGAGGAAGGCCTTGCCGAGGGCCGAGCAGTGCAGCGGGACCCGGAGGCCGACCCAGTTCATGGCGCCGAGCAGGTAGCGGCTGTCGACCTGGGCGATCTGGTCGACCGCGCCGCCGGACACGACGGCCAGGTTGACGGTCTCGCCGGTGCGCTCGCCGAGCCGTTCGAGGAAGGGCCGCGCCGTGGCGATCAGGTCGGCGCTGCCGGCGTGGCTGGCGTAGCGCGCGAGGACCGGGCCTGGCCGGAACGCCCCGTCGCGGTCGCGCTGCACGAGGCCGCTGCGCTCGAGCGCGGACAGCAGCCGTGACGTGGTGCTCTTCGGCAGTCCCGACTCCCGCTGGAGGATGGTGAAGTGTTGCGGCACGCCCGACTCGACGATCCGCACGAGCAGCCGCGCGGCCCGGTCGACGGCTTGCGCGCCCTTTTGAAGTTCCATATTGCGGAACCCTGGTTCCATGCCCCCAGCTTAAGATAAGCAGGTGACGCAGGTTTCGCTCAGTCTTCTTCCGACCCTGTCCGGCGACTGGTATACCGATCCCGCCGTCTTCCTCGTCGAGCAAGAGCAGATCTTCGAGTCCCTCTGGTTCAGCGCCATCCGGTCAGCCGACCTCGACAAACCCGGAGCCTTCCGGACGGTGCAGGTCGGCCGGGAGAGCGTCATCGTCGTGCGGCACCGCGACGGCGGCCTCCGCGCCTTCCTCAACGTCTGCCGGCATCGCGGCGCCCGCGTCTGCGCCGAGGAGAGCGGTGAGGTCAGGCGGAGCTTCCGGTGCGCCTATCACGCCTGGACTTACGACCTCGACGGCACGCTGATCGCCGCGCCCAACCTGGTGACCATGCCCGACATCGACCGGCGGGAGCGCGGCCTCATCCCGGTCGCGCTCCGCGACTGGCTCGGCTATGCCTGGGTCTGCCTGGCCGACGAGCCGCCGTCGTTCGAGGAGACCGTGATCGAGGCGGTCGCCGAGCGGCTCGGCGACCCGGTCGCCGTCGACCACTACGGCCTCGAAAGCCTGGCGCTCGGCCGCCGGATCACCTACGACGCGGCCGCCAACTGGAAGCTCATCATCGAGAACTTCATGGAGTGCTACCACTGCGCGACCATCCACCCCGAGCTGACGACGGTGATCCCGGAGTTCAGCAAGGGCGTCGCGTCCATGGTGTATGCGGGGCACGGGGCGCTGTTCGGCGACCGGATCGCCGGGTTCACGGTCGACGGCAGCGCGGGGTTCGAGCGGCTGCCCGACGTCACCGACGACCAGGATCGGCGCTACTACGGAATGACGGTCCGGCCGCAGTTCCTGCTCAACCTGGTGCCCGACCACGCGATCGTGCTCCGGCTGATCCCCCTTGCCGTCGACCGCACGATCGTCGAGTGCGACTGGCTGTTCGCCCCCGAGGTGATCGAGTCGGGGGCCGACGTGTCGGCGTCGGTGGAGCTGTTCGACCGGGTCAACCGCCAGGACATCACGGCCTGCGAGCTCACCCAGCCCGGGATGTCGTCACGCGCCTACCGCGACGGCGGGGTGCTGGTGCCGAGCGAGCACCACATCGCCCAGTTCCATCAGTGGGTCATTGATAGAACCCGATCCGCTCACTGATCTGCCTGGCCCCCGAGACCAGCAGTGCCGCCACCTCGGGGATGCGGTCCGTGGTCAGCCGGTAGGACGGCCCTGACGCGCTGACGGCCGCCACCACGGATCCGCCGTCCCCGCGGATGGGCGCGGCCACGGCGTTGAGCCCGACCTCGAGCTCCTCGAGGGTGAAGCCGTAGCCGCGGAGCCGGATCTCGTCCAGCTGCCCGCGGAGCGCCGCCGCCGAGACGATCGTCTCCGGGGTGTAGCGCTCGAGCGGGTCGCAGAGCGTGGGGTCCATCTGGAAGGCGATGAGGACCTTGCCGCTCGACGTGGCGTGCACCGGGGTCCGCTGGCCGACCCAGTTGTAGCCGGTGATCGCGGCCGGGCCGCGCACCTGGCTGATGTTGATGGCGTGCAGGTCTTCCAAAATGGCGATGTTGACGGTCTCGCCGATCTCCTGGGCCAGCCGTTCGCAGACCGTACGGCTCTCGCGGGCGAGGTCCAGCTGCGCGGTCGTGGCCCCGGCCAGCCGGATGATGCCGAATCCGAGCCGGTATTTGCCCCGGTCGCCGGCCTGCTCCACCAGGCCGCGCCGCTCCAGCGCGGCGACCAGCCGGAACGCCGTCGACTTGTGCACGCCCAGCTCGGTCGCGACCTCGGTGACCCCCGTCTCGCCGCGCCGGGCCAGGATCTCGAGGATCGTGACGGCCCGATCCACGGACTGGACCGACGCGCGTCCCCCGCCGTCGGAGTCCAGTTCGCTGTTGCTCATAGCGCAACACTACGAACAAACAGCCGATCTTTGCTGCCGACAATGCCAATTCGTGATCAGTGGCTGTTCTACCGTCCGGAACCGAATACGGCCGAGCCGAATTCGTCGGCCACTTTGCGTAGTGAGGCCGCCAGTTCGTCGCGGTCGTGCGCGTCGATCCGCTCGGCCGGGCCGGACACCGACATGGCCGCGAACACCCGGTCGCCGTCGCGGACCGGCACCGCCATGCAGTGCACCCCCGCCTCCTCCTCGCCCAGGTCGAGGGCGTAGCCGCAGGTCCGTACGCGCTCGATCTCGGCCAGTAAGCCGGCGACCGTGGTGATCGTGTGGTCGGTGCGGCGGGGCATCCCCGTACGCTCCAGGACGGCCCGCGCGTCGGCCCGGTCGGCCAGCAGGACCTTGCCCACGGCCGTGCTGTGCGGCAGCACCCGCCGCCCCACCTCGGCGAACATGCGCAGCCGCCGTGGTGAGGGCACCTGCGCCACGTAGACCACGAAGTCGCCTTCCAGGACGGCCAGATTGGCCGTCTCGCCCGACAGGTCGACCATCTTGGTCAGGTAAGGCTCGGCCCACGATCCGACCATCCGCTCGGCCGCGCCGCCGATCCGCACGAGCGAGCCGCCGAGCGCGTAGCGCCGGTCGGACTCCTGCCGCACGTAGCCGCGGTCCAGCAGGGTCCGCAGCAGCCGGTGGATCGTCCCGTACGGCAGGCCGGTGAGCGCGGCGATCTCGGAGATCCCGGCCTCGCCGCCCTGAGCGGCCAGCGCCTCGAGGACGTCCAGGGCCCGCTCGACGCTCTGCACGCTCACGTGTGGACCTTGCCCAGGCCTCGTAGCGACGCGTCGAGGACTTGCGCGGTGTGCGCCACTGGCATCGGTTCCTCTCCGGCCCGCCGCATGGCCGCCGCGATCTGCATGGTGCACCCGGGATTGGCGGACACCAGCAGGTCGGCGCCCGTCGCCCGGACCCGCTCCGCCTTGCGGTCGCCGAGCTCGCGGGCCGGCCCCGGCTGGAAAAGGTTGTACGTGCCGGCCGAGCCGCAGCAGATCGACGACTCGGCCACCTCTCTGATCGAGAGGCCGGGAATCGCGCCCAGCAGCTCCCTGGGCTGGCTGCGCACACCCTGAGCGTGCGCGAGATGGCAGGCGTCGTGGTAGGCGACGCTGACCGGCAGGGGGTGGCGGGTGGCGCGCGGCCCCAGCTCGACCAGGAATTCGGCAAGGTCGCGGACCTGATAGCCCTGTGCGTACTCCTTCATGCAGGAGCCGCAGCCGGCCGCGTTCACCACGACCGTGTCGACGCCGGCCTTCTGGAACGTGCGGATGGTGCGCTCGGCGAACTTGCTCGCGTCGTAACCGGAGTGCAGCGCCAGCGCGCCACAGCAGCCCTGCCGGGGCGGGATCACCACGTCGCAGCCCTCCAGCGCGAGGACCCGCGCGGTCGCCGCGTTCACCTGGGGGAAGAACTCGCCCTGCACGCACCCGGTCAGCATCCCCACGACGGCGCGCCGGTCACCGCGGGCCTCGACGAGAGGCGGCAGGCGCAGCGGCTTGGACAGGGGCGGGGCGAGGTCGGCCATGGCGCCGAGCGAGGGGTGGACCCTGGCGAGGAACCCGGCCATCCGCGGGGCCAGGCGCATCGGCAGGCGCATGGCCCGCAGCCGGCGCCGATAGGGGAACAGCGCCATGACCATGGCCCGGATGGCCCGTTCCTCCGGCGGGCGCACGTGCTCGCGCTCGACCACGGCCCGGGTCTGCTCGATCAGCGCGTCATATTGGACGCCGGACGGGCAGGCCGTCACGCACGCCATGCAGCCGAGGCACGCGTCGAAGTGCCCGGCCATCTCGTCGGTTATAGGCGTGCCTTCGACGTGCTGCTGCATGAGGTGGATCCGGCCGCGCGGTGAGTCCATCTCCTCGCCCCACAGCAGGTACGTGGGGCAGGTGGGCAGGCAGAAGCCGCAGTGCACGCAGTCTTTGATCAGCTCGGGATCCATCACAGCCCTCCCACGAAGCGTCCAGGGGACAGCCGCCGATCAGGATCGAACCGCTCCTTCACCCTGCGCATCAGCGTGAGGCCGCCCGTGGGGCCCCAGCGGTCGACCAGGGCCGCGACCTCGTCGGGCGCGGCGAGCAGGACCACGGGGCCGGACAGCCGGGAGCGGAGTTCGGTGAGGAAGGCGGCCACCTGACCGGGGTCGGAATCCGACGCGGGCGTCACGTGCATGGCGCCCGCGGCCACCGACCCGCGAAGCGTCACGTCGAAGCGTCCCGCCGCGTCGCGGACATGGGGGAGGTCGGCGGCCAGGGTCAGCCGCGGCCCCCGGGCCTCGATCAGGATCCCGTCGGGCAGCCGTCCCCACCAGGGCGGCGGGCTCGCCTCGACCGTGGCCGGAGGCTTCAGCAGATCCCGTACGGCTGTCGCCCGCTCTTCGGCCGCGACCCCCTCCACGAGCACGCAGACCGTGCACGGACCGGAGAGGTCGGGCCAGTCGACCTCGATCGCGACCGGCTCATGCTGGGAGTCGAGCAGGTCGCGCATGGGGAACGACAGCTCGTCCGGCGGGAATTCGGCCGTGATCCAGCGCCGCTCGGCTGGCAGCGGGTGCAGCCGGAAGGTCGCCTCGGCGATCACGGCGAGCGTGCCGTACGAGCCCGTGAAGAGCTTGCCGAGGTCATAGCCGGCGACGTTCTTGACCACCCGGCCGCCGGAGTGGGCGATGGTGCCGTCGGCGAGCACGGCCGTGATCCCGATGAGCAGGTCGCGGGCGGTGCCGTAGCGGAGCCTCCGCGGCCCGGCCGTCGCGGTCGCGAGGGTGCCGCCCACGGTCGCGCCTTCTAAGGGCACGTCGAGGGCCAGCTCCTGCCCTTCGCGGGCCAGCGTCTCGGCCAGCGTTTCCATGGTCGTGCCGGCCTGGACGCGCACGACCAGGTCGCCGGCGGCGTGTTCGAGCACGTCGCCGAGGCAGCAGGTGTCGATCAGCAGGTCGCAGCGCTCGGGCGGGGCGCCCCAGTGCAGCTTGGTGCCCCCGCCGACCGTGACCACGGCGAGGTCGTGCGCGGCGCTGGCGCGCATGACGGCCGCGATCTCCTCGACGGTCTCCGGCAGCGCCACCCAGCGCGGCCGGACGCCGCCGACCAGGTCGTCCTGCGTGGCCTCCCGTACGGTCACACCCGGCACGGTGAGCATCAGAACTGCTCCGCCTGGCCGGACTCCACGAGGGGATGCACGCCCTTGCGCACTCCCGGGACCTCACCGCAGAGGCGGGGCGTAGGGAAGACCTTGCCGGGGTTGGACAGCCCTCGGGGGTCGAACGCGCAGCGGACGAGTTGCATGGTGTCCAGGTCCTCCTCGGAGAACATCTTCGGCATATATCGCGACTTGTCCACTCCTACGCCGTGTTCTCCCGTGATCGAACCGCCGTGCTGGAGGCACAGGTCGAGGATCCGGGCGCTGACCAACTCGGCTCGCTCGCCCTCGCCGGGGACGGCGTCGTCGAAGAGCACGAGCGGGTGCAGGTTGCCGTCGCCCGCGTGGAAGACGTTGGCGACGCGGATGCCGTACTCGTCCTGGAGGGCGTCGATGCCTGCCAGCACCTGGGGGAGGGCGGTCCTCGGGACCACGCCGTCCTGGACGATGTAGGCCGGGCTGATGCGGCCTACGGCGGCGAACGCCGACTTCCGGCCGCGCCAGATGGCCGCCCGTTCTTCGGCCGAGGCCGCCTGACGCAGCTCGAAGGCGCCCTCTTGCTGGCAGATCCGCTCCACCTCGGTGAACTGGTGGGCCACCGCGGCGTGCGGGCCGTCCAGCTCGACGATCAGGACGGCGCCCGCGCCTTCCGGATAACCGCAGCTCACGGAGGCCTCGGCGGCCTGGATCGCGAGGGCGTCCATCATCTCGATGGCCGCGGGGACGACCCCGGCCGAGATGATCGCCGACACGGCCCGCCCCCCGCCCTCGATGTCATCGAAGGCCGCGAGGAGGGTGATCACCGTCTCGGGAGCACGCGAGAGCCGTACAGTGATCTTGGTGGTGATGCCGAGTGTGCCCTCGGAGCCGACGAAGGCGCCGAGCAGGTCATAGCCGGGGTCATTGGCGTCCAGCTGGACGATCTCGCCGTCGGGCGTGACGACCTCGAGGCCGAGCACGTGGTTGACCGTGAAGCCGTATTTGAGGCAGTGCGCGCCGCCCGAGTTCTCCGCGACGTTGCCGCCGATCGAGCAGATCTGCTGGCTGGACGGGTCGGGCGCGTAGTAGAAGCCGTGCTCGCGGACCGCCTCGGTGATCGCGAGGTTGGTCACGCCCGGCTCGACGACGGCCCGGTGGCGGGGCAGATCGAGCTCCACGATCCGGCGCATCCGCGACGTCACGATCAGCACGCCGTCGGAGCGCGGCAGCGCACCGCCCGACAGGCCCGTGCCCGACCCGCGGGCCACGAACGGCACGCCGTGCTCGACGCACAGCCGGACGACGGCCGCCACCTGCTCGGCCGTCTCCGGCAGCACGACCAGGCCGGGGGAGACGCGGTAGTGCGTGAGCCCGTCGCACTCGTACGTGCGAAGCCGGACCGGGTCGGTGATGACCGACTCGGGCGTCAGTATCTCCCGGGCCGCTGCGGCGATCGCATCGACGGTCATGGCAACTGAGCGTATGCGGGAAGCGTGAGGAACTCGGCGAAGTCGTCGTCGAGCGCGACCTGCTTGAACAGGGCGGTCGCCTGCTCGAACCGGGCCTGGTCGTAGCCGGGCCCGGCGGCGATCTTGGCGAGCTCCTCCTCGATGATCCGCTCCACCAGGTCCTTGGTGACCGTCTCGCCCGTGTCGGCCAGCTGGATGTCGTTGTGGATCCACTGCCAGATCTGGGAGCGGCTGATCTCGGCGGTCGCCGCGTCCTCCATCAGGTTGTGGATGGCGACCGCGCCGAGCCCGCCCATCCAGGCGGCCAGATAGCGGAGCGCCACGTCGACGTTGTTGCGCAGGCCCGCCTCGGTGATCTCGCCGGGGGTCTTGGAGACCGCCAGCAGGTCTTCCGCGGTGACGTGGACGTCGTCGCGGAGCCGGTCGAGCTGGTTGGGCCGGTCGCCGAGCACGCCGTCGAAGACCTCGCGGCAGATCGGCACCAGGTCGGGGTGGGCCACCCACGACCCGTCGAAGCCGTCGCCGGACTCGCGGGTCTTGTCGGCACGGACCTTTTCCAGCGCGACGGCGTTGACCTCGGCGTCGCGGCGCGACGGGATGAACGCGGCCATGCCGCCGATGGCGTGCGCGCCGTGCTTGTGACAGGTCCGTACGAGCAGCTCGGTGTAGGCGCGCATGAAGGGCGCGGTCATCGTCACCGCGTTCCGCTCGGGCAGCAGGAACTCCCGGCCCCGGGTGCGGAATTTCTTGATCACGCTGAACAGGTAGTCCCAGCGGCCGGCGTTCAGGCCCGCCGAGTGGTCGCGCAGCTCGTAGAGGATCTCCTCCATCTCGAACGCGGCCGGATAAGTCTCGATGAGGACCGTGGCCCGGATCGTCCCGTAGGGGATGCCGAGGAGCTCCTGCGCTCGCGTGAACACGTCGTTCCAGAGCCGCGCCTCGAGGTGGGACTCCATCTTGGGGAGGTAGAAGTAGGGGCCTTTGCCCTTGGCGATCTGCCGGGCCGCGCAGTGGAAGAAATAGAGCGCGAAGTCGAACAGCGAGGCCGACACCTGCTCGCCGTCGACGAGCGCGTGCTTCTCGTTCAGATGCCACCCGCGCGGCCGGACCACGATCGTGGCCAGCTCCTCGTCCGGGCCCAGCGCGTACGTCTTGCCGCCGGTCTCGAAGTCGATCTCACGGTCTAGCGCGGCGCGCAGGTTGAGCTGGCCGTAGACCGTGTTCTCCCAGGTGGGGGCGTTGGCGTCCTCGAAGTCGGCGAGCCAGACCTTGGCCCCGGAGTTGAGCGCGTTGATGGTCATCTTCTGGTCGACCGGACCGGTGATCTCGACCCGCCGGTCGACCAGCCCGGGCGCCGGGGGTGCGACACGCCAGTCGCCATGTCTGATCTCGCTGGTCTCGGGCAGGAAGTCGAGTGTGCCGCCGGACGACAGCTCGGCCTGGCGCGTCTGGCGCGCGGCGAGCAGCTCGCGCCGACGCCCGTCGAACTCCCGGTGCAGAGCCTGGACAAAGGAGAGCGCCTCCGGCGTCAGGATCTCGTCGAAGCGGTCGAGCCGCGGGCCGGTGATCTCCATTATTCCACCATCCGGAAAATAAGTTCTGAAATATGGAATCGACGCTACTTCATGCCCTCCTGAGGGTCAACGTGGGGGTCTCCTCAGGGGTCCTTCGGGGGGTTCCCGGATGGGATGAGTTGGAACGGGGCACCAGAATTCAAGGCATGAGACCTTTACTTCTCGGTGCGACCCTCCTCGGCGCCGGGCTCCTTGTCACCGCGTGCGACTTCGACCACATCGGCCAGCGCAACCACGCCACGGTTTCCTATGACGTGAGCGACGGCGTGACCCTGCTCGACACGCAAAGCGGCGCGGGCGACGTCAAGGTCGTCGAGTCCGACCGGTCAGGCGTCCACGTGACGGAGAAGCTCAACTGGTCGGGCGACCGCCCCGAGAACGGGCACCGGGTCAGCGGCGGCACCCTGTTCCTCAAGTACGACTGCGGCAACTGCTCGATCGACTACACGGTCGAGGTGCCGAAGGGGATGAACATCAAGGTCGGCACGGGCGCCGGCGACGTCAGGCTCGAATCCCTCACCGGCCCCCTGAAGATCAACACAGGGTCCGGCGACGTCACGTCGAGCTCGCTCGAGGCCAAGCAGGTCGTCGCCGAAACGGGCGCCGGCGACGTCAAGCTGAACTTCGCCGCGGCCCCCGACAGCGTGACCGTCGACACCGGCGTGGGCGACGCGACCGTGAGCGTGCCGAGCGGCGAATACAACGTGAGCACCCACACGGGCGCCGGCGACGAAGAGGTCGGCGTGACCCGCAATCCCGCCAGCCCGCACGTCATCGTCGTCAAGACCGGCGCCGGCGACGCCCACGTCCTCAGCGCGTAGCAGTCCCTTACGCGTAGCAGTCCCTTAATAGAATGCACATGTGATCCGTGTGGTGTCACCATCGAAGGGAAGACGTCGTGGTCCTGCGACGTTGGACTAGTAGAGATGACACATATGCAGAACGAAGACTTCGCCACAGGAGACTACGAGCTCGAAGAGCGCCAGGCGCTCCGCCGCGTGGCAGGTCTGTCGACTGAGCTCCAAGACATCACCGAGGTCGAATATCGGCAGCTGCGGCTGGAGCGGGTCGTCCTGGTAGGCGTATGGACCACCGGCAACCTCACCGACGCGGAAAACTCTCTTCAGGAGTTGAAGCTGCTGGCCGAGACCGCTGGATCCGAGGTGCTCGAAGGCCTCATCCAGCGGCGCGACCGGCCTGACACAGCGACTTATATCGGCTCGGGCAAGGCGACCGAGCTGCGCGACATCGTGGCCGCCACGGGGGCGGACACGGTGATCTGCGACGGCGAGCTGACCCCTGGCCAGCTGCGGCAGCTGGAGGAGGTCGTCAAGGTCAAGGTCATCGACCGCACCGCGCTGATCCTCGACATCTTCGCCCAGCATGCCAAGAGCCGCGAGGGCAAGGCCCAGGTCGAGCTCGCCCAGCTGCAATACCTGCTTCCCCGCCTGCGTGGCTGGGGTGGCAACCTGTCCCGGCAGGTCGGCGGGCGCGCCGCGGGCGGCGTCGGCATCGGCGGCCGTGGCCCTGGTGAGACCAAGATCGAGCTGGACCGGCGGCGCATCCGCGAGCGGATGGCCAAGCTGCGCCGGCAGATCAAGGGCATGTCGACGGCCCGCGACACCAAGCGGCACCGCCGCCAGGTCCGCGACGTCCCGGCCGTGGCCATCGCCGGCTATACCAACGCCGGCAAGTCGTCGCTGCTCAACCGGCTGACGGGGGCGGGGGTGCTGGTGGAGGACGCGCTGTTCGCCACGCTCGACCCGACCGTACGGCGGGCGCGCACGGCCGAGGGCCGGATCTTCACGCTGGCCGACACGGTCGGATTCGTCCGGCACCTGCCGCACCAGCTGGTCGAGGCCTTCCGGTCGACGCTCGAGGAGGTCGGCGACGCCGACCTGATCCTGCACGTGGTCGACGGCTCGCATCCGGATCCGGAGTCGCAGCTCGCGGCCGTACGCGAGGTGATCGGCGACATCGAGGGGGCCGACTCGATCCCCGAGATCGTTGTGATCAACAAGGCCGACCTGGCCGACCCGGTCACGCTGGCGCGGCTCACCATGCGCGAGCGCGACAGCGTCGTGGTGTCGGCGCGCACCGGCGACGGCATCGACGAGCTGATGGTCCGGATCGACCAGGCACTGCCCCGGCTCGACCACGAGGTCCGGATGCTGGTGCCCTATGACCGGGCCGACCTGATCGCGCGGGCCCACAAGGAGGGCGAGGTCCTGTCCGTCGACCACACCGGCGACGGCACCATCCTCCACGCCCGCGTCCTCGCATCCCTCTTCTACGAACTCGACCGCGCAGCCAAACCCGTCGAAACCGTCTAACCCCCCTCCGGGGCGTGATCTTGCAGGATCTCCCAACGCGCTGAGCGGCGATTCGGGAATTCGTGCAAGATCACGCGCGGGGGAGGAGGCCGTGGGCGGTGATTAAGGGGAGGTCCAGGGCGGTCAGCAGGCCTGGTGGCGCTGCGATCACGGCTGGGATGGCGTTGACCAGTCGCATGGCCGTCGCCTTCAGTCCGGCCGTGTTGTGGTCGCCGTCCGCGCCCAGCAGCTGCAGGTCGAGCGTGTAGTTCGGCTCGCCTGTCACCTCGACGCGGTAGCAGCCCTGCCCGGCGGGCTGCGGCCAATCCGGCCCGAGATCGTCGCGGAGCCGGGTCACGTGCTCCAGCACGATCACCGGGCGGCCGTTCAGCAGTCCGCGCACTTCGAAGCGGAGTGCGGCCGTCGTGCCTTTTTCGATGCGCCCAGCCCTGATGTCGAACGGCTCCGGGGCGGGCAGTCGCGTGTGCGCCTCTTCTATGGAGTCGAGTTCGACGCCGAGCCCGGCCGCGATCTGGCGGACCACGCTGCCCCACGCCAACGTCAAGATCCCCGGCTGGAGCAGGAACGGCAGGTCGTCCAGCGCCCGTCCGAAACCCATGATGTCGAACAGCACGGTCCCCTGGTCGTACGTGGCGTAGTTCAGCACCTCCAGGCACCGCACCTGATCGATGCGCTCGCTGATCGAGGTGAGCGACAGCGGCAGCCAGTCGTTGGCGAACCCGGGATCGATGCCGTTGACCCAGATCGACGCGCCGCCCTCGGCCGCCGCCTCGCGGATCGGCCCGTCCATCGAACCGTCGGGGAACTGCAGGAACACCGGCGCGCTCGAGACCACGTTGATGCCGGCGCGGAGGATGCGGGCCAGGTCGTCGAGCGCCTCGAAGATCCGCGTGTCGGCCATCGACGTATAGACGACGCAGTCAGGTCTGAGGGACAGCAGCGCTTCGGCGTCGTTCGTGGCTTGTACGCCGGTCTCGGCGAGACCCGCCAGCGTGCCCGCGTCGGTGCCCGCCTTGGCCGCTGAGGAGGTGTAGCAGCCGACCAGCTCCAGGTCGGGGCGTGCCACGATGCCGGCGAGCGTGTTGCGCCCGACGTTGCCGATGCTCCACTGCACGACTCTGTATGTCATAGGTCCGGCAATCCCAGGTCGAGGTTGGGCTGGTCGATCCCGCCGTCGATCTCGAGGATCTTCCCGGTCACGTACGCGCCGGCGGGGGAGACGAGATAAAGGACGGCGGCCGCGATGTCCTCGGGGTCGCCGATGCGGCGAAGCGGGGTGGCGTTCTCCATCTGCGTGCGCAGCCCCTCGTCGGTCATCACGATGTCGAGCGCGCTCGTCGCGACCGAGCCGACCGCGATGCCGTTCACCCTGATCTTGGGCGCCAGGTCGCGGGCCGCCAGCCGCGTGTAGTGGGCGAGCGCCGCCTTGGCCGTGCCGTACGCGAGATAGCCCCGGCCGGAGACGCGTCCCATGGTCGAGGAGATGTTGACAACGGCGCCGCCACCGCTCTGGAGTAAATAAGGTGCGGCGGCGCGCGTAAGCTCGTGCGCGATCCCCACATTGAACTGGAACGCGTTCTCAAGATGCTTCCGCTTGGTGTCGAGGAAGGGCCGCGGCATGGCCCCGCCGACGTTGTTGACGATCACGTCGAGCCTGCCGTACGCGCCGGCGGCCCGATGCGCGAGATCTTCGGCGGCGCCGGGCTCGGCGAGGTCGGCCTGGACCGTGAGGGCCCGCCGCCCGGCCGCCTGCACCTCCGCGGCGACCGTGCGCAGCTGGTCTTCCGTACGGGCCGAGATGACGACGTCGGCGCCGGCCTGGGCGAGGGCCACGGCGGTCGCGGCGCCGATGCCGCGCCCGGCGCCCGTGACCACGGCCACCCGTCCGTCGACGCGGAACCGGTCGAGGATCATGGGCGGAGCGTAACCCCTCTAGAACCTGTTTCACCAGCCATTGCTAACGCCACATTTCGGTCGTATGGGACGTAGGGCTTAGTGGCGCACAAAAATGGGGAAAAGGGGCGGTAGTCGAGGGTCTCAAGGGTTGCTACCATAAGGCAAGCCTTACGCCACATACCACGCGGGTTGAGATGACGCCTGTGAATGATGTTGCATGTGGGGGACGGTCCGAGCTGAGCAGGAGAAACGGTTCGGGCTGTGACACAGGGGATGCAAGTGCTAACCGGATGCACGGGAGGCGATCCGGCCTTCTTCTCAATAACCCTGTACAGCGAGCCGACCTGTGAAATAACGTAACTGAACTGAAATCGTGCGACCCATCGGTCCGCGATCGGTCATCGCACAACCCGGTGCGCGATGAGAGCAGGAGACCCCCCAATGACGTCCGGACACGGAGCGGACCCAGCGGGCGCGGCGCCCGTCCTTTGGGTTGCTCTAAGGACGGTGGTCGAATGACCGTTAGGCTCCTGACGAACATCGGCCGGCTCTGGACCGGCCATGACGTGTGCAGTAATGCCGCCATCCTGGTGCACAACGACCGCATCGCCTGGGTGGGCCGGGCCGCCGACCTCCCGCAGAACGTGCCGGGAGTCGTCGACGACATCGTCGATGTCGACCATGTCGAGAACCTCGGCGGAGCGCTGGTCACGCCTGGCCTGATCGACGCGCACACCCACCCTGTCTATGCCGGCAATCGCTACGCCGAGATGGCCATGCGCTCCGGCGGCTCCACGCCGTCCGCGATCACCGCGGCGGGTGGCGGCATCGGCTCCACCGTCACCGTGACCCGCGGCACCGACCCGTGGACCTTGTGCAACGGCGTGCGCGAGCGCCTGCGCGAATGGCTGCTCGCCGGCACGACCACCGTCGAGGCCAAGACCGGCTACCACCTCACCCGCGACGGCGAGCTCGCCGACGTGCGGCTCCTCCGCGAGCTGGAGAAGGAGCCGATGATGCCGCGGGTGCATGTCACCTTCATGGCCGCGCACGTGGTGCCGCCCGAGTATTTCGGCCGCCAGCGCGACTATGTCGAGGCCGTGGCCGCCTGGTGCGCCGACGCGGCCGCCGCCGGAGCCGACAGCGTCGACGTCTACTGCGACGACGGCCACTTCAGCACCGACGAATCCCGCTGGGTCCTCGCGTCCGGCCGTAACGTCGGCCTCATGCCGCGCGTCCACGCCGGGGCCTATCACCGGCGCGGCGCCGTGCAGCTCGCCGCCGAGATGGGCTGCGCCTCGGCCGACCTGCTCCACCACACCTCCGACGAGGACATCGCGCTGATGGCGCGCTACGGCGTGCCCGCGGTCGTCTGCCCGGGCACGGCGCTGCAGAACGGCAGCCTCCCGCCGGTCCGGAAGATGGTCGCCCAGGGCGTGCCCATCGCGCTCGGCAGCGACCACAACCCTGGCCACTGCGGCATCACCTCGATGTCGCTGGTGATCGCGCTGGCCGTCTCCGCGTTCGGGATGAGCGTGGGCGACGCCCTTCGCGCGGCGACGCTGGGCGGGGCGCACGTGCTGCAGGCGCCCGACCGCGGCGTGCTCGCGCCGGGCCGGCTCGCCGACATCGTCCAGTGGGACGCCGACCACGAGGGCGCGTTCGCCTGGGCGTTCGGGCTCAAGCCGCGCCGGGTGTGGCGCGGCGGCACTCCGGTTCAGTAATAAATAGTTTCGTAGCGGACTATCATTCGGGTCATGAGGACCCAGCCTGACGTCTCGTTTCTGCTGAATCATGCCGCTTACGTGCTTTCCACGCGGATGAGCGCGGCCTTCGAGGAGTCGGGGATCACGCCGCGGGGCTACTGCGTGCTCAATCACGCGGTGGACGCCGAGCGTACGCAGGCCCAGCTGGCCGAGATGTCCGACCTCGACAAGACCACGATGGTGGTGACCACCGACGAGCTCGAGCGCCGCGGATACGCCGAGCGCCGCCCGTCGAGCAGTGATCGGCGGGCGCGGATCATCGCCGTGACACCGCAGGGGCGGGAGATGGTCGAGGAAGGCTCCAGGATCGCCGACGGGG
Organism: Streptosporangiaceae bacterium NEAU-GS5; assembly: GCA_017592665.1. Lineage (GTDB taxonomy): Bacteria > Actinomycetota > Actinomycetes > Streptosporangiales > Streptosporangiaceae > NEAU-GS5. Next base: position 29,315 of record JAGFNW010000033.1, on the reverse strand, counting down.
TCCACGAGGCCGTGCTGGACGCCCTGCCAGAGGACGAGCGCGAGGTCTTCGTACGCGCGCTCACGCGCCTTGTGGAGGGCCATCTGGCGACCCCGGAGGAGTCCAAGGTGAGGCGCGCACGCTCCCGTTAAAGATTGTCCGCTACGAAACCATCTGCTAGCGTTCCTTCTGTTACTAAACCAACAGGAGGAGCCATGCGCTCTCGCTGGACCTCGCTCGGCGTGCTCGCCGCATCGATGTTGATGATCATCCTGGACGGCAGCATCGTGACGGTGGCGCTGCCGGTCATCCAGACCGACCTTGGATTCAGTCCGGCCCAGCTCACCTGGGTCGTCAACGCGTACATGATCGCCTTTGGGGGTTTCCTGCTGCTCGCCGGGCGGATGGGAGACCTGGTGGGCCGCAAGCGGGTGTTCCTTGCGGGGCTCGCGGTCTTCACCCTCGCCTCACTGGCCGGCGGCCTCGCCATGAACGGGCCGATGCTGGTCGCGGCCAGATTCTTCCAAGGCCTCGGCGGCGCCATGGCGTCCGCCGTCAGCCTCGGCATGATCGCCACGCTTTTTCAGGAGCCGAAGGAACGGGCCAAGGCGTTCGGAGTGGTCAGCTTCGTGGGCGCTGCGGGGGCCTCGATCGGCCAGGTGCTCGGCGGCGTCCTCACCCAGGCGCTCAGCTGGCACTGGATCTTCTTCATCAACCTGCCCATCGGCCTGGCGGCGGCTTTCGTGGCCCTCCAGGCTCTCACTCCCGAGCGCGGCCTGGGCCTTTCCGCCGGCGCCGACGCGTTGGGCGCGGTCCTGGTGACCGGGGGCCTGATCCTCGCCATCTACACCATCATCGGCGGCGGCATCGTCACCCTCGCGGCGTCCCTCGCACTGCTGGCGGCCTTTGTCGTACGGCAGGCCACCGCGGCCCGGCCCTTGCTGCCGCTGCGCGTCTTCCGTTCACGCGAGGTGTCCGGGGCCAACGTGATCCAGTTGCTGGCCATCGCCGCGATGTTCGGATTCCAGATCTTGATCGCCCTCTACATGCAGGGCGTGCTCGGTTACTCGCCCTCCCAGACCGGCCTCGCCATGCTGCCGGCCGCCCTTGGCATCGGTGCCGTCTCGCTCTTCCTTTCGGCCCGCCTCATCGCCCGCTTCGGCGAGCGCGGCGTCCTGCTCTCCGGTCTGCTGCTCCTCACCTTCGCGCTCGTCCTTCTCGTACGACTCCCCGCCGCCGACGCCTCCTTCGCTCGCGACCTCCTCCCGACCATGCTCCTCATCGCCGGCGGCGGCCTCGTGCTGCCCGCCCTCACCGGGCTCGGCATGTCCAGCGCCGGCCCCGACGACGCGGGCGTGGTGTCCGGCCTTTTCAACACGACGGCCCAAGTAGGGGCCGCCCTCGGCGTGGCCACCCTCTCCACCCTCGCGTCGGCCCACCTTCCCTCTGTCACCGGCTACCACCTGGCCTTCGGCGTAGCCGCCACCACGCTTGCCGCCGCTGCGCTCCTCACCGCCGTGGTCGTACGCCGCCCCGCCCCTCGACCCGCGCGGATTCTGCTCCCGAGCGACCGATCAGTGAAGAGGTAACCTCTCGATATGTCACCGCCGGTCGCCGTCGTCACGGATTCCACCGCCTACCTGATGGCCGCCGACATCGAACGCTGGGGCATCTCCGTCGTACCGCTCCACGTGATGATCGGCGGTCGGCAGTTCGACGACGGAGACCAGGTCGACGCCGGCGACATCGCCCAGGCGCTCCGCGCCCGGGCCCCGGTCACCACCTCGCGGCCCGCCCCGCAGCGCTTTACGGAGGAGTACGAGAAGGCGGCGGTGGCGGGCGCGACGGGAGTCATATCGGTCCACCTCTCCAGCCAGATCTCCGGGACCGTAGAAGCCGCCACCATCGCCGCCAAAGAGGCGCCGATCCCCGTCGAGGTGATCGACAGCCGTTCGATCGCGATGGGCCTCGGATTCCCCGCGCTCGCCGCGGCCCGCGCCGCTGAGCAGGGCGCCGATCTGGCGGAAGCCGCCGCCATGGCCCGCCAATGCGCCGCCGCGACCCGCAGCTATTTCTACGTGGACACCCTCGAACACCTCCGCCGCGGCGGCCGCATAGGAGTCATCGCCAACCTCTTCGGCTCCGCCCTGGCGATCAAGCCTCTCCTGCACATCGGCGACGGCGCCATCTCTCTCCTCGAAAAGGTGCGCACGTCCTCCCGCGCCATCGCCCGCCTGGAAGAACTGGCCCTGCTCGCCGCCGGGGACGACGCCGTCAACGTGGCCGTCTGCCACCTCTCGGCCGCCCCCCGCGCCGAAGCCCTCGCCGCCCGCCTCGCCGACCGCATCCCCAACGCCGTCCGCCTCCTGACCGTAGAGGTCGGTCCCGTGGTCAGCGCCCACACCGGCCCCGGCCTGCTGGGCGTCACCATCTCTCCGACCTTCTGACTCTGACCGCCTCATCGCTCGGACTGCGCGCAAGATATCCACAGAACCGCGTTCGCCGCCCAGCGGTCGCGGTCGCCGCTCCTACGGTGCCTGGGTGCGAAGCAAGCAGCAGCAGGCCAACCGTCTCGCCGCCGAGGCCAGACTCCACGCCTTGGTGACTCATGCGTCAACTGCTGCCCCCCACCCACCTCCCGCGCCTTCGCATGGCACCTCGCCACGTCCCGACAGCGCCCCCGCCCCTGTGTGCGACGCTTCGCCCTGTCCCGACAGCGCCCCCGCACCTTCGCATGGCACCTCGCCACGTCCCCACAGCGCCCTCGCGCCTGTGTGCGACGCTTCGCCGTGTCCCGACAGCGCCTTTGCCCTTTCGTACGGTGCCTCGCTATGTCCCGACAGCGCCCCCGCGCCGGCGGAAGGCGAAGCAGCCCGCGTTCTCCCACCACCATCCTTCGGGCGTGCTTGGATGCCCGAAGCGCCCTCCCCGCCTGGCCCGGATGATCGCCGCCACCCTTACACGGACGTCGACCATGACATCGAGTCCAAGCCTGAGCCAACGACCAACGCGGACCGAGCCGCCGAAGACGAAGCCGAGCGGGACCTCCGACGTGACCCCCAGCGCGACTCCCAGCGCGACCTCCGACGTGCCCCCCAGCGTGACCTCCGGCTTCCGGGGACGTCGCTCTCGGAGCGGCTAAGGGCCCTGCTGCATGAGAGCGCGCCCGGGCTGGATCCTGGACGGCCCGGCTTGCGTGTCCTGCTCCTGCTCGGGTTGCTCGCAGCCCTCGTCGCCGGCGTTGTCGCATGGAGGTCGCGCCCGCAGATGGAGCCCGTGCCACCGCCCGCCCCTGTTGCGGGTGGTCCCGCCGTCCCGTCATCGATCCCGACACCCGACATCACTGTCTACGTCACAGGCAAGGTGCGCCGACCGGGAGTGATTCCGCTTCCGGCGGGATCACGCGTCATCGATGCGGTCACGGCCGCGGGCGGCGTGCTGAAAGGCGTGAAGCCTGACGGTCTCAACCTGGCGCGACGCCTCATCGACGGCGAGCAGATCATCGTCGGGGCGCCCCCAGGCCTGGCAATGCCACTCGGCGCCGCCACGCTCCAGCCCTCCGGCGCCGACGCGCTGGCTGGAGGAGTGGTCAACCTCAACGCCGCGACACCAGATCAGCTCGAACAACTCCCGGGCGTGGGCGAAGTGCTGGCCCGCCGCATCGTCGAATTCCGCGACACCCACGGCGGCTTCCGCGCCATAGACCAGCTACGCGCCGTGCAGGGGATCGGTGACCGCAAATACGCCGAGCTAAAGGACAAGGTGACCATTTGAGCACCCCCGCCAAGTCACCGCCCCCGCCCGAGCCGCCCACCTCACGCACTCCGGCTGTGGGACCAGGGCGCGCCATCCCGCGCTCCCCCCACGCCGCGCTATTGCCGTCCACGCCGCCCACGCCGGTTCCGCACCCGTCCACGCCGCCCACGCCGCCCGCTCCGCCGCCCACGCCGCCCGCTCCGCCGCCCACGCCGGTTCCGCACCCGTCCACGCCGCCCACGACGCCCACGTCGGCTCCGCGCCCGCCCACGCCGCCCCCACCCTTGCCTACGCCGTCGCCCTCTCCCACGCCCCCGCCCTCACCGGCTCCGCCGCCACCTCCTCCCCCCGAGGGTCTGTCGCCCACAGACGCTCCGCAGCCTCCATCGGATTCGTCACCCGAGGACCCATCCGCGGCGCAATTCCTGCTCACCCCGCTGCTGTTGGCCGCGCTGGCCGTCTGGGGCTGCACGATCGCGTTGTTGTCGACCACGTGGGCCGTCGCCAGCCTGGTGGCCGTCGGCTCGGCCCTCGGCGCAGCCGCCGTGTGGTGTGTGGCTTGCCGTACGCGTCGAGGCGACACCAGAGCAAGCGGTTGGGCCCGATGCGGAGTCGCCGTCTTGGCCTGTACAGCCGCCACCGCAGCAGTCGTCTCGATCAAGATTCACGCGGTCACGACAGGCCCGGTAGCCGAGCTCGCGAAACGGCAGGCAACGGTCACGGCCGACGTGGTCATCACCGATGACCCACGCATTCGCACTCGGCCGGGAGGAACCACGAGAAGGCAGAGCGTTGTCGTCGAAGGACGTGTCATACGGCTCGATCTCGGAACAAGTGCTTCGCGACGATCGCCCGACGCCGGAGCATCGGTCGACGTACCGGTTGTCCTGTTCGGGAGAGGAGAGCGGTGGGCGGGCCTGTTGCCGAGCCAGCGGATTCGGGTGCGGGGCCGCTTGGGACCTCCTGATCCGCGCGAGCTCCTCGCGGCGGTAATCCTTGTACGCGGCCCGCCAGACGTGTTGTCCCCACCGTCCCTCACGCAGACCGCGGCGGGGGAACTGCGCGCCGGCCTCCGGAAGGCCGTCGACGTACTGCCGCCCGAGGAGCGTGGACTGCTGCCGGGGCTGGTCGTCGGCGACGTGACCCGGATGGACGACGAGGTCAAGGCCGATTTCAAAGCGGCGGGGCTGACGCACCTGACTGCGGTGAGCGGCGCCAACCTCATCTTTGTGGCGGCCGCCGTCCTCATGCTGGCCAGACTCATCGGACTGCCACTACCCGCACGAGCAGCGGTTGCGGTCGTGGCGATGGTCGGCTTCGTCATTGTCGCCAGGCCTTCGCCGAGCGTGTTGCGAGCGCTGGTCATGGGGATCGTCGCCGCGATCGCCCTGGGCACCGGGCGCTCCCGCGATGGGTTGACCGCGCTGTCCGCGTCCGTGCTCGGGCTGATCCTGTTCGACCCCGACCTGGCCATGCAGTACGGCTTCGCCCTGTCGGTATTCGCCACAGGCGGCATCCTCATCCTGGCCCCTCGATGGCGAGATCGATTGGCGCGGCGGATGCCTCGCTGGGTGGCCGAGGCGATAGCAGTGCCCGCCGCCGCGCAGGTGGCCGTGACGCCCATCCTCATCTTCATGTCCGGGCAGCTCGAACCGGTCGCCATCCCCGCCAATCTGCTCGCCGAGCCTGCGGTCGCCCCCGCCACCGTCCTCGGCTTCGCGGCCACGCTCGTCGCACCGCTGAGCATGGATCTGGCGCAGCTGCTCGTACGGCCTGCCGGGCTGGCCGCCGGCTGGATCATCACGGTGGCGCACGCGACGGCGCGCCTGCCAGGCGCGGCGATGAGCTGGCCCGGCGGCTGGGCCGGGCTGGCGATCCTCGTCGTGGCGGGCGCGCTGCTCTGGCTGCTTCTACGCGTGCGGGCCCGGCGTCGGATGACGATCGCGCTAGTAGCAGGCGGGGCTGTAGCGGTCCTCCTGGTAGGGCCCGTCGCATCGCCATGGCCTCCGAACGGATGGGTGCTCGTCGCCTGCGACGTGGGCCAGGGCGATGGCCTCGTGCTGGCCGCGGGCCCAGGCAAAGCCGTGGTAGTCGACACCGGGCCCGAGCCTTCCCGGATCGATCGATGCCTGGATGACCTCGATGTGCGTGACATTCCTCTGCTGGTTCTGACGCACTTTCATCTCGACCACGTAGGTGGCCTCCTCGGCGCCCTACGCGGGCGGCAGGTAGGGGCGGTCGTCGTCAGCCCGCTGCGGGTGCCATATCAGGAGAGCGACCGCGTCTCGGCGGAGCTCCGGGCCCGGCGAATCCCTGAGTGGATCGTCACTCCTGGTACGCGCTGGCGCTTCGGCCCGGTCGAATTGACGGCACTTGCGCCGGCGCCTCAGGTCGCCCCAGAAGGTCCGGGCGAGGGATCGGCCGCGAACAACGCGAGTGTGGTACTCCTGGCACGCTGGTCAGCCGGTTCTGCCCTCCTATCTGGGGATTTGGAGACCGAGGCCGAGGATGGACTCCTCCAAACCGCCCTACCTCAAGCGACCGGGCCGCCTTCGCCCACGGGCGCGTCCGGCGACGTCGCAGAGGGGGTCAGCGCTAGTCGATATGGCCAACAGGGCCGTCTCCGGCATGGCGGATGGGAGGAGCAGGCGTGGGTGGGAGGTGTGCCTCAGGTCGACATCCTCAAGGTGCCGCATCACGGATCGTCTAGACAGGACCCGGCATTTCTAGCGGCGACGCGCGCTCGTGTGGCGCTGATCAGCGTGGGCGCCGACAACGACTACGGTCATCCCTCACCGGTAACGCTCGCCGAGCTGAGCTGGCTCCGCATGCGTATATATCGCACCGACCTGTCCGGCGACGTCGCAGTAGTCGCCGTCCCCGAAGATGATCCGCCTGCCCACCACGTTGATGTCACCCGCTTTGATGTCACCCGTCTTGACGTCACCCGCGCTGGCATCGCCGCCGCTGCTGCTGGCGGCGGGGGTGAACCTGCCGGTGATGCCCCAGGTCCCCCCGCTGTCCCCGGTGCCGCTGTCCCCGGTGCCGCTGGTCGCGTCCGCGATGGCACAGCCCATGGCGGCGGTCCTAGCGGCGGTGGGCGGGGCGGTGGCGATCCTAGTGGCGGCGGCGATGGTGGCATCGGCGGTGGTGCTGGCGGCGACGTCCGCGGCATCCGCGGTGGTGCTGGCGGTGCTAGCGGTGGCGGCGGTGACGTGGGTACGTCGGGCGGCTATCTCGCCGTTGTGGCGCGAGGTCGGTGAATTAGACCGCTGACGACTGGCCCCGGGGGAGTGAGCTCGGGCGCGAGGACGCGGCGATGTGGGGCGCGATGTCCGGCGGGTCGCGTGGGTGGGGTGGCGTTGAACGGGTGCGGCGGTGGTAAGCGGGAGGCGGGGTTGTGAGGTGAGGGGGCGTTGCGTGAGTGGGACGGGGTTGTGCGGGTGGGCCGGGGTCGCGCGGGTGGGTGGCGTTGCGTGGGTGCGGCGGGGTTGCGAAATGGGGGGACGATGCGCGGGTGGGGCGGGGTCGCGCGGTGGGGATGGGTTAGACACCCCAGGGGCTTGTGGGTCAAGCTGCGAGGGGTTTGGTGCGGTGTGACCAGGCGGTTGCTTCGTCGTAGAGTGTGCCTGTTTTGAGGCAGCCGTGCAGGATGCCGACCAGTCGGTTGCCGACTTGGCGTAGGGCGGCGTTGTAGCCGATCTGACGGGTTCGCAGCTGCTCGTAGTGGGCGCGGGCGCCGGGTGAGTTGAGGATGGCGACGCTGGCCTGCATATGCAGGGCGTCGACCAGCCGGTCGTTGTGGACGAAGCGGGCGTGGACGGTTTTGGACTTGCCGGACTGGCGGGTGATCGGCGAGGTTCCCGCGTAGTTCTTGCGGGACTTGGCATCGGCGTAGCGACCGGGTGCGTCACCGAACTCTGCGAGCACCCGGGCGCCGAAGATGGTGCCGATGCCGGGCTGGCTGAGGTAGGTCTCAGCGGCCGGGTGCTGGCCAAAATGGGCCTCAACCTCGTCCTGCAGCGCCTTGATCTGCGTGTTGAGGGTCTGCAGGATCGCCACGACGGCCCGGACGGTGGCCGCGTAGGCAGTGGTGACGGCCTCGGCCTGGCCCAGGTGGTCGGCGCGTAACGCCTCGCGGATCGCTACCGCCTTGGCCGGGATATCCCGGCGGCGGGTCTTGAGCGCAGCGGTGATCTGCGTGACGGTCAGTTTTGCCGCCGCGGCCGGAGTCGGCGCCTTGGCCAGCAGCTCCAGCGTGTCGGCGCCGGTCAGCCCGAGTGGCTGGTAGGCCACCAGGGCAGCGGGGAAGTAGTCGCGCAGCGCGGCCCGCAGCCGCAGCATGTGACGGGTTCGTTCCCAGATCAATGTCTGGTGCGCCCGCGCCACAACCTTGATCGCCTCGGCGATATCGGAGTCGGCAGCGACCGGCCGCAGCTGGTGGCGGCGGGTACGGACCATGTCGGCCAGCGTGTGCGCGTCCGCCTTGTCGCTTTTGGCTCCCGACAGCGACACCAGTTCCCGATGTCGGGCAGCCTGCTTGGGGTTCACCCCGAACACCTGGTAGCCGGCGGCGATCAGCGCTCGAACCCACGGCCCCCGGTCGGTCTCGATACACACCAGCACCTGGCCAGGATCGGCCTGCTCGGGTAAGAACGCCGCGATCAGCTCATGGAAGCGGCCCATCCCATCCACGCCCTCGGGCAGCCGAGCCGTCCGCATCGCCCGCCCATCGCTGTCTTGCACCTCCACATCGTGATGATCCTCAGCCCAGTCATCGCCCACGAACAACATGCGATTCTCCCGATCCACCGCCAGCATGATCAGCAGCCCGCAGGAGAATCCGGCGCCCTAATGGAACAGTGCTCACGTCCGAACCCGGCGGGCACGACACCCCATCAGCCATCACACTCCCGACCACCGGCGAGGGCACGATCTAACCCTAGGACTCAAGATCGGTCCAAGTGCGGGAAGTGCTCACTCGCCGGCGGCTACTGGATACCGGAGTCTGCCATCAGACGACCCCGACAGCTCCCATTAGGGCGGTGGGGATGGGTTAGGGCGGTGGGGATGGGTTAGGGCGGTGGGGATGGGTTAGGGCGGTGGGGGGCGTTGGGGTGGGTCGCGGGGGTGGGAGGGGGCGTGGGATGCTGCGGGAATGCGGAGTGCTGCTGCGGTGACGCTGGTGGTGGGGGACGAGGAGCTGCTCGCCGACAGGGCGGTGGCGGCGGTCGTGGCGGCGGTGCGGGAGGCGGATTCGGGCGCGGAGGTGCACGATCTGGCCGGGGGGAAGGTTGAGCTGGGGGAGCTGACCCAGCTGGCGTCGCCTTCGTTGTTCGAGGACCGCTCGGTGGTGGTCATCCGGTCGGCGCAGGATCTGAGTAAAGATGTGATCGCTGAGATCGTGAAATATGCCGCGCATCCGGCTGATGACATGTTTCTCGTGCTGGCTCATCCGGGTGGGGTGAAGGGCAAGGCGCTCGTTGATGGGGTGAAGAAGGCCGGCGCGTCAGTGGTCACGGTCACCAGGCTGACCAAGCCGGGGGAGCGGCTCGACTTCATCAAGGCCGAGGTGCGTGCGGCTGGGCGGACGATCACGCAGGGGGCGGCGCAGGCGCTACTCGACGCGGTGGGTAGCGATTTGCGGGAGCTCGCGGCCGCGTGTGGTCAGTTGGCGTTCGACACCGCGGACAAGTCGATCGATGAGGCGGCGGTCGCCCGCTATCACCGCGGGCGGGCCGAGGTGACCGGCTTCATGATCGCTGACTTGGCGGTGGAGGGGCGGCTGGCCGAGTCGCTCGAGCAGTTGCGCTGGTCGCTGGCGACCGGGGGCCCGCCTGTGCTGATCGTGAGCGCGCTGGCGGGAGGGTTGCGATCGCTGGCGAAGCTCAGCGGCGCGCCGCGTAATCTGCGTGGCGCGCAGCTCGCTGGGCAGCTTGGGATGCCGCCCTGGAAGGTCGATCGCGTACGGCGCCAGCTCAACGGCTGGGGCCCGATCGGTCTGTCGGCTGCCATTCAGGCTGTTGCGGATGCTGATGAACAGGTCAAGGGGGGCGGGACGGATCCCGCTTATGCGCTTGAGAGGACCATCCAGGTGATCGTGGCCAGCCGGACAGGGCGTTAGCGAGCCGCCGCCTCTGGTCCGACCCTCCTGGTCTGACCGTTCGGGTTCGGTCGTTCGGGTCCAGCCGTCTTCGTCTCCAGCCGTTCTGGTTCGGTCGTTCGGATCCGGTCGTTCGGGTCCGGTCGTTCTGGTTCGGTCGTCAGGTTCGGTCGTGCGCGTCTGGCCGTTCGGGGACTCTTTCTGGCGCTGGCTTCCTCCTGTGAGTCAGCGGGATTCGACGTGGAGGAGCATGCGTTTCAGGAGGGCGGAGAGGGTGTCTTGGGCGTCCTGGTCGAGGATGCCGACCATGGAGTCTTCGACTTCGCCGCGTAGGTCCATGGCGCGCAGCCAGGTGATGCGGCCGGATTCGGTGAGTTCGACGTCGACGCGGCGCCGGTCGGTGTCGCTGCGGATCCGCTGAACCATGCCGGCCTTCTCCAGGGTGTCGAGCCGCCCCGTCATGCCGGCGGGTGACATCTTCAGCTCGGCCGCCAGCTCGGACGGTGTGGCCCGGCCGGCCGTGCCGCGTGACCCGAGCCGGTGCAGGACCTCGTACTCGAACTCTTGCAGCCCCACCGCGGCCAACGCGTCGTCCTTGGCCTGGGACACGTGCTTCACCAGGAACTGCATGCGCGTGACGATGGCCTCGACGCGCTCGTCGAAGGGCGCCTTGCCGCGCCAGCGGGCGATGTGCCGGTCCACCGAGTCTTCCGTGCTCTCCACGGGGCCACTATACGTCAACAAATATTTTGTTGACGAAACATTAGGTGGCAAATTACCTTCGTAGGCATGATGCACCGACTGGTCGCTGGAAGGGCCGTGGCCGCGCTGGCCACGGCGCTGATCCCCACCGCTCTGACTCTGGCCGTGATCCGGGCCACCGGTTCGGCCACTGACCTCGGGCTTGTTCTCGCCGCCGAGCTCGTCCCGCTGCTGCTCCTGCTCCCGGTCGGCGGCGTGCTGGCCGACCGGATCGCCCCGCGCCGTCTGGCGCTGGTCACCGACCTGGCCCGGTGCGCGGCCCAGCTGGCGATCGGCGTCGCCCTGCTGGCAGGCCATGTCTCCATGCCGGTCCTGGCCGGGCTCGCCGCGCTGACCGGCGTGGCCGTGGCCTTCGGCGTGCCGGCCGTATCGCCGCTGGTCACCTCGGTGGTCGCGGAGGGCGACCGGCTGAAGGCCAATGCGCGCATCGGCGTGGCGACCGGCGTGGCCCAGATGGCAGGCCCCTCGATCGCGGGCGCGCTGACTTTGGCTGTACACCCTGGCTGGTCGTTCATCGTGGCGGCGGGGCTGTTCGCGGGTTCGGCGCTGACTCTTGGCGGGCTGCGGCCTCAGGTCCAGGCGGCCGCGGTCGCGTCCGCGCAGGAGGTGCGCGCGGGCTTCGGAGCCGAGCTCCGCGAGGGGTGGAGCGAGGTCAAGCGTCATCCGTGGTTCCTGGTCAGCGTGCTCGGGCACGGGGTATGGCACCTCGCGGCCGGTGTGCTGCTGACCCTTGGGCCGCTGATCGCCGTGAGTCATCTGGGCGGCGAGACCTCGTGGGTCGTCATCGCGCAGGCTGGATCCATCGGCCTGATCGCGGGGGTGTTCGCGGCGCCGCGGATGCGGATCCGGCGGCCACTGGCCGTCGCCGCCATCTGGGCCGCCTCCTATGGGGTGCCGCTGGCCGCCTTCGCCATCCCGGCTCCGATCGCGGTCGTCGCGGTCGCCTATTTCGTGGCCCTCTTCGGACTCGGCGTGCTCAGCCCGATCTGGGAGACCGTCGTCCAGCAGCGCATTCCCGCCGAGGCGCTCGGCCGGGTCGGCTCGTTCGACGCGCTCATCTCGTACGCCGCCCGGCCGCTGGGCCTGGCCGTGGCCGCGCCGATCGCCTCGGTGGTGGGGACGCGGTTGCCGCTGCTGGTGGCGGCGGTGCTGGTGGCCGTGGCGAACCTGGCGGTGCTGGCCCTGCCCGATGTGCGTGCCAGGAAGCCCTCCGGCCTGCGCTCCGAGGCGGTCTCGGGGGTGGGTGACGAGGCGACCTCGGGGATGAACGGCGAGGTGGTCTCGGGAGCGGGCGGCGAGGGGGTGCGGGCCGAGGGGGTGCGGGCCGAGGGGGTGCGGGCCGAGGGGGTGCGGGCCGAAGGGGTCAGGCGGCGGGTTCGGCGGCTGCGAAAGAGCCGTCGCGCAGTTCCAGTACCCGGTCGGCCAGGCTGATGAGGCTGGCGTCGTGCGTGGCGACGAGCGCGGTGACGCCCTCGCTGCGCACGACGGCCCGGATCAGCTGCATGATCTGCCGGGCGGTCTGGGAGTCGAGCTGTCCGGTCGGCTCGTCGGCGATCAGCAGCCGCGGCCGGTTGGCCAGCGACCGGGCGATCGCGACCCGCTGCTGCTGACCTCCGGACAGCTCATAAGGGCGCTGGTTGGCGTGCTTTTCCAGGCCGACCAGCGCCAGCAGCATGCGGGCCCGCTCCTCCCGCTCGGCGACGGGGAATCGCGCCAGCCGCATGGGCACCCCGACGTTCTCGGCGGCCGACAGCACAGGAATCAGCCCGAACGACTGGAACACGAACCCGACCACCTCCCGCCGCAGCGCCAGCAGGCTCCGCTCGGACATCTCCGTCACGGTGTGACCGGCGACGACGACGCGGCCCTCGGTCGGCGTGTCCAGGCCGCCGACCAGGTTGAGCAGGGTCGTCTTGCCCGACCCCGACCGGCCGCGGATCGCGATCAGCTCCCCGGGCCAGGCCTCGAACGAGACGCCCCGCAGGGCCTCCACGCTCCGCGGATAGACCTTCCGCAGGCCTTCCACGACAACCAGGGGCTCACTCATCGTCGGACGCGTCCTCTCGCACAGGCCACACGCCGATGTGGTCGCGTTCCAGCTCGAGGCGGACCCGGCGTTCCATTTCCAGGGCGCTCATGAAGTCGCGCGGCAGCTGCAGCCGCCCGACCCGGTCGAGCACCGCGTACTCCTCGGCGATCACATCGCCGTCCTCCGACGTCCGGCGCAGCGTCTCGCTCGACGTCCGGCCGTCCCGGATTCCCACCGTACGGTCGACCTGCTCGGACACCAGCGGGTCGTGCGTGACGATGACGGCGGTCACGCCGAGCTCCCGGTTGGCGGCCCGCAGCGCCGCGAACACCTCGGCCGAGGTCTCGCTGTCCAGCTCACCGGTCGGCTCGTCGGCGAGGATGACCCCGGGCTCGTTGGCCAGCGCCACCGCGATCGCCACCCGCTGCTGCTGGCCGCCCGACATCTCGGCAGGCGTACGGCTCGCGCAGTCGGCCACCCCGAGCAGCTCCAGCAGCTCATCGGCGCGTTGCCGCGCGGACCGGGGCCGCCGGGCGAGCCGCATCGGCAGCAGCACGTTCTCCCGCGCGCTGAGATACGGCAGCAGGTTGCGCGCGGTCTGCTGCCAGATGAAGCCCACGATCGACCGCCGATAACGCAGCCGGTCCTTGGCGCTCATCGACAACAGGTCCATTCCGGCCACCCGGGCCAGCCCGGCCGTCGGCACGTCCAGCCCGGACAGCACGTTGAGCAGGGTCGACTTGCCCGAGCCCGACGCGCCCACGATGGCGACCAGCTCACCCTTGTCGATCAGCAGGTCGAGGCCCTGCAGGGCCACCACCTCGACGCCCTCGGTCTTGTAGATGCGGACCAGGTTGTCGCACAGGATGTGGGCGCTGTCGCCGAACGCAGGCCGCCGCGCCAGCGCCGCGGCCTCCAGGGAAGAGAGATCGGACACGCTCATGCGGATTCTCCCAGTCGAAGCGCGCCTGTGACGGCGCGACCGGCGCTCGCGTGCGCGAACGCCCCCAGTACGGCGACCGCGGTCAGCCCGGCCGCCAGCAGCGTCGGTGTCCCCAGTGTGAGGGGGAACCCGTCGACCGCCGACCCGGCGTACGCGGAGAGATCGATTCCCGGCGCGAGGGCGGCCGGCAGCGCGAGCCCGAGCAGCAGGCCGGCCACCGCCGTGAGCACGATCAACGGCGTGACCTCGAGCACGGTCAGGCCGCGCGCCTGCCGCTGCGACAGGCCCAGCGTGCGCAGATAGGCCAGCGCCTTGGCCCGGTCGGCGGCCCCGGCCACCAGCGCGATGATCACCGCGATCAGCGCGTACGCCCCGAGGGCGATCGTGACGATGGTGAACGCGGCGAGGACGGTGCTGGTCAGCGGGGCGTCCTGGATCTGGCGCAGCGAGTCGTCCACGGTCATGATCAGGGCGTCGGGGGCGTTCACGGCCGCGGCCAGGTCGTCCTTCCGGACGCCTCCCTTGATCAGCAGCGTGTTCGCCGGACCGTCGAACGGCACCACGACCAGGTTGTATTCCGGCGAGGCGAGGCCGTTCAGTCCGGTGATCGTCCCCGTCCGCACGACCCGCACCTTCGACGGCCAGTCGATCTCGAACGTCGGCGCTCCGCCAAGCGATGGCGAGACGAGCCCGCCCACCCCACCCGGCACGGTTCGCGGCGCGTCCGGCACGGTCAGCGGCGTCCCCGCGAGGATCTTCCGGTACGCCCCGAGGTCGACGGCCACGACCGTCGTCGGATGTCCGCCGACGTCGGAGTTGCCCTTGGCCACCGGCACGACCGCCTCGACCCCGGGCGTCCGCTGGATCCGTTGGATCATCTCGGGCGTGATCGCTTCCTCCCGCTCGACCCGCGCCGACGCGCCGACCTGCTGCCAGGCGGCCACCCGCTGGGTGTCGCCGACCGCGGCCGACACCACCGATCCGAACACCGACACGGCCAGCGCGGGCAGCAGCACCAGCACCGGCAGCGCGGCGACAGAACGGCCTCTGGCCGCCCGGGTGAACCCCAGGAACGGCACGGCCGGTCGCCGCCGCGCGGTCAGCCACACGAACAGCCGCAACGGCAGCGGATAGCAGCGCACGGTGATGAGCGCGGCCGCCAGGGTCAGCGCGGCGGGCACGGCCATCAGGAACGGGTCGGACTCCTGTAGTCCGCGCGTGCGCAGCAGGTAGGCCCCGGCCAGGGCCAGCCCGGCGACCGTGGCCTCCAGCACCAGCCGGCGCGGTGACGGCTTACGGGCCACGACGTCGTCGCGCCGCTCGTCCAACGGCCGTCGATGGGTGAGCGCGAGCCGTCCGGCGGTGTACGCGATGGCCGCCACCGCGAGCAGCGCCGGGCCAAGGTGAACCGCCAGGGTGACCGGCCCAGGGACCAGGGCGGCCAGGCCGTACCCGACCAACACGGCGGGCAGCGTCACCAGCGCGACGACGGACGTGCCCGTGACCACGAGCTGGCCCAGGCCGCCCCCGCGCGCCCGCATCAGCGTCAGGCCGGACCGCATCCGCTCGGTGAGCAGTTGCGCCGCGAGCGCCGCGACGCCGATCGCGACCAGCCCGAGCCCGCCGAGGATGAGCAGCATGAGGGTCTGCGCGGTCGCCAGTCGCTGCAGGTAGCCCTTGAGGAGGTCGTTCAGCCCGGTGTCCAGGGTGTACGGCCTGAAGTTGGTGGTCCGGCCGGTGACGGCGCGCCGGTAGACATCGATCGCGTCGATCACCTGCTGGGCGTCCCTGGCCGTCAGCGCGCTCCGGTCGGTCCCGAGGACCCAGAAGTAGTTCAGATTGCGGTGCGCGTTGAGGTACTTGAGGCTGTCCGCGCTGGTCAGCCCGGTGATGAGGTATTCCTCGTCGAGGTCTTTCGCGCGCACCGTCACCTTGGGCACGTTCAGGTGATGATCCCAGTAGCGGTCCTTGGGGTCGGTCAGCTCGTAGACGCCGGTGACCCGGGCCGCCATGGGGTCGCTGTAGCCGAGCACCACGGTCGCGCCGACGTCGAGGCCCATCTGGGTGACCGCGTCGCTCGCCACGGCGACGTCGTAGCGGACGATTCGCTGGCCCTTGTACGTGATCGCGCCGGCCGGCCCGGGGGGCTTGCCCTTGACGTAGCGGACCCGCTGCTCGGCCGCCGGCAGCCAGGCGAGGTCGAGGTACTGCGTGCCGAAGCCGAGCTTGTCGAAGCGATCGGCCACCGGCGTAAGGAACGTCTCCGCGCCGAAGTCGGTGGACTTGCTCGCCATGATCCGCCTCAACTCGGGCGGCAGGGTTCGGCGCCACAGGTCATCTCGAGCGGCGAACTGAGCCGGCTCCGTCAGCAGCTCCGGCGAGTCGAAGGGCCGCTCGCCGACCGTGAGATCCGTCGTGGTCGCGACCGCGCCGCCGAGCACGTCCGACAGCGCCTGGTCGTACGACCGCTCGAACGCCCGTGGCAGCGCGGCCAGCAGCAGCGACGCCGACAGGGCCAGCAGCGCGAGCACGGCCGCCGCCCCCTTGTGCACGCGCAGCAACGTGATCGGCATCAGTCCTCCCCGATCCGGAGCGCGCGGCCGAGCCCTTGGCGGCGCAGCTGCCGGGCCAGCCCGGCCACGATGGCGAACAGCGCCACGCCGACGCCCACGAGCAGCGCCGCCGTCGCCCCCCACGGGATGTCCAGCAGCACGCCAGGGGTCACCGCGGTCGCCTGGCCGGTGAGCACGATGTGCGGCACGACGAGCACGGCGACCGTGACGGCGAGCGCCGTGCCAGCCGCCAGCGACAGCGCCACGATGAACGCCTGCTCGACCGCGAGCAGCCCGAACACCTGCCGATGGCTGACGCCGAGCGCGCGTAGCAGGGCGAACTCCGCGGTTCGTTCTCGCGCCGCCACAGCCGCGTTGACCAGGAAGCCGAGCAGGGCGAAGACGAGTGCCGCGAGGAAGCCCAGCACGAGCGCCCCCTGCAGGCCGCCGGCCAGCGGGTCGTCGCGCAGCTGCCGCGTCAGCGCGGCCCGGTCGACGACCGTCTGGTCCCACTCCCGATGCCGGGCCAGCTCCGCGGCGGCCGGGGCCGTGTCGCCGCCCCGCGTGGCCAGCCACCACTCGGTGACCGTACGCGGCGGGCGGCCCGAGGCGAGGTCGCGGGCCGTCAGCGTGACCAGGTCGGTCAGCACGGCGGGCTCGCCCGCGGTGGTGCCGGGCATGGCCGGGAGGATCGCGACCGGCACGATCGGCGTCGGCACGCCGCCCAGGGAGACGTCCACCGCCGACCCCACCTTCAGATCGGCCCGTTTGGCCAGGTCGGCCGTGATGATCACGGGCAGCGGATGGTCCGCGCCCGAGCCGGGAGGCAGCAGCGCCAGCCGCATGTCCTGCTCGCTCTTGTCGTCGCTGAAGGTGACCGTCGATCCGTTCAGCTCGACCGGATGCGCCCGGTCGGGCTTGGCGGTCCACGACTCCAGGCCGCCGACGCGCAGGGTGAAGGGCGCCGGGTTGGGCATGTCGAACAGCATGGCCTGTACGGCGAGCGGGTAGGCGACCTTGCCCGACCGCCCTGCGAGCGCCGCGATGTCGGTCGTGTAGGCGTGCGTGCGGCCGTCCGCGACGAGCGGCCCGATGACGAACTCGCGGGACGCGCCCAGGGCGTCCCGCACGATGGCGCTCAGCCGCACCGCGCCTTCGACCGGAGTGAGGCTGACCTGCCAGGTCAGCGTGCGCGGCGTGCCGGGCACCGGCATGGGCCGCCCGGACGGCCGGGCCGCGGCGAGCTTGCGCGCCAGCACGGCGACCGAGTCGGGCGCGAGGTCGCGGCGGAGCAGCAGCAGGCCGTCCAGCCGGTCGGCGTCGGCGGCCAGCAGCGTGGCGTCGGCCCCGGCGAGGTCGGTGTTGGCCCGGACCACGGGGGCCACCCGGGTGACCCCGGGCAGCGCGGCGAGGCGCGCGCCGCGGCCGAGCACGCCGAGCTCTGGAGAGTCGAGCGGGCCGCCCACCCGGAGGTCGGCGCCGGCCTGGTGGCGCGCCTGGTCTTCCTGCGAGGCCCGCCAGGTCGCCGCGGTCGCCATCGACACCACGCCGATCGCGATGGCCATCGTGAGCAGCAGCGCCGGCCCGGCGTAACGAAGCGGCCGCCGGCTCACCTGCCAGGCTCCGAGCGCGGGCGCGAGCGAGCGGCGGCGGCCGAGCACCCGCTCGGCGAGCCCTGACACGAGCGGCACGAGCCGCAGCCCAAGCATGCCGCCGCACAACAGAGCCAGCGCCGGGCCCGTCACGATCAGCGGGTCGACGCCTAGGCCGCCGGCCGCGGTCGCGGTCACCGGCCCGCCGTAGTGCCCCAGCTGCCAGATGGCGAGCGCCGCCACCGCGAGGAGCGCCAGGTCGGCGCCCATCCGCTGGATCAGCCCCTGCCGGTCGCCGCGCCCGCGTGCCGCCTGTTCTTCGATGTACGTGCGGCGCGCGCCGCGAAGGGCGGGCAGCGCCAGCAGCACGGCGCAGGCCAGCGCGACGAGGCAGGAGACCAGATACGCCGTGCCGTCCGGCGCCGGATCGAGCCTGACCCCGGCGGCCTGGATCCACGGGATCGTGTTGATGCCGCGGAGCAGCCACGGAGCCAGCAGCGGTGCCACGATGGCGGACGGCACCGCGACCAGCAGGGCCTCGCCGCCCGCGAGCAGGGCCAGCCGCGGCCCGCCCGCGCCGCGCGAGCGCAGCAGCGCCACCTCCATCCGCCGGTGGTCGGCCAGCAGGCGGGCGGTCAGCGTCAGCGCGTACGCGGCGAGCAGCAGCAGCTGCAGGACCGGCACCAGCATCGTCGAGCGGGCGACCAGCGCCGCCTGGTCGAGCTGGCCCAGCATGTCGGGCAGGCGGGTGAACGAGGTGCACGTGGAGCAGTCGCCGTGCAGGCGGTCGCCGAGGGTCGACACCGAATCGGCGAAGGAGCGCAGCCGGTCGCGCGGCAGCCCCCGCAGGTCGGGCACGGCCTGCCAGGCGGCCGACACGTTGGTGGCGAAGCGCTCCTCGAACGTCTGCGGATTCACCACGAGCGGCCCGTAGGTCGTGTAGTCGCGTGTCTCCAGGCCGCGGAGCAGCAGTTCGTCGCCGCGCCACTGGTCGGAGTACGGATCCGGGAGCTCGAACAGTCCGCTGACCGTGGCCTGGACGGGTTTGTGGGTCAGCCGGCCGACGACCGTGAAGGCGTCGCCGAGGTGCAGGTTCATGGCGCGGGCCGCCGCCTCGGTCAGCGCGACCTGGACCGGTTCGCCCGGTCGCGGCCACGCGCCGGCGGTCAGCCGGGTGCGGTTCTCGAGTTTCTCGTACGTCGCGAACTTGGTCAGGTCGGGCCGCTCGCGCTTTTGCTGACCCGGCATGGCGTACGAGTCGGATCGGATGGTCCGCAGGACGGTGGCCGGAAGGCCCTGGTAAGCCTGCTTCACGTGGGTTCTGACGGCCGTGTCGACGTTTTGCAGGGTGTCCGCGGTCACGGGGGAGGTGACGGTCGCCGCGGTGATCGCGATGGGGGCCGTCTCCATGGCCCGGCGGACGCCGACCTCGGCGACGGTCACGGCGTACATGGTCAGGGCGACCAGCGTGGTCGTGGCCAGCAAGATCGAGCCCAGCGAGGCGGCCAGCAGCAGTGGCTCGCTCAGCGCGCGCCGCAGCACGAGTGGCGTCCGCCCCCGCATGGGACCTCCCGGCCTTGCTCCCCGCTGTCCTGAATTTTCACCACCTTAGAGGCGAGAATGACCTGGAAGAACACCGGGAATGTCCGGATATCAAGACATTGGAGTCCATGGACACGGCAAAACGCCGGTGGGCACGACAAAACGCCGGTGGGCACGACAAAACGCCGCATCCCCGCGAGAGGATGCGGCGTCCGCGAGAACCGGAATTACTTGGCGGCCTGCAGGGCGGCGGCGCGCTTGGCGATCGCCGACTTGCGGTTGGCAGCCTGGTTCTTGTGGATGACGCCCTTGCTGACGGCCTTGTCCAGCTGACGGGAGGCGGCAAGCATGGCCGCGACCGCGGTCTCGGCGTCGCCGCCTTCGGCCGCCTCGCGGAACTTGCGGACCGCCGTCTTCAGTGAGGACTTGACGGCCTTGTTACGCATCCGGCGCTTCTCGTTCTGCCGGTTGCGCTTGATCTGGGACTTGATGTTCGCCACGAAGAAGCCTCGGTAAGTCTTAGATGGATGGGGCGCGCGGGCAGAAGAGAGGGCGCGCCACACGCAGTTGAACAGGATACCAACAGCTCAGCCCGGCGCTCAAATCACCGTGCTCGAATCAGCGGACACGCCTGCACAAGTCCCTCAAGACTATCGCGGCGAGACCCAGCTTTCCGCGTACTCGCGCCAGTCTTCCTCGGTTGCGGCGAAATCGACGTACAGCGCGAGGCCGAAGTCGGTGCGCGGCCCGTATTCGGTGAGGGCCAGCCGGGCCGCCGCTGCCGCCGTGGCCACGCTCTCGGCGTCGTCGCTGCGCTGCCAGCCGTGGTCGTGGTAGGCGGGCGCGCCGATGAGGATGGTCTTGCCGGGCCGCACGATCGACAGCGCCAGCTCGGCCTGCCGTACGACGTGACCGCCATAGAGGGAGGAGAACGGCCACCACGAGTCATAGGTCATGATCGCGACCTGGTCGGCGCGCGCCGCGATCTCGCCGAAATACCCGGGGCTCCAGTATTTGTCGTGGCCGATCAGCAGCGCGGCCGGAAACCGCACACCGGCGATGGGCTCGATCTGCTGGGTGGAGACCGACAGCAGCCGGGCGGGGCCGATGGCGGCCCGGGTGGCCTCCAGCACGGCCGGCAGCGACCGGTCGCCGTCGGAGACCGGCTCGAAGTCGTAATGGACCCCGTCGAAGCCGAGCGCGACGAGCGCGGCGGCGCCCTGGACGATCCTGGCCCGCGCCGCCGGATCGGCCAGATCGAGATTGCGCTGCTTGTCCTCATTGACGCTCTGCCCGAGCCAGGCCGAGACCCGGACGCCGGGCAGGTATGCCCGCCACCATTTCAAGAAATTTCCGGCGTTGGGGTACTTCGACGCCGGGAGGGTTCCGTTGAGGTCGAAGGGGCCGCTGTGCACGTACACGTCCTTGATGCCGGTGCCGCGCAGCCGACCGGCGAGGGCCTGGACGTCGGCCTCGCCCTTGCGGCCGTCCACCCACATGTGCCCCATCCACAGCGCGTCGTGCCCGCTCGTGCGGGCCCAGGGGGCGGGCGTGCCGGTGAACTGGAGGCGGAGGGCGACGACGGCGGCCGTCGCCAGCAGCAGGAGCACGGCCAGGACCGCCGCCACCCACGTGAGAATCCGGCGGCGCGTGGTCATGGCAGGCACCCGGACATGCCACCATGGAAGATGGCTGGCCCGCCAGCCCACGCTTGTTTACCGCCGCACGTCTCTTACCCAGTCGAAACGGAACTTGGTGCGAAATCATCCTGGCCAGACCGATCCCGCGCTGATTCGCAATTTTTGCATCATCGCGCATATCGACCATGGCAAGTCCACGCTCGCCGACCGGATGTTGCAGATCACCGGTGTCGTCGACGAGCGTTCCATGCGCGCCCAGTATCTCGACCGGATGGACATCGAGCGCGAGCGCGGCATCACGATCAAGTCGCAGGCCGTCCGCCTCCCCTGGGACGGCCACGTGCTCAACATGATCGACACACCGGGCCACGTCGACTTCACCTACGAGGTCTCCCGCTCGCTGCAGGCGTGTGAGGGCGCGATCCTGCTCGTCGACGCGGCGCAGGGCATCGAGGCGCAAACCCTCGCCAACCTCTACCTGGCCATGAACGCCGACCTCCACATCATCCCGGTGCTCAACAAGATCGACCTGCCGGCCGCCCAGCCGGAGAAGTACGCCGACGAGCTGGCCGGGCTGATCGGCGTCGACCCGTCCGAGGTGCTGCGCGTCTCCGGTAAGACCGGCGCGGGTGTCCGCGAGTTGCTCGACCACGTCGTCGTGACCGTGCCGCCGCCGGTCGGCGACGCCGACGCGCCGGCCCGCGCGCTGATCTTCGACTCCGTCTACGACACCTATCGGGGCGTCGTCACCTACGTCCGCGTCATGGACGGCCACCTGGGGCGGCGCGAGCGCATCCTCATGATGTCGACGCTGGCCCAGCACGAGACGCTGGAGATCGGCGTCATCTCGCCCGAGCCCGCGCCGTCCGAGCGCGGCCTCGGCGTCGGCGAGGTGGGCTATCTCATGACCGGCGTGAAGGACGTCCGCCAGTCCCGGGTCGGCGACACCGTCACCAGCTCCGTCAAGCCCGCCCGCGAGATGCTCGGCGGCTATGACCACCCCAAGCCGATGGTCTACTCGGGGCTCTATCCGATCGACGGCGACGACTTCCCCGAGCTCCGCGACGCGCTCGACAAGCTGCGGCTCAACGACGCCGCGCTGGTCTACGAGCCGGAGAGCTCGGCCGCGCTCGGCTTCGGCTTCCGCTGCGGCTTCCTCGGCCTGCTGCACATGGAGATCGTGCGCGAGCGGCTCGAGCGCGAGTTCAACCTCGACCTGATCTCCACGGCGCCCAACGTCATCTACCGCGTCATCCTGGAGGACGGCCGGGAGATCGTCGTCACCAACCCGTCGGAGTTCCCGGCCGGCAAGGTCGACGAGATCTACGAGCCGGTGGTCCGGGCGACCGTGCTCGCGCCGTCCGAGTTCATCGGCGCGATCATGGAGCTCTGCCAGGGCCGCCGCGGCCAGCTGCTCGGCATGGAATATCTGTCCGAAGACCGCGTCGAGATCCGCTACACCATGCCGCTCGGCGAGATCATCTTCGACTTCTTCGACCAGCTGAAGTCGCGCACGCGCGGCTATGCCTCGCTCGACTACGAGCCGTCGGGCGAGCAGGTGGCCGAGCTGGTCAAGGTCGACATCCTGCTGCAGGGCGAGGCCGTCGACGCCTTCAGCGCCATCGTCCACAAGGACAAGGCGTATGCCTACGGCGTCGAGATGGCCAAGAAGCTGAAGGAGCTCATCCCGCGGCAGCAGTTCGAGGTGCCCATCCAGGCCGCCATTGGCGCCCGCGTCATCGCCCGCGAGAACATCCGCGCCATGCGCAAGGACGTCCTCGCCAAGTGCTACGGCGGCGACATCAGCCGTAAGCGCAAGCTGCTGGAGAAGCAGAAAGAGGGCAAGAAGCGGATGAAGATGGTCGGCCGGGTCGAGGTCCCGCAGGAGGCCTTCGTCGCCGCCCTCTCCACCGAAACGGCCCCGAAGAAGAGCTAGCCGGCTAGCCGGCTAGTCGGCAAGGCCGTTGCGATAGGCGTAGGTGACGGCCTGGGCGCGGTCGCGTGCGCCGATCTTGGCGAACAGGTTGTTGATGTGCGTCTTGACCGTCGTCTCGCTGATGAACAGGCGCTTGGCGATCTCGGCGTTCGACAGGCCGCCCGCGATGAGGCGCAGCACGTCGATCTCGCGCGCCGTCAGCCCGCCGGGCCTCGACGGCGTCTCCTTGGGCGAGGTCATCGAGTCCAGCAGGCGGCGCTGGACCGATGGGTCGAGCTGGGCGTCGCCGGCGCGTACGCGCGCGATGGCCTCGGCGATCTCGTCGGCGCCCGCGCTCTTGGTGAGGAACCCGCGCGCGCCCGCCTTGAGCGCCGCGAACACCGATTCGTCGTCGGCGTACGTGGTCAGCACCACGACCTGGGTATCGGGATGCCGCTCGCGGACCACCCGAGTGGCCTCCACGCCGTCCATGCGCGGCATGCGCAGATCCATTAGCACGATGTCGGGCCGGTGCTCGCCCACGAGGCGTACGGCGTCCGCTCCGTCGACGGCCGCGCCCACCACCTCGAGCCCCGGGATGAGCCCGAGCAGCAGCACGAGCCCTTCGCGGACCACCGTCTGGTCGTCCGCGACCAGGACCCGGGTCACCACGGCAGCCTCAAACGCACACAGAACCGGCCGTCGCGCTCGCCGGCCTCCAACTCGCCGCCGAGCAGTTCGGCCCGCTCGCGCATCCCGACCAGCCCGTAGCCGCTGCCGGGCATGCCCGGTTCATCCGAGAGTTTGTTGATCACTTCCAGCTCGGTCCTTCCCTCGCCGAATTCCAGCCGGGCTGTGGCCGGGCTGCCGGGGGCGTGCCGGCGCACGTTCGTGAGCGCCTCCTGGGCCGTGCGCAGCACCGCGAGCTCGGCTTGCGGGCCCAGCCGGCGCTCCGGGCCGACCACGTCGAGGTCGCAGTCGAGGGTGGTGGCCGCCCGGAACTCCGCGGCCAGCGCGACGAGCGCGGGCACGAGCGGCGCGGCCTCGTCGCGCAGCGCCGCGATCGCGCCGCGGGTCTCTTCCAGCCCGCGTTTGGCCAGGTCGCGGGCGAGTTCGACGCGTTCGAGCGCCTCGGGGGTCCGATCTGCCGTCAGCAGCAGCCGCGCGCCCTCCAGGTGGACGAGCTGGGCCGACAGTGAGTGCGCCAGGATGTCGTGGATCTCCCGCGCGATCCTGGCCCGCTCGGCGAGCACGGCCTCGCGCTGCTCGGCGGCGCGGTTGGCCCGGCCCAGTCGCGTCACGTACGCGAGGAGGTAGATGACGGCGACCGCGCTGACCAAGTCCAACTTGGGACGGCCCGTGGCCGCGTCGAACTGGGCGACGACCAGCCCGGCCAGGATGGCGGCGACCAAGGGGAGCGAGGCCTTCTGCGGCAGCCGGATGGCCGCGGTCCAGGCGAAGACCAGGAGCGCCGCCGTTCCCGGGCCCGGCAAACCGATCAGGATCAGGGTGTACGCGCCGGCGAGCGCCAGGCCGTAGAGGACGATGAGCTGCCCTAGGGGCCGGCCGGACCACCACAGCGCGGCGCCGCCGGACGCGAGCACGACGATGGACAGGCAGGTGACGGCGAGCCCGGTCCCCGTGAGGCCGGGGCCGGGCGAAGAGCGGAACACGGCCGCCACGAAGGCCACCACCCCGAACACCCTGAGCAGAGCCCGGAGGATCCAGCCCTGGCTCAGGTGGTCGCCGATCACACCTGGACCTTAACCCGCCCGCTGATGGAGGCCGATCGGTAGGCCACCCATGCGGTCTGGGTGGCGAGGCTCAGGCCCAGGAAGATCAGGATCGAGGCGGTCGAGACGGCGTGGGCGCCCGCCGGGTGGCTGAGCAGGACCAGGCCGATCCGGATCGCGATGGACAGGATCCACGCGACGGCGGTCCAGATGGTGCCCTGCCGCCAGAGGGCGCCGGAGGCGTCGCGCCACAGGCGCATGGTGGCGCCGCGTACGACGCCGGACACGACGGCGGCGGCGAGCTCCAGCGTGAGCAGGGCCACGGAGCCGCCTTCGGTCAGGCCGCCTTGGACGACACCGAGGACGATGAGCACGGCCGGCAGCAGGAGGGCTTTGTCGGCGACGACGGGCGTTGGCCGCATCTGCCGGTAAATCGAGAAGGCGAGGGCGGCGAGGGCGACGATGATGGTCTGCATGCCCTGAACGCTAGGGAAACGCCAGGTCAACAGGATCGGCGCGGAGATGGACTTCCGGTTCTCCACCTGGGGGTGGAGGGGCTCGCGCGGGCCCGCTGAATGATCAGCGAGCCCGCGGCTTGGGGTCTAACTGGGAGATCTAACGGGTCTAGCGGAGGACGGAGTAGAGGGCGGAGGTCAGGGAGGCCTTGGTGTCGTCGCCGTCGATCGACCACATCATGGAGCCGCCGAGGCCCTTGAGGCGGATGTAGGCGGCCTTCTCGAGCAGGGTGCCCGGGTCGTCGTACGACCAGAAGTCCGTGCCGTTGTAGAGCCACAGGGATCCGGTGAGAATGTCGCGGTAGCGCTTGCCGGGCTTGGCGGCCAGGACCTTGTAGTCCTCGCTGCCGGCCTCCCAGGTGCCGGGGGCCGCGCCGGTGGAAGGCTGCCACAGTCCGTCGTGCTTGGGGCCGGCGGCGACGCCGGTCCAGCCGTGGCCGTACGCCGGCATGCCGACGACGATCTTCCGCGCCGGTGCGCCACGCTTGAGGTAGTCGCGCACGGTCTGGTCGATGCTGAACTTCACCGCGTTGGGGTCGCGCCTGTCGTTGAACAGGTTGCCGTTGTGGCCGGTCAGCGTCTCCCAGGGGCCGTGCAGGTCATAGCCCTGCACGCTGCCGAAGTCCAGGTAGCGGAAGATCTTGGAGACTTCGAAGCCGGCGTCGATCTTGGTGGCGGCGGCCGGGAGGAACGCGGTGATCTGCGCGCGCCGGTCGTAGGCGTCCAGCTGCTTGCGGAGCTCGGCCAGGAAGAGGGTGAAGTTCTGCTTGTCCTCGGGCCGGATCGTGTTGCCGACGTTGCCGTCGGAGCCCGGCCACTCCCAGTCGAGGTCGATGCCGTCGAAGACGCCGGCTCCCGCGCCGGCGGGCAGGCCCGGGATGTTGCCCTTCAGCCACAGGTCGATGCACGATGCGGCCAGCTTGGCGCGGGCGTCGGCGGTGAGCACCGCGTCGGAGAAGTGCGCCGAGCCGGTCCAGCCGCCGAGGGAGATCAGGGCCTTCAGGCCGGGGTGCTTGGCCTTGAGCTCCTTCAGCTGGTTGAGGTTACCCTTGAGCGGCTGGTCGTCGGCGTCGGCAACGCCGTTGACGGCCTCGTCCGCGCCGACCGGGCGCTGCCAGTCGGCCCACGGGTCGGCCGAGAAGCAGGTGCTGTCCGCGCCGACGAAACCGAACGCGTAGTTGACGTGGGTCAGCTTGGCGGCCGCCCCGCTCGTCTCGACATCCTTGACGTGGTAGTTGCGGCCGTAGATGCCCCACTGGATGAAGTAGGCGACCCGCTTGAAAGAGCTCGCGGAGTTTGAGTTCGTGTTCGAGGAGGTGTGCGCCTGGGCGGAGGCGGGGGGAAGTGCGGTCGTGGCGAGGCCCGCGGCGAGGGCCACCGCGAGCGCGTGCTTGAGTAGTCGCACGGCGGTCTCCAACTATTAGGAAACTTTCCTTAAAGTTTCTTCCGCAGCCTAGACCCGGGTGATCAGAGCGTCAATGGGCATGCGCGGGGCGATGGCAGACTGAAAGACGTGCCATCTGTGCTTCCCGACGGCGATCCCGTTCCCTCCACCGGCGAGCTGCCCGCCTCCGCGCTGGCCGCGCTGGGCGAGCGGCCGTTCGGCTTCTATGTCCACGTGCCGTTCTGCGTGACCCGCTGCGGCTACTGCGACTTCAACACCTACACGCCGACCGAGGCCTCCCAGCAGGGGTACGCCTCGACCGCGATCGAGGAGATACGCCTGGCCAGACGCGTGCTGGGCGACGCCGACCTGCCGGTCCAGACCGTGTTCTTCGGGGGCGGCACGCCGACGCTCCTCTCGGCCGACGACCTGGCCGCCATCCTCGGGGCCATCGACGCCGAGTTCGGCCTGGCGCCCGGTGCGGAGGTCACGACCGAGTCCAACCCGGAGTCGGTGACGCAGGCCGCGCTCGACCGGCTCCGCGAGGGCGGCTTCACGCGGATGAGCTTCGGCATGCAGAGCGCGCGCGAGCACGTTCTCAAGGTCCTCGATCGGCGGCACACCCCGGGCCGGGCCGCCGAGGCCGTACGGGAAGCGCGGAAGGCCGGGTTCGACCACGTCAACCTCGACCTCATCTACGGGACGCCGGGGGAGACCGACGACGACTGGCGGGCCTCGCTGGCCGCCGCGATCGAAGCCGAGCCCGACCATCTGTCGGCGTATTCGCTGATCGTCGAGGACGGCACCCGCCTCGCGGCCCGCATCCGGCGCGGCGAGCTGCCGATGCCGGACGACGACGTGGCCGCCGACCGCTACCTCATCGCCGAAGACATGCTGACCAGGGCCGGATTCGGCTGGTATGAGATCTCCAACTGGGCCGTCTCCGAGGCCGCGCGCTGCCGGCACAATCTGCTTTATTGGACCGGCGGCGACTGGTGGGGGGCCGGGCCGGGCGCGCACAGCCACGTCGGCGGCACCCGCTGGTGGAACGTCAAGCATCCGGCCGCGTACACCTCCCGGCTGGCCGAGGGCGCCTCTCCGGCCCACGCCCGCGAGGAGCTGACCGCCGCCGACCGCGCCCTGGAGCGGATCATGCTCGAGCTCCGGCTGATCGCTGGCTATAAGCTCGCCGACTTCGCCCCCTCCTCCCGTACGGCTCTCGCCCGCGCCCTCGCCGACGGCCTTCTCGACCCCGAAGCCTTCAAGCAGGGCCAAGCCGTTCTCACCTTGCAAGGCCGCCTCCTCGCCGACGCCCTAACCCGCGACCTGACTTAACGCTCGAGTCCTGCCCTAACGCTCGAGTCCGGACCTACGCCCCGCGACCTGCCCTAACCCTCGACCTGCCCGTAAGCCCCGCGCCTTGACCTGGCCCCGACCTAGCTCCGCGACCCGCCCTAAGCTCCGCGACCTGCCCGTAAGCCCCGCGACCTGCCCTAAGCTCCGCGACCTGCCCGTAAGCCCCGCGACGTGACCTAGCCCTGCAGCCCGACCAAGGCTTGAGGCCTGCTTCGAACTCTGCCTCGACATTCCCCTTGGCGGGAGCGGGCCCTCGGCGGGTCTTCGAAGTCGTCGGTGGGTCGTCGGTGGGTTCTCGGCGGGGCTGGAGCGGTTGCTGGGTGCGGGCGCGTTGGCTGGTGAATCCGGGACGTTAACCGGGGTGCCTGCGGCGGCGGACTAGTAGTGGTGGTGGTGCCTCCGGCGGGGGCGCTCCGGTTCCGGGAGGGGGATCCGCCCCTTCCCGCCCGCCTTCGACCCTTGGCGAGCTGAGCAGACCGTCTCCTTCGCCGCAAGCCCGGCCGTGGCTGTTGGCGTCGGGGTTGCTGTGGAAGGTGCCCATGCTGAGGCACACGCGAGGCCGGGCTTGCCCCTTCGTCGTCGGCCTGCTTCTGCTTCGCTCCGGGTCGACGGCGACGGGAAGGGGCTTTGGGGGAGGGGCCAAGAGCCGCGCGGTTTCGCCGGGGCTCGCCGCGCACCACCGCACAGTTGCGCCGTCCCCACCGGGTCTCGCGCCGGGCACCACCGCCTAGTTCGCCAACCGCACCGTTCTCGCCGACCGCACCCGCGCCGACCCAGCGGGCCACGCCATCCTCACTGTCGTCACCTCCACCGTTTCTGCCGTTCTCGCCGTACTCGCCGTTCTCGCCGTCTCAACCGTCCCGCCGACCGCAGGGCCACCGGCTGCAGAGCACCCGGCCACCTCCCGCCGCCAGCTCACTCGCCCCGCCGGCTCACGCGCCGGGTCCGCTCCGCCCAGCTGGCCGGGCGCTCTGCCAGTCGGCCCCCGGGCCTTACACTCCGCACCGGTGCGGGACACCCCATCTCCGCGCAGATCGCATCCCGCTTCCGTGTGCGGGGTGAGCCGTTGCACGCGGGGTGCGTTGTTCCGTGCGGGAGGTGACCGCTGACTCCTGCTCGTCGGGTCGGGTCGCGGCGTGTGACGATTCCGTGGACCGGTGCCGGTTCATCTGCTCATCTGGGCACACGCTGGGGGTGGAGGCCGAGGTAGGTCAAGGCCCACCGTCCGTCGTCGGTTCGGCGGATCCGGTATCGCTGGGGGTGGATGGCGCGGTCGCGGTTGTGGAAGCTGCAGCAGGGCGCCAGCCGGTCCAGGTCGGTGCGTCCGCCTGAAGCCCAGGGGTCGATGTGGTCGATCTGGCACAGATGTGCCGGGATAGGGCAGCCTTCCGTGATACAGGTCGCATACCTGACGTACAGGGCGCGCCTCTGGGCCGGGGTGGCCAGACGCACCCCGCGTCCCATGTCCAGGACCTGTCCGTCAGCATCGACGACCATGCGGACCAAGGTGGACG
>JAGFNW010000032.1 GCA_017592665.1 Streptosporangiaceae bacterium NEAU-GS5 | reverse complement strand
CTCCAGGGTCAACAAACCGGCAGTGCGATGCTGTCGATCGCGGCGTCGGCGATTCGGTTCCTGGTCTTCGCGTCGACCCCAGCCTTGGCGAGCGCTTCGAGCCCGCGATGCGTGGTGAGGATCAGTCCGCCGAGCACCTCAGCGTCGGCGGCCGGATCCAGGTGCCCGGCGCGCTGCGCCTGCTCGACAAGGCGGCGGCAGCTGTCGAGCAGCGTTTCGTACGCCGCGAGCGACCTGGTCGCGATGGCGTCGTTCTCCGACGCCAGTTCGGCCGTGGCCTTGGCCAGCAGACAGCCAGGCCGGCCGGTGTGGTCGTCCGGCGCCGTGAGCCATTGGCGGAGACGGTCCAGGGCCTGGTCCTCCGGGCCTTCGAGCCGGGCGGCGGCGCCCTGGTCGGAGTCTGCGCAGTACTCCTCGAATATTCGCTGGAACAGGGCCTCCTTGTCGCCGAACGCGCCGTAGAGGCTTCCCTTGCTGAGCCCTGTCGCGCGGGAGAGATCGTCGACCGAGGTGCCGTGGTAGCCGGTTTCATTGAACTGCCGGCGCGCAGCGGCCAGGACGTCTTGCTCCCTGAATTTCCGTGGTCGCCCCATATCGCCACGTTACACCCGTTCTGAACCATCGGTCCAGAACCCGTATAGTGGACCGCATGTTCAGAACTACCACTTCACCCGACACCACTGAGTTCGCAGGAAAGCGCGCGATCGTCACGGGAGGCAGTCGCGGGATCGGCGCGGCCATCGTGCAGCGGCTGCTCGACGGCGGCGCGAGCGTCGTCACCACGGCGCGTAACGCCTCCGACGAGACGCCGAAGGCCGCCACCTTCATTCAGGGCGATATCGGCACGCTCGCGGGCGTGCAGGCATTCACCGCGGCAGCGCTCGACGAACTCGGCGGCGTCGACATCGTGGTCAACAACGCGGCGGCGGCACGCGCCCACATCGGGGGCATCTCATCCATCCCCGATGAGGAATGGATCGACGCACTCCACCTCAACTACCTGTCCGCCGTGAGGGTCAACAACGCGCTACTGCCGGCGCTGCGCGCGGCCGGGTCGGGCAGCGTGATCGTCAACATCTCAACGGGAGCGGCCCTCACACCGGTGCCGCCATTGGCTCACTACGCTGCCGCCAAGGCCGCCCTCAACACCTACGGCAAAGCGCTCGCTTCAGAGCTCGCGCCTGCCGGAATCCGCGTCACCACGATCATCCCCGGCAACGTGCTCACCCCGGGCGCCGACGCGATCCGCCAGAGCTTCGCCGACGCGATGGACGTCCCGCTTGCCGCCACCACAGCGGGCATCCCTCTAGGTCGTCCCGGAGACCCGCGCGACATCGCCGAGGCCGTCGCCTACCTCGCATCAGACCGGGCTCAGTGGGTCACCGGAGTAAGCCTGACAGTCGACGGCGGTGAACTTCCCGTCATCTAGCTCCCGGTCCGGTCAGCGGTGAGGGTAGCCGCTGGTCAGCACTCGGCGAGGGCGCCGTAGATCTCTGTCGTCGACACGCTCGCGTGCCCGAGGTCGTCCTGCACCGTACGGATAGCCACCCCGGCGTCCTCCGCAAGCCCCGCGTAGGTGTGGCCGCCCCACACGGGGATGGACCTTCACCTCCAGCCCGGCGAGCCGGCGGCCGACCATAGGCGTCGGCGAACCGCTCCTTATGGGCGCGGGCGAACACGTCCCGTGCGCCTTCCGGGCGGCCAGCGGATCGAGCCCGGTGGCCTGGCGGAACTCCAGCCAGCGGACCAGGTCCGCTGGTAGGCGTAAGCAACAGTCGATGGGTTCATGAGTGCCTTGGTGTACCCAGGCGGGTGGAGTACGGCCTGGACCTCCCGCAGTTCACCCGATGGCGCCCCACCCGCCCGAACCGCACGTATCGGCGCCTGCTGATGCTCACCGGGCCCGGCACCGGCGCGAACCAGGCCGTGCGGGCGCTCTCCCGAATCCCGGAGGCCCAACTCGTCATCGCCGGCGGTCCCGAGCCGGCGGCCCTGGAAACCCGACCCCGCCACCAACCGGCTGCGACTGCTCGCCAAAGCGGAAGCCGTCGACGACCGGCTGCTGCTGCTCGGGCGGGTATCCCATCGCAGGCTTATAGATGCCTGACGGGAGCGTAAGACCGACGAGGTCACCCGCGACCATGGTCGCCGGGGTCCGTCCCGCGGCGTCGTTGTACGCAGTGGTCAGGTCGGATTGCGCTTGAAGCGCGACGGCATCCGCCACGTGCTGCGCACCCCCCGCGAAGGCGGCGGCCGTACCGAGCCCCACCGGAGCTTCCAGCCCGGCGGCGCTCTCACCGCGCGGTGAAATGACGAGCACGGCCACGGCGGGCACCAGCGCGAGGCCCGCCGCCAATCCAGAACGCGCAACTTGCTTCCGACATGCGGGAAGATGGCTGTCATTCAGCGAAACGCTGCTCTGAGCCATTTCCATCCTGATCATGCTGGTCAGGATGGGTGCGGGAGGCGGAGCCCGAGGAAAGTTGGCGATGAGGTGAGGCTCTCGGTAAGACAGCAGTCGACCAAGATCCGATGCCCCAACCGGGAGCCTCGATGCTGTCTTACCCTGCCGCGATCTCGCTGTCGAACCGAACCCTCACGCGTCTGGCCGACCTCATCCGCGCCCGCCGGGCCGAACGCCGGAGCCGATGGCGGCGCCTGAACCCAGGACAACAGGCGTTACCGACATTGGCCCACCTGCGCAACGGCGACACCTACGCCCGCCTGGCCGCCGGGTTCGCTGTCGGTACCACCACCGCCTGGCGCTACGTACGCGAGTGCGTCGATCTGCTCGCCGCCCTGGCCGACGACGTCCACGCCGCGACCGCCCGCGCTGCTCGCCTGGCCTACGCGATCCTGGACGGCACCCTCATCCCGATCGACCGGGTGGCCGACCAGAAGCCGTACTACTCGGGTAAGCACAAACGCCACGGGGTCAACGTCCAGATCATCGCCGATCCCGCCGGCCGCCTGGTCTGGGCGTCACCGGCCGTGCCCGGGGCGGCGCACGATCTGACCGCCGCCCGCGACGCCGGCCTGATCGACGCCCTGACCGCCGCCGAGGTGATGACCTTCGCCGACAAGGGCTACCAAGGGGCCGGCGGCACTATCCGGACGCCGTTCAAGCGTCACCGGCATAGGCCGCGGCTCTCGCGCGCCCAAAAGGACGTCAACCGTGCCCACGCGCGTATCCGCGGTGTGGGAGAGCGCGCCGTAGCGACCTTGAAAACGTGGAAGGTCCTGGTGAAGCTGCGCTGCTGCCCGCGCCGCGCCACCGCGATCGTGCAGGCCATTCTCGTCCTGCACGCCATCGAAGCCGACCGCTACTCAGGATGAAAAGCGTTCTCTGTAGAAGGACGACTAACGTCTCCGGTTGCCGTCCGTCTACGCAGCGGGGCGGAAACGTCACGGCCGTCTACGACCAACCAATCATGAGCACCTTACGCAGCGAGTTCTGCTGCGGACTCGGGGACGCTACTCGAATACCTCAGAAATTACGAACACGAACCGCAAAACCGTGCGCAACAATCGAATCAACTTTCGACCGCGGGCGAACCCCCACAATGAAGTGACCGCGCGACTCGCGGCAGAGTCGTACGCCGCGCGCGGGTCGCGGCAGAAGAGGACGCTTAGCGTCCTGCGTCAGACGCGGTGATCGCTACATAGTGTCGCATGTGGCTGGAAGTACCACTCCCAACGCTTCCTTCGACTGCCGTCTTCAGCACCAGACGTTGACCATCCCGTGCGGCTAGGAGATGACGTTCGTGACTTCCAGTAGGACTTGCGTAAGCAGTTCCGATGCCAATCACGCCGATAAACCTTTCTCAGCGCCTATTACTGTCATAGAGATCCAGTAAGGGCTCAACAACGTTAATGGGCCTGATAGGGCCACGCAGGCGCCACGCCTTTGCTTCGTCCTTAATGATGTTGTAGCTGTCGTCCGTGGTGAAAGCTTGGCCAGGTGCTCTATAAAAGCCGATGGACGAGGTCGCGAAATAGCTTACGCGCTCGGGCAGGAAGTATGCCCTAATCGCCTGCTTGACGAGGCGAGCGCCATCATCGGGCATACTATCACAAAGCTCTTCGAAAAACCGTTTGGCCTGCCCATCGCGAATGAAAGGGGGCTTACCGTAAACGGTGGTCAGATGTCCGGCGTGGGACGCGTACTTGAGGACCTCGGGTTCGTCGCATTTACTCACGCAGACTGCTAGGCGGTGCGGGAGCCGAGACCTAGCTAATAGGTTGCGTGATTGCATGCGCTCGGCAAGGCGATGGATCATCCACAGGAAGTACTCGTGCGCGTCCCCGACAACGCGCTCTCTCACCGGGTCAAAAAAGAGTACGATCCCGTGGACGGACTCTAGTAAATCCAGGACGCTGTCGGCCAAAGTCGAATATCCACTGCGAGCAGCGAACGTACCTCCGGGGGGATCGAAAATTTCAAGCCCCAGTTCGATAGGCTCACGCCGGTATCTCGTACGCCAGCTTCGGCCGGTTTCCAGATGCATAACTGCATTGAATGATTGTAGGGACATACTGGCGTTGGGGAAGCACATGCGTCTGCCCATGTCTATCATAACTGAGCTTATGAAGTCAGCTGACCAGGGATTCCCGCCAATTAAAGTCCAGGGCCGCACCGTCTCACTAGCCGCAATACCGAGTGCCCCGAGAAAGCATGTCTTCCCGGATCCTGGAGGTCCCCAAAGCAGGATTCGGCGGCTCTGTTTGATCGGACCAACCCAGTGTAGGGCTTCGTCGTTTCTAGCCACGTAGGGCAGAGTTGGAGGGTTCTGAACCCCTTCTTTCGGGTCTATTGTAAGTCGTGTCCACGTTTCTAACCAGGAGGCATGCTCCTGCTCGGGGACCTGGCAGGCGACGAGGAAATCACGGACCTGCGACCATTTCGGCCAGCGCTTGCCGTTGAGGAAATCTGACGCCGTCGATTTCGGCAGACGTCCATTGGTCAGCTTGGCAAGATCCTTCAGTGAAGGATCACCCGCCCACAGGCGGATCTGTCGCAGTTTGCTGGCGAACTCCACCTGCGTCCCAGCGTCAGACGGAATCACCTTGCCAGCGACGTAGTCCAAGATCCACCGCCCTCACTCGCATACGTACTACTCAACTCTAAGTGCCGGATGCGGTCATGCCAGTGTTCCACAGTCCCGGACCGTCCGGGAACCTCCGGTTTCTTTCGACGAAGTCGGGCCCCGCCGAGTTCGTCCGGCTTCGTTCGCGTCCATTGCGAGGGCCAGGCGTCATCGTGTCACCCTCGGAGTCACTCGACTCAAGGAGTTCCCATGTTGGCACTGCTCACCCACGTAGCCGATTTACTCGCCGCCACCGCTACGCTCACGGCAGCCATCATCGCTATTCACGATCGAAAACCTCCAAAGGTGTGAGTAGATAGCCCGAAAACGGAACTGTTTAGGAGGCGCAAGCAACATGCGATATCAAATCACCCGCACTGTCGATAATCTTCCTGCGGCATGCGGGTCAACGTGCTCTTTCCGTCCATCACTCCCGAGGCCCGGATATTCATATTCTCTGGATGCCGTATAGATACATGAGCATATGGGTTGATGTAGATATAGCTATCGAGGGTTTTCGAGCTATGAAGCCGTCGCGATAATCTTTGTCGTCACGTCGCGCTCATGCTGTGCGATCCCGATGGGCCATCAAGTCGTCATGCGCCGGGCTACTCGTGCAGACATCCTCAATTCGGCAGAACAGTAAGCCGCGAGAAGAGTAGCGCGGCTGGCATCCTCACGTTGCCCGTAATCCAGGTCCGCCTCAACCTGGATCCGGTCGAGGCGCTCGGGAGATCGCCTCGACCGACTCGCCAGCCATACGAACCGGAAGCGCTCTTCAGCACTAGCCGAGTTCGATTGTCAGTCCCGCGCTCTTGATCAACGGCCCCAGCGAGCGCTCCTGGAGAACTGGGCAGCGATCGCCTTACCTGAAAGCAACGCCCCATCCGGACGACGATTGGCCTGCGTCCACCGCCATGCGGCCCGATGCAACTCGATAGCATCGGCGGGTTTCGTCACTCGACGAGAGCGCTCGACAGACATCTGGACTTGGTCAGGAGGATCTTCACCACCGTCTTCGCCCAATTCCAGGGCGGTAACCGCGTCTGTGGCTGTCTGAGCTTGCGGGGCACAGCGCCGGACCTGACACATAAACAGCTCATAACTGCCGATCAAGGCGGCGCTCGGCCACGCCGCGATGATTCGGCCGATCATCGTCGGTTCCGCGACCGCGATATTCGCGCCCAGACTGGCCAAGCTGCTAATGACAGGCAGGGCCCACTCAAAAACATCACCACGTGAGCCCGAGCGATTGGCCAGCAGTATGGACATCGAGGCGGTGACGATCGTTCCGTCCACCGCCAGCGGGATCAAGACGGCCGCGAAACCGTCCTCGCCATGACGCAGACACAGCTCATGCATGTGACGGAATGACACGATCGCGGCGATGATAGCCAACAGGGCGACGCTGGTGATCGTCGTTCGCTGGATGCGGACCACAGCTGCTGTTTATGCGCACGTCACTTCGGAAGAACCTGACGTCTACTCCTTGCTGGGCCAGAAAGTCGCACTTAATTCGCCACTCCATCCTGATGTCGTATTGCATTCATTTCAAGCCCAACGTCATTGAGGGATGTAATGTGATCCGTCCAAATAACCGGATCGACCCCTCGGCGTTGAATTAAGGCAAGTATTTCTTTTCTTAGTCGCAGACGCCGACCCGCCATACGGAAGTGAAGATCGTGTCGCATAACCTCAACACACAATGCCCACTCGGGTTGATTGTCAAACGTAAAGCGGCCACTCAGGTGAGCCTCGGCATCACGGCTCGGCGGCGAATTCTCCCACGCTTCCTTCCTCTGCGCACGACAGTCCAGATGTGTGCGATTGAGCAGCATGGCGTATGCGTCCCCAACTTCTCGTGAATGGACCAAGAGAAGGGCTCTATAGTACCCAAGCTCCACGAACGTGTCGCTTATCATGGTGCCGAATTTCTCGCGCGTTTCTGGCCGAGAATCCGCCCTTCGAGCAATGCGGAAGGGCAACTCCTCGTATCGCCTGCCGCTCTTAAAGCTTGGGCATAGAGTTTGGCCCTGTCGTCTTGCCGCTTCCACTGCTGATTTAGAGCGTATCCGCATACTGCGGCGAGTGCGGCGATGCTGGCCGATAGTATCGACAAAATATAAGCAGAGTCCAAGCTTCGCGCCCCCCTTCAAGCACGCTGACGTCGACAGAGAGAGCACTCTGTGGCGTGTGAGCAGTTCACTGACGCAGGAGGAGAGAACTGTCCATACCTAGGGTGGTTTCGCAGAGGCGTTGTATCCAAGGTCCGCAGTCGCCGCCACCTTGATTGCCCCCCGACTCATGAAAGTGATCTAATTATCTAGCTGGTATTGTGTCAAGACATCGCCCCTAGCTTGGCCGAACTGCTCAATAGGCGATGCCTCGAGGCTGGGCATATCCGATTTAGCCATGTCGCCTCGTGTGCAACTTGCTCAGCCTGGTTGCAACATCCCCATAGGTCGAATCGGATTGCGAATATCCCTGCATGTCGCTACGCGATGAACCCTGTTCTCGCTATAGGTGGGATGCGTCCCAGCGTGAGCCGCTAAGCCACGGCTGAGGCACTCTCATCGGCAGAAGAGTGCGCCGCGAGAAGGCACCCGGGCCGGCATTCTCCGGCGTCCACAATCCAGATCCGCCCCCGGACCTTGGACTCGGCCACACGAACCGGAAGTGGTGGGTCTTCAGCACTAGCCGAGATCTCCCGCCACGCCTGCGCTCTTGATCCAACGGCCCCAGCGAGCGCTCCTGGAGAACTGGGCCGCGGTCGCCTTACCTGACGGCAACGCCCCGTCCGGACGGCGGTTGGCCTGCGCCCATCGCCACGCGGCCCGATGCAACTCGATCGCCTCGGCCAGCTTCACCTGAAGACGCGAGCACTCGCGGATGCGTGGACGTGGGCAGAAGGCTCGGCTCCGCCACCCTCCCCTGATTCATAGTCGGCGTTGAGCACAACGGCGGACCTGGCACATGAGTAGCTCATAGCTTCCGGTCAGCGCCGCGCTCGGCCAGGCCGCGATGGTGCGGCCGGTCAACGTCGGTTCCGCGATGGCGATGTTGGTGCCCAGGCTGGCCAGGCTGCTGGTGATGAGCAAGGTCCAGGCCAGAGCACCGCCGCGGGAGCCGGCCGATTGGTCAGCAGAATGGACATGGAGGCGGTGACGATCGTTCCGTCCACCGCGAGGGGGATCAAGACGGCGGCGAAGCCGTCTTCACCGTGGCGCAGACACAGCTCGTGCATGTGATGGAACAGCACGACCGCGGCGATCACCGCCAGCAGAGCGACGCTGGCGATCGTCATCCTCTGAATGCGGCCACTGCCGCTCAATTCGACGACATCGTCGCTCATCCCTGGCCCAGCAGGAAGCCGCGCTGAGCGCGAACGGATGTGCAATTGGTTCGGCTCCTGCCTCGGATTTGAACAGCCAGGCCTTGATGAAATGGTGTCCAAGTCGGTGGCGTGAG
The DNA here is from genome assembly GCA_017592665.1 of Streptosporangiaceae bacterium NEAU-GS5. GTDB lineage: Bacteria > Actinomycetota > Actinomycetes > Streptosporangiales > Streptosporangiaceae > NEAU-GS5. The sequence goes on along the minus strand of JAGFNW010000032.1, from coordinate 77,959 downwards.
TGTCGGAGATGACATGCAGGGCGATCGTTACGGCTGGTGAGGAAGCCGGGGGAACGTCCCAAGGAGGGATCTCCCGCGCCGCGGGGGAAAATGGTCGATCAGCCGCTGAGGTGGTCGCCTCCATAGGACTGCGCGAGGGCGGCGGCTGGAATCTCCTATCAAGGCTGGGAGACCCGGTGCGCGAACTGCACGGTGATGGACAGGCCGCCTTCTGGAGGTGCGCTGGTGGTGAGGGCGGCGTGGTGGGCTTGCGTGACGGCATTGACGATGGCCAGGCCGAGACCGTAGCCCTCGCGGCGCCCGTGACGATCAGGTGCCAGTCTCTGGAAGGGGTGAAAGAGACGCTGGAGCTGGTCGCCGGGGATGACCGGCCCGCTGTTGGTGACCGTGAGGGATGCCTGCGTGCCGGAGGTCTGCGTGGTGATCTCTACGTGCCCGTCCGCGTCGTTGTGGCGGATGGCGTTGTCGACAAGGTTGGCGACGAGGCTTTCGATCAGTCCGGGGTCTCCGGCCGTGGCCGCGGGCATGAGGTGTTCGGCGAGGTCGATGCCTGCCTGCGCGGCGTGGCCGCGGCGGGAGGCGAGCACTCCTTCGACCACGTCGGCCAGGTCGAGGGACTCCGAGCGCGTGACGCCGCGCTCACTGGTGGCCAGGGCGAGCAGTGCTTGGACGAGCCGCTCCTGGTGCCCGCCCAGAGCAAGGGCCTCCTGGCAGACCGAGCGCAGGGTGTCGGCGTCGGCGTCGGGGTCGGCGAGGGCGACCTCGAGCAGGGTGCGCAGGCCGGCCAGAGGCGTACGAAGCTCGTGAGAGGCGTTGGCGACGAAGTGGCGCTGGGCGTCGAAGGACGCCTGCAGGCGGGCGAACAGGTCGTCGAGGGTGTGGCCGAGTTCGGTCAGCTCGTCCGTGGGCTCGCCGAGAGCCAGTCGCCGGTGCAGGTCTCCGGCGGAGATGTCCTTGGCGGTGGCGGTGATGGCACGCAGCGGCTGCAGGAACCGGCCGGAGACGTGCCAGCCGAGAGCCAGGGCGATGGGGATCAGGAGGAGCAGCGCGACGGCCGATCCCGCGAGGAGCTGGGGCAGGCTGAAACCGGGCCCTGTGTCGGTGATCACGCTCGATGGTGTGTGGTCTTTGGGGATGGCCGCGTCGATGCCGGCGAGCGGGACGGCGACGAAGACGACCACGAAGACCCCGGCGGCGTAGATGCCGGCCGCGTACGCGAGCGCGAGCCGGGTCTGCAAGGACCTTCGGGCGAGGTTTCGGGATGTCATGCCGGTCCGATGCGGTAGCCGCCTTCGCGGACGGTCTCGATCACGGGCGGGTCGCCGAGCTTGGCGCGTAACCGGTGCATGGTGTGCTTGACGGCGCTGCTGAAGGGGTCGGCGGCCGCGTCCCAGACGCGCTCCAGCAGTTCCTCGGCGGGGATGACCAGGCCAGGCACGGCGAGCAGGCATTGGAGCAGGGCCAACTCGCGGGGGCTGAGCTCCAGGCGCCGACCGGCCCGGAACGCCACCCGGCGGGCCGGGTCGAGGGTGATGTCCCCGCACGTCAGGGTGGGCGGTAGCGGCGGGGTGGCGCGGCGGGCCAGGGCGCGGACGCGCGCGACCAGTTCGGCGAACGCGAACGGTTTGGGCAGGTAGTCGTCGGCGCCGAGGTTGAGCCCGTCGACGCGGTCCTCGATCGTGCTGGAGGCCGTGAGCATCAGCACGCGAGTCTCACAGCGGCCGTGGGCGAGCCGCCGGCAGATCTCGTCCCCGTGGATGCCGGGCAGGTCGCGGTCGAGGATCACCACGTCGTAGCGGGTGGCGGCAAGGCTGTCGAGGGCGGCGGTGCCATCCATGACGACATCGACGGCCATGCCCTCGCGGCGCAGCCCGGTTCCGATGGAGCGGGCGAGGACCTCGAAGTCCTCGACGACGAGGACCCTCACCGGCGGTCACCGCCGGTCGTCGTGCGGGCGGTGCGGTCGAACCGGCCGCCGGGTCGAGGTGCCATGTTCTTACATTGCCAGAGCCCTGGTTCCAGCCGGGTCGCAGTCGCTGCGACGCTGCTGGAACCGGGTGCGGCGTACAACCGTCGCCATGAGTTCATTCACGCCGCACCGATCCGGCCGACCGGCCGGACAGGACCGTTTCCCTCAGTTGCTGCACGCGGAATGGACCAGGTTCCGTACCGCGCGCGGCCGGTGGCTCGCCATGGCGGCCTACGTGCTGGTCACCGTGTCGCTCGGGTTGCTGATCGCCGGAGGCGCCCGCAGCTCCTGCGTGACAGGGAAGGGGGAGGGCCCCTGCCCCCCGCCATTGGTGGGACCCGATGGCACGGCGGTGCGGGACAAGTACTACTTCGTGCACCAGCCGCTCAAGGGAAGCGGCGGTATCACCGCCCGCGTGTCGGACATGACGGGGCAGATGCGGCTACCGGACGTCGTCCCTGGAGTGCGCAACGTCAAGGAGGGGGTGGTGCCGTGGGCGAAGGCCGGGCTCCTGATCAGGCGGAGCCTCACGCAGGGCACACCGTACGCCGCCGTCATGCTGACCGGAGATCACGGCGTGCGGATGCAGTACAACTTCATCCACGACGTGCCCGGCGGTTCTCACAACGGCCCGCAGTGGCTGCGGCTGATCAGGTCGGGCGACACGATCACCGGCTACGAGTCGGACGACGGCGCCACGTGGACCACGGTCGGCGCGGTCACGCTCCCCGGGCTGCCGGAGACGGTCGAGATCGGGTTGTTCGTCACCTCACCAGGCGCCTTGTGGGATATGGCGGAAGCCTTCGCCCAGGCCACCGCCACCTTCGAGCAGATCAGGCTGCAGGGCGCGTACGGTTCGTGGCGTCGCGACGACGTCGGCGTGACCATGGAGTCCGATGGCACGACCCCGCATCATCCGGGCGGGGTCGTCGCGTCCGGTGACAAGCTCATCGTGACCGGGGGCGGTGACATCGGGCCGGCCACGGCGGAGGGCGGCCTGCGCGCCGACCTCCTGCTGATCGGCGGGGCCGTGGGGATGATCGTGGTATTCGTGGTGACGGTCACGTTCTTCTTGGCGGAACACCGGCGCGGGCTGACCGGGACCGGCCTGCCGGCCGAGCCGAGTCCAGCGCGGTCGCTGGCGGCCAAGGCCGTGGTGGTCGGCGCCGTCGCGTTCGTGGCGGGGCTGCTCGCCTCGGGGGTCGTGATCCCTGTCGGCCTGGCGGTATTGCGTGCCAATCAGAATCCGATTCAGCCGATCACCCTGACCACCGAGCTGCGGGTGATGGTCGGCTACGGGGCACTGACCGCGGCCGCCGCCGTACTGGCTCTGGGCCTCGCCGCGCTGGTCAAGCAAGCCATCGTGGCCATCGTGCTGGTCGTCGCGCTGGTCGTCGTGCCCTACCTGCTGGCCATCTCAGGTCTGGCGCCATGGCTGCTGATGATCACCCCTGCCGCCGGGTTCGCGATCACGCAGAGCATCCCGACGTTCGCGCATGTGGACGTGGGCCGGTCGCCGCTCGTGGGCTACTACCCGCTCCCGCCGTCCGCAGGTTTGGCCGTGACCTGCGGATATGCCGCCCTCGCCCTCGGGGCGGCGATAGCCGTACGCCGCAGGGCGGTTCCGCGGCGGCCGCCGGCGACGTCCGGGCCGGCGGGCTCGTCGGGCTGAAATTTCTCGCTCGGGTCCGGGTGAGGAGGTCACGGCGGCCGGGTGCTCGGCGTCAGCGGCGGTTCCACCACCCAGGGCGCCCAGATCGTGCTCGCCGATGACACCTCTAGCCGTTGCCGTCTCGCTCGGCGGGGCCCGTCGTCGGCCGCACGAATGCTTTGAGTTCTCGATAGGAGACCTCTGCCGGGCGGGTGGTGTCGAGGGTCAGCCGGTGATCGGTGCGGGGTTCGTAAATCAGCGCGGTCTGCTGCACCTCGGCCCACGTCGGATAGACCCATCCGGGCAGATCGCTGACTCTTGTCTCCACCCTGCGACGATGCTCCGCGCCGTCGGGACACACCGTTTCGATCACCAGGTGGCCGCAGTCGGAGGAGGCGACGAGGCCGCGCCAGCCCTCGCGGGCTTCGCGCACCGGGTTCACGGCGTCGGCGATGACCGTGAGACCGCGCCTCAAGTGGTTGGCGGCCACGTCATGCGCCACGCTGTAGGCGGCCACACCGGTCTGATCGGCGGTCAGGCCGTTGCGGCGCATGGCGCCTTCGATCTCGTCGATGCGAAGCCACACCGCGCCCGTCTCCTCGGCAAGCCGCGCGGCAAGGGTGGACTTCCCCGTGCCAGGAAGACCGCCAAACTCGATCAGGATGCCACTGCTCATCAGCCACCTCCATCTCGCTTTACTATCTGTATAGTGAAATACTATACAGGCAGACCAACGACGGGAAGGGCATGAGGACAGACGGCAAGCGCGCGGCGACGACCGATGCCACCCGACGCGCGATCATCACAGCGGCTCGCGACCTGCTCGCGGAGCGGCGATGGCAGCGGTTCACCGTCGACGCCGTCGCCAAACGCGCCGGAGTCACCCGCGTGACGGTCTACAACCAGGCCCGATCCAAACGCGGCCTTCTTGAGGCGGTCCTGACGGACCTGACCGAACGCGCGCGGATGGACCAGCTACTCAACGACACGCGACACCTGGACGCCACCGAGGCATGCGCCGCGATCATCTTGCGGACCTGCCGCTTCTGGCACGCCGAGCGCGACATCCTCCGCCCGTTGTTCGGGCTCGCCGGCGTCGACCACGAGGTGGCGGCCCTGCTCGGCCAGCGGGAGCAATGGCGCGAGGACCAGCTACGACATCTTCTGCGACGCCTCGGAGACGAGACCACGTTCACAGCCGCCGACACCCTCGCGGCCACGCTCGCCCTGACGTCCTTTCCGACCTACGACTCCCTCGGCGAGCTCGCCGATGATCCGGATCGGGCAGCACAATTGATCAACCATCTCGTCCGAAGCCTCACCACCTGACCTCACGAACGTGGGTCCTTCCGCCAAAAGACCCACTCATCTCCGTACGGCTCAGCAGCGAAGCCGGTCAACGGCGCCGAGAGCCGAACGAATTTACCGATTGTTTCGGAGTTTTGCCGAAACTTTACGGCTGCGCAAGGCCTCGTAGGAACTTGCCCGCCTTGCCGGCTCCTACCGGATGACGTGCTGTCAACGGAAAATTTCTGGCCAATCACCCGATAGCCCGCAGCGATGAGGGGGCAGCCGGCGGCCAACGGCCTGGTCGATGGCGAGTGAGCCACGCAGGTCGAGGCCAATTGATCAAGAAAACCTCTCGAAACTTTCAATCACAGGGCCCTAATTTTCTGTCAAACGATCTTCGTTCTGCCGAATCCCAGCCCTTCACGCCCTGCGGATCTCAGCCTGGTCGACCGCATGACCAGAGCAAACTCTGGCCCGGCAAGCCGTGTCGAGCAGTTCAGGGACGCCGACATGTTTCCAAGCACCCTCCCCAGAGTCGTTGACAGCGTTGGAGAGGCGTCCTCATACTCTGGCCAGCGACAGGCCCCCAGCTCTGTCGACCCGGATCATCCGCCACGACCTGTCCTCCGGTCGTCCGCCGCATGACGATCGGCCTCGTCGCGATCCGGTTTCCGGTCGTCCGCCGTACGACGTCCGGCTCTCGCCGCCGTGTCCGCCCACCCCGCACGGCGACCGTCATCACGCCACCGGCAGTCCCGGGTCTCATGCCCCCTGCCTACCGGCCATCCCCCACAAGGAGGAATGACGTACATGCACCATGCCCCCAATCACCGCAGGACCCGCCTACGCGGGCGAGTCCGGCTACTGCTCAGCAGTCTTTTCGCCGTCGCGCTGGTCGTGGCGTCAACACTGCTGCCCAGCGCCGCGTACGCCATCAACAGCAACCAGACCGGCACCAACAACGGCTACTACTACTCGTTCTGGACCGACGGCGGCGGCTCGGCCAACATGACCCTCGGCTCCGGAGGCAACTACAGCGTCCAGTGGAGCAACGTCGGCAACTTCGTGACCGGTAAAGGCTGGAACCCCGGCGGGCGCATGGCCGTGAACTACTCCGGCAGCTTCAACCCCTCCGGCAACGCCTACCTGGCCCTGTACGGATGGACCACCAACCCGCTCGTCGAGTACTACATCGTCGACAACTGGGGCACCTACCGGCCCACCGGCACCTACAAGGGCACCGTCTCCTCCGACGGTGGCACCTACGACATCTATCAGACGACCCGCTACAACGCCCCGTCGATTCAGGGCAACGCGACCTTCAACCAGTACTGGAGCGTCCGGCAGTCCAAGAAGACCGGCGGCACCATCACCACCGGCAACCACTTCGACGCCTGGGCCGGCAAGGGCATGAGCCTCGGCAACTTCAACTACATGATCCTCGCCACCGAGGGCTACCAGAGCAGCGGCAACTCCAACATCACCATCGGTAGTGGCGGCGGCGGTGGCGGTGGGGGCGGCAGCGGTGGAGGCGGCGGTGGTGGAGGCGGCGGCAGCTGCACCGCGACCTTGTCCGCCGGCCAGCAGTGGAGCGACCGCTACAACCTCAACGTCGCCGTCTCCGGCTCCAGCACCTGGACCGTCACGATGAACGTCCCGTCCCCCGCGAGGATCATCGCCACCTGGAACATCAGCGCGAGCTACCCCAACGCCCAGCAACTGGTGGCCAGGCCCAACGGCAGCGGCAACAACTGGGGGGTCACCATCCAGCACAACGGCAACTGGACCTGGCCCAGCGTCTCCTGCAGTCCAAGCTGACCCGGTCTGAGATGTAACGCGTCTGGCGTGGCGGCCGTCGGCCGCCACGCCAGACCGTCGTGGCCGGATCAACCAGCCCGATGGGAGTCCGACAGCTGGAGCCGGGCGCCGTCGACGGCGTCCAGGCCGAAGAAGCGAACCGCGTGGCCGGCCATCCCTGGGTGTGGCAGGTCATGCCCGGCCCCGTTGATGGTGAAGGCCTCGACCTGCCCGGCGCCGAATACGCGGCGGGTCCACCCGGGCTGCGGAGCAGAGGTGGCGGCGGGCGTCTGGCCTATCCCCCACACGTTCGTCCACTGGTCGACTTCTTTCTGCAGCATCGAGAAGTGCAGCACGTCGTCGGTCGTGCCGTGCCATGCCTGCACCCGTGGCCTCGGCCCGCTGTAGCCGGGGCAGGCGTTGCGGACCAGGTCACCCCACTGCTGCGGGGTCTTGTCACCACGCCCCGCGGGCCCGAGGCAGCCGTACGGCACTCCGGAGAACGGAGCACCGGCCCGGAACACGTCCGGGTTCACGGCGAGCAGATTGTTGGTCTCCATGGCGCCCGAGGAGAACCCGGTGGCGAACACCCGCTGCGGGTCGCCGTTGTAGCGCCGCAGGACGTGATTCACCATGGAGACGATCGAGCCGGGGTCGCTGCCGCCACCATGCCGCAGGGCCGCGTCCGACCACACGTCGAAGCAGTTGGACAGCCCGTTGGCGCTCTTGTTCGCTTGTGGGTAGATCACGATGAAGCCGTATCGGTCGGCCAGCGAGGCGAACTCGGTGCCCTGGTAGAAGTCCTGTGCCGTGCCGTTGCAGCCGTGCATCGCCACCAGGACCCCCGGACGCGGCGCGACGTCGCCGGGAGCGTAGAGATACATCTGAATGTTGCCAGGGTTGGCCCCAAAGCTGGTGACCTGCTGCAACGTCGCCGCCGACGCTTCGCTGTGCCCTTCCATCGTTCGCCCTTTCTTCGGGGGTCCGCGGGGAGCGCTGACAACTTTGCTCGTTTCGGAGTTTCTCCTTTCGTCGTAAGTCCCATGGGTGGTGGGCCGGAGCAAACCGAGTTGAGGGACGGCTGTCAAGGCCGGGCTCCGTGCCCGCCTCCGGGCGGCGACGGCCGTATGAGCTACCTCTGCTTATGGAGCCCGGCCGAGATGATCCCGGCTGAAATTTTCACAGGCGCGCACTGCCGAAGTTCACCTAACAGAAAGTTTCGGAGCGCGATAGCGAACCTTAACGCGGCATAAGAGCCCTTACGACGGCGTATCGGCATCGAAACTTTCAGTCGGGTCTTGACATATTTCGGGGAGGTTTCCAGACTGACTCCCGAGGCGGTTCCGGTCGATGGGTGGTGTGCGGCACATCGAATGATGTGCGGCCAGGAACCGGCGTGTGCGACGCCCGTTGGTGCGCGCCTTGTGCTGGGGCACGGCGTGGATCTCGCGGGTGTTCCCCTGTCCCTTTCATGACTCAGTTACGGAGCCTTTGGCATGCGCACAAATGCCTTTCCCCCTCGCCTGGCGCTCGTCGCCGGCGCGATAGGCCTGCTCGGCGCGGTCACCGCGGTGGTCGTGCAGATCCCCGCGTCCGCGGCGGCCAGCACGCTCGGCGCGGCCGCCGAGCAGAGCGGCCGCTACTTCGGCACCGCCATCAGCACCGCCCACCTCGGCGATTCGCAGTACACCACGATCGCGGGCCGTGAGTTCGACATGGTGACGCCCGAGAACGAAATGAAGATCGACGCGACCGAGCCCAACCAGGGTCAGTTCAACTTCACCAACGGCGACCGCGTCTTCAACTGGGCCCGGCAGAACGGCAAGCGGGTCCGCGGCCACACCCTGGCCTGGCACTCCCAGCAGCCCGGCTGGATGCAGTCCCTGAGCGGCAGCGCGCTGCGCAACGCGATGATCAACCACATCAACGGCGTGATGGCGCACTACCGGGGCAACATCTACGCCTGGGACGTCGTCAACGAGGCCTTCGCCGACGGCGGCAGCGGCGGACGGCGCAGCTCCAACCTGCAGAGCACCGGCAACGACTGGATCGAGGTCGCCTTCCGCACCGCGCGCGCCGCCGACCCCAACGCCAAACTCTGCTACAACGACTACAACATCGACAACTGGAACGACGCCAAGACGCAGGGCGTCTTCCGGATGGTCCAGGACTTCAAACAGCGCGGCGTGCCGATCGACTGCGTCGGCCTGCAGTCCCACTTCAACGGCAACAGCCCCTACCCCAGCAACTACCGCACCACCATCTCCAGCTTCGCCAACCTCGGCGTCGACGTGGCCATCACCGAACTGGACATCCAGGGCGGCTCGGCCAGCACCTACGCCAACGTGGTTAACGACTGCCTGGCCGTGGCCCGCTGCGTCGGCATCACCACCTGGGGCGTACGCGACAGCGACTCCTGGCTCGGCGCCGGCGCCAGCCCCCTGCTGTTCGACAGCGGCGGCAACAAGAAGGCCGCGTACAACTCGGTCCTCAACGCCCTCAACGCCGGCCCCACAATCAGCCCCACGCCCACTGTGTCTCCGACTGTGTCTCCTACTCCGTCGACGTCGCCGACGGCCGGCGGCAGCGCGCCGATCCGGGGTGTGGCGTCCGGACGATGCATTGACGTCCCGAACGCGTCCACCACAGACGGCACACAGCTGCAGCTGTGGGACTGCCACGGCGGAACCAACCAGCAGTGGACCTACACCTCGGCCCAGGAGCTCCGGGTGTACGGCAACAAGTGCCTGGACGCCGGCGGCACCAGCAACGGCGTCAAGGCCCAGATCTACAGCTGCCACGGCGGCAACAACCAGAAGTGGGTGCTCAACTCCAACGGCTCCATCTCCGGCGTTCAGTCCGGTCTGTGCCTGGACGCGGTCGGCACCGGCACCAGCAACGGAACGCTGATCCAGATGTACTCCTGCTCCGGCGGCGGCAACCAGAGGTGGACCCGGAGCTGATCCGGGCCATGTGATTGGGGTGCGGGTGTCCGCTCAGCGGCCCCGCACCCCGCGCCATCGGTCCCACACGAGCGTCTCCGGTGCGGAGGACCGCGCCGCACCGGAGACACCACCGTCTATCGGGTCGTTCAGACGAGCGAGGCGTCGTCGATGAACAGGCCGTCCGTTCCTGACGCCGTTTCGACATAGAGCGTGGCCCCGGACAACGTCCCGGTCCACGAGACCGTGGCCGTGCCGGAAAGCAGCGTCCACCCGCTCGCGTTGACCGTCGCCGCCGGAGTGAGCTGGACATAGCTCGTGGCGCCATTGGCGGTCACCGCCAGCGTCACCTTGGCACTGGGTGTGCCGCTCTGGCTGCGCACCCAGACGTTCGTCGTGTAGCTCTTGCCGTTGACCAGCTTGGAGGTCATGTCTTGACTCGGGCCGTTCCACGACGCGGTGCGTCCCGTGATCAGCAGGGATTGGGCGCCGCCGTGGGGGGCGCTCGTGCTGGACGACAGCGTGCCGGCGCCGAACGTCGACCAACCGGTCGTGCCGCTTTCCATGTCGCCGTTGGTCACCAGGTTGGTGCTGCCGCCCGTGCCGGTGAACTGCCACCAGTTCATGTTGAGCAGGTAGCCGCTTCCGCCGGTGAACCGGAGGTAGAGGTCATGGGTGCCGGTCGCGCCGCTTACCGGGCACGAGACGCTCGTCCAGGTTTGCCAGCCGCCGGTGCCGGACAACCGGCAGGTCCCGACGAGGGTCCCGGTAGGGCTGTCCAGATGGAGTTCGATGGCCCCGCCGCTGGTCCCGGAGGCCGCCCGGGCGGTGAAGGAGGTCGCTCCCGTGCCGAAGGCGACGCCCTTGACCTTGATCCAGTCGCCGTTCTCGATGAAGCCGACGTTCATCCCGCCCTCGCTCGAGGGCTCGGTCTCGACACCGGACTCGACGGCGATCGTTTCCGCTTCCTGTCGGACGTACGGATTCAGGGTGCCCACTTGAGGTGCGCCGGACGTGGTCATATTGATCGTGGGGATCGTGCCGTCGGAGTTGTAGGCGAACTTCTCCACCGCGACCGAACGGGTGTAGCCGCCACCGCCCGGCAAGGCGCCGTTGTGGTAGAAGAAATACGACCCGCCGTTGAAGTCGACGAGGCCTGGATGGTTGGTGAAGCTGCCGCCCTGGGTCGGCATGATCGTCCCGCGATAGGTCCACGGCCCGGTGGGGCTGGTCCCGGTCGAGTAGGCGATGAATTCCGAGCAGCATTTCGCCGCGAACACGATGTAGTAGAGGCCGTTGCGCTTGTAGACCCAGGGCCCCTCTTCGAAGAGGGTCGGCCGGTTCGCGTCGCCGGAGCGGGTGCCGAAGCCTGCGGTGGTGAGGGGGATCTGGGCGGCGCTTCCCGAGTAGGAGATCATGTCGGCGTTCAGCTTCACGTACCAGAGGTGAGGGTTTCCCCAGTAGAGGTACGCCTGCCCGTTGTCGTCGATGAAGACGGTCGGGTCGATCTCGCCGGTTTCGACCAGCGGATGCCCGAGGGCATCGCTGAACGGACCGGTCGGGCTGGTCGACACCGCCACCCCGATGGCCATCCGGCCCGTGGCCCGGTTGGTCATGGGGACGTACCAGTAGAACTTGCCGTTTCTGAAGATGGCCTGCCCGGCCCAGGCGTTGGAACTCGCCCAGCTGAAACTGGCGAGGTTGAGCGGGGAGCCGTGATCCGTCCAGTTCACCATGTCGGCGGACGACCAGACCCGCCACTCCTTCATGGTGAAGAACGTCGAGCCGTCCTCATCGTGTCCCGTGTAAAGGTAGACGCGGCCGTTGTACAGCAGGGGCGCTGGGTCCGCGGTGTAAATGGTCTGAACAATGGGATTGTCCGCCCTGGCCGCGGTGACCGGCAGGAATGTCACGAGGCAGAGCAGGCCGAGCAACCAGGCGACGCGGCGCCTGGCCCGGTTGGCAAGCATCGGTTCTCCTTCGCTTTCGGGCTCAGCTGCGGGTGAAGCGTTGGTTGGCGGCGCCGCCGCAGGTCCAGATCTGTGCTCTGGTGCCGTTGGCGGTGGCGTTGCCGGCGATGTCGAGGCACTTGCCGGCGCCGACGGCGGTGATGGTGCCGTCGCTGTTGAAGCGCCACTGCTGGTTGGACTGGCCGTTGCAGTCCCAGATGATGACGCTGGTGCCGTCGGCCGTGCCGCGCCCGTTCACGTCCAGGCACTTGCCGCCGTAGACGCGTAGCTCACTGGACGAGGTCGAGGTCCACTGCTGGTTGGACTGGCCGTTGCAATCCCAGATCTCCACCTGGGCGCCATTGGCCTGTGAGACGGCGACGACGTCCAGGCACCGCCCGGATCCCACCCCCCGGATCGCGCTCGTGCTCCCCGAGACGGGCGTGCCGATGCTGCCGGACACCGATCGGAGTGCGGTGTACCAGGTGGCGGCCATCTTGTCGTAGCCGCCCGCGGTGGGGTGGATGCCGTCGATCAGGTCGGCCGTGGTCAGAGCGCTGTGCATGTCGACCAGGTGGACGTGCTTGCCGCTGTTCACCTTGCCCTGCACGATGCCGGGGATCGCGGAGTTGTAGGCGCGGGCCGCCGACTCCTGTCCGGACGACGACAGCGGGATGATCGTCGCCACGAACACCTCGGCGCTGGGCGCGGCCGCGGTGATGTGATCGATCAGCGTCGACAGGCGGCCGGGCGCCCCGGACAGGTTGAAGTTCTGCAGCACGTCATTGGTGCCGATGTGCAGCAGGACCGTGTGCGGAGTGAAGGTCTGAAGCCAGCCGACGATGTTGGCGTCGATCTGATCGATGCGCCAGCCGGGGTGCCCTTCGTGATCGTGGTCACCGAGCGCGCCCGGCCCGTTGAACTGTGATCCGACGAGATCGACGCGGTAACCGCCGGATGCCATGCGCTGCCACAGGCCGATGCGGTAGCCACCGGGCACCTGGGTGCCCTCGGTGATCGAGTCGCCGAGGGGCATCACTCGCACTCCGCCGTTCGACTCGGCGTAAGCCGTGCCGGCGCCCGCCGCGAGCGCCGTCACCGTCAGGAGGACGGCGGCCATCAATCCGGCCCACCTGCGAAGACTTAATGTGAGCGTTAACATTTTCGGTCGATTCTCTCCCTGCGCGATTCAGAAGGGGGGCGGCGGGCGGCCGGGTGGCGGCCGCCCGCCAACGGAGCTGTCAGCGGGTGATGTTAGCGCTAACAGCGAGAGGTGTGGTTGTGGCTCCTCTCTTCACGCCGGCTGGGGTGGTGGTGTGCGCGGATCAAACACGAGCGCCCACAGCCCGTCAAGGCGGCGCGCTCTCGCTCACCTAAGGACGGTGGTCACAGGCACTATGGGCGGCCTGAAATTTACAGAGCCGATGCCATGAACTTTCGGCCTGTGTCCTGCCACTCTGCCCGAAACTTTCTAAATCCAGCCTTGACATGTTTTGAGCGGGTTTCCACACTGACTCCCCAGCGGCTTCCTTGTCCGTGTGGGTGGTGAGTACAGAGGCCGCGGTCTGCTACCAAGTGGAGGCTCAGGCATGAGCGATTACGCACCACCCCCGGGACGGGCCCGGAGACCGGCAGGCGGCCGCCCTCGGGCCCTGGTCGCCGGCGTCCTCGGAGTACTGGCCGTCGGCACGGCACTCGCGGTGACCACCGCCGCGGACGCCGCGGCGAGCACGCTCGGCGCGGCGTCCGCGCAGAGCGGCCGGTACTTCGGAGCCGCCATCGCGGCGGGTCATCTCTCCGATTCGACCTACGTCGCGACGTGGGACCGTGAGTTCAACGCGGTAACCCCAGAGAACGAGATGAAGTGGGACGCCACCGAATCCTCGCGGGGGTCGTTCACCTTCGGGGCGGCCGATCAGATCGTCAGCCACGCCCAGAGCAGGGGGATGAAGATCCGCGGGCACACGCTCGTCTGGCACAACCAGTTGCCGGGCTGGGTGAGCGGCCTTGGGGCGTCGGATCTGCGCTCGGCCATGAACAACCACATCACCCAGGTGATGAACCACTTCAAGGGCAAGATCTACGCCTGGGACGTGGTCAACGAGGCCTTCGCCGACGGCGGCTCGGTCGGCACCCTGCGCAGCTCGCCGTTCCAGCAGAAGCTCGGAAACGGCTTCATCGAGGAGGCCTTCCGCACGGCCCGCAACGTCGATCCCAACGCCAAGCTCTGCTACAACGACTACAACATCGACAACGCCACGGCCGCGAAGACCCAGGGCGTCTACAACATGGTCCGCGACTTCAAGTCCCGCGGCGTGCCGATCGACTGCGTCGGCCTGCAGTCGCACTTCGGGTCGGTGCCGTCCAACTACCAGCAGAACATCGCCCAGTTCGCGGCGCTCGGCGTCGACGTGCAGATCACCGAGCTGGACATCGGCGGCTCCGGCAGCGGCCAGGCCGACGCCTACCGCCGGGTCGTGCAGGCCTGCCTGGCGGTCTCCCGGTGCACGGGCATCACCGTGTGGGGCGTCACCGACAAGTACTCCTGGCGTAGCGGCGACACCCCGCTGCTGTTCGACGGCAACTTCAACAAGAAGGCCGCCTACGACGCCGTCCTGACCGCGCTCAACGGCGGGACCACCTCCAGCCCGCCGCCGTCCGGGAGCACGAGTGCGATCCGGGGTGTGGGATCCGGGCGGTGCCTGGACGTCACCGGCGCATCGCAGGCCAATGGCGCCCAGGTGGAGATCTGGGATTGCAACGGCCAGTCCAACCAGCAGTGGACCTCGACCTCGTCCAGTGAGCTACGCGTCTACGGCGGCAAGTGCCTGGACGTGAACGGGCGCGGCACGGCCGACGGCACCAGCGTCATCATCTGGGACTGCAACGGCCAGTCCAACCAGCAGTGGCGCTTCAACAGCGACGGCACCATCACCGCCGTCGGCGCCGGCAAGTGCCTCGACATCGCCGGCAACGCCACCGCCAACGGCACCAGAGCACAGATCTGGACCTGCGGCGGCGCCGCCAACCAACGCTTCACCCGCAGCTGACCACGACACACGGGTCACCCCCGGCGGCGGCGCCGCCGGGGGATCATCGGTTGCTCGCGGACGCGGAAGGGCCGGCGGCGCCGGACTCTATCCGCTCCGAAATGTGCGCACCCGGAGCAGGTACGTCGCCCCATCCGGACTGATCAGCGCTATGTCTTGAACGATTGGCACGGCATCGGTGATCGGCAGGCCCTGCCGCCGTCGCGACAGGACCTCGGGTGCATTGCCGATGTCTTGCATCACTGGTTCTCCTTCTTTTTCGGGGTGGTTGCCGGCGATCGCGGATCAGGGGGTGGTGAGGTCGAATCGGCTGACGGTGACGGCGCCGCCGAGCGATTGGGTGGCGTAGTTGAAGATGCCGAAGCGATAGCCCATGAAGAACTGCCAGGCGTTGTTCATCGAGAAACCCGGGCCGAGCGCGGTGAAATTGACTCCGTCGGTGCTGTAGGAGAAGCGGCCCTGCCGGCCCGTGCCAGGTCGTATGTCGGCGTTGACCCGCAGCCAGACGCGGCCGCCGGAGACGTTCGCGCCGGCCGCTTCGGTGCCCGTGCCAGTGGTGTTCCAGCTGCCGTCCATGGTCAGGCCGTTGACCATCGTCACCCGCGTCTGGCCGTTGTCGCGTTTGACGCCGATCCAGGCCGACGAATCACGGAGCAGGGCCAGCCCGGCCCGGTCGCCGTCCCGCATCGCGGAGTAGTCCAGCTGGATCGTCGCGGTGGAGGACGGTCCGAGGATCCGGTGCGTGAGGGTGTTGCGGGCGTTGTACAGGTCGTTGGTGACCGTGGCGGTTTGCAGGCGCAGCCCGCTGCCGGTGGACCATCGGGTGTTGTCGGGGTTGTGGTTCCACTCCCATTCCGGGCCGAGCGCCGTGAAGGTGTCGGTGCCGGTCGGTGGTTTCGTCTGGCGCGGCGCTTGGGGCACGTTCGGCAGTGGATAGGAGACGCCCCAGGCGCCGTTGACGGTCTGAAGCTGCGGCCAGCCGTCCGACGTCCAGGTGATCGGCGCCAGCACCGGCACCCGCCCGCCGGGATAGGCGTCGACGAACGCCATGTAATACCAGGCGCCGCTCTGGGTCTGCACCAGCCCGCCCTGATGCGGCACGCCGCCGCCGCTGATCGGGCCGGGCAGGTTGAGCAGCACCTGCCGCATCGTGTACGGCCCGAACGGGCCGCTGGTCGACTTCAGGATGTACTGGCCGTTGGCCGGACGGGTGAGGAAGATGTAGTAGTTCCCATTGATCTTGTACATCCGCGACCCCTCCAGCGTGCCGACGCTGGACGGGGTGCTGAACACCTGCTGCGTGCGCACCTGGCTGAGCCCGTCGGCCGACAGCTGGGCCACGCTGATGTTCGTGTTGCCGTAGGACACGTACATCGTGTCGTTGTCGTCGATGAGCAGGCCGGCGTCGTAGTAGCAGTTGTTGATCTGCGAACGCTTCTGCCACTGCCCGTCCACGGCGGTCGCCGTGTAGACGTACGTCCGGTTGAACTCGACGCAGCCGATCCAGTAGTAGGTGCTGTTGCTCGGACGGTAGTTCAGCGCCGACGCCCAGATCCCCTTTACGTACGCCCGGCCTCCGCTCAGGTTGTACGCGTTCGACCCGAAGTCCAGACTCGGCACCGCATGCCCGGCGAACTCCCAGTGCACCAGGTCATAGGAGCGCAGGATCGGCGCGCCCGGTGAGTAGTGCATGGTCGAGGCCGTGTAATAGAAGGTGTCGCCCACCCGGAAGACGTCGGCGTCCGCCAGGTCCTCCCACAACACCGGGTTGCTGTACGTCGTCGGCGACGAACCGGACGCGCTCCACCTCTGATTGGCCTGCCCGTTGCAGTTCCACAGGATGACCGACGTCCCGTTGGCGGTGGCCGCCCCGTTCACGTCCAGGCACAGTCCCGACTGAACGCCCGTGATGGAGCCGTTGCTGTTCTGCCGCCACTGCTGGTTGGACTGGCCGTTGCAGGACCAGATGATGGCCTGCGTCCCCGGCGTTGTCTGCCCGCCGTTCGCGTCGACGCAGCGTGTGCCGTTGAACGTGCGCAGCTCACCGGCGCTGGTGAACTCGAACGCCTGGTTGGCCTGGCCGTTGCAGTCATAGATCTGCAGCGCGGTGCCCGCCGTGTCGACGTTTCCCCGGACGTCCAGGCACCGCCCCGACGCCGCTCCTACGAGTGGCGCCGGGGCCGCCCATGCGGGCGCCGGCACGGTCAGCGTTGCCAGCACGGCCAGGAGACAGGCGACGACCGCCGTCACCCGGCGCGTGGATGCATGCATGATCGACTCCTGCCGTCAGGTGCGGGTCCAGCGCTGGTTGGCGCCGCCGTTGCAGGACCAGATGACCAGCTTCGTGCCGTTCGCGGTGGCGTTGTTCGGCACGTCCAGGCACTTGTTCGCCCCGACCGCGGTGATCGTCCCGTCGGCGTTGAAGCGCCACTGCTGATTGGACTGGCCGTTGCAATCCCAGATGATCACATTGGTGCCGTCGGCCGTGCCACGGTTGAACACATCCAGACACTTGTTGCCGTAGACCCGCAGCTCACTGGCGGCGGTCGAGGTCCACTGCTGATTGGCCTGACCGTTGCAGTCCCAGATCTGCGCCTGCGCGCCGTTGGCCTGCGAGGCTCCCGTCACATCGAGGCACCGGCCCGATCCCGCGCCACGCAGCCCGCCGGCGCCACCCGACGGCGTGGGACTCGGCGACACCAGACCGCCGCCGGTCACCACGAACATCGCCGCCGCATGCCCACCCACCGAGGCGCTGATCGTCCCCGCCGATGAAGAGGTTGTGTGCGCCCACAGATCCCGCACCGAATACGAGGACGCCGCGCCCAGACCGACCGCCGATGCGGTGGTGGAGATGGTCGCGGTCGAAGTGCCCCGGTTGAGCAGCACCACGGCCACCGAGCCGTTCGACATCGGCTTGCGCCACACCTCCAGGTTGCCCGAATCGCTCACCTTGGTGCCCTGCCTGCCGCCCCAATCCTGATCGACCGCGATGACCTCGGTGTTGGTGAGAATGGTCCGGGTGTCCGCGCTCATCGACCGCAGGTCGTTGCCGGCGATGAGCGGCGCGTTCAACAGCGCCCACAAGCTGAAATGCGCCCGCGATTCGTTCGCCGGCAGCCCGCCGTTGCCCACCTCCAGCATGTCGGGGTCGTTCCAGCCGCCCGGCCCCGAATAGGGGTCCAGGCCCACCTGCTGGTCCAGGATGCCGGTGATGGAGTTCCAGTTGGCCTGGATGTCGCCGGTCGTCCGCCAGGAGTTGCCGACCGACATCCCCCAGGTCCACACGCTGTCCTGGCCCCAGTTGACGATGCTGAACAGGATCGGGCGCCCGGTGGCGGCCAGCGCGTCGCGCATCGCCGTGTACCGCTGGACCGCGGTCATGCCCCGGTGATCACCGCAGTTGTCGTACTTCAGGTAGTCGATCCCCCACGACGCCCACAAGGTCGCGTCCCGGCGCTCGTTGCCGATGCTGGCCGGAAATCCGGCGCAGGTCGTGGTGCCGGCCGAGGAGTAGATGCCGAGCTTGAGCCCCTTGGAGTGGACGTAGTCGGCCAGCGCCTTGATCCCGTTGGGGAACTTCTGCGGGTCGGGCACCAGGTCGCCGGAGGAGTTGCGGCTCATGGTGGACCAGCAGTCGTCGATGTTGACGTAGCTGTATCCGGCCGCGGCCATGCCGCTGGAGACCATGACGTCCGCGCTCTGCCGCACCAGGCTGTCGTTGACGTTGCAGCCGAAGCTGTTCCAGTCGTTCCACCCCAGCTGGGGGGTGCGGGCCAGGCCGTTGTTCAGCGCCGCGGCCGGTGATGACATCGTGGCGCCGATCGCGACGAGGGAGCCGGCGGTCAGGACCGCCGCCAGCGCCCATGGAAGCATCCTCTTCATCAGGGATCCTCAATCCTGCCGTGGGGGTACGGCTTTCACGGCGATCGCGGACGTCCGTACGGCACGGCCCCGGCCGGTGGCTGTGGTCGTGGCCGGGGCCGGCCGTGCTCCAGGGCGGTCGGCGATCCTTAGATCGGGCGGTTTTGTTAGCGCTAACATCTCTGTCCGCATCGCTCCCACGAAAATTGCTCGGACCAGAGCGGTTAACGTTCGTGCTCTACGTGCCCGGAGCGAACACGACAAGAGCGGCCCATGTCAAGACCGTCCCGTCGACAGATCCGATTAAGCCCAGCTCAGAGGGCATACAAGAGTGAAACATTCAAGGCGCCGCATCCGTAGTAAGCAGTTCGCCGTGGAAAGTTTCCACGGTTCGCGAGGGGCGCGCTCCAGGGTCCGCCTTGGGCGACAAGTCGTTGAAATCGAAACCATCGACCTACTGCTCTCCCCATATCCGGCGATCGTTGTTATCGTTAACAGATCGCTTCGCGGGGGGGGCGCCGCACCGGCGCGCGAGAACCGTCCTTCGTATCGCCTGGCCAGAAAGCGTAGAAATCCAGATGTCCGAGCCGACCGACTCCGAAGCCATACTTAGCCGGATCAACCCGAAGATCCCCCACCCTGCGCGGATCTATGACTATCTGCTGGGCGGGAAGGACAACTTCTCGGCCGACCGGGCGGCGGCCGAGCAGCTGGTGGCGATCTCTCCTGGAACGCGGGAGGGCGTCCGGGCGCACCGGGCGTTCCTGCGGCGTGCGGTGCGCCATCTCGTCACCACGGCGGGGATCCGGCAGTTTCTCGACATCGGCGCGGGCCTTCCGACACAGGGCAACATCCATGAGATAGCCCAGGAAGTGATCCCCGACGCCCGCGTCGTCTACGTCGACAACGACCCGATCGTCCTGACGCATGGCCGTGCCCTGCTGAACAGCACGCCCGCAGGCGTGACAAAGGTGGTCGAGGCCGACCTACGCCGGCCGAACGAGATTCTGACCCATCCCGACGTCAGTAGCATCCTCGACTTCACCCAGCCGATGGCCGTCATCCTGGCCGGGGTGCTGCACTTCATCCCTGACGCCGAGGATCCGTACGCGAGTGTCGAGCAGTTCAAGGCGGCGGCGCCGGCCGGCAGCCACCTGCTGCTCTCCCACATCACGCTCGATTTCGCCCCCCCGCAGATCAGCAGGGACGAGTTCACCAAGCCGTACGACAAAAGCTCGGCCCCCATGGCGCCTCGAACGCACGCCGATGTCCTGCGGTTCTTCGACGGTTGGCGGCTGGTCAGCCCTGGCCTGGTGGAAGTCGTCGACTGGCATCCCGATGAGGACGAATACCGGGAGGCGATCCCCGGCGGCCATGCCTGGGCGTACGGCGGCATCGCGACCAAGCCCTGAGACACCCCGGCCGACCGAAAGAATCCCGCCCCAGCGCTGGAAACCTTTCAGGGGCCCGGCGGCGGGGCGGTGCTGCCGCGCACGACGAGGGAGGTGGCCAGCTCAATGCCGGTCTGAGCCGGCCGCTCGCGCCGGCCGAGGGTCAGGGCCAATTCGGTCGCCGCGGCCGCCATCTCGGTGAGCGGCTGATGGACGGTGGTCATGGGTGGATCGAGCCAGGCGACGATGGGCAGGTCGTCGTATCCGACGACACTGAGATCCTGCGGGATGCGCAGTCCCGTCTCATGGGCCGCCTGATAGACGCCCAGCGCCTGGAGGTCGTTGCCCGCGAAGATGGCCGTCGGCCGCCGAGGAAGGCCGAGCAGCCGGCACGCCGCCGCGTGGCCGTCCGCCCGGTTGAGGTGGGCGTGCAGCACGAAGTCGGGGTTGACCGGAATACCGGCCGCGTCCATGGCGGCGCGGTAGCCGTCGTGCCTGGCCCGGGAGCACAGCACGTGATCCGGTCCGCTGATCAGCGCGATGTCGCGATGGCCGAGCTCAATGAGGTGCCGGGTGGCGGCGCGCCCGCCCGACCAGTTCGTGGCCCCCACGAACGGGATGTCGTCGGGGAGGTCATAGGTAGGGTCGAACACCACATAAGGGATGCCCCGCGCGCGCAGCTGTGCCCGTTCGGTCTCCGAGAGCTGAGCCACCGTGATGACGCAGTGCGGGCGGCGGGTAAGAGTGCCGTTGATCCAGCCACGGACCGCGTTCGGCTGGCCGTCGAATTCCGAGAGCAGGACGCCGACGTGATGTTCGCGGGCCACCCGCTCGACACCACGAATGATCTCCAGGGCCCACATGCTCTCCAGCTCACGAAAGACGAGTTCCATGATGTCGGTGCGGACGGCGGGATCGGGCCGGCGATAGCCGTACTGCTCTACGGCGGCCTCGACCCGGGCTCGGGTGTCCGGGGCCACTCCTGAACGGCCGTTGATCACCTTGGAGACGGTCGGGACGGACACGCCCGCGGATGCGGCGATGTAGGCGATGGTCACCGGCTTCGCGGGATCTCCCCGCCGCCTGCGCCCCGCATAGGGCTCACCGCTCTCGGCGTGCGGCACCGTACGCCCTCCCCGGTCAGATCGTTCACACCCGCCCGTTGGCGAGAGACTAAACGACCCGGGATCGAAAGCGCGACCCCACATCCATGAAAGTTTCGGCTTTCTCTTTCTCTATTTGATCTTAGGTACGGGGCCGGTGCTCCCCCGGACGATGAGCTCGGTCGCGAATTCGATGCGGTTTTGCGGCAGGGGCTCGCCCTTGGCGAGGTTCACGAGCATGGTGGTCGCCGCCGCGGCCATTTCGGTGAGCGGCTGGCGGATCGTGGTCAGCGCTGGGATGAGCCAGCGCACCGGAGGCATGTCGTCGAACCCGACCACGCTCAGATCATCCGGGATGCGCAGTCCCAGCTCGTGTGCGGCACGGTAGACGCCGACGGCCTGGCCGTCGTTGCAGGTGAAGATGGCGGTGGGCGGATCGGGCAGGCGGCGCAGCCGGTGGGTGTAGGTGAGGCCGTCCTGGATCATGAATTCGCCCTGGCAGATGAGATCCGGATCGACGGGCACGCCGGCCGTGTCGAGGGCGGCGCGGTAGCCGTCGAGCCGGGCGCGGCTGGACAGCGCATGAGCCGGGCCGGTGATGATGGCGATCCGGCGGTGGCCGAGATCCAGCAGATGGTGGGTGGCCGCGAGCCCGCCGTTCCAGTTGCCCGCCCCGACCGAGGGCACGCCGTGACCAGGCTCGCCGGTGGGATCGAGGAGGATGAGCGGAATCTCGCGCTGCGCGAGCCGCGCGCGCTGGCCGGGGGTGAGCCCCGAGTAGACCGCGATCACGCCGGAGGGACGGCGGCGCAGCAGCTCCTCGATCCAGTCGCTGCCGGGCGTGTGGCGGCCTTGCAGCTCCGAGATCATGACCGCCATGTGGTGCTCGCGCGCGACCCGGCCGACTCCCTTGATGATTTCCACCGGATAGTCGCCGGCCAATTCGTGGAAGAGCACTTCGACCGCCGCCGCTGGATTCACCCGCCGCCTCTGACGTCGATAGCCGTGCTGCTGAATGAGGCCTTCGACCAGGGCGCGCGTTTCCGGTGCGACTTGGGACCGACCGTTGACCACCTTCGAGACGGTCGCCATGGACACCCCGGCGAGTTCGGCGAGCTGCGCGATGGTCGGCGGTTCTGCGCCCTCATGTGCGGGGGAGTCTCCGATGACGGTCATGGCCGAAGTTTAACGTCGCGATCAGGACATCGCCCCGGTCCGCTCGGCCGATCCGAACAGCGCGCAGATGAGTGTCCCGAACCGTGGGCCGCACGCGCGCGGTCAACCGGGTGCGCTGGTCTGGGTGAGCAGTCCCGCCATTGAGTCCTCCCTGGCCACCAATTAATGTTAGCGCTAACATCGAATCGCGTATATGGGCGCTTGGACGAATGAAACATTCATCTGCCGACACCGCGAAATAGCGGTCCAGCGCCGCCACGAAAGTTTCGGTTCCGTGCTCATTAAGTTACGGCCCATCCTGGGCGATCAACCGGGCGAAGTCAACGGCTCCCGGATGGAGCCGCTCGGCGCATGGATGCGTCCCGAACCAGCCCCCTTTGCCGGCTGGGTGGGCGTGCCCAGCCGGCGAAGGGCGTGCGGGTCAGTTGCGCAGACTCCACTGCTGGTTGCTCTGGCCGTTGCAGGCCCAGATGATGATCTTCGTGCCGTTGGCGGTCCCAGCCCCGTTGGCGTCCAGGCACAGACCCGACTGCACGCCGGTGATGGTGCCGTTGGAGTTCACGTTCCACTGCTGGTTGGTCTGGCCGTTGCAGTCCCAGATGATCACCGCGGTGCCGTTGGTGGTCCCCCGGTTGGAGGCGTCCAGGCACTTGTTGCCATACACCATGAGCTGCTTGCCCGAGGTGGACGTCCAGCGCTGGTTGCTGTTGCCACTGCAGTCCCACAGCTGCAGCTGCGTGCCGTTGGTGGTGCTCGCGTTCGGCACGTCCAGACACCGCCCGGACTGACCGCCCACGACCTGCGCGCCGGTGCCGCCTCCCGTCGAGGTCCCGTATCCGGCGGCGTTGATGTTGGCCTGGACCGCGTTCTCGGTCGCGTCGGACGGATAACCCGAGGTCATGACGCCTTCGTAGAAGGTGCCGGCGGCGCCGATGCTGTTGTCGCCGCCGATGCCGAGGATGATGGCGCCTTCCTTCTTCATCGGGTTGTAGCCCGCGACGTTCGGGCGCGCCCCGTTGTAGAAGGTCGAAAGGCCGCCTGACTGCGCGTTGCCGCCGCGGATGGACCAGTGGTTCGGCTCGCCCTTGATGATGGCGGTCGTGAACCGGAAGTTGACGGTCGGATCGTTGGAGTTGAAGCCCGCGTTGACCCCGGAGTAGAGGCCGTTCTCCAGGTCGGCCATGATCCAGGGCCCGTTGCCGGTGCCGAAGCCCCAGACCTTGATGTTGCCGAAGTAGATGGCCTCCATCGTGCCGTTGCCGTTGTCACGGCTGTTGGTCTCGGCGTTGCCGTAGTCGAAGCAGCAGCCGCCGTTGAAATGGGTGCCGTCGAAGATCGCGTACATGCCTTCCGCGGCATCCCCGCGCGCGATCCCGTTGGTGCTGTTGTTGCGGTAGCCGGTGCCAGGGTTCACGAAGACGCCGTACGCCTTGTTGCCGCCGATGGTGATGGGGGCGGCCGTGGCGTTCGCGAGGTTGTCGAACCCGCCGGCGGCCGGGCCGGAGAATCCGCCGGGAGGCGCCTGCGTGAGCCGGTTATTGCGGCCCGTCTGGTCGTAAATAATGGTGATCAGGCAGGACGTGCCCGCGCAGAACGAATCCTGGGCCGAGGCGTCGACGTAGCCGCCGGCGCTGAGGAGCCCGATGTCGCGGGTGGCGTTGTCGGAGGCGCGGCGCACCTGATACAGCGGGCCGCTGTAGGAGGCGAACAGGGCCCGGGTCGTGCTGTGCGCCGCCACGCAGGGCGTGCCACCCGACGCGTAAATGTCACAGGGCCCTGTCGCGGCCTGGGCGGTCGTACCGCCGACACCGACGAGCCCGATGGCGGCGGTCAGCACGGTGGCCGCCAGCATGGCAGCTTTTCTGAGCGATCGAATGAACACAGGGGACCTTCTTTCAGACCGCCGTGATGGTGTACTGGTTGTTCGTGCTGGAGTTCGGGGTCCACAGGAGCGTGGGCGAGCCGACCGTGGCGTTGCCGGCCCCGTCCAGAGCCGTCCCGGTGCCGCGGTTGATGATCTGGTAGCGGCCGTTGCCGAGGCTGTTCAGCCTCCACTGCTGGTTGTTGCCGCCGTTCCAGGCGGCCTGGAGACATGTCGCGCCGTTGGCGGCGTTGCCCCAGCTGTCGGCGACCATGCCGTTGGTGCGGTTGACGATGCGATACCAGCCGCTGCCCAGGTCCACCAGCTGCCACTGCAGGTTGGTGCTGCCGTCGTAGCTCCACTGCTTGAGCCCCGAGCCGGACGCGACGTTGCCGCCGCTGTCGAGCGCGAGGCCGGTGGTGACGTTGGAGATCCTGGCCCATCCGGTCGGCAGGGGGCCCGAGCCGGGAGTGGGGATCTGGCCGGAGAAGGTGAGTTTGACCACGTACGCGGGGGCGCTGAACGGTGCGCTGGACGACGGCATGGTGATGTGCAGGCCTGATCCGTCCTGGGTGCGGGTGGGCAGGTTGATGTACGAACCGGCCGTGGAGTTCAGCAGCTGCGCCGACGTCAGGCTGCCGAGGTTGATCCGATTTGAGCCGAGGGTCGTGATGTGCAGCGTGCCGCCCGGCCAGCCGAGCACGGTGGCGTACAGCACGGTGTTGTCCTTGCTGCGGGTGAACCGGATGTCGGTGTTGGTGCCCGCTCGCGGCGTGACGAAGGAGCCGCCACCCATCTGCGTCGGGCCCTCCCCATAGACGGCCCACGCCCGGGTCGCGTAGATGGACTCGCCGAAGCGCCGCAGGTAGTCGCCGATGCCGAGCAGCACGGACCGTTGCCCGGACGGGATGGTGCCGTCGGCCATCGGGGCGATGTTGAGCAGCATGTTGCCGCCCTTGCTGACCCGGTCGATCAGCGAGTGCAGCATGGCGTTGAGCGAGTAGTAGCCGATGCCGACCGTGTAACACCAGCTGGAGCTGGAGATGCTGTCGTCGGTGAGCCAGTAGGGGGTCTGGATGCCGGCCGGCCCGCCGCGCTCGAAGTCGAAGACCTCGCCCCGGTTGTTGAAGCCGTCCTTGTAGGTGGCGGCGACGTCCTTGTTCCAGGCGACCGCCTGGTTGTAGTAGTAGGCGAGGAAGGCAAGCCGCTTCGACTCGTCGACCCTGCCGAGGTTGAAGTCCTGATAGATGACGTCGGGCTGATAGCCGTCGATGACCTCTTTCAGCTTGTCGTACCAGAGCTGCTGCTCCTCGGCCGCGCTGAGCTGGCCGTACAGCTTCCGCAGAGTGGCGGTCGACTGCGCCGGCACCCGCTCGTAGTAGCCGGTGAAGTGGTACGCGTGGTGCAGCGCGACCAGCAGCTTGAGGCCTTTGGCCCGGATGGCGTCGGCGTGCAGGCGCAGCAGGTCGAGCCGGGGGCCGGTGGCGACCGAGTTCCATTCGTTCGCCCGGCTGTTCCACATCGAGTAGCCGTCGTGGTGCTCGGCCACCGGCCCGGCGAACTTGGCCCCGGCGTCGGCGAACAGCTGCGCCCACTCGGCGGGGTCGAAGTTGCCGCCGGCCGACTTCAGCTTCGGCGCGAACTGCACGAAGTTTCCGGCCAGGTCGCGGGCCCCGTTGATGAAGTTGTGGTACGGCCACACCGACGGATCCCCGTACACGCTCCGGTGGTGGTTGTTCTCGTTGGAGCCGGAGAAGTACATGTTGCGCGGATACCACTCGTTGGCGAACGCCGGGACGCTGAACACGCCCCAGTGGAAGTAGATGCCGAATTTGGCGTCCTGGAACCACTCGGGAGCCGGTGGGTGCTGGTCGACCGACGACCAGCTCGCCGTGTAACTGCTGGGGCCGGCGGTGGCCCACGCGGGCACTGACTTGAACAGGCCTGCGGCCGTGGCGGCCGCCGCCGCGGTGAGCAGTCCGCGGCGGCTGAACTGGAATGAGGGCGTAGACATGGGCGGGAACCTCTCGGAACAGGGGGTCAGCTTCGGGTCCACTTCTGGTTGGCCTGTCCGTTGCAGGCCCAGAGGATGATCTTCGTGCCGTTGGCGGTCCCGGCCCCGTTGGCGTCCAGGCACAGACCCGACTGCACGCCGGTGATGGTGCCGTTGGAGTTCACGTTCCACTGCTGGTTGGTCTGGCCGTTGCAGTCCCAGATGATCACCGCGGTGCCGTTGGTGGTCCCCCGGTTGGAGGCGTCCAGGCACTTGTTGCCGTAGACGGTGAGCTGCTTGCCCGAGGTGGACGTCCAGCGCTGGTTGCTGTTGCCACTGCAGTCCCACAGCTGCAGCTGCGTGCCGTTGGTGGTGCTCGCGTTCGGCACGTCCAGACACCGCCCGGACTGAGCGCCCACGACCTGCGAGCCGGTGCCACCGCCGCTCGACATCGCGTAACCGACCGAGGTGATGCTGGCCTGCACCGCGTTCTCGGTCGCGTCGGACGGATAGCCCGACGTCACGGCGCCCTCGAAGAACATGCCGACGCCGGTCGGACTGTTGTCGCCGCCGGTCCCCAGCAGGATCGAGCTCTCCAGGCGCATCGGCGAGTATCCGTTCGGCAGCGGACCGGAGAACGGCGTGGTGAGGCCGCCGCTGTTGCCGTTGCCGTACTTCAAGGTGAAGTTGCTGACGCCGTTGTTCTTCAGCCACGCGCTGACGAACGGGAAGTGCACTCCCGAATTGCCGGGATCTCTGTTGGAGCCGGTGTTGGTGTGGTACATCCCGTTCTCCAGGTCGGCCTCCACCCAGGGACCGGTGCCGGTGCATCCGCCGAACCAGCATGCGGTGCCCCAGTAGATGGCGTTCATGGTGGCGTTGCCGGTGTCGGTGTGGGAGTTCTCTCCGCTGCCGTAGTCGAAGCAGCACCACTGGTCGACGTAGTTCGACGACGTCACCATGTAGATGCCCTCCGGCTGCGAGCCGACCGGGACGTTCCTGGCGTTGTCGACCCGGTAGCCGACGCCCTGGTTGACCTTCACTCCGAAGACCTGCTGGCCGCCGGCCGTCACCGGCAGGGCCATCGCGTCCGCGCCGACGTCCGCGCCGTTGGGGCCCGGGCCCTTCCAGAAGCCGCCCCAGGAGATCGGCAGATCGTTGTGGTTGGCGGTCTGGTCGTAGATCTTCGTGATCGTGCACGTGGTGCCCGCGCAGAACGAGACCTGCGCCGGTCCGTTGGCGTACCCGCCGGCCGCCAGGAGCCCGATGTCGCGGAAGCTTCGGTCGGAGGCCCGCTGCACCTGGTAGAGGGGGCCGTTGTAGGAGGCGAAAAGCGCCCGCGTCGTGCTGTGCGCCGTCGCGCACGGCGTGCCGCCCGCCGCGTAGATGTCGCAGGGCAGCGTCGCCGCCCGAGCCGTACCGCTGACGCCGGTCAGAGCGGTCGCCGCGACCAAGGCCGCCGCGCATGACGCCAACGCCCTTCTCAGCCGAAGTGGCATGTCAAATCTCCTGAATGTGCGGTGGGACGCGGGAACGTCATCCGCACGTCGGCGCGGCGTGGACGCCGAGAGCGGGTGACGGTCGCGTTGGAGGATCCGTCACTGAAAAGCGCGGCCTCTGCCGTCCACCACCGGACACCGGCATGAGGAGACCACTCGGGGAGTCATTGTGAAAACCGCTGACACACCTGTCAAGCCCCTTGTGCGCGAATCGTTTCGATGTCATCGGCCGTCTCGGACCCGAGACATCGGTGAAATTTTCACGACGGCGCGAACCCTGCGGCCGGCCGTTCGCGGCACGTAAGAGCAGCTAGGGACCTCGAGTCACGGAGGAGGCCCTACGACGGTCCAGACGTTCGGTCTTGACGGATTTCGTTCGGTCGTGTTGGCTCCGCCGCACCACCACCAACTCCGTCGCTTACCAAGAAGCCCAGGATTCGACCTAAAATGTTAGCGCTAACAATGCCGACGCGCGGGCGTGCGCCGCACGTTGACAGCCACGCTCGCCCTCCCCCTTGCATCCATCAGCCGGGTCCCGCCGGCCCGGTCCGCACTGCCGGCCTTCGCCCGCCACCGGGTCGTCGCTCCCCCGGCCGGCGCTTCATGCATACCTGACGTCGGCCCTCGGCCGCCCTCTCGTCGCCACGCTCGCGATTGACATCCTTCACGGGCCAGATCTACGCTCTGCGCGAATCGATTCGACAACCATGGCGGCCATCCGAACGATCTCCGGGGACATCCAAGGAGCACGAGTGAACACGAGATTCAACAGACGCGGCCTGGTCGCTCTTCTCGCCGGAGGCACCCTGGTCACCGCGTCCGCCGTCGCGGTCACCCCGGCCCAGGCCGCCGACGAATCCATCTCCGTCAACTTCTCCGCGGCCGGCGGCTCCCCCTCATACCGGGCGTCAGGATGGATCTACGGCATGACCGAGGACGCCACGGCCCCCGCGGACCACTTCTATCGCGACGTGAAGTTCCGCTATATGCGCGCCGGAGGCGCCCAGCTCGACAGCCCGGGCGGCTGGGTCTCCGGACGCTACGACCGCCGCTGGAACGCCACCCGCGCCCAGCTGCTGCGCACCCGGTCGTTGGGCGGCGAGTTCATACTGCTGGTCCACGATCTCTGGGGCGCCGACGGCTTCCCTATCTCACGCTTCCCGGGCGACAACGGCGACTGGACGGACTACGACAACTTCCTCACCCGTCTGATCAATGACGTGCGGGCGACCGGCGCGCCGGTGCAGTGGGACATCTGGAACGAGCCCAACATCACCTTGTTCTGGAACCGCCCCCAATCCCAGTACTTCGAGATGTGGCGCCGCGCCTACCAGCGGATCCGGGCCGCGTTCCCCACGCACCTGATCGTGGGCCCGAGCTACGCGGGCGTGCCGACGACCTCGACCAGCTGGTGGACCCAGTATCTCGACTTCGTCCGCGCCAACAATGTGGTCCCCGACATCGCCAGCTGGCACTCGCTGCCGGGCGATCCCGTCGCGAACGTCGCGGCGGCGAACGCCTCGCTCGATCCCCGCGGCATCCCCCACACGCGGCCCTACCAGATCAATGAATACGCGGCCTCCAACGAGCAGAATCCCGGCGACGGCTCCTGGTACATCGCGCGCCTGGAAAGGGCCGGCGCCGACGGGTTGCGCGCCAACTGGGCCGGCGGGGGCAACCTGCACAACGATCTGGCCAGTCTGCTCGTGCGCAACTCGGCCGGGCAGCACCAGCCCAAGGGCGAATGGTGGGTCTACCGCTTCTACGGCGGGCAAACCGGCCAGCTCGTCTCCGTCACGCCGAGCGGCGCGTACGACGCGGTCGCCACCAAGGCCGCCGGCAACGTCAAGATCCTCGTCGGAGGCGGCGGGACGACCGGGAACATCGCCGTCAACCTGCAACGCCTGGACACCACGAGCGGGATCGTCCAGAACAACCAGATACGGGTGATCGCCCAACGCATCCCCTACAACAACGGGGGCGCCGTCCAGGGGCCGGTCACCATCCAGAACTCCGTCGTCACCCTTTCCGGCAACGCCGCCACGGTCAACCTTCCGCACACCAACGTGAACGACACCTTCACCATCACGATCGTGCCTCCGTCGGACGGCGGCTTCTCGTCGGTGGCCGTCGCTCAGCACTCGCAACAGTGCCTGGACGACGCCAACCGCAGCACCGCCGACGGCACCCAGCAGCAGCAGTTCTACTGCGAGGGTGGCGACCAGCAGCTGTGGAACTTCCGGCCCGTCTCCGGAGTCGCCGACACCTACACGGTCGTCAATCAGCTGAGCGGCAAATGCCTGGACGTCAACGCCGCCTCCACCGCCGACGGGGCCGCCGTCATCCAATGGTCCTGCAACACAGGGCTGAACCAGCAGTTCACCCTGCGGAAGGTGACGTACTCGGGGAACGACGCCCACGACTATCAGTTGGTGGCCCGGCACAGCGGCAAGTGCGTCGACGTCAGCGGGGTCTCCACGGCCGCTCGTGCCCTGGTCCACCAGTGGACCTGCAATCCTGCCGGTCAGGGCAGCCCGCTCAACCAGACGTGGCGGCTCCTGGGCCGCTGACCATCTCCCTCCGCTCGTACGCCGCAGCGAGGATCAGGTAGGCGCTGGCCGTCCAGGTGTAGGCACGATCCCGGAGGCCGGCGCCGCTGTGGGCATCGAAGTTCTCCGCGAACCCGGACTTCTCACACAGCACCCGGAACCGGGCGCTGATCTCGTCGGCCAGTTCCAGGTGGCCCGCACGGCGCAGCCCGTCCTCGATCAGGACGGTCGACGGCGCCCAGATGGGCCCACGCCAGTAGCCGTCCTCCTGATAGTGCCCTGACGTGGGAAGCTCGGTGGCGAGGCCGAACTCGGTCAGATGCCCCTCGATCCTCGCCGCCAGAGTGGCGGCGATCGGTTCGGGCAACTCCTCCCCCAGCACGATCGGCATCAGGTCGAGCAGGCTGTCGCTGGACCAGGTTCGTCCCGAACGCACCCCTCGGGCGACGAACCGGTCGCCCGTCCACAGCTCGTCGAGCAGCGCGTCCCGGAGGCGGTCGGCCTCCTGCGTCCAGTGAGCCACCTCCTCCGGCCGGGCCAGCTCGCCGGCCAGCCGGCCCAGCTCGCGCATCTGGAGGACGAGAAAGGCCGCGAGGTCGGCGGTCTCGATGACACGCTCGGGGTCGAAGGTGGTGGCGTTGTCCCAGCCGCTGTCGTTGCCGTGCTGATAGTGCGCGAGCCGGCGGCCGGGACCGCGCCGGGCCGTCAGCCAGAAGGCGGTCCAGCGCTCCAGCAGACGGTAGGTCTCCTCCGGCTCCGACAAAGGAGGGAGATGGCGAAGCGCCCAGCCGTGGATGGGAGGCTTGACGAAGTTGTAGAGGATCTCGGAGTGTGTGACCGAATCCGGCAGCGCGCCGGCTGCGTCCTGGTGATCGAAAACCAGGTGGAACTGGTCCCACGCCAGGCCGGGCAGGCCCTTGGAGAGGGCGATGGCGTTGAAGCAGTGATCCCAGCTCCACACCTTGTCCATCCAGTGTTTCGACATCAGCACCGCGGGCCGGGTGACGAAACCGGCCGCCCGCACGGTGGCCGACCACAGGACGTAGGCGGCCAGTTCGGCGGCAGGCGTCCGGTCGCTGCGCCAGGGGGCCACCGCGTCGAGGAACGCGTCGAAATCGGCCCGCGCCGCCACGGCCACCTGCTCGAAGCCGCACTCGGTCCGGTAGGGGGCGCGCGCCGTCTCGTACTCCTCGACGGCGATCTCCCACGGTTCGCCGGCCAGCACGAGGCCGCGCTCAGCGGTGCCGAGTTCCTGCGCGCCGAGCACCTCGGCGCGTCCCGCGAGCAGTGTGATCCGATAACGGCGGCCCGTCTGGTAAACGGTGAAAACCCATGATCCGTCCCTCGGGTCCTGGTACAGGTATGGCCCGCTGAACGGCGTCAGGACCGGGTCGGCCGCCAGCAGCCGCAGCCCGAGACCCTGCCCGCGGATGCGCACGGTGTCGGCATTCTCGTACGCGAGGTCGATCCGGCCGGTCTCGCACGACCAGGAGAGCTGGTGCGGAGTGGCGGTGACAGCGGCCTCCACGGCGGGGATCAACCGCAGGATCGGATGCATGCCCGTCTGATGAGACACCAGATGGATGTCCTGTGCGTAGGTGTTCTCCGCGACCACGGCGGAGAAGTCGAACCACGATCCGCGGAAGCTGAACGGAATCTCCTGCGGCGAGAACGCCGGGCCGGCGGCGACGATCATGAAGTGACGGTTCCTTCTGTCGATGGGACGGTCAGTGTTTGACGGCGCCGGCGGTGACCCCGGCGGCGACGTAGCGCTGGGCGAGGATGAGCAGGACCGCGGCGGGCACCGAGGCGACCACGGCGGTGGCCATGATGGCGTTCCATTGCTGGTTGTTGTTGCCGATGTAGTGGTAGATGCCGAGCGTGATCGGCCGGGCCGCGCCGCCGCCGTCGAGGGTGCCGGCGAAGACGAAGTCCGACCATGCCCACAGGAACGCGAAGAGCGACACCGTGATGATCGAATTGCGGCTCACCGGCACCACGATCGACCAGAACGTCCGGAACGTTCCCGCGCCGTCCACTCGTGCCGCCTGCGTCAGCTCGGCCGGAATCCCCGACATGAACGCCGTGAGGACCAGCACGGCGAACGGCACCGCCAGCGTGGAATCCGCCACGATGAGCCCTGGGACCGTGTTGAGCACGCCGACGTTGAGGAAGATGGCGTAGAACCCCATCGCCATGATGATCCCGGGGATCATCTGTGCGATCAGCAGCACGAAGCTCAGCACGCCGGCGCCTCGCGGGCGCAGCTTGGCCAGCGCGTACGCGGCGGGCGTGGCGACCGCCAAGGTCAGGGTCACCGTGCCCAGGCCGACGAGCAGGCTGACTCCGAGGTAGGGCAACTGCTGATCCAGCACCGCACGGTAACCGTCCAGAGTGCCGTGCACGGGAAACCAGTACGGCGGACTCTTGCGCATGTCCGTCTCGCGCGTGAACGACACATTGATCATCCAGTAGACCGGGAACAGCATCACGGCGGTCAGCACCAGCCCGGCGGCCGTCTTCCAGCGCCTCACGACGAGGCCTGCCGGCGCTGGACCCGGATGTAGATCAGCCCGCAGGCCAGGGCGGCCACGATCAGCAGATTGCCGACCGCCGCGCCCGGGCCGAACGCCGGCAGCAGATTGCCGAACCCCAGCCGATAGGACCAGGTGGCGAAGGTGGTCGAGGAAACGCTCGGCCCTCCCCTTGTCATGATCCAGATGATGTCGAACACCTTCAGCGTGTAGACCAGCCCCAGCATCAACGTGATGGCCGACACGGGCCGCAGCAGTGGGAACGTCACGCTCCAGAAGCGACGCCAGCCGGCCGCGCCGTCCAGTTCGGCCGCCTCATAGATCGAGCGGTCGATCGCCTGGAGCCCCGAATAGAGCACGACCAGGTTGAACGGGACACCGATCCAGATGTTGGCGATCGTCACCGACCACAGCGACCAGTCGGGCGAGGTGAGCCAGTGGACGGGCGCCGCCCCGAAGACGCCGAGCACGTCGTTGACCACGCCGGACTCGCTGTTCAGCAGCCACGACCAGGTCGAGGCCGACACGATCAGCGGCAGCAGCCACGGCACCAGGAACAGCGCCCGGAGCGTCGCCGACAGCGGGAAATGCCGCGTGAAGAAGACGGCCAGGCCCAGCCCGATGGTGAACTGGAAGACCAGCGACACCAGCGTGAAGACCACCGTGTGCCACAGCGCGGGACCGAATGTGGCGTCACCGATGACCTTCACGTAGTTGGCGAGCCCGGCGAACGGCGCGTCCCCCCGGACGAACGAGCGCACGGTGTAGTCCCGAAGACTCAGCTCGACGTTCCGATACAACGGATAGGCGTAGAAAACCAGCAGGTAGATGACGATGGGGACGAGGAAGCCCCAGGCCGCCCACTGACTGGACCGCGGGCGGTGCGCGGCCCCACGCCGCCCGCGGTGGTGCTGCCAGACCCGGTCGCCCCTGCCGTCGTCTCCCACGGCGGGAACGGTGGCCGGCGTCTGCGTCGCGTGATTCATGCCGTCGTTACCGTCGACGCCTCATTGGGTGGCGGTGGCGGCCGCGGCCTGCGCGTCTGCCATCGCCTGCGGCGGGCTCTTCGATCCGCTCAACGCCGCCTGGACCGCGCCCCACATCGGCTCGGAGATCTTCGGATACTTCGTGCCGAGGTTGTCGCTCGTACGGCCCTTGGCCGCCTTGACCGCCTCCACCCACACCGACAGGTCCGGGTTCTCGGCCACCTGCTTGTCCTGCACCTGTTGCGTGGGCGCGATGTACGACAGTGCCGTGGTCGTGACGAATGAGTTGTCGGTGCTGGTCAGACAGGTCACGATCTGCTGCGAGGTGGCATAGCGCTTGGTGTCGGACTGCACGGGGATGGCGACGAACTCCCCGCCGGTGGGCGCGGGCGCGGTTCCTCCGGCCTTGGCGGGGATCGGGATGATGCCGTAGCCGAAGCCGGTCTTCTTGGCGTTGGCCAGTTGCCAGGTGCCGTTCTCGGCGAAGGCGTAGTCGCCGCTCGCGAACTCCTGCCAACTGGTCGTCTGGGTGTTGTTGATGACGGAGTTGGGGGCGTACCCCTTCTTCAGCCAGTCGGTCCAGAGGTCCAGCGCCGACGCGCCTTCCGCCGAGTCGAGCTTGGTGAGCTGCGCGCCCGAGCCCCAGAACCAGGGCAGGAACTGGAAGCTGCCCTCCTCGGTGCCGATGGCCGAGAACGTGATGCCCTTCTTGCCCGCCGCCTTCACCTTGGCCAGGGCGGACGTCAGCGACGCCCAATCCTTCACCGAGGAGACCTCGACGCCGGCCTTCTCGAGGACGTCCTTGTTGTAGTAGAGGGCCAGGGTGTTGGCCCCGATCGGCACGCCGTACGTCTTGCCCGCGCTCTGACCGGCGGCCAGCAGGTTGGGCGCGATGGCGGAGGTGTCGAGCTTGTTCTCCTCCGTCGTCGTGAGCACCCCGGCCTCGGCGAGCGTGGAGACCACCGGATTGTCGACGATGAGGACGTCGGGAGGGTTGCCCTGCTGCGCGGCCAGCAGCGTCTTGTTCGTCAGGTCCGTGGTGTCGTATGCGGTGCGCTCGACCTTGACACCTGCTTTGGTGCCGCAGGTCCCCAGCAGTTTGACCCAGTCGGAGCTCGCGTCGTGCTGCGGATAGGGGTCCCAGATCGTGTACGTCCCACCGCCGGCGGCCTGGCTCGCACCGCCTGGGTTGTCGCTCCCGCCGGATGACGAGGAGCACGCGACGAGGCCACCGGTGAGCGCCAGGGCCGCAAGGGCCGCCAAACCGGAATAGGCCGGGCGCGGGCTGATTCCCACTGATCCCATTTACCTGACCTCCGACGAGTCGAATCGGTTCGCTCGAACATAGGCTTGCGGGCCCCAGACCGTCAATGCTTCCTGCACAACACCGCCGGTTCGTCGGCACGATCGATTCGACTTACGATGGTTCCGGCGTGGTCGAGGCATCGGAGGAGCGCGGTGAACATCGGGGAGATCGCGAAGCGATCAGGCGTTTCGCGCAGCACCGTCTCGTACGCGCTGAGTGGCAAGCGCCCCGTGTCGGAGGAGACCCGGCGGCGCATCCAGGGGGTCATCGACGAGCTGGGCTACCGGCCCAACGCCACCGCCCGGGCGCTGAAGGAGGGCAGGACCCGGACGATCGGCCTGGTCATTCCCCCGGCCGGCCGTCGCTTCACCGACATGCAGCTCGGCTTCGTGGCAAGCGTCGTCGACGCCGCGGCACGCGCCGATCTCGACGTCCTGCTGTCGCCGTCCGGAGGCGAGCACGACCGCTCGTTCGAGCGCGTGGTGAGCGGCCGGCGGGTGGACGGCGTGATCCTGATGGAGATCCGGCTGGAGGACGACCGCGTCACCCGCCTGCGCGAGACCGGGCTGCCGTTCGTCGGCATCGGCCACACGAGCCATTCAGACGAGATGTCCTGGGTGGACATCGACTATGAAACGCTGATCGCGCAGTGCGTGCATCACCTCGCCGACCTGGGCCATCGCCGCGTCGCCCTGGTGAACCGCTCCGCCGAGCTGGTGGCCGCCGGATACGGTCCCGCGCACCGGGCCGAGGCCGGCTTCGCCCGCGCGGTGGCCGAGCGCGGCATCGACGGCCTCGAGACGTACTGCGCCGACGACGCCCGGGCCGGCCTGTCCTGCGTCGGTCAACTCCTCGCCGACCATGGCGACCTGACGGCCATCGCGACCATCAACGAGGCCGCCATGCCGGGGATGTATCGCGCCATCGAGCGTGCGGGCCGCACCATGCCCCAGGACTTCTCGATGGCCGGCGTGGCCGGCCGGCAATGGGCGGAGAATCTGCACCCGGCGCTCACGGCCGCCGACGTGCCGGCCGACGAACTCGGCGCTCAGGCCGTCGAAATGCTCATCCGGCGCATCGCCGACCCGGCCGCTCCCCACCGCCACCACCTCGTCGCCCCGCCCATCTCCCTCCGCGGCACGACCGGCCCGGCGCGTTCCTGAGCGGCCGGGTGAAACGTTCAACCCGCCGGACGCTTATCGCCAGGCCGACTGCCTCAGCGACAGCACCGCCCACGGCGCGAGTTCGACATCGAGCTCCAGCACACCGTTACTGGGCACGATCAGCGCGAACCTGAGAAGCGAGTCGGCGACCTCGCCCAGCTGCTCACTCTGAGCCCGCGACGGATTGATCGGGGACCCGAGCAGGTGCCAGGCCTCGGCGGCGTTGCCGTGCTCCCAGTCCATGATCTCGACGAGGAACATGGTGCCCGGATCGAGTCCGCCGATCGAGTGGTGGATCCTCCGGCTCGGCCCCATCTCGGCCAGCGCGCGTGTCTCCGGATATGAGTTCCGCGAGCCGAGACCCCCCGTGGCCATCTCCTCGGGGTAGTTGAAGAACACGGCCGACACAGCCGAAGTCCGGCTGTCACGGGTCACGACCCCGTCGGACGTCGCGAGAAGCAGCCGGTCGCCAAGCCGTTCCAGCATCGCGAACGCGTGAAACGTGGGCTTGTGAATGCCGCCCTCATTCATCAGGCCGAATCCGCCGTGAAAAGGCCCGATCCCGGCGCCTCCCTCCTCGAACACGTCGGTGAAAGTCCAGTAGGAGATCGAGTCGGCGAGAGTGGCGCACTTCAGATACGCCCGCGTGATGTAGGTCGCCGCGAACAAGGTGTCGTGGATGAAGTCGCGGGCCGACGGCGATGTCGACCACTCCGAGATGTGAATCTCGGCATCGGGATACGCGCTGTTCTTCACGAGCTTGCGAAGGAGGGTCAGGTCGTCGAACGTCGCATCGGCATATCGGGTGATCTGCACCCCCTGTCCGTCGGCCCCGAACGCGTAGTCGGTGGGATACAGGTGGGTCGAGATGAAGTCGATCGGGAGCTCGCGTTCGGCGCACCAGGTGATGAAGTCCTCGATCCACACCGGGCGCCAGTCGAGCGCGTCCACGTCGGTCGCGGCGGCCGTCTCGCGCATCGCCGAGCGATCTTCGACCTCGCCCGCATAGCGGTCGTCGGGCACGAAAACGCTCGTCGCGGGCCCGCCTACCTTCAACGCGGGATCGATATTCTTGATCGCCCGCACGGTGTGCTCGTAGAGCTCGAAATACTCTGATTTCGTGCCGGTCCAAAAGTGCGGAACCAGGTTCGGCTCGTTCCACAACTCGAATCGCCATTCGCGCACCTCGGCCAGGCCGTAGCGGTCGATCCAGTGCTCGACCGATTTCGTGACCAGCTCGACCCAGCGCGCCATGTCCTTGGGCGAGCTGCAGTGGGCGCCCCACCAGAACACCGTCTCGGTCACCGTGGCCAGTTCGCGTGGCATGAAGCCGAGCTCGACGAACGGCCGGACGCCGAGGCCCACGATGAAGTCGAAAACCTTGTCCACATAACTGAACGTGTACACGGGCGAGGCAAGAGGCGTGTCCGGGCCGAAACCGCCGCCATAGCCGGCCCGGTAGACGAACATGTCGTCGTGAAAGACGCCGTGAAAGCGGATGTACTGAACTCCGAGCGCGGCCACGACCTCGGTGAATTGCTGCTGCCAATCCGCCCGGAGCGCCTCGTTGGCCCGTCCCGCGCCGATACATCTGTTCCAGACGTGCGGCAGGGCGCTCTCGTCGCACTGCCTGCCGTCGATCAGGAACCGGGGTTGGATCCCACCGTAGCTGGTCATGGTCTCATTTCTCTTCGTGGATCGTCGTTCCTGGGCAGTGTCGGACACGGCTCAGCCCTTGATGGCGCCCAGCGCCAAGCCCGACCGCCAATACCGCTGCAGGCTGAGAAAGGCGATGATCAACGGCACGATCGTCAGCAGCGCGGACGTGATCACGAGGTTCTGGACCAGGGCGCCGTTTCCTGCCGTCGAGCCCAGCTTGTTCCACTGATTGATGCCGACGGTCAGCGGATACCATTCGGGATCCTTCAGCATGATCAACGGCAGGAAGTAGTTGTTCCAGATCGACACGAACGAGAAGAGCAGGACGGTCACGCTCGCCGGCGCGAGAAGCGGAAGCGCGATCTGGAGAAATGTCCTGAACTCCCCCGCGCCGTCGATCTTCGCGGCGTCGAGCAGACCGGACGGCACGGCTTCGGCCGTGAACACCCACATCAGATACAACCCGAACGGGTTGATGAAGGACGGGATGAGAATCGCCCACGGGGTGTTGGTCACGCCGAGCTGCGCGAACAACAGGAACTGCGGGATCGCCAGGGCGATGCCGGGGACCGATATCGATCCCAGCACGACGAACAGAAAGGTCCGCTTGCCCCTGAAGTCCATGGTCGCGAGGGCGTATCCGCCGAGGGCGGCCAGGAAGGTCGACACGGTGGCGCCCACGACGACATAGATGACGGTGTTGAGAAGCCACCGGGAGAAGATCCCGTCCTGGTAGCGGAACACGTCCACGATGTTGTCCCACAGGGCGAAGCCGCGGCCGGGCGCGAGCCCGAACGACGACACGAAGTCGGCCTGCGACTTTGTCGCGTTGATGACCAGCCACACGAGGGGCAGCAGGCAGTACACGGTGAACAGGCCCGTCATCACGGTGAGAGTGGTGCTCTTCTTGGGATTGTCCACGGTGTGCAGCCGGCTACTGGTCGGTCGCATTCCTCAGCCCTCTGATCTGGACGGCGTAAGCGACGGCGATCGTGATCGCCGCCATGACGAGCGCGAGCGCCGCCGCATAGCCCTGCTGGGATCCGGTGAACGCCAGGTGATAGGCGTAAAGGTTGGGAGTGTAGAAGGTGGTGACGCCGCTGTTGGCCACCATCGAGGGCAGGATCTGTGGTTCGTTGAACATCTGGAAAGTGCCGATGATCGAGAAAATGATCGTGACGACCAGGGATCCGCGAAGCGCCGGCAACTTGATCGCGCGGACGATCTGGAACTCGTTCGCCCCGTCGATCGCGGCGGCCTCGTACAACTGGCGCGGCACGGCCTTGAGCGCGGCGTAGAAGATGAGCATGTTGAAGCCGGTGAACGCCCACGTCACCATCACTCCGATGGAGATGAGCGTGGTGCCGGGGGCGAAGGGGTTGATATCCGTGCCCAGGGCGTCGTTGAGGCTGCCGAACAGCCCATATTTGATGCCCAGCAGAAAACCCCACATGAGGGTCGACACGATCGCCGGCACCGCGTACGGCAGGAAAATCGTCACCCGCATGAATCTGGTGCCGTGCACCCGCATGGAGTCCAATGCCAGCGCCACGGCCATGGCGAAGATCAGCATGATCGGCACCTGGATGAGGGTGAAACGGACGACACGTGCCACCCCATCCCAGAATTGGGGATCCTGGATCAGCTTTCCGTAATTGGCGAATCCGGCGAACGTGGTGCCGCCGACCAGCCTCTCCTGGAAAAGGCTGAGGTAGGCGGCGTAGAGGATGGGCACGACGAACACGAGCAGGAAGAGCGCCCCGAAGGGTGCGATGAACGCCAGGCCCGTCCGTGACTTCCGGCGCTTGCGTGTGGGCGCCGAACGCCGGGCCACGCCCGGATCCGCCATGGCCGAAGCGCCGACATCGGGTCCACGCGCCTGGTCGATGTCCATGTCCCTGTGCGTCTCCTTCCGATCCTTCGCGCCGCCCGGGTCGTGGGAATCGCTAGTCCACCTGGAAGCCCTGCTCGTTGCCGTATTGGACGCAGCGCTGCTTCCACTGTTGGAGGATCCCGGCGAGCGAGCCCTTGCCGGTGGTGTAGAACGGCGACGCGATGTCGGTGTAGATGGTGCGCGCCCACTCGAAGAACGGCGGATACTGCCAGCCGGTCCCGACGATTTCGGTGGCCTCGGCCAGCACGGCGCCTACCTTCTGGTCGCCGAAGTACTTGTTGACCTTGCTCTGAAACGCTTCGTTGTCCAGGACCGTGGTGTTCGGCACGAAGGCGCCCGCGTCGACGCGGGACGACAGGCCGCCGCCGTGCGCGAAATACTCGAGGAACTTGAAGGCCGCGTCCTTGTGCGCGGCCGCGGCCGGGATGCCGAAGGAGCTTCCGCCATTCGCGGCTCCGACCTTGTCGCCCTGCGTCCACTGCGGCATCAGGGCGACCCTGAAATCGCCGGAGGCCTTCGGCGCGCGCTCGGGCAGCGTCGAGGTCAGCCACCCGCCCATGGTCTGGGTGGCGAGGGTCCCGTCGTTGAGCGCTCGGTTCCAGTCGTCGGACCAGCCCGTGATCTTGGTGTTGAGCAGCTTTTCGTCGAGCAGTTTCTGCCAGAAGGCCACGGCCCTTGTCGTGTTCGGGTCGGTGAAGTCGATGTGCACCTTGGTGCCGTCCACCTTGAACGGACGGCCTCCGGCCTGCCAGATGAGCGAGAGCAGGAAGAAGATGTCTCCCGTGTCCTGGGCGATGTAGTAGTCGGGGCCGAGCGCGCGTATCTTCTTGGCGTCCTCGTAGTACTCGTCCCAGGTGACCGGGGCCTTGTCTATGCCGGCCTTGTCGAATGTGGCCTTGTTGTAGAACATGGCCGACGGCCCGTAATCGGACGGCAGCGCGTAGACCTTGCCGTTGACCGTCACGTCGCTCCAGGAAGCCGGGACGTAGTCCGCCTTGAGTTTGTCGACGCCGAATTCGCCCAGGTCGGCGAGCTTGCCGGGAATGGCGAAGTAGGGCACCGCGAAGTACTCGAACATCACGAGGTCGGGGACACCGGAGCCGGCCTGGATGGCATTGTCGAGCGCTTGGTATTCGTCTTGGGATGAGCCCGCGTTGGCGACCTGGACCTTGATGTTCGGGTTCGCGGACTGGAAGCCGGCGACGGCCTCCGCGACGGTGCCGTCCCAGCTCCAGACCGTGAGCTTGACCTGCTCGTCGCCGCCGCCCGTGCCGCCGCCCGTCTTGCCGCCGGAACCACCCGAACCACCCGAGCAGGCGGTCAGCGCCAGCATCGGCGCGAGCACCGCGGAAAGGAGCCTTGTCTTCCGGGAGAGCCGCATGAGCCTCTCCTCTCATCCAGAGGACGTTCCGAAATTATTTCGCAACTTGTTCGACCCTGACTGGACATTAAGCGCGTGTCTGTACGGTGTCAACGGATGGAGGAGCGAGAACACCTGGCCGCGATGGGAGGCAGGGCCCGTGGTAGCTTTCGAAATAATTTCGGAGCCGGGAAGGAGCCCTGATGCACCAGCGAGGCCGTTCCGAACGCGCCACCTTGGCCGATGTCGCCCGGCTGGCCGGCGTCTCACCGACGACCGCCTCGAAGGTCCTCAATGGGCGAAGCGACGTGGGAGCGAGGACGCGCGAGCTCGTCCTCGGCGTCATGGCCGAGATCGGCTACAAGCCGACGACGGCGCGGCACGAACTGACGCGCGACCCGACCCTCGTCACGGTGCTCGACATCGTCGAGTCCCGCTATGCCGGCACGGTGCTCCAGGGGATCCTGGTGGCCGCGACATCCGCACGAGCCGAGCTCCTGCTTCGCCTGCCGCCCCGCGAGCCGATCAGCACGAGCCGTACGGCGGCCCGCACCTGGGTGGGAGAGCAGAAGGCGTCCGGCGTCGTCGGAATCATCGCGTTGGCCGTGGCCGTGCCCGACTCCTTGTTTCTCGCCGCCGAGGATCTGGACGTGCCCATCGTGTCGATCGACCCGATCGACACCACCGAATCACGGCTCGTCAGCATCGGCTCGACCAACTGGGCGGGCGGCCGCTCGGCGACCGAGCACGTCATCAGGCTCGGCCACCGCAGGATCGCCTGGGTCGGCGGCCCGCTGGGCTCGGCTCCCTCGCTGGAGCGCTTCCACGGATACCAGGCGGCGCTCGACTCGGCCGCCATCACGCCGGATCGCGGACTGGTCCGGCACGAGGCGTTCTCCGTCGAGGCGGGCCTGCGGCACGGCCATGACCTGCTCGCGCTCGGCGAGCGGCCGACCGCGATCGTCGCGGGCAACGACGAGATCGCCGTCGGGGTCCTCGCCGCGGCCAAGGAGCTGGGCATCTCCGTCCCGGGTGAGCTGTCGGTCACCGGGTTCGACGACACGCCGCAGACCCAGTGGACCACGCCGCAGCTCACGTCCGTCCGGCAGCCTCTCGTCGGCATGGGCCGGATGGCCGTCGAGACCGTCCTCGGCATGGCGGACGGCGTCCAGCCCGCCTCCCGGCACCTCCAGCTGGCGACGACCCTGAGCGTCCGCGACTCGACGGGCCCGGTCCCGTCACCCTGACACGCACCCCAGCTACCCCGATCAGGTGCGCACTGGCTGGTGATGGCACTGGTCACTGCCATCATGGTCAGCATGGCCATAACGCCGGCGGCCGGCACGGCACCCGCGGCGGCGGAGACGCCCCCATGGCTTACCGTTTCGGACGGCTTCGTGTCCTTCACCGTCCCGGCCGGCTACATCCAGAACGCCATAGGCGACGTCTCGTTACTCACGGTCGACGGAAACTTCGGCCCTGCCTTCAACTGGTCGGAGCTTGGCCTGTCACGCTTCGGCGACGTGTGGACAGGGGTGATCGGCCCGCTGGCGCCGGGATCGTACTACTACCAGGTCACGGGAGACGACACCAAGGTCCTCAAGGACCCGACGAACCCGGCAGGCATCACCTCGGAGCCGATGTGGAGCACTTTCCTCGTCCCAGGTGATTCGGCGCGTCTCATTGCCGACATGCCGCAGGGGCAGGGCGGCGCGATCGAGACCATCGCCTATCGGGGCGACCCGGCGGATCAGGAGCGGTCCGCGCTGGTGTGGACGCCGCCGGGATATGACGCCCGTCGTCGCGACAAGTATCCGGTGCTCTACCTGCGGCACGCTGAGGGCGGAGGCTACCGCGACTGGGTGGAGCTCGGCCGCGCCAAGCAGATCCTCGACAACCTCTCGCTCCAGGGCCGCATGAGACCGATGGTGGTCGTGATGGACGACGCCGGCGCGCCGGACTCCCGGAAAGAGCTGACCGCCGTGATGCGGGCCGCCCGCGGGGCGTACAACATCGGCCACGAGCCTGATCACCAGGCACTCGCCGGATCGTCGATGAGCGGGTCGGCGGCGCTGCGCGTC
Organism: Streptosporangiaceae bacterium NEAU-GS5; assembly: GCA_017592665.1. Lineage (GTDB taxonomy): Bacteria > Actinomycetota > Actinomycetes > Streptosporangiales > Streptosporangiaceae > NEAU-GS5. Next base: position 34,892 of record JAGFNW010000032.1, on the reverse strand, counting down.
GCCCTCGCCGATCCAGCCGAATTCGCCTACGTCGGCTCGTTCGCCGGCCTGTCATCCGATGTCGTCGGCCGGGTGGACGCCCGAGCGATCAACGCCCGCGTCAAACTGCTCCGCCTGTACACCGGCAACGTGACCGATCCCGCCTACAACCCGACGTTGCGTCTGATGCGCACGTTCGACCAGGCCGGCGTCACCTTCGAGTTCGACGGGGTCAATCCTGCGGTCGGTCACAACTGGAAGGCGTGGCAGGAGAATCTGGCCGACTTCGCGGCGCGGCTGTTCCGCCCGGTGTCCGATCATCGCCCGAGCCCGGGTCACCTGCCGCTGCGGCACGAGTTCACGCCGCCGCCCGCGGGCACCACCCCGACGCCGTGGATCACCAAGGACGCGAACGGGGACAGCTTCGTCACCGTCGAGACCGGCCCGGACGCGGCGGACGCCGAGCACGTCACCCTGTGGGGCAACTGGGCGCCGGACGGCAGCTGGCTCCGCATCCCGCTCACCCGCTCCGGCGATCGGTGGCGAGGAACCACGGGACCGCTTAAACCAGGGTTCTACCACTACCAATTCATCGTGGATCTGGTCTCGAAGAAGGACGCCGCGAACCCGACGAAGATCACCTCCGAGCCGGCCTGGAGCACGTTCCTCGTGCCCGGTGAAGCGGCCCGGCTGCTCGCGGATGTCCCCAGGGGCCGGGACGGCGCCGTCCACGCGCTCACGTACGACAGCAGTGTCGCCGGGCAGGAACGCACGGCGTACGTGTGGACGCCGCCCGGTTACGACAGCCGGCGCGCGGCACCCTATCCCGTCCTCTACCTGCAGCACGGTTCCGGCCAGAGCTACACCGACTGGGTCGAGATGGGACGCGCCAAGCAGATACTCGACAATGAATTCCTCGCCGGGAAGCTCGTGCCCATGGTGGTCGTGATGGGCAACGGCAATGTGTCCGACTTCACGGCGGAACTGCTGGAGAACCTCGCCCCAGCGGCGCGCGCCGCCTACAACATCTCCCACGACCCGGCGCGGCAGGCTCTCGCCGGTCTGTCGATGGGCGGCTTCCAGGCGTTCGCGATCCTCAAATCCCATCCCGGTGAGTTCGCCTACATCGGCACGTTCTCGGCGGCGTTCCTCGACACGTCCGGCGCCGAGGTGGCCGCGATCAACAACGGCACCAGACTGCTCCGGCTCTACAGCGGCAACGTGACGGACTTCCTCTATCCGCTGATCAAGAGCTCACTGCCGATCATGGACGCCCTCGGCATCACGTACGAGTTCGCCGGGTTCACCCCGGGGCCGCACGGCTGGGACACGTGGCAGAAGAATCTCATCGACTTCGCACCGCGCCTGTTCCGGTAGAACGGCGACGGCCACCGCGCGTTCGCGCGGTGGCCGTCCTCACGCGGGCCTCGGCTGCGAGGATCGCGGAGTGTCACCGGGGCGTCAGCGCTGAAGCGTCAGCACACCCGGGCGGTAGGGCAGCAGGCCGTAGTCGCCGCCGGAGCTGGTGCTGCGTCCTTGGTAGAGCAACTGCAGGTTGCAGGCGTCGACGGTCATGGTCTGGTCGGCGTTGCTGCGGACCAGGTCGCCGTGGCTGATGTCGTTGGTCCAGGTGGCGCCGCTGTTGGCCTTGCCGGCGAAGGGGCTGCTCTCGTTCGTGGCCTGGGGTGTCCAGGAGCCGCCCAGGCTGGTGGCGGTGTAGGAGCGGAAGTAGCGGCCCTGCGAGCCGATCGATTCGACGAGCATGAGGTATTTGTTCAGGCCCTGGAGCTTGTAGACCTGGACGCCTTCGAACAGGTTGTTGGTCGAGTCGCTCATGATCACCGTGGAGGTCGAGCCGAAGCTGCCCGGGAAGTTTCCGATGGGCATGCTGGCCCTATAGATCTTGCCGTTGTCCCCGGCGAAGAACAGGTACATGTTCGAGCTGTCGCCGATGACCGTCTGATCGATGGGCCCTGTGCCGGAGCCGGAGATGCTGCCGGAGAAGAGCACCTGCTGCGATGACCAGCCGTTGGCATTGGTGGGGTCGCTCGACGTCCGATAGGAGAACGCGGTCGAACCCCACTGGTAGGCGAGCACCCAGATGTTCCTTGGCGCGAAGTAGAAGAGCGTGGGCGCGACGGTGCCGGACGACATGGTGTTCTGGCTTGCCGAGGCCATGTCGGACCAGTTCGTGAAGAGGCCGAAGTTCATCGAACCCCAGGTCGATCCCGTGTCATGCGTCGTGGCGTAGACCAGGTGCCGGCCGTTGTAGACGACGTTGGTGAAGTCCTTGAGCGAGACCCATCCCGACTTCGGGGTCGCCAGCGCGCCCGTCGACGACCAGCGATACGTCGACGGAAGATCGCACGTGCCGGTCGGCGTCGGTGTCGGCGTCGGGCTCGGGTTGCCTCCGGGGGTGCTCCACCTCTGGTTGGCCTGGCCGTTGCACGTCCACAGCTGGACGGCGGTCCCGTTGGCCGTGCCCAGGTTGACCACGTCCAGGCACAGACCCGACTGCACGCCCGTGACCGATCCGTCGGAGTTGCGGCGCCACTTCTGATTGTTCTGCCCGTTACAGGACCAGATGATCACCTTGGTGCCGGGCGTGGTGCCCTGGCCGAAGGCGTCCAGGCACCGCGTGCCGTTGAACGTCCGCAGCTCACCGGCCGAAGTGAAGTCGAACGCCTGATTGGCCTGCCCGTTGCAGTCCCAGATCTGCAGGCCGGTGCCCTGCGCGTCGGTGTTGCCCGCCACGTCCAGGCATCGGCCCGACTGCGCGCTCACCAGCGGCGCCGCCGCCGCCGAGGCGGGCGCCGTCCATGCCAGCGCCGCCGCCAGCACCGTCACCAGCACGGTCACCAGCACGATGGTCGAACGCACGGCCACGGGAACCGGCGAACGCCACCGGCCGGCCGCCGAACGGATGGGGGGTGAATCCATGATCTACTCCTGGGGCTTGGATGAAAAGCAGGGGTCCTGTGTCACGCGGCAGGGCGTCGGGCACGTCGAACCGGTTGGTCGTATGATGACTTTTTCGATAATGTTATCGCTAACATTTAGCCGCACGCGTCTGCCTCCTTCTCCACTCGACCGACGAAGTGGCGGTGGTGATTGTGGCGGAGCCAATAAGACTCGAGGGACTCCGTCAAGGGACCGTCTCTCGCCCGCGCCCCGGTTTCAGCGCGCCCTACCTGGCCTCACCTGGGCCGACAGAAAGTCGTCGCACTCCCCCACAGGAACGCCGGTGATGAAACGTTCACGCGTTCGTTGTATGGCGTAACCGTGAGTGTCGGGGCCGGCCACCCGCGGAACCCGGTCTGACGTGAACACGAACCGGCCCACACTCCAGGCCGCCCACTCGAATCGATTCGTTAAATCTCTTGACACCTTTCAGACCGACGCGTCAGCGGCCGGAACGTTTCAGTGCTCGGTGTTGAGCCGGCCGGAGCGGAAGGCATCGATCCGGACGGGGACGTCGGAGAAGCCGGCTTCGGCCAGCGCTCCGGCCAGTCCGGGCACGGCCCGTACCGCGCCGGTGGCCGCCTGCTCCACCTCGATCCGGACGGAGTCTCCGAGATCGCGGACACGCAGGTCCCTGGTCGGTATCGCGGCGTCGGCGAGCAGAGCGCGGACGGCGGTCTCCGCGCGGTCCACCCTGGCGAGGCGGTAGGGGGTGACCTCGATGCCGTAGCGGATGCGGCTGGCCAGACACGGGGTGGCGGGTTTGTCCCAGGTGGGCAGTGACCATCGCCGGCTGATCCCACGGATGTCGATCTTGGTGAGACCGGCGTCGAGCAGCGGGGTCCGGATGGCCCGTTCACGCCCGGCTCGGATCCCGGGGCGGTACGGATCCGCGGCGTCGTCGGCGTTGGTGCCGGTGGCCACGTGGCCGAAACCATGGTCACGGGCGAGGGCGGTGATGGTGTCCAGCACCTCGGATTTGCAGAAGTAGCATCGGTCGGGTCCGTTGGCCCGATAGCCGGGCTGGGACAGCTCGTGGGTGCGCGGTGTGAGGTGGATGACGCCGAGGGATGCCGCGAAGGCACGTGCGGGCGCGAGTTCCGCCGCGGCGAGACTCTCGGAGACGGCGGTGACGGCCAGCACTCGGGAAGGGCCGAGGGAACGCACGGCGGCGGCCAGCACAAGCGCGGAGTCGGCGCCGCCCGAGTAGGCCACCACGACGGGGCCGATGTCGAGCAGACGGCCGAGCAGTCCGGTGGCGAGAGTGTCCAGTCGATCGAGGTCCTGATGCCGGTCATTCATGAGAGCCGCTCCCGCTCGCGCATCGCGCGTTCGGCGACGGTACGCAAGGGCAGGCCGAGCAGCGCGGCGGCCTTGGCGAGGTCGTCATGCTCGGGTTTGGCCCCATAGGGCCCGTGCTTGATCCGGATGGGCACGCCGTCGACCTCGACCGTGTCGAAACGGCGGGGCAGCGCCGTACGGAACGTTAGGGCCTGGCGGATGCCGAGACTGCCGGTCTCGGCCAGCACGAGGCGCCGTAGATCGGCTGCCGTCTCAGGGCGGGCGAGCACGTGCAGCACGTGCGCCGGGCGGCCCTTCTTCATCACCGCCGGCGTGGCCCAGGCGTCGAGAGCACCAGCCTCAAGAACGCGGGAGACGGTGTAGGCGAGGGTCTCGCCGGTGACGTCGTCGAGGTTGGTCGAAAGGACGACGACGGTCTCGCCGCCCGGCTCGGAGGCGACGGCGGAGCCCAGGGTCACCGCGACCACGTTGGGCCGGTCGGGCAGCCGCCGGCTGCCGGCGCCGTAGCCGGTCGGCCCGAGGGTCATGGGCGGCGGCGGCCCATATCGCGCGCAGGCGGCGGTGAGCAGGGCTGCCGCCGTGGGCGTGACGGTCTCGCCGCGAAGGGTCGTGCCGACGACTGTCGCGCCACGCAGCAACGCCAGGGTCGCCGGCGCCGGGCAGGGGATGATGCCGTGGGCGGAGCCGATCTGGCCGGTGCCCAAGGGCAGCGGGGCGCAGACCACGTCGGTGACACCGAGAGCGTGCAGTGCGGCGGCGGTGCCGACGATGTCGACGAGAGTGTCGTGGCCGCCGAGTTCGTGCAGATGAACCGAGGCCGGGTCGGCGCTGTGCAGGTGGGCCTCGGCCTCGGCGATCGCGGTGAGTGCCGCGCCGGCCAGGGCGGCCACGGGTTCGGTGGTCCGGGCGGCCATCGTGATCAGATCGGCCGCGGCGCGCTCGGCCTGGCGGTCGGCGACGTGAACGGTGACGCGGGTACTGGTCAGGCCGTGATCGGTGACACGCTCGGCGGTCAGTTCCCAGCCGGTCAGGCCGGTCGCCCCGACCGCCGACCGGATGTCGTCCAGCGGCGCCCCCGCGTCGATCAGCGCGCCCAGCAGCATGTCACCGGCGAGCCCGGTGAATGGGTTGATCCAGCAGATCATCGGGCGCCTTTCACCTGCTGCGCGATGCGGTGGGCGGCCATTGCGGCGCTGAAGCCGGAGTCGATGTTGACGACCGTGATTCCAGCCGCGCAGGAGGCGTGCATGGCCAGAAGTGCCGTGACCCCCTCCAGCGAGGCCCCGTAGCCGGTCGACGTGGGCACCGCGATGACCGGGCAGCGCACCAGACCGCCCACGACACTGGCCAGCGCGCCTTCCATCCCGGCGACCACGATCACCACGTCCGATGCCTCGAGCTCGGCTCTTACCTGCAGGATCCGGTCGAGGCCGGCCACGCCGACATCGTGCACAGCGCTGGTGTCCAGACCCACCGCAGTGGCGACGGCATGGGCCTCGGCCGCGACCGGCCGGTCGGCGGTGCCCGCCGCCACCACCATGACGCTGAAAGCCCGGCGAGGAGCAGGCCTCCAGACGAGCAACCGGGCCTCCTGGTCGTACGTCCCGCCGTCCACGTCCCGGCACAGGGCCGCGGCCGTCGCCGATTCGACGCGAGTGACCAGCACAGGCCCGGTGTTGTGGCGCAGCAGCCCGGAGACGATGGCTGAGATCTGCGCGTCGGTCTTGCCGGGCCCGTAGACCACCTCGGGCAGACCCTGCCGCTGCTCGCGAGCGAGGTCGAGCCGGGCGAAGCCGAGATCGAGCACGGGGCGCCTGTTCATCCGGCCGCCTCCGCCACGTACGGAATGGTCTGTGGGCCCTCGGGCAGCACGCACAGCCGGGCTCCTGGCCCGGCCGCCGCCAGGGCGTCGGCGACGGTGGCCGAGATGTCGCGGGTCTGCTCGAGGTGTGCGGTGGCGAGTTGGGCGTCGGTGAGATGGCCGGTGTGCATGATGACCCGGCTGCCGGATTGGATGCGCGCCTGGATCTGCACCTGCCACTGGTCGGGCACCGTCCGGGCACGGGAGGCGATCTCGTCGAGCAGCGCCTGCGGGGACGGCGCGGAGGCGAGCACGTCCCGATAGGAACCGTGGTCGGGGAACCCGTCGCGGCACTCGGCCGCGCAGACGATCGTGCCCCCTGGCCGGACCACCTGGTACGCCGCGGACATGCCCTTGACCGCCTGGTAGAGGTTCTGATCCAGGGGGAATCCGGAATTGGTGGTGACCACCACGTCGAACGGCTCGGGCACGGGGCGCATCGCCATGCGTTTGGCGACGGCGGTGGCGGCCGCGTGCATCGCCGCGAGATCGCCGCCGAACGCCGCGACGATTTCCTTGTCCCGATTGAGGACGACGTCCAGCGCGAAGGTGACTCCAGTGGCCTCGGCGATGGCGCGGACGTCGTCGTGCACCGGGTTGCCATGGGTGACACCCCAGGTGGCGCGCGGATCGCCGATACGAGCCGCGTCGTGCAGAACCAGCACGGTCTCCAGCGCGGCCAGCCCGGGGGCGACGAGCTTGGGCCCGCCGGAGAATCCCGCGAAGAAGTGCGGTTCGACGAAGCCCGTCGTGATGCGCACGTCGGCTCCGACCCACTCCCGGTTCAGCCACACCGGCACGTTGTCGCCGTGGGTGCCCATCCAGGTCAACTGCCCGGCATCCCGGGCGTCGTGGTTGACCACGCGTACGTCCCGCACGATGTGGTCACCGAACATCTGCCGCAACTCGCCGTCGCTGTTGCCGCGGTGGGTGCCGGTGGCGACCAGGATGACCACGTCCTCCAGCCGGACGATCCCGTCGAGTTCGGCAAGAATGGCGGGAATCATGAGATGGCGCGGCTGAGGACGGGTGCCGTCGCAGGCCGAGATCGCCACTGTCTGTCCCGGGCGCACCCGGTCCCGCAGCGGCGGCCCGGCGACCGGGTTGCGCAGCGCGGCGCGCAGCGCGCCGATCTGGTCGGAGGCGGCCGGGTGGTGAACGGGCTCGACGACCGTCGTCCTGGACGAGTCGACCTCGATGTCCAGTCCCGACTCACCGTAGGCCAGGCGTACTTTCACGACGCGTCCTTCCTGCCCGTCTCAAGCTTGAGCCCGTAGGCGCGGGCGGCGGTGCCGCCGAACACATCGGCGCGCTCGTCGGCGCTCAGTGCCGCCGTCATCTCCTCGGCCGTGGCAACGACCTGGGAGTAGGAGGCCGCCAGGAGGCAGACCGGCCAATCGGATCCGAACATCACCCGGTGCGAGCCGAACGCGTCCAGGACGACCTCCGCGTACGGCCGCAGATCCGGGACGGTCCATCCGGCCCCCGCCTCGGTGACGAGCCCGGACAGCTTGCAGAACACATTGGGCTCGGCGGCGAGCTCACGCACCCGCGCGGCCCAGGGCTCGAGTTCCCCGGAGGCGATCGGCGGTTTGGACAGATGGTCGAGGATGAACGTCAGCTCGGGCAGGGCCCGTGCGGTGTCGACGGCGGCGGGCAGTTGGTGCGGAAGGGTGAGCAGGTCGTACGCCAGCCCTAGCGTGGCCAGCGTGCGCATGCCTTGCCGTACGTCGGGGCGGTTCAGCCAGCCGGGGTCCGGCTCGCTCTGCACCAGGTGCCGCACGCCCACGAGGTACTCGCCGCCGGGACCTTCGCGCAGGCGGGCGAGCGTGTGGGGCAGCCGGTCGGAGACCAGGTCCGCCCAGCCGACGACCCCGGCGACGAGGTCGGAGGCGGCGGCCACCGCGAGGAACTCGGCCGTCTCATCGGCATCCGGCAGGACCTGCACCAGGACGCCGCGGTCGACTCCCGCCGCCGTGGCGTGGGGAGCGAAGTCGTCGAGCGTGAAGTCACGCCTGATGGCGGCCAGGGCGGGCCCGTCGAGCCATGTCTGCGGTCGCCTGGCGAGTTCCCAGAGGTGATGGTGGGCATCGATCCTGGTCATTTCGCGCCGTCCTCGCCGGCGTCGAGTGCCGTCCAGAGAGTCGTCGGAGAGATCATCAGGCCTGTCCCAGGACGTGCCGCTGGCGGCCGAGCCGGTCGATCTCGGCTTCGACGACGTCTCCAGGGCGCAGGTAGGGATAGTCATTGGCGCCGAACGCCACTCCGGCGGGAGTGCCGGTGTTGATCACGTCGCCGGGGTCGAGCACCATGAACCGGCTCAGATACCAGACGATGTGGCGGGCACTGAAGATCATGTTCTTGGTGTGGCCGATCTGGCGCGGCTCCCCGTTCACCCACAGCCGCATCGCCAGCGCCTGCGGATCACCGACCTCGTCGGGAGTGACCAGCCACGGACCAAGGGGGTTGAAGGTCTCGCACGACTTGCCCTTGTCCCATTGGCCGCCACGCTCGTGCTGGAACGCCCGCTCGCTGACGTCGTCGGCGATGGCGAACCCGGCGATGACGCCGTCGGCGTCGGCGGGCGTGTCCAGGTAGCGAGCGGTACGGCCGATGATCACCGCGAGTTCGATCTCGTAGTCGGTCTTGACACTGGACCTCGGGATGAGCACGGTGTCATCCGGCCCGATCACCGTGTTGGCGGCCTTCATGAAAACGACCGGCTCGGCCGGCGGCGGCGTCGCGGTCTCCGCCGCGTGGTCGGCGTAGTTGAGCCCGATGCACACGACCTTGCCGGGCCGCGCGACAGGAGCGCCGACACGTAGACCGGTGAGGTCGGTTCGCGGCAGCGAGCCCGCGGCCAGTGCGGCCCGGGTGCGTGCCACACCGTCGCCGGCCAGGAAGCCGGCGTCGATGTCAGGGCTGATTCCGGCCAGGTCGTACGCCGCCTCGTCGGCGTCCAGGACCATGGGCCGCTCGGCGCCGGCCGGGCCGACGCGCAGGAATCTCATGACGGATACTCCTTGGTAGAAATGCGGACGCGACCATCGGCCCGGCTCAGGCGTCGGTGACGCCGGAGGGGATCTCGCCTCCCTTTCGCAGGTGCTCGCGGAGCCAGCGCTCGGTGGTGCTCACGTGGATGAGCGCCGCCGCCTGGGCGAGGGCCGCGTCGCCATCGGCCAGAGCGGCGTAGATCGACTCGTGCTCGGCGAGGGTGCGTGCGGCCACGTTGTCGTCGACAAGCCCGCGCCAGACGCGGGCACGCACGGTGCGGCCGGAGATCCCCTCCAGGAGCGTCGTCAGCGTCGAGTTGCCGGTCGCGGCGACCACCGCCCGGTGGAAGGCGGCGTCGTGCTTGTTGAGCAGTTCCACGTCGTCGCGCGCCGCGCGCATGGCGTCAAGATGCCGCTCCACCTCCCCCAGTTCGGCGGCGGAGATCCGGGCCGCGGCCAGCCCGGTGGCGACCGGCTCGAACAACCGGCGCACCTCGGTCACCTCCAGCAGCGTCTCGCCCCGCAGCAGTTCCACCGCCGATCCGAGGCTTTCCAGCAGCAGGCCCGGTTCGAGGCTGGTCACGTACGTGCCGTCACCGCGCCGGATCTCCAGGACCCGCGCCATGACCAGCACTTTGACCGCCTCGCGCATCAGGTTCCTGGACAGGCCCAGCTCGGCGGCGAGTTGCTGCTCGGAAGGGAGCTTGGCGCCCGGCAGCAGCGCCCCCGACAAGATGAGCTCCCTGATGCGGGCGATGGCGTTGTCGGCAAGTGACATACGCGCCCCCTTCCCGTCGTGTCGCAGCGCAGCGTAACAGGACATCCCATGTCTCAAAAGCCATGGGATGTCCAACGACCCCGCCAGCCCGCCCTCCATCGCGAGTATTACCAGATTAAGCCCCGATACTTCACTATTTCTGGGACATCGTCTAGACAAGGAGTTAGGGCTGGATCTATAAATCCATCCCATGTCCTTGGTTCACGTAACACCGCGGATACGACCGTGAAACGCGACGAGGGGTGCCGACGATGAGTGAGCTGATCACCGTGGTGGACGCGGTCGACGTACGCTTCCCCACCTCTCTCGAGCTCCACGGTTCGGACGCGCTGAACCCGGAGCCCGACTACTCCGCCGCGTACGTCACCATCGGCACATCCAGCGGCGCCAGGGGCCACGGCCTGGCCTTCACCGTGGGACGCGGCAACGAGATCGAGGTCGCCGCCGTCCGGGCGCTGGCCCCTCTGGTGACCGGACTTTCGGTGCCGGACGTTCTCGGTGACCTGCGCGCCTTCTCGCGGCGGCTCACCGGCGACAGCCAGTTGCGCTGGCTCGGCCCGGACAAGGGCGCCATCCACATGGCCGCCGCCGCGATCGTCAACGCGGTCTGGGATCTGTACGGACGGCGCGAGGGCAAGCCGGTCTGGCGCCTGCTCGCGGAACTGTCTCCCGAGCAGCTGGTGGACCTTGTCGACTTCCGCTATCTGAGCGACGCGCTCACTCGGGACGAGGCGCTGGACATCCTGCGCCGCGCCGAACCCGGGCGTGCCGAGCGCACGGCGCACCTGATCGAGCACGGCTATCCGGCGTACACCACCACTCCCGGCTGGCTCGGCTACTCCGACGACAAGCTGGTGCGGCTGGCCAAAGAGGCGGTCGCCGAGGGCTTCACGCAGATCAAGCTGAAAGTCGGGGCCGATCCGGCCGACGACGAACGCCGGACCCGGCTGGCCCGCGCCGCCGTCGGCCCGGATGTCAGGATCGCCGTCGACGCCAACCAGGCATGGGGCGTCCAGCAGGCGATCGACCGGATGAAGCCGCTGGCGGCCTACGACCCGTACTGGATCGAGGAACCGACCTCACCCGACGACATCCTCGGGCACGCCGCCATCCGCCGGGCCGTCGCCCCGATCAAGGTGGCCACCGGCGAGCACACGCCCAACCAGGTGATGTTCAAGCAGTTGTTGCAGGCCGGTTCCCTCGACATCCTCCAGCTGGACGCCAGCAGGACCGCCGGTGTCACCGAGAACGTGGCCATCCTGTTGCTGGCCGCCAAGTTCGGCGTCCCGGTCTGCCCGCACGCGGGCGGGGTGGGACTGTGCGAGATGGTCCAGCACCTGGCGATGTTCGACTACGTGGCCGTCAGCGGGACGACCCACGACCGCGTGATCGAGTACGTGGATCATCTGCACGAGCATTTCACCGACCCCGTCCGCATCCGCGACGGCCGCTACCTCGCGCCCGCCGCACCCGGGCTCAGCGCGGAACTGCACCCGGAGTCGGTCGCGGCGCACCGCTATCCAGACGGCCCGGTGTGGCGCGACGCCGCCGAACGGGCGACGGCATGAACGGCGCCCTGGAATTCGCCGGGCTGACCGCCGTCGTCACCGGCGGCGCGTCCGGAATCGGCCTTGCCACCGCGCGGCTACTGGCCGCGCGTGGCGCCGCTGTCGCCTGCCTCGATCTCAACCCCGATGACGTGCCCGAACCGATCATCGGTCTGCGATCCGACGTGACCGACGACGCGAGCGTCCGCGCCGCCGTCGCCGAGGCCGCGCGCCGGCTGGGCGGCATCGACATCCTGGTCAACAACGCCGGGATCGGCGCCCAGGGCACGGTCGAGGACAACTCCGACGAAGAGTGGCAGCGCGTCTTCGACGTCAACGTCCTCGGCATGGTGCGGGTGACGCGGGCCGCGCTGCCGCATCTACGCCGCTCCAGCGCCGGAGCGATCGTCAACACCTGCTCCATCGCCGCGACCGCCGGGCTGCCCGACCGGGTCCTGTACTCCTCGACCAAGGGCGCCGTCCTCAGCCTCACCCGTGCCATGGCCGCCGACCTGGTGCCGGCCGGCGTCCGCGTCAACTGCGTCAACCCTGGCACCGCCGACACGCCCTGGATCGACCGCCTGCTCAGCAGCGCCGACGACCCCGAGGCCGAACGCGCCGCGCTCAACGCGCGACAGCCGATGGGCCGTCTCGTCACCGCCGACGAGGTGGCGGCCGCGATCGCCTACCTGGCGAGCCCGCTTTCCGCCTCCACCACCGGCGCCGACCTGGCGGTGGACGGCGGCATGAGCGGTCTGCGCCTACGGCCCCGAACCTGACGCGCTCCACCCCCCAAGGAGAACACCATGATCTATTCCGCCGATCCCGGAACCCCCGCCGGGATGAAACTCAGCCACCCCAGGCGCGCGTGCCTCGGCATCGCCGCCGCACTAGCCGTATCCATGCTCGCCGCATGCGGCAACTCCAGCACCTCGTCCAGCGCCGGCGGCCCGCCTACGGTCGGCGTCGACTATCCGCGCTCCGACACCGACTTCTGGAACTCCTTCATCAAGTACACCCCCGAGTACGCCAAGCAGCTGACCGTCACCCTGAAGACCACCAACTCCCAGAACGACGTCGCCAAGCTCACCGCCAACGCTCAGACGTTCATCAGCCAGGGCGTCAAGGGCGTGGTGATGGCCCCACAGGACACCGCGGCCATCGCCCCCACGCTGGACCAGCTGGCCGCCAAGAAGATCCCCGTGGTGACCGTCGACACCCGCCCTGACACGGGCAGCGTCTACATGGTGGTACGCGCCGACAACCGCGCGTACGGCGAGAAGGCCTGTCAGTTCCTGGGCACCAAGCTCGCCGGCAAGGGCAAGGTCGTCATGCTCCAGGGAGACCTCGCCTCGATCAACGGCCGCGACCGCACCGAGGCCTTCAACGACTGCATGACCAAGAACTACCCCGGCATCAAGGTGTTCGGCGAGGCCGCCAACTGGGACGGGGCGATCGCCGCCCAGAAGCTGCAGACCGACCTGACGGCCAACCCGGACATCAAGGGCGTCTACATGGAGTCGAGCTTCGCGCTTTCCGGCACCCTGCAGGTGCTCAAGCAGCGCGGCCTGCTCGTCGGCCCCGACGACCCCAAGCACGTGTTCATCGTGTCCAATGACGGCATCCCCGAGGAGCTGAAGGACATCGCCGCGGGTCAGATCGACGCCACGGTCTCCCAGCCGGCCGACCTGTACGCCAAGTACGCGCTCTACTACCTCAAGGCCGCGATCGACGGCAAGACGTTCAAGCCGGGCGCCACCGACCACGGCAGCACGATCATCGAGGTCCGCCCCGGCCTGCTCGAAGACCAGCTGTCGGCTCCGCTGGTGACGGCCGACGGCGCCGAGTACGGCGGCGTCGCCAGCCTGAAGAGCACCGATTCGTCCCTGTGGGGCAACAACCTCCACTGACGGAAAGGCGATGCGTGACATGGGTACGGCTCCGCCCGTCGCCGAGGCGACGGGCGTAACCAAGCGGTTCGGGTCCACGGTGGCCCTGGACCAGGCGAAGATCGCGGTGATGCCGGGCGAAACCCACGCCCTCGTCGGCCGCAACGGGGCCGGGAAGTCCACTCTGGTGGCCATCTTGACCGGGCTCGCGGCGCCCGACGAAGGGACGGTGTCCTTCGGAGGCCGACCCGCGCCACGCCTCACCGAACGGAACGCCTGGCGCCGGCGAGTGGCGTGCGTCTACCAGAAATCGACGATCATTCCCGAGCTGACGGTCGCCGAGAACCTGTTCCTGAACCGGTACGACCGCGGCCGCGGCGGCCTGATCAGCTGGCGGACGCTGCGCCGCAAGGCACGCGAGCTGCTGGAGACGTGGTCGGTCGACGTGGACGTCCAAGCGGCGGCCGGTGACCTCAATGTGGAGCAGCGGCAGTTCGTCGAGATCGCCCGGGCCCTGTCGTTCGGGGCGCGTTTCGTCATCCTGGACGAGCCGACGGCACAGCTCGACGCCGCGGCCATCAGCCGGTTGTTCGATCGCGTCCGGGATCTCCAGCAGCAGGGCGTCACCTTCCTGTACATCAGCCACCACCTGCCGGAGATCTACGACATCTGCGGCACGGTGACGGTGTTCCGGGACGCTCGCCACATCCTCACCGCGCCGGTCGCGGGCCTGTCCCGCGCCGAGCTGGTGGCGGCGATGACCGGTGAGGCCGCCCTCGCCGGGCAGCACGCCCGGGGCGCGCCCGCCCCGGCGGACGAAGCGGTCGCGCTTGGAGTCGAGCGCCTGGCCTTGGCAGGCGCCTACCAGGACGTGTCGTTGCAGGTCCGGGCCGGGGAGATCGTCGGGCTGGCGGGGGCGGCCAACAGCGGCCGCACCGAGGTGGCCGAATCCGTCGCCGGCCTTCGTGCCGCCGACACCGGCACGGTCACGATCGGCGGGCGGCGGCCACACCCCGGCAGTGTGCCGGCCGCGCTGGCCGCCGGAGTGGGTTTCGTCCCGCAGGACCGCCATCACCAGGGCTTCGTGCCCGAGATGTCGATCGCCGACAACGGAACCCTCACCATTCCCGAGCGGCTGGGCCGATTCGGATTCATCGGGAAGGCTCAACGCGACGAACTCGCCCTGAGCATGATCGAGAATCTGGCGATCAAGACACCGGGGCCGGGGCTACCGGTCTCCGGGCTTTCTGGCGGCAACCAGCAAAAGGTCGTCATGGCCAGGGCGCTGGCCAACGATCCCCGGCTGCTGGTGCTCATCAACCCGACCGCGGGCGTGGACGTGCGGTCCAAGGAATTCCTGCTCGGCAAGGTCGGGGAGGCGGCCGGCTCGGGGACGGGCGTGCTCATCGCCTCCGACGAGCTGGACGACCTGCGTATGTGCGACCGCGTCCTGGTGATGTTCCAGGGCCGGATGACCGCGGAAATGGCCGGTGACTGGAACGACCACGAACTGGTGGCCGCGATGGAGGGAGTGGACCTCGATGCCTGAGACCGTCGTCGCCGGCACCGCCGCCGGCTCCGCCCCCGGAGGAAGGGGGAACCGGGGCGGGCTACTGGGCGGGCGGATACGGCTGGCCCGGCTGCGCGACCTCGCCCTCGTGCCGGCCATCATCGTGATCGCCATCGTCGGGCAGATCGTCAATCCGGTGTTCCTGCAGACCGACAACCTCATCAACGTCCTGCAGACCATGTCGGAGATGGCGCTCCTGGTCCTGGCCCAGACGCTGATCCTGATCGTGAAGAAGATGGATCTGTCCCTGGAGTCCACGATGGGCCTGGCCCCCGGCGTGGCGGCCTGGCTGGTCGTGCCCGCCGGTCCGGGACACGGCCTGGGGCTCCTGCCGGGCGCCTGGTCCGTGCCCGTCGCCCTCGCCGTCGGCGTGGCCATCGGCGCGATCAATGCGCTGTTCATCATCCGATTCGGGCTCAACGGGTTCATCGTGACGCTGGGCATGCTGATCGTGCTGCGCGGCATCCTCACCGGCATCTCCGGAGGACAGACCTTCTTCCAGCTGCCGCCGTCGATGCTCTACCTGGGTACGACGCAGTGGTTCGGCATGCCGGCGTCCATCTGGATCTGCCTGCTGCTGTTCGCGGTGGCCATCGTCGTTCTCGGCTGGACGAGCTTCGGCCGGTCGCTGTACGCGATCGGCGGCAACATCGACGCCGCCAAGGCGGCCGGCATCCGCACGGACCGGGTGCTGTCGATCGTGATCATCACCGGCAGCCTGCTGGCCGCGCTCGCCGGCCTGATGCTGTCGGGGCGACTGGCCTCGGTGGCCTCCGCCCAGGGAAACGGCTACATCTTCACGGTGTTCGCGGCCGCCGTCATCGGAGGGGTCAGCCTCAACGGCGGCAAGGGCACCATGTTCGGAGCCTTCACCGGCATCCTGCTGCTGTTCATGATCCAGAACGTGCTCACCCTGGCCGGGGTCCCCGCCCAATGGATTCAGGCGCTCAACGGCTCGATCATCCTGATCGCACTGATCACCTCACGCATCACCGGAGGCAAGGCCCAAGAATAGGGAGCTATCGAACCGATTCGCGTTATCGTCTTGACATCTTCTTGAGTGATTTCCAGACTTAGGCCTGAAGCGGTTTCCTCCTGCGGGTCGGTGGTGAGCGGCAGGAGCCCTCGCTGCGGCACGGGTCGGCGACGATCCGGCCGCGAATCGCGCGGGTCTCCTCCATGTCTTCCATCAATCCAGCACTGGAGGCCCAGGTATGGGCGAAAACGCCATACGAAGCACGGTCAAAGCGTTCACCTCCTCTGTCGTGGTCGCACTGCTGACGGCGGCGATCTGCCTGATCGGCGGCTCGTCCGCGCAGGCCGCCGTCGCGATCACGATCAACGGCGGCTCCGGCGGCCGTACGCTCGACGGCATCGGCGCCATCAGCGGCGGCGGGGGCAACAGCCGTCTGCTCGTCGACTACCCCGAGCCCCAGCGCGGGCAGATCCTGGACTACATGTTCAAGCCCGGTTACGGGGCGGCCGTGCAGATCCTGAAGGTGGAGATCGGCGGCGACACCAACTCGACCAGCGGCGCCGAGCCGAGCCACCGGCACACCTCCGCCGACCTGAACTGCGGGCGGGGCTATGAGTGGTGGCTGATGGAGCAGGCCAAGGCACGCAACCCGAACATCAGGCTGGCCGGCCTCGCGTGGGGCGCGCCGGGCTGGATCGGGAACCGCAACTTCTGGTCGCAGGACATGATCAACTACCTGGTCGACTGGCTGAAGTGCGCCAAGAACAGCCACGGGCTGACCATCGACTACCTCGGCGGGTGGAACGAGCGGGGCCGTGACGACAACTGGTACGTCAATCTGAACAGCGCCCTGGATTCCAACGGCTTCAGCAATGTCAAGATCGTGGCCGACGACACCAGCTGGAGCCCGGCCGACGACGCGGTGAGCAACACGGCCTTCCGCAACGCCGTCGACATCTTCGGATCGCACTACGTGTGCGGCTACCGCAGCGCCCAGACCAACTGCCCGAGCTCCACCAACGCGATCAACTCCGGCAAGCAGCTGTGGGCCAGCGAGAACGGGTCCGACGACTACAACGACGGCGCCAAGGCCCTCGCGCGCGGCATCAACCGCGACTACATCGACGGCAAGATGACCGCCTACCTCAACTGGCCGATCGTCGCCGCCATCACCCCGAACATCCCGTGGCCGACGATGGGCGTGGCCATCGCGCCGCAGCCGTGGTCCGGATACTACGCGGTGGGCAAGAACGCCTGGACGATGGCGCAGACCACCCAGTTCACCGCGCCGGGCTGGCGCTATCTCGACTCCTCGAGCGGCTACATCGGCGGTGTCCGCACCAACGGCAGCTATGTCTCGCTGAAATCGCCCGACAGCTCCGCCTACAGCACGATCATCGAGACCGTGGACGCCGGCGCGGCCCAGACCCTGAACTTCACCGTCACCGGCGGTCTGCCCACCGGCACGGTGCACGTGTGGTCCACCAACCTCAACTCTTCCAACCCCGCCGACCACCTGGTGCGCGGCAGCGACATCACGCCCTCGGGCGGCACGTACTCGCTGACCGTCCAGCCCGGCCGCGTGTACACCATCACGACCTCGACCGGCCAGGGCAAGGGCACCGCCACGAGTCCGTCGCCCGGGTCGCTGGCCCTGCCGTACTCCGACAGCTACGACGGCTACTCGGTCGGCCAGGAGGCCAGGTACATGATGGACCAGCAGGGCGCCTTCGAGGTGACCGCCTGCGGCGCCGGCCGGTCCGGCGCGTGCCTGCGTCAGATGGCGCCGCGCATGCCGATCACGTGGGACGGCGACTACGACCCGTACGCGCTGCTCGGCGATGTGAACTGGAGCAACTACACCGTCTCCTCCGACGTCCTGCTCGAGCAGTCGGGCTACGTCAAGCTCATCGGACGCGGGGGCACCCAGCACTACGGCCCGGCCGGGCAGAACGCCTACTACCTGCGGGTCACCGATGCGGGCGCCTGGTCCATCCAGCGCAACACCGCCGCCAACGTGATCACGACCCTGCGCAGCGGCACGGTCGCCTCCCTCGGCACCAACCGCTGGCACACGCTGGCGCTGGGCTTCTCGGGTTCCACGATCACCGCCCAGATCGACGGCGTGACGGTCGGCTCGGTCACCGACTCGATGTGGGGCGCCGGACAGGTCGGCATCGGCACCGGCGCGACAGAGACGGCGCAGTTCGACAACCTGTCCATCACGCCAGGTCAGGGCGGCACGGGCAATGTGCTGCGGAGCGCGGCCTCGGGCCGCTGCCTCGACGTGCCCGGCCAGTCGCACACCAACGGCACACAGGTGGCGATCTGGGACTGCAACGGCGGCACCAACCAGCAGTGGACCCTGACCTCGGGCAGGCAGCTCCAGGTGTACGGCAACAAGTGCCTGGACGCCGAGGGCAACGGCACGACCGCCGGCACCAGGGTCATCATCTGGGACTGCTCAAGCGGCGCCAACCAGCAGTGGAACCTCAACGCCGACGGCTCGGTCACCGGCGTGCAGTCGGGCCTGTGCCTGGACGTCACCGGCGCGGCGACCGCCAACGGAACGCTCGTCGAGCTGTGGACGTGCACCGGCGGTGCCAACCAGCAGTGGACGCGCAACTGACGGCGACGCCGACTCCCTTCGGAAAGTGAGCAACGATGCAGTTCGAATCCTTCCATGCCGTCATGCGAAGGCGGATGCTGGCCGGAGCCACCGCGATGGGGTTGACCGTCGCGATGGCCCTGGCGGCGCCGGTCTCCCCCGCCGCGGCGGCCACCACGACGCTCTTCGCATCCCCCTCCGGCACCGGCACCACCTGCTCGGCCGCGCAGCCGTGCGCGTTGCCGGACGCGCAGAACGCGGTGCGGGCGCGCACCGGCGCGATGTCCGGCGACATCGTCGTGGAACTGGCCGACGGCGTCTACCGGCTCTCCGCGCCCCTACGGCTGACCGCCGCCGACTCGGGTAACAACGGATTTGCGGTGATCTGGCGGGCGGCCACGTCAGCGCATCCGGTGATCAGTGGCGCCCGGGCCGTCACCGGCTGGTCGCTCGCCGACTCGGCGAAGAACATCTGGCGGGCCAGCGTGGGCACCGGGATCGACACCCGGCAGCTCTACGTCAACGGCGCCATCGCCACGCGGGCGCGCACCACCATGAACAGATCTGACTTCACCGCCAGCAGCACAGGGATGAGGTTCAGCAACAGCGCCCTGAGCTATCTGAACAATCTCGCCAACCAGAGCCGGGTCGAGTTCGAGAGCGTCGGCTCGTTCACCGACCGATACTCCCCCGTGCAGAGCATCAGCGGGAACCTCCTCACGATGCAGCAGCCCGCCTGGAACAACAACAACTTCGGCTACGACATCCTGACCAGGCCGCATCGGGCGGGTCCCCTCTATCTCGCCAACGCCTACGAGTTCCTCGACGCGCCGGGCGAGTGGTACGTCAATCCCGGGACCGGGATGCTCTACTACATCCCGCTTTCCGGGCAGAACATGAGCACCGTCAGCGTTGAGCTGCCGCTGCTGGAGTCCCTGGTGGACGTGGGAGGCACCTACGACGCGCCCGCGCACAACATCACCTTCAGCGGGATCACCTTCTCCGGCACGAGCTGGCGGGGTCCGTCCAGCAACCAGGGCTACGTCGACCAGCAGACCGGCGCCTACATGGCCGGCAGCTGGAGCTGGCCCGGCTTCACCTCCTGCCAGGAGGGCTGCCAGCAGTTCGAGGCCACCCGGCCGAACTGGTGGCAGATGCCGGCCGCCGTCCAGGTGTCCGCGGCCAACAACATCACCTTCACCGACTCCCAGTTCGTCAACCTGGGGCAGACGGCCATCGGCATCGGCAACGACGCCAACGCCCACGCCAGCGGGGTCGGGCTGGGCGCGAGCAACATCACGGTCACCCGATCGGAGATCGCCCGCGATTCGGCCGGCGGCATCGTGGTCGGCGGCGTGCGCGCCGACGCGCACCATCCCAGTGACCAGCGGATGGTCAACCGGAACATCACCGTCAGCAACAACCGCATCCACGACCTCGGCGTCGAATACAGGGGCATCGTCTCGGTCCTGACCACCTACGTCAGCACCGCCCTCGTCTCGCACAACGAGGTCTACAACATGCCGTACACCGGCATGTCGATCGGGTACGGCTGGGGCGCCAACGAGCCCGGCGGCAGCAACCAGTACGCGAACCGGGGTCTGTACAACTACCAGCCGAGGTACACCACGGCCACCACAGCGTCCGGCAACCAGCTCATCGGCAACTACGTGCACGACGTCATGCAGCAGATGACCGACGGCGGCTGCATCTACACCCTGTCGTGGAACCCCAGCGCGTTGATCAGCGACAACTTCTGCCTGCGGACCAACGGCTGGTTCGGGGTCTACTTCGACGAGGGCTCCAAGTACTACACCGTCAGGAACAACGTCCTGTCCGCCGTCGGAACGTGGGCCACCGCCAACTACGGGGGCGGTGAGAACATGGGCAACTTCACCGTCACCGGCAACTGGACCAGCAACGGCAGCACCAACGTGACCAACGGCGACCGCGGCAGCGTGGTCAACAACAACGTCACCGTCACCAACGGCAACTGGCCGTCGGGCGCGCAGGCCGTGATGGCGTCCGCCGGACCTCAAAGTGGTGGCAACAGCCAGCAGAACGTCCAGATCGTCGGGGCCGCGTCCGGCCGCTGCGTCGACGTCCCCAACAGCACCACCACGAATGGAACCCAGGTGCAGCTCTGGGACTGCGGCAGCGGCAGCAACCAGCGATGGACCTACACCGCGTCCAAGCAGTTGATGGTGTACGGCAACAAGTGCCTCGACGCCTTCAACCAGGGCACGACCAACGGCACCGTGGTGGCGATCTGGGACTGCAACGGCCAGACCAATCAGCAGTGGAACGTGAACGCCAACGGCACCATCACCGGCGTGCAGTCGGGCCTCTGCATGGACGCCAACGGGGCCGGCACCGCGAACGGCACGAAGATCATCCTGTGGTCCTGCCACGGCGGGGCGAACCAGCAGTGGAGCCTGCGTAGCTGATCCACGACCCCGGAAGGCCGGGCGCCCACGCCAGTGTGGAGCGCCCGGCCACACGGGTCAGCGGTAGCCGGCGGCGATGACGTCGGCCTGCACCGCGTTCTCGGTCGCGTCGGACGGGAAGCCGGCGACCATGGCTCCTTCGTAGAAGGTGCCGGCGCTGAGGTTGGCCCCGCCACCCGGCTTGCAGCAGTCGCCGCCGCTGCCGAGGATGATGGCGCCCTGCTTCTTCATCGGGTTGTATCCCGGGGGAAGCGACCCGTCATAGAGGGTGAACAGGCCGCCCGACTGGGCGTTGCTTCCCTTGATCGCGAATCTGGTCGTGCCGTTGTTCTTCAGCGTCGCGGTGACGAATTTGCTGGTGAAAGCGCGCTGGTTAGTGTTCCAGCTCTGGCTGCCGCCGGAGTACAAGCCGAATTCGAGATCGGCCTGGACCCACGGGCCGCTGCCGGAGCAGCCGCCGAACCAGCACTGCGTGCTGAAGTTGATGGCGTCCATGGCGCCGGCGCCGTCCGCCCGCCGGTCCGTCTCGCTGTTGCCGTAGTCGAAGCAGCAGCCGCCGTTGACGTGCGTGCCACTGGTCACCATGTACATGCCTTCAGGCGCGGTGCCGGTGGGAACGCCGGTCGTGTGGCCGTCCCTCCAGTAGCTGTTATTGGGGTTGATGAACAGCGAGTAGGCCTTGTTCCCGCCCACCGTCAGCGACTCGGACGTCGCGGTCGCAGGCCTGCTCGAGCTGGAGCCCGGGACCACGCTCGATCCCTGATACCACAGGTCGTTGCCCCTGCCGGACTGGTCGTAGACGACCGTGATGACGCACGAGGTGCCCGAGCAGAAGGAGTCCTGGGCCGCGGCGTTGGCGGCGCCGCCGGCGGTCAGGACGGCGATGTTCCTGGTCGTGTTGTCCGATGAGCGCCTGACCTGGTAGAGGTTGCCGCTGTAGGAGCGGTAGAGCGCGCGCGTGGTGCTGTGCGCGGCCACGCAGGGGGTGCCTCCCGAGGCGTAGATGTCGCACGGGCGCGAGCCGGACGGCGGAGGCGTGGGTGTCGGCGTGGGCGACGTCGACGCGCTCCACCTCTGGTTGCTCTGGCCGTTGCAGGTCCACAGGATGACCTGCGTGCCGTTGGCCGTGGCCGCTCCGTTGACGTCCAGGCACAGCCCCGACTGCGTGCCGGTGATCGATCCGTCGCTGTTCTGCCGCCACTTCTGGTTGTTCTGGCCGTTGCACGACCAGATCACCACGCGAGTGCCCGGCGCGGTCCCGTTGTTGGACGCGTCCACGCACCGGGTGCCGTTGAACGTCCGCAGTTCACCCGCGGAGGTGAACTCGAACGCCTGGTTCGCCTGACCGTTGCAGTCCCAGATCTGCAACCCGGTGCCCAGCGTGTCGATGTTGCCCGCGACGTCCAGGCACCGCCCGGACGCGGCGCTGACAAGGGGCGCCGGCGCGGCCGACGCGGGGACCGCCCACATCGACTCGGTTACCAGCACCGTGGCCAGCACCGTGGCCAGCAGCACCGCCACGGTGACGACCGGCGAGCGACGCGTACGAGACGCGCGGCCCGGCGGGGGAACGGATAAGGGCATGTGCTACTCCTTCGCGCGATGTTAGCGCTAACAAAGACTGTGCCGTCTGTCGAATCGTTTGGTGGTCGGTGGTGGAGCGGAGCACATACCGCGCGCCAAGGCCCTGTCAAGGGCAGCACCCTGTTCCGGCGGCAAACCGCACGCCGAAGGGGCATGCCGCGATCGGCGGCGATGAACCATTCATCCGCAGGCGGCCGAATCGGTGTCGACGATGTTATCGAAACGATTCGTATGAGCCAGGCCATCCGAGGGCGCCCACGCCGGGGAGACCGGCGTGGGCGCGCTCCGGCCGATCGTCTACGGGCTGGTGCAGGTGTATCCGGACGGCAGCGTCGTGTTGCCGGCCGGGCGGCTGCCCTGATAGCCGAAGCTGGTGGTGCTCGCTCCGGGAGACAGCGTGCCGTTGTGGCTCACGCTCTTGACGGTGACGGTCTGCCCGCTGGTGGTGACCGTGGCGTTCCAGGAACCGCTCAGGGTGTGCCCGGAGGGAAGCGTGAAGGTGACCGTCCAGCTGGTGATCGTCGAGCTGCTGGTGTTGGTGATGGTCAACGGCTGGATCACGTAGCCGGTGCTCCACTGGCTCTGCACGGTCGGCACGGCGGTGCAGGCGCCGCCTCCGGTGCCGGCGGACGTGGTGAAGGTGGCGAGCGGGGAGCCGGCGGACAGGTTGCCGGCGCCGTCACGGGCCCGTACGTACACCTGGTATTGGGTGTTCGCGGTCAGTCCGGTCAGGTTGATCGAGTTGGTGGTGGACTGGCCGAGGAGTGGATCGGTCGCGCCCTGTTCCCGGTAGACGTCATAGCCGGCGAGGCCGGAGCCGCCTTGATCGGTGGACGCGGTCCAGGTAAGGGTGGCGCCGCCGGCGGTCACATTGGACGCCGCCGGAGTGCCCGGGGTGGACGGCGCGGTGGTGTCGGTCGTGCCCGACTGGAACTGCGTGAAGAAGTTCCACACCACTGCCTTGGTCCAGGTCGTGGCCCCGTTTTCGGTGTTGTTGCTGCCCTCTACCGGAGCGGGTGTGTGACCGTTGTCGAACGCGGCCCAGACGACCGGATAGCCGGCCCGGCACCCCGAGTAGGCCGTGATGATGTGCGTCCGGCTGCCCGAACTGGGCTCAGGGGGGTTCTGGGCGGTACAGCCGTTGTTGCGGACGAACGTGTCACGCAGCGCCCGTCCCTGGGAGATGTTCAGCACGGGGTCCCCGATGCCGTGGAAGCCGAGATAGGCGATCGGCTGCGTGCCGCCGCTGCACCCGCTCAGCTGCGCGCCGGAGAAGACCGCGACCGCGCGGAAGACGCTCGCCCGGGCGCACGCGACCGCGTAGCTCATGGCGCCGCCGTAGCTGAAACCCGTGGCGAACAGCTGTGTGGTGTCGACGCAGAGATCCGACTCGATGAGCCGGACCAGGTCGTCGACGAAGGTCAGGTCCTCGCCGCCGGAATTGGCCCAGCCGTTGTTGAACCCTTGGGGCGCGACGAAGATCGCGCCGTTGTTCGACAGCTGCCTGAGTCCGTAGAACGACCAGGTGTACCCACTCGATCCGCCCGAGTCGACGTCGTTGGCCGTACCGCCGAGCCAGTGGAACCCGAAGATCAGCCGGTAGGGGGTGTCGTTTCGGTAGTTGTCGGGAAGCCGAAGAATGTAGGAGCGGGTCTTACCGCTGGTCTGGATCGACCGCGTACCGCTGCTCAGCGTCGGCGTCTTGCCGCATCCTGCCGTCGCCGCGGCGGCGCTCAGCGTCGTACCGCCGGTCACCATGACGAGCAGCGCCGCGATCGCCACAGCGGCGATGAGGGATTTACGGCGCGCCATTACACAGCTCCCTCTGCCCCGCCGAGGGGGCGATCCGGGGTGGATCGATTGGCTTCGACATGCCAGCTGCAGTCCTCTCATCAGCGATTCTGAGGTCGGGGACGGTCGTGGGCAGGCGAGAGCGCAGCCGCACTGTTATCGCTAACATCCGTGTCATCACGCCAGCCTGCAGATGATGGGTGGTGGTGCACGGGAGCAAATACGAGGCGTCCGGTCCGGTCAAGGAGAGGCGCTGATCATCGTCCCGCCATCCGGCGGCCCGAGGCCTTCTTCGCTGGCCAGGCGTCGTACGTTAAAGCGGGAGGCGTGCTGAAATTTCAGAGCGGCAATCCCCTGCACCGCCCAGCCGACGCGGCGCGCGGAAAGTTAAGGCGATCATCACTCCGGTTGTCCCAGGTGTCGGCCACACGACCGCCGGACGAGCCCGAAACGTTCGGAGCATCACCCCGACTGAGTTCAGGCGGCCGGTCCCGCCTGACTCATGGCAGGTTCTCGCCGAAGACGCGGCGCTGGATCTCGCGACGGTAGTCCAGCAGCGTGTTGTCCAGGTGCACGACGGTGGCCTCGGCCGCCGCGTCCGGCCGGCCGTCACGGATCGCGCGGTAGATCGCGTCGTGTTCCTCCACCGCCTCGGCGGCGTGCCCGCCGACCCCGCGGATGCCGATCACGCTCGCCTGCCGCTGCAGCCGGCGCGCCTCGCGCACCGCGGCAACGAGGAAGAAGTTGTGCGAGGCGGCCGCGACGGCCAAGTGGAAGGCGTCGTCGCCGGCCTCGAACCGGGCCAGGTCGCCGCTCTGGTGACCGTGCCGGCAGGTTTGCACCGCGGCTTCGATCACGCGTAGTTCTGCGGGGCTGGCCTGAGCGGCGGCAAGACGGCTGGCCGCGATCTCCTGAACCCGGCGGAACTCGAACAGCATGAAGATGTGATCCAGATTGGTGGGAATGAAGAACCCGCCGAACCCGGTGCCACCCAGCACACCCTGGCCGTCGGCCACATACAGGCCGCGGCCCCGCTGCGCGCTGACCCGTCCGGTGGCCGAAAGGATCTTGATGGCCTCGCGCACCACTGTGCGGCTCGCGCCGAGCCGGGCCGCCAGCTCCTTCTCGGTGGGCATCCGGTCACCGGGCGACATCTCGAGCTCGGCGATGAACTGCAGGATCTGCTCGGCCACCACCTCGTAGCCGGGCCGATATCTGCCCGGCTCCGCGTGCCCGTCGTCGCCGGCCGACGCTGAGTCGCCGGGGGAGATCACCGGCTCGGCGTCCATCGCCATACTCCCTCCTCGCTGATCCTGGTCGTCACTGGCCATCAGCGATCAATTCTTCACGGCCCCGGCCACCAGTCCGCGCACCAGCGCGCGCTGCGACACCAGGAACACGATCGCGACGGGGATGACCGCGAGCAAGGTGGCGAGCGCCAGTTCAGGCCGGAATATGCCCACCTGCTGGCCGCCGCCGCCCACCGCAGGGTTGAACGAGGGCGTCGACGACAGCAGGTTCGACAGGCCGACCTGGATCGGATACTGCGACGAATCCCCGAGCACAGCGTACGGCAGGAAGAAGTTGTTCCAGTCGGCCACGAAGCTGAAGAAGAAGACGAGCCCGACCACGGGCTTGGCCAGCGGCAGAGCAATGCGACGGAACGTGGACCACTCGTCGCATCCGTCAATGCGCGCCGCGTCGAGCAGCTCGGCCGGGATGGCGGTCGCATAATAGATATAGGCGAGATAGACGCCGAACGGAAAGAATGCGAATGGCAGGATTACCGACAGGGCATTCCCGATCAGATGCAGCGCGTCGAGCTCAAGGAAGATCGGGAGCACCAGAGCGGCCGCCGGCATGATCATCACGACCAGGGTCAGCGAGAGCACGAGTCGTCGGCCGGGAAAGCTTGACAGCGCGAGGCCATAGCCGGCGGGTATCGCCGTGACCAGCACGATCGCGGTCGCCCCCAGCGCATATAGGAGCGAGTTGCCGATCCACGCGCGATAAATGTGGTCGCTGAACGCGTCCAGATGCTGCCATGCGAGAGCGACCTGGTGGAGGCTGCCGAAACCGAAGGGCCCGCTCGTGACCAGCGCCTCGTCGGACTTCGTCGGCGCGAGGATCAGCCAGATGATGGGCACCACGAATACGACGGCGAACGCCGTGAGAATGATGAACCGAATGCCACGCCCGAGCCGCATCAATCCCCCGTCCTGAACAGTCCGGTGCGCTTGACGATGAGCCATGCCGCGATCAGTCCTATCGCGATCAGGTCGACCGAGATGGCGGCGGCGGCATTGAAGTCCCCATATCGGAAGGCCATCTGGTAGGCGAGCTGGTTCGATGACCAGGTGTCGGGGACCAATCCGAGGCTCGCCTGGTTCACCAGTTGCGGCTCGACGAAGAGCTGGGTTCCGGTGGCGAAGGCGAGGATCGTCATATAGGCGATCCATTTGCGGATGAGCGGCAGTTTCAGGCGGAGCGCGACTGTCATGGGGCCGGCGCCGTCGATGCGCGCCGCCTCTTCCAGCTCGTGCGGGATCGTGTTCAGCGCGCCGTACATGACGACGATCCAGCCGCCGGCTCCGGTCCAGAACGCGATCATCGCGAACACGAAGGGCAGCTTTCCGGGCGCGATCGACTCGACGAACAGCTGCGACCCGAGCAGGTGCAGCAGAAATGAGCCGGGGCTGACCGATGGGTCGAGCATGAACAGCCAGACCAGGACGGCTGACGCGCCGGCCAGCGCGCCTGGAATGTAGAAGAGGAAGCGGAAGGTCGCCGAGACGCGGTTGGCGCGGCCGTGCAGCAATAGCGCCAGCCCTACGACGATCACGATGAGCGAGCCGAGCCACACGCCTGTGTAGAGCAGGATGTGCTCGAACGCCGGCAGGAAGCGGTAGTCGCTGATCGTCCTGGTGAAGTTGCCGAGGCCGGCCCAGTCGCCGGTGTCGGTCGTGAAGGCCAGGTAGAGCGCGTAGATCATCGGCAGGATGCCGAACACGACGAGGAACGGCAGATACGGCAGGACGAATGGGAGACCGCGCGCGGCGCGCAGGCTACGCGTACGCGTAGCCTGCGCCCGCACGGGACTCACTGCGGTTGCCTTCACCTCGTCACTGCCGGGCGACCGTGTATCCGGACGCCTGTGCCGCCTGAGCCAGGGCATCGCCGAAGGGTTGCATCAGCGAGCTCAGCGACTTGCCGGCGACCAGTTGAGTGACCACGGTGTTCGACCAGACGGGCTGGTCCGGATAGGTGACAAGGGTCCAGCCCGACCAGACCTGACCGGCGGCTGCCTTGAGCGCCGGCGTCGGATCGGCTGCGAAGTAGGAATTGCCGGCCAGATCCGCCAACCACTTGTCGGCGAGGGGCGCGTAAGCCGGATAACCGGGCCTGGCGTCCTTGCCGGTCGGGCTGAAGACCGTCGTGGCCCAGATGACGAAGTCGGCGGCCCCAGTGAGGTTGCCGGAGCGCTTCGCGATGATCCACGGGCCCCCGCCGACCTGCCCGGTCGTGATCGGTGTCTCGTTCTCCCACTGCAGGGGCGGTGCCGCCGTGATCTCCCCGGCCGGGATGTGCAGCGTCTGGTCGAACAGGGCCTGGGCGTACCAGCTTGGTCCCGGCATCAGCAGGACCTTGTCCTTCGCGCCGCCGTATTTCTGGGCGAAGTCCGGGGTGAACACGCTGAGCGGTGGAACCGTCCCGTTCTTGATCATCGGATCAAGCAGGCCGGCCACCCGCGTGCAGTGCTCATCCGTCGAGTTGATCAGAAGCTTGCTGCCCTGGGACTGTTCGAGCGGGCATTGGTTGCCCCACAGATAGATCCAATGGCCGAAGGAGTCCCCGATGTTGCCGACGATGTAGCCCGGGTGCTCCGCGGCGACCTTCTGCCCGAGGGCCGCCCACTCCTGCCAGGTCTTCGGAACCGCGTAGCCGAACTCGTCCATCAGCTTCTTGTTGACCCAGAGCACCACCTGCGCCAGGTTGTCCTGGACGCAGTACTGCATGCCGTTGATCGTGCACTGCGCGGTCGATGGCGCCGGCCACTTGCTGAGCAGATCGTCCGGAATCAGGCCCTTGAGCGGCGCGGCGAACTCGAACGGCTTCTGTGCCATCCACACCGGGTCGTTGACCTGCTCGCTGAAGACCACATCCGGCCAACCGCCGCCGGTCCGGTTCCACAGCTGGATCTTCGTCTGCATCGTCGTCGCGCCATTGCCGTCACCATCGAAGGTGACGATGTTCACGTGCACCTTGGGATGGGCCTTGACGTAGGCCTGCGCCACCGGCAGGCGAGCGGCGTCGACCCAGACGGTCAGACTGTTCGAGCTCTTGCTCGCGCCCGGTTTCGGTGAGCTGCTGCTGCTGCCACCGCAAGCCGCGATCACGACCATGCCCGTCATGGCCAGCAGCGCGAGCACGGACCGCCGGAGCCGGCGCGACGAAGTCCGCGGCGGCGCGGATCCCCTAGACATCCTCATACCTCTCCTCTCACGCGACCCGATCGCTACAGAGAGCGGCCAGCGTCGACGACCAGGCGAGCGTGTGGATTCCGAGGCCCGAGACACACGACGCCAGCTCCGGTGCGTTGGACTCATTAGTCGCCTGAGCCCCGCCACCGTCAAGTCCTCAAGCAGACCTATTTACCATCTCGTTACAGATATGAATCGTATTCATTTTCCTTAGGGGCTATGTAAGCAGGCGAAACGCCGTGGGCCCGGCCGAAACAGTGCTGAGTGCCACGCCTGGGCTGTCCTAAGAGGGTGGGGAGCTCCTACACTATGCTGTGCGCATGGGTCGTGAGTTGGGGGTCAGAATGAGTCTGATTAATCAGATGCCAGGGCATGGCGATGAGGGCGCCTGCGCCGAGGCCAGGAAAGGCTGACATGCGGATCACGGGACTTCGCATGCTGACGACCGTTCACGACTGGGGGCGGCCGATCGGGGACGCCAACGGCGTCTTCCCAGGAGGGGTGACGCCGGTGCCGATCGTCCTGGTCGACACCGACGAGGGGGTCACCGGAGTCGGGATGGGGTCGCACCTGGAGGCCGAGACCCTCTTCGCCGCGATCGAAGGCGAGGATCCACGCGCCGTCACCGCGCTGTACGACAAGATGCTGCGGCACACCTTCAAGGCCGGGCACGCCGGAGCCGTGTTCGGCACCATCGGCGCGCTGGACACCGCGCTGTGGGACATCAAGGCCACCCTGGCGGGCGAGCCGTTGTGGCGGCTCCTCGGAGGCCGGGATCGCACCGTTCCCGCGTACGCCTCGGGGCTGGACATCGGCCTCGACGACGAGCACCTCGCAGCCCTCTATCGCCGATACGCCGCCCACGGGTTGCGCGCGGCCAAGCTCAAAGGCGGCCTCGACGTCGAGCGGGACCGGCACCGGCTGGCCCTGGTCTGTGAGGTGCTGGCAGAGGCCTGCGACGGGCAGCGTCCTGGCCTGATGCTGGACGCCAACGAATCCTGGACCCGCAAGCAGGCGGTGCGCCACATCGCCGAACTCGAGCGGACACTCGACCTGATCTGGGTCGAGGAACCGGTCCGCCGCTGGGATGCCGAGGGCTTGGCCGCTGTGGGCCGGGGAATCCGCGCATCGGTCGCCACCGGCGAGAACCTCACGGGTCTTGAGCAATATCGCCCGCTGCTGGCCGCGGGCGCGGTCGACATCGTGCAGACCGCAGCGGTCTGGGGGGTGACCCATTTCCTGCGGGTGGCCACGCTCGCGCACGCCCACGACCTGCCGGTGAGTTCGATCGGCACCACCCCGATCGGACTGCTGCACGCCGCCACCTCGGTGCCCAACCACATCGTGGCCGAGCTGCAGGACCTGACGCCGCCCTTCGGGCTGACCGTGGACCTGCGCATCGAGGACGGCGGCTACGTCCTGGGCGATACGCCCGGGCTCGGGGTCCGGGTGGACGAGACGGCGATCGCCGCGATCAACCCGGGCACCTGGCCATCGAGGGCTGACATGTCCCGGGGCCCGCACGTACGGCCGGCGCACGCCGGGCGGCGATTCGTCCCGCAACCCGTGCCGAGTGCCGACTGACGGGCACCGGCTGACCGGCGCCGACCTGCCTGAGCAGGCGCGGCGTCAGGAGAGGGAGCCGTGCGTGGGCTTTCCCATCCACTCATAGACCAGATGGACGACGCCGGCGTCGGTGCTCTCCGACGTGGTGAGTTTGAGCCCGGCCGGCAGGGTGCCCTCGGCGAACAGCTTCTTGCCCTGGCCGAGCACGACCGGGAAGACCAGCAGATGGTACTCATCGATCAGCTCGGACTGCTGCAGCGAGCGGATGAGATCGCTACTGCCCTGGACGAGGATCATGCCTTCGGTGTTCTTCTTGAGGTCGCCGATGGTGTCAGCGGCCTCGCCCACAAGGACCTGGGTGTTGTTCCAGCCGGCCTCCATCGGCGACCTGGTCGTCACGTACTTGGCCATGCTGTTGATCTTCGCCCCACCCTCCTCGTCCGGGACGTCCGGCCAATACGAGTTGAGGATCTCGTACGACTTGCGCCCCAGCAGCATGCCGTCCGCGCGCTCGAAGATCTCGCCCATGATGCGGTTGAACCCCTCGTCGACGTGAGGAGCCAGCCAGCCTCCGTGCTCGAACCCATTGGAGTCGTCCTCGCCTGGCCCACCGGGCCCCTGCATGACGCCGTCCAATGAAACGAAGGTGGCCACCACAAGCCTGCTTGCCATTTACCGCTCCTATCGCGAAACATTCGGGCCGCTTCCCGGCGACGGCGCCATGTGAAGGCCTCCATGATCCCGAAGAGCAACAAGGCTGTCCAATAAGTGTCACTTATCCCTGTCAATAAGCTGCGATTACCGAGTCAGGATCGGTCGAGGCGGGGGAAGGCGACCTCGTGCAGGAGCAGCCGCAGTGCGGCGGCGACCGGGATGGCGATCAAGGCGCCGATCATTCCCAGCAGGGTCGCGCCGACCGTGACGGCGATGAGGGTGACCACGCCGGGCACTTCCACGGCTTTGCCCATGATCCGCGGCACCAGCAGGTAATCCTCCACGGCGCGGTAGACCAGGGCGAAGGCCACAGTGCCCAGGGCGATCGGCAGCGAGACGGTAAGGGCCACGAGCGATATGACGACCCCGCCGATGACGGAGCCCACGACCGGGACCAGGTCCATGATCGCGACGAACAGGGCCAGCAGCAGCGCGTACGGCACCTGCACGACTTCCAGCCAGACGAACGTGGCGGCCCCGGCTATCAGGGAGATCAGCAGATTGCCGAGGACGAAGTGACCGACCTTGGTCAGGATGTCGTCGCTGATGAGGATCACACGCGGCCTTCGGGAGTTCGGCACGCACCGGTAGACCGTGGCCTTGATCCGGGGCATCCCGGCCAGGAAGTAAATGGTGAGGACCAGCACGATCAGCGTCGAACCGGCCGCGCTCAAGACCACCTTGCCCGCCCCGAGCAGGCCGCCGACCATCGAGAATTCGCTCTTTCCCGAAGTCAGCCTGGCGAAGTTGGCCTCCAGGTCGAAACGGCCGCTCAGCTGACCGATCAATGAGTGGCTCCGCGTGGCGCCGCGGAGATAGCCGGGAAACGCGTTCGCGAACTGGGTGCCCTGCTCCATCACCGCCGGGATGGCCAGGGCCAGGAAACCGCCGACCAGGGCGAGCAAGAGGACGATCATGATGAGCACGGCCGCCCAGCGGGGCAATCCACGCCGCGTCAACCGGCTCACGGCCGGATCCAGCCCGATCGCCAGGAAAAGGGCCAGCCCGATGAGCACCAGCACGTCGCTCGCCGCCGACAAAAGCAGGATCAGTCCGTACGTCACGGCGACCCCTGCGGCGGCCATCATCCCGATGAAGAAGGGGGAGCGCCGGTTGAAGGGCTGCCCAGGCCTTCCGAACGGCCGGTCCTGCGACGAAGTGGCCGCCGCGGTCTCGACCGCGCGCTCCACGCTGCCCTCGGCCGGCGCGGCGCCATGGTCCGGCCCCGTAGCGGCCGAAGGCTTCGTCGCCGGGGTGCCGCCTGGTGAAGCGCTCATGGCAACTCAGCGGGTGAGCCGGAACATCCGGTCGACCAGCAGGTGCAGGTGCACTGCGAACCGCCGCAGGAACGCGATGTCGCGAGGTCCTGCGAGCTGGCCGCTCGAGGTGGGCACACCACCGACGACGAAGCCACGCACGCACCAGATGACGGTCCACAGCGCCACGTCGAGGTCCACGTCAGGTTCGATGACATCGTGAAGCTCCCGGGTGAGCTGGTCGAGCAGCGGCCTGAGGTAAAGCGCCTCCAGCCCAGGGACGTCGGCCGCGTCACCCAGCCATCGGTGGATCCACAGTTCGGCCTCCTCGGGGTGTTCCACGCAGAAGTCCAGAAAGCGGTCCGCGAGCAGATGCGCGCCCTCCCGGCCGGGAATGGCCTCGGCCAGTGCCGAGTCCTGGGCGGCCTGGGCGGTCAGGTAAACCCGCTCCATCACCGTGAGGTAGATGTCGCGTTTGTCACCTACCAGATCGGTGACGGCGCCGACGTCGACCCCGGCCGCGTCCGCAATCATGTGAAGCGGGGTTCCGTCGTAGCCGAGCGAGGCGAACAGCCGGGTGGCCGTCTCGATGATGCGCTCCTGGGTCTCCGACCTCGACTCACCTGTTCCTTGCATAAACCCCACGCTAGTTTCGAACCGTGGCCTTCAGCGCACGCTGAGTAAAGGATTGCCAGATGTGTGGCGGCGTAGGGCATCGCACCACCCACCTGCACGGCTCCGGGGTAAATGAATCAGCCGCCAGGTGACCGGTGATGCAATCGTGTGGTGAAGCTCCGCACAATGGCCGCCAAAGATCGGGAATGCATGGAGACCATGTCGTCATATCCGCCGTTGAATATGCGAGTTCGCATGCCCGGGCTGTCGCTCCTGGGAGCGACGGACGAACTGCTGGAGCACCTTGTGCCGACCGTGCGCAAGGGTCTCGTGGCGCAGGCTCCCTGGCCGTTCGACGACCCGATGTCGCTGTACAAGGACGGCCCGGAGCGTGAGTGGTCGTGGCTGCGCGCGATCTGGGCCGGCCGGGGAAAGGTCAGCGACAGCTTCTGGCGGCTGTACTTCGTCGTGGTCGTCGACGATGAGCCGGTGGGCATGCAGGATCTGATCGGCATCGACTTCTCCGTGCACGGCACGGTCACCACGTTCTCGTGGCTCAGCCCCGAGATGCGCGGGCGCGGCCTGGGCAAGCTGATGCGGCAGGCAGTCCTGCATCTGGCGTTCGAAGGGCTCGGCGCCCGCCTGGCCGAGAGCGAGGCCTTCATCGACAACCACGCCTCGAATCGCGTTTCCGCGGCAGTGGGCTACCAACCCAACGGAAGCAGCCGGGCGACCCGGCGCGGCGAGGCGGCCGAACTGAACAGATGGCTGCTGACCCGCGAGCGATGGCTCCTCGGCAGACGCGACGACGTCGAACTCGTCGGCGTCGCCGCGTGTCTGCCAGTCCTCGGAATCAGTCACACACAGTGATCGACGTCTACTCCCCTCGTCTTCACGCCGGCGTCGTATCCATCGGGATAACCGCGACCGGGCAGGCCGCGTGGTGCAGCACAGGGCGGGTCACCGACCCGATCCGGCCAAGCCGGCCGGACGACCGGCCCGCCCCGACGACCAGCAGGGTCGCCGAGGCCGACAACCGGGCCAGCACCTCGGCAACCGGTCCCTCCTCCAACCTATGAACGGTCTCCACCTCGGGATACTTGATCCGCCACGGTTCGGTCACCGGCGCGAGAACCTCCTCGCTCAGCGGATCCGGCATGATCATCGAGACGCCCGGCGACCAGGCGCCGACCGGATACCGCCAGGCCCAAGCGGCCACCAGAGGCAGTCCGCGCAACGACGCCTCTTCGTAGGCGAACGCGAGCACGCGGTCCTGGAGGTAGTCGTCATGGCCGTCGATCGCGGCGACGATCGGCGCGCGATCGGGCCGATGGAGCAGCGAGCCGGCGCCGCGTACCACGATCACCGGGCTGTGCGCGTGCGTCACGACCCGATCGGCCACCGAGCCGATCATCGTGCGGACCAGGGCCCGCGATCCGCGCGACCCGACGACGACCAGATCCGCGGCACGCGACAACTCGATCAGGCGGTCCGCCGCCGATCCCTCGTACAAGTCGCTGTCCACGGTCAGGCCGCTGGTGCAGTTGCGGGCGCAGTCGGCGCCATGGAACAGCACATGCTCGGCCGCGCGCCGCAGCGAGTCGTGTGCCGGCCCATCGCCGCCCGGCCCGTACGGCCACTGCCAGGCGTGCGCCACCAGGAGGGGCGCGTGCCGGTATCCGGCCTCGTCCATGGCCCAGTCGAGAGCCTGCATGGAGTAGTCGGAGCCGTCGTAACCGATCACGATCGTCATCGGACTCACCTCATCCCAGCGGGGGCGCCGCGTCCTCGTCCACTTCCAGGTTGACCTGGACGAGCGAGCCCCACCAGGGCCGTTGGTCCCTATCAGCGGGAGTCCAAAGGGGGTTAGCGTCAAGTCATGATTCGCGTGTTCCTTCTGGACGACCACGAGGTGGTCCGGCGTGGTGTGGCGGCGCTGTTGTCGGCCGAGGACGACATCGAGGTGATCGGCGA
>JAGFNW010000031.1 GCA_017592665.1 Streptosporangiaceae bacterium NEAU-GS5 | reverse complement strand
CATCAACCGACTCAAACGCCACCGCGCCATCGCCACCCGATACGACAAACTCGCCGTCCGCTACCAGGCCACCATCCACCTAGCGGCCATCAACGACTGGCTCACCAAGCTTTGAAACAGGCTCTAGCCCCGTCCCGACGCCTGCCTCAACGCCTGCCTCAACGCCTGCCTCAACGCCTGCCTCAACGCCTGCCTCAACGCCTGATTCGCCCCCCGCGCGCACCCAAGTCATCGCATCATCGGCCCGTCTTGACCCTGTTTGACCGGCCACCCTGAGCCGTCAGCCCCGCCGACCGTCGAGACCCGTGCTCCGACCCAGCCGGCCGGTCTGGCCGGCGGCGCTGGGCGGCGGCGCTGGATAGCGGTGCTGGTCGGCAGGCACG
Source organism: Streptosporangiaceae bacterium NEAU-GS5 (assembly GCA_017592665.1). GTDB lineage: Bacteria > Actinomycetota > Actinomycetes > Streptosporangiales > Streptosporangiaceae > NEAU-GS5. The sequence goes on along the minus strand of JAGFNW010000031.1, from coordinate 97,564 downwards.
GGTGGTGTTGTGCCGTGGTGCCGGATGGTGGTGCTGGTCGGCAGGTCGACGGCGGTGCTGGACAGCGGCGCTGAACGGCGCGCCGGGCCGTGGCGCTGGGCGGCAGGTCGACGGCGGGCGGGGAAGCGGTGCTGGGCGGCCGGGCTCGGCTCCGGGCTCGGCGGCCGGGCTGGAACGCCTGCCGGCTGTAGTCGTGGTTGCAGGGGTGAGTGCCTCCGGCGGGGGCCTCCAGCTCCGGGATGGGGTCGCCCCTTCTCGTCTGTCCTCGACCCTTGGCGAGCTCAGCAGACCGTCTCCTTCGGCTCAAGCCCGGCCGTGCGGGTTGGCGTCCGGGTGCTGTGGAAGGTGCCCGTGTTGATGTACACGCGAGGCCGGGCTTGCCCCTTCGTCATCGGCCCGCTTCTGCTTCGCTCCGGGTCGAGAGCAGACGGGAAGGGGCGTCGGGGATGCCGCGTCCGGCATGACGTCTGGCAGCGGATTTCTGGGTTCGTTCTGGGCTTGTTGGACCTGTCCTGCTGCGCTTCGGCGCAAATCCATGGCAAGGGCCATCGCCCTGCATGACCCCGGTTCGTGGCGTGGTTCGTGGCGTGGTGCATGACCCCGGTTCATGGTGCGGTTCATGACCCCGGTTCGTGGTGTGGTTCGTGGTGTGGTTCATGCGCCCGGCCATCGCAAGCGCGCTTGCGGGGCACCGCCGCCGCGCTTGCGGGACACCGCCATCTGGGCTGCTACCTGGGCTGCTACCTGCGCTTCTGGTTGCGGGCTCCGAGAGAGGCAGTCACCCTGGACAGCTGCTGATGCGGGCGCTGGGCTGCGGCCGCCCACGCTCGTAAGCCCCTTCCGGGCTGCCTTCGGGCTGTGGGGCGTGGGTCAGGTGTCGAGGTGGGCCCAGGCGGGGCTATGGATCAGGGTTGCCTGGGCTTCCGCGAGTGGTCGGCCGGTGAGGTCGATGATTGCGCGGATGCAGTCGATCGGGGTGAATCCGGTTTCCTTCATGGCGAGGAGGATGTCGTCCAGCGCGACGCCGGAGGCCAGTTGCCCTCGCGCGGATGCGATGAACTCGGCGTTTTCCGGTTTGGACAGCATGAGGCGGCCTTATCCGTTCGGCATCGGGGTGAATTGACTCGGGGGCTGGGATTGATGATTCTGCCAATGACATGCGGCGTCTTCGGCTCAGGAGTCGTCATGGGCAGCCTGTCGTCCAAGGACTACCAGCGCATTCTGGATCTGACCGCGGCAATCTTGAACACCGGCGAGAGGTATCTGCCGTGGCGGCTGGTCAGCCAGGAGTTACGGCTGGCCATTCCCAATGAGGGCGGCGTGCTGTTCTGGACCCAGGGATGGATGGACGCGCCACCCGACGACTTCCCCGCGCCCTACGCGCGCACATCCGATGACCTGTTCACCCCGCCGGTCGAACGCGCCTTCGCCCAGCATCCGCTGGTGCGCCATCACCAGGCCGGCCCGGAGCACGTGCCACGTGTCCTGGAGGCGCTGCCCGACTCCGGTCACTGGACCGACGAACGGGCCCGATATCTCGTCAGGGGGATGCTCGGCGAGGGGCCGCACTTCGCGCTGCCGCTGCCGGCGCCGCCCGGTGAGGGGCACCTCATTCTGCTCCACCGCGACGGCACCGCGTTCACCTCGCGCGACCTCGAATTGGGCGCCCGGCTGGAGCCGCTGCTCGCCGCCATCGTCAACCATCAATGCACCCTGCTCCGCTGGCGCACCGCGCTTTCCGCGAGCGACTGCCTGCCGGACCGCGTGGACGAATACAGTCTCACTCCGCGCGAACTGACCGTGCTCACGCTCCTGAGCGACGCGCTCACCGCCGAGGCGATCGGCCGGCGGCTGGGAATTTCCCCCCGTACGGTCCACAAGCACGTAGAACGCCTCTATCGCAAGATGGGCACCCGCGACCGCGTGGAGACCATCCTGCGCGCCCAGGCGGCCGGGATCCTGCCGCAAGCCCACCCGGCAGGCCCCTAACGCTCGGCCAGGGCCTCGCGAAGTGTCCGGCTCTTGATCCGGTCGGCCACGGGGACGCCGTTGCGGTCGACATCGGTCATCGAAGCGCCGGCGGCGAGCAGGAGCCGTACGATCTCGAGCTGCTTTTCGCCGGTATTGGCCGTGCCGCCGGCTCCTGTGGGCGCGACGGCGAGGTGCAGCGGGGTCGAGCCGGCCTTCTTGGTCGCCGCATGCGGATCGGCGCCGGCGGTCAGCAGGGCGGCGACCGCCTCCGGGCTTCGCGCGCGGACCGCGCGGTGCAGAGGGGTCACCCCGCCGCGATCGGGCTGGTCCACGTCCGCTCCGCGGGAGACCAGCAGCTCGATGATCTGCCGCTGCGCGGCCGGATCCCAGGTCGCCGAAGACGGCCGCGGGTCGCACGCGTAGTGCAGAGCGCTCGCGCCCCGCCGATTGAGAACGCCGACGGGGGCCCCGGCGGCGAGCAGGGCGCGGGCGGCGTCGCGGCGCAGGCCCGCCGCCGCCAGATGCAGGGGTGTGTCGCCTACGTAGAGCCAGTGCAGCTCCGCGACGAGTACGTCCCGCGCCATCTCCTGTGCCACCGCGCCGGGTTCCTTGGCCGCGATGGCCTCGATCTCGGAGGCGTCGTTCGCGAGTACGGCGACGAAGATGGGCTGCACGAAACCAGCATGCAGGACCTTGCCCGACCTCGCACGGTCCCTGGCGTTTTGAGGCTCTTAGCGTTTTCTCATGTGGCGCGCGTAGTTTGGTGGCATGGGGCGTGAGCCGGAGGGGCTGATCGCTGCGAACGAGGAGCCGACCGCCGCGGCCGGCGTTCCGCGTAGGGTGCTGGTCACCGGATCCGCGGTGGTGGCCGCGCTGGTCGTGGTCATCGGAGTGCTCGCGTTCCGGCTGGGCGGCGTTACGGCCACGGCGAGCGCGCCGTCCCCGAGCGCGTCTCCACGTCCGTCGGTGTCGCCGAGTCCGACGGTGCCGGAGCTCTACAAGCGGGTGGGGCCGTCCGTGGTGGTCATCCAGACGGAAGACGGGCTGGGGACGGGCGTCATCGTGGGCGAGGACGGGACCATCCTGACCGCTCACCATGTCATCGCGGGCGCCAAGAAGATCAATCTCACCTTCGCGGACGGGACCAAGGCCCAGGCGACGGTCGCGTCCGACAATCCGGAGCGTGACATCGCGGCGCTCAAGCCGGGTGGGCTGCCGGAGATCCTGCAGCCCGCGATCCTTGGTGGCGGCCTCGAGGTGGGGGCGCCGGTCGTCGCCATCGGGAATCCGCTGGGGCTGACGTTCAGCGTGTCATCCGGTGTCGTCTCGGGCCTGGATCGAAGGTCGGAGACCGATCACGGTGATTTGTCCGGACTTATCCAGTTTGATGCATCCGTCAACCCGGGTAGCTCCGGTGGGCCGCTTCTTGACGACCAAGGGCTTGTCGTCGGGATCGTCGTCTCGATCGCCGATCCGGGACGTGACGACGCGTTCGCGGGCATCGCCTTCGCGGTGCCCATCGGCGCGGCGCTGTCCGGCGGTGATGGAGCCGGTGACGCAAACGGACCCCAGATCTGAGAAGGAACCTCAATGAGCTTTCCCCCCATGGGCCCGAACCCGCTCGAGCACGTCATGTTCGAGGTCAAGCGCACCATCGTCGGACAGGACATGCTGCTGGAGCGCATGGCCATCGCCCTGCTCTCAGGTGGTCACCTGCTCGTCGAGGGTGTGCCCGGCCTGGCCAAGACGCTCGCCGTGAAGTCGCTGGCCGCCGCCATCGACGGGCAGTTCCAGCGCATCCAGTTCACCCCCGACCTGGTCCCCGCCGACCTGGTCGGCACCCGGACGTACCACCAGCATTCCGGCGAGTTCAAGACCGAGCTCGGACCCGTCTTCGCCAATCTGCTGCTGGCCGACGAGATCAACCGCGCCCCGGCCAAGGTGCAGAGCGCCCTGCTCGAGGTCATGCAGGAACACCAGGTCACCATCGGCCGCGAGACGTTCCACGTGCCGGAGCCGTTCCTGGTCATGGCGACCGAGAACCCCATCGAGTCCGAGGGCACCTATCCGCTGCCCGAAGCCCAGGTCGACCGCTTCATGATGAAGGTCGTCGTCGACTATCCGAGCAGCGCCGAGGAGCACGCGATCGTCAACCGCGCGCTGCGGCCGCCCGAGCCGACCCAGGCCATGCTCTCGACGGACGACCTGCTCCGGATGCAGGAGCGGGTGCTGGAGGTCTACGTCGACCCCGCCATCGTCGACTACTCCGTGCGCGTGGTCACCGCCACCCGCGCCCTGGGCAACGCCGGTCTCGGCGAACTGGAGCGGTACGTCTCCTACGGCGCCAGCCCGCGCGCGTCCATCGCGCTCGTGATCGGGGCGCGCGCCCTCGCGTTCCTGCGCGGCCGCGACTACGTGCTCCCGCACGATCTCGCCCAGCTGGCCCTCGACGTGCTGCGCCACCGCATCGTCCTGTCGTACGAGGCGCTCGCCGACGACGTGGACGCCGACACGATCGTCAACCGTGTGCTGGCCGCCGTGCCCGCGCCCGAAGTCGTCCTCCAGAGCCGGTGAGCCCATGCGCGCCGCGCCCGAAAAGCTTCTGCTCCGCCTGGAATGGCGGGTCCTCCGCCGGCTAGACGGGCGGATCCAAGGCGGCCACCGCACCGTATCCCGCGGGTCCGGGATCGACTTCGCCGGCATTCGCGCGTACGTCGACGGCGACGACGCGCGGCACATCGACTGGAACGTGACGGCACGGCTGAATGAGCCGCACATCCGCATGTTCAACGAGGACCGCGAGCTGACGGTCTGGCTCGTCCTCGACCGGTCCGCCTCGATGACGGCCGGAAAGCCTGGCCGCGGCAAGCACGACGTGCTCGCCGAGCTCGCGCTCGTCCTCGCCCGCCTGTTCGCCCGTGGCGGCGACCGCGTCGGCGCCCTGCTCTTCGACACGGGCGTCCTGCGCGTCGTACCGCCCGGAGCCGATCGACGGCACGTGCTCCGCATCGGCGCCGAGCTGGAACGGACGGCCAAGACCCGGGGCGGCGGCGCGACGACCGATCTTGCGGCCATGCTCGACGCGGTCGCGCGCTTCGCCCGCCGCCGCTGCCTCATCCTCGTGGTCTCCGACTTCATCGGCGACGGCGACTGGGAGCGGTCGCTGCTGCGCCTGACGCGGCGGCACGAGGTCGTCGCCCTCCGCATCATGGACACCGCCGACGACGTGCTGCCAGAGACCGGGCTGATCGTGGTCGAGGACGCCGAAACCGGCGAGCAACTCGTCGTCGACTCCGGCGATCCGCTGTTCCGCGTACGCTTCCGGGCCGCCGTCGACGACCGCGACGCCCGGCTGGCGGCCGGCATGGGCCGGGCAGGGGTGCCCGTCCACCGCATCGACACCGATCGCGATCTGGCCGAGGCGCTCGTCGAGGTCGTCGCCCGGACCCGGGACCGGCCAAAATGAACCTCTATCTGCTCGCGCTCGGCCTGGTCCTTACGGCCGGGCTCGCCGTCGCCGCCGTCGTGTTCACACGCCGGCGTACGGCCGCGCTGGCCTCCGCCGGCGTCGCCACGCGCCGCGGCCGCTGGGCACATCTCGGCGTCGGATTGACCATCGCCGGCCTCGGGATCCTCGCGGTCGCGGCCTCCGACCCGACGGCGTCGGTGCCCGTGCCCCGGGCCGCCGGAACCGTCATCCTGGCCATGGACGTGTCCAACAGTATGAGCGCCGACGACGTGGCCCCCACCCGGCTCGCGGCCGCGCAGAAGGCGGCGCGGTCGTTCATCCGGGCGCAGCCGGCCAGCGTCGACATCGGCGTGGTGGCGTTCGAGCGGGGCGCGCTCACCGTCGCCCGGCCGGACCGCGACCATGCCGCGGCGCTCGCGGCCGTCGACCGGCTGAAGGTCAGCGGCGGCACCTCGCTGGGGACGGCCATCATCGGGTCGCTGACCGCGATATCCGGTAAGCCGGTGCGGGTCGAACGCGACGGCTCCGCGCCCGGTCTCGGCTACTGGCGCTCGGCGACGATCGTGATCTTCTCTGACGGCCAGGACCTGGGCGACAACACCGAGACCGCGGCCGCCGTGGCCCAGCAGGCGGGCGTGCGCATCGACACGGTCGGCATCGGCACCGCGGCCGGGGCGGCCGTGAGCGTCGACGGGTTCCGCCTGCACACGGCGCTCGACGAGGCCACGCTCAAGTCGATCGCGCAGACCACCGGCGGCGCCTATCATCCCGCCGCCGACCCGGGCGACCTCGACGCGATCGCCTCGACGATCGAGCTCCGGCTCACCGTCGAGGACGAGCAACTGCCACTCGCCGGAGCGTTCATCGCGCTCGCCCTGCTGCTGCTCACGGCGGGCTCGGTGCACACCATCTTCCGCTCGGGGCGGGTGATCTGATGTCCTTCTCGTGGCCGATGTTGCTGCTCGGCCTGCTGGCCGTGCCGCTGGTCCTCGCGATCTGGTGGTGGACGCGGCGCCGGCGCAAGCGCGCCGCGGTCCGCGTCACCTCGATAGCGCTGGTACGGGTGGCCATGCCCGGCCGCTCGCGATGGCGGAGACGCATCCCCGTGGTGCTCTTCGTGGCCGGGCTCCTCGTGCTCGGCGTCGGAGCCGCGCGGCCGCAGGCCAGGGTGCCGGTGCCGATGACCTCGGCGACGATCCTGCTCGCCCTCGACATCTCCGGCTCCATGTGCTCGACCGACGTCGACCCCAACCGCATCACCGCCGCGAAGAAGGCCGCCGCCGACTTCATCGAATCCCAGAAGGGCGGTCCGCGGATCGGCCTGGTCACCTTCTCGGGCACCGCCGGTCTCCTGGTCCCTCCCACCGACGACCTGGATTCGGTGATCGACGCGCTCGACGGTCTGGTCACCTCGCGCGGCACCGCGATCGGGCAGGCCATCTTGACCTCGCTCGACGCCATCGCGCAGATCGACCCGTCCGTCGCGCCGACCGGCGCCCAGCCCAAGCCCGGCGGCACCGGCTACACCAGCAGCGCGATCGTCGTGCTCACCGACGGCGCCAACACCCGGGGCGTGGACCCGCAGATCGCCGCCAAGGAGGCCGCGCTCCGGCGCGTCCGCGTCTTCACCATCGGCTTCGGCACGACCACGCCCGCCCCCATGGTGTGCGACAGCAACCAGGTCGACGGCGGCGGGTTCGGCGGACGCGGCGGCGGCTTCGGTGGCGGCTTCGGCGGCTTCGACCGCGGGCGCAACCCGCTGACCATAGACGAGCCGGCGCTCCGGCAGATCGCGACCACCACGGGCGGCTCGTACCACCGCGCGCAGAACGCCGACGAGCTGCAGAAAGCCCTCGCCAACCTGCCCAGCACGTTCACGGTCGTCTACGAGGAGCGCGACCTCGCCGCCTTGTTCGCCGCCGCGGCCGCCATCCTCATCGCGCTCGCGACCGGCCTGACCCTGTGGTGGAACCGTCCGCGCGCCTGAGCCGGCCTGGCCGGTATCGCTTTCGTGTGGAAACGTGCTTCCATGCCGATCGAGCACGCCCGTCTGTCCGCGCGATTTCCCGAAATTCCGGCCGGCAGGGGGCACTACGAGAGCTTCTATCTCAAGGCATGCCATCCCAGTGAGCCGCTCGGGCTGTGGATCCGCTACACGGTCCACAAACAGCCGGGGGCCCTGCCCACCGGTTCGGTGTGGTTCACCCGGTTCTCCGCCGACGGGCCCATCGCCGTGAAGGTGACCGTGCCCGACGTGTCGGTCGCGCCGGGCATGGCGGTCGTCATCGGCGCGCACGGGCACATGGGTGACGGATTCCTGGCCGGTGACGTGCCGGGCGCCTCCTGGGATCTGCGGTTCGACGGATCCGAGGAGCCGTTGCGGCACCTGCCTCGTGAGTGGATGTACAAGGCGCCCATTCCCCGTACGAAACTGACCAGCCCTTATCCCGACATAACGGTATCCGGGCGGGTCGTCGCGGCGGGAGAGGAGTTCGTGCTCGACGGCTGGCGGGGAATGATCGGCCACAACTGGGGCGCAGAACACGCCGAGCGCTGGATCTGGCTCCACGGCACGGACTTCGCCACCGACCCGTCCGCCTGGTTCGACGTCGCGATCGGGCGTATCCGGGTCGGCGGGATCACCCTTCCGTGGGTCGCCAACGGCGTGCTCTGCCTCGACGGCGTACGGCACCGCCTTGGAGGGCTGGAACGGATCGCGGCCACCCAGATCCGGGAGCTGCCGGACGGATGTGCGGCGGTGCTGCCCGGCAAGGGCGTCAAGGTGTGGGTCCGGGTGAGCGCCCCGGAAGAGCGGTTCGCCGAATGGGTCTACGAAGACCCCTCCGGCGGGGAACACCATGTCCTCAACTGCTCGATCGCCGCGATGGAACTGCAGGTCGAGGGCGCGTCCCCGGTGAAGCTCAGCACCACGTACGGCGCCGCCTACGAACTGGGCACCCGCCCGGCGACTGGCGGCCACCCGGAGGGAGGATTGGCCCGTGGATGATTCGCACGCCAGGTACGCCAGGAAGTTCTGGGCGGTCCTCGAACCGCTGCACGCGGTGACCTACTTCATGCGGGAGTGCGTCGCGGCCAACAAGGAGGTGGGGCTGCGCGGATTCTGGATGGGCTACTTCGGCAGCCGGGGCGCCCCGCTCGGCGCGGTGGAGCCGGGCGTGATCGAGGCGACCTTCTACGGGTTCCACCCCGCGCGGGTACGCCGGGCCGTACCGGATGCCTGGGGATTCGCGGCGCCGGAGCTGATCCTCGCCGCGCGGGCCACGGCGGCGGCCGGCGCGCTGCGAAGGATCGCACCAGACGTCGAGCAGGTCGCGGAGGCCGCCACTCCCGCGCTTACGCGGGTCGTCGAGGCGGCTGACGGGGCGGGGCGGCCGTTGTTCGCCGCCAACCGGGATCTGGAGTGGCCGGCGGACCCGGTCGAGGCGCTGTGGCAGGCGTCGACCTCGCTCCGGGAGCACCGGGGCGACGGGCACGTGGCGCTGCTGGTAGCGGAAGGGCTGGGCGGGCTCCAGGCCAACGTCCTCGCGTGCGCCGTCGGAAATGTGTCGCCGCAGTTGATGCAGGATGCCCGCGGCTGGTCCCGGGAAGAGTGGGCCGCGGCCGAGGCGGAACTGGCCGATCGCGGGCTGCTCGACGACCAGGGACAGGCGACCGACGCCGGGCGTGCTCTGCGCAGGGGCATCGAAAAGCGGACCGACGCTCTGGCGGCGCCGCCCTATCGGGTGGTCGAAGATCCTGAGGCGCTGTATCAGCTGCTCAAGCCGGTCGCGCTGGCGGTCGGGCAGTCGGGCGAGATGCCGTTCCCCAACCCAATCGGACTTCCCCGCCTCGACTAGTGCCGGGCCTCCCCAGCCAGCACCCCGGCGACGGCCACAGCGGCGCCCGCCGCGCAAAGCGCGCGTCCAGCCCAGGGTGGTGGCGGCGCTGTGGCCGGCCGGGGCGCCCGCCAGCCCTGGGCCGGCCATCTGGCCGCGGTCTTCGACGCCCCTGGCACAGTGGCACGAGGAACCTGCCTTCCGCGGCTGCACCATCCTCAACGCTGCCACCCAGCGCAGCACGAGGCCCCGGCCCGTGTCGTGGCGCATCACCACCTCGACTGCCAGATCGACGTCCTCGCCGACATGGCCCGCCGAGCCGCTACCGCGTAGGCGACCGGAGACTAGTGAGGATGCCTCCGGCGGGGGCGCTCCAGCTCCGGGATGGTGTCCATCCCCGTCTGCCCTAGACCCTTGGCGAGCTCAGCAGACCGTCTCCTACGGCTCAAGCCCGGCCGTGCGGCTTGGCGTCGGGGTTGCTGTGGAAGGTGCCCGTGTTGATGTACACGCGAAGCCGGGCCTGCCCCTTCGTCGTCGGCCCGCTTCTGCTTCGCTCCGGGTCGAGAGCAGACGGGATGGATTTGGAGGGGCCCGGGGCCGGGGGTGGCGGCGCGGGGCGGTTCGTCATGGTTTGCGGCCGCGGATAGGCTCGCCGCTGCGCGGACAGGTTCCGGACCCGACGTAATCGATGCTTCCGGTCCCGCTCGCCTGGTCGCATGGATCTCTCCGTGGCCGCCGCCCCGGCCCCGAGGAGTTGTTGATGTTACTTGTCGTCCCTGTGGCACAGGTTCGTTGATCGGAAAGCGCTCGCATTGTGCCATAGGGACGACAAGTGTGATCCGCTCCGCGCCGCGCTCGACCTGGGCCGCCACGAGCCCGCCATGGGCCTCAGGCGGCGAGGACCGAAACCCTCGCCGAGCCGCAACAGACCTGCCAGCACCTCGGCCAACGCGGCCAAACGCGACAAACCGACCCTCAGCGCGACCGACAACCCGGGCCAACCGGGCCACCCACGCCAGCCGGTCACCCGCGCCCCTCGCGGACACGATCGGTGCGGCGGCGCTACCCGGCGCGACAGGACCGGTGCGACAGGACCGGTGCGGCGGACACGACCGGCGCTACCCGGCGCGACAGTGTCGGCGACACGATGGACGCCACGGACTCGACCAGCAATGCCAGCGCGATGGTGTCGATGATGCGCGGCGATGTCGGCGACACGGTGGACGCGACCAGCAATGCCAGCGTGGCGATGTCGGCGGCACGGCAGACGTGACTGGCGACCACATACCTGCAGGACGCGGGCCGACTCAAGATGAGCACCACCAGCGCCGCCACCCCCTGGCCCTGGGGCGTGCCCCCAAATCCATCCCGTCTGCTCTCGACCCGGAGCGAAGCAGAAGCGGGCCGACGACGAAGGGGCAAGCCCGGCCTCGCGTGTACATCAACACGGGCACCTTCCACAGCAACCCCGACGCCAAGCCGCACGGCCGGGCTTGAGCCGTAGGAGACGGTCTGCTGAGCTCGCCAAGGGTCTAGAGCAGACGGGGATGGACACCATCCCGGAGCTGGAGCGCCCCCGCCGGAGGCACCACCACTGTCAACGGGCGAGGCTCGGGGGCCGTTTGGGCAAGTGTCCGGTCGGGCTTCGGAGTGGGTCTTGGGGGCATGCGCGGGTGGTGTGGTGCAGGGGCGGTGTGGCGCAGGGCTGTGTCTCGGTGTGGCGCGGCTGGGGTGGGGTGGGGTCCCGCGGTGTGGCGGGGGCGGAGCGGTTGGGTCGGCGGATCTATTGTCAGGCGATCATGCGGTCGTCCTCTTCGAAGCAGCCCATGTCACTCAGGGTCAGCCAGAGGGCCCACGCGCTCTGGTTGTAGCCGTTGGCCGCGTAGGCGTTGTACATGCTCATGCCGTCGTGACAGGCGCTCGGGGTTGCGCTGGCCCCGCTTGCTGAGAAAGTGACCGAGGTCAGCGCAAACAGCACTACCCCGATGGTCGCGAGAATCCTGGACACAGTTGTTCCCCCTGACTTGGGTTCGCGTGCACCCTGGTGCGCACTGCTGTGAGGCGATTCGAGGCAGATGCGCGGTCGGATGGCGGGGTCCGGTCACTGGGGGAGGGGAATTTATTCGGGCCGTCATGCAATGGCGGGGGCGGTGGGGCCGGTGAGGTCGGCGGGCAGCGCGTTGCTGTGGACGTAGGTGCAGGGCGGCCTCGGTCATGGGTCGCTTATGGGATCGGCGGCGACCGAGCGCCGCGGTGGTCGGGCCGCTGTGCGGAGGGTGGGCTTCGTGTGGAGGGCGGGGCCCTGTGCGGAGGGCGGGCTTCGTGCAGTGGTCGGGCTTCGTGCGGTGGGCGGGGCTCTGTGTGGAGGGTGGGCTTCGTGCGGAGGTCGGGCCCCTGGGTGGGGGCCGGGCCCCTGGGTGGGGGCCCGGCCTTTGAGGGGAACTACGTGTTCCACACCTGGAATCCTGATACCTGCCCGGCCGGCCAGCCGGTGTTGGCCGTGAGGTTCAGCCTGAAGTAGCGCTGGCTCGTCGCGGTGAAGGTGATCGTCACCGTGTTGTTCGCGGCCGGGGTGAACGAGTAAGCGGCAGACCCGACGATCGTGTTCCACGTCGAGCCGTTGGTGCTGCCGAGTACGGACAGCGTCTGATTACGCGCCTCCCACGACGTGGGCAGCTGGAGGACGATCCGGCGCGCGGTCTGCGCCGAGCCGAGGTCGACCTGGATCCACTGGGGGAAGGCGTTGTTGGCGCTCTCCCAGTAGGTGTTCTGGTCGGCGTCGGTCGCGTTGGCCGACACGTACACCTGCTGATGACTGGACTCGGCGGTGGGCTTGCCCGCGGCGAGGTCGGTGCTCGTGTCGCCTCCCGCGCCGGTGCCGGACAGTGCGATGTTGGTCGGGCTGTTGGTGGCGTTGCTGGTGATCGTCACGGTTCCCGTACGCGTGCCGGAGGCGGTCGGCCGGAAGGTGACGCTCACGTTGCAGGACGCGCCGGTCGCCAGGGTCGTGCCACACGTGTTGGTCTGCTGGAAGTCGCCCGAGACCGACACCCCGGAGATCGACGCGGCGGCGGTGCCCGTGTTGGTGACCGTCACGTTCTGCGCCGCGCTCGTGGTGTTGAGCGCCTGACTCCCGAACACCAGCGAAGACGAACTCGTGCCGAGTGTCGGAGCGTTGCCCGACGTGCCGGGATAGACCTCGAACTCCGCCACCTGCCCGGCGGGCCAGCCGGTGTTGGCCGTGAAGTTCAGCCGCAGATAGCGCGCGCCGGTGCCCGGCACGGTGATGTTCACCGTGTTGCCCGACGCCGGGTTGAAGGTGTAGCCGGCCGACGCCACCGCGGTCGTGAAGGCCGTGCCGTCCGTGCTGGCCTGCACCGACAGCGTCTGCGTACGGGTGGCCCACGCCGTGGCGGGCGGCAGCTTGAGCGTCACCTTCCCGACGCTGTACGTCGCGCCGAGGTCGACCTGGAGCCACTGCGGGAAGGCGTTGTTGGCGCTCTCCCAATACGTGTTCGCGTTGCCGTCGGTCGCGAGGCCGGCGGTCTGGGCGCCGTTGACCTCGCTGCTGGCCGAGGCGGGCCGTCCGGCGGCGATGTTGGTGCTGCTCGATATGCCGCTGCCGGACAGGGCGATCGAGGCCGGGCTGTTGTTGGCGTTGCTGGTGACGGTGACCGCGCCGGTGCGCGCGCCCGCGGCCGCCGGGGCGAACCGTACGGTGACCGTGCAGGAGGAGCCGACGGCGAGGGTCGCGCAGTTGTTGGTCTGGGTGAAGTCGCCGCTCACGCTGACGCCGGAGACGGTGGCCGAGGTGGTGCCGGAGTTGGTCACCGTGACGGTCTGCGCGGCCGACGTGGTCCCGACGACCGTGCCTGCGAACGACAGGCTGGTCGGGTTGGGGTTGAGGATCGGACCGGGAGCGACGCCCGTGCCGGACAGCGGGACGGTGTTGGGCACGCCGGCGGCCGTGATGGTCAGGTTGCCCGTACGCGATCCGCTCGCCGCCGGCGAGAACGTGACGGTGACCGTGCAGGACGATCCGGCGGCGATGCTGCTGCCGCAGTTGTTGGTCTGGGCGAAGTCGCCCGAGGCCGCGATCGAGCCGACCGAGGCGGCCGAGGTGCTCGTGTTGGTGACCGTGACCGCCTGCGGCGCGCTCGTCGCGCCGGTGGCGACCGACCCGAAGCCGAGCGCGGGCGGGCTGATGGTGATCCCGGCTCCGGGATCGGGGAGGTAGGGCGGGAACGTCGGCGTGAAGAAGCCGCACGTCGGAGTCCCGAAGACGCCCGCGTTGCCGCCGCCGTCGGTGAGCGTGAACGAGCCGCCGAGGCAGCTGTAGATGGGCGAGGAGGCCTGGGTGCCGGTCGCGGTGGTGTTGGTGATCGTCGCCGCGCCGCCGACCTGCTCCTGCACGACGAAGGTCCCGGTGTTCTGGATGGTCGCGTTGTTGATGTGGACGTTGGTGATGCTCGACCCGGACACGAACTGGATCGCCTCGTACGGGCTCTGCTGAATGATGATGTTGTCCACGTTGGTCAGGCCCGACATGGCGGCGTCGCGGGCGTCGAACCAGAGCGCGCCGACGCCGAACTGCCAGTTCGGGTCGAGGCTGCCGGACCGGATGACGGTGTTGCGGAGCACGTCGGTGCGGCCGAGCGGGGTGGAGGCGAACCGCTGCGCGACGTGGATTCCGCCGCCCTGGGAGAGCCCGGCGTCGATGACGCGGTTGTCGGTGACGAAGTTGTCGTGCCCGCCGTAGATGGCGATGCCGTTGGCCAGGATCGGATACTGCACGGTGTTGTGGTCGAAGGAGTCGCCGGCGTCGGCGTTGATCTCCGACCAGGTGGCCAGGCCGTCGTCGCCGAGGTTGCGGAGGTCGCTGTTGGTGACCTTCGAGTTGGTGATCCCGTTGTGGAAGTTGATCCCGTCGGCCGTGACGTTCCTGATCCGCATCCCGGCGAAGACGAGGTTGGTGAAGGGGCCGTCCATCCACGCGCCGACCTTCATGTGCTCGATCCAGAGCCGGTCGACGGTCGAGTTGTTCAGCGCGCCGCCGACGCCGTTGACCTGGGCGCCGTCGTTGCGCTCCTGGACGTCACCGAAGATGGCGAAGTCGGCGAGGTGCACGCCGCTGCTGCCGGTCGGCGCGGAGTTGCCGTAGAAGCCGGGGGCCGCGCCCACGACCGTGGAGCGCCACATCCCCGCGCCCTTGATCGTGACGTTGTTCAGGATCAGGTGGCCGGGGATCCGGAACGTGCCCTCCGGGATCCACACCGTGCCGCCCGCGCCGGCCGCGGAGATCGCCGAGTTGAAGGCGGCGGTCGAGTCGGCCGCGCCCGTCGGGTCGGCGCCGCGGCTGGTCACCGACACCGAGCCGGCCGGTTGCGACAGGGCGCCGGCGACGTTCTCGAAGTCGGCGAAGTCGATCGTGTACGACCCGGCCGTGTCTTCGGCGTCGATCTGCAGGCGGAACTTGGTGCCCGCCGGATAGGTCGTGGAGAACAGGCGGTGCGCCTCGTCGTAGAAGTGATGGGCGTTGCCGCCCGGCGAGTTGGTGAACGGGTAGCTGCCGTAGTACCAGCTGTAGGCGTTGGTCAGGGTGAAGTTGGCCTGCTTGGCCCCGTTGATGTACAGCGAGAGCGGCGTCGTGTAGACCGAGCCGCCCGCGCCGTCCGGGATGCTGTAGCGGAAGACGATCGAGTTGGCCGCGGCCGTCGTGGTGAACTCGACGAACTTGCCGGTGCCCTGCAGCGTCACCGCCTTGCGGAAGGACGACTCCGCGGCAAGCGTGTTGTAGGTCGCGCTGGGGCCGATGACCGTGCCGTTGGTGGCGGCGTTCTCCGCCTGCAGTTCGATGTACGGCAGGGCCGCGCCGACGCCGCCGGTCGCGGCCGCCGCGGCGGGGGTGGCGGTGAGGCCGACGAGGCCGGTGGCGATCAGGCAGCCGCCGGCGAGGAGGGTTCCGAAGCGCCCAGGTAAGCGGGACATGTGCCTCTCCGTGGGGGTGAAGGGTACGGAGCACCGTTTCAAGACCCGCGGACGCTGCGGAGTTGATTCAGATGTACGAACCGTGTGAACGGCGCTACACGTGACCGTAACTTCGGGAACACAGTTCTGCAATATGAGAATCGATCATTGCAAGATTTTGTGCATGGCGTGGGCGCGCCTGATCGGGCGGAGTCGGGGGTGTTCCTTCGGAGCCGCTTACACGGTGATACTCGGACGTATGGGGATCAGGGGGGTCTCGCGGGTGGTGCCCGCGTGCTTAGCATTGGCCGTCCTCGCCGGATGCACGGCGACGGGATCGGCCAAGCCATCCGCGGCGCCGGCCACCGCCGCCTCGGCCAAAGCCGCGCTCGCTGGCCCGGCGTTTTCCGACCCGGCGTTCTCCACGCTGGTGGCGGAGCTGAGCAAGGACGTGGCCGGCGTGTGGCCGCGCACGGCGGAGATCTGGCCGGCGGCCGATTTCAGCAAGTTGGTGCTGCTGGTCGCCAGCAGCACCGAAGCGGCGGCCATCACGGTGAACGGGGCCGAGCCGGTCGAACCGGCGAAGCTGCACCAGCAGGACTTCGACTGGGACACAGGGATGCGGCTCGCCCGGTGGAACGGCAGGCCCGCGATATTCCTCCCCGACACCCTCGGTCAGGCCGGTGGAGATCTGACCCCCTCCCAGTCGCTTTTCAAGATCGCGACCCATGAGGCCTTCCACGCGTACGTGCAGAAGACGGGGAGCCGTGCGGAGATCTGGCCCTCGATGTTGCCCGCGATCTCAGGACGCGAGACGCGGGACACCGATTTCCCGCTGCGGGTGGCCCCGCGGTATTTCCGGGCCATGGCCTACAACCAGTTGCTGGCCGCGTACCGCAATCCAGACGAGCGGCCGGCGCGGCTCGCGGCCGCCGCTTATTGGGCGCGGCGATGGAGCAAGGAGTACCCCGGCGAAGAACGACGGCTGCTTTCCACCGACATTCTCGAAGGAACGGCCGAATACTTCTGCCGGGTGGCGCTGGCGCGGGCCGAAGGCGAGTCGGACCTCAGCGTCGGCATGGGGCCGATCACGGGATTGCGCGCCTCCGACGAGGAGGCCTACAAGCTGGGCGTATTGGCCGGTCTGATGGCCGACGAACGCGGTCTGGATTGGAAGGCCGCCATGCGCGACAAGCGCCGCACTCCGCTGTCATGGGCGCTGGACGGGGTCGAGCCGGTCCGCCAGCCCGACGCGCCAGAACTGCGAACGGCCATCGAGGCCAAGGCCGACGAAAAGAACAAGGAACTGCAGCCCCAGATCGCCGGCGCGCTGGCCGATTTCCTCCAGCCGACCCTCCTGCTGATCAAGGCGGGTGCCACCGACGTCAGCGCCTTCTCGACGACGGGTTTCTATCGGGCCAGGTCACTGCCATATTCGATCATTCTCGGCACGACCATGAAGGCCGGCGAACTGACGATCGAGAATCACACGATCTTCTCGGGGATCGTGGACGGCCAGCTCTACTACATGATCCCGTTCAAGTCCGCGGGCCGGCTGGCGGGCGACCAGGTGAGTTTCGACGAGAAAGGCCTGACGGGTTATGTGACCGTCACACCCGGACCGGAGATCGCCGGCAAGGAGACCTACGTTCACGAATGAACGCCGCCGGGCCTCCTCGTGGCGTCGTTTCCGTACAAGACGGCTGGGGTGGGCGCCTCCTAACATGGCGCGGCGCCTTTTGATCTATCGGCGGCCTCGTCCCCCTGACCATGAGGAGAACAACACATGCGTGAGCTGGTCTACACCGCATTCGTTTCGCTCGACGGCGTTGTGGAATCCCCAGGTGGCGGGCCGGGCGAGGAGCACCGCAGCGCCGGTTGGGTGGTCAACGACATCGAATTCCTGCCCGAGGCGTTCTCCCTCAAGGGCGAGGAGCTTGCGGATACGACGGCGCTGATGTTCGGCCGGC
The DNA here is from genome assembly GCA_017592665.1 of Streptosporangiaceae bacterium NEAU-GS5. Classification (GTDB taxonomy): domain Bacteria; phylum Actinomycetota; class Actinomycetes; order Streptosporangiales; family Streptosporangiaceae; genus NEAU-GS5. The sequence continues at coordinate 80,351 of JAGFNW010000031.1, read as the reverse complement.
GCAGCTACGAGATCTTCGCTCCGGTCTGGCGCGACTCCGATGACCACGCCGCCTACAAGGAGCTGCCCAAATACGTGGTGTCGGCCACGCTGCACGACGACGCCCTCGTCGAGGGATGGGGTCAGACGACGATCCTGCGCTCGAGCGACGACATCGTCGAGCTCAAGAAGAGCGAGGGGGGCGCGATCTTCATCCATGGCAGCGCGGAGCTCGCCGTACGCCTGTCGGACGCGCATCTGATCGACCGTTACAACCTGCTCGTCTTCCCGGTGCTGCTCGGCGCCGGAAAGAGCCTGTTCAGCAGGGCCGACAAGGACAGGCAGGGATTGCGCCTGCGGGAGTCCGCGGCCTACCCGAACGGGATCGTGAAGCTCATCTACGACGTCGTCGGCTGATCCACGTCCAGGCCGATCGCGCCGCCGGTGCCCTGGTGGAGCTGCCGCACGGTACGTCCGACGAACCGGCGCAGCGCACGGGCCAGGTGCGGCTCGTCGAAGTATCCGAGCCGGGCCAGGACGTCGGCGACGGGGACGGCATCGGCCAGGAGCGCGGCGGCCGTGCGTGCGCGTTCGATCTGCCGTACGGCACCCTGGGTGAGGCCGGTCGCGGCCCGGAACCGGCGCTCGACGGTGCGCCCCGACAGCGCCGGCCGGTGGCCTGTGCGGACCTCGGTGACGAGCGGGTCGCGGACCACGGCTCCCGTGCGGACGAGACGGCCGACCAGGGCCTCGGCGTCGTCGGGGCCGGGCGTCTCCCAGCGGGCGCCGTCCAGCCGGAAGCTTCTCCGCGTGGTGTCGGGAAGCTCGACGCCCCCGTCCACCAGGGCCGGCACGGGCACGGCCCGCAGCGACGTGCCCACCGCGAACTCGATGCCGACGAACCTCGCGCCCTCCGGCACCGGGGCGGTGCCAGTCCTGGTCTCGGGGCCGGTGATGGTCGCGTACGCCGTGCCCTCGCGCTCCCAGAACACCAGGCCCCAGCACACGGTCGCGACCGAGGTCATCTCCACGACCTGCTCGCTCGTGCACGTCCACACCGTGTCGACCCACGACGAATCGGACGCGCGCGTCTCGAACCGTAATGCCACGGCAGAAGGATAGGCCCCGGTTACGGCTCCTCGACGCCGGCGATCCGATATTTGCGCACATCGGCCGATCGAAGCGGTGGAGGCTGCAGCGCCGGGCCGTCGGCCGTACGGAATCGGTGGAGGTGGTCGTCGGATTCCCACCGCTCGAAGACGTTGATGCGGGTGGGGTCGAGCGGGTCCGGCGTCTGATAGAAGTCCAGGCACCCTGGCGCGGCGCGTGCCAGCCGCGCCACGTCCGCGACCTCGGCCAGATATCGATCACGATCGGAGGGCTCAAGGTAGAGGGCGCCGGCAATGATGATCAAGTTGGTCTCCACGATGTCGATGGAACATCGCCCGCGGGGTCAGGTGAGCCGGAATCCGCCAAAATTACTGAATCAGCAAACTTGCGGAATACGCAATTAGTTGTACGATTGGTGGCGTGAGTCCTGGTTTGCGGGAGCGGAAGAAGATGGAGACCCGGCGGGCGCTGGGGTTCGCTGCCATGCGGTTGGCGGTCGAGCGAGGGCTGGACAACGTCCTGATCGACGACATAGCGGCAGCCGCCAACGTGTCGCCTCGCACGTTCAACAACTACTTCTCCAACAAGTACGAGGCGATCTGCGCCCTCGCCGTCGACCGGGCGAGGCGCGCGGGCGACGCGCTTCGCGAGCGCCCGCCATCCGAGCCGCTGTGGGAGGCGATCATCGCCGCGGTGCTCGCCGAGTTCACCGGCATGGATCAGGTGCCCGACCCGCAATGGACGGCCGGGGTTCGCCTGGTCACCAGTTCGCCCCAACTGCTGGGCGAATACCTGAAGGCCAACGCCGTCATGCGGGAGACCCTGACCGTGGCGATCGCCGATCGGCTCGGCCTCGACCCGTCCCGCGAGATGTTTCCCGGGATTCTGGCCGGCGCCGTCACCGCCGCCTACGAGGTGGCCTGCGACCACTGGCTCCTCGCGGACCCTCCGACGGCGCTGGCGCCGCTGGTCGACCAGGCGCTGCGGCAACTCGCCGACGGCCTGCCCATCCCGTCATCCGACTAACTACGCGTGGAGGCCACATGTCCGGCCGGGTCAGCCTGTTGTGCGGTGCGGTCTCCGGGCCGCTGTTCCTGCTCATCCTGTTCATCGAGGGGGCCACCCGGCCCGGCTACAACTGGATCCGCCACGCGGGAAGCTCGCTGGAGCTGGGCGGCGGCGCCGGCTGGATGCAACAGGCCAACTTCGTTCTGACCGGGGTGCTCACGATCGTCTTCGCGGCCGGCCTGCCCGGCGTGTTACGCGAGCGCGGCAGGCGTTCGGTCTGGGGACCGCTGCTGATCGGCGTGTGGGGATTGGGGCTGATCGGGGCGGGTGTCTTCCTCGACGACCCGGTCAGCGGCTATCCACCGGGAACGCCGGCGATCACGATACCGCCGACCATGCATGGCGCCCTGCACGGTAAGACCTCCCTCATCGGATTCCTGGCCATGCTCGCCGCGTTCGTGGTGTTCGCCCGTCGCTTCGCGGGCTGGGGCGAACGCCGATGGGCGCTGTATTCGGCGCTCAGCGCCGTCCTGTTCCCGGCCGGGCTCGTCCTGTTCGTCGCGGCTTTCGAGCAGGTGGCAGGCCTCGTCGACATCGGAGGCCTGATCCAGCGCCTGACGGTCACCATCGTCTTCGCCTGGCTGACACTGCTGGCGATTCACCTCGCCCGGACACCAGTGGACGCCAGAGACCTCACCCACGCGCGTTAGGGTGCGGAACCCCGCGATGATCTGGATATGGGCTTGTCGACGCGGTTCACGGAGTTGTTCGGGATACGGCATCCGATCGCGCTGGCCCCGATGGGCGGCTCCGCAGGCGGTGCGCTGGCGGCCGCCGTCTCGCGGGGCGGCGGGCTGGGGCTGGTGGGCTCTGGAAACGGGGATCGGGAGTGGCTGGATCGCGAGATGCCGATCCTCGTGGCGGGCACGGATCAACCGTGGGGCATAGGTCTGCTCACCTGGGCGATCGATGCCGAGGCGGTGGAGCGGGTGCTGGCGTGCGGCCCACGGGCGGTCATGTTGTCCTTCGGCGACCCGAGCCCGTTCGCGGCGTCCATACGCCAGGCAGGGGCGGCTCTGCTCGTTCAGGTCACCGACCTCGACGAGGCCCGGCGGGCCGTCGACGTGGGTGCCGACGTGATCGTGGCGCAGGGCACGGAGGCCGGTGGCCATGGCGCCCGACGCGGGCGATCCACGTTGCCGTTCGTGCCTGCCGTGGTGGATCTCGTGGCGCCGGTGCCGGTCCTGGCGGCCGGAGGGATCGCCGATGGCCGCGGCGTCGCGGCGGCCCTGGCATTGGGCGCCACCGGGGCGTTGATCGGGACCCGCTTCCAGGCCACCGCGGAGGCCCTGGTCGATCCGGCGATCACCAAGGCGATCGTCGAAGGGCGGGGACAGGACACCGAACGCAGCAGCGTGCTCGATGTCGTTCGCGAATCGCCCTGGCCGTCCGCGTACACCGCGCGCACCCTCGCCCATCCCTACCTGGACCGATGGCGTGGCCGGGAGGATGAGTTGGCCGGCGATCCGCAGGCCAGGCAGGACTATCGCGACGACCTCGCGCGAGGCCTCGTGCCACCGCTGCCGGTCTGGGCAGGCGAGGCGGTCGACCTCATCACCGACGTGCCGTCGGCGGCCGACCTTGTCGCCGTTTTGGCCGCCGACGCCGAGCAGGCGCTCACCAGAGCGCTGAGAAGCTGAGGGGCCGCCGGTGGAGAGCACCGGCGGCCCCGCGCCGCGCTTGACGGCTCAGTCGTCCAAGCCGATGTCGCCCCGAGTGACTCTGCGCTTCTTGCCCAGCTTGCGCAGCACCTTCCAGGGCTCCTTCTCCGCGCGCCCCGCACCCTTCAGCTTGTGCGGATTGCACCCGGTGTCATGACCTTTCCACCGCCGGTGCGGTGAGTGCTTGACCATCGCATAGACCCTTCCCAGCAGCCCCTCCGCAGGGCTGAACTGGGATGTGCGAACAGAAGGTCATGCCACGAATCATCTCACCCCAGGTGTCAAAGCCGCGACTGTCTATTCTCCGGCTCGAAGAGCTCGACCAGGAATTCGGTGACGAAGTCGCCTTCCTGCTGGTCGTCCGGAAACGCCGGCAGGACCTCTTCGAAAATCACGACGGGGCCTGCGCTCTTGAGCGTCCGCTCGAAGACCGTCACCAGATACCAGTTCGCGAAGTCGACGTACACCGGCTTGCGGGACTTGCCCGGCAACCGGCCGCCGGCCGATCCGTCCTGGCCGCTCAGCATGCGTACGAAACAGCGCTCGGGAACGCCGTGCGCGCGCAGCCACGCCACGACGCGGAATAGATAGTCGGCGTCGGATTCACCTTTGTCGCGCACCGGCACCCATCCCGACGGCGCGACCCATCGCGCCCGCTGCACCACGACTCGGCCGATCTCGACGCGGGGGAAGGCCACCACCCGATCCGGGACCGACAGCGCCTCGGCGGACGCCAGCAGCGGGATGCCGGACCGCACGAGATAGGAGGCGCCGAACGCCTGCGCCATCAGCCGCGCCGCCGGCGGGAGGAAGGGCTCGGCCAGCATGCCCAGGTGCAGCGCCCTGACCTCGGCCTGACGTCTCCTGCTGACCAGCCGCGCCAGGTCCGTCTCCAGGTCGTGGACGACCTCCAGGTCGTTCATCGGGATCCGCCGCACCGGCGGCCGGCCGCTTACCGCGCCCGGATAGTCGATCTCGTACGGCACGGCCGGCAGGCGCAGGTTGGGGGAGAACCGGAACGTCCCGCCGAACTCGGCCGTCAGAGGGCCGTCGGCCGAGCCGGTCCCCGCGTGGTCCCACTGGATCGTGCCGCCGGCCTGGCGGATCAGATGCAGCGCCCGGCTCCGGCCCCGCCCATATCCTCCGTGCGCGTTGTTGACGACCAGGCGCACGGCCTCCCCGTCCTGGACCGCCTGCAGATACCAGGCCACCGACCGGGGCGCGGTCACCCAGTCCGGCCAGGACGCCGCCAGCTTCGCGAGCGCGCCGGGCTCGACCCGGATGACACCGTCGTGGGCTTGTGCCGCCAGCACCAGCGCACTCAGCTCCGCGCGGATACGGCTCAGCTCGCGCAGCCGGGCCACCCGGCTCTCGCCCAGGGCCGCGTCCGGTAGTGCGAACTGCGGCGCGGGCTTGTGCCGCAGCAACCGGCCGAGCTCGCGCACGATGTGCTCATCGGGCCCCGCCTCGCGCGCCAGGTCCGTCGCGATCGCCTGGTGCAGCACGAGGAACGGCACGCGCGACCCCGGCCCGAAGCGCTCGGCGCAGTACGCGCCGAGGGTCACCCGTAACGAAAGATTCGGGTCGAGCGCGCCGAGCAGCTGCCGTACGACGTCCAGATCCTCAAGGGCCGGGCGCCAGTGCCGCGCCGACAGCTCGGCCACCGGAGCGGTGAACACGGCGCTCTCGCGGAGCACGTCCTTCTCCCCGGACAGCGTCAGCATCTGCGACAGGCCGGAGCTTTCGACCAGGTCGTCGATCTCGGCGGCGAGGGCACGATGCCAGGCGGCGTGCCCCGCCGCGTCCTCCACCGGGGCCGGATCACGAAGGCGCGCGTCCACGGTCTCGAGGCTCGTCACGAGATCGCCGAACTCGGCGCCGCCGTTCACGGCCAGCCAGTCGGCCATCTCACCCAGCCGATCCGGGGCCAGGTCGGCGACCGGGATCTGCCGCTCCACCAGGCCCGTGGTGGTCAGCATGTCGATGAACCGCCCGATGCGTTCGGCGCCGCCGTCGAGCAGCTTCCGCAGCTCCGCCGGCGGCAACCCCGGCCTGTCGGTGAGAATCCGGATGCACTCCAGTACGGCGGGCGTGGCCGGGACGCCCACGATCGGCTCGGCCGGCAGCGGCCCGAGGAACCTGACGGCGTCGCCGACGACGGTGGCGCTCGGATTCAGCCGCAGCGTCACCAGCTGCGCCAGCCGGGGATCAGCGGCGAGGACGCCGGAGATCAACTGGATCAGAAGGGCGTTCATCTCCAGCACGGCCGCGGCCGAAGGCGCGTCGGCAAGGCGCAGGCTCGGGCCGTCCGCGACCCAGGTCCCCGTACCGCTGATGGTGAACGTGCTGAACGGACTGGTCTTGGCGGCCGCCCGGGCCACGTACTTGGCCAGCCGGAGCAGCGACTGCCACCGCGGCGGCCGGAACTCCTCGGCGAGCCATCTGGCGGTCTCCGCGAACAGGGCGGGACTGGAATACGACAGGCCACGCCGGAAACCCGGGTGCGCCACCACGTCGCGCAGCACGGCGTTCTTGGCCTGCGTCTCCGCGGACAGGATGCCGGAGAGCCCGGCTCGCAACCGTTTGTACTCGGCCAGCTGAGCCACCCACGCCGCCACCCGCTCGGCGAGCTCGGCCGGCAGCGCCGCGGCGACCTGCTCGCTCCACACCTGAGGCTTGGGCGTGCGCATCTGGAACATGGACCGGCGCAGCCCCACCAGGGCCGCCCTCACCTCGCCCGCTTCTCGGGCGCCGACGATTTCGTACAACTCGTCGGACATCGCGCCGCCGTCGGCGGCCACGCGTTCGCGGAGCGCCAGCGCCGCGTGAATCCGCGCGAACGATTCCTCGAAACGCAGACATTCCAAAAGAGTCAATGGCAACCCTGCCACCCGGACGACCACCGGTGTGGCGACCCGGACGCCGCTCGGCAGCGTGAAATCCACAGTCACTGGATGAGCTGGACCTTCGCTAGATCACAGAGGAGGACACGAGCATCCGATAACTCGCCTTTCCACATGGGGCATTTGCCAGTCTGTCGTTGGCAATGGCCTCACCACATCCGCCGTGACATACCAACTCGCCAGGTCATCGAATAGTTCTCCGTAGTCCGATCCGGACTAACGACAAGATCCGTCAGGCCAGGAGGGGCCGGACTTCGGCGCCGAGGAAGCGGATCAGCCCATGGAGATCGGGCTCGTCCTCGGTGGGCTGGACGGCCACAGAGGTGACACCCATTCGGGCCAGCCGCAGGATGGAGTCGGCGACCGTGCGAGCGTCTCCGGCGGCGCCGACGTTCGGCACGTCGGACTTGCCCCACTGAGCGATCTCGTTTCGGATCCGGCCCTCGGCGTCCTCGCCCGTGGCCGCGAGGAGGTGGGCCACGATCTGATGGCCGCCGCGATCGCCCGCCGCGGCGGCGAGCTCATCGTGGATGAGGCCGCAGGCCCGCCGGATGTCTTCGTCGCCGAGGAGAGCCGTGAGCAGGTTGCCGTCACCGAGGCGCGCGGCGAGGCGCAGCGTCTTGGGCCCCTCTCCGCCCAGCATGAGCGGCACGCGCTCGGACGGCGGCCACTGCAGCTCGACGCCGTCAAGGCTCAGGTAGCGGCCCTTGAAATCGACCCTCCTGCCGTCGAGGAGGTCACGCAGGACCTGGTGATACTCCTCCAGGAGCGCCATCGGCGAGGTGACGCGTGCGCCGACCTGCCCCATCCAGCTCTGTACGCCGTGGCCGATCCCGGCGATCACCCGTCCTGGGAACATGCGGTGCAGGCCGGCCAGCTCCATCGCGGTGATCGCCACGTTCCGCAGCGGCACGGGCAGCAGCCCGATCCCGACGGCGATCCGCTGGGTCGACGCCAGCGCGGCGGTCGCCGTGGTGAGGCCGCCGTGTTTGAAGCAGTCCTCCCAGAGCCAGAATTCCTCCAATCCGGCCGCCTCCGCCTCAACCGCTGCCGCGCGCAGATCCTCGGGCGCGAAGGCGGGCAGATAGGTGATGCCTATGCGGGGTCGGATGATGCCGTTCGAGTCCATGCCGTTCGAGTCCATGCCGCTCCGTTCCACGCGCTCGGTCGACTCCACGCGCGCTCGGTCGACGACGGCGCGGACCACCCGCGCCCTCTTGCAACCCAGCTTTCCCGACACGCCGCGATTGCGGTGATTCGGCATCGAGTTTGACGGGAGGATTGTGGAGTTGCTGGTGTGACGTTCTAGCCTGGGCCGGTCAACCTGCGGCACGGGACGCGTGCCGGATGCGATGGGGGCATGACAATGAGCGGCAATGGTGGATCGGCCATCCCCGAGGTGGTCGACAGCCCGGCGCGCCCGGCGCCTCCGGCGAGCGCGCTGACGCGCTGGCTGCTGCGGCATCAGGTCCACCCGGTGGGCCCCGAGACGACGGAAGAGCACGCCAAGCCGCAGGCCTGGTGGAAGATCATGTGCCTGACCGGCGTCGACTACTTCTCCACGCTGGCCTATCTGCCGGGCATCGCCGCGCTCGCGGCCGGCGCGCTGTCGCCGCTCGCCACGCTGCTCATCGTGGCGCTGACGCTGCTCGGCATGCTGCCCATGTATCGGCGGATCGCCAAGGAGAGCCCGCACGGGCAAGGGTCGGTGGCGATGCTGGAAGGGTTGCTGCCGTTCTGGTGGGGCAAGCTGTTCGTGCTGGTGCTGCTGGGATTCGTGGCCACGTCATGGATCATCACGATCACCCTGTCGGCCGCCGACGCGTCCGTGCACGTCGTGGAGAATCCGTTCTTCCCGAGCTTCTTGCACGGCCACGAGGTCACGCTGACGGTGGTGCTGCTGCTGGTGTTGGGCGGGGTGTTCCTGATCGGCTTCACCGAGGCCGTCGGCGTGGCGATCCCGCTGGTGGCGCTCTTCCTCGGGCTCAACGCGGTCGTGGTCGGGGTCGGCCTGGCAGAGGTCTTCGCGACGCCGGACCACATCTCGGCATGGACGGACGCCCTGATCGAAGGCCGGGGCGGCTTCGGCGGCGTGGTCGGGCCCGCGATCCTCGCCTTCCCGCTGTTGGTGCTGGGATTGTCCGGATTCGAGACCGGGGTCAGCATGATGCCGCTGATCGCGGCCACCGGCAAGGATCCCGCTGAGCAGATGGCCTCGCGCATCCGCAACACGCGCAAGCTGCTGACCGTCGCCGCGCTCATCATGAGCGTCTATCTGATCGCCACGAGCTTCGTCACCACCGTCCTCATCCCGGCCGACGAGTTCAAGACCGGAGGCGAGGCCAACGGGCGGGCCATGGCCTACCTGGCCCACACGTATCTGGGCGAGGCCTTCGGCACCGTCTACGACATCAGCACCATCCTCATTCTCTGGTTCGCCGGCGCCTCGGCGATGGCCGGGCTGATCAACATCGTGCCGCGCTACCTGCCTGGCTACGGCATGGCGCCGGAGTGGGGCCGGGCCGTGCGGCCCGTCGTACTGGTCTACACGCTCATCTGCGTCGCTCTGACCATCACCTTCGACGCCGATGTCGACGCCCAGGCGGGCGCCTACGCCACCGGCATCCTGGTCATGATGGTCTCGGGCGCGTTCGCGGTGACGATCTCCGTCATCCGCAAGCGGCGGCGGGGAGCCGTGGCCGGATTCACCGTGCTCACGCTGGTGCTGCTGTACGCCCTGGTGGAGAACATCAGGGAGAAGCCCGACGGCATCACGATCTCGTTCTTCTTCATCATCGGGATCATCGCCATCTCCCTTGTCTCGCGGATCTCCCGCACCACGGAGCTGCGTGCCGATCACATCGAGTTCGACGCGGCCGCCCGGCGGTTCATCACCGACTCGATCGCGTACGACGGCGCGCTGAACCTCATCGCCAACCGCCGGCAGGCCGGCGACCTCGCCGAATACACGGCCAAGGAGGCCGAGCAGCGCGGCATGAACCCTGTCCCCGGCAGCGCCGACGTGCTGTTCCTGGAGATCGACGTGATCGACCCGTCGGAGTTCAGCAACGTGCTTCAGGTCCGCGGCGTCGAGGTCGGCGACTACCGGATCCTCCGGGCCGACAGCCCCGCCGCCCCCAACTCCATCGCCGCCATCCTGCTGGCCCTCCGCGATGCCGCCGGCGTGCGACCCCACTGCTACTTCGAGTGGTCCGAGGGCAGCCCGGTGACGAACCTGCTCCGCTACCTCTTGCTCGGCCGCGGCGACACGCCACCCGTCGTCCGGGAGATCATCCGCCAGGCCGAGCCCGACCCCGCCCGCCGCCCCGGCATCCACGTCGGCGGCTGACGGCTGTTCGAGCTCAGGCCTGATCCGTGCCATCGGGCCGGACGATCAGGACAATTTTGCCCGGCTTACTGGGTTTGCCGGTGCCGACGTACGCCGACCGGCCCTCGGCGAGCGGGACCGTACGGCCGACGACCGGCCGCAGCCGGCCGGAATCCACCATCTCCGCCAGTCGTGTCAGCTCGGTGCGATCGGGCCGGACGATGAAGTAGGCCGCGCGCACCTGATGCGCTTCGGCGAGGGCCTGGTCGGGCGTCGCCGCGACGCTGATCAGCCGGCCGCCGGGCTTCAGCACGGCGAACGACCGGCGCAACGCGTCACCGCCGACGGCGTCCAGCACGACGTCCACTCCGGACAGGACCTCGTCGAACTGCTCGGCCGTGAGATCGATGAATCGGTCGGCGCCCAGCTGCCGGACGATCTCCGCGTGCCGGGGCCGGCCCGTGCCGATGACCCGGGCGCCGAGGGCGGCGGCCAGCTGGGTCGCGTACACGCCGACGCCGCCGGCGGCCCCGTGCACGAGCACGGTCTCGCCGGCGCGGAGCCCGGCATGGTCGACCAGGGCCTGCCAGGCGGTGAGCGCGGCCAGCGGGAGGGCGGCCGCCTCGGCGTGCGACACCGTGCGCGGCTTGGCCGCCAGGGCCGACGCCGGCACGGTCGTGAACTCGGCGGCGGCGCCGTCCCGGTCGAAGTCGACAAGACCGTAGACCTCGTCGCCGATGGCGAGGTCGCTGACCCCGGCGCCGACCGCCACCACGGTGCCCGACGGCTCGTGCGCGGGGATCACCGGCGTACGGTCCTTGCCGTCGCTGGTCGTCCACGACTCATCCCAGTCCAGCTCGGTGAGGGTGATGCCGGTGGCGTGCACGGCGATCAGCGCCTCGCCCTCGGCCGGCTCGGGGCGGGGCGCCTGCTCGTAGACCAGTTGCTCGGGGCCGCCGCGGGTGTGCGCGCGCAGCGCCATCATCGTGTCCACAGTGGGTTCCTCCAGGTCAGGGCTCCTCGGTCGGCGTACCCCATTAGATCGGTTACGGCGCCCGAGTCCCGGTATTGCTCGAGTGTCGGCCCTGTCCCGCATGAGCCCCACACCAGCCTGCACCACGGCGGGTGTATCACGGCGGGGCGTACCCCGGCGGGGCGTATCTCGGCCCATAACCTGGCCACTCACCGCCCGAACGACCGGACACCACGGACCGCCGAAGAGAGCGAGGCAGCAAGTGATGTCGTTGGCTTCGACGGCCTTGGTGGCGGTGGTGGCGTTCCTGGCGCCACTCGTGGTGCGCATCCTGCGGCTGCCGGTGCCCGAGGTCGTCATGCAGATCCTGCTCGGCGTCGTGATCGGACCGCAGGTGCTGGGCTGGGCCCGCATCGACGAGCCGGTCCGTGTCCTGTCGCTGATCGGCCTGTCGCTCCTGCTGTTCCTCGCCGGGCTCGAGCTCGACGCCGACCGGCTGCGCGGCAGCACGCTGCGGACGGCCGCGACGGCGTTCGCGCTCTCGCTCGCCGTCGCCCTCGCCCTCGGCGCCGTCCTGGCCGCCGCCGGGCTGGTCAAGTCGCCGCTGCTGATCGCGGTCATCCTGGCCGCGACCTCGGCCGGCATCGTCATCCCGATTCTCCGCGACGCCGACCAACTGGACACCCCGCTCGGGCGGCTCGTCGTCGCGGGCGGGTCACTCGCCGAGGTGATCCCCGTCGTACTGCTCTCGCTGCTGTTCTCCGAACAGGCCCGCGACCTCGGCGCCCGGCTCACGCTGCTGGTCGCGTTCTTCGCCCTGGTGGCCGCGGCCGGGCTGCTGATCTTCGGGTTCGAACGGTCGACGTGGACCGGACGGACGCTGCTGGCGCTGCAGGACACCACCGCCCAGATCCGGGTGCGCGCCGCCGTCGCGCTCCTGATGTGCTTCGCCGCGCTCGCGACCGGCTTCGGGCTCGAGGCCATCCTCGGCTCGTTCCTGGCCGGCGCCACCATCTCCCTGCTCGATCGCGACCGCGCCATGACCCACCAGCAGTTCCGCACGAAGCTGCAGGCCGTCGGCTTCGGCGCCTTGATCCCCTACTTCTTCGTCGCGACCGGCATGTCGCTCGACGTGCGAAGCTTCGTCACCGACGCGGGGACACCGGCACGCGTGCCGGTCTTCCTGGCCGCGCTGCTGATCGTGCGTGGCCTGCCCGCGCTGCTCTACCGCCCGCTGCTGGCCTCGTGGCGCCAGGTGACGGCCGCCGGGTTGTTCCAGGCGACCAGCCTGAGCATCCCGATCGTCGGCGGGTCCATCGGCGTCGACCTCGGGCTGATCCGCCCCGAGAACTACGTGGCCCTCGTCGCCGCCGGGTTGATGTCGGTCATCATCTTCCCGATCGCCGCCGTGCCGTACGCCAGGAATAGGGGGAGTTGAAGACCCTTACCTCGACGGCGCGCTCGACCGCGCGCCGGGGGCCTGGCTCAGGTCGAGGGACATGCGAAGGCCGGTGCCGAGCGCGGTCGAGACCTCACCGGTCTGGACGAATCCGACGGCCAGGTAGAAGTCCAGCGCATGCCGGTTGCCGATGACCCACAGGAGGCGATGCCCGCTGTCGCGAGCGGCGGCGACGACGTGCCGTACGAGATCGCGGGCGATGCCACGACGGCGCCAATCCGGATCGACAAAGAGGTCTTCGAGCTCGAGACCGTCGTCCAGGCCCTCGGTGACCGTGGCGAATCCGACGACCCGGTCATCGCCCGGTACGCCGGCCACCGCGACGAGGGTGCGGCCCGCGGCGATGCCCTCACCGGCGAAGACCAGGAACTCGGGCTGGGCCAGCAGCATCGGCGCGTCGCCGGCATTGGACAACGATGCCGCGCGATAAACCTGCTGCAGCGCTGGCAGATCGGCCGCGATCGCAGTGCGAATCGCTAGCCCTGACTCGGCACGGTCGTTCATTTCGCCAATTGCAGCAGCACCGGCTCGGGCCCGTCAAAGAGATATCCGGCCCTGGCCCGGCTGCGCGGCCTCGTGCGGGTCAGAAACGGGTGAGCTGCAAATGGACGAGATAGGAGTAGGAGGTCTCGCCGATTCCCGAGACGGTCAGGGCGCGTTTGACGTTGGCTCCGGGCGGCAGGCCGGCGCAGTCGGAGGCGTAGGAAACCGTCGCGCCGCCCAGCGAGTCGCCCGAGCTCGCGGCCGGTGGCGTGACCTCCCTCAGGCCGAAAGTGACGGTGGAGTGGTCGACGTCGAGGATGACGCTCGGATCCTCGAACTGGGACGCGTAACCGATGGCGCCCGCGAACATCTCGGTCCATTTTCTGCTGATCCTGGGATAGGACTGGCCGTCCACCTCGACGCGGATCTCGTCGACTCCGCTCCCTTCGTCGACGTTGCCGGCGTAAATGGAATCGAGTTCGACGATGCATCCCGCGGCGGCCCGAGCTGGTCCGGCCAGAGCGATGGCGACGGCTGCTACGGCCGCCACGGCGAGAGTGATGATCAGTGTGTGAACACGCATGGCGACGTTTCCTCCTTTGCTGGTGCCGCTCGTGGTCGTCGTTGTGAGCAGCACCAGAATGCGGAGGGCATCGTGAGCGTTTCGTGTGCGCATCGTTAGCTCGTGTGCGTCTCCGACCTTCGTCGCAGATCGGCATGGAAATCGGCGACCAAAGTAGGAGCCGGCCGTCGACCTGGCGGCGATGTGGCCGCGGGGCGCGCGGCCGCACTCTGGGTGCGTCACACGGAAGGAGACGCACAATGAGAATCAGCCGTTTGGTCGCCACCGCAGCCGTGATGGGGCTCGGCGTCGGCGCCGGTTTCGCGCAGACCGCCTCGGCGACCACCACCGATCCCGGTCCGCTCGCCCCGTACTACCATCAGCACCTCACCTGGCACGGCTGTGACTTACCGGATCTGGATGAGGCGGGAGTCCAGTGCACCGAGGTCAAGGTGCCGCTGGACTACGCCAACCCGGGCGGGCACAGCATCACTGTCGCGCTGTCGCGTTCGGTGGCGCCCGACACGGCGCACCGGATCGGCTCACTGGTGTTCAACCTTGGCGGCCCGGCGATCCCTGTGCTGCCCCGGGTTTTGGACGCGCGGTTCGGCATGGGTGCCGCCGGCGCCCGGTTCGATCTGATCGGGCTCGACACCCGGTTCAGCGGGCGCAGCACGCCGCAGGACTGCCGATGGTCGCGGAGCTGGCTGCCCCGATCGGCCGGCGCCGATCGGGGGAGCTTCGACCAGATGGTGGCACTCGGCCGCGAACTGGCCACCGACTGCGCCCGCAACGCCGCCGCCATCCTGCCCTTCGCCTCGACCCTGAATCAGGCCCGCGACATGGACGTGGTGCGCGCCGCGCTGGGCGACCCGAAACTGTCGTATCTCGGCTACTCGTACGGCTCATACCTGGGCGCGCTGTACGCCCAGCTGTTCCCCGAGCGGGCCGACCGGATCGTGCTCGACAGCGCCATCGACCCCAACCGGCCCGGCGTCAACAAGGGTGACAATGCTCCGCAGCGTGAAGCGGCGCTGGGGGAGTGGGCCGGCTGGGCAGCGGCACGCGACGCCCGATATCACCTCGGTGCCACCGCGTCCGCGGTGCTCGCCACGGTGGATCACATCTACCAGACGGCCGCCAAGCAGCCGCTGCACGTGGGGCCGTACGAGGTGGACGACACCACCGTGCCTGCGCTGCTGGTCGATCCGATCAGCGACGACGGCGAGGCGAGCAACGTCGACCTGGCCGAGCGCGTCCAGGTGCTGGCCCACGCCGCGGCCGGAGAACCGGCCGAGCCCACCGAGTCGCTGGAGGCGGCGCTGGCCGGCCTGCTGACGGGCGTGGACTCCAGCGCGCGCAGCACGCGTACCGCCATCATGTGCGCCGACGCGCCGGTCTCCCGAGACGTGGAGCGATACTGGCGCGACGTGCAGGCGCACCGCGCGGCCACCCCGCTGTTCGGCCCCGTCACGTGGACCATCTCACCGTGCGCCTTCTGGCCGGTCACCCCGCCGGCGCCGCGCTTGGTGCACAACGCGGTCCCGGCGCTGGTCGTCCAGGCGGCCGGTGACGTCAACGCCACGCTCGAGCTCGGCCAGGCGATGCACCGGGCGCTGACCAAATCCCGCATGGTGACCCTCGACGGCGTACGCACCCACGGCGTCTACCTGTTCAACGGCAACACCTGCGTGGACAGCGCGGTCAACGACTACCTGGTGACCGGTGCGCTCCCCGCGGCCGACCTCACCTGCACCCGATAGCCCACTACTCCAGGAAACGGGCGGGTCTTCGAAGACCCGCCCGTTTTCAGCTCTGATGGCAGGCATACGCGGTCGTGGCCGGGGCAATGAGCGGTGTGATCAATGAGGCACTTGTGCTGCTCAGAGCATGCCTCCCGGCGCGCCCGCTTCTGAGGGCGCTGTTGACGGCGCTTTTGACGGGGCTGCTGACGGCCGGATGCGTGAGTCCCGCTTGGGACCAGCACGACTACGACCTCAAGGCCGGGGCCACCGCGGAGACCGTGGCCGCGAACCTGGAGATGGCCCGGCTCGTCGTCGCCCATCCGCACACCGCCGCCTACGACAAGACCGTGCTCACGGATGTTGTCGATACGTTGAGCAGCGTCAACGCCCAATTCGGTGGCATACAGCCCCCCGTTGAGCCGGCCGGCGACCTGACGGACATGACGCGGCAGGCCGAGGACATGGTCCAGGATCTGCTGTTCGACCAGCGCGGACCCGGGATCGACGACCGCGCGAAGGCCGCCGCGGGCCTGGAGGATCTCGCCAAGCGGTTGCGCGCGTACGCGGAGGCCCACCAGTGAAGCGGATGCTGGCCGTCACGCTGGGCATTCTCACCGCGATCGGCGGGTTCGTCGACATCGGCGACCTCGTCGCCAACGCGGTCGTCGGGTCCCGGTTCGGCATGTCCCTCGCCTGGGTCGTGATCGTCGGCGTCATCGGGATCTGCGTGTTCGCCGAGATGTCCGGGCGGATCGCCGCCGTCTCGCAGCGTCCCGTCTTCGATCTCGTACGGGAACGGCTCGGCCCGCGCACCGGCCTGGTGAACCTGGTCGCGTCGTTCGCGGTCAACCTGCTCACGCTCGCGGCCGAGATCGGCGGCGCCGCGGTCGCCTTCGAACTGGTCACGGGGATCAACTACCTGCTGTGGGTGCCGCTGGTCGCCCTGATGGCGTGGCTGGTGATGTGGCGGGTCAAGTTCGAGTCCATGGAACGGGTCTTCGGGCTGATGGGCCTCGCACTGATCGTTTTCGCGGTCGCGCTGTGGAAGCTCGGCCCGTCGTGGGGCGAGCTGGCCCACCAGGTCGTCCATCCTCCATCCGACGAGGGCGTGCCGACGTACCT
Organism: Streptosporangiaceae bacterium NEAU-GS5; assembly: GCA_017592665.1. Taxonomy (GTDB): domain Bacteria; phylum Actinomycetota; class Actinomycetes; order Streptosporangiales; family Streptosporangiaceae; genus NEAU-GS5. The sequence continues at coordinate 63,959 of JAGFNW010000031.1, read as the reverse complement.
GTACTACGCGATCGCGCTGCTCGGCGCCGCGATGACCCCGTACGAGGTGTTCTTCTTCTCCTCGGGCGGGGTCGAGGAGCGCTGGACGCGCAAGGATCTGGCGACGTCGCGGGCCAACGTGTTCGTGGGATTCCCGCTCGGCGGGTTCCTGTCGCTGGCGATCGCGGCCTGCGCGGCGACCGTGTTCCTGCCGGTTAAGGCCGTGCCCGAATCCCTGGCCCAGGTGGTGCTGCCGGTCGGGCTCGGCCTCGGCACGATCGGCCTGATCGTCGTGATCATCGGGGTGTTCGCCGCGACGTTCGGGGCGACGCTGGAGACCGCGCTGTCGGCCGGATACTCGCTGAGCCAGTATTTCGGCTGGCAGTGGGGCAAATTCGTGCGGCCGCTCGAAGCGGCGCGCTTCCACGCGACCGTGCTCGTGTCGATGATCCTGGCGACCGCGCTGATCCTCACCACCATCGATCCGGTCATGGTGACGGAGTATTCGCTGGTGTTCTCGGCCGCGGCGCTGCCTCTGACGTACCTGCCGGTCCTGATGATCGCCAATGACCCCGACTACATGGGGGACAAGGTCAACGGCCGCATGTCCAACACCTTGGGGACGTTCTACATGATCCTGCTCATCGTGGTGTCGATCGCCGCGATCCCGCTGATGCTCGCCACGAAGGCCGGCCAATGAGCGCCCTGCCCGAATCCGCGCGGGTGCTTCACGCGCACCTGCACCTCATGGACCGCCAGGTCGTGCGGGAGGTCGACGGCCGGCTGCTGTGCAAGGTCGACGACCTCGAGCTGGCCGACCGCGCCAACCCTTATGTGAAGTCCATTCTGGCCGGTCCGCTCGCCCTCGGGCCGCGTATCGGCGGCTGGCTTGGACGCCTCATGGTCGGCGCCACCGAGCTCCTGCGTCCGGAGGAGGACCCAGGGCCGTACCGGATCAGGATGCATCTGGTCAGCAACATCGGCAGCGCCATCACGGTCGGCGGAGACCCTGAACCGCTCGCCCTGGAGCGCTGGGTCCGCGACCACATCATCGGCCCCATCCCCGGATCGTCCGGCGAGCGTCCCGGCAAGCACTCCGGCGAGCGTTTCGACGAGCACCCCGCGGGGCACCCCGGCGAGCGTCCCGGCAAGGCGCGCCCCACCCACGCGGGGCCCACCCGCCTGGCCGACATCCCCGACGAACTGCGCATGAGCCACCTGCTGGACCGCGTCGTCATCGATCCCTCCGGTGAGGTGGCCGGTCAGGTGGCCGACGTACGGCTGGTCCAGGACGGGCCGCTGCTGGGCGAGGCCACCCAGGCCCTGCGCGTCGCGGGCTACATCATCGCGCCCAGCCACACCGGCCAGCTGTTCGGCTACGAACGCGCCCGCGGCGGCGCGCGCCCGGCGCTCGTCTCCGCGATCATCCGCCGCCTGCATCGCAACAGCGTCTACGCCACCCACGAGCAACTCGACCCTTCCACCCCCGACGGCCCACTGAAGCTGCGCACACCTCGCGATCGCCTCCTCTCCCTGACCGAGCTCTAACAGCGCCCCAGGCCCAGCCACGTGGTCTGCCGCTGGCCCAGGCATGGGGCCCCCTGCCGCAGGGCACGCTCGCCGCCCGTCACCTGCCCGGCCGCGGACCACACCCGCCTCCGCCCCGCCACGCGCGATTGAGGTGGCGGACCACCGGCACTAAGCTTCTCCGGTCTGGGTCAGGTGATCACGTCGGATGAGGCCATGGGATTTTCCATGCGGCTGTTAACGCCGGAGCATCTCGGCGCAGAATTCAACGTCGACTCCTCCGAAGAGATCGACGACTTCCAGTCACTCGTCATGCACGCCTGTGGGCTACTGGGGCGAACAGACTGCCGCTTCCTTGTCAGTGGGTTCGGGCAGGACGAATGGCCGGTCACGGTGGATTATGATCTTTCCGCGGTGATGGAGCAGCTGCCCGCGATGGTCGCCGAGCTTAGGGCGGACAAGCCCGCGGTGTTGGATTTCTATGCCCAAGGAATCCAACGAATGCTGGAAATCGCGCCCCAAAACGACCGCTTCGAGATCAGATGCCGGTCGGGCACCGCCTGGAATCCCCACCCTGAATGCGAGCTCATGGAGAGGTCCGCGTTCTGGGACATGCTCACCAAGCTCGCAGCTCAGTTTGCCGTAGCTCTTCAACACGCGGCTCCCGCGCTAGGCACCCGGACGCCGTTTCCCGATTGGTCGACCGGGAAACTGTAGGGAACTTTCGACGCGCCATAAGGCGACCGGCGATGACACGGGTCTAGCCGGAGAACTCAGGCAGTTTCGTTGACCGAAATTCAGCCGCATGCGTGGTGAGTCGGTCGGGTGTTTGGTCTTCAGAGCCTTGGTCGCCCCTCACGCCAAAGCGTATCCAAGTCTGCCGGCACTGAAGGAACGCTGCGACGGACACGCTGTCGAGGCACCCACTGCCGATTACGGGATGCTTATCGTGGTCTTTCATGTCGCACCTGGACTGGATGGTTTACCCTCCAGTCTGTGGGCGATTCTGAGCAGCCGAAGTCGCATGGCGTGCCGAAGTCCGACTCCGATGTGGTCTCATCGAATGCGGGTCGCAGAGGCAGGAGATTATTACGTCCGGCCACCCCCGAGGAGCTTTCGAAGATCCCGCCTGACCGACGAGTGGAATTGTATTTCCTCGAACGTGACCGGCCCTGGCAGCGGCTCGCCTCGATCGGCGTCCTGGTCGGCCTGCTCGTCACCGCTGTCAGTGTCATCTATACCGCTCGTACGTGGGCGACCGCTCAGGAACAGCAGATAAGTGACCGCTATACCCGTGCAGTCGAGCAGATCGGTGCGGATAAATCGGCTGAAGTGCGTGTGGGTGGCCTATATGCACTGGGACGCATCGCCAAGGACTCTCGTGCGGACGCCTCGACCGTCATGGACGTCGTGACCGCCTATGTCCTGGGACATGACAAGCATGCCGTCGCCCTCTCATCAACAGGTCCTTTGGGCGTCTCCGGCCGATGGCGTCCGGGGCCTGACCTCGCGGCGGCCCTACGCGTCCTCGGGGGCATCGCCTCCGACTATGAGCTGTATGGGAACCTCACCGGCGTCGACCTCTCCAATGCCGACTGGGCAAGAGCGAATCTGGCGAACGCTTACCTGCATGGGGTCGACCTCACAGGAGCGGACCTTAGTGGCACGGATTTGACGGGTTCCGACCTGACCTATTGCCGCTTGGCAGGGCCTCCCTGAAGGGGACGATCTTAAACGGGGCAGGGCTGACGAACGTGACTGGCGTCACACCGGACGAGATACGAAGGGTAGCCATCACGGACGCCGGCACCGCCCTGTAATACCAGTGCGGCAGCCGCAAATTCCCCGTACCGGAATGCCGATCGCGACGACGACCGTTCCGAGGTCGTGCCGGTCACGAATCCAACGATGTGGCATGCGCCCTTGCCATCCGGATCTGCCGATGAGTGGATGCCGACTGGCTCCGCTTTGCGGATGATGCTGGAGTCAACGGCACCGAAGCTGAACTGGCTGCGCAGGGGAAATCAACCAGCGCCGTACCCGTAACGGGTGCGTTTTGCTCGCATAGCTTCTCGTCGGCCACGGCAACCTCAAGCTCAGGATGACCATTGATCAGGCTCGCGACATCGCCTTCACCATCGCCGGGTGGCAGTCATCCTTTAAGGCCGGGCACTTGGCCACGGGATCGTGGCATACGAGTAAGCGACGTGGTCGAGGGCGGTTCCCTCGACCACATCGCTGGCGACCATGCGGATGTGGCGGCCGGGTCGACGACTCGTGACCGGTAGCTGGGTCAGCGGGTGGCGAGGGCCTTGCCGGCCGCGGCGGCCGCGTCGTGGGCAGTGGCCTTCATCGCGGCGGCAAGGTCGGCGAACTGATCGAGCGCCGGGTTGACGCCGACCAGGGTGAACTCGCGCTCCACAACGGTGAGGTCGGCGCCCCAGACGTCGGCGAGGATGCGCCGCAGGTAGCCGGTGTTGTGGTCCCAGCCCTCGCGCGGCGTACCCGGATGGTAGGCGCCGCCTCGGGTGGTCAGCAGGACGACCGGCTTGCCGTCGAGCAGCTTCTCGTCGGGCCCGCCGCCGGCGACAGCCAGGTCGATCCACGTCTTGACGTGCTGGGAGACGCCGAAGTTGTACAGCGGCAAGGCGAGCACGGCGGCGTCGGCGTCGCGCAACTCGGCGGCCAGATCCTCGGCCAGGGCGAACGCCTCACGTTGTACGTCGGTGTGCTGCTCCTCGGGGGTGAATTTGGCGCCGATCGCGGCAGACCAGGCGTCGGCGGGCAGCGGGTCGGCGGCGAGGTGGCGGCGCAGCACGGACCGCTCGGGGTGGACGGCCGTCCACTCGGCGAGGACGAGGTCGGCCAGCTCGCTGCTGGCGGACCGGGGGCCCTGGATGCTGGCGTCGACGCGGAGCAGGATCATGGTTGGTTGTCTCCTTGTGCGAACTAGAGGATGTGACGCGTCATGCCGGCAGGCTCAGCGTGGCGTGCGGGCTGCCCATGGCTTTGCAAACGCGCTGGATATGTGTGTGAGAGGACCTGCCGCGGCAGGACGGTTGGTATGTGTCAGAGGGACGAGGAGCTGAATCGGCCCACGCCACGGCGGCGAGCAGCAGGAGGATCACGTTCCGGCCGATGCTCTGGTAGTCGGTGCGTCAGGCGTACGTCACCATCGCGCCGATCATGAGCAGCGGCGAGCGAGCACGACTGCGGCCCCTCGGGAAGGGGCGGACGGAACGCCGCCCTGTCGACGCGACCGCAAGCCGCACGTGATCGGCGGCGGAAACGAGCACTTGGGCAACCGATCCACGGCCTCGCTCGCGGGCTCGACGGTGACGGTTCGTGTTGGTTGAACATCGGGAGGGGCTACGGGTGGATGCCGAACGGGCCGAGGATGCCGGCGTCGATCCGTGTGGAGTTGACTAATGCTGCCGCGTTTGCCGTGGTGAAGACGTCGGCTGCGGCGAGCCGTCCGGTGTACTTGGCGATGACGGGGGCGGCGGCCTGTTCGGCGGCGGCATCGAGGTAGGACTTGCCGATGGCCCAGACGTTGCCGGTGGGGCCGTACTTGGTGAAGAACGGCGTTGGGTCCAGCGTGCCGATGGTCGCGCGAGTGCTGGCGGCGAGGTCTTGAACGTAGTCGCGTTGCAGGGCTACGTCGGCGCGGGTGCCGAGCCGCCCGAGGTGCCCGCCGACCAGTGTGTGCCACGGGGTTGCCAGAACAAAGTCGTGCGCGGCGATCCAACCCGGGATGTCCTGGGATTGGGCGAGGTTTTTGAACGGCACCCAGCCCGGGAAGATCACGTCCACGACCATCAGCGTGGCCGCGGATGGAACGTGGATGAAGATGTTGCCGGGGGCGTGGTTGGGCCCGTGGTAGGAGAGTTCCAGCCGCTCGCCGCCGACTCGTAGCTCGTAGCGTTCGTCGAACGTGACGGTCGGAAGGGGACGGTTGGAGTCCCGGGCGACCTTGAGGAGCCGCCTGGTTTCCGAGTGTGCGATCCGCGTGACGGCGCCGTCGAAGATCGACGCGGCGCCGATGTGGTCGGCGTGATAGTGCGAGTAGACCAGGTGTGTCACGCGGGAAGGCAGGCGGCTGGCTCGGGTGACATCTTCGATGGCCCGCAGCAGATTCCGGCCGATGGTGGGTGGCGCGTCGACCATGACCACGCCTTCGGTGGTGGTCAGGAACATCGCCTGGAGGAAGCCGTCGGTGACCCAGTACAGATTCCCGCCGATGCGCCCGACGAAATATCCGGACGCGTTCACCGCCGGACCGAGGGCGCCGGCCGGCACCGGCGCGTAGTCGGGCAGGTCGTCTGTGGGGTCGGCTGCGGACGGGGCGGCGTTGGCGGTGCCAGGCACATTCAGGGCCAGCAACGTGGCCGCGGCCGGAACGGCCGCCGCGGCGGAGGCGTGGCGCAAGAAGGTACGCCGGTCGGATTTGTGAGAAGACGTCATGGGATCCTCTAGATGATTGCGTGCGGGAACGACGTGCCTCCCCCCGTCGCTGCGGACGCGGGCGAGAACGTTCACCGGCCAGGCGTACGTGCCTCAGGCGGGTGCTGCGGCGACGGCGATGCGCCCGTCGACGTGATGTGCGGCGATGCCCTTCATCAGGGTGATGCCGTGCCCGTGACGGTCTACCGGTCCTGCCGCCTTGGTAGAAGGCGCTGGTAGCCGGCTCGTACGGTCACCACGGTGCGCGCGACGGCGCGGTCGTACACCGAGCCCCTCCTTCGATGGGCCGGCTTCCCCGCGACGACCCACAAGACCACGTTCAATGAGGCACCCCGACCGCTCGATGACTTCAACCGTTAAGTCAAACGTACGCCCTCATGACTTCAATGTGCAAGTGAATACGATTTGGATCACTTCAGATGTGAAGTTATGCTCGGTGGCGTGGAGAACACGGAGGAGCCGCGCTGGCTGGACGAGGATCAGCAGCAGGCGTGGATAAGCCTGGTCGGGATGATGTTGCGGCTTCCCGCCGCGCTCGACAGGCAGCTACAGCGCGACACTGGGATCAGCTCCTTCGAGTACCAGGCGCTGTCCGGACTGTCCATGGCTCCCGGACGCACCATGCGGATGAGCCGGCTGGCCGCCGTCACCGAAGGATCACTGTCGCGGCTGTCGCAGGTCGTCGCCCGGTTGGAGAAGCGTGGCTGGATCCGGCGGATTCCCGACCCCGCCGACGGCCGCTACACCCTGGCCATTCTGACCGACACCGGCTGGGACACCGTCGTCGCCGCCGCGCCCGGCCACGTCGCCGAGGTTCGGCGGCTGGTCTTCGACCCCCTGACCAAGGCCCAGCAACGACAACTCCGCGACATCAGCCAACGCATCATGCGTGCCATCGCCTGTGACGACCGCCACCTCGACCACTGATTTCTCCTCGTCCTGTCCAAAGGTCTCCGGCGCTCGGGCTACTTTGCGATCATGCGGGCATGGAGCGGTATGGACAGCGGTTGCTCAGCCCGGAGTGGGGCGCGGAGGGCGCACGGCTGGCAACGATGGCCGCGGTATGTGATCCGGAGACCATCTCATTGCTGGAACGTCTCGGCCTCGACGCCTCATGGCGCTGCCTGGAGGTCGGGGCGGGTGGCGGGTCGGTCGCGGCGTGGCTGGCCGAGCGCGTCGCTCACGTGACGGCGACGGACATCGACACGCGGTATCTGGATGGACTCAATGCGCCGAATCTGGCGATCCTGCGGCATGACGTGACGTCGGACCCGTTGCCTGAGCAGTCGTTCGACCTTGTGCATGCCAGGTTCGTCCTGGAACACCTCCGTGAGCGCGAGAACGTGCTGGACCGCATGGTTTCGTGGCTCGCGCCGGGCGGCCTGCTGGTCGTCGAGGCGTTCGCCCGGCTCCCGGCCGTCAGCACGCCGCACCCTGGGTTCCGCGACATCATGGACGCGTTGATCAAAACGCTCAATCTTACGATCGGCACGGACACCGACTGGCCGTGGACATTCCCCGCCCCGTTGCATGAGCGCGGCCTCACCGGCATCGGCGCCGCCGCCAACATCCCGATAACCGGCGGCGCCAATGCGTCCGCACAATGCTGGACGTTGACCCTGACCCAGATGCGGCCGCGCATACTCGAATTGGGTTTGGCCAGTGCGGACAGCCTGGATCGCGCGCTGGATCTGCTCGGCGACCTGGCCTTCTTCGACTTCGCGACCGCGACCATCGCGTGCTGGGGATACAGGTCATAGCACAGGGCGGTACGCTCGCCGAGCCTTCATTCGACCGTGTACGACGGAGTGCGATGTGACCGGAATCTGGCACGAGGACAGCACGGGCTGGAAGCCGTTGGCACCGCAAGGATTTCCCGGCGAGCATTTGCTGCACGACAACGTGGAGAAGGCGCCGGAGATGCTGCCGATTCCGGGACGGCCGCGGCTGATCGTCGTCGGCCGCGAGGTGCTCTGCGGCACCGGGCGCGCGGATCTGGTGGCGGTGGACGCCGACACGGGGCAGCCGGTGATCATAGAGATCAAGCTCAGGAAGAACGCCGACCGGCGTCACGTGTTCACCCAGGTCCTCGACTACGCCCGCATCATCTATCGACTCACTCCCGCCGCTTTTGAGGACCTTCTCCGCCCGCACATTGTCAGGCGCGGTTTCACCTCGCTGCTCGAAATGGTGGAGACCGGAGTCCAGGACGGGTCGGTGACCTCTGACGTCTTCCAGGCGAAGCTGACCCGGTGCCTGGGCGAGGGGCGCGTTCGCTGTGTCGTGGTAGTCGACGAAGCCCCTGATCATCTGGTCGCGATGGCTGGCTACTTGCAGGACGTCAGCAACGACCGGCTGGACATTGACCTGGTCACGGTCACGGCGTACGAGGTGGGCGGCGTTCGGGTGCTCGTGCCGCAACTGGTGGAGCCGGTGCGGTTGCCTCCCGTAAGCGTCGCACCCACAGCGGTGGAGCTGGAGCGCCTTGCGGTCGAGCCCGCTGTGTCTCGATCGCGAGAGGCCAAGCCCGTACGTGGTGCGGAGCCCTTCGAGTCAGGTATCGCCACCGCAAATGCCAAGGACGTGCCGGGTTTGCGGCGGCTGTATGAATGGGCCTGCCGTCTGGAGGAGGAAGGGCTCGTCACCCTCTACACCACGGTCGGCGTCACCGGCCGATGGGCGTTGAACCTCAGGATCCCGGGCCAGCAACGTGGCATGGTGACGGTCTGGAACGATAACGGCCCGTTCCTTACGTCGTTTCGCTCGGTGATCGACGCCGTTGCCCCCAAAGCGCTTGCCCGTCTCGACGAGTTGATCCCCGGCGAGGTGAAGATGGGCGGATACGTCAGATCCCCCATCACCGACGAACTGCTCTCCGTATTCCGGGACGCCTACCTCGAGGCCTTGGCGCACTGAAAGACAGGGATTCGGCGCCTTACTCTTCGTCGTCGCGGCAGAGGCAGAACGGGTGCCCGGCCGGATCCAGGAGGACGCGGACATGGTCTTGTGGCTGGTGGTCGGCGAGCTTGGCCCCGAGCGCGATGGCGTCGGCTACCGCGGCGTCGAGGTCTTCTACCTGGAAATCGAAGTGCATCATGGTGCGCTGCAGGCCCTCGCCAGGTGGCCACACGGGCGGCACGTACCCCTCGGCCTGCTGGAAGACAAGAAAGACCGACCCTTGAGGCGGCGCGATGATGGCCGTGCCCGGCTCTTGATGGCCGATCGGCCAATCGAGCAGCCGGGAATAGAACTCTGCGAGGGCGCCCGGGTCGGGTGCCTCGATCGCCGTGCCCCACCACATGCCCTTGGTACGCGAACGCATGGATTCGAACGTATGGCGTCACCGCACCTCCAGGCAACGTACGTCCCTCTGGTGGGTGTGCGTTCGATGCGTCGGCCTTGTGCGGGACGAGCTTTCCCGGGGAGCCGTGTGGTCGCCTGTGGGCCTGGGCGTAGGGTGCGGCAATGCCCGCTGAACCGTTTCGCGTCGTCGCCGCCGTCTACGGCATTCTCCGCGACGGGGATCGGCTACTGCTCATGCGCCGGGCGGGGAGCGGCTATCGCGACGGCCAGTTCAGTCTGCCGGCCGGGCACCTCGACGGCGGTGAGGACGTCGTCGCGGGCCTCGTGCGGGAGTTGCGGGAGGAGATCGGGGTCGAGGCCGACCCGCAGAGCTGCCGGCTGGCGCTGTTGATGCACACCGCGCCGGAGGACTCCGAGGATCGCGAGTACTTCCATCTGTTCTTCGTGGTGGATCGTTGGCGTGGCGAGCCGTTCATCGCCGAGCCGGACAAGTGCAGCGAACTTTGGTGGGGGGATGTCTCGGCTCTGCCCTCCGACGTGGCCGACTATGTGGCGGAGGCCTTGACGGCCATCGCGCGAGGAGACTCACTGGCATTGCGCGGCTGGTGATCCGCCGGGGCGGGGTGATGGTCCGCTCGGCGGGCGATCCGAGATTGTCGGTCGGTGTTGTTAGCCTGCCGGGCGTGGACGACAGCGAGAAGGCGGCCCTGCAGTGGTTCCTGCAGGCTCAGCGTGACAGTGTGCTGGCAATCGTCGAGGGTCTCGACGAGACGGCGTTGAACACGGCGATCCTGCCCTCGGGGTGGACGCCGCTTGGTCTCATCGAGCACCTCGGCCACGCCGAGTGGCACTGGTTCCATCAGGTGGCCACGGGCTCGGCCGATCCGCCGCCGTGGAGTGACGGCACCGATCCGCCGCTCACCACCTCGCGATCGCCGCAAGCGGTCTTCGCCTTCTATCGCGAGCAGTGCGCGCGCTCTGATGCGTTCCTGGCGGCCACCCCGTTGTCGGCGGCGCCCGTCGGCCGCCACGGCGACTGGCTGGACGACGAGGTCACCGACCTGCGCCGGATCGTGCTGCACATGATCGAGGAGACGGCGCGGCACGCCGGGCACCTCGACATCGTCCGCGAGCTGATCGACGGCAAGACCGGGCTCGGGCCCCGCTGACACTCCCTCGGTGCCACCGCAGCTCCGACCATCGCGTCGGTGTGTGGCGGCATGGTCATCCGCGCCCTGGCACACTGCCAGGGTGACCGTGTCCCTGCATCACATCGTCATCGATGCCTACGATTTATCAGCTCAGGCCCGGTTCTGGGCCCAAGTGCTGGACTGGACGATCCTGTCCGAGCGTGAGCGAGAAGTCGTCATCGGCGCCGACGAGAACGCATCGGTGGGAATCTGCTTCATGCCGGTGACCGACCGCAAAATGGTGAAGAACCGCCTGCACCTTGACCTCGCCCCCGGCCCTGACGGCCGCGACGCCGAGGTCGAGCGGATTCTCGCGCTCGGCGCGCGCCGGGTCGACATCGGGCAGAGCGGCACGGAGTCATGGACCGTGCTCGCCGACCCCGAGGGAAACGAGTTCTGCGTTCTGCGCCCGAAGAAAACGCTCATCGCTTGAAGCACGGCTGATTCTGGCGTCCGGGCTTCGCCTACCGGCCGCGAAGCATGGGTGATCCTGGTGGCCGGGCTTCGCCTACCGACCACGCTCCGCCCACGACTCCATCAGCGACACCGCGAGCCAGTGTCCTCCGACCCGCGCCATGTGAAGTGCCGACGCCGTGCCACCGCCGCCAGGTGAGCCGCCCCCGCAAGATGAGCCGCCGCCGGCAGGTGAGGCCGCGCCGGCAGGTGGGGCGCCGCCGCCCGGTGAGGCGAGCGGATCGGCTCCTCGCGCGAGCAGGTAGGCCGTGACATCGACGTGCAGCGGCTCGCCCGTCTGAATGTGCTCGTCGAGTTCGACGTCGATCGCATGCTGGAGGAGTGTCAGGCCGCCGTCGACCTCCTCGACATCGACGCCGTCGTCAAGCAGCCGGCGCAGTCGGGGCAAATCTTTGTTCTCGACCGCGCGGTGAGCGGGTGTCATCTCGGTTCCTGGGTAGCCGGTGGTTCATGCCCTTGAGTACGTATCACCTCAGAACTTCGATCGCCGTGTCCGACATACAGGAGGCGGTCGCGTTCTACGAAGGCAAGCTGGGGCTGCCGTTGCTGCAGTCCGGGCCCAGCGCCAGAATCGTTGACGGCAGCCGCATCTACGCTTCTGGTGGCGGCCCTGCGCTGAACGTCTACCAGTCGGTCACCGCTGGGAAGACTTCGGCCACGCTGGCGACGTGGTACGTCGATGACCTCGACCAGATCGTTGACGAGCTCACCTCGTCCGGCGTCGAGTTCGCCCGCTACGACCAGTTCGAGCACGACGCCAAGGGGATCACGGCGCGGGCCGGCGGCGGACGTATCGCCTGGTTCCAAGACCCAGACGGCAACACCTTCGCCCTCGAGGCCGACGTCTGATCCCCTTGGGCACATCGAGCCGTGCGCGGGTCCAGCAGCGCTCCCGCCCGGCGTCGCCGAAGTAGCATTCGCCACGTGCGGACGCGATTAGCGTGGATTGACGCGCTGCGGGGGATCGCCGCGATGGCCGTGGTGTTCGAGCATGCGCTCACGCCGTTGCTTCCCGAGGTTCGGGCGCCGGTCAAGGCCGTGTTCGACCCCGGGTGGTATGGCGTGATGGTGTTCTTCCTCGTCAGCGGCTATATCGTGCCCGCGTCGCTGGAGCGGACCGGGAGCGTGCGGGCGTTCTGGATTTCGCGTGTCTTCCGGTTGTATCCGCTGTTCGGCCTCGCCGCGGCGGCCATGGCACTGCTGGTGGCATTGGGCGGCCGGGAATTTCATGTCTGGTGGAGCACCCGGCCGGTCGCTCTCGCGCTCGGCCATCTGACGATGTTGCAGAACCTGCTCCACATGCCCAACCTGATCAACACGATGTGGACGCTGTCGTATGAGATGGCGTTCTATTTGCTGCTCACCACGATGTTCGTGCTCGGCATCCACCGGAAAAGCGTCGCGGGCGCGTTCGTCTTCGCCCTGGCCGCGTTGGTGGGCGGCCCCGCCGCTCTTCTTTCCACCGGCGGGCCCGGCCGGATGCTGGGCGTCGCGCTGGGCGTGACCGCCCTGGTGGCGGGCGGCATCGCCGCGGTGCTCAGGGGTTCGGCGAGGGTACGGCAGGCCGGCGCGATCGTCGTCGGGCTCACGGTCCTGGTGTTGCTGGCGGTCAATCAGAGTTATCCCGGCCCACGACAAGGGCTGCTCATTTTGGCGACGATGTTCGCCGGCACCGCCCTCTATCGCGCCGAGCGTGGGGAGATTCCCTGGCGGTGGGTCGGCTGGGTGGCGCTGGTTCCGCTCGTGGGAATGTGGCTGGCCCGCCCGGCGCTGGGTTCGCAAACGGCCATCGCGGCCGCCTGGGTCACTTTCGCCGCCGGCATGGCGTTACGGCGTCAGGTCATGCCGGACGTCCTTCGCCGGCTTGGATTGATCAGCTACTCCGTTTATCTCCTTCACCTCCTGCTGCTGGAGGTCGCGCAATGGCTCTGGCCGGAGCCGTTCGCCCAGCCGTTCACTCTGCGATTGGCCATTTTCGTCTACGCGGTGGCCATCCTGCTCGGGCTCAGCGCGTTGACCTGGCGTTTTGTGGAGGCGCCCGCGCAACGGCTGGCCAAGCGGCTAACGCGGGAAAATGTCCAATCGAGCCTGCCTCTCTCGGCGCGCTAGAAGGTGCCCGCATCGAAGGTCATGCGTGCTCCTCGGAGCTCTGTGACGTAAGCGGCGCGAGGGCCGCCCGAGCCAGCCGGTGGCCTTCGACAAGACGGTCGAGGATCGAGTCGGTGCCGGGATCGGGCCGCGTCCACTCGGGGTGGCGGGTGCGCCAGGCCGCGAGCCGCCGGGCCCCCTCGGCGAAGGTGATGACCGGGCGGAACGCCGGGACGTACCGCCTGATCTTGGTGTTGTCGAACAGTGCGGTGTGCTGGAGATCGCCGATGATCCCGTTGGTCCACGACCAGTCGGGCGCGATGACCGGCAGGAATTCCGACGGCAGGTGCAGCAGAAGGGCCGAGGTCCCGGACGCCCGGGCGACGGCGCCGTAGATCTCGTTCCAGGGGAGCGCCTCGTCGGAGGTGATGTGGAAGTCCTCGCCCACGGCCGGCCCGTTGCCGATCAGGCCGACCAGGCCGACCGCGAAATCCGCGGCGTGGGTGAGCGTCCACAGGTTGGTGCCGTCGCCCGGGACCACCATCGCGGCGCCGCGCGCGACGCGATCCCAGGTCGTCCAGTCGCCGGGCAGCGGCGGCTGCGCGTCGTCGTAGGTGTGCGACGGGCGCACGATGGTGACCGGGAAGTCGCGCTCGGCGTAGGCGCGCAGCAGCACGTCCTCCGCGGCGATCTTGTCCTGCGCGTACGGGAGATAGGGATTGTGCCGGGCGGTCGACTCCACGATGGGCGCCGTCCGGATCGGCTTGTGGTAGATCGAGGCGCTGCTGATGTGGATGTACTGAGCCGTCCGCCCGGCCAGCACCTTGACCGACCTCATGGCGTCCTCGGCCGTGTAGCTCAGGAAGTCGATGACGCAGTCGTACGCGGTGGCGCCGACGGCCCGGCTCACCGACTCCCCGTCCTGGACGTCTCCGACGATCGTGGTCACGCCGTCAGGCACGGGCCGCCGCGCCGAGGTCTGCCCCCGGTTCACGATGTGGACGTCCATGCCCTGCCGCACCGACTCGGTGACGCACGCCGAGCTGATGGTGCCGGTGCCACCGATGTAGAGCACCTTCACTGGCCACCCCCGTCACATATCTCTGGTTTACCGACGATCTGGAGCTCTGGCCGGTCAGGGTCCGGTGGAGGGGGCGGTGAAGCGGTAGCCGGCGCCGCGAACGGTTCGCAGGCTTCCGGCGCTGTCGCCGAGTTTGCGGCGGAGGGCGCTGATCACGACCTCGACGACGTTGCTGCCGCCGCTCCAGTTGTAGCTCCATACGTCGCGCAGCAGCGCCGCCCGGCTGACGACCCGGCCCTCGTGCTCGTACAGGTATTGCAGGACGTCGAACTCGAGCTTGGTGAGATCGACGCGGTCGCCGTGGAGGATGAGCTGACGGCGGTCGGGGTCGAGCAGGGAGCGGTTGTCGATGAGCATTTCCCGCGCGGCGAGGTCGGTCAGCCAGCCGTCGATGGAGGACGGCCCGAAGTCGTTGTAGAGGACGTGGAAGGTGGTTCCCCCGATCTCGGCCGAGCCGTCCGGGATCAGGGCGAAGCCGAGGGGCGCGAGCTGGGGCAGCGCCGCGGCGGGATCGGTGGTCAGCGAATAGATGCGGCGGAGCCTCGGCCGCATTTCCAGGTAGCGCCGCTTGAGGTCGAGGATCAGGGCGGCCTGGGCCGGCGTCGTGGCCTCGCCGCCGTCGGCGGCCAGCATGTGGCGGAGAAACAGGACCTGCTGGCCGCGCGGCACCGGGTTGGCGCGCAGGTGCTCGCGCCACGTGGCCGCCACCGGGTCGGCGGCGAGGAGCCGGGCCGGCACGGACGTCGCCTCGCACAAGCACTGGAACGCGGCGGGAGTGCCGTCGGGATCGCGCGCGACGCGGAACGCGGTCGGCATCGCCTCCCACCAGGACCGCATCACGGCGCCGCCGCGGCCGGCTGGTGCGCGCGGGCGATGGCGGTGATCTGGGCCTCATCGGCCGGCCGTGCCGGTTCTACCGCATAGCGGTGGCTGGATGTGGGGAAGAACGCCTCCCGCACCTCCGGATTCTCGATGAGGTAAAGCAGATCGGCCGTGTAGCGCCACAGGTCGGCCGGCGGGGCCGTACGCAGCTCGTGCCGCAGCTGCCGCCACGCCGCGATCCTGTGGGCGCGGTAGGTCGGCGGATCGTTGACCCGCAGCAGCGCCGCGACGACTTCGCGTACGGTGTCGTGCAGGACGAGGCCGTCCGGCCCGAACTCCACGAACGGCAGCGGGCGCAGCAGGTCATAGGCCTCGTGCGGCGGCACATCCGGCAGCAGGGCGCCGAGGAGCGACAGGGTCGGCCGGCGCAGCGTGCTGGCGGCGTCGATCACGGCACGGGCCGGCTGGTCGAGGGCGGAAAGATAGACGCGGGCGAGTTCGGTGACGACGGTGGCGACCGCGGCGTCGGGGACCGTGAGATCCGGGCGGGCGCCGCGCGCCGAGGCGGCCAGTCGCAGCGCCAGCGGGTGGCCGTGAGTGAAGCGCGTGACCTTGGCGGCGTCGGCGTCGCCGAGCCCTTCGCGGCGCAGCAGCGCCACGGCGTCCGCGGCCGCCAGATTGGCCAGCGGCAGCACGGTCAGCAGGTCGCCGAAATCACTGATCCACGCGGCGACCGGCGGCTCGCGGCCGGCCAGCGCCAGCCTGGTGTTGTCATGGAGGCTCGGCACGAGCTCCTGGCGTAGCCAGGTGTCCAGTAATCGGAGCTGCTCATAGGTGTCCAAGGCCAGCACCACGCGGTCGCCGAGACGGCTGAGCGCGGCGGCGGCCTCGGCCACTGTCGCGATCGATCGGGACTCGCCGGATAGTTCGGCCCGCAGCGCCCCGATGGCGCGGTCGAGAGCGGCGAGGAAACCGCGCTCGGTCGGCTCGATGCCACCGCAATCCAGGCCGACCACGGCGGCGCCGGTCGCTCGCGCGTCGTCGGCGAACGCGGCGAGCAGCGCGGACTTCCCGATCCCCGCGATGCCGTGCACGGCCACGACCAAAGGGCGGTCGCGCTCGGCCAGGTCGAGCAGCACGGCCCGCTCCGCCTGCCGGCCGACCATGGCGGCCGCGCGGGCACCCAATAACGTCCGCAGGGTGCCGCTCATCGCCGGCCCGGTGGTGCCTCAGTCATCTGTCAGGATCCGCCCCCCGGTCACCGTCGTGGGCCCGGCCAGGACCGGGAAATCCCTGACGGTCACGTCGATCATGTGCGGGTTCGACTGCAACCCGCGGAAGATCTCCCCATCCTGGTAGACCCTCGCCGCGGCGACGTCGTCCCACACGTAAATGCCACCGTAGGTGTTGGTTTCCCGGTTGGCCAGCCAGATCTTCGTACGCAGACCTGGCAGCGCGGCGAACGCGGGCGCGCTCTGCTCGGCGTGCGCCTGATACGCCGCATCGTCGATGCCGTCGAGCTTGAACGTGATGATCTGTACGTGCATGTCGTGCTCCCTCTGGTACGTGGTGACCGGCGCCCCGGTTCACGGGTGACGTGATCACTGTCGGGCCGGCGGAGGTCTCCGCGGTGAGCCGCGGCTGAAGCGAAGGTGAGCCGGGCGGCTCAGGTTCGCCTCATGTTCGGCTCATCCTCGCTGCCGCCCGCTGCTTAGCGTCTTCGGCAAAGCACGATTCATCCACGTTGCGAGGTTCCGATGAACATAGATTTGATCGAGCAGCACGTACACGGGCTGCTCGGCGCGATGACCGGGGCGGCGACCACGGCCATGGTGGCGCTCGGCGACCGGCTCGGGCTCTACCGGGCACTCGCCGCCGGCGGCCCGGCCACCGAGGAGGAACTGGCCGCCCGCACGGGCCTGGCGCCGCGCTACCTGAGGGAGTGGCTGTCCCAGCAGGCGGCCGCCGGATTCCTCGTCTACCAGGCGGACGACGGACGGTATGAGCTGCCGGCCGAAGCCGCCGCCGTGCTGGCCGACGAGGCGTCGCCGGCCTTCCTCGCCGGCGGCGCCACCATCACCCGCGGCTGGTTCGCGGGCATCGACCGTCTCGCCGAGGCGTTCCGGACCGGCGCCGGCATCCCCTGGCACGAGCAGGACCCGGCCGTCTTCGACGGCACCGAGCGGTTCTTCCGCCCCGGCTACACCGCCAGCCTCACCACCGAATGGATCCCCGCCCTGCCCGGGGTGGCCGACAGACTCGCCGCCGGTGGCCGCGTCGCCGACGTCGGCTGCGGGCACGGCGTGGCCGCCATCCTGCTGGCTCGCGCCTATCCGCAGGCGAGGGTGTACGGCTACGACTTCCACGACCGCTCGATTCAGATCGCCAGGGAGCGGGCCGGCCAGGCCGGCCTCGGTGACCGCATCCGGTTCGAGCGGCTCGACGCGACCGGCTACCCGGCCGACGGCTTCGATCTGATCTGCCTGCTGGACACCCTTCACGACCTCGGCGATCCGGCCGCAGCGCTGGCCCACGCCCGCAAGGCCCTCGCCTCCGACGGCGCCGTCCTGGTCGTGGAACCGAACGCGGCCGACGACTACACGGCGAACCTGGGCAATCCGCTGGCCGCGCTCAGCTACGCCGCGTCCACCTTCCAGTGCACCCCGGCCGCTCTGGCCCAGCCCGGCGGGGTCGCGCTCGGCGCGCAGGCGGGGCCCGGGGCCGTACGGGAACTGGCGGCCGACGCCGGCTTCAGCCGGTTCCGGCAGGTCGCCCAGACCCCGGTCAACGTCGTCCTCGAACTGCGGCCATGACGAGCACGCGTCAAGCCGACCGGACGGACACTGCGAAGGTCCGTCCGGCCGGCGTGTAGGCGTGTCTTCAGTGGCATCGGCTGCCGCTGTTGATGCAGCGGACGACGATGCGCATGAGCTGCCTGGACATCACGCCGATGGCGCCGGCGTGATCCGTGCTCGGGTTGTGGCTTTCGCTTGGAGCGCTGTCCAGCGCGAAGGGCACGTTGGCCCCGTCCGGTTGCGTGTTCGGCACGTCGGCGTAGACCAGCGTGATGCGCAGCTGCGGCACGGCGTGGGTGCCTCGCGGGCAGGCGCCGCTGGTGTCGGGGAAGACCAGGTGCGCGCGGTGGTCGGGGCTGTCGAGGTTCTGGCCGTCCCAGCAGCTGGGCATATCGAGGATGCGGACCAGGTGGCTGTCGTCCGGGCAGAGCGGATACTTGGCCGTGAGGCGGTCGGTGAAGCCGGTGCAGGTCCACGTCGGGCGGGCGTTGTCCCCGGCGTTGCGCGCCGCCAGGGCGTCCCCGGTGAGCATCCTGAGGAATCGCGGCGCCGCCCTTACCAGCGACCTCGGGTTGCCGCGGTACTGCAGCCGCACCAGCGATGGCTGCACGGACGTGCCGATGTTGGTCTCCGCGGCGTCCGCGACGACATCCGGACCGGCGCTCGGCTCAGCGCTCGGGCTGCTGCTCGGGCTGGCATTCGGGTCGGCGCTCGAGCTGGTGCTCGGACTGGCGTTCGCGTCGGTGCCGGCGTCGGCGCCTGGGCCCAGATCGAGGGGGTCGGTCCCGACCGCGTCGATGTCGACGGTGTCGTCCGTCCCTCCGAGAGCGTCGGTCGAGGAAGCGCCGGAGTCGGCGGCGGCGGTGGGACTGCCGGTCTCGGTGGCCGTTGCCGTAGAACTGCCGGTCGCCGAAGGGCTGGCCTCGGGAGCGCTGGTCTCGGCGGCGACGACCGCGTCGTCGGGCCCGCGTATCCGCAGGGTCGGCCAGAAGTACGTCGACTTGTCGGCGTAGAGACGGCAGGTGGTGTCGGCCGCGACCAGGCTCTCGTTTGTCGACAGCGCGTCAGTGGACACGTTGCCGACGTAGTCGTTCGTGAGCTGGGCCCCACCGGGCACGCCGGGTGCGCCGATCACGTTGTCGGTGTTCGAGTGTCCCTCGGCGTTCGTGCCGCATTGGGACACGAAGGTTCCCCACGACCCGTGCCGCGACGTCTCTGGCTGCTCGACTGTCGGGACGTCCTGGATGTCGATGAAATCGTCGGCCGTCGGCCCGATGGCCGCCGGAGAGGCGGCGGACGGCGAGGCGGACGGGGAGGCGGCGGCGTCGGAGACCGTGCAGGTGGCCAGGTCCTCCAGGCCGGTGGGGCGCTCGGCCACGCGTCCGATGGCGATGGCGATGCGCTCGATGGTCGCGGCGCGTTTGTCGGCCAGAGGACCGAGGATGGCGTTCTTGACGAAGTTGGCGCCGCCTTCGCCTTCGGACTTGGCGAGGCGGTCGCCGGCCTCCTTGATCTGCGTGTCGAGGAGGGCCAGGTTTCGGTCGACCTCGGCCTTGGCGGCGGCCGGAATCTCCGGGAGCTTGTCAGCCACGCTCGGGCAGACAATGGTCTGCGGCGCCGCCGTGGGCGAGGCCGAGGCCGAGGCTGACGGCGTGGGGGTAGGCGTGGCCGCATAGGCGGTCATCTGCGAACCCGCCACCACGAGGGCCATGCTTCCGCCTACGGAAATGGCTCTTAGCCACGGTTTCAATCGATCTCCCCCGAGCGGGTTTCGCATCCGTCGCTCCTTCCGATTTCCTGACCTGAGCGGAAAGCCCGGTCTCCGGGAGGTACGGGGGTTCAGGGGGAGCAGTTCACTCCGACAGTTCGGCCAGGGTGTCCACGATGGCCTCCTGACCTAAGAATGCGCTGGTCACGACGGCCTCAGCGCCCTCTGTTCCGGATCCGCGTTTCAGCGGCCCGCGAGCGTGCCCGCTGCCCGGCCCGCACCGGCGAGAGACGCCCCGGTGGGCGTCGCACGAACAGCCGGTTTGTGACGCTTTTCCGGGAGCTATTGCAATGGCGGTCATATCGGAATAGAGCGGGATCAGGCGGGAAATCCCCCCCGGAGGTGATATGTGAGTAAGCCCCTCGCAATCAAGATGGCAATTGTCCTGGTGGTCGCCGGTCTACCGGCCGTTGCCGGCGCTGGTTCCGCTGCAGCCGAGACCACGCGGGACATCCCCGCGGCAGGCTCGACGGCGATCCGTCCGGCCGCGGCCGGCGTGGACACCGGCATCCAGGACCCCGAGCTTCGCGGCGAGCCTGAGGAGGAAGCCGCCGGAAAGTCGCTCATCCGGAAACCGCAAGGCCCTGACCGCAGCCTCTCGCATGGTGTGGGCCGCGGCGAGAAGTTCGGGTTCAATCCCTTCAAGTCCAATCCCAAGCTGGCGCTCAGCTTCCAGGGCATCAGCCACCGGGACCAGCGGCTGGCAAACGGCGGCAACCAGTTCTCGCTCGAGCCCCCCGACCAGGGGCTGTGCGCGGGCAACGGGTTCGTGATCGAGTCCGTCAACGACGCCCTGCGCGTCTACGACAACAACGGCGCCCCGCTGACCGGAGTGCAGGATCTCAACACGTTCTACGGCTACGCCCCCGCGATCAACCGGACGACCGGCGAGCAGGGACCGTTCGTCACCGACCCCTCCTGCTACTACGACCCCGACATCAAGCGGTGGTTCCAGGTGGTGCTGACCCTCGAGGTCGAGCCCGATTCGGGCGCCTTCACCGGGAACAACACGATCGACATCGCGGTCAGCAAGACGCCCAGCCCACTCGGCGACTGGACGATCTACCACATGCCGGTGCAGGACGACGGAACGCAGGGGACGCCGAACCACGGCCCGCTGTGCCCGTGCATCGGTGACTACCCGCACATCGGCGCCGACCTGTTCGGGTTCTACGTGACCACGAACGAATACCCGTTCTTCGACGACGGGTTCATCGGCGCGCAGATCTACGCCTTCCCCAAGTCCCGCTTCGTGACGAGCCCGGGCAACGTCTCGGTCACCCAGTACGACACGAGCACGCTGGGCGCGGGCGGCAACCCCGGCTTCACCATCTGGCCGGCCCAGTCGCCGAACTCGCAGTACGCGCCCGGCCTGGAGTTCTTCCTGTCCAGTGACGCGGCCGAGGAGGCGAACGGCACCGGCACGAGCAACCACATCATCCAGTGGACGCTCACCGGCACCTTCCTGCTGAACCTGGGTAAGTCGCCCAAGCTCACGACGCGGGTGCTCCCGGTCAAGCCCTATTCGCTGCCACCACGGGCCGATCAGAAGGCGGGTGACTTCCCGCTCGGCCAGTGCATCAACGACACCACCACCGCGACTCCGCTGGGGCCGGGCTGCTGGCGGTTCCTGTTCGATGAGGAGCCCGCCCACAACGAGGTCGAGTCCACGCTCGACGCCAACGACACCCGCATGCAGCAGGTCTACTACGCCGCCGGGCAACTGTGGGCCGCCCTCGACACGGCCGTCCAGGTGGGCGGGCAGACCAAGGCGGGCATCGAATGGTTCGTCGTGAACCCGTTCTTCGGATCCGCCAAGAGCAACTACCTCGCCCTGGCCAACAACAACCTGACCTACCCGGCGGTCGGCGTGACCGCGGCGAGCAAGGGTGTGATCGCGTTCACGGTCGCGGGCGCCGACCACTTCCCGAGCGCCGGTTACGCGTCCCTGGACGCGGTCTCCGGAGCCGGCGCGGTGCAGATCGCGTCGGAGGGCAAGTGGCCGCAGGACGGCTTCAGCGGTTACAAGGCGTTCGGCGACCCGCCGCGCCCGCGCTGGGGTGACTACGGCGCGGCCGTCGCGGTCGGCAACACCATGTGGATCGCGTCGGAGTACATCGAGAACAGCTGCACCCTGGCGCAGTACGCGCAGGCGCCGTTCCTGAGCTGCGGCTCGACCCGGACGGCCCTGGCGAACTGGACCACCAGGATCAGCAAGCTCACCATGTGAGACCAGGGGACGGGGAGCGCCGTTTCGTCCCGGCGCTCCTCGTCTCACCCGCACCCGCGGCGCAGTGATCTTCGCGCCCCTGACCCGTTCTACCAGCGTGAACGCGGCCGACCCCGGCATGCTTGGCTGATAAGCGCAAGCACCAGGACACAACGCACAGGGGGCGCAGTCCGCGATGAAGCACAGGATTCTCGGTGGCACCGGCATATCGGTGAGCGAGTACGCGCTCGGCGCGATGATGTTCGGCGCGATGGGAAATGCCGACCACGACGAGAGCATCCGCATGATCCATACCGCGCTCGACGCCGGCATCAACCTCGTCGACACCGCTGACGTCTACTCCGGCGGGGAGTCGGAGGTGATCGTGGGCAAGGCGCTCAAGGGCCGCCGCGACGAGGTGGTGCTGGCCACCAAATTCGGGCTGTCGATGGGGGAGGACCCCAACCAGCGTGGCGGCTCGGCCCGCTGGATCCGTCGCGCGGTCGACGACAGCCTGCGCCGCCTGGACACCGGCCACATCGACCTCTATCAGATGCACCGCCCTGACCCGGACACCGACATCGACGAAACCCTCGGCGCTCTGTCTGACCTGATTCGGGCCGGGAAGATCCGCGCCATCGGCGGCTCGTTCTTCGCCCCCGAGGAGGCCGTGGAGGCCCAGTGGACGGCGCAGCGCCGCGGCCACCACCGCTTCCGGACCGAGCAGTCGCCGTACTCCATCCTCACTCGCGGCGTGGAGAGCCGCGTGTTCCCCACGGCCCAGCGGTATGGCATGGGCGTGCTCACCTTCGGCCCGCTCAACTCGGGCTGGCTGTCCGGCCGCACCGACCCCACGTCAGGGCACCGTAACGCCGGGCTCGGCAGGAAGATGTTCGATCTGTCCCAACCCGGCGTACGGGCCAAGGCCGACGCCGTGCGGAAGCTCACGGACCTGGCCGCCGAGGCCGGCCTGCCGGTCCCCCACCTCGCCATCGCCTTCGTCCGCGCCCACCCCGCGGTCAGCGCCGTGCTGATCGGCCCCCGGCGGCCCGAGCAACTCGCCGATCTCCTGGCCGGCGCCGAGGTGGAACTCGGCGACGACATCCTGGATCGCGTCGACGCCATCGTCCCGCCCGGCGTCGACGTCAACCCAGACGACTTCTACATCGACCCCACTCCGCCCATCACCGACAAGCGGCTGCGCCGCCGCTGACGTACGGGGGGCAGGTCTCAGTCTCGGCCGGGCACGGCCATTTCACCGAGACGGGACCAGTCGTCCTGCGGGATCGTGACGTTGATGATCCGGGGTGTCTCGGCGAGGTGGGCGGGCAGCGTGCGCTGCGCCTCGCGGAAGTGCTCGGACTGGACGTGGGCGCCGCCCGCGTCGTCATCGCGAAACGCCTCCACCAGGACGTACTCGGCCGGGTCGGCCACATTGCGGGACCACTCGAACCACAGGCAACCCGGCTCGGCGCGCGTCGCCGCGGTGAACGCGGCCGTGATCTCGGGCCACTGGTCGGCGTGCTCCGGCAGAACTCGGAACTTCGCGGTGATGAAGATCATCGGCTCCCTTTCCCATGACGGACACGATCGGACACGTCAAACGATGCCATGACGATGATCACCTGTGCGCGTTGACGTGCTCGGTCCCGAGGACGTTCAGCAGGGCCAGCGCCTCGGCGCCGGGAGATCCCGGCGGCGCGCTGTAGAGCACCAGGCGCTGGTCGCGGTCCGTAAGCGTGAGCGAGTCGCAGTCGACGGTGATCTTCCCGACGACCGGGTGGTGGAAGGTTTTGGTCAGCGTCGGCGCGGCCTGGACGTCGTGCCGCTCCCAGAGCCGGGCGAAGTCGGAGCTGGCGTCGCGGAGCTCGCCGACCAGGTTGATCACCGCGGGGTCGGCGGGATAGCGGGCGAGGGCGGATCGCAGATCCATGACGACGTGGTGCCGGAACTCCGCGGCGTCGGAGACCCCGTAGAGGGGCGGGTCGGCGCGCACCGACCCGAGGAACGCCCGGCGCGCGAGATTGCGGTCCTGCGGCTCGAGTTGGGCGAAGTCCTCCATGAGCGCGGCCGCGAGGTCGTTCCAGGCGAGCACCTCGAACACGGCGGACGTCACGAAAGCGGCCGTCTGCGGCAGCCGCTCGAGGAGCGCGAGGATGCTCGGGCGGACGTCGCGCCGGTGCGTTCCGCTACGGGTCGGCGCGGTGCCCGCGAGAATGTGAAGGTGATCGGACTCGGCGTCCGTGAGGCGCAGCGCGCCCGCGATCCCGGCGAGGACCTCGCCCGACGGCCGCGGCGCCCGGCCCTGCTCGAGCCGGACGTAGTACTCCGTGGAGATGTGCGCGAGGACGGCCACCTCTTCGCGGCGAAGACCCGGCGTCCGGCGTCGCGAGCCCGAGGGGAGGCCGACGTCCTCCGGCCGGAGCCGCTCGCGACGGCTGCGAAGGAACGCCCCCAGTTCCTGTCTGTCCATACCCCAAGTCTGCACGCCGGGCGGCGGCGGAGCCTGGTACGGCCTGTGCCTGCATCAGGTCCGGAGACCGGCTGACACTGTGGTCATGACCCAATCCACCGACAGCGCACCCATCGGCCTGCTCACCGGCAAGGTCGTGTTCGTCACCGGCGCCAGCCGCGGCATCGGGGCCGCCGCGGCCCGGCTGTTCGCCTCCGAGGGCGCCGCCGTCGTGCTCGCCGCGCGCAGCGGCAAGGCCCTCGACCAGATCGTCACCGAGATCCGCGACGGCGGCGGCGTCGCGGATTTCGTGACGGTGGATCTCGCGGATCGTGCGAGCATCCACGCGGCGGTCGGCCGCGTCGAGGAGCTGCACGGCCGGCTCGACGGCGCGTTCAACAACGGCGCGGCGATCCAGCGGCCCGGCCCGCTCGACGCGACGAGCGACGAGGATGTCGAGGAGCAGTTCGCGGTGAACTTCCGGGCGCACTGGACCGCGATGACGGCCGAGGCCGCGCTCATGCGCCGGGGCGGCGGCGGGGCGATCGTCAACACCTCGAGCATCGGCAGCCGCCGCGCGAACCCCGAACTCCCCGCGTACGCCGCGATGAAGCGCGCGCTCAACAGCATCACCGAGTCCGCCGCCGTGACCTGGGGGCCACAAGGGATCCGGGTGAACGGCATCACCCCCGGCGGCACCGCGACGGCAATGATCGACATGTGGGAGACGGCGTCCCCGGGCATCGTCGAACGCATCATCGCGCGCATCCCGCTCGGCCGGATGGCCGAGCCTCGCGAGGTCGCCGAGGTGGCCGCGTGGCTGCTCAGCGACCGGGCCTCGATGGTGACCGGCGCCATCGTGCCGGTGGACGGCGGCGCCGGCGCCTGACGGGGGAGAGCCGGTGAGTGCATTGTTACCCCAGACAACAAATTGACGCATTGCCGCCCGTGCGGACCTCGGATATGTTGTCTCTGAAAACATTCAGATGTGTGAGCGCGCCGGGGGGCGTGCCCGCCGGGCTGGTCGGCCGGTGCGCGCGCGATCCGTCTGATCGGCCGGCGTCACACGAGCACGCGAGGGGCCTCTGGCCCGCCGTTCGCGTGGCGGTCTTCGCCGGCAGCCAGCGCCATCTCAAGGCTGGGCCGGGCCGCCCAGTCCACACACCCCCATCCGGCATCGGCTGCGCCCCACGCGCGTTTCCCGGCTCTGATGCCGGCCTCAAGGCCCGTTGACAGGAGTCAACAGATGAGGAAACGCACTTCGATCAGGCTCGGCACCGCCGCCATCCTGATCGTCACGGCCGCTTTACAGGCGCCACCCGCCGTCGCCGACATCGGTGGCGGGCTGCCGGGCATCACCGAGAACGGCTCGGACCCGATGGTCACCAAGTGCACGTTCAACGGCCAGAGCGGGTTCTGCATGGTCACCTCGCAGGACATCGGCTCCGGCTCCACGCCCGCCGTGCCGTACCCCATGAACATCACCAAGGGATACTTCTCCACGGACGGTTTGAACTGGGTGGACGAGGGCCGGGTGGTGGCCCCGCACACCAACAGGTCGATCTTCGAAGAGGAGAAGCTCTTCACCAGTCAGCCGAACGGCTTCGTGCCCGCCGGCACCAACCACCTCTGGGCGCCGGACCTCGTCCCCGGCCCGAACGGCACGTGGCGGCTGTACGAGCCCGACATCGCCGACAACAGCGAGGCCGGCTCACACGTCTCCTCGCGGATCATGATGTCCACGTCGAACAGTCCCTTCGGCCCGTTCACCACCCAGCACGTGGTCACCTTCGCCGAAGGGGCCGCGCAGTACGCGAGCGATCCCGAAGTGGCCGCCGACGGCGCGTCCAAGGCCATGTTCTGGGTCAACGGCGACCTGCAGTCGTGCGGCGAGTTCATGTCCGCGCCGCTGGCGGACGACGGATTCAGCATCTCGGGCCGCGACACCTTCGCCGTCCAGATCGACGGCATCCCGTCTTTCTACGGCAGCTGCCACCGTGCCAACACGGCGTTCCCCTACGCCGCGGACTACCCGTACATGGAGGGCCCGTCGGTGTTCAAGACCGCCGACCTCGCGCCCGACCTGACCGGCCTCCCCGGGCCGTTCATCATGCTGATCCCGATGAAGCCGAGCGGCAACCCGCCCGAATGCCAGGTCTTCGGCCAGCCCGGCGGCAACCTCTCGGTCATCGCGTACGCCACCGCGCCCAACCTCCGGGGTCCGTACACCTATCAGCGGATCCTGATGTGCGGCAGCTCGACCGAGTGGACCAACCAGGCCTACCTGGCCGAGGTCACGACCTCGACCGGCAAGAAGCGGATCGCGCTGTACTACCACGACGGAACGCCCGTCAACGGCAACCCGATGCGCAAGATCCACGCCGAGTGCCTCTGGTACGGCGGCGGCACGTTCGCCATGGCGACCCGTACCACGACCGGCTTCCAGGACTGCATGGCCGGCGCCGACGCCAACACCTGGGCCTTCCGTAAGAGCGTGCCGAACACCACGGTCGTCTCCGCGGATCAGAACAACAACAAGGTGCTGACGGCGACCCGGGCCTCGGTCGGGCCGTGGGAGAAGTTCGGCGTTTTCACCCTCAACCACGCGCAACTCAACCCCAACACCACCACGACCACCCAGAACGTCAACATCACCGCCAACGTCAACGGCCTGTTCGTCAGCGCGGAGAACGCCGGCACGGCCAACCTCGTGGCCAACCGCACGGCGGCCGGGCCCTGGGAGAGCTTCAGCCTGCGGTTCAACACCGACAGTACGGTGAGCCTCATCTCCAACCAGAGCGGCAAGGGCGTGACATCGCCCAGCAACTCGGCGCTCGTGCCCAACACGACCGCGGCCAACGCCGAGCATTACATCGTCCTGCACCTGTGACCCATGGCCCTGTGGGGTGCCCGAAGTCGGGCACCCCACAGGCACGTCGCGTTCAAAGGGGCGCTTCCGGGTTCGGCGTCACGCCCGCTGCCTGTCGTCGACCTGGGCGGCGTGCTGGACGGGCGCCGCCTGACGCGCGCCCGACGCGCGCGTCCGGCGGCCGTCCGTGCCACGCAGTACGCGCCACATGACGCCGGGCGAGACGAGGCGCTCGGGGCCGGCCAGGAAGTTGGCGACGGTGAGGAAGGCGGCGCCGACCGCCGTGTCCTCGGCCGCCACCCGGTGGAGCCGCGACAGGTAGCGGTTCAGGACCTTCACCTTGGCCGTCCGCGGCCCCTCCACCTGCGGGAAGCGCAGGTCGTTGCCGACCGTGATGTTCCACGCCACGTCGACGACCCGGGCCACGCCCTTGAAGTAGCGCCTGGTCAGGTCGCTGCCTTCGGAGACAGAGCCCGCCTTCAGGCAGGTGGCGAGCCAGCGCGCCGACATCGCCGCGGTCGTCATGCCCTGGCCGTAGGCGGGATTGAAGCAGCACAGCGAATCGCCGAGCGCGATGAAGCCCTCGGGCAGCCGCGCGCAGCGCTCGTAGCGGCGGCGCACGCTCGGCCCGATCCGGAACCGGATGGGATCGGTGACCGGCTCGGCCTCGTTGATCATGCGGTGCAGCTCGTGCCCGTCCAGCCGCGCCGCGTACGCCTCGAAGGCGCCCGGCTCGATCGGCGGCGGATCATCGTCCAGCCCGACCAGCGTGACCAGCCACCGGCCACCCTCCCTCGCCAGGCACCCCGCACCGTACGGGTTGCCGGGACGGTGGCCGACGATGACGCCCAGGAAGTCCTGCGCGCCGGGAACCCGCTCATACTCGCGCGTGCTGTAGATGAGCCCGGCCTTCACCACGTCCTCCGGCGGGGCGGCATAGCCCAGCTCGGCCAGCCAGGCAGGGCCGCGGTTGCCGCGACCGGTGCAGTCGACGACAAGCCGGGCCGGGAGCGTCTCCGCCCCGGCCAGCCGCACTCCCGTGATGTGGCCCCTTTCGGCGGTGAGGCCCGTCACCTGGACGCCCGTGCGGATCTCCACCCCGGGTAGCGCGGCCACCCGGCTCCGGATGGCGGCCTCGATGAGGGGCCGGCTCGCCAGCAGCCCGCCCACGTCGGAGGTGGTCCGGCGCAGCAGGTGGCCCTCGTTGTACCAGATGACGTCGTTCTGCAGGTCGGCGGGCACGGCGCCGTCGGCGATCAGATCCGCGCCGATGCCGGGCAGCAGGTCCTCGAAGATCTGGTAGCCCATGGCCAGCAGGCCATGGGTGTGGCGGCCGTGTGGCACGCCCTTGCGGTGCTCTGGCCGGGTCGGTAACTCGTCCCGATCAAGGATCGTGACGTGCGGAAACGTCTCGCTGAGCACGCGGGCCGCGAGCAGGCCCGCGATGCTGCCTCCGATGACGACGGCGTGGTTCGCAACGGAAGAAGATTCGGTTGAGGTCATACCTGAGGGACGTGCCATCGCGTGCCATCACGTGCCATTTCGTGGTGGTCCGCACGAGCCTTCAGCGAACAAGGCCGGGCACCGGCGCCCACGCGCCGGCACTGGCCGGCCTCGGGTGGACGCCGGTGTGCCCGACCTCTTCGGCTTTCTCGCAACCGAGCACTAGCTCAATGCGCTGCCTGCTGCCTCCGCGGGAGCTTCCAGTCAGGCCGGACGAAGTGGCAGGTGTAGCCGTTCGGATAGTGCTCCAGATAGTCCTGGTGCTCAGGCTCGGCCTCCCAGAACGGGCCGGCCTCGGTGACCTCCGTGACGACCTTGCCGGGCCACAGGCCCGAGGCGTCGACATCGGCGATCGTGTCCTCGGCCACGCGCCGCTGCTCGTCGTTGGTGTAGAAGATCGCCGAGCGGTAGCTCGTGCCCACGTCGTTGCCCTGACGGTTCTTGGTCGTCGGGTCGTGGATCTGGAAGAAGAACTCGAGCAGGTCGCGGTAGGTGATCTGCTCGGGGTCGAAGATGATCTCGATGGCCTCGGCATGCGATCCGTGGTTGCGATAGGTGGCGTTGGGCGTGTCACCGCCGGAGTAGCCGACTCGCGTCGATATGACGCCAGGGCGCTTGCGGATGAGGTCCTGCACCCCCCAGAAACAGCCCCCGGCCAGAATCGCCTTCTCTGTCGACATCGTGTGATCCCCTTCTTCCGGCGTGTCGCTGGACACTCGTTGGTAGCAACATGACGAGGCCGTTCGCTGTTCCATCCGCTCCCTGTCG
Organism: Streptosporangiaceae bacterium NEAU-GS5; assembly: GCA_017592665.1. Classification (GTDB taxonomy): domain Bacteria; phylum Actinomycetota; class Actinomycetes; order Streptosporangiales; family Streptosporangiaceae; genus NEAU-GS5. Next base: position 34,667 of record JAGFNW010000031.1, on the reverse strand, counting down.
TGCGGAGATCAGTAGGCGTAGATGGACTTGGCCTTGATCTGCCGGTTCGCACCCCACGTCGTGCACAGGGTGGTGACGTGGGAATAGGTGTGCACGGACCCGCGGGCCTTGATCCGCCAACCGGGGTAGGCGACGAAGCCGCCGCTCGGCTTGTACAGGCCGCCGTTGCCTCCGATGCGGTAGCCGACCAGAAGGTAGTGGTAACCGCGAGGTGACTGTAGGTAGGGGCAGTGGTCTCTGCGCTGGTAGGTGCCGTAGAAGGTCTTCGTGGCCGATGTCGTCGCCAGCGCCGGAACCGCGGCCGTGGTCATCAGCAGGGTCAACGCGCCGATGGCAACCGTCGTATGCCTTGTGTGCACGATTCGCTCCTCATGTGGGGGCATGACACGAAGCAGCACCAAGTCTGACACGACGCGGTCGACATTCCGCGGTGGATCACGAATGCGCCGCGCCGGCCCCCGGCAGGGGAGGCAGCGCCGCGAGAGTCGCCACCTCGTCGGCCATCGCGGCGTTGACCCGCAGGAGCAGGTCGCGGATCTCGCCGTCGCCCCAGCGATGTCCGGCGACGATGTCGGTGAGCTCGAAGAACGTGGTGGAGAGCGTGTCCCGCGTCCGCTGGTAGGCGGCGAGCGCCGCACACTCGTCCGCACCGCCGGCCACCACGTCGACGATCGCGCGGGCCAGCAGTTCCGCGTCACGCAGCGCGTCTGTCATGCCGTGGGTCGTGAGCGGATCCTTGAAGTAGCCGGCGTCGCCCACCAGAGCCCAGCCGGGACCCCATGATCGTCGAAGGTGGCCGGGCCGGCCGGTGAACGTCCGCAGCGCGGCCGGTGGGGTCGCCGCGGCCAGCCTGGTGGCGAGATCCGGAGACGACGCCGCGACGATCTGGCGGAGGGGTTCCATGCCGCCTCTGCCGATGCGCCCGGGTGAGGCGCCGGCGAACACGCACACCCGCCCGTCATTGGTCGGGATGGCGCCGGACGTGGCGTCGGCTCGGAAGTTCCATTCGTAGCCGTCGGTCGTCAAGCCGGTCCAGTAGCCGTACGTGATGGCGGCGACCGAAGCGCCGGCGCGTTCGACCGGCGCGCCGACACGTTCCGCCATGGTGGAGCGGATCCCGTCGGCCCCGACGACGATGCGCGCCCGCGCCCCGAAGTCACTCCCGTCGCGAGTCCGGCCGACGACGCCGGTGACCTCGCCGCCGCGACCTCGCTGGACGTCCGTCACGGTGATGCCGAACCGCACGTGCACGCCGGCCGTCGAGGCGGCGTTGACGACGATCGAGTCGAGGACCGTGCGACGCGGCGCGTACAGGGCGTGCACGCCGTACGACGCCTTGACGTCGACCGGCACGACGCCGTCGCCATATCGGAAAACGGCCCGGCGCACCGGTGGCGTGCCCGCCGCGATGACCTCGTCGAGCAGGCCCCACCGCGACAGCTGCAGCACGCCCGCGCGCATCAGGGCATGCGTCGAGAGGGTGTCGGCGCCGGGGCGGCCGCGGTCGACGAGCAGCACGCGCAGCCCGAAGCGGGCGAGCAGCAGGGCGGTCCCGGCGCCGGCGAGGCGGGCGCCGACGACCACGACGTCATAAGCGTCGTCGTGGGCGGTGTAATAGGCGTCGTCGTGGGTGTCGTCGTGGGCGTTGTCATAGGCAGGGCGCATCGGCTCTCTCCTGAGCCGGCGGGCGGCGCCGGCCGGCCATGTGATCGGCGAGCGCGGTCGCGTCGCGGCCCACCCCGCCGATGTGGTTCGAGTTCCGGCGGTGCTGGAAGCGCTGGCCGAGCACGTGCAGGCCGGGCATCGGCGTCTGGCCGCGGTACTGGCGGATCTCGTTGTGCCGGTCGAGCACCGGCAGCCGCAGCCAGGGATAGGACCGCCGATGACCGGTGGCCCAGATGACGGTGCGGATGCCGGCGGCCCGCAGGTCGAGGTCGGTGACCGCGTCGGCCGGGGCGACCGGCTCGACGCACCGTGGTTCGCGCACGTCGTGGCCGAGTCCGTGGGCGTCGATATGCGGGTCGATATGCGTGTCGATCCGGTCCAGCAGCCGCCGCAGGCGCGTCTCCGCGGCGGCCATCGTGGCCGGCAGGTCGGGGGCGAGGCGTATCCGGTGGCCGTCGACCGCGGTCACCCTCCCCGCCAGGCGTACGCCGGCGGCCCGGAGGGTGGCCAGGTCGAGCGGGCGGCGGTCCGGCGTCCCGATCAGCTGCGCGGACGGCTCATGGCGCGCCCGGGCGCCGTCGGGCATCTCGTCGATCGTCTTGTCGAGATGCCCGATCCGATCGAGCCACCAGTAGATGTCCATGCCCCGGTATGTCCGCAGCAGCCGCGTGTGGCCGCCCACGGCGATCGTGACCTCCCGTCCGGCGGCGGCGAGCTCATCGGCCAGCTGCACGCCGGTCGCCGACGCCCCGACCACGAGCACGCCGCCCGGCGGCAGCGCGTCCGGATTGCGGTACGCGCTGGGCGCGACCTGATGGACGTCGGAGGCCAGCGCACGCGCCATCGCCGGGATGGCGGGCCGGTCGCACCAGCCCGTGGCGATGACGACGTGCGCGGACCGCCAGGCCTCGTCGTCGGTGGCGGTCTCGAACCGGCCGTTTCGCGTACGCAGCGACCGCACGTCGGCGTGTTCCACGACGGGTGCGCCGTACGACCGGGCGTAGTCCACCAGACGATCGGCGAAGGCGGTGGCGGAGGAGAATCCGTCCTGGTCCGGCCCGTGATATCGGCTGCCGGGCAGGGCGTTCAGCCAGTTCGGCGTCAGCAGGTGCAGGGAATCCCAGCTGCTGCCGCGCCAGCGCTGTCCGACGCGGCCCCGCTCCAGCACCACGTGGTCGCGGCCCTGCTCGGTGAGGCAGCGGCTGACGGCAAGGCCCGCCTGGCCGGCGCCGATGATGACGATATCCGTGGTCCGCATGAGGGCTCCGGTAGGGCCGCCGCGTCCGCCGGACGAACCGGCGGGGCGGGCGGGAGGGGAGATCCGGCTATCCGGCGTCGACGTCGATCGACACGGGCACGCCCTTGGTGAGGACGTCGAACACGGCCGAGCGCCGACTCGACTGTTCGACGACGGCGCGCAGCTTCTCCGGGTCGTCACCCCGGATCACGAAACCGACCTTGATCTGCTGGTAGCCGTTGCGGACCTCGTCCGACAGCCCGAGGATGCCGAGCAGGTCGATGTCGCCCTCCACGGTCGAGGAGACCTCGGTGAGAGTGACGCCGCGGGCCGCGGCGACGTTGGCGATGCCCGCGGTGAGGCACGCGGCCAGAGCGTGCAGCAGGTATTCGACCGGCGTCGGGCCGTTGTCCGACCCGACGAGCACCGGCGGGTGGTCGGCGTCGAAGGTGAACGGCCGCTGATGGGTCATCTCCTGCTTGGCGCCGTGGAAGTCGTGAATCGTCGACTGGTTGTGGGTGCCGCTGAGCCAGTGGTTGGTGGCCCGGAACTGGAACTTGGCGAGGTCGGTGTCGCCCCTCACGGCGTCGATCGTGGCGAACAGGGTCGCGGTGTCGACTCCGTTGCGTACGGCGTCTTCGACAGTGGTCATCGAAATGCTCCTCTCTTCCCGATGAGATTCGCCGTACGGGACCTGGTGGCACATCCGTGTCCACCACGGATCAGGGAAACCCGGGTCCAGCACGGACGGCGAAGGGGTGACACTGGATGGCATGACGACGCCAGGTCCGGCCAAAGGCGCGGAGGTGACGGCGCGAGAGGCCGAGATCCTCGCCCTGATCGCCCGGCACCTGACGAACGCGCAGATCGCCGAAGCGCTGTTCATCTCCACGCGCACGGTCGAAAGCCACGTGTCGGCCATGCTGCGCAAGCTGCAACTCCCTGATCGCCGCAGCCTGGCCCGCTACGCCGAGGCGCTGCCCGGCGTGCTGGTCAAGTCCGGCCGGCGTGATCTGCCGGTGGCCGTCACGCCGTTCGTCGGCCGCACGGGGGAGCGGGCGGCGCTGACCGCGGCGCTCGGAATGCACCGCCTGGTGACCGCGACCGGTCCAGGCGGCATCGGCAAGACCCGGCTCGCGCTGAGTGTCGCCGCCGAGGCCGCCCCGGCCCGCCGCGAAGGCGTGTGGTTCGTGGATCTGATCCACGTGACGGATCCGGCCATGGTCGCCGCGGCCATCGCCGAGACGGTCGGCGTTCCCGAGCAGCGGACCGCTTCCGTCGACCGCGCCCTGGTCGCCTCGCTCGCCGGCAGCGACGCGTTGCTCGTCCTCGACAACTGCGAGCACCTTCTCGACGGAGTCCGGGCCTGCGTCGACCGGATCATCACCGGCTGTCCGGAGATCAGCGTGCTGGCGACCAGCCGGTCGCGGCTGCTTCTTCCGTACGAGCGGGTGTATGTCGTGCCGGGGCTGTCGGTCAACGGCGACGGCGGCGACGCCGTCGACCTGTTCGCGGCCCGGGTGGCCGCGGCGACGGGCGACCCCGCACCACCGGATCCGGCGCGCGTGGCCGCGCTCTGCCGGGCGCTGGACGGCATGGCGCTGGCCATCGAACTGGCCGCGGCCCGGTTCGCGGCGCTCGGCCTCGACGGGCTGGAATCCGGTCTCGACCAGCGGCTGCGCCTGCTCACCGCCGGCCCTCGGGTGGCCGACCGCCATGGCTCTCTGCGCGCGGCCATCGGCTGGAGCTACGACCTGCTCTCATCGGTTGATCGCGCGTTGCTGCGCGGCATCGCCGTGTTCGCCTCATGGTTCGACGTCGACGCGGCCTGCGCCGTCGCGGGAGGCGGCCGCGGCCGGGCCGACATCGCCGACGGGCTGGCCCGCCTGGCCGAAGACAGCCTGCTCGTCGTGGAGCACGGCGCGCCGACCAGATATCGGGCGTTGGAGACGATCCGTCAGTACGGCGTCGAGCAACTGGACGCGGCGGGCGAGCTGGACCGGATCCGGGACGCTCACGAGCGATGGTGCGCCCGCACGCTCGCCGCGCTTCAGTGGTCGGACGTCGCGGATCTCGACGAGACGTGGTGCGCCCGGTTCGACCGGATAGCCGATGACGCGGACGCCGCGCTCGCCTGGTCCGCGGGTGACGAGGCCCGGCGGGCGCGCGCTACGGCGCTGGCCGCCGACCTCGCCGGGCTGCTGTTCGTCCGCGGCTGGCAGGCGCAGGCGCAGCGACGTTACGAGCAGGCCGCCGACCTCGCCGCCGCGCCCGGTGACCGGGCCGCCTACCTGCGGCTGGCCGCCGGGGCCGCGGCCAGCCGCTACGTGGGAGACGACGCCCTCCACCTGCTGCGGATGGCGGCCGACGCCGCGGTGTCGGCGGGCGACGGACCCGGCGCCGCGCTTGATCTGGCGACCATGGCGATGTACGTCAACCGCGCGCCGGGGATCATGGCGGGAATCCACACGCGAGCGGAAGCCGATGCACTGGTCGCCGAAGCGCGATCCTTGTCGGACGGCTCGCCCCTCGCCCAGGCGGCGTTCGCGGTGGCCGAGGGATGGGCCGACCCGCCCACTGCCATCACCAGGGATGCGCGGCGGGCCGTCGAGCTCGCCGAGCGGGCGGGCGACGCGCTCGTGCACAGCATCGCCCTCGACATGTCGACCTTCGCCGACCTCGTCACCAACGACATCGCCCAGGCGGTGCGGACCGCTCACCGGCGGCTCGAGGTGCTCGACACGCTCGCGGTCGGCCCGATCAGCGCGTTCGAGCTCGGCGACGGCCGTCTCATGGCGGCCGAGGCCGACCTGGCCGCCGGCGACCTGGCCGGAGCCGCCGCCCACGCGGAGGCGCTCGCCCGGCTCCCCTTCTACCGCGACGAAGACCACCTGGCCATGTGCCGGCGGCTGCTCGTCGACGCCTTGGCCGGCAACTTCGACGACGTGTTGCGGATCGGAGAACGCTTCCGCATCGGGTGGGAGCGCGCTGGGCGCCCGGTCGCCCGTAACCTGGCCCGAGGGGCCTACGCCGTCGCGATGGTGCACGGCATGCGCGGCGACGAGGTTCGCCGGGCGGCCTGGGTGCGCCTCACCATCGACCTCGGCGCCGACCTCGAGCGGTTCGGCGGATTCGGGTTGGGCTGGGCTCCGGTGTTCGACGGTCTGCTCGCCCTGCATCGCGATGACGCGGCCGGGGCCGTACGGCTGCTCGCGACCGACGTCGACGCGCCCGAACTGTTCCACTACATGAGCGCCGGACCCTGGCGGACCTGGTACGCCGCGCTGTGGGCGGAGGCCGCCGTGCTGGACGGCAGTCCCGACGCCGCCGCCCGTGTCGGGCGCAGCCGGCACGCCGCCCGCGACAACCCGATCGCGGGCGCCATGGTCGAACGCGCCGCCGCGATCACCACCGGCGACCGCGCCGCGCTTGTCCGCCTCGCCGCCACCTTCGCCCAGCTCGGCTGCCCCTACCAGCAGCTGAGAACCACCCGCATGGCGGCCACCCGCACCGCCTGAGCAGCACCTCGCGGGTCGGCTGCCCGGGCTGAGGCATTGACGTTTGTTCGGATGGTAAGCAAACTAACTATGCCGTCGCGGGTCTGCGGCGACCCAGGACTGATCTTCTTGCGCACCTCTGCCGACCCGGAGGACCGAATCGTGATCAGAAGGCTGCTGCCCGCGGTGGCGCTCGTGCTCTTACTTCCCGTGCTTCCCGCGGCGCCGGCGATGGCGGCCCCGTCCCAGCCCTACGCGTTCCAGAACGTGAAGATCGGCGGTGGCGGGTTCATCACCGGCATCGTCTACAACCAGACCAAGAGGAACCTGGTCTACGCCCGCACCGACATCGGCGGCGTCTACCGCTGGAGCGGGACGAAGTGGCTGCCCCTGCTCGACTCGATCGGCTGGGACAAGTGGTCCTGGGTGGGCGGCGTCAGCGTAGCCACCGACCCGCTCCAGCCCAACCGTGTGTACGTCGCGACCGGCATGTACACCAATGACTGGGATCCGCACAACGGCGCGATCCTGCGCTCCACCGACTACGGCGCGACGTGGAAGGCGACCGAACTGCCCTTCAAGGGCAGCGGCAACATGCCGGGCCGGGGGATGGGCGAACGCCTGGTCATCGACCCCAACAAGGACAGCGTCCTCTTCTACGGCACGGCCAACGCCAACGGCCTGTGGCGCAGCACCGACTACGGCGTCACCTGGGCAAAGGTGACGAGCTTCCCGAACCTCGGCAACTTCGCCGAGGACCCGAACGACACCACGTTCAACTACAACCTGATGACCGAGGGCATCCCGTGGATCACGTTCGACCCACGGACGGGCTCGCGCGGGCACGCCACGCAGACCATTTACGCGGGCGTCGCGGACAAGGACAACATCCTCTACAAGTCGACGGACGCCGGGGCGACGTGGTCGCGGGTCGAGGGCCAGCCGACCGGGTTCGTCCCGCAGAAGGGCGTGCTCGACGCCGTCAACGGCTACCTGTATCTCGCGACCAGCGACACGGGCGGACCATACACCGGCGGAAACGGCCAGGTGTGGCGCTACGCCACGGCCACCGGCGAGTGGACGAACATCAGCCCTGACCTCAACCCGTATTACGGCTTCAGCGGCCTGACCATCGACCGCAGGCACCCGACGACCATCATGGTGTCGTCCCAGGTGGCCTGGTGGCCGGACATCATCATCTTCCGCAGCACCGACAGCGGCGCGACGTGGAGCCGGATCTGGGACTGGGGCGACTACCCGAACCGCGTCCTGCACTACACCCAGGACATCAGCGAGACACCGTGGCTGAGCTTCGGCGCGACCCCCGCGCTTCCGGAGATCGCTCCCAAGCTGGGCTGGATGACCCAGGCCATGGAGATCGACCCGTTCGACTCCGATCGTCTCCTCTACGGCACCGGCGCGACTCTCTTCGGATCGTCCGACCTGACGAACTGGGACAGCGGCACAAATATCAGTATCAAGCCGGTCATTGGTGGGCTCGAGGAGACGGCCGTACTCGACCTGATCAGCCCGCCGAGCGGCGCGCACCTGTTGTCGGCGGTCGGCGACATCGGCGGCTTCGTGCACAACGACTTCGGCAAGGCCACCCTGATGTACCAGACTCCCAACCTGACCACCACCAGGTCGATGGACTACGCCGAGCGCAGCCCCGCCACGATCGTCCGCGTCGGCGACAGCGGCACGGCCGGCGTCACCCACCTCGGACTGTCCACCGACGGCGGCGCCACCTGGACGCAGGCCGCCACTGAGCCGTCCGGCCTCACGGCGGGCGGCAACGTCGCCATCTCCGCCGACGCGGCCTCGATCGTCTGGGCCCCGACCGGGTCCGCCGTCAGCCGCTCCACTGACGGCGGCGCGACGTGGACGGCCTCGAACGGCGTTCCCAGCGGGGCGCAGGTGAAGTCGGACCGCGCGACGGCCGGGACGTTCTACGCGTACGCGGCGGGCAAGTTCTACGTGAGCACGGACGGCGGCGCGTCCTTCACGATGGCGGCGGCGACCGGCCTGCCGTCCGGCGGTTCCGACTGGGGCGTCGAGGGCGCGAACGCGCCGAGGGTGAGGTTCAAGGCCGTGCCGGGCAGGGCCGGTGACATCTGGCTGGTCGGCGGGGCCCCCTCGACCGGTGTGTACGCTCCCGACGGCACTTACGGCCTGTGGCACTCCACCAACGGCGGCGCGAGCTTCACGCGGCTGTCCAACGTCGCCGCCGCTGAGAACGTCGGCTTCGGAAAGGCCGCCCCCGGATGCTCCTACCAGGCCGTCTACGTGGTCGGGAAGATCGGCGGGATCCGCGGCCTGTTCCGCTCGGACAACGCCGGCCGCTCGTGGACCAGGATCAACGACGACAAGCACCAGTACGCCAACATGGGCGAGGCGCTGACCGGCGACCCGAGGATCTACGGCCGCGTCTACCTGGGCACGAACGGCCGTGGCGTCATCTACGGCGACCCTGCCCGCCGGTAGCCGTCGTGTGGCGCCACCCAGGGGCTAGGCGTGGGCGCCCACAGTGATCGGGCCGATGGTCAGGGATGGCTGGGCCTCCACGATGCCGCCGATTCGTTCGACAAGCTCATCCAGCTGCGCGCGGTGCCGGGGCGTCAGGGGCCGCAGCGGCTCGACGGTGACGGCGACCTTGCGGCTGGTCGTCTTCAGGTGCCAGACGCCCGCGACCGCGCCGTCGACGAGCACCACGGGGTAGTTGCCGGCCTGGCCTCGGGCGAGCGCGCGATCCCAGGCCGCGCCGGGGAACAGTGACTCGCGGGGCTGGGATCCCACCGCGAACGCGTCGAAGTGGGGCAGCAGCACCACGCCCTCGGCGGGATCTCCCGGCTCCGTGTCGCCCTCGTTGACCCAGGCACGGGTCCCTTCGAAGGAGACCTCGGCAAGATCATGCGCATCGAAGCGGGTCTGCGCCCAGGCGGGCGTGGTGGCAAGCCAGCGGGCGAAGTGCCGGGGGGTGGACGGTCCGTAGGAGTGCAGGTAACGCCGCACCAGCCAGCGGGTCGCATCGGATGAGGGCGCGGGGGTGAAGCCGGGCAGCCATCGGGCCGGGCTGGTGTAGGTGACCTTGCGGCCCTTGTTCGGCCCGAAGCACAGGACACCGCGGTGAGCGGCGATCTCGGTCATCTGCCGCCATCGTGGCCACATGGTCTGAAAGGCCGGCATGACCGGGTCCACGGCCCACGAGCCGACCCGGTCGGCCAGCGCCTCGGTCAGCTCGTCGACCGTGAGCTCGGCGTCCGCCAAGATCACGCCGATGGCCGCGACGAGTTCATCGGTCTGCTCCGGGGTCAGCCGGATCTCCGGCGGACGCGGCTGGGCCGGCAGCGCGCTCAGCGCGCCGCACCACAATGCCAGCTCGGAGGCGGGCAGGAGGTGGATGGTCCCGCGCGGGCCGAACGTCTTGACCAGGCTGTGCTCCGACCACATCGCCGCCCGCACGCCGGTGCGCGCCACGCCGCCCACCCGTAGCCCGATCGACAGCTCGGCGGCCGACAGGATCTGCGCATGCGCACCGCACATGGCCGCGGCGGCTTCAGCCGGGCTCGCCGGCATCCACCGCGCCGTCAGCCCATGCCGGCGCAGCCGCCGCCCGCACACGTCCCTCCACCCGAGCTCCACGCCAGCGATCCTAGACAGTCGGTACGACACTGAGCCGAGCCCCAGCTCCACCTTCCATCCCTATAGGGCGATGTCCTGCTTCCACGCCTTGCTCCCCGAGCGTGCCGGGCACGCGGCGTTGTAGCAGCGCCAATACCAGCCGTTCTTTCCGCGCCGGATTTCGATGTCACGCCGACCGCACTTCGGGCAGGGCGGGGGAGCCGCGAAGGTTTTGGCGTGCTCGTGCTCCAGGATGCGCCGGGCGAAATGACCGCCGCGCATGGTCAGCATGACCTCCCGCGTCCTGCTCTGCGACAGGCTGTTCAGACTGCCGATCATGACGAGCCCGTCGTCGACCACCACGATCTTCTGGTGCATGTCATGAATGGGTACGACCGTCTGCACAACCTGGCGCAGCCGCCCGATCAGCTCGGCGTTCCTCTGCTGCAGCTGGTCGGTGGGGTCTCGAATGAAAACCGTGATCCGTACGTTCCGGCGCGCCGCCGCGGCCAGTTCGGGCAGGAGGGCCAGAACTCGCGTGGCCACCCACGGCGTCCAGATCCAGAGCGAATGTCGGGCATGGCGCACCGCGGCGGCGAAGGCGGTGAAGAAGTCCTTCTCGTCGTAGACGTCGGTGACCTCGACGTGCCGGGCGAGCACTTCCCTGAGAGCGGCGCCGAATGGGCCGAGGGGCAGCTCGGCCTCCGCGGCGCTCGGTGGCGTGACCAGAGCCGCCGCCTCGACTCGCCGCACTCGTCCCGCCCGGTACAGCGCCCGGACATGCCCGAAGGCGGTGCCCGGGGCGGCGTTCCTGATCCGCTCGCCACTGGCGATGATGTACAGACGGGCTTTGACGCGAGTGACCGCCACGTTGAACAGCCGCAGTCCCTCATAGGCCCAGGCGCCCGCGCCGCGTCCGGCGGCCGCCATCCACAGGGGGCGTCCCTGCTGCCCTTCAACTGTGTCGAAGACCACGACGGGGAACTCGCGGCCCTGGAAGCGGTGCGCGGTGCCCACTTCCGTCAGCGCCGATCCGTCCTTCTCGATGTCGCGCAGCGCTTCCAGCGTGGCCTCCGCCTGGTCCCGATAGGGCGTGACGATCCCCGTGCTCTCGCCATAACCCGCGTGCAGTTCGACCAGGGCGCGGGCAAGCAGTATGCCGACCGGCCACCAGCCTCGGGCCGGACCCGTGAGGTGCGGATAGGCGAGTTCGTGCATGCTGTCTGTGTCGATCAGCACGATCTCCGGGTCGTCGCCGTCGCGCGGCCGGACCAACTCGCCGGGCATCAGCGTGCCGTCGTACGCAAGCGCGTTGGCGAGGTCCATCACGGCGGCGCCGAACCGGTTCTGCGTGACGAGCGTGACGCAACCCGGATGGTCACGCGCGCTGGTGGGATCGTCGATGCCACAGTGCCGGAAGACGTCGGGGATCAGCCAACGCCGGACGTCCGATCTGGAGCTGTCCCGGAGCCTCGGGTTGATCACCGCGCCCAGCTGCATGAAGTCGCCGAACATGACGGCGGTGGTGCCAGCGCCCGCCACGGCCAGCAGCACCTCCGGAAGCGTGGCGGCGCCGACCTCGTCGACGAGGACCACGTCGTAGGGGCCGGCGAAGACCCGCTTGTTGGTCCGGAAGCGCGCGAGCGTGGTCGCCACCAGTGCGGCCCCGTCGATGATCTCGCCCTGGGCATCGCGGGACAGTCGCTCGTACTCTTCGTGGACCTTCTTGTAGAGCCGCTCCAGCCGTTTCGCCTCGGCGGCGTCCTTGGCGATCAGTGGGCGGAGGCGAGCGGCCTCGGCCGCGATCGCCGGGTGCCCGAGCCGATCCGCCATGGCCACCAGGGCGCTTGCCTGCCGCACCCTTTCTGCCAGCTCTTCCGCGCGGTCCAGGGCGCATTTCGCGCTCGCGCGCTGGGCGGCCAGCGTCCTGGCCCGCTCGTCGGCGGTCGCCAGCGTGCGCCGGGCGTCGTCTATTTCGGTACGCCCATGGGTGGCGCGCCCCGCGAGCGCCCTAACCTTGGCCTCGATGCGGCGATGGTTCCGCTCGGCCAGGACACGTGCGGACGCCGCGCGCCTGTCCTGTGCGTCCTGTCGCACGCGCGCGTCCTCGGCGATCTGCCTGGCGGCGGTCAGAGCGCGCCGGGAGCGGACCTTCGCGAGCCCCGTGCGCGACTCCAAGGCCGCCACGTCGTCCACCGCTCTCGCAAGTTCGGCCCGGGCGACCAGCGCGGTCACCTCCTCCTGCATCACGGCGTGGTCGACCTGGTCGGCCTCGGCCGACAGCTCGTCGATCCGCTCCCAGAGCCGCCGATCGGGCTCAGTGAGCGCGAACGCCTGACGGGCCTGCCCCAGCTCGTCGTCCGCCGTCGCCGACGACGCGGAGAGGGATTCCAACCGCGCCGCGCTCTCGGCCACGACCGCCTCACACGTTCGTGTGTCGTGGCCGGGTGTCCCCAACAGCCGGCGTGCCCGCTCGTACGCGGTCGAGTCGAACCCCTGGAGCGCCGCGTCGAGTTCCGCGGACCGGTGAGCCCGTTCCTGAATGTTCAGCAGCCGGGTCGACAGATCGCGGCGTCTGCCCTCCACTTCGCCGAGCCTGACGCGGATCAGCAGGGGCAGCGACACGTCGGCGTTCTCAGCGACCTCACGCAGCTGGGGCGGTCCCACACGAACGACGGCGCCGGGCGCGCGCCTACCGTCTCTGAGCACGCCCAGTAGCGCGTTGTCCACGGCGATGTTGGTCGCCGACACCAGCAGTACTCGCTCGCTGCGGTCGATCAGCGCGGCGATCGCCCTTCTCAAGACCGTGGTCTTGCCGGTGCCTGGAGGTCCCCACACGAGCCACACGCCGGACCCCAGGCAGGCGCGATAGGCCCGCTCCTGCTCGGGATACATTCCGGGCGGTGGCGACGCGTCCGAAAGCCTGCCGCGCGGCCGGCCCTCGGCCAGCAGGCCGCCCAGCGGACTTTCACCAAGAGAGGCCAGGCCTTCTTTCAGCGCTTCCACCAGAAAGGCGGTCGGCTGGCGGAGAAACCATAAATACGGCTCGGCCGGATCGGCGAATTCGGCGACCCGGACTGTCAATGTCGAACCGCTTTGCGAAACATCGAGCACCGCGAATCCCTCGGCGGCGCCGTTCGCGTCGGGACCCGCCAGCCGCAGATTCTCCAGCTGGTCGGGATTGAGCTCGTTGCCGCGAACATCCACGGTGAACAGGCCGTTTCCCGTGCGAACGGCACGGCCGATGCGTCTCCATCGGGGCTGACCGCCGGCACCTCCTTCGGCGGCGATCCATTCATCGAGCGCTGTGACGATTTCTTCACGCCAGCCCACCGCCACACGATATCCCGGGCGGTTCGGTTATCCCTTGATAATCGCATCCCGGAATTCCTGCATCGACCGGATGATCAGATGTAGCCGCCGCCGCAGACGAGGACTTCGCCGGTGATGTAGTCGGAGTCGGGGGTGCACAGCAGGTAGACGGCGCCGGCGGCCTCCTCCGGCGTGCCCATCCGGCCGAGCGGGATCAGGTGCTCGAGCCTGGCCATGAAGTCGGGGTTGACGCCGACCCTGATCTCCCGTCCGTTGACGTTGATCGTCGAGTTGGCATCGGCCGTGGCTGCCGTGAGCCGCGTCTGGATGTAGCCGAATGCGACCGTGTTGACGTTCACCTGATATCTGGCCCATTCCTTGGCCAGGGTCTTGGTCAGCCCGCCGAGGCCGGCCTTGGCGGCGGCGTAGTTGACCTGCCCGGCGTTGCCGCCCACGCCGGTGACGGAGGAGATGTTCACGACCTTGCGGTGGACGCGGACGCCACGGGCGCGCTCCTGCTTGGCGCGGCTGCTCATGACGGGCTGCACGGCCCGCAGGATGCGGAAGGGCGCTCTCAGATGAACGTCGAGAATCACGTCCCACTGCTCGTCGGTCATCTTCTGGATCACGCCGTCCCAGGTGTGGCCGGCGTTGTTGACCACGATGTCCACCCCGCCGAAGGTGTCGACGGCCGTCTGCACGAACCGCTCGGCGAAACCGTCGTCGGTCACGCTGCCGATCACCGCGACCGCGTCGCCGCCCGCCGACTTGATCAGGCGCACCGTCTCCTCGGCACGCTCCGGGTCGAGGCCGTTGACCACGACCTGAGCCCCCTGACCGGCGAGCTTGAGCGCGATGGCGCGCCCGATGCCGCGCCCGGATCCTGACACGAGCGCGATCTTGCCGTCCAGCGTGCCCATAGGGGGTCCTTTCCAGGAAGGGTGTCATACGAAGGACGTCGCGACCGCGTACCGCTCGATCCCCTCGCTCAGGGATCCGCCGCACAGGGCGTGGTAGGGCGCGGTGAATCGGCGGCGGCGTTCGTGCAAGAACTGGATGAGGTTGAGCGTGCGGAACCGCATGGTCCCGCTGCCCTCCTGCCTGAGCACACCGTGCATGAGCAGCCGCCGGACCAGCGCCCAGCAGGTCGGGACGGGGATGCCCGACACCTCAACGATCTCCGCCACCGACATGCCCGTCCCCGCGCTGGTCAGGTGCTCCATCAGCGTCGTCTCCGGCGCCGACAGGGAGCCGATCGCCTCGGACAGGGAGACGCCCAAGCCGGGCTGTGGCCCGCCGTCGTGACCCGGCTGGCCGATCACCTCGAAGGGGTTGGCGCGCACCTGCGCCAGCAGGTCCTGCGGCTCGCAGACCAGCAGCCACGAGGCCGCCATCTCGAGGGCCGCCGGCACGCCGTCCAGGCGCCAGCAGAGCTCGGCGATCGCCTCCGAGTTGGCCGTGGTCAGGCTGAACTCCGGCCGCACCATGCGGATGTGGCTCAGCAGCATCTGCACCGACGCGATCTTCGCGAGCCCGGTCGGGGAATGGCCGTCGCCCGATTCCGGCACGGTCAGCGGCGCGAGCGGGCTCGTCTGCTCGCCGGGAATGCCGCCCGACGTTCTCGTGGTACGGAGAATGCGCAGCTCATGCGACTTCTGCAGTAACGAGACCACCTGGTCGGCATGGCCCGGCGACTCGTCGTATCCATCCAGCACCAGCACCATGCGCCGGTCTCCGATCAGCGTGCTGAGCCGGCCGGCGGCATCGCCGTCAGGATCGAACAGCCCGTCCAGCGCGTCGCGGATGAGATGTGACAGCTGATCCTGGGCGGGCGCGATCCGGTAGGACGTCTCGGTCCCCGGCGGCGCGGCCCACAGCACCGGGATCCCGTGCGAGCGGTAAACGGTCTCGGCCACTTCGAGGGCGAGCCGCGACTTGCCGACCCCGGACAGGCCGATGATGGTCACGAGCCGGCGGCCTGCCGAGGTCAATATGTCGGCCAGCGCCTCGGTCTCGGCCTCGCGCCCGACGATCGCGCCGAGCGACGCGGGCGGGCGGGCGGATTCGGAGTCGCGGATCAATTCGAAGGCGTCGGCGGCGGCCGCGTGCCCCGCCGCGGCGTCGAAATCGGTGCGGTCGCGCCCGATCAGGCCGAGGCCCTCGGCGATGAGCTGGGTCGTGTCGTAACGCGGCCGGCCCGTACGGCCGAGCTCCAGGTCGCGGATGGCCCGCACGCTGATCGTGGACAGATCGGCGAGCTGGGTCTGGGTCATGCCCCTGCGGATCCGCTGCGTCCTCAGAAGGTCACCGAATCGGTTATTGCCGTGGACTGCATTCAATGCTCCTCCGACCGTCTCGTCCAGGCCCCCTGGCCCTGACCCATCATCAAAGTGGGGCCTCCTTGAATAAAACTGAAACACTCCTGGAATGGTCGGCGCATGGAATACAGAGGCGCTACAGAAAGGACTTCGGCGCTTGTTGGCGGCCAGTTCCGGAGGTTATTGTTGGCGCTGGGGCGACCTATTCCGCAAGGCATCCGCGCACTTGTCGACTCATATTCATCGGCCGACCGGATCGGAGAAGGGTGCCTGTGTGCCTGACAGTGAGCGGCATTTCAGGATTTTCGGCGCAGTAAGGGCCTGGCAGGGCGACCGGGAGCTCGCGCTCGGTCCCGTCAAGCAGCGCACGGTGCTGGCCGTGCTCCTGCTCGCCGGTGGGGAGCCGGTGCTCGCCCGCACCCTGCGCGACTGCCTGTGGGACGAGCCTCCGGCCAACGCGGCGGGCCTCGTGCAGACCTACGTGAGCCGGCTGCGCCGGGCGGTCGGTAGGTCGACGCTGGTGCTCGACGCGGCCGGCTACCGCCTCGATGTCGGCCCCGAGCAGGTCGACCTGCTGCGATTCCGGAGCCTGCGAGCTCGGGCCGAAGAGGCCGAAGAGGCCGGCGCGGGCCCCCGGGCCCTGCTCGCGGCGGCGTTCGCCGAGGTCAGGGGGCGTCCCTGCGAAGACCTTGGCGGGATGCTGCGCGCGCACCCGCTGCTGGTCGAGGTGGAGCGCGAGCTGTGCGAGGCCGCGATCGACTACGCCGACTGCGAGCATGCCGAAGGGGCGGGTGAGGTGACCCGCCTCCTCGAATGGGTCGTGCTGATCGCGCCGCTGGACGAGCGGGTGTACTCCCGCCTGATCCGGATGTACGCGCGCGGCGGGCATCAGGCGGAGGCTCTGATCGCCTACGAGCGCATCCGGGCCCGGCTGCGCAGCGAGCTCGGGGTCGGCCCGGGCGCCGAGCTGGCGGCCGCCTACCAGGCCACGCTCGCCCAGCGAACGCTGCGGTTCCGGCCTTCGGTCAAGGGCCGGGTGGAGCCCCTCGTGCTGGTGGGGCGCGACGCGGAGCTGTCGGCCGTCCGGCCGGCCCTCGCCCGAGACCGGGCGATCACCATGGTCGGCCCGCCCGGCGTGGGGAAGACGGCGATCGCCCGAGCCCTGCTCCACGAGGAGCCGGGCGGCGGCGCCTTCGTCGCCTTGGAGGCCTTCGCGCCCGAGGCCGGTGGCATGGTCACACTGGAGGCGCTGGCCGAAGCCGTCCTGGCGGTGCTGTCCGTGCCGGGAGTGTCCGGGCAGCCCGTCACGGCCCTCGTCCGCGAGCTGCGCGAGCACCGGCTCCTGCTCGTCCTCGACGGCGCCGAGCACGTGCCGCTGGGCTGCGGCAGGCTCGTCGCGGAGCTCGCGCATCGCTGCCCCGAAGTGAGCATCGTCGTGACATCACGGCGTCCCCTCGGCTTTCCGGGAGAGAACGTGCGCGAGATCTCCGCGCTGGCCGTGCCGCCGCCGGGCGAGGTCGCACGCGCCGCGTCCTTCCCGGCGGTGGCGCTGTTCCTGGCGTTCACCGGACGCTCGGCCGCCGATGTGGATCTGCCCGCCGTGGCGGACGTGTGCCGCCGGCTCGACGGGCTTCCGCTCGCGTTGCGGCTGGCGGCGTCCTGGCCCGTCTCCGCTCGCCCGTCCGGTGCCGTGGATCTGGCGCTCGCCGGCCTGGCCGGGCCCATCAGCCGGAGCCTGGAGCTGCTCACGGCCGAGCAACGGCGGCTGTTCGCCCGGCTGGTCGCGCTGCCCGACGAGCTCACGCTCGAAGAGGCCGAGCGGTCCGCCGGCGGACACGGGCTCGACGCCGGGGACATCGCGATGCTCCTGGGAGACCTCGTCGATCACTCGCTCGTACAGCGCGCCGCCTCCCCTGAGCATCGCTTCTGCATTTCGCCGCCCATCCGCCGGGTGGCGGACCTGTACTTCGCGGTCGATGATCCGTGGCACGGGGGATCGGCGACCGTTTAACGTGGAAAAGGTGTTGCTCACGACGTTCGAGCCGACGGGGGTAGATCGGCGTGCAACTCCGCGTTCTCGGTCCACTGGGCGCCTGGCGAGGCGATGAGAAGTTGGACGTGGGCCCGCACAAGCAACAGGGCGTCCTTGCGGCGCTGCTGCTGCGTGCCGGTCGGCCGGTCTCGCACGATGAGATCAGGGATTTCGTGTGGGGTGACGAGGGTCCGGCTTCCAGCGTCAACGTCATCCAGACGTACGTACGGCGCCTGCGTGATGTCCTCGAACCGGGAAGGGCCACCCGGGAGAGGAATGGGCGGCTCAACACCGTCGGCCCCGGCTACTACTCCGTGCGCCTCGGTGAGGACGAACTCGACCTGCTGCGCTTCCGCGCGCTGGTAGAGCGGGCCGGTAAGGCTTCCGCCGGAGAGGACGAGCTACGCCTGCGGCTGGACGCGCTGGACGTGTGGCGGGGCCCCTGTTTGGGGGCGGTGACCGGCCCCTGGCAGACGCATCCGTGGGTGCGCGCCACCAACCAGGAACGCACGCTCGCGGCGATCGCCGCCGTCGCGGCGGCGCGCCGCTGCCACGCCGTCGACCAGGTGATCGACCGCCTGCGCGCGGTGGTCGCCGACGAGCCTCTGAACGAGCCCCTGCACGCCCAGCTTCTGCTCGCCCTGGCGGAATCGGGCGCCGAGGCCGAAGCGGTCTCGGTCTATGAAGGGATCAGCCGCAGGCTCGCCGACGAGTTCGGCGTCGATCCCTCGCCCCTGCTCCGCGACTCCTATCAGGAGGTGATCGGGCGCATCGTACGGCGGCACCAGCCGGTCACCGCCATCGAGCCCGTCACCTGGCGCGGCCCGCATCCGATGCTCGGCGGGCTCGTCGGCCGCGACGAGGACCTGAAGCGGCTGACGGAGCTGGTCGGCGACGGGCGGGTCGTGACGATCACCGGTCCCGGTGGTGTGGGCAAGACCTCGATCGCCCTGGCCGTGGCCCACCAGCTCGGTGAGCGCCACCCGGACGGCGTCGCGGTGGCCGAGCTCGGCCCCCTGCCCGCCGAGCAGGCCGGTGGCCGGGGCGCCGAAGACCTTGAGGTCATGGCGGGCGTGCTGTGCGCGCTGCTCGGCGCGCCGGTCGGCTCGGCGGGCGCGATGGAGACGCTGACCCGGGCCGTACGCGATCAGGACATGCTGCTGGTCCTCGACAACGCCGAGCATGTGACCGCCTCGGTCGCCGCCCTGGTCGACCGGCTGCACAGCAGCGCGGCCCGGCTCCGCATCCTCATCACCTCCCGGCACCCGGTCGGCGTCCCCGGCGAGGCGATCTGGGAGCTGCGGGCCCTGCCCGTGCCTCCGGCGGACGCCGCCGATCCCGCCGGATTCGCGGCCGTCGAGCTCTACCTGCGCCGGGCCGAGCAGCACTTCCCGTCACTCGACCTGTCGGACAGCCTGCCCGTCGTGGCCGAGCTGTGCCGCCGCCTGGACGGGCTGCCCCTCGGCATCGAATTGGCGACCGGGCGGCTGCGCTCGATCTCACCCGCCACGCTGCTGCAACGCATCGACGGATGGCTCGGCGTGCTGCGGCGGCCGGACGGCCTCGGGCTGCCGCACCAGCGCAGCCTGGCTTCCACCGTGCAGTGGAGCATCAGCCTGCTGGAGACCGACGAGCCGCTGCTGCTGTGCCGGCTCGCGGTCTTCGCCGGCGGCTTCGACCTCGCGGCCGCCGAGCGGGTGGCCGGATTCGCGCCGCTGACGCCCGATCAGGTCACCAGGATGCTGAGCGTGCTGATCGACCACTCGCTGGTGCAGGTCGACCGGAGCGAGGAGTACCGCTACCGCCTGCTGGTCCCGATCAGGGACGTCTGCCGGTCGCTGGCCGAGGATCTCGACCTGGATTCCGCACGCGACCGGCACCTGCGGTTCTACCGCGAGCTGAGCGACGCGCTGCTCGCCGGGGATTCAGGCGAGGAGGGCGCGGCGGCGCTCGCCCGGTTGCGCGCCGAGTCGGCCGACGTCTGCGCCGCGCTGGAGTGGGGCCTTCGGCCCGGCGTGACACAGGAGGCCTTCTGCGACGCCGTCGGCCTGCTCACCGCGGGCCGGCCGTTATGGGATCGGCTGGCCGGCCTCATGGAGTCGCTGCGCCGCTGGACCTCGCTCGCCCTGGCCCACGAGCATCGCCTGCCGCCCTCGCTGTGGCTGCGACTGCTGCATTGGGCGGGCCGCCTGGCCTACGTCGGCGCCCGGCTGGAGGAGTCGCGCGCGCTCCTCACCCGGGCGCTGGACATGATCGACATGCGGGTTCCCGCCGACCGGCCGCGCCACGCCGACATCATGCTGGGCCTGGCCTCGATCAGTGACGCGCTGCTCGACGCGGACGCCGCGGACGCCGCCCGCCGTGCGATCGCCGTGGCGAAGGATCTCAGCATTCCCACTCACGTCGCCTTCACCTGCGCGGGGGCGGCGGTCATCCTGGCCTGGCGCGATCACGACGCCGAGGCTCAGGAGTCGCTGCGCCAGGCGTTCGCCGCGGCCGGATCCGACCAGCGCCTGCTCGGCTTCTGCCACTGGTATCAGGCGCTCGTCGCCCTCCGAGGCGGCCGCCTGGTGGAGGCCGACCGGTCGGCGGGAATCGTCCTGACGCTGCGCGCCGAGGTGACCCACGACGCGGTCACCTCCGCGCTGCTGTGCCTGGCGTGGGGGCGGGTGCTCGCCGGCGCGCTGGACGAGGCGGACGAGCCGCTGGCCAAGGCCCGCGAGGTGGGCGAGCGCGGGCAGCGCCAGCTCCTGCTCGAGGAGATCGCCGAGCTGGCGGCGTACATCGACTGGCGGCGCGGGCGCCGGGTCGCCGCCGGACGTCACCTGGCGGCCGCCATCCCCGACGCCCTGACCAGGAACAACCGGGCCGTCGCGCTGCGGATGCTGCACCTGGCCGCGGCGCTCGCCGTCGAGGCCGGCGCCCCCCGCGCCGCCGAACTGGTGATGGTGGTCGCGGCGATCCGCGGATCCACCGGATACGGCTCGTGGCCCTTCACCGCAGCGGAGTGTCGGAGCTGGGAGACGGGCCTCGGCATCGACGCCTGCTCACCCCCGGGGAAGGACACCGCCGATCTCCTCGCCGCGGGCGCCGAGATCGCCCTGAACATACTCCGGGATCCTCGCCAGGAGACGGGCGATCACGGCCAGGGGACCGGATAGGGCGACGGCCGAGGCAGCGCCACGGCCTGAGACGGCGGGTGATCCGGCGGCGCGAGCGCGGTGGCCGACACGAGTGCGGCCGTCACCAGCGCGGCGAGCGCCGACAGCGACCCCAATTTGCGCGCGAAACGCTTCCTGCCTCTGAATATCTGCACGGAGTCAGCCTTGGCCACCGCGCTTGAATTCCAATGGAACTGATTTCCCGAGAATTCCAGAGCCGGGCCGCGGAAACGAGCTGCCGGTCCGTCGGCGAAACTGCCGCGATACTACCGGCCCAAGTGCCGACCGCCCGAGTTCGCGCCGCATAGCGTCCGAATGGTCGTTGTGATGGCCTGGCTGGAGGTGCGAAATTCCCGCTTTCCTGGCACCGGATTCCCCGCGGCTCACCGTCGTTCTGTCGGGCACCTCGTCGGACTCTCACACGTGGAATCTGGTCTTCCTGCAACTCCTGCTCGCCGAGCAGGGGTGTCACGTCGTCAACCTCGGGCCGTGCGCGCCCGACCCGCTGATCGTCTCCGAGTGCGAGCGCGTCCGGCCCGATCTGGTCGTGCTCAGCAGCGTGAACGGGCACGGCCACGTCGACGGCGCACGCGCGGTCCGCTTGCTGAGGCGCACGCCCGGGCTGGCCACTGTCCCCGTCGTCATCGGCGGCAAGCTCGACCTCGGCCGCCCGGAGAACCGCGCGGGGGCTGGTCTGGCCGACGCCGGCTTCACCGCCGTGTTCGGGGATGGCGACGAGGACGTGCGGCGGTTCTGCGGGTTCGTCGCGTCGCTTCCGGCAAGGACGTGCGCGTGATGACGCCGCCGCGCTCGGCGCTCGGGCGGTTCGTGGCCGACGCGCACGCCAGAGGACGGCTCGTGGTGCAGCCGAGGATGGGATTCTCCGACCCTGCGCGGATGCGGGCCGGGCTCCTCGCCACCCGGCGGGTGCCCGCCGCGACGGTCGGCACGATCACGCTGGACAGCTACACCAGGCTCGGCGAGCAGGCGGCCGGCCGTCGCGCGCTCGACGACGGCGTCGCGCTCAACGGCTATCCGATCCTGCTCCACCCGCCGGCCCTCACCCGCGCGGTGCTGGCCGGCGTCGTCGACCCGCACTTCCCGATCCAGGTACGGCACGGCTCGCCCGCCCCGGAGCGCATCTTCGACGCTCTCGTACGCCTGGGGATCGGCGCCTCCGAAGGCGGGCCGGTCTCCTACTGCCTGCCGTACGGGCGGTCCCCGCTCACGGTGTCGGTGAGCAGCTGGAAACGGGCCTGCGAGCTGCTCGGCAGGCTGCGGGGCAAGGGCGTGGAACCCCACCTGGAGACCTTCGGCGGCTGTCTGCTCGGCCAGCTCTGCCCGCCCGGTCTGCTGGTGGCGGTGAGCGTGCTGGAGGCGCTCTTCTTCGTCCAGCACGGCCTGCGCTGCGTCTCGCTCAGCTACGCCCAGCAGGTGCACCCGGAGCAGGACCTGGAGGCGCTGGCGGCGCTGCGGGCGCTCGCGGCCCGGTTCTTGCCGGGCGTGACGTGGCACGTCGTCGTGTACGCGTACATGGGGTTGTATCCGCGCAGCCGCGGTGGCGCGGACGCCCTGCTCGCCGCGGCGGCGCGGCTCGCGGTGCGGGGCGGCTGCGAGCGGCTCATCGTCAAGACCGCGGCCGAGGCCGACCGCATCCCCACCATCGAGGAGAACGCCGACGCGCTGCGCCACGCCGCCGCGTCGGCCGCGGCGACGCCCCGGCTAGGCCCGGCGGACGTGCCCGATACCGGTCTGCTGGCCGAGGCGACGGCGCTGGTGGAAGCCGTACTGTCGTTGCACGACGACGTCGGCGCCGCGTTGCTGGCCGCGTTCGGCAAGGGCTACCTGGACGTCCCCTACTGCCTTCACCCCGACAACGCCGGTCGCACCGCGGGCCGGATCGACGGCGACGGCCGTCTCGTGTGGGCCGACACCGGATCCCTGCCCGTGCCCGAGCCGGTGCGCGGCGCCGCCGCCGGCGTGAGCGCGGCCGAGTTGCTGGCCGCCCTGCGCCATGTCCGCGACCGGTCCGACGCCGCTCCGTCCGGCGCGGCCCCGGCCTCCATCCCGACGCCCGATGGGACCTACCGATGAGCGACGTGCCCACCTTCACCCGGCTTGATCCGCGCAACTATCGCGACCACCTGACCTCGGACCGCACCCGCGCCGCACTGATCGTCCAGCAGCACGTCCTCGCGAGCGTGCGGGTCACGCTGGCCGGCCGCGGCTTCGTCGAACTGCCGGCGCCGCTGGTGGGGCCGGTCACCGATCCCGGTGTACGGGGGGCCAAGCAGGCAGACGTCGACTACTACGGCGCCACCTACAAGATCATGACCAGCGCGATCCTGTACAAGCAGGCGGCCCTGCTGGCCTTCGACAAGATCTTTTGCATCGCGCCGAACCTGCGCCTTGAGCCGCCGGAGACGGCCGCCACGGGACGGCACCTTGTCGAGTTCCACCAGATCGACGTGGAGATCGCCGACGCCACCCGCGAGGAGGCCATGGAGCTGGCCCAGGCCCTGGTGACCGGCGCCGTGGCGGCCGTGGTCCGAGACGCGCCGGCGGAGCTGGAGCGGCTGGGCCGCGACCCGGGCGCGTTCACCGAGCTGCTCGCGCAGCCCTTCGGGCGGATGACGCACGCCGCGGCCGTCGCCGAGCTGACCGGGCTGGGCGTCGCGCAGAGCGCGACCGCGGAGATCACGTGGGAGGGCGAGCGCGTGCTGTCGGGCAAGGCCGGCCGCCCGTTCTTCGTCACCGACTACCCAAAGGGCTCGCGTGGGTTCTACGACCGCGAGGACCCGCGTACCCCCGGCATGCTGCGCAACTTCGACCTCATCGCCCCGGACGGGTTCGGCGAGCTGGCCAGCGGCGCCGAACGCGAGCACGAGCCGGCGAGGATCGTCGCGCGCATGCGGGAGACGGGCGAGAACCCCGCCAAATACGGCTGGTATCTGGACCTGATCCGCGAGGGCATCCGCCCGAGCGCCGGCTTCGGCATCGGCCTGGAGCGGCTCGTCCGTTACATCACCGGCGCCGACGAGGTGTGGCAGGTCTGCGCCTTCCCGAAACTGCCGGGAGAGGTCGAGCGATGACACTGCTGACCGCCGCCGAGTTTCCACAGGACGAGGTACGCCTCCGGGCCCGGACAGGGTCGGCCGCCGTGTTCCCCCCGGTCGCCGACTATGGGAGCGCCGTTTACGGCCAGCCTCCCGCGGCCGCCTCCGGTGACCGGCTGGATCACATGCGTCTCGTCCCTCCCATCTTCACGCCCGAGCGGCTCGCCAAGCTCGTCGAGCTCGGCCGTGAGCCCAGCTATCAGGACGTGGCGCTGGAGACCGACATCGGCGGGCTGCGCTCGACCCTGCCGCTGTACGTCTCCGCGCTCGGCTCCACGACCGCCGCGGCCCGCATCGGCGCCGCCGTAGCCCGGCAGGCCGCCTGCCTCGGCGTGCCGATGGTCATCGGGGAGAACGTCGCCGCGGCGGACGGTTACCGGACCCGCGACGGGGCCCGCTCACTGGCACAGCGCGTCGAGACATACCTGGCCGCGGAAAAACGCGGGCTGGGCGGCGTCGTGGTGCAGCAGAGCACCGAGGACGCCGACGCCGAGCTGTGGAACCGGATCTACAGCGACCCGGCCACGCGGCCCCTGCTCGACTCCGGGCGCCTGGCCTTCGAGCTCAAGCTCGGCCAGGGCGCCAAGCCCGGGCTCGGCGGGATGACCATGGTGAACGGCACGGACGGGGCCCGGCTCGCCGGGCGCTATCTGGTCGATTCCGACGTGGACCTCGACGTGGACCCCGATGTGGGCGCCGATGGGGGCGCCGCCACAGGCCTGCTGCGCAGCTCCACGCCCGGCACCTTCACGCAGGAGATCCTGCGCGCCCAGATCCGGCTGCTGCGCAACAACTTCCCGAGGGCGCGGATCTGGATCAAGCTGCCGCCCACCCGCGACGTCGGCGAGGCCGCACGCCTGGCGTGGGCCGAGGGCGCCGACGCGGTCACCGTGGACGGGGCCGAGGCGGGCACCGGCTGGGCCCCGACCTCCTTCCTCCAGCATGTGGGCCTGCCCTTGGCCGACTGCCTCGGCCGCGTGCGGCCCGGCTCCCGCTGCCTGCTGGTCTCCGGCCGGATGTGGGAGGGCGCCCGCGCGGTGAAATGCATGGCCCTGGGCGCTCGCGCGGTGGGCCTCGGCCGGGCGGCGCTGCTGGCCGTGGACGAATCCGACGCCGACGGCCTGGTCCGCCTCGTGCGCTGCCTGGAGCTGGAGATGCGGCTCCTGATCAGCGCCCTGGGCAGGTATCGGCCCGGCGCGCTGTCGGCCGAGGACATCTGGCCGCATCCGGGTGAGGGGCCCGTACAAGACGGAGGCGCGTCATGACAGATCTGATGCGCGTCGCGGTGGCGTTGGCCGCCGTGTTCGGCGTTGCCTACTGCGGCGCGATCGCCGCCCGGGCGCTGCGGCAGCCGCCGGTCATCGGGGAGATCGTGGCCGGCCTGGTGGCGGGGCCTTTGGTGCTGGCGTTCGGCGGGCCCGCGGCGGAGGTACTGCTCACGCCGGCCGTGCGCGCAACTCTGAGCGTGGTGGGGAACGTCGGCCTGGCGATCTACCTGGTCCGGGTGACCTGGGATCTGCGCGGCGAGGCGCGGCACATGTCCGTGAGCGGGATCGGCCGCATCGTGGCGGGCGCCTACATCATTCCGCTGGCCGCCGGCGCCGCGCTGGCCATGGCGCTGCCGCTCATGGGAGCGGGCGCGCCCGCCGGGACGCCGGTCGCGGCCTTCGTGCTGCTGGTCGCGGTGGCCCTGGCGATCACCGCGGTTCCGGCGCTGGCCCGGATCCTGGACGACCGCGCCACCGGCCCGGCAGGTCCGACCGCCATGGCCGCCGCGCTCTGCATCGACGTGCTGTCCTGGCCGTTGCTGGCCCTGGCGATCGGGCTGGCCGGCGGCCGGAGCGGCGTTCTCGGCACGATCACGGTGACGGGAGCCGGCGTGCTCGTCGCGCTCGTGCTGCGCCGTCCGCTCGCCCGGCCGCTGGGCGCGCTGTGCGCCCTGTCGCCCATCGCGACGGCGGTGGTCGTCGGCGCGGCCGCGGTCGGCGCCGCCGAGCTGACCGCCGCCTGGGGGATGACCCACGTGCTGGGCGCGGTCCTGGTCGGGCTGGCGCTGCCGCCGATGCGGACAACGGCGTGGGCCGGCATGATCCGCGGCGTCGGCAAGGTGGGAGCGCGGCTGGTGCCGGCGTTCTTCGTCACCACGGGCCTGACCGTGTTCTCCGGCCACGCACCCCAGACGTGGTGGCTTGCGGTGGTGGTCACGGCCGTGGCCGCGGCCGCCAAGCTGGGCGGCGGGTACGTGGGCGCCCGGCTGGCAGGCCGCCCGAAGCGGGTGGCGCTCCGCCTGGGCGTGCTGCTCAACACCCGAGGCCTGACCGAGCTCATCGTCCTGCAGGCCGGACACGAGGCGGGGATCCTCACCGGCCCGGTGTACGCCGCGTTCGTGGTCATGGCCGTGACCTGCACGGCCGCCACCGCCCCGCTGCTGTCCCTGACCGAACGCGGCGACCCTGTCGACCTGGGTGACACGGTCGGCGAACGGGCGGCGCGACCGCGCATGGAGCAGGAGAAGGCATGACCGAGGTCGTCCCGTCCACGTCCGTGGACATCCGTCCGCTGATGGCCGAGTTTCCCACCGGTGTCGCCGTGGTCACCGCGTTCGCCTGCCCGGGGTCACCGCGCGGCATGACCTGCACCTCGGTGGTCAGCGTCACCCTCGAGCCCCCCACGGTCGCGGTCTGCCTGCGTACCGGCAGCCCGACCCTCGACGCCGTCGTGGAGTCGCGGCAGTTCACGCTCAACCTCCTGCACGCCAGGGCGCAGTCCACCGCCGAACTGTTCGGCTCCGGCGTCCCCGATCGGTTCAGCCGGATCCCGTGGACCGCGCCGCAGGGAGCGCGGGGCCCGCATCTCGTCGAGGCGGCCCACATGATCGCCGACTGCGTCGTGGTCGGCGAGTCCGACGTCGGCGACCACGCCATCGTCCTCGGCCAGGTGGCGTGCTTCCGGCGCGCGGCGAGCGCCGCACCGCTGCTGTACGGCCGCCGCCGCTATGCCGTCTGGCCGGCCTGAACCCGAGCGAAGGAGAAGGACCGTGATACGCGACATCGTCATCGTGGGCGGCGGGACCGCCGGCTGGATGACCGCCACCTACCTCAACAGAACGTTCGGCGACCGGGTCACCATTACGGTCGTCGAGTCAGACCGGATCCCGACCATCGGCGTGGGCGAGGCCACCTTCAGCACCATCCGCCACTTCTTCGATCACCTCGGCCTTGCCGAACGCGACTGGATGCCGCACTGCTCGGCCAGCTTCAAGCTGGCGATCAGGTATCAGGACTGGCGGGCCGTCGGCGAGCACTTCTATCACCCGTTCGAGCGGCTGCCCGACGTCGGCGGCTTCAACCTGGCCGACTGGTGGCTGCACCTCGACGGCGACGTCTCCCGCTTCGACGAGCGCTGCCTGACGATCCCGGCGTTGTGCGAGGCGCGCCGCGCGCCCCGCACCCTCGACGGGCGGCTGCTCGGCCAGGACACTGAGGACGGGCGCGCCCAGTTCCCCTACGCCTACCACTTCGACGCGGCCATGCTCGCGCGTTTCCTCACCGGTCACGGCGTCGAGCGTGGCGTGCGGCAGGTGCTCGACGACGTCGTGTCGGTCGAGCAGGACGAGCGCGGATGGATCAGCCACCTGGTGACCGCCCGGCACGGCGCCGTCCACGGTGACCTGTTCGTCGACTGCACCGGGTTCCGCGGTTTGCTCATCAACCAAACGCTGAACGAGCCGTTCGAATCCTTCGAGGACGTGCTGCCCAACAACCGGGCCGTCGCGCTGCGCGTGCCCGACGACATGGCGCGACGCGGCGTCGAGCCCTACACCACCGCCACCGCCGCCCCGGCCGGCTGGATCTGGACCATCCCGCTGTACGGCCGCATCGGCACCGGCTACGTCTACTCCGACGAATTCTGCAGCCCCGAGGAGGCCGAGGCCACGCTGCGCGCCGTCGCCGCGCCCGGGCGGCCCGACCTGGAGGCCAACCACATCCGCATGCGGATCGGGCGCAATCGGCGCTCGTGGGTGCGCAACTGCGTGGCCGTCGGACTGTCCAGCGGCTTCGTCGAACCGCTCGAGTCGACCGGCATCTTCTTCATCCAGCACGCCATCGAGCAGCTGGTACGGCACTTCCCCGACGAGCGCTGGGACCAGACCCTCGCCGACGAGTACAACCGGCGGGTCGGCGAGGTCATCGACGGCGTCCGCGAGTTCCTGGTGTTGCACTATCTGGCCGCGGCGCGGGACGACACGCCGTACTGGAAGGCCACCAAGACGCGGGCGGTGCCGGACGATCTCGCCCGGCGGATGCGGACGTGGGCCTCGGTGCTGCCCGACGCCCACAACATCTATCCGCACTTCCACGGCTTCGAGGCGTACTCCTGGAAGATCATCCTCATGGGGCTCGGCCGGCAGCCGGTCCGCGCCAGGCCCGCGCTCGCCCTCGCCGACGACACGTCCGTCCAGGCCCTGCTCGCCGACCTCCCCGCGCGGGCCCGCCGCCTGACCGCGACGCTGCCCGACTGCCACGAATATCTCGTCGCGCTCAATCGCGGCCACGAATCCGACGTTTCCCCCCGCTGACGCGAAAGTGCCTACACCCATGCCGACCGACCCGCACATCACCCGTCTGCCGCTCACGTCCGCCCAGTATGGGATCTGGCTCGCCATCCGCCTCGGATCGGCCGGCGAGACCATGAACTGGGGCGAATATCTGCAGATCGACGGCCCGCTGGACGTCCACGCGTTCGGCTCCGCCCTGCGGCGGGCGGTGGCCGAGACCGACGCCCTCCGGGTGCGGTTCGGCGTGGACGGATCCGGCGAGCCGTACCAGGAGGTCATGCCGGACCTGGAGCCGCTCTTCACCGTCGTCGACCTGTGCGGCGAGGACGACCCGGAGGGCGCGGCCGAGGCCGCCATGCGCGAGGACGTCGAGCGCCCGGTGGACATCGATGGCGACCCATTGTTCCGGGAGGTTCTTTTCCGGGTCGGCGAGCAGCGGCACCTGTGGTACTGGCGGATGCACCACATCGTCATGGACGGTTTCGGGCACGCGCTGTTCGTGCGGCGGGTGGCCGAGCTGTATCAGGGCATCCCCGCGTCCGATGGGGTGTTCCCGCCGCTCACCGAGCTCGTGGAGGAGGAGCGGCGCTATCTCGGCTCGGCCGACGGCGACGCCGACCGGGCGTACTGGAGGGCCCGCTTCGCCGACCGGCCCGCGCCGCTGCGGCTGACGGCGCGCTCGGCCGAACCCTCGGTCGCCATCCTGCGGGAGAGCACACGGCTGTCGGCACCCGACTTCCGGCGGCTTCAGGATCTCGCCGACGAGCTCGGCGTGGACTGGTCGCGCCTTCTGATCGCCCTGTTCGCCGCCTACCTGCACCGCGTGACCGGCAGCCGCGACGTGGTGCTGAGCCTGCCTGTCACCGGCCGGCACGCCGGATCGGCTCGGCGGGTGCCCGGAATGATGTCCAAGGTCCTGCCGCTGCGCCTGCGCCTGCGGCAGGACATGAGCCTGGACCAGCTCGTCGCGCATGTGTCGGCGGAGGTGTCGGACGTCCTGCGCCACCAGCGCTATCGGGTCGAGGAACTGCGCCGCAACCTGGCCCTGCCAGGAGACGACTCGATGTTCTTCGGCCCGCTGCTCAACATCATGCGGTTCGACCAGCGTGTGACGTTCGGCCCCTGTACGGCCGAGCTCCGCCACTTCATGACCGGCCGTGTCGAGGACCTCCAGGTGGTCGCCGACCACCGGTCCACGGGCGAGGGCCTGCGGCTCGACTTCGACGTCAATCCAGGCGCCTTCGACGGCGACGACCTCGCCGCGCACCGGCATCACCTGCTGACCTTCCTGTCCGGCGCCCTCAGCGCCGGTGCCGGCGCTCGTGTCGGCGACATCCCGCTGCTCGATGAGGAGCAGCGACGTCGCATCGTGACCGAATGGAGCGGCCGTACGGCCGGCGAGGGCGTCGCGGCGTCCGTGAACGAGGTGTTCGAGAGACAAGCACAGGCGCGTCCGGACGCCGTGGCCCTGATCGACGGAGATCGCCGGGTCGCTTACGCCGAGCTCGACGCCAGGGCCAACCAGATCGCCGGATACCTGCGCGGCGCCGGCGTCAAGCCGGGCGATCTCGTCGGCGTTCACCTCGAGCGTGGCACGGCGATGGTGGAGGCGCTGCTGGGAGTGCTGAAGGCGGGCGCGGCCTACAGCCTGCTCGACCCGGCCTATCCGGCGGCGCGGCACGCCGCGCTGGACGCCCGGATCGTGGTGTCCGACAGCACGCTGGCCGATCGGCTCGATGCGGATCTGCCCGGCAGGTTCCACCTGCTGCGCCTCGACGCCGACGCGGCCGCCATCGCGGCCCTTCCCCGCGACGGCCTCGGCATCCGGCCGGCGCCGGACGACGTGGCGTGCGTCATGTACACCTCCGGGTCCACCGGCGTCCCCAAGGGCGTTGCCGCCTCGCATCGGGCGCTGACCAGCACGTATCTATCGCAGGACTACGTCGACTTCGGTCCTGAGCATGTCTGGTTGCAGTCGTCGCCGGTGTCATGGGACGCCTTCGGCCTCGAACTGTTCGGCGCGCTGCTGCACGGCGGCACATGTGTCCTGCTGCCCGGCCAGCGGGTGGACATGGATGAGCTGGCTCGGCTCGTGACCCGGCACGAGGTCACGGTGCTGCAGCTGTCGGCCGGGCTGTTCAACCTCCTGCTGGACGAGCGGCCCGACGTGTTCGGCGGGCTGCGCATCGCCATGACCGCCGGCGACGCGGCCTCCCGCGACCACGTCAACCGCGCCCGGGAGAAGTTCCCGCACCTGGTGCTCCTCAACGGTTACGGCCCCGCGGAGAGCATGGGCTTCACGACGTTCCACCGCATTCTGGAGCCGGTCAGGCAGTTCACCGTGCCGATCGGGCGGCCTCTTGTGGGCAAGCGGGCTTTTGTCCTGGATGAGGGTTTGCGGCCGGTGCCTGCTGGTGTGGCGGGTGAGTTGTATTTGGCGGGTTCGGGGTTGGCGCGGGGGTATTGGGGGCGGCCGGGGTTGTCGGCGGTGCGGTTTGTGGCTGATCCGTTCGGGGTGGGGTCGCGGATGTATCGGACGGGGGATGTGGTGCGGTGGCGCCGTGATGGGGTGCTGGAGTTCGTGGGCCGGGTTGATGATCAGGTGAAGGTGCGGGGGTTTCGGGTCGAGCTTGGTGAGGTGGAGTCGGCGTTCGTGCTGCATGGGTCGGTGGCGCAGGCGGCGGTGGTGGTGCGTGAGGATCGTCCTGGTGATCGGCGGTTGGTGGCGTATGTGGTGCCGGTTTCGGGTGGCGGCGTTGATGTGCGTGAGTTGTCGGGGTTCGTGCGGGATCGGTTGCCGGGTTATATGGTGCCGGCCGCTGTGGTGGCCTTGGATGGGTTGCCGCTGACCCCGAACGGCAAAGTCGACCGCAAGGCGCTGCCGGCTCCGTCGGCCGGCGTGATCGCGGGTGGCAGGGCCGCCCGGTCGCCGCGCGAAGAAGTGGTGTGCGGGCTGTTCGCCGAGGTCCTGGGCGTGTCCGGGGTGGGGATCGACGACGACTTCTTCGACCTCGGCGGACACTCGCTGTCGGCCATGCGGTTGATCGCCCGGGTGCGGTCGGTGCTGGGCGTCGAGGTGGGCATCCGAGAGTTGTTCCAGGCCTCGACGGTCGCGGGTCTGGTGGCCCGGTTGGACGGGCAGCTGGATGGGCGCCTGGATGGGCGGGGTCCGTTGCGTCCGGCGGTGGTGGCAGTGCCGCGGTCGGGGTTGGAGCCGGTGTCGTTCGCGCAGCGTCGGCTGTGGTTCCTGGCGCAGTGGGAGGGCCCGAGCGCCACCTACAACGTGCCGGTCGCGGTACGCCTGTCGGGCGTGGTGGATGAGCAGGCGCTGGGCTTGGCGTTGGCCGATGTGGTCGGCCGGCATGAGGCCCTGCGCACCAGCTTCGTCGACCGAGACGGCGAACCGGCGCAGAAGGTCTGGCCGATCGAAAGCCTCGGCTCACTCCTGACCGTCCGCTGGATAGGAACCGACGAACTAGGCCAGGCGGCACCGCAACCCGGACTGGCCGAAGCGCTGCCACAGCCCGAGCTGGCCGTGGCGATGCCACAGGCCGGGCAGACCGAGGCGACCCCACAGGCCGGGCAGACCGACGCGGTGGCGCGGGCCGGGCTAGCGGAGTCGACCCCACAGGATGGGCGGGCCGATGCGGTGGCGGAGGCGGTGGCGGAGGCGGTGGCGCGGGCGGCTGGGCAGGTGTTCGATCTGGCCGGGCAGGTGCCGATGCACGCGTGGCTGCTACGCATTGCCCCCGATGAGGCGGTGCTGGTGCTGGTGATGCATCACATCGCGGCTGACGGCTGGTCGATGGGCCCGTTGTGGCGTGATCTCAGCGAGGCCTACACAGCCCGCCGCGCCGGCCGTGCGCCGGAGTGGGAGCCGCTGCCGGTGCAGTACGCCGACTACGCGATCTGGCAGCGCGACCTGCTGGGATTAGCCAACGACCCCGACAGCCTGCTGGCCCGGCAGTTGGCCTACTGGCGGCACCGCCTCGCCGGTCTGCCCGAGCAGTTGGAGCTGCCCACCGATCGGCCTCGACCGGTCAAGGCCGGCTATCGCGGTGATCGCGTGCAGGTGGTCTTCGACGTCGGTCTGCACAGCCGGTTGGTGAAGCTGGCACGCGAGTGCGACGCGACGCTGTTCATGGTGGTGCAGGCTGGGCTGGCGGCGCTGCTGACGCGCCTCGGCGCGGGCAATGACATCCCGATCGGCACTCCGGTCGCGGGCCGCGACGATGACGCTTTGGATGATCTGGTCGGTTTCTTCGTCAACACGCTCGTGTTGCGCACCGACACCGGTGGCCGGCCCAGTTTCCGTGAGCTGATCGGCCGGGTGCGTCACCACGATCTGGATGCCTATGCCCATCAGGATCTGCCTTTCGAGCGTCTGGTGGAGGCGCTCAATCCGGCCAGGACCACCGCCCATCACCCGCTGTTCCAGGTGATGCTGACCCTCGACAGCAGCCCCCGGCAGTCCTGGGCACTGCCCGGCGTGCAGGCCGAGCCGTACAAGATCGACCTGACCATGGCCAAGTTCGACCTCGCGCTGGCGCTGAGCGAGCAGTACGACCACGACGGCGCGCCCGCCGGGCTGGCCGGCGACCTTGAATACAGCCACGACCTCTTCGACCGCGACACCGTGACGGACATCGCGAATCGGCTGATGCTGCTGCTCGATCGGCTTCTGGCGGATCCAGACCTGCCCATCAACGCGGTGGACACGCTCGATGCGGCCGAGCGGGCGCGATTGCTGAGCGAGTGGAACCACGCGGAGTCGGCGCCTGCGTACGCGGGCCTCGTTCACGAGCTGTTCGAACGGCAGGCGCATGCCGCCCCAGCCGCCGTCGCCCTGGCCGACGACGACGGCACATGCTCGTACGGCGAACTCAACGAGCGCGCCAACAGGCTCGCGCATCACCTCATTCGCCAGGGAGCAGGTCCAGAACACCTGGTCGCGATCGCCCTGCCCGGCTCCGTGCCGTGGGTGGTGGCGATGCTGGCGACGCTCAAGTCCGGAGCCGCCTTCCTGCCGATCGATCCGCTCTATCCAGCCGAGCGCATCCGCCACATGCTTGCCGACGCCCGGCCGACGCTGGTCCTGACGATGACGGAATGGGCCGACCGCCTCCCGCCGGTGGAAGGCACGCCAGTCGTGGCGTTGGACACCATCTCGGACGTGCTCTCCGCACAGCCGGCCCACGATCCAGGCGACCAGGACCGGATCGCCGCGCCGACAGATCTGACCCCGGCCTACGTCATCTACACCTCCGGCTCCAGCGGGCGGCCCAAGGGTGTGGTGATCCCGCACGCCGGCGTCGGAGACGTGGCCGCCACACAGGCGGAGCGTCTGGGGGTGGCACCCGGGAGCCGCGTTCTGCAACTCGTCTCCGCCAGCTTCGACGCGGCGCTCTGGGACACGTTCGGCGCGTTGCTCACCGGAGCCACGCTGATCCTTCCGCCGCCCGAGCGCCCGCTCGGCCAAGAGCTGATCGACCTGGTCGTACGGCAAGGCGCCACCCATGTGGCACTGCCCCCCGCCGTGGTGGCGGAACTCCCTCCGAACTCGCTGCCGGAAGGAATGGTCCTCACCGTGAGCGGGGAGGCGTGCCCGCCCGGCCTCGCCGCCGAGTGGTCCGTGGGCCGTCGGCTGTTCAACGGCTACGGCCCGACCGAGGCCACCATCGGTGCCGTCATCTGGGAGTGCGAGCCCGGCCGCCACGTCAACCCCGTGCCGATCGGGCGGCCTCTTGTGGGTAAGCGGGTTTTTGTCCTGGATGAGGGTTTGCGGCCGGTGCCTGCTGGTGTGGCGGGTGAGTTGTATTTGGCGGGTTCGGGGTTGGCGCGGGGGTATTGGGGGCGGCCGGGGTTGTCGGCGGTGCGGTTTGTGGCTGATCCGTTCGGGGTGGGGTCGCGGATGTATCGGACGGGGGATGTGGTGCGGTGGCGCCGTGATGGGGTGCTGGAGTTCGTGGGCCGGGTTGATGATCAGGTGAAGGTGCGGGGGTTTCGGGTCGAGCTTGGTGAGGTGGAGTCGGCGTTCGTGCTGCATGGGTCGGTGGCGCAGGCGGCGGTGGTGGTGCGTGAGGATCGTCCTGGTGATCGGCGGTTGGTGGCGTATGTGGTGCCGGTTTCGGGTGGCGGCGTTGATGTGCG
>JAGFNW010000030.1 GCA_017592665.1 Streptosporangiaceae bacterium NEAU-GS5 | reverse complement strand
CCCACTGCGCATCGGACAGATCAAACCGCCGCGTCACCGCTAAGGTGGCCACGAGGTCTCCGGGTCTGGTTCTTCTTGGTCGTTGAACCCTTTACCGGAGACCTCGCTGCATTACCGGCTACGACACGCCCCACCGCACACTTCGAGACAGGCTCTAGCCCCTCGGCGGGCACCCGCAGTCGGCGCAAGGCCTGCGCCGCGTCGACGATCCGCCGCAGGACGGCCGGGGAGCGCAGCTGGGCGGGCTGGTCGACGGGCGTGTCGACCGCCAGCAGCGCGGTCACGTCTGCCCCGGCTACCTCGAACGCGTCGGCCAGCGCGCCGATCCCGGCCTCCGCCGTCTCCGCGGTCCTGACTCGCTCCAGGGTGGCGCCCGCGCCGGGCACGATGCCGCGCAGGTCGTACAGGGTGGCGGCGGCGCGCCAGCGGCCGTACGCCGAGCCGGCGGCATCGGCGCCGGGGCCAAGCCCGAAAGGGTCCAGCCCGGTGAAGCCAGCCGTGCCGTGCCACGGCGCCTCCGCGGGCAGCACGCCCAGTCGGCGAACGAGTAGGCCAGCCCGATCCCAGCGGTTTAACGCCGCCAGCGGGTGAGCCAGCATATCGGCGGAGCGCACGTCGCGGATCGCGACGCCGAGCAGCGCCTCGGACGCGAGGTCTTTGACCAGGTCCGCGGGCGGGGCGGCCGCTTCGGCCTCGGCGTCAAGCACGTCGAGCAACCGCGAGTCGATGCCCGTACGCGCGCTGAGCAGGTCAGCGGCGCGCTGTCGGCGGAGCGGTGCGACCAGCGCGTCCTGCACGGCGGCGTACCGCTGCTGCGGAGTAAGGAGCTCCATGAACAGCCGCAGGACGGCATCGCGGTCGAGCAGCCTCCGGCTCGGGCGTTGTTCCGCATAGGCCGTCGCCGCGGCGACCAGCGCCTGGACGGCGGCCGTGTAGCTGGCGTTGTCGACGAGTGCGGTCAGCCGCGGAACGTCGGCGCTGGCCGGGTAGCCGACCAGGGTGAGCGTGCGCAGCACTGGCTCGTAGCTCAGGGGGGCAGCCGCCACCCCAAGGGCCGGCGGCACGCCGACGAGCGGTGCGACAGCGGCGCGCACAGCCGCCTCGTTGGAAGCGCCAGCAACCCAGATGCGCAGCCGCTGGGCGTCAGCAGCGGTGAGGAAGCCGTCGATCTCGACGTCGCCGCCCGCGGTCAGCCGCATCACCCTGCCCAGCCCGTCCGGCGGCAAAGCGCGCGGATTCTGCCCGTCCAGGGGCGCCGGGACGGTGAAGCGCAGCGCTGCGGAGACCCGCGGCAACGCGACCGACTGCAGCCAGCGACTCAGCGAACGGGTGCGGTCCTGCAGGTCCGTCCAGTTGGACGACAGATGAGCGGCCGGCGAGGTGTCATCGGCGAGCGGCCCCAGCCCGGCCACCTGGTCCAGCGCGGCGAAGTCCGCCGCAGTCGGCGGTCGGCTAAGCCCCAGGAGGTAATGCCCGGCCTCGGCCACCACGAGCGTGAACGGGCCGCCCGGTGGCAGGGCAGGCGCCGCAGCGGCCGTGACCACCACGTCCAGGACGACCGGCGACGCCAGCCCGAGCTGGTCGTCCTCCCCTCCCAGCACCCGGTCGATCAGCGGGTCCGGCCAGCCCGCCGACCGCAGCAGCGTCCGGAGCGCCACGTCGGTGACCTCGCCGCTGACGGAGGGCTGGACGTCGCGCAGGGCGCCCTGCAGGTCGATGAGCCAGCGGAGCTGGTCGAGCCGACGCCGCGCCCGCGCGGCCTCGTCGACCTCGGTCCCGTCGAGACACCAGGCGAGCTCGGCAACGGTAAAGCCGCTGGCGCGGACGGCGTCGATGGCGTCGAGGAACTCCAGGATCCGCCGCCCGGCGATGTCGACCGCCAGGGGCTCGCTGGGGAGCGGCGAGATGCCGGTCAGCGACTGCAGCAGCCGGCTCTCCCGAACCGATATCCCGGCCGCGCGCGCGAGGGTCACCTGCCGCTGCAGCATCCACAGATTGGGCAAGGTCAACTCGTCCGCCACGACGGCCCGCGGGCCGGTGCCGACAAGCTCGGCGAGCTCAGCAGGCCGAAGCCGCAGCGCGGTGCTGGCGTACGCGAGCCGGCCGGTGAGCGCGACCGGGTTCTCGGCGCCCGTGAGGTACGCCAGTTCGGTGCCATCGGCGCTGAGTGCGAAATCGGCGGCGCCTGGCGCCCCCAGATGCCGGGGATCGAGGAAGACCTCGGCGTACAGCGAGGGCTGCGTGGGCGTCCCGGCCGCCTCCAGGTCAACGTACCCGGTAGTTTCGACCGCACCGAGCCACACGGCGACGAACCGGGCCGTCGTGGCGGTCCGAGTGGCGATCTCCGCCACGTGGCCAAGTGCGCGGATGGCGGCCTCGCCGTCAAGAGGGTCGGTTCCCGGCCGGGTCAGCGCGCGCAGCACCATGTCGGTGTCTCGTACCGGCCAGTCAGTGATGCGCCGCAGCCGCAGCAGCCGCTGCAACCGGTCCAGGCTGGACACCCCGAGCCCGGCGATGGTGAGTCGGCTGGGCCGGCACTCGTAGGCCGGGTCCGTGTGGACATCGGCGGCCACTTCGGCCAGGTAACGGGTGGCGAACATGGCCTGCAAGGTCGGCAGCTCCACGCCCGAGCGGTCGAGTAGGACCGACGCCCGGCTCAGCGCGCCCACCCAGTCGGCGGGCACCGGCGGCGCGGCGCCATCGAGCGGGTCGGACAGCGAGTTGCCGGCCTCAGCAAGGCCCCAGAGCGCGGCGGCCCGCGCGGCGCTGGCCGGTGGCTCGGTGATAATGGCGAGCTGCGCGGGTGCCGCGCCGAGCACCTCGCAGGCGTCGTCCACGCTGACGTACCGGCTGGCGGGCAGCAGTGTCCGCAGCAGGTCGAG
Source organism: Streptosporangiaceae bacterium NEAU-GS5 (assembly GCA_017592665.1). GTDB lineage: Bacteria > Actinomycetota > Actinomycetes > Streptosporangiales > Streptosporangiaceae > NEAU-GS5. The sequence continues at coordinate 110,221 of JAGFNW010000030.1, read as the reverse complement.
ACGGGAACCGCCGGCGATGGCGAGGCAGGCCCGTACCTCCTCGCGGAACTGGTCGAACGGCAGGTCAAGCGGATAGCTAACGGCGTTCAGCAGGCGATACGCCTCAGGGTCCCTGTTCTCCGGGAACAGCGCGTCATCGCCGTGGTCCGCCGAGCCGTACGTCAGGCCCTGCACGACCACCTGATCTGGGCTGAACCGGACGGTCGCGGTGACCGTCGAGGCCAGCGTCCACCGCCCGCGCAGGCCCGGAGGCCGCGGTTCCTGGGTCACCTGGTACTCCAGCGGCGGCACCAGGTTGGCCAGGTACGGGTGGATCTGCCCAGCCGCTAGTCCCCGGGCGATCTCCAGCACTAGGATCCCCGGCTGCACCTGAATACCGCGGATGTCGGCGCCGTCGACGGACAGGATGAGGACGGCGCCGACCCAGCCGCCCCCGGCAAGCTCGATGACCATCGAGCGAACCAGCTCGACGGTATGCTCGAGCTGGTCGTCGGGCGGCGCGGCGGCGGTGACTGTCGGCACGCCGACCACCGGTGCTTCCGGCTCAGGAGCCACGAGCGAAACGAGATCCGGCGGCGCTATCCCGGCGGCCAGCGCCTGCCGGGTCGCGTCTATCCGGGCCTCTGGCACCAGAGCCGAGCCGGGAATCGCCGCGCCGGACGTCCAGCGGACGCCGAGCCGGCGCCGCCACAGGCGGGCCGGCCACCGCCGCTTGCGGTCCCGCACGACGACACGCCAGAACGGCGGGAAGATCAGCACCTGTGCCGCGGCGACCTCGACGCTGAGCGTTCCCAGTTCGTCGGCGGCGTGCTTGGCCAGCTCGGCCTGCAACGGCGCCGGCACGCTGCCGTTTTCAAGCTGGTCGGCTTCGGCCGGGGTGAGCGCGATGGCCGGACTGGGCAGGGCGGCCGCGGCTTCCAGGATCTCGAGTACCAGGTCGACGTACGGCAGCGGCGTGTCAGTGTTGGCGCAGCTCAGCTCCAGCTCGGCAAGGTCCGGGCGACGGTTCTGCAGCTGCCCGCCGAACCCGGTGCGATCAAGCAGGTGCAGCAGGTCCACCAGGTACGCCGATGGCCCGAGCACGCTACGGCACGTTCCGCACTCGCATCCAGACTGGTCGCCGAACAACTGCTGCACGCTGGGAAACCCGGCCGGCACCGGCGCGGCCGCGGCGCGATGCGACGGCGCCGCACCGAACCGGGGCGCGAACACGGTGGCGGCACCCAGGGCCGCGGTGAGCATGCGCTGCGCCCGCCCGTGCAACATGGCCAGCCTTGACTCTGGCATCTTGTCGCTGAGCCGGGTGGCCAGGCTTCCCCGGTCGCGCAGGGCGAACAGGGCGATGTCCCCGACGCCCGCCCGGGCCAGGGCGTCCAGCTCACCCTGGTCGGCACCGATCCGCACCATTCGCTGAGCTGTGAGCAGGCCGGCCCGCAGCTCGCCGTCGCCGGCCAGCCCAGCCTCGGCGAGGAACGGCTCAACCGTGGTCGTCACGAGGTCGAAGCCGGGATGCTCGCCGAGGAAGTCGGCCACTCGGGCGGCCGGGTACCCGGTCTGGCGGAGCAGCCCGACGTCCAGATTGGCGCGAAAGGTAGCGGACGGGTGCAGCCGCTCTACCCGCTGAGCCAGCTCCGCCGCGTCAGCCGGGATCCGGCCGCCGTCCGCGCCGTCCCCCGCCGCGGTGGCAACGATCTCCATCCACCGGTTCGGGCGCAGCGGCGCGAGGTGAACCGTCGTGCCGTCGTGGTCCACGGGGGTCACGGCCTGCAGCGCCTGGATCAGCCGCAGGTCGCCGCGGGACAGGTCGTCGAGGGCGAACGCCAGTCGGATATCGCGCACCTGCGCCTCTCCGAGCCCGGCGGCGGACAGCATATGCCAGAACCCGTCGCCCCGACCGCCCTCCTCGGCCACCATCCGGCTCACTGCCAGCGCCGTAACATCGTCCAGCCGCCGGTCGGCCGGGATGGTACCCAGCACGTCGCCGATCGAGACCGGCTTCCCCGGCCCGGCCGGCCGCAGCATCCGGCGCGCCTGTAGCTCGATGATCGCGCCGGTGACAGCCTCGCGGTCCGCGCCGGGCGGTACCAGTCCGTCCGCGGCCGCCTGCGCCAGCCGGTCCGCCAGCACCGCCGCGGGAGTCCCGAGCACGCTGTCCAGGTCGGCCGGCGGGTCCGCGCGCACCCAGGCGTAGAACACCGCGATGGTACGGGCCGCCGCGGTCGCCGCTGCCGCCCCAGCGTCGCCGTCGACCAGCCGGTCGGCCTCCTCGGCAAGTGCGGCGGCGTGCACCAGCGTGGCCACGTCGGACTGGGGTACACCCGTCGTGCCTGCCAAGTAGGTTAGGCCAGCCGCGGTGTCCACGGCGGCCAGCCGGGTACCGTTCAACGCCGGCGTGACTTGGCCGAGCAGTCGGTCAAGCGTAGACGGCCGCACGGCGACTCCGACGACAAGCGGCACCAGTGCCACGGGCTCGGCGCCGAACATGACCGGCGAGGAGGCGACCGGTTCGGCGGCTGCTGCGTCGGGATACGCCCGCAGCACCAGGTCGGGCGCTGCCTTGCCGGGCCGTCCCAGGTCCGCAGCCGAATAGCGGAGCTCAAAGCGGCCGTCAGGGCCGGTCACGGCCGGCCCCATTCCGTCGCCGACCGCAATGGGGTGATCGCCGACGAGGTTGGCGTCGTAGGCACGCACCACCAGCCCCTGAACCGGTCGGCCTTCCTGGGTGGTCACCTGGCCCAGCACAATCCGGACAGGTTGTCGTACGAGCAGAGTCTGGGCCCACTCACTGGTTCGCTCATCAGGCACCCCCGACGCCTCCAGCCGGACGGACCGCTGCCAGTCGCGCAGGGCAGTCTCGGTGCCAGCGCCGAAGACGCCGTCGCTGGTTTCCTCATCCGGCACCGGGGCGCCCAGCAGCTGCAAGGTGGCCTGGAGCCGACGAACGTCGTCGCCGCGGTCGCCGATGCGCGGTGCGCTGAACGGATGGCGTTGTGTCACGGTTCTCACCGCACTCTCAGCGGCCGTACATGCTGGACCCCGTACCTGAGGGCAAGGTTCTGGCATTCCGGGCAACCCGGGATGCTCGAAGCGACCCGCATCGAGTCCAGGCCCATCTCCGAGGCCGCCTCGAACAGCACCGCTTCGGCGAGTCGCATTGAGCAGTGCGGTGGTCGGATCGTCGACTTCGCCGGTGGCGTTCAGCCCATGACAGGTCTGGCAGTCGCGAAGCGCGTCCCGAGTAGAGGGGCCGAAGAATCTGCGCTTCTCCTCCTCGGCCGACACCGCAAAGCCGCGCGCTTCCAGCGCCTTATGCAGCCAGGCAACGTCTTCGCCTACAGAGCCGATGTCGAGTCTTTCGGGCGGCATCTGGACCTCCTCCAGGCGTCCTATGGCGTCTTGGCGCCTAGGGCGCCCGGCGGCTGAAAGTCAAGCAACACAAAGGCGCGGGGATCGCGTGCCACGAACTGAATCCGCTCGACCACGCGGAAGAAGTACTGTGCGCCTTCCTTACGGACGAACTCCGTCGTCGCCTCACGGCCCACATGAAGGCTTGTCGGGTCGCCGGCGAGCGCGACCAGCAAGCCCTTGGTCTCCGGCAGCGTGACGACCTCCATGAAGCCTCCTTCGACCAGCGGCTTGATGCGCTCGGCCGTCGTGATCAGGCTTTGGTCGCCCGGAGGCACGAAGGTATCGGCGTACGCCCTGACGGGCAGGAAGAGCGCGAACTTCGGTGCCTGCGCTTTCGCGGCAAGCAATGCGATGCCATCGGTCACGGCCGAGAAAGTCGGTTCGCCCCAGGTCACACCCTTCCGCCTGCCCTCTGGCGGTTCGACCGGGATGGGACGGCTGACCTTGTACGGGTTGTCGTCGTCGGCGTCGCCCCGTTGCGATTCTCCAAGCAGGCCCTTTCCAGCCAGCGCCGGGTCCGCGATCACATCGGCTGGCAGCTTGCCGTCGCTTCCCTGGAAAAGGACGACGTCTTCGGCGAGTCCCACCGCCTTCGCAGCCATCCTGGCGAGCGTCTTGCAGGTCTTGAGCTGCGCCTCCCTGGCCACCTGCGCGGTCGTCAACGGGAATTCGAGGTAGATCTCGACGAATGGCTTGGTTTGCCCTTCGCGGATGCTGAGGTACTTTCTCGGTACGCCCGCCCTTCGGGGGACCTCGGGAAACTCGATGACGTCGTTCGCAACCTCCGTCGGATCGCCGTCAAGCACCGACGTGGGAAACACCTTCTGTGCGGTGCGAACCTTTGACACCTCGGCGAGCACGGCGTCATTGATCTCTTGCCAGACCGCTTCGGGCCAGTCCACTGCGTTTGCCATTTTCTCTCCATCGAATTGAGATCACGACACCCTTAACCGGGCAGGCATGGTCATCCATCAGCGCGATCCATTCCTCGCCCGCTCCCTGTCTTCCTGTACCAGGCAGCGGACCCTATGCCCCACTCAAATCCGAAGCGTCCATTTCTATCCCACTACCGCGGCAGCTTACTGCCCGATAGTGAGTCTGACGGAGCGGTAGTACGTCTGCTCTTTCCAGGTCCGCTCTTCGGAACTCCAGACCCAACCCGCCCTCCTCATGACGTCCGCAACCCCAGGACCCGGCTCGACGGGGTTTGTGAGCTGTTTCTGGACGAAGTCCTCCGTCATGTCACTACGCTCGGGCACGAGCTTTGCCGTGGCCTTCCAGAACTCAAGATTGTGCGTTAGGAACTCCTCTCGCTTGTCGTCTGGTAGCGCCCAGAGCATGATCATCAGGAAAGCGCCCCAACCCGCGTTAAGTCCAACCCTCGCTGAACCTGACATCCCAGGCGTGGACGACGCCCTCCCTTCCGGAACGTCAACACGCACCTTCGGGATCTCGCCGACTGGCTCGACCACCTCCGTCGGCTTCGTTCCCTCAGCAGGGACCTTGGTGGCAACATCGGGACCAGCCCCGCCAAGGGTGCCCGACTTCTTGGGGAAACTGGTCACGTCCACCTTCAGGTCGGCTTTACCTGGCTGAGCGGGTGGCGTCTTTCCGGGTGCAAGTTCGCTCGCGAGGTTCCTGGGGATCGCCTGGCCTTGGGCGGATTTCCGAGCGACGCCCTCACCCTTGATGTTCGTCGCCACCTGCTTCAGCGCGGTCTCGTGGAATGCTGCCAGGCCCTGGGGTGAGACAGGACCTCCTGCCTGCGCGTTACTCCGTGCGCGCAGGTAAAAGTCCGTCACATCAATCAGCTGACCCTGGTCCATCAGCGCCCGCAACTCAGCGGCGAAAGAAAGATCTAGTGAGGTCTTCGGTCCAGCGAACGAGTTGCTCCACAATGCTGTCTGCGAGTTGCTGTAAATCCGTGACGCTAGTGCCTCGGCCGTGGCCTTCCCGTATGCCTGCTCGAAGGCGTAACTTAGCCAGCTCGCGGGAATTGGATGCTCTTTCGTGTAACCCGGCAGGCTGTGCAGCCAACCGTACCTGCCTGATGCTAGGAATTCTCCCGAGGAAAGACTTGGTTGCGTTCCGACCTGTCCATCCTCGTCGATCAGCCTTGTCGGTCGATTACTAACGTATGAATACAGATTGGCTCCATCCCTGGTTCCCGAAGGATCTGCCGAGCACCACCTGCCCAGCCACGGGACGCGGTACCGCGCCGAGTGGTACCCCAGCCCGCTCTCTTCATCGCGCTCCATCCCGGCATATCGATACCGCTTGGGGGGCGCTTCGACCGCCGAGTTCATCAGCCGGTACGCCCTCGTCCCGTACGGGTGGTACTCCTCGTACGAAATGATTCGCGCTCCCTCATCGAGCTCGAGGCACGCCGATCCCAGGTGATTGGTGTATTGATGTCGAAATAGTGTCTGTTCCTTGACCGGCAGCCTGTCGTGGCGCGGATTGGCCGTGCCCCCTGCTTTGATCACATCGTCCACCAACAGCACGCGCTGCTCGCCTTCGAACAGGTGCAACGAATCGATCTCCTCGACCACCGTTCCGTCCGGATTGCGGCGGCGATACAGTTCATAGCTGCCGAGGTAGATGCGGTCTTCCACCGGGCCGGGGGTGCCCGCCGTGGTATTGCGCACTATGTACTTGCGTGTGCGTTGCTTGTCGACGCCATAGTGATAGCGCGCTACCCCGCCGCCTTCCAGATCGAAACCCATGATCATGTCGCGCCAGTCCCAGCGGATATCCAGCCCCCACTCATCCTCTGGGTCGAGCGGCGGCGGTGGCGTGGCCCGATTGAGGTTAAGCATGTTGCCGTGGGCGTCGTGGCGATAGGTGACGGCCTCGAGCGTGTTGTTGCCGTACCAGGCCTGATCGAGCCGGTTGCTGTCGGACCGGGTGGTGTAATGCCGCGTCCAGCCGTTGCCGTTGCCGACCTGGTGCACCATTGCGACGAGATTGCCAACAGCGTCGTAGCGGTAGCGCTGCGTATAGTTGCGCAGCGCATCGGCGGAGGGAAAGCCGTCCGTAGGCCACGGGTCTTCCCGGTTGCGGGGCGGCGCGACGGCAGCCGCGTTCTCGCGGCCGGTGCCCTCGATTAGCCGGTAGAGCGCGTCGTAGATGAAGTGGTTGCTCGGCTCGACAAAACTGTTGGCGAAGAAGCGGCTGTCCTGCGCGTCGTCCTGGATGTGGGTGATGTTGCCGACGGGGTCGTAGGTGTAGTGCAGGTTCTGCATCCCGCAGGGCCGCTGCGGACGTGGAGCGTCAGCGGTGTTGCTGGCGCAGTCGTTGGCGGCGATGACACCGCTTCGCCGCGTGAACAGGTGGGTCAGGCGGAAGGTCTCGGAGTCGTAGGTGTAGCACGTCGTCGTGCCGTTGCCGAGTTTTACACTCAGCTTCTGGCCCTTGGCGTTGTAGGTGATCTGCTTGATCGCCTGCCGGCTGCGCTGCGTATCCTGCCTGAAGCTGACACGGTCGTTTGAGTAGGTCGTCTTGGTGGCGCGTACGTGCAACCACTCCGAAACGAGAGTTCCGCGCGCGCTGTATTCGGGTTCGTAAACCGCGACGCGGTTGGTGGCGCCCGGTGTCGGCTGCTGCGCGCCGCTGGCACCGAAAGTGATATCGCGGTGCCAGTTGTAGAGCCGCTTCACGCGCCCTAAGGCATCGTATTCGGTGATCTGGCGGAATGTCTCAGCTTCGAGCAGGCTGCGCCGGTTGGTGATTCCCCAGTGCAATACGCCGGTGCCGCCGTCGGCATCGGGTTTGATCAGCGTACGCGTGACGTGCGCAGGCTTGCCGGAGAGATCGATGCGTTCGACCGTGGAGAGGCCGCTCGGGTCCCAGTGCCTGACCGGCTGGCCGATCAGGTTGCGCTGCTTGGCGTCGGCCAGGTTGACCCGGTTATCCGGCAGGAGGGGCTGAGCGCTATCGCAATAGTCGAATACCTCGGTCAGCGCGGCCGCGGCGGTATCGATCTTGAGCCACTGCTTGATCAGCCGATGCAGCTCGTCGTATTCCGTGTGGAACATGCGCGCCTGCACCGCGGCACCCGGGCCTTTGTCGTTCAGATCCCATGCCAGCATAGGCTTCCCGGCGGCGTCCATCAGCATCCAGCGATCGCCGGCGTCCATGCTGTGCTGGAACAGTAGATTGCCGGCGATGTCGTAGCAGGGAACGGCTCCGTCCGGGAGGTATTCGCTGGTCGTGTCGCCCGGTTGGTGAGGATCTGGAGGAGTGCCGGCCAGACGCGTCGGTTTGTACGGGCTGATGTACTGCATCACCAGGTTGCCGCGGGCGTCGCGGATCCACAGCGGTTTGCCCTCCGTGTCGAGCTTGGTGAAGGTGGCGTAGAAGTCGTCTTGCCAAACGCCGATCGCATCCGGCGTCCGGTTGTGGGCGATGGTGATGACCTCGCGCCCGAGACTGTCGAGGTGCATCATGGCCGGCGTGTTCGCGTGCTTTTCGGACTGTTCCGCCGCCCGCGAACTTTGTGTGTCGCTGAACTCAGCGAATCGCGGATGGGCCGGATCTTTCCGCCTGTTGTACCAATCGCTGCGTTTTGCCGGGTCAGTGTCGAATGCCGTGTCATTCGCGTCGAACGTTTTCACATGCCAGGGTGAGAACTCGACACGGCTGACGCTGCCGTCCGGCATTTCAGCACGAATGAGCCGCCCCGGCGCGTCGTAGTACATGACCGGCGTGACACCGACTTCGTTCGCTGCTTCCATCTCGTCGAAGCGGTGCTCGGTGTGGCTGAAATAGGGCTCGTATTGCTTGACCGGCTTGCCCTTGTTATTGAGGACCGCCTTGCCGCTGGCGATCCAGCGCAGTGGCGGATTCTGCTGCCTGCTCTCGGGATCGGGCTCGGCCTGCGCCTTCTTTACGAGAACATTGCCGCCTCCATCGGAATACTCGATCGAGAGCTGGATCTTCGTTTGCTGGCCAGCGAGTTGAGCCACATGCGTTTCGCGCTGAATCGCGCAGGCGGCAGCGGGCTGCGCTTCCCACGTAACTCGTCCGTCCACACCAACGACTCCGCCGAGGTGATACGCGAAACGCGAAGTCGCCTGGCCAAGCCAGCGTCTGGGGTCGGTTTCGGAGTACGGCTCCAACTCCATGAACCGCGCGACTTCCGACGGGGACGGGTCAAGGAGACCCGGACTCAGGCCGGCGAGCGTGTCGCCGCCGCTTTCCATGGCCACCGCCACCGGCATGCCGAGGACGTCGTAGGCGGCACGCGTCACATTGGCGTTGGCGTCCTGCATCGCCCGCGGCGCCAGCACGCGGAAATCGAATTCGGTGATCCTCAGTTCGTTGCCGCGGGCGTCCTTGGTGGACTGTATGTAGAGATCGCGCGAGTCGAAGGCGATCTCGGTGACGTTGCCGAAGGAATCCTCGTAGCGCTCGGGGAGGAAGAAGTGCCGGGTGGCGTCTGCGGCGAATCCCGCCACGCCGGAGCGCATCCAGAACTGGCCGGCGGTGTCGAGCGGATTGAGCCGATCCGCGAGTTCGGCCCCGCTCATATATCCGCTCGTGGTGGCCGATGCGAGCTTCTGCTTCACGGAACTCCCGGCTACCGATTGGGCGAGCTTGGCGCCGAAGACCGCTGTGAGCAGCGCATCGGTGAGCGCCAATTTGTAGTCCTCGTACTTCAGCCCCCGCGGTCCGTGCTGGCCGAAGTCCAGCGGCTTCGTCGGGGCCGCTGTCCCGCTGGCATCATCGAAGTACAGCGTGCGGACCTCCTCGACCAGCCGCTTCTGCGCCGGCGGCGGGTTGCTAGTTCTGTCCGGTTGCTCGTGATACTGGAGCGTGCCAACCGCCTTGCCGCTGGTCTGACGGCGCTCACTCAGGCGATAGGCACGCAACTCGTCGATCGAGAAATAGCGATCGTCTCGCGCATCCGCGGTCGAGACATCGCTGGCATCCTTGGCCGTGATCCCGGTGAGCTCATAAGTTCGGATATCGCACGGCAGAGGCGGGCGGTGGTTGTCTGCCAGAATGTCGCTGCCGCTGAGTTCGTCGGTGTAGCGCGTTTCGGTATATGCGATGTGCAGTTCGCTTTGCACTTTCCTGATGAGGCTGACCGTCTGCGTGTTCAACGCCGCATCCGTGTCGTCGAACGGCAGGAACCGCGGATAACCGACCGCGACCGACTGGAGCACGTTGCCGTATTCGTCGATGCGCAGGTTCAGGGTGTGTGATACCAGGGGATCCGGCTTCAGTTGCGCGGGGCGCAGGTCCAACTCGTAGTGGTAGGTGATCGCTTCGCTCTCGGTGACGAGGAACACCGCGTGAGGGTTGGTGCCTCGCGCCTGCAATCGGTCGATGCGGCAGTTGTGACAGGTCGTGGAAAACAGCTTCACGGACTTGTGAACGGCGTCGCGCAGCGCGTCGACATCGAGTTCGTATGTCTCCTGGCGCAGCGGCCTGCCCTTGCACGCGCGCAGCGCCTCGCGCCACTCCTCGGCCGTGAGGTCCAGGCCGGGGAGGTCCGGCTCCGGGAGCGTGTGTTCCTGGAACCCTCCGAGGACATCCTTGGCCTGTGGGCGGAGGGCCTCGAACCAGTTCGGGAAGTATTCGGTCGCGTACAGCGAAGGCACGCGTCCTTGGTCGATGAATGCGCCCGTGTGGAACCAGGTGACGGTCTTGACGGGAGGCTGGTAGAGCTCGTGGTCAGTCGTGATGTACGGGCTGGCGACGTTGCCTGCGGAGAACGTGCCATAGTCCTCCGTATCGATCTGCTCGACGCGACCGAATCCGCGGAACTCGCGTTCGACGCCGTCGAAGTAGCCGTGGTGGTAGCTGTACGTGGTGGAGAACGTGGTGCCTCGCCACTTGTCGGTCACGCTCACGCCCTCGACTACGTGGACGGGGAACGGCAGCCTCGTGACCCAGGGCTTGCCGTCGCGTTTGTCCTGCAAATAGAACTTTGTGGACGGCGCATAGCGGACGTCCGTCGTCGCTCCCAGGTTGTTCTTGACCTTGACCAGCAAGTGCGGCTTGTCCTGGCCCATTAGGTTCACGTAGCGCATCGGCCGGCCCGCGTCGCCGGGCAGCGGCGAGGACCAGACCAGGCAGGCCGTGCCGTTGCCGAGCAGGTCGGCGGTCACGATGCTGGCCAGGTCGTCGATGCGCGGGAACATCCTCAGCGTGTTCGGCTGGCTCCAGCTGTTGCCCGACTGGTTGAAGTACAGGCGAACGCCGTCGCGGTGCAGGTAGATGATGTCGGTGGTGCCGCTGCCGTCGATGTCGGCCAGGCGGATGCGCTTATGGTCGAACTGGTCGCCATGGTCGAAACAGGCCGCATGGCCGTTCTCGTCCACGAAGTCCATCGTGACCTTGGCGCCGAAACGGCAGTAGCCGAGGTTGGGCCAGTAGCAGATCTCGCTGTTGCGGATGCGCACCAAGTCGGTGAGGCCGTCGCCGCTCATGTCGGCCAGGTAGATGGACTGCGTGCCATCGGCGAAGACGATGCGCGCGCCCTTTTCCTCGTCAAGCGCGTACGCCACGCGCCGAGCGGGGCCGAACCCTTCTTCGGCGAGCGAGGCGTGCCAGACGAAGGCATCGTCCTCGGTAATCAGCACATCGGGATGGCCGTCGCCGTCCAGGTCAACCAACTTCAGGTTGCGGTCACGCAGGTCGCGGTTCAGGTGTGAAGTGAAGGGGCGGAACGGCTGCCAGCCTTCGGCCTCGTCGTGCTCGTACAGTCCAGGGGTCACGCCTTCCATGAGGACGATGTCGGGCTGTCCGTCACCGGCGAGGTCCATGAACTCGGCCCCACTGCTCAGGGTGACATTCGGCTTGAGGGCGACAGCTTCGAGCGGGGCGAGCGTCGCCTTCACGGCTTCGCTGCCGTCGGGTAGCTTGGCCGGGACCGGGCTCCAGTTGCGCTTGTAGTACCAGGCGCCCGCCTGCTCGGTAAGGATGCCCGGGATCCCTTCGCCGTGCAGGTCGGTCCAGCGGTAGGCGCCGCCGTCCAGCCCGATAGGAAGGTTCTCCAGGCTCTCTGGATTCACGTCCTCCAGCGCGTCCTGCACTTCGGGTTTGGTGTATTCGAACTCGACCGGTGGCAGGCTGCGGCGGAGGATCGAACCACCTTCCCGCTTCCATCCCGTCTGCAGCACCTGCTTGAGGAAGCTGTAGACGGGCCGGGTAGCGAGATGGGGGTCGCTCTCGTCGTCGTAGGTGAATTCGGTACTGCGAACCACGCCCCGGTAGCCGGGCTGCGCAGCCCGGCCCGGGGGCGCCGGCTGATCGGGGATGTGGTGCAGCATCAGCACCCGCTCACACCGGCGGCAGGTGCGCACCTCGAAACCCGAGCGGTAGCTGGAGAAGGCGTCGGGGCGATAGAGCCACCGCTTTTCCGATTGGCCTGTGGGGTCGCCGTCGTCCAACTCTCCGTAGTCGAAGCGCACCTCGAACAGCCAGTCGGCGCCGGTGTCCGTCGGCGGTCGGGGCAGATCGCTCAGGTGCTGGGGGCGCCGGCCCTGAGCGTCCAGCAGTGGCTTGACGTTGCCGTACAGTACCCGCTGCAGGTAGCGCTGGGCGGTACGGCGCGCATGGTCGGCACCCCCCCGGTTGAGCTGATACACCTGCGTGAACGGATCGCCCTGACCCGGCCGAGATTGCCAGGTGCCGTCCTCTGGCTTGTAGATGTAGCGAATGCCGTTGCCCTTGTCATCGCGCGATTCGCAGATCAGCCACGAAAAGATGCGGTCGGCATCGAGCGGGTCGGCAATGCGCGAATTCGGGTCATGGCCATAGAGGGTGAGGATGTTGTCCTTGGAGATCGAGCGCCAGTGGACATCGCCGGGCGAGCTGATCTTGCTCCAGCGCTCGATGCGGGCGAAGAGGCCCTCGACGCGCGGCCGGTAGCGGCGCACGCGGTAGCCGTCGAGTTCGTCTTCGTGCACGACCAAGCGGCCGAACGCATCCCGCACCCAGAACCCGACCGCGTCACGCTGGAACCCTTGACGGCCAGCGATCCAGGTGCCGTCAGCGTCTTGCCGGTAAACCGGCACCAGGTCTTCCGCGCCGGAAAGGATAAAGACGTCGGAATCGACAGCGTCGAGATACTGCGGCAGGCCCTTGTCGGTCTTGCGCGTGATGCTGGGCAGCGAGAGGCCCCAGCCGAAGCCGAACGGGCCGTTGCCAGCACCGGAGTCATAGGTCAGCCAGAGCTGCGGCCCGAAGCCCGAACGCCCCGGGCTGGTGGCGATGGGAACCGACATCGAGCCGGTGCCGGTGACGGGGTTAGCGGCGAATTTCTCGCCGACGCCGCGGATGGCACCCCCGCCCTTGGGCAAAACGATTGCCGGCGCAGAGGTCGAGAAGGACTCTTGTCCAGGCCCGGATGGGGCTGACTTTGGTCGCATCGAGCCAAGCCCCTCCGCCATCCATTCCTCCCCTTAGCTTATGTTCACGGAGCCTGGCCTAAATGCAGGAGACCAGCGTTCGAAGACACGCTTCTCGCGAGTACCTGCCGATGCGTCACCGCCCCGAAGCTGGCTCAATGCACGATCTTCTCCAAGTTTCGGCTCGGGGCGCTGAGTGTCAAGGGACATTAGGAAACGGCGCCCAGCGCGTCCAGGAACCCTGAGCCGATACGGGCTCCCGCTCACCCAACGCAGCCCGCCCCCGACTAGGGAACTCTCTATAGGCGCCGCGGCCGCCTGGCCTAACGATCTTCAATTCCGGGGGTTACAGAGGGGTGCGAGGTCCATCCTGGTCCGCGCCAGGAAGGACTCGAGCAGGCCGGGCCGGTAAGCTCTTAATCCGCGGGTTCGGGGTTCAAGTTCCTGGCGGCGCACCGCGACCACGTGCCACGACTCAGTCTGAGCAGGCATTATACGTGCCTGCTCTTACTTTTCTCAGGAGTCGTGGGACCACGGTGAGTCCGGTGTGGGACCAGACTCGAATCGAACGCCACCGACCATCTGTTCGTTTTCTTAGCCCAATGCTGGAGGCCCGGCTGTCGTGCCGGTCCGCCACGAGGACGCGAAGCTTGGCTAGAGTTTCGCGTCCTCGCGATAGGCGCCAACATGGAACGGAAACCCAGACGATCCCCCACCGGATGGCGCGGTCCGGGGCGGTTGTGCCACATTGGCAATGATCTGCTTTATTTTGCGGCGATCAATGCCGTATTTGCCAGCAAGGAACCGCTGGGACAACTATCAGGCCCTCGGACTCGCCCTTCTCACCGTCACCCCCGGCGGCATCACCCGCATCACCGTCTTCGGCGATCTCGGCCTGGTGGTCAAATCCGGCCTCCCGTCCACCCCACCCGGATCGGTGACGGATTCCGTTGCGAAGAGAACCGAAAGCGGCAGAGTGGTGCGCCGCACGCGGGTCATGGCAGATCAGTGCGCTTAGTAATTGCTTCGCGTAGCGTGGTGGATCCGCAGTCTGACCCGCAAGCTCAGCGGGACGCCTTTTTTGTCTGCTCCCTCGCCATGCCGAGAGCACGTCGAGGAGTTGATCGCTGCGCTCCTGCTAGGCACGATGACCGCGGCTTCAGTTTGGCTGCCGGAGTTACCTGGCGCTGACTGCGGGGCGTTCCTACCCTCACGCGGATGTTGAGGCTGTAATACCTGCATTCCCATCGGCCACCGCAGCCTATCAGCGTCTTTCTCTGCAAGCCGCGGATTCCGACTCACCAATCACAGGTGCACTGATTGGCTGGGATATGCTCGTCCCGGAGAAAAATGAGTGGACCGACGAGCACGCTTTGGAAGCAGCCGCCAACCTCGCCAGGACCGATGATTTTCGAAGTAGGCGAAACGAGTTCCGCAATTTCTAGCGACAAGAGATCGATCGGGGCGCTCCACCGGAAATCAGTCTTACAAGATGTTCTCAAAGGGGCCGCTGCACTGAATGAGATTGCACGGAAACAGAGAGTGCATACGCGTGTGCTGCGCGGTTTTGCCCTCCTCGGCGGCGACCTTGCTATCGGCGGCAACTGGTTCCCCCCTCTTGCAGTCGCTGGGGGGTGCTCAGCGTCGCCGCAGTAGGCGCTGAATGGATTCTGCCTGACCTGGTAGCTCCTGGCTATCTGGCTCCGGCTGCTATGTTCTATGACGCTCAGAAAACATTCGACTGACCCTCACAACGCCTGCCGCGTCGCTACTTGGAGGAATTCCATCAAATCCTAAAGTGGGGTGGCGGCGGTCGAGGTGGTTGCGGGCGCAATCGGAGCGGATGGTAGGGCGCGGGGCAGCGTGCCGGGCTGAAAACTCTCATGGAGAGGCCAACACGCTTGACCAGCATCTGGATGAGGTGCCACCTTGCTCTCGCCTTTCGCGTCTAACTTCGCTGTGCCACGTTCCCTGTCGGGACCAATGATCGAAAGGCGGATTTGCTCCGTTCTCTCTGTGTCTCATTGATCGAACGATCCTCACTGCTTAGGTGCGCGCCACTCGGAGGCCATACGACAAATGTGACATGGACAGGAAATCGCCCCGGTAGGTCACCACAGCATGATCGAGTGCACTGTAATCGGCCAGAAGAGTGAAGCCGGATGGCGGACGAAGGCGGAGACCGGCGATCAGGAAAGTCCTGGCACTCTCCGGCGCGGCTCCTGAGTCATACTGGCAAGTATCAACGAACCCCTACCTAGGGCGTTGTCTTTCACAACGGTGGCCTCCACAACGTGGGGGGCCACCCGCGTTCTGGCCGGCCCGGCACAGCCGACGATCCGTACGACCTATGCGTTGTTCATATGGAGTCGCCGCCAACTTCCGGCCAGAGCCCTGCACAGGGTGACGGTGGGTCACCCGAATTCACCGGCAAGGCCGGCGCTCTTGACCATCCGGCCCCATCGAGCCGAACGCTGGAAAGCCCCAGCGATGGCATCGCCGGTCGGCAGGCCACCATCGGGAAGCAGGTTAGCCTGCGCCCATTGCCAGGCTTGTCGCTGAACAGCCCGATCCGCTGCCCGCCGACCAGCCGACGACGACGCATCGGACTTCGTCCCGCTCCGTGGACTGTCGCCGTCCGCATCGGCGTCGCCGACCGTGTCCACCGCTACGGACGCCTCGGCTGCTGCGAACCGGCGGACCTGGCGCATCAACATCTCATACGCCCCGATCAACGCGAATGACGGCCAGCCGGCAATCGCACGCCCGATCAGGGACGGTTCGGCGACCATCATGTTGGCACCGAGACTGGCCAGGCTGGCGACGATCAGCAACGTCCACGGCAGAACATCACCGCGTGCGCCGTACCGGCTGGCTAGCAGCAGCGACATAGAAGCCGCCATGATCGTGCCATCGACGGCCAACGGGATCAGCGCCGCGGCGAGAGCGTCTTCGCCATGCAGAAGAGCGAGTTCGTGCATATGCCGAAACGACACCACGGCCGCGATCGCGGCCAGCAGAAGAACGCTGATGGTAGTCGTGAGTCGGATACCGCGGTCGGATGACGGGTGAGGATCCATGATGCGTTACTCCTGGCCGATGAGAAGGTCCTCGGCCACGCAAATCATCGGAAATTGGTACAAGTCGGCTCGGACACGCAACTACCCCATGGGTTGAACCCGGTCTACCCAGCTGGGCCCGTGCCTTCGGCCGGACGGATATCCAACCCGTCGGGATGGTAGATAACCATGATCTTCCATGCTTTCAGGTATCGGTCGATCTTTTCCCGGTCGGTTAGGTTCAGGCGGACGGCGAGTGCGTCGAACAGTCGGTCTTCGCGGACATAGAGGTTCTTGAGCTGATCGGGTGTCCGGGTCTTGGCGCTGGTATGCCCGTGTCGGCACCGATAGCCGGGTCGCTGGTTGGCCCAGTGTGAGTCCATGCGCCGCC
The DNA here is from genome assembly GCA_017592665.1 of Streptosporangiaceae bacterium NEAU-GS5. GTDB lineage: Bacteria > Actinomycetota > Actinomycetes > Streptosporangiales > Streptosporangiaceae > NEAU-GS5. The sequence goes on along the minus strand of JAGFNW010000030.1, from coordinate 94,001 downwards.
CGCACTGTCCGCAGATGACCAGCCCGGACAGCAGGTAGGTACGGCGGCGGCCATCCGCGGTCGTGCGTGCGGCGCGTACTGCCTGGACGGCCACGAAGTCGGCTTCACTGACCAGTGGTGCATGCGCTGGCTTGGGGGAGATGATCCAGTCGGCGTGGTCGTTCCAGGACCGCCTGCTCGCCGAGCCTGGATCGTGGTCGGTGCGCTGCCGGTTCCACACCTGACGGCCTGTGTAGCGCGGATTCTCCAGAATCGACGCCACCGTGCGGATCGTCCAGCCCTCCCCCGGCCTGTGCCGGTTGCGCGCCCTATCAACGCGTGACGGGCACGACACGCCCCGTTCGTTCAGCTGCCGAGCGATCCCTGCGATGCTCTCCCCCGCCTCGCGTACCGCAAAGATCCACCTCACGACGGCGGCGGTCGCCGGGTCTGGTTCCAGCCGGTGAAGCCGACGCCCCCAGCGGGCATGAGCCTGGTTCGGATGCGGACCGGCGTCCACCAGCCGATATCCGTACGGCGGACGGCCGCCCATATAGCGGCCCTGCTCGGTAGCTTGTACCCGCATGGCGGCCAGCACCCGGTGCCGCGCCCGCACCACTTCGCGCTGCGCTTGGGCGCCGAGCACGGTCATCAACGCCTGGTGTATCGGGCTGCCCGCCTCGACCGGTCCTGCCGCCTCCGGAAGCCATACCTGTATCCCACGCTCCTGCAGCCACGGCAGCAGCTCATCGAGCTGATCAGCGAAGAACGCCCGCTCGAATTCGCCCACCACGATCGCATCGAATGGGCAGTCCGAACCGTTGATGAGATCCAGCAACTCGGCCGCCTGCGGACGGTCCCGCCACGGCACCCTCCGGGACACCCCTACATCGAAGAACTCCCCCACGATCCGCCCGTGCCCCGACACCAGCTCCGCGGCCACCCCCCACTGCCAGCCGCGCGAAGTCCACCGGTCCTGAAACCGTTCCGTCGACGTCCGGCCGTAAAACGCGAACCGCAATCCCGGCACTGCCTCACGGCGCGACTGGACCGGCCGCCTCCGCGTCCCACGACGAGCCCGACGAATCCATGAATCGAGCTGCAGTTCCGTCGCTGTCACCTGTGGTCGGCGCGCCGACGGCAACGCCATGCTCTGCCCCACATCACGAAGTCGGCCACGATCCGTCCGAACCCGCCAATCAGCGCCGCGGCCTGAACCCGCAGCCGCGCGCGACGTCACCGAATCCGGACAATCCTCCGTCGACACCCGTCCATAAGACACAAGCCGCAATCCGCGACGATGCGACTCGACTCCCTGGCGACTGTCGGACCGTACAGCCCACGCCACCAGCGTGTCCTCGATCCCGGTCCGCAGCATCTCAGACGTCTGGAGCATCATCCTCGCGGCCATCGCTACATCTCCATTGGGCCCGGAACACTTCTCTCGATTTCAGGATCTAGCAATGAAAGGTCGGACACATACAAATCTAGGAATTTCCTGCAGACTCATCAATTTCCTCACCCTTCGGTCAGTGTACACACACCACTATTTGTCGAAATTTACTGACCAAACGCCATCTGGAACGTGGGTAGCGACAAGCCCAGAACGCCGGTCGTCATGTGGAACTGGACCTATGAAAAGAATTGAGCCGATCGCGGACCGAAGTTTGCTGTGGTCCCCTTCCGCGCCGATTGGGGCCTTGAAGGGTGACTTTCGCCCCTGCCAGCCGTCCGCAGCTGGAGGGAGGGTGGATGTCGGCCGGACGTCGTGGACCTGACCCGAGGGTGGGCCCTGGAACCCGCTCGACCATTCCCTGGCCGGAAGGGAGCGAGCATGAGCCGAGCCACGCGGTGGGTTGCCCTGGCGACCGCGATTGCCGCGATCGTCTCGCTCGCTGTAGCGATCACGACACCGGCGCATTCCGGGCCGAACTGCCGAAACGGCTGCGTCACCTACCCATACACGGATGCCGCGGCCTTCGTGCCCCGTGACTATCTCTGAATGTATCCGGCGACGCTCGTTGCCATGCTGGCGGTCGGGATCGCCGCGTGCGTGTATGCCGAGGCGCTGACCAATCGCAAGGCACTCGCTCTGGCAGGGGTGTGCCTTGCCGCTATCGGTGCGGGGACGCTCATAGTCGACTACGGCATCCAGCTCACCGTTCTACAGCCGGCGCTGCTCAGCGGCGAGACCGAGGACCTTTCGGCATGGTCGCAGTACAACCCACATGGCATCTTCATCGCGCTCGAGAACATCGGGTACGCCACCATGTCGCTCGCGTTGCTGCTGCTAGGCCTCACCCTGTGGGGAGGCACGGCATGGACGGCCGCGAGACCCCGGCCAATCCGGGCGGCCGCATGGATCCTCACCATCGCGGGTGCGGCAACCTTGATCCTGATGGTGGTTCTCGGCACCGTCTACTGAGCGAACCTGGACTACCGTTTCGAAATCTTCTCACTACTCATCACTTGGCTCGCGCTAATCGGAGCCGGCCTCGCACTCAGCTTCGCACGAACGCGGCGGGTGGACATCTCACATAAGCGGCCCGCGGCGGGCATGTGGGATGAGCCACGATCGCGCGGGTGATTGTGAACTCCAGCGTGACCGACCTGACCCCGGACATCGCCCCTTCGGACAAGCCACAACCCGGACCCGCCGCACCTCAGCCTAAACCCCGCTTCTCAGCTGCCTCCTGACATAAAGGGGAGCTAGAAGAGTGAACTGGACAGCGGACGAAGGCGGAGGCCAATGATCGGGAAAGTCCTGGCACTCTCCGGCGCGACTCCTGGGCCATACTGGCAAGTATCAACGAACCCCTACCTGGGGCGTTGTCTTTCACAACGGTGGCCTCCACAACGTGGGGGCCACCCGCGTTCTGGCTGGCCTGGCACAGCCGACGATCCGCCCGACCTGTGCCTTGTTCATACGGAGCCGCCACCATCCTGGTCGCATTGGCGTGCACCCGGCGGGTGACGGGCGAGCGGAAACGCATGAGTGCACCTCGTAGGCGGAGAGGGCTAACTTGCGGCTTATGCAGCGTCGTCACATGCGTAGTCCAGCAGACGATCGCCGCCGAATAGTATGAGCCGGACAGTTCGATGGCGACCTCGTCAGGGAAATATCCCCCCATCGCCGAAGCGGCATGACAGCGTTTTTGAGTGCGCCCGTGTAACGTCCGAGACGAGCTCTGGGTTCGAAGAACCCTCCGCCGTCATATCCGCTTCAGGCGCGGATCAGCAGCGTGTTACCGCTGACAGTTCCGGCGCCGTGGTCGAACGAGGGCCACCATGTCAACCGTTCGCGGAACAGTCATCCATAAGGAAACCGGTGCCGGCTTCGACGGGCTGGTAGTCAGTGCCGTCGACCTTCCGCAGGCTACGCCCGGGACCCGCCTTCGGCGCAGACGGGTCGACGGCGAGCGTCTGGGGTCGGTCATTACGTCGCACGGAGGCCGATTCTCTCTGACGTACGACGTCTCGAACGGTCAGGAGACAAACGGCGAAGCCGCAGTGCGACCGGGCCGCAACATCGCCATCGTGGTTACGGCGCCCGAGGCCAACCGGCTCGCCCCTCCACTCTTCGTTTCCCCAAAAGTCCGCATAGGCGCTGGCGAGATCGAGGAGTACGTGATCAGCATCTCCGCCGCGGAAGCGAAGACCGGTGGAGCGCGACTTCCAACCGAACTGGTCGACCCGGACCAAGGGTTGGAGACGGACCTAGTCAACGATCGCCGCGCGGCGCGGCTGGCGAGGGGCCGCCTGGGTGCCGCCCGGACACGCGTCGCCCAGGAACGGCGCGAGGCGAAGCAGTACGAGGCCTTCCGCGACGCACTCGTCATGTACCTCTCCTCGGCGCCGGCCGACGTACGCGACCCCGCCCGGCGCGCCTCCAGTCCTGCGGACGTCGTCATCAAGAACCGCGCGGCGCTAGCGGACGGTATCCGGGACCGGTTCACGCCAGGTGCCGCGCGGGCGCTCCGGCTCACGACCCGGTTCCACCTCAACCCATCTCAGAAGGCTCGTCTCGATCAGTTCAGCCAGGCGGGGCAGCCGTTGACCCAGGCCAATGTCGAAAAGGTCCTGGCGAGTGACACCTCGACCCCTGAGCCGCCCGCGGTGCTCACCAGGATGCCACCGGTGCTGTGGCAGGCATTGTCGAAGACATCGCGCGAGATCGTCGCCACGCGGCTCCTCGACGCTGAACAGCGTTCCGGCCAGGGAGGCAGTCCGCCAGGAGGAGTACCGGCAAACGGGCTCGGCGTAGGGACAGCGCATGAGACAACACCCGACGCCACATCCAGCCCGGGAATGTCCGTCCCCCTCGATGCGTCGCCGCAAGATGTACCGATCACGGATAGCGACGCGACGGACAGCGCTCCGTTCGGGTCGTCAAACGACGCGGACGTTGCGCTGCAGGGTCACCTGGCTCGGCTCCTCGACGGCATGGCTGCACCCGAGGACCCCTTCACCATCCCCGGCGCTCCGACTGGCACCAGAGCGGACCAAGACGACCTGCAGCGCGCGGTCGACGCCTTCGCGATCCGGCCCGGGCCGGCCGACGTACCCGCACTCTTCGACTTCCACAAGCTGCAGATCGCCTTCGATCACGTCTGGCAGGACGTGGTCGATGAGGAGATCCTGGACACGGCGGCGGAGGTGTACCGCAGTATCCGTCAATTGGGCGGAGCGCCCACGGTCGCGAAGGGTGGAAGCCCGCTACGCGCCTTGGCGGACGAGGCGGTGCTCGTCCGCCGCGCGAACGAGCAGTTCACCGGCGGAGCGGCGACGTACGACCTTGAGGCCGGTACCCTGTATCGTCGCCAGCCGTCCGCGGGTCCCCCGTCTCTGGCCGGTCACCCGCAGTCCGGTGACGAGTCACCGCTCGGTGACGTTTCGGTTGACCGTCCGGAATCAGCGGTAGTGGCCCGTCCGAGCCTCACCGACCTCCTGAGCCTCCTGAAACGCATGATAGACCAGGCGTACCCGTTCACCGTGTACGGCGCGGATGCCGGGTCACGCAGCGTCAACTTCGGCATCGTCATCACCTACCGCCAGACGTGGACGCCCGTCACCTACCAGGTCGGCCGTCTTGTTGCGTCGCTGCCCCTGGCACCGGGAGAGTCGCGCAAGGTCGCCAGGCGCGACGTCATCCGGCGCAAGCGCGCCGACCGCATGCTCTCCCGCTGGGACAGTTCTGAGCGGTCGGAGTCGACGAGCACATCGCGGGCGGAGGAGGAGATCGTCGCGAAGGCGATGGCAAAGACCAACTTCGAGCTCACTACCAAGGGCACGTATAACCTGGGCGTTGCCGAAGGCGACTCCACCGCGCTGTTGGGACGCGACGCGGCCACAGACAGTGCCGACACTAAGCGCACCTTCCACGAGGCCGTCATCCGCGCAGTCCAGGAGTACAAGCAGGAGCACAGCACCGAGCTCACCACGGATGAGAGCACCGAAACGGAGCTCAGCACCTCTCAGGAGATCAAGAACGAGAACAACGAGCTCCACGTCACATACCTATTCTATGAGCTGCAGCGCCGGTACCGGCTCCATGAGCGGATCCATCGGGTTACCCCCGTGGTACTCGTTGCTCAGGAGGTACCAAACCCCCGAGACATCACCGACGCATGGGTGCTCGCGCACGACTGGATCATCCGACGGGTGCTGCTGGACGAGCAGCTGCTTCCCGCTCTGGACTACCTGGCGAGCAAGGTGGCGGGCGACCGGCTCGCACTTGACGATCTGGCCGCCAACGTCAACGCACAACGCACTCTGGTCAACACGATGAAGGGCGACGTCTCCGCGCTGCAGACTGAGGCGACGAAGCGCTACGAGGCACTGCTGACTGCGATCAACGCCAGGGCAGACGAGATCGGCGCCGAGGACACCGATGGCTTCCTCGCGGACACGGTCAACTTCTTCGGGGGTGGGGGGCAAAGCACCGAAGCAGCCAAGATTCGTGAGGACTCCGCTCGCGACGCCCAGCAGCGTGCGATTGACGAGGTCAAAAACCTCCAAATGCGGCTCCAGCGCGAGGTCACAGCACTCAATGAGCTCACCGAACGGTACGCTCGGCTGCGCAGCGACCACCGTAACCGGGAGGTACAGGTCGCACGGCTGCGGGTGCACATCAAGCAGAACATCCTCTACTACATGCAGGCGGTGTGGTCCTTCGAAGTCCCGCACCAACGTTTCCTGCGGCTGCACCAGGTCCGGGTGCCGCGCTTCGTGGACAATGGCACGACAACCGCGCCGACCGGGCAGCAGTTCGACGGGCAACTCGCAGGCTGCGACCTCTCGACGGGCGCTCTGGTCACGACAACCGGAGTGGAGGTGACCGTCGACCCGCACCTAACGCTTGACGCAACCGATGACATCCTCAGCGAGGTCGCCGATCTGGAGCGACTCCTCGGTTTCCACGGCAACTACATGATCTTTCCGCTCAAACAACAGAACCCACTGACTCGGGTTCTAACTGTCCCGTACGTTGACGCCGGCTGGCGGCTCATGGACCCGGACGAGCCGAAGGGGATGACGCTGGAGGAGTTCGCAGAGTACGTGCAGGTACTGCACGACCAACTCTCCGCCCAGGAGTTCGAGACCATGCGGCCTGCCCTTAAAGCCGCCTACACGGCACTGCTCGAAAGCCCCCTGCGTCAGGGGGAGGAGATCGTCGTGCCAACGGATTCCCTCTACATAGACGCCCTGCCCGGCACGCGACCGGTGCTTGAGGATTTCAAGCTGCTCCACCGAGGTCTCGACGTCCGCATGGTCCAGGCCCAGACGCGGCAGGCCGAGATCGAAAACCTGCGCTACGCCGCCAGGCTGGTCGACGACCGCCTGGAGGACCCGCAGGTCGACAAACGCATCATCGTCGAAGGCGGCAGCACGACCGTACTCGCGACAGAGTGAGATCGGCATGGGATCCGCGCCGATATCCGCTTGCCGGCATCTGATGGCCGGCGCGGGTTTCGGCGGCTTGATCGGCTGGTCATCCACCCGAGGGGCGTTCTTGCTGGTTTGTAAGTCTGGAGGGACTGAATGAGCGGACCAGGGCGGCATGGGCTTGAGTTTGTGCGCCGTCTTCCGGACGGCTCGACGGTTATCCGGGCGAGGATAGGTGTGGCCGTTGCGCGGAAGGGGCTCGAGAGGAGTCTCCTGCCATCCATACGAGTTGGCCTGGAAGGATGGCATCGAGCACATAGTCAGGGTGCTGGCATCGGCGTTGAGCAGGCAGCAGGCATTCTTTACGCCCCACCAGAAGTCAATCTCCAGCTGCAGAATAGCGGCATCGAGGAGTTTATTCGCGAAGTTCATCAGCAGCGGGCCCCCGATGTGGAAGTCATGCTGACAACGACGACGAAAGCGCACCCAATGACGAGGCGCCTTGCGGAGATCCAGTACGTGGTGGAGGCCGTGCGTGCGGGCGGGCGCCCTGAAGCGCTCTTCGAAACGTCGATAGAGGTGAGCAACTCCCAGTTGAATCCCAGAGTGACGCTCTCGCCGCCCCGAATCAGAGGCGAAATCGAACGCTTTCTGAAGCCCTCCGCCCCGCGGCTTGGGCCGACCAGAGCTGCTGGCAGATCCTCGGCTCGGCCAATCCAAGGACCATCTGTTGAGAACGTACGGCGGCCCGATGTCCGGGCAACGGGAAACCGAGCGACTGCGCGTAGCCGCTCGGGCCTGGAAACCAACGCCCTCGAAGTTTCGCCGGGCCGGCGAGCAGCGGGTGCCGGAGTAAGCATATTGAGCTTTGGTATTCAGTTGGCCGCTGGAATGTTTGCAGAACCGGCGATAATGCGACGTGCGGAAGAGCGCCGAGACAGGACGGGCTACGCTCCACCGAGCTTGGACTACTTTGATGAGTCGGGCTCACGGATACTCGCCGCGGCCAGATTTATGGCCAGCCCCTTCGCGTCCGACGCGATTCCAGAGGATGCTCGGTATGACATTTCAGTCCTTCGCCGGAGGCTAAAAGAAGCAGCCGACCAAACACCTCCTGGAGGGACGCTTAGCATTATATGGGATGTACAGGTGGGCTATAAACGCGATGCCTTGCAATACCTGGTCCCCGACATTCTTCCGATCAAGATTGTCTATAAGAAGCTCGCAAACGGCAGATGGCTTGATGTACAGGCGCTATCAGACTCTTGGCCGGAGAACGCACCTATAAAATACGGGCCCAACCTCGACCGAATCATCGATCCAAGCCGCAGCGACAAGGAGGTCGAAATCATGCTCGGCAACCGACTTTCCCCTCGTGAGCGCGGGCTGCAATGAGGCTTTCGCGTGCCCAGAAGAGCGGTAGGTGAAGCGCGTGGCTGGCAAGAATAGTCGCGGGAAGGAAAGTATCGAAGCGCCCTGCCGCTGGCAGGCATCCGAGAAGTGCGCTCACTTGCTCGTCCGCTCCAATGGCCCGAAATGTCCTTAGCAGGATTACGAGACCGTCATCGTACGGCCGTCGAGGCGGATGTGCGTCTGCGACGATCACCGTCTGCTATCCCGAGATTGGCGACGCCGAGTTCGATGATGGCGTCCGTCTCGGCCGCCCGGAGCGCGTCGTGTTATGGTAGCGATCTGAGGTCGATCGGCCACCGCCAGTGCCCGGGCGGTCCGAGCGGACATGAGGCAATCACCGGGCCCTGGCACTGTTGCCGCTGGTCAGAGCCTCTGGCGGGCGGGTGCTGGCGTTCGAAGATTGTAGGTTCGGGTCGAGCGGCGACCCTCTCACACGGCAGGGGGCGAGTCGCATGCCTTCCGATCAGCAGTATGGGTCCAGTATTCGACGCGCGACGTCACTTTTCGCTAATTGGCCGCCCAACGCACCGCGCGAGATCGGCGACTACGGGCGCGTTAACGGCGCCTTGTTCGAAATCTTCGGACGCCTCGACTCCCAGGAGATCGAGGCGCTGGGAAAGCGTGAAGGTCCGTCACCAGCGGGCTATGATGTCATGATCAAGTCATCGCGGTCACTCAACAGCCATCTGTCGGCCGAGGCCAGGGCGAATGCTGGCGATGGCATGGCGTTGCTCGAGATCAAGTTCTCGTCGGAGGAAGGCATCGTTTTCATCGCGCCGTCGATCAAGATCACCGAGGTCATCGACATGGCGGCGCTCGGGCGCGTCCTCAAGGAGCGGCTCCGCGAAGGCAACTGGATTATGGATCACGCCGTCGTCGTGCAGGTGAGTGCGGCGGAGAGTGCGACCATCCTCCTCTCCAACCAGGCCGACGCCGGAATGGAATTCGAGGTGGCCGCTGGCGTTCCGGTCAATGCGCAGCTCGTCGCCAAGCTCAACGCCGGAGTGTCGCTCATTTCCTCGCGTGGCGTTGGCATCAAGATCATCGGCGAAGGTCCGCTGACACCGCTGTTCAAGCTGGCCTCCCTTAAGCGGCGCATCTTCGGCGGCGATCCCAGCATCGTGTACCGGACGGCGCTCGCGCCCGGGATGGACGGCGAGTTCGACGTCCACGACGTCGACGACGAGTACGTGTTGGTCGTCGGTTGAGGGCGGGCGCCATCAGGCAAGCGCGGCGTGCAGGCGCTGCGCCAATGTCTCGTCGACTTTGAAGAGCTTGAGTCTGCCGGGTGCGGGAACGGGTTGGCGAAGGCGCTCGGCCGACGACAGGTGCCAGGCGAACAGGCCCGGCTGGTAGTGGCCCGAGTCCAGATGCTGACCGCGCCACCGTTCCCATCGCTGGGCATCGATGGGCGAGATGTCCACCAGGGTGGTTCTCCCAACGAAGGCCCCGCGGGGCGGATCTGACGTGCCGAAGCTGCGATCCAGGTCGAGGTCGACGGCCTTCCCCGCGTGCAGCCAGAAAGAGCCGCGATAGTCTGTTTCCCAGGTGCGCAATTCGATCGTCTTGCGGCCCTGGAGGATGAGCTCGGCCCAGGGTTGCCGGATGCTTAGCGCCCACTCGACCTGGCTCATCTGCCTCGATCCTCTGGTGGCTCGTCGTCGGGCGTGGATGCCGTGATGCCGAACGTGTCGCAGAACTCGCCCGCGAAACGCCGCAGCACGCCTGCCACCAGGGTCTCGCTCGGGCCGTCGACCTCGTCGATTAGCGCCCGCGCCTCGGGCGCGAGGTCATCGATCAGCGCCGCATCGCTTTGAGCGGTGAGCGCGATGTCGACCAGCTCGAGATAGGCGCGGAACGTCGTGCCGACCACTGGGTGATCGCGGTATTGCGGCTCCCGCAGATCGAAGGCGTACCCCGGCCAGCCGGGCCAGGCGTCGGCGGCGGCTTCGGCCGGCCGCGCCGTGCGGCGTACGACGCACGGGGTGCAGATGCCGCACGGCTGACCATTCTTCTTCTCCTCGCCGCCGACCTTTGGCTGAAACAGGTACCAGCATGTCTCGGTTTCGCGGAGCAGACCCTCGGCCGGTCCCGCGCCGAGCGCGGCGGCCAGCGCTTCGCCCACCTCGCGTTTGGTTTTGGGCAGAAACGGATTGTCGATCGTGAAGCTGCCGTCGAAAACCGCATCGAGCAGCCTGACCATGCGGCGATGGGTCTCCGGATGGGCGTGGCGCGTCGGGAGGAAGTTGCCTGACTGCGGCACCGCTGTCGCCAGCACGCCGTTCTCATACTGGACGATACGCCGCGCGCCGTAGCTCTCCGCGACGGCGGCACCGAGGCTGAGGAACATGAAGGAGCGAATGAGGTTCATGCCCTCCCGGCCGCGCTGGCCGGTCAAGCGCCACTGGGTCGGCGGATGGTACCCCAGCGCCGCCGCCAGCTTGCCCTGAAGGCTGGCCTGACCGTGATAGAAGGAGACGAGCTGGATCGAGGCGTGCGGCCGCTCGTCCGATCCGGCGCCGCACAGGCTGTCCATGCCGCCGGAGAAGAGCGTGATCTGGTCGACGTGCCGCTTGTCCACCTCGGGGCGGACAAAATCCACGGCGTCCGGCCGCGCGGTAAAGTCGAACGTCCATCGTGCGCGGTTGAGGAAGCCGAGGATGAATGCGAGCAGCGGCCCGCCGACCTCGGTCCAGAAGACGGGATCGCGGACGGGGGCGACGAGCTCCCACGTCACTGCGGGATCGGTCGCACGCCGTCTGATCTGCGACTCCACTCGGTAGATGGCGCCTGCGAGGTCGAGCAGATCGCAGCCCTTGGCGGACAGGGTGCGCGGGCCGAGCGGACCGTGAAGGCGCCAGACCGGTGCCGCGCCGAAGTCGAATTCGGCCGTGCGCAGCGGCAGCTGGCTGCGCACGCCGTGGACCGCGCAGGTAAGCCGGCTCACGGTGTGACCGTCGCGCGGAGCTGCTTCACGGTCCAGTCCGGCTCGCCGCCCAGCACCCGGATCATGTGCGGATAACTCACCTGGGGGATGTCCTTCCATGGCTGGTGACGGAACTTTCGGGCGAACGCGCCCACTATTTTGTTGGCCTGTGCCATCGCGAAGTCGTTCAGATGGGCCCGGGTCGCCCGGTTCAGGTTCTTCGCTTCCAGCCGGAGGGTCTCGGAAAGATACGAACCGAGGAACAGGTTGGCGGTCCGCCCGAAGACGCCGCTGTTGGCAGCGGCGATGACGTCCTCGGCGTTCCCGCGGTTGCGGATGGCGTGATCGTCGCCGACCGCCCGCAACAGGAAATCGCGGATCGCTGCCTTCAGCGGAGCTTGTAGGCGGGGATTGACGGCATCGCTGCCGCCGTCGCTAGCGAGGGCCGCGGCGAAGCGGGTGAGGCAGCCCGGGCCGTCGTCGACGCCGAACTCGCGCTGGACCGCGTCCCAGCTCCGGTCCTGCAGGAGCGCCACGCTCAAGTGGAAGAGCGCCTCATACGCCTTGGCGACACCGGGGTCGCTGAGCAGGGATGACAGATAGTCGTGCGACAGCTTGGCATAGACCTTCACGATGGCGTCGAAGGCGGCTGCTGCGCCTGGGTCCGCCGAAGTCAGGGCGCCGCCGCGCAGCGTGACCGAGCCGATGCCTCCGCCGCCACGGCCACCGCCGAAGCCGCCGCTGCCCCCGCCGCTTCCGCCTCCGGCGCCTGCTCCCGAGCTGCCCATCAGCGTGTTGCCTCCCAGGCCGTCTCGGGTGTGTCGGCGTGTCTGTCGGCCGTCCACTGCGTGAACCATCCGAAGCGTTGGGGCAGGTCCTCCCAGGGTGCCTGATTCGTCCCCGTGAGAGCCAGTCCCGCGCTGGCGGCGACGATGCGCTCGCGATCGGAGCCCGCGTCGAAGGCGGGGTTGGTCTCCAGCAGCGAGCGCGCGGCGAGGAGCGGGGCGACCGCGGCGCGATTGAGACGGCCGTCCATCAGCCTTCGCGCCGAACGCAGGTGGCCGTCGATAAGCACCCGCGCGGCCCAGGAGTGCCTTCGGAAAGGCATGAGCGCCGTTGCCCGCTTGATCCAGCCGCCGGGGTCGTACTCCTCGACCGGCTGCCGTGCGACCTCACGCCAGAACAGACGCGCTTCCACGATGGCGACCAGCATCAGGTGGTTGGTCGCCAGGCCTACGGATCGCGCCTGCTCAAAGCACCATGTCGCCCGGTCCTCATCCCCGCGCCGCAGGGCCAAGCGCCCCGCGAGATACTCCAGTTCGGCGGCGACCGGATGCCCTGTGTTCGGCGGCAGCAAGTCGCGCGCCACGGCCAGGTCGTTGGCGGCCGTATCGAATCGCGCGGCGGCACCGAGCGCACCTCGTTCGGCGACCATCATTTCGGCCTCCGCGAGATTGCGCAGCGTAATCGCCAGGTCGAGGCCATGATCGGGAAGGGCTTGCCACGCGGCACTGACCTTTCGGTACTGCGGGATCGCTGCAGCTGGATCGCCGTCGATGAAATGCGTGAGGCGAGCGAGGTCGTGCTCGATCCGCAAGCGGGTCACCTTGACGGACGATTCCGGCTCGGCTTCCAGGACCAGCAGCGCCTGCTCGAGGAACTGGCGGGCGCGCGTTTTGGAGCCCTTCCCTCCCGACGACTTCTCGACCTCGGCCATCAGCGCAAGACGGTCGGCCTGGTCGACTGGCTCCAGCTCATCCTCGCGCACGTCCTCGAGCAAGTCTCTCGCCTCGTTCAAGGAGCCAATGGCGAGATGTGCCCACCCGGCCGAGACCTTCCACACCTCACCGATCGCCCGGAAGTCAGCCTGGTCGAAGACGTCGAGCAACGCGCTCGCGCGGCGGTGATCGCGGTAATAGCTCATGAGCTGCTGCGCGGCGGTCGACCGGGCGGAAGGGTCGTCGCCCAGTACGGCATGATCCAGTCTGGCCCTAAGCAGCGCCTCATCTGCCCCCCGCTCGACATGCGCGCGCGCGACGTCGCCGTCAAGCATCGCGAAGGCGGCGCGGTGCGCCGCGGCGAACTGGCCGCAGTCGAGGTGGTTAACCAACGCCACTGCGCGCGAGAGTGGCATCACGCAGCCGGCCCGCGTCTGGACGAGGAAGCCGCCGGCTTTGAGCAGCTCGACCTGCGCCGTATCGATGCTGGCAAGGTCCGGCTCGGCCGCTGGGTAAGCGAGAACCGCAAGGCCCGGGGCGAGTGGATGCCCGAGCGGATCGAAGTCCGCGCCTCCCGGATCAATGGTCAATTCCTCGGCCCTCCATCCCTCTGCCGCCGCACGCGGCGGAAAGCCGTCCGCGAGGACGACGGCGGCCGCCGCGGCACCGCGAAGGGTGCTCCACAGCCAGCCATCCCCCTCTGGTGGCCCGATCAGTGCGAAGGTGAAGTGCTCGCGGCGGCAGAGCTCGCGCCAGCCGGCCTCCGGGTCCTGTTGTGTGAGGGCCGCAAGCTCCCGGAACTGTCGGCCGGGATCGTCGAAGCCGTCCGTGACACGCAGCACCCGGCCAGCCCAGTCGCGAAGCACGTTGCCAGCCGAACCTCCCTGGAAGTCCAGCACAACCACCATCCGGCGGTTGATCCGCTGCTGGGCCAGGACCCGGCCGAGCCACTCCGAACGCACCTGGAAGGCGCCGGCCATCCGGTTGGTCTGCTCGGTTACCCATACGCGCTGATACCGCGACCAGATCTCTGCCTGTTCCGTGGCCGTTCCATCTGGTTCTGCCGGTGCGATTCCCGGCGGCAAGAGCCGCCGAGCCAGCTCCTGACGTTGCGCCGGTTCCGCGGCGTCGGACCAAGCGATATCGCCTGGCAGATCGACGCACCAGACGACCGGACAAGCCCAGTCGTGCCGGTCGTTTTGAGCCAGCTGCGTTGCCATGAGCGCTGCCCGGCCTCGAGCGACGGCGTGGTCGAGAGGCCGTCCCAACGCCACTGCTCCGAGGACCGCAGCCGCAAGATCCGGCGCTATGTCGTCAGCGAGTGGGTCGAGCGTCGCGAGGACAGCCGAGACACCTACGTTCGCAAGCGCCTGAATAAAGGGAGGAGCCGCGCCAGGCGCCGCGAAGCGCTCCCGCCGCCCCGTATTGCATGCCCAGAGGACGACGTAGAGCGGGATGACCCCACTGATCTTCGCCGCATCGTCAACGGCGGCGGCGAGTTTGCCGGGCGACAGCCAGTTCCCGTCGGCGAGCAGGAAACCGGGTGGATCCTCGGTCGCGTGTCCGCTCAGCCACAGCAGTGTCGGCTTCGTTTCCGACAGGGCATCGGCGAGCTCCGCACCGCCCGGCGCCTGCGCTTCGATCGGCGCCACCAGTGCCTTGGCAGCCGCGTCGAGACTGTCGCGGGCTGCGGTGAGCGCCTTGAGCTCCGCCGCGAGATCGAGGCTAGCCAAACCGGGGCCGGCTTCCCGTCCCTGCACCACGAGTACCCGCAACGGGCTCCCGATGTCTCGGGGCGAGACAGACGCTCGCTGGCCCGTTACGAGGCGGACCATCGCGACGTCTTGCCATCGCGTTTGGTGGAGCGCGGCGATGGTGGATTCCCACGGGCGCTCCCAGTGTTCGGCGGGCGTCCTTACGACGAAGCGGCGGACGCCGGGAGCGTCGCCTCCGCATGCGTCAGCCCACCAAGACAAGTACTCTGGCAATCGAGCAAACTGCCGGTAACTCTCGGTGGCACCCGGTTGGAGAGCCGAGGGGAGACTCTCCCATACCGTCCGATCGAAGAGCACCGCACGCGTGTTCGAAGCACGGGTCACGTCCCAGCCGAAATCATCTCGCCAGGCAAGCACTGTGGCATCGGCCCCACGGGCGCCGGTGCTATCCTGGTTTGTCCACGAATCACGTGACATTCTGCCCCGCAGAAGCTTCCGTCCAGCGACAGACATTGGCCAGCCTCAATGATATTACTCTAAGCATGGAAGCGATCACTATGGGTGGATGAGGTTGGGTAAAGGCCATCCACTGCACATCGGGGGAAGAGCATCATGTCTAACGGCCACTCCGACCAAACGCCCGCAGTCGTTGCTAGCGCCCTCAGAGAGAAGCGCGACGGTGCGCGCCACTTCGAGGTGCGCGGACGGAGTGAAGGCATGCCCTGAACAGTCAGCTCCCCATGACCTCAGGTGCCTTTGAGTCGCTTGAGGGTGGCGTCCGTCTCAGCGGAGGGAACGCAGTCGCTTGCGCTGAGGCGGGATTTCAGTCGGCAGCCATGAAGGCGGCCCGCGTCGACCTACCGAGGCTGAGCGGCACACGGATGATGCCAGTGACAGCGGTCTCGGCGTTCTCGTGACCGTCGAGCGTGCGGACCAGTTCGAAGATCTCCAGGGGCGCGCTCGGCCCGCCTTCTCGTATGCTGCCGCTAGCTGCAGGAAGGCCCGGACGCTGGCGACGGTAAGCGGCCAGCGGTGCTCGTGTTCGATCCACTCGTAATCGTGCCCCGCCGCCGAAATCCCGCGGCACAGCCGAGCAGCCCATCGAGAGCCGCCACCTTCTCCTCGCCTGAAGCTTTGCGCCCCTCGTCCTGCGCACGATGGAACTCCCACAGACATACGGGACGGCCGACGATCCGTGCGACCCGTGCCTTGTTCGTGTGGGCGTCTCCAACTCCAACGAGGGGCCTTGTCACAGGGTGACGATGGTTACCCAAGTTCTCCGGCAAGGCCAGCGTTCTTGACCATCCGCCCCTATCGAGCCGAACGCTGGAAGGCCCCAGCGATGGCCTCGCCGGTCGGCAGACCGCCGTTGGGGAGGGGGTTAGCCTGCGCCCATTGCCAGGCTTGCCGTTGAACCGCCCGCTCTCCGAGCCGTTGCCGAGGCGGCGACGCCGAAACGGGACGTATCCCGCTTTGCTCAACGCCGTCGTCCACACCGCTGTCCTGGACGGCGTCGACCATTGAGAAACCATCGAGTGTGGCGAACCGGCGGACCTGACGCATCAACATCTCATAGGCGCCGATCAACGCGAACGACGGCCAGCCGGCAATCGCCCGCCCGATCAGAGATGGCTCGGCGACCATCATGTTGGCGCCGAGGCTGGCCAGGCTGGCGACGATGAGCAGCGTCCAGGGCAGCAGACCGCCGCGTGAGCCGTACCGGCTGGCCAGTAGCAGCGACATGGATGCCGCCACGATCGTGCCATCGACGGCCAGCGGGATCAACGCCGCGGCGAGGACGTCCTCACCGTGCAAGAGCGCGAGTTCGTGCATGTGCCGGAACGACACCACGGCCGCGATCGCGGCCAATAGGAGAACACTGACGGTGGTCGTGAGCCGGATACCGCGGTCCGATGACGGGTGACGATCCATGACGAGTTACTCCTAGCCGACGAGAAGGTCCTCGGCCACACAAATCATCGGAAATTGGTACAAATCGCCCCTCGGACACACACTCTGGTACATGCTGGGCTTCGCTTCGACAGCGACAACTCTCTCCGAGGGGTCGTAGACGAGAGCGAGGCCCATCTGTGTGTAGAGATCATTCTTGTCGGTCGGATCGGCCTCGCCCAGGACCCTGACCATCTCGGTCATCTGCGGGATCATCTCCTCGATCTCTTTCATTGTCATCTCGTGCTTCCGGTTGAGCGCCCGCATTCGGCCTTCGGCCTGCAGGCGTTCGGCTCGGGTTTCGGCTATCCACTTGCCGACCTCCTGCGGATCACCACCCCCGTCCAGGGTGGAGCGGTAGCGACTCTGCGCCTGCCGAAAATCCAATCCGCCCAGGTCATGGCCTTACAGAGGTCCGCCAACTTTGTACGAGCTTCGGCTGGGCGAGCAGACGAAGGCGCCATGATGAGACGCCGTGCTTGTACGCCTGGCCTATCTGACCGTCACCAACACCTTCGCCGCGCTGCGCCGACTACCGATGAGCGATCGAGACAAAGACGTCGAGATCCATGCGCGCACCTGCCGGCCGAAACGAGCGGGACCGCCGCCCGTTGTGCGCTCTATCCGCGTCCTTATCCTGCGTCTGGTCCGGGAGAATCCGTCCTGGGGATATCGGCGGGTGCATGGTGAGCTCATCACGCTGGGCATCAAGGTCGCCGCCTCCACCGTGTGGGAGATCCTCAAGCAGGAAGGCGTCGACCCCGCCCCCGACCGGGCGGCCACGACATGAGCCGATTTCCTACGTTCCCAGGCTGACGCAATTCTGGCCTGCGACTTCATCGAGACGATCACCCTCGGCGGGCAGCGGCAGTACATTCTGGCCGTCATCGAGCACGTCACCAGGCGCGTCCGCGTGCTGGGGACCACCGCCCACCCGACCGCCACCTGGGTCATCCAGGCGATCAGGAATCTGGTGATGGACTTGCAGGATGCCGGCCGCCGGGCGCGCTATCTGATCCGGGACCGGGACGGCAAGTTCCCGGATCTCATTCGGGAGATCCTCGCCGAGGCGGGCATTCAGACGGTACTCACCGGTGGCCGCATGCCACGGATGAACTCGATCATGGAGCGATGGGTGCAGTCGTGCCGCCGCGAACTGCTTGACCGCTGCTGCTTGAGCTGCACGGATGAGGATTTCGGCAGGCGCAAGGTCGTGGGCCGAATGCTCGCCCTTCCCCGACGCTCAGAGGGTCGAGGATCTCACCGCGCCGGCCTGGAGGGGCCAGACCACGCGGACGGGCGGGCAGCGCATCCGCCTCGAGTCCTCGGCCTGAGGAATGATCAAACCGTCCCGGGAACGGGCGACGATAACCGGAAGGCTGCGAGGCACAGGTAACCCAGGGCGGGGTCGTAGTCGGCGATGGTGAGGGGACCGCGGGTGGGTGCCGCCAACCAGGCCGCGAGCTCGCGCCAGGTGCCGGTGAGGGGCTGGCCCGGCGGGAGCGGCAGCGTGTCCGGCCAGCCCGGCAGGTCGCCGGCGAGGGGGGCGAGTCCCTCGCCCAGGACGAGGTAGTGCCCGGGGCCGCCTGGCGGCGATTCTGGCGCGGCCGCTGCTAGAAGGACGGCGAGTTCCTGGCGCAGCAGGGCGGGCGCCCGGGCGGCGGGGACACCGGGTATGATGCGCACCGCCCGCAGCAGCGGGGCCGCGGCTGCGGCCTCGGGCGTGGCCGGCGCCGGGACCGCGTCGCAGGCCATGGCGAAGGCGGCGTGCGCGGCAGGCACCGCAGCGGGAGCGGGCGGGTCGTAGTCCAGGCGCGCCTGCTCAGCGAGGGCCACGAGCACCCGTTTCCAGCCGCCGTGCGCGGTGTAGTCGCGGGCCAGGCGCAGGGCGGTGAACGCGGCAGCGCACCCCTGGTCACATACCGCGAAGGCCAGCGGACTGCCCGGGCAGACGTGGCTGAGGTAGGTGGCGGTCGCCCGCTCAGGCCACACGTCGGGCATCGCGAAGCCGAGGATCAGGCCGTCGGCGGGCCGGGCGGGCGGCACGACCTCGCCGATGAGGTCGGCCAGCATCTCCCCGTAGGAGTGTCCGCCGGCGGCGTCCGCGCGCAGCGGGATGCCGTGCGGACGGACCAGGTCGCCAAGGAGTTCGGCGAACGCCGGGTCGCCTGCCCGGGCGGAGAAGCCCGGGAACTGCCGCCAGAGCGCCCGGCTGACGGCGAGCCCGCTCAGCCCGTCACCCCCATCTGGCCCGCGATGAAGTCGGCCAGCGCGCCGAGGGATGACACGTCATCCGGCTGGATCTCCTCCACGTCGATCTGGATGTCCAGGACGTCCTCCAGCCCGAGCATCAACTCCAGCGTGACGACCGAGGTCATACCGAGATCCTCCATCAGGCGCGTCTTGTCGGAGAGCTCCGGCGCGGAGGAGCCGGCCGGGAGTAGTCCGGGCAAGACGGTGTGAATACTTTCCATGACGCGGTCCCGGGCGGCCGTGCCGCTCATGCTCCACCTCTTCCTGCCGCCCGCGCGGTCTCGGCCCGGACGGCCACTAGTGCTGGACGAACCTTTGCGATGTGACGCCTGTCAGTGCCGGAAGACCATGGCCGAGAACGTGGCGCCCGGCGCGGCTCCCGCGGCGGCGATCACGTAGGCGTCGCCGGCCTTGAGGAGGCTGCGCTCGATCGCGGTCTGGTAGTTGATGAAGGCGTCGGCGCAGAAACCGTGGCCAACCGACGCCACGTTGTCGAGCAGCACCCGGTCTGCCGGGAACTCGAGCAGTCGGCATACGCGCCGCCACGACACCTTGTTCACGTTGTGCGGCAGGATCAGGCTCACGTCCGCGGGCCGGAGCCCTGCTTGGGTCAGCGCGGCGGTGATGATGTCCGCAAGGCCGTAGGCGGATTCCGCCTGGAACCGGCCGGGGTCGCCGTCGAACTCGCCCCGGGACGCGGCCGCGTAGGCCAGCAACTGGTCCTTCGGGCCGCTGGTGCTCACCAGGCACGCGGCTGAGGCCTCGGCGAAGAAAGAGGTCTCCGGTACTATCTTCGCCACCCGGGTGTAGACCTTCTCCCCGGCCACGACGAGCGCGCGGGCGGCAGGGTCGCCGTCGGCGGCCAGCAGGTGCCCGGCCAGCGCCATCGCATGTAGGGCGGTGGCGCACGCCTGGTGCGTGACGGTGAACGCGACCGCGTGACCAAGCCCGAGCCGCCAGGTGAGTTCATGCAGCGGGTTCAGCGGGAATGGCGCGACCACCGGCATGCTGCGCGCGTAGAGCACGTACCGCACCGTCTCCCGCACCCGCGGCTCGGCCAGGCCGCGCAGCCGAAGCGCCGCGGACGCCAGCAGCTCAGGCAGCGACCGGCCCGGATCGCGGCTGACCTCGCTCAGCCCGTGGTAGCGGCGGAACACCCGCAGCTGCATTGGGCTGAGCCCCAGGTCCGGGGCCAGCGACTCGATCGGCACCCGGCCGGGCGGCACGTAGGCGGACACCTCCGCCAGCGCAGTCACCGCGCCGTCCCCGCCCGCATGACGGACCAGATTCCCTGCTGTTCCCAGCTCAGGTCCTCAGCCCCGACACCGTCACCCACAAACGTGACAATGACGGTTTTCGGCACAGCGATTTGTTTCGACACGGAACCTCGTCGCCTTAGTCCGCCTCGGTAAATCATGACTGATATCGGCTGGTAGCACAATGGCTAGATTTATCATGCTATCGGCGCTAGAAACGGATGCGTATTGCGTGAGGAGAACCGGCGATGGCTGCGACCAACGTGACCGCCGGCGACGTGGCAGCGGCGATCGCGGCGGTCCTCGGCGACGAATCGGAGCTCGGGTCCAAAGTCACCTCCGCGACCTCGCTGGAAGGGGACCTGTGCTTCGACAGCGTGGACGTGGCGGCCCTTGCCGTCGTGCTGCGGGACAGGTACGGGCCGGGAGTCGATCTGGCCAGGTACGTCGCCGGGCTGGACATCGACGAGATCATCGGCCTCACGGTGGGCCACGTGGCCGCCTACGTGAACGGGTGCCTGGTAGCACCCGGGGGGCCGCGGGCCGCCGGGGCAGTGGACAGGCGGTGAGTCGATTCCTGATCGTGTGTCTGCCGCTGACCGGCCACGCCTACCGTGCCCTAGCCGTCGCGGACGAGCTCGCCGACCGCGGGCACGAGGTGGCCTGGTGCGGGCCGAAGTCGTTCTTCCGGCCGCTGACCGGCCCGGACGCGACCTTGTTCCCGACCGGTAGCAGGCTGCTGCGCGAGCAGGCCGGTCACGGGATCGCCGCGCTGAAATCGCTGTGGCAGGAGTACCTCATCCCGATGGGGCGCTTCATGCTGCCCGCCGCGGAGGCGGCCATGGCCGCGTTCCAGCCCCATGTGGTTGTGTCCGACCAGCACGCGCTGGCCGGCGCGCTGGCGGCGCACCGGCATGGCCTGCGCTGGGTCACGCTGGCCACCGGGGCTATGGAGCTGACGCGGCCGCTGGCGACCCTGCCCCGAGTGGACGCCTGGGTGCGCGGCCAGGTCGTGGCGCTGGCGGAGCAGGCGGGCATCGCCAGCGCCGGCCTGGACCCGCTGTTCTCACCCCACCTGGTCATCGCGTTCACGACCACGGCGCTCACCGGTGAGCAGCCGTTTCCCGGGCACTTCGCGCTGGTCGGCGCGGCCCTGCGAGAGCATCCGCGGGATTTCCCCTGGCACCTGCTCGACCCGGCGCGGCGCACGGTTCTGGTGACCGCCGGAACCCTGGCCACCGACCTGGCAGCGGATTTCTACCAGCGCGCCGCCGCCGCGCTGGCTCCGCTGGGCGGCACCACGCAGGCGGTCATCGTCGGGCCGCCCGCCGTGCTGCGCGACCTTCCGGGCAACGTGCTGGCCGTGCCCGCGGCGCCGATGCTGGACCTGCTGCCGCGCGTGGCGGCGGTGGTCAGCCACGGCGGGATGAACACCGTCAGCGAGTCGCTCGTGCACGGCGTTCCGCTCGTCCTGGCCCCGATCCGGCACGACCAGCCGGTCGTCGCCGCGCAGGTGGTCCGGGCAGGAGCCGGGATCAGGGTGCCGTTCAGCCGGGTCCAGCCGGGCCGGCTGCGGCAGGCCCTGGTCACGGTCCTGGCCGACCCGTCCTACCGGATCGCGGCCAGGAGAGTCGGGGACTCGCTCACGGCCGCCGGGGGGGCGGCGACCGCCGCTGACCGGTTGGAGGCCATCGCTCAGGCATGATGTCAATAGCCGCGATAGCCACTTTTACCACTCTTCCTGCTCTCCTTTGCCTGGGAATTCGGGCTGCGGCCTCTCAAAGACGGCTACACAACGTCACCGAAGTTGATCGCCGAACGAATCGGGTCAACTACAGATCCCTCGTAATGTGAAGAGCCACTAAAACGCGGCCTTGTTGCGAGTTCTTATATATACGATAATTTCCGGGTGTCACAGTTTCTGTTCGCGGTATCACCGCTGCCGGTTATCGCCATCCCGTGCTCGCGACCGGGCAAGAACTTGTCGGCAAAGGAATTTCCGCCGGGCTGCCTGCGCCCGAATGGTCAGTGAGCCGCGTGGCCCCGCGTAACCCGGTCGAGGAAACCATGGTCCAGGTCTGGACCGAACTGCTCGGCCTGACCGAGCCGATCGGCGTGCAGGACAACCTGTTCGCCCTCGGCGCCGGCTCGCTGGCCGTGGTCCGTTTCGCTGCCCGGGTCGCCGACACCTACGGCGTGTACCTGGCCATTCACCACATCACCGCAGCTCCGACCGTCTCGGCACTCGCGGAGATCGTATCGGCCGACCTGGACTCCGCCCGCGCCACCGGAACCGTTGGCGAGGCCGAGCTGGCGGCAATGTCCGACGAAGACCTGGACGACCTGGTGCGCGCCCTGTCCGCCGCTCGCGACCGCCGGGCGGGCCGCCGGGGCGAGCAGTAAGAGCCTGTTCGCGGACTCCCGTCCGTCGCGAGTGGCGGTCAGGTGCGTGCATCGCAAGGCGGAGGAGGAGCCCATAGCGGAGCTATGGGCGACGACTCTTGCCCGGGCCCCGCGGAAAGCGTGAGCTTGCGAGCGGTTTTCGTGGGAAGGGCGACAACGCGGCGAGGCGCGTGCCTGGGCGACGCGCAGCAGGACAGTGGAGTCCGCGAACAGGCTCTAAGCCGTGTGGCGGCCAGGTCTCAGTCAGCGGGCTTCGGTGCCCGGGACATCCGGTCGTCGGCCGCTGTCCTGCGACGGTTGCGCTGCGCGATGGCCGCGCGCAGCAGGTCATCGAGATCCTTGTCGCTGAGACTGTCGAGGCCGGCGTGCCTTGGCGGACCTTGCCCGGCAGTGAAATCAGGGTGTGCGGAGACGGCCGCGGCCACCCCCGCTACGGTGGGGGTGGAGAAGACCTGGTGAACTGGAAGATCCACGCCGTAGGTGCTGACGATGCAGGCGACCAGCCTGGTCGTGGTCAGCGAGTGGCCGCCCAGGTCGAAGAAGTTGTCGTGCACGCCGATCGGCTCGGTCAGGCCGAGCAGGTCGGCCAGCATTCGGGCGACGGTCGCCTCGGCCGGGGTACGGGGCCCCACCCGGCCGGCGGGCGGAACGTCGCCCCGCTGCGGGGCGGGCAGCGCGCCCCGGTCGAGCGTGGCGGTGGGCGTCAACGGGAGGGCGCTGCGCTCGGCGGCGGTGAGCATCGGCAGGTCGCTGACCCGAGTGCCCGGCGCGTCCGCGGCGTGCTCCAGCAGCGTCGCCATGCGGCGCAGGAACCGGTCGGCCCAGCCCCGGTCCCACAAGTCCGTGCTGTACTCCAGGGTCAGCGCGGTGCCGTCGCGGTCACCAGCGTCCGCGTACATGGTGAGGTCCAGCTTCGCGGTGTGCGTGGGCAAGGCCCGGCCGTGCGCCGTGATGCCGGGAAGATCCGGGTCGGGGGGCTTGAGCGCCCCGTAGAGAAACTGGGCCTGGATGAGCGGTGTGTGGGCAAGCGTGCGATCGGGCGCGAGGTCCTGCACGAGCTTCTCGAACGGGAGCTGCTCGTGGGCCAGGGCGTCCAGGGTGGTATCCCGTGCCCGGCCGAGCAGCTCGGTGAAGGACGGGTCGCCGTCCAGCCTCATGCGCAGGACGACGATGTTGGTCATCGCGCCAAGAACCGGCTCCAGCTCCGCGTGAGTACGGCCGGCCACCTGGGTGCCGATCAGGATGTCGTGCTGCCGCGCATAGCGGGACAGGGTGGCCGCGAAGCCCATGAGGAACACCATGAACATCGTGGCGTTGGCGCCATGAGCCACGGCGGCCAGCCTCTGCGTGGTGGCGGCGTCGAGGTGCGCCGCCGCCAGCTCGCCGCGGCTGGACCGGCGGGCGGGCCTGGGCCGGTCGGTGGGTAGCGTGAGCAGCCGCGGCGCGCCCAACAGTTGCCCGCGCCAGTAGCCCAGCTGGCGCTGCAGTGCCTCGCCGCGCATCCGGTCCCGCTGCCACACCGCGTAGTCGCCGTATTCCAGCCACAGCGTCGGCAGCACCGGAGGCGTCCCCGTCGTCTCGGCCCGGTAGCAGGCCGACAGCTCGTCGATCAGGATCCGCATCGAGGCTCCGTCGCCGATGCTGTAGTGCAGGACCAGCACGAGCAGGTGCCGATCGGGACCCGCCGTGATCAGCGCCGCCCGGATCGGCGGTCCGGCCGTCAGGTCGAACGGCCGGCACGCCAGGTCGTCGGCGATCGCCTCGGCCTGCCGGCCTCGCTCGCCGGGCGTCGGCTCCGCCGGCAGTTCCACGCGCTCGATCGGGATGGTGCCGTGGTCCGCGACGACCTGCTCGGGCGTGCCGTCGAAGGCGACGATGCTCGTCCGCAGGATGGCGTGGCGGGCGGCGAGGGTGTCCATGGCCCGCTGCAGCGCGTCCGCGTCGAGCGGGCCGTCCAGCCAGAACGAGCAGGGCATGTTGTAGGCCGCCTCGCCGGGCGCCAGCCGGTCGATGAACCACATCCGCAGCTGCGCGAACGAAACGGGAAAGCGCATGAGAACCTCACCTCGGGTGATCGAGCTCGCCGTCCATCCACAGCCCCTCTAAGCGTCAGGCATTGGCTTGTGCATCCTCTTCGATCACATGCGCGCTCGCGGCGGTAAGCAGCCGCTCGCGCATGAGGAACTTGCGAACCTTGCCGGTAGGCCCGAGGATCATCTCGCTCTCCGGCACGGCCACCACCCGCAGCGGCAGGCCCGCCGCCAGGTCGCCGAGCGCGGTGCGGACTTCGCTGTCCCGGTCTGCGGGCTGCCAGGTCACGGGTTCGGCCAGCACGAGCAGGACGTCGACGGTGAGTTCACCGTCGTCCCCGCGGACGGCCAGCAGTGTGCAATCGCGGACGTCGGGGCAGTGCTTGAGGATCCGCTCCTCCGACAGCACGGTGTAGAGCCACTTCCCGCCGCCGAGGTCGAGTGCGTCGCTGGCCCGGTCCACGTGGTAGAAGTAGCCCTCCGCGTCGCGATACATCAGGTCCCCGGTCAGGTAGTAGCCGTTCAGGCGGGTGCGGAACGTCGCGGCGGAGTCGTTCCAGTAGCCGAGCGCCAGGGTGGGCGACTTCATGGCGACCATCCCGACCTCCCCGTCCGGGACCTCCTTGCCGGTCTGCTGGTCGATCAGCACGATCTCGGCGAACGGCTGCGGTTTGCCGACGCAGCGGCCGTAGCGCTCGGTTCCGGGCCGGTGGCTGATGCCGAACCCGCCGTATCCCATCTCGGTTGAGCCGAGGGTGTCGTTGAACCGGGACCCGGGCAGGGTAACGATCTCGCCGCCGGAGTACGCGTGGTGACTGCCGACCTCGATCAGGCGGCGGATATGCGCCTCGTGCGCGGAGTCCCCGCTGTTGGACCAGAACCGGACGGAGCGCAGATCCCGGCTGGTCAGGTCGTAGCGGGCCAGCTCGGCCCAGGTGACGGCGAAGCCGTACACCGCGGTCGGGTGCCAGCGCTCGATGGCGTCGAGAATCACCTCGCCGCTGCGCCCGAACGTGCCTCCCTGCGCCGACAGGCACAGCAGTTCGTACCCGTTGCACAGCGCCTCGTTCATGATGATGACGCCTGCGGTGTGTGCCTGCGGGAAAACGGACATCTCCCGGACCGGGCCGTGCTGCCGGGGCTCGGTCAGCCGGACCGCCCGCACCGCCGCGAACAGGCTGTGATGCGAGTGCACGACCGCGGCCGGCATCCGTGTCGTGCCGGAGGAGTGCGTGATGGCGACCGGGTCATCGAGATGGTGCCGGTAGTGCGGCGGCGCGCCGGACGGGTTCCCGGTGCCGGCCTCGGCGGCGTAGCCGATGATCGGCGCGGCGAGGTCGCGGTCGGCCAGCCAGGAGTGGTCGCCGTCGGTGAGCACCCCGGCGGGGCGCAGCCGCCGGATGAACTCGACAGCGACATCGGGGGGCATGCTCCCGTTCATCAGGGCCGGTATCGCCCCGAGCCAGGTCAGGGCGAAGAAACTGAGGAACACGTCGGCCGCTGAGGTGAGGTAGACGGCGACCGGGTCGCGCCGCCCGACGCCGTGCACGGAGAACCACTGCGCCCTGGCGGCCGCCCGCTCCGTCAGCGTCCGCAGCGACAGCGGGGTCCACGCGGGGATCCCGTCGACGTCGGTATCGAATGTCACCCGCGGCACGTCCATGTCGGCGCCGTGCTCTGCCATACGCAGCAGGACATTGCCCGCGCCGAGTTCCATGTCTGCGGCCAGCACGGCCCGCAGGTTGCTTCCCGTCACTGATCCCTCCGGCTTCGTCAGGCGAGCTCGCGGTTGAACAGCCGCGACGTCAGTATCACGGCGGCCGTCGCGACGACCGCCGTGATGAGGAACGACTGCCACACGACGTCCGCCCCGGGATCGCCCTGGAAGATCGACCGCATGGCGTTGGTTCCCCAGGCGAACGGGTTCGCGTAGGCCACGTCGCGGACCCACAGCGGCGCGACCGACAGCGGGATCAGCACCCCGGCGAGCAGCGCGACCGGCTGGGCGATCGAGTTGATGAGCGTGCCCAGGGAGCCCTCGTTGGGCACCAGGAGCGCCAGGGCGTATCCCACCGACGCGCTCAGCAGCACAATCATGGCCAGCAGGACCAAGGCCAGCAGGAGGTCGCCGAACCGCACGCGCAGGCCGAACGCGACGGCTGCCACGGTAACTACGATGGCCTGGAACTCGATCAGCAGCGCGTGCATGAAGAGCCGCCCGAGCAGGAGGCTGATCCGGCTGACCGGCGTGACCCGGCTCCTGGTGACGACCCCCTGCCGGATCGCGGCGAGCAGCGCGAACCCGGCGAAGAAGCCGTTGAACACGCCGGTGGCCGTGAACAACGAGGGCACGTAGACCTGGAAGGCGCTGCCGTAGCTGGGCACGTCCATAACCGCCTTCAGGAACGGGGTGAACAGCAGCAGGTAGGTAATCGGCTGGATCAGCGTGATCGCCACGCCGACCGGGTTGCGCACCTGCAGGGCGGCCTCGTACTGGAAGATCAGCCATGTATCGCGGACATGCTTCATAGCCGTCGCTCTCCTGTCGGTTGCCTGCTAGTGCCCCTCCCGCCAATCTTTGCCCCGTCGCGTCGCCCAGAGCGGCACCTCGCTGCGTTGTCGGTCACGGCACTAGTCCGCCAGCGTGCGGCCGGTCTTGGCCAGGAACACGTCGTCCAGGCTCGGCCGGCGGGTCTCGATCGCCCCCGGCTCGATGCCCTTGGCACTCAGCGCCCGCATGATCTGCGGGATGGCCGTGGCCGCGCTGTCGGTGTACAGCCGCAGCGTGTGCTCGATGATCTCGCAGGATTCCACGCACGCCTGCTCGGCGAGGACCTTGGCCGCCTCAAGCACGGTGGCTGGTTCCGGCGCGCCCGCGGTGTCAGGCGCGGCCAGGTCGACGCTGACGACATCGCCGGAGATCTCGCGCTTGAGGTCTGACGGGGTGCCCTCGGCGACGATCCGCCCGCGGTCGATGATCGAGACCCGGTCGCAGAGCGTGTCCGCCTCGTCGAGGTAATGGGTGGTGAGGAAGACCGTCATGCCCTCGTCGCGAAGCCTGCGCACCTCCTGCCACATGCGGGCCCGGCTCGGCGGGTCCAGCCCGGCCGTGGGCTCGTCCAGGAAGATGACCTGCGGCGAGTGGATGACGCCGAGTGCGACATCCAGCCGCCGGCGCTGCCCGCCGGAATAGGTGCCGATCTGGCGGTCGACGAAGTCCTTCAGCTGGAAGGACTCGATGACCCGGTCCGCGAGCCGCGCGGCGGTGGCTCTTGACGCGCCGTACATCTGTGCTTCAAGGATCAGGTCGCGCCGCCCGGTCGAGTTCAGGTACGTGCCGCTGGTCTGCGCCACGAACCCGATGCGCTTGCGGACTTCCCCCGGGTCGCGCCGCACGTCCGCCCCGGCGATCGTGGCGTCGCCGCTGTCGGGGCGAAGCAGCGTGGCCAGCATCTGGAGGGTTGTCGACTTCCCGGCGCCGTTGGGGCCCAGGAAACCGAATATCGCGCCCTGCTGAACGGAGAAGTCCACCCCGCGGACGGCTTCGACAACGGTGACCTTGCCGCGGCGCCGGGTTCGGTATGACTTACGCAGGCCACTGGCTTCGATCATTGCATCTCCTCGTGATCGGCCATGTCAACGCGTGCCAGTCGCGCCGAAAGGGCCAGGCCGATCCGAGCGGCCGGCTCAGGCAGCAGCATGTGCCGGTGGTCGCAGTCGAGTTCGACCGCCTCGATCGGCCCATCGACGAAGGACCGCCAGGTCTCCACCTTCTCGGCCAGGCTCGGGGGATTGGGAGCCGCGGAGCACAGCAGCAGAGGGCAGTGCACGACTCCCGGCCGGTGCGTGCGCGCCACGAGGACGTTATTGCGGATGACCCGCTGCATCGCGCGGATCCGCTGCTCCGGCCATTCGGCCAGCCCGAGGCCCGGGCGGCGGCGCACCAGTTCCAGCATCCGCGCATCCGGGTCGGGGTCGTCCGGAGTCAGCGCGGGCACGTAGCCGAACTGCGCGAGCACCATGTTGTAGAAGATCCAGGGCTCGTTGCTCGGCGGGATCGCCGGGATGTTCGCCAGGTTGGCGTCCAGGATGACGAGCAGCCCGATTCGCTCGCCGCGGTGCTGCATTTCTTCCGCGATCGCGAAGGCGATGTTCCCGCCCAACGACCAGCCGAACAGGTGGTAAGGGCCCGTCGGCTGCACCAGCCGGATCTGGTCGGCGTAGTCCTCCGCCATTTCCCGCATGCCGGCCGGCAGCGGCTCGGGTCGCCGCATGCCGCGGGCCTGCACGCCGTACAACGGATAGCGGGGATCAACATGCGGGAGCAGCGCCAGGTAGGACCAGCTCAGCCCGATCATCGGGTGGGCGAGGAACAGGGCCGGCCCATCCCCCCCGACCCGCATCGGCATGATGAGGTCGAGGACGCCGGCCGCCGCCTTGGCGGTCGCGCGGAACACCCGCAGCGACTGCATGTCCGACGCGGGCACCAGGCCCCCGGCCGCCCTGGCCGCGGTCGCCTCGCCGTTCATCCGCGGTACCCCTCCGCCCGGCCCGGGGAGGCCTTCACCACCTCGAGCACCGCGTCGGTGACCTGCTGGCGGCTGGGCTGAAGCGCCAGATCGGCCTCCAGCGAGAACCCGAGCACGGCAGCGTCCGGCCGGGTGACGCGCCGCGGCGGCGCCACCAGGCGCATCTCCTCGACGGCGGTGGCGATGATCTCGCCCGCCATGCCGCAGGTCCGGTTCGCGTCGTCCACGACGACGAGGCGTCCCGTCTTGTCCAGCGAGGCAGCCAGCGCGTCCCAGTCAAAGGGGTAAAGGGTCCGGGGATCGAACACCTCGACCGATACCTGGTCCGCGAGCTCGCTCGCGACTGTCAGGGCCTCATTCACCAGGTGGCCGATGGCGACAACTGTCACGTCTCCGCCAACGCGGTGGACTCGTGCGGTGCCGAGCGGGACCGGCCCGAGGCTGGCCGGCTCCACGTCCTCGCGAACCGCCAGCGCGGGAAGCGGCGCGAACAGCACCACCGGATCATCGTCGCGGATCGCGGAGACGAACAGGCCGTACGCGTCGGTGGGCGTCGCGGGCACCACGGTCTTCACTCCGTAGTGGGCGAACAGGCTGTAGGGCTCGTCGGAGTGCTGCGCGCCCCAGGCGGGCCGCCAGCCCGCGGCGGGCAGAAGGTAGGTCACGGGAACACTACCCTGGCCGCCGCTCATCAGCGAGAACTTATTCGCCTGGTTCGCGATCTGCTCGAACACGAGCATCAGCAGGAACGGGATCTGGTACTCGATCACCGGCCGCAGCCCGGCCATCGCCGCACCCGTGGCGAAGTTCGTGACGCCCTGCTCCGACAGCGGCGTTTCCACGACCCGCTCGGGGCCGAACCTGTCGAACAGCCCCACCGTCACGTTGGTGAGCGCGTGCCTGATGTCCTCGCCGAGCACGAACACCGCGGGGTCGCGGTCCATCTCGGCGGCGAGCGCCAGGTTCAGGGCACGCGTGTACGACAGCTTGCTCACCGTGTGGCAGTCCTTTCCCCCCGGATGGCCGCTATACCCGGCCGGGGGCGCAGGCCCGACGCGTACAGGTACTCGGCGGCGTCGGCCGGGTCCGGTTTCGGGCCGGCCAGGGCGAACCGCACCGCCGCCTCAACGGCCTCCTCCACCTCCCCGTCGATCCGCGCTCGGGTACCTTCCGGGATCCGCCCGGCCTGCAGCGCCAGCGGGTCACGGGCCTGCCAGCGGGCGACCTCCTCCGGATCCCGGTAACGCGGCCTTGTCGTGGCCTCGAAGGTGTGGTGGCCGAAGAACCGGTAGGTGCGGAATTCCAGGAACGCCGGGCCCTGGCCGGCGCGCGCCCGGGCGACGGCGCCGGCCACCGCCGCGTACACGGTCTCCGGATCCATCCCGTCGTGGCTGTGCGCGGGGATCCCGAAGGCCTCCGCCCGCCCCGTGATGGTCCCGGCCACGGCCGCCTCAACGGGGAGTGTGGTCGCGTAGCGGTTGTTCTCGCAGATGAAAACGGCCGGGACCTGCCACAGCGCGGCCAGGTTGAGGGCCTCGAGCAGCGCCCCCTGGTTGACGGCGCCGTCGCCGAAGACGCTTACCGCGACACGGTCGCCGCCCGAGCGGGCCAGCGCCCACGCCGCCCCCGTTGCCAGGGCCGCGCCATGGCCCACCGACCCCGTTGACCCGAGCACGCCGACGGTGAAGTCGGAGGGGTGAAACGAGCCTCCCCGACCGTGGGCGACCCCGGTGGTGCGCCCGGCCATCTCGGCGAGCAGCCGACCGGGGTCGCTGCCCTTCGCCAGCAGCTGCCCGTGCGCGCGGTGGTTCGCCAGCATGACGTCATCGCGGCGCAGCGCGGCTCCGGTCCCCGCGGCGACTGCCTCCTGCCCGATGCACGGGTGGATGCCGCTGACAATGGTGCCGGCCCGGACCAGGTCGATTGCCTTTTCTTCGAATCGTCGAATCAGCCGCATTACACGGTAAAGGTCTTTCGGCTGGGGCAATTGTTTCCCCGGCGGCGAACTTCCGCCCGGACTTGCGGTCATGGTCATTTGGGCACACCTCAGGCTGCAAACGCGTTGACCGGCCGAGCTCGACAGCGTCGCCGCCGCGATGTCCCCTCGCCGTCGACATGGTCTCATCCGGGGAGCCCGGCAACAATACACAATCAGTGGCGAATTTCGGCTCTTCGCATTAAGAGGGGATCTGTAGCAACCAGCAGCGCCGCGCCCGCCACGCCGACTCCCGCCGCATCCGCCCGACATGGACGCCCGCCCCGCTGGCGGACGGCCCCGCCAGTACCGGACATCGGCGGCGCTCCCCCGGGCCACCTGCCCGCCCCCGCACCACCACCCGACCGGCGTCACCGCATCCGCCAAGGCCCCCGACATGAAAATTACATGAAATTACATGTAATTACACACCACAGTGGCAGTACAAGAAGTAGCTGCGTCATCACAGTTCCCGACGAACAGCGAAGAGCCGTTGTTTAGTTCCTTTTCCTGGCAAACAGAAATGTTTCGGTGCCGTCATGACATAGACGGCGATCTGCAGGCCTCATAGAATGCGACAATGGTGCCGGCGATGCTGGATCTCGTTACCCACGACGACGCGCAGCCGACTTCATTGGCCATGTGCCTCGAGGATCGCACCAAGCTGACCTACGGTGAGCTGGCCAAGCTGGTCAGCGAATTCGAGTGGGCGCTACGTCACGACGGCAAGGCACTGGTGCTGTGCGCGGGAGACCGTGACCTGCCCACTGTGTTGGCCTATCTTGCCGCGCTGCGCTTGGGGCATGCCGTCGCGTTCCTGCCCGCCTCGCCCGAAATCCTCGCGGCATACCAGCCCGAGTTCGTGGTTCCGGCGCCGGGATCAGCGGCAGGTCTGACCGGTCTCGGCTACCGCCCGGCCGAGGAACGGGTCACCGGCCGGGCCATCTTCCGGCGGAGCAGCGGCGAGCCGACCGGGGACATCTACCCCGGCATGGCATTGCTGCTGGCCACGTCCGGCTCGACCGGCAGCCCCAAGACGGTACGTCTGTCGTGCTCCGGGCTGGCCGGCAACGCCGCCGCGGTCATCCGCGCGCTGGGCATCACCGCCGCCGAACGCGCCCCGGCCACGATGCCGGTCACGCACGCCTACGGGCTGTCCGTACTGAACACCCACCTGCTGGCAGGCGCGAGCGTCGTGCTCGGCGGCGGGTCACCGCTGTCCCTGGCGACGTGGGACCACCTCATCCGGTGCGGTGCCACGTCGTTCGCCGCGGTGCCGACGACCTATGCGGCGTTCGGGCCGGCGCACGCCGGCCTGCTGGGCCGCAGCAGCATCCGCACCATGACCCAGGCGGGCGCGCGGCTGGGCAACGACCTGACCATGCGGCTTGCCCGGCTGATGGGCCGGCGGGACGGCCGCTTCTTCGTAATGTACGGCCAGACTGAGGCAACCGCCCGGATCGCCTGCCTGGACCCTGCCGACCTGCCGTGCCGCCTCGGATCGGTGGGCACTGCGGTACCGGGCGGCACCGTTTCGGTCAGGCCGGCACCGACCCATGCGCGGGCCGTGTCCGGCGAGGGCGCGGTCTGTTACCAGGGCCCCGGCGTCATGCTCGGCTACGCGACGCGCCGCGAAGACCTGTCCCGCGGCGCCGAGGTCGACGTCCTGGACACCGGGGACCTCGGATACCTGCGCGACGGCTACTTGTACCTGACCGGACGCACCAAGCGGATCGTGAAGGTGCTCGGCGTCCGCACGAACCTGGACGACCTGGAGCGCCTGGTGGAACGGCCGGGCCACCCCGCCGCGGTGATCTGCGGCATCGACGAAGTGGTGCACCTTGTCGGCGCGGGCGCCGCGGCGGTGCACGAGCAGCAGCGGCGCGAACTGGTCGAGTCGCTCGGGGTGCCCAGCCGGCAGGTGGTCTTCCGGCACGTCGACCGCCTCCCACGGACACCCGGCGGAAAGATCGACTACTCAGTACTGGCGGCGATCGCCGGCCCGAAAGGGGGGCTGGATGGAGCTGACACACTGGCGGCAGCTGTCGGACCAGGGGCCTGATCTCGTCCCCTGCCTGGATTTCGCCGGAGGCCGGACGGCGGCGGGCTTCGGGGAGCTGGCTGCCGGGGTGCCGACCGATGTCACCTTCCTTCATATCCGGGGGGAAGGCGCGGGCCCACTGGCGGCGCGCGTTGACCGCTGGGTAGCCGAGCTCGCCGCGGTCGGCCGGCCAGTACGTGCGGTACTCGGTTTCTGCGCCGGCGCCGCGCTGGCCACTCGCGTCGCGGACGCGATCGCCGTGACCGAGTCCGCGCCGATGACCTTGCTCTTCGACGCCGTGCCGACCACCGGCGACTCGCTGGCCGACGAGTTCACGTCGGCGCTGAAGTCCTCCGCCGGGCAGCTGACCGAGGACGAGCTGGCGGACGCCCGCGGCCTCTCGGAGCAAATCGCAGCGGCATACCCGGATGACCTCCCGCGGATCGCCGCGGCCCTGGCCGCCAGGTACGGCCAGCTGATGCACGCGGTCGCCGGGCGGCTGTCCCTGCCAGAGTTCTTCCGCGGAGAGCTCACCGCAGGGTTCACCGCCTACCTGGACTACCTGCTGCTGGCAGGCGAGGGCGGGTTCGACATGCGTACGGCGGTCCCGCTATTCGTTTGCTCGGACGGCTATGAGCCGCCGGTGCCGGGCTCGCGGGCCATCGCGCTCGACATCGGCCACGATGACCTACTGCGCAACCCTGAAGTGCACGAGCTCGTCGCTGATCTGCTGACAGGAGAGCAGCCGTGGCCACCTTGCCCGAGATAACCAGGGTACTAACCGCGCACCCAGCTGTCCGCCGGGCCGAGACCGCGCTCGTGCACGACAACGAAAACAAGGTGGCCGTCGCGGCCGTCGAGGTAAGCGAGTACGTGAGCGGGCCCGTCCTGCGCAATCACGTGTGGCGAGAGCTGGGCGTTG
This sequence comes from Streptosporangiaceae bacterium NEAU-GS5, assembly GCA_017592665.1. Classification (GTDB taxonomy): domain Bacteria; phylum Actinomycetota; class Actinomycetes; order Streptosporangiales; family Streptosporangiaceae; genus NEAU-GS5. The sequence goes on along the minus strand of JAGFNW010000030.1, from coordinate 60,006 downwards.
ACAGCGGGTTGGCCGGCGTGCTGATCACGGAGCGCATTCCGACGGTGGACGGCGCGGTGGACGCGCAATGCCTCGCCGCGGCCGTGGCCGAGGGCCGCTGCACCCTGTATTCCCATCCGCGCGACGACGCGGAACGCCGCCTAGTGGCGATCTGGTCAGCGCGCATGGACGTGCCGTCCGTGGGCGTGGACGACGACTTCCTGGAACTGGGCGGCGACTCGCTGTCGGCCCTGAGTATCGTCGACGCCGTCGAGACGGAGTTCGGTCGGCCGCTGGACGTGTACGAGTTCGTGAGCGCGGCCACCATCCGGCGGCTGGCAGAGATCCTGCAGTTACGATGACCCTGTCCGTACGCCAGCGAATCGCCGACCTCGCCCGCGGCGAGCCGGACCGGACAGCCCTCGTCGGCTTCGACGCCCGCCTGGCAGAAGAGGCCCTCTCCTGGCGGGAATTCGGCGGCCGGGTCGCGGACACGGCCAGTGAACTGCGTGCGGCGGCCGGCCAGGGTGCGCGGTGCTGCGCCGTCGTGCCGGCCGACAACACGCTGCCCGCGGCCATCGGCATCGTGGCGGCGCTCGCGGCGCAGGTGCCGGTCTTCGCGATGAACCCGGCCGCCGCGCCGGCAGAGCAGGATGCCCTGCTGCGCCAGCTGGGCCGGCGGTTCGCGCGCGCCTGCCTGATGGACGCCCGGCTCCGGCCGCAGCGGTTGGACCTGCCCGCCGGGCCGGAGCCGCCGGCCGGCGCCGACGCCGACGCCGTGGCGTACCTGCTGGCCACCGGCGCGAGCACGGGCATCCCGAAGATCTCCGCCCGGCCGGGGCCACTGCGCTACGACCCGGCCAGGACTCCGTCCCTGGTGATCCGGCAGACCGGGTGGCGCACCGGGCAGCGTACGCTCATCGTCGGGCCGCTGTATCATGCCGCGCCGTTCACCGCGTTCGTGGACGCCCTGCTGGACCACGGCACCGTGGTCCTGCAGCCGTTCTTCGCGCCGCAGTGGACAGTCGAGCTGGTGCGGCGGCATGCCATCGAGTGGCTCCAGCTGACCCCGACGCACATGCGGGAGATCGCGGCCCTGCCGGACCTGGACCCGGCGTCCTTCGCCAGCCTGCGGGCGGTACTGCACACCGCGGCCCGCTGCGACGCGGCCACCAAGCGCGACTGGATCGCCCTGCTCGGCCCGGACCGCGTCTACGAGCTGTACGGCGCAACCGAAGGGATCGGCGTGACGCTGGTCCGCGGCGACGAGTGGCTGGCCCGGCCCGGCACGGTCGGCCGCGGCTTCATCACCCAAGTCCGCATCCTGGACGACGCCGGCCACCCGGTGGCGCCAGGCGTAACCGGTACCGTGTTCATGCGGACCCCCCAGCGGGCCGTCCGCTCTGATTACGTCGGCGAGCAGGCCATCCGAACTACCCGGGACGGATTTGCCACGGTCGGCGACCACGGTCGGCTGGACTCCGGCGGCTACCTCTACCTCGAACCGCGTGACCACGACATCATCAACGTGGGCGGCGAGAAGGTCGATCCCGACGAGGTCGAGGCGGCGCTCCGGGAGCACCCCGCGGTTGTCGACGCGGCCGTGGTGGCCGTCCCGCACCAGGTGCTCGGGTCGGTGGTGGGTGCGCAGGTGGTCCTGCGCCCCGGCGCGAGCGTGCGCAAGGCCGAGCTCGCGGCGCACTGCGGGCGGCGGCTGGCCAGATACAAGATCCCGAAGCAGTTCACGTTCGTTGACCAGGTTCCCCGATCGGGGGCGGGCAAGGTCCAGCGCTGGCGGCTTGCCCCCCAACACGAGAACGGTACGACCGCGCCATGAACCATGCCCTCAGCGAAACGAGCGATGCCGGCTACCAGCGGCCAAGGGATCCCGTGGAGATCTGGCTGGCCCGGCATTGGCAGCTTGTCCTCGGCTTCGCCGTCGGGATCCGGGAGGACTTCTTCGGCATCGGTGGCAACTCGCTGGACGCGGCCAGGGTGCTGGACGGAATCCTGCGAGAGTTCGGCGTCCAGCTCTCGCTGAACGCGGTCGCCGAGCACCCGACCGTGGAGCAACAGGCGACCCTGATCCGCGACCGCGCCGAGCGGCTGTCCGGGCCGCTCATCGCGATCCAGGACGGCGACGGCACCCGTTCGCCGCTGTTCCTGGTTCATCCGGACCACGGGCAGGCCGGCCTGTACTGCCGGCTCGCCCACGCACTGGGAGAGGAGTACACCGTCTTCGGCATCCAGGCGGCTGGGCTCTACTCCGACGCGGAACCCGGCCGGACGCTGGAGGCGATGGCCGATGCTTACGTCGATGCGGTGCGCGCGGAACGCCCCGCCGGCCCGTACCTGCTCGGCGGTTGTGGGATCGGGGCGGCGATCGCCTACGAGATGGCCGTCCGGCTTGACGATGTCCGGCTGCTGGCCGTGATCGACGCCGGGCTGCTGGAGCCGCCGGACGCCATCACCGGGCCCTTGTCGGAGGAGCCGGCCCTGCCACCGGATCTGCCGCGGATCCTGGCGAGCTGGCAGGAGCGCGACCTTGTGCCACGGGACGCCAAGCCCGACTTCGCCGCGCGCTCGCTGCGCGTGTGGCGGGCCAACCAGGACGCCGCGCGTCACTGGCGGCCGTCGCCGTACGCAGGGCCGGTCGAGGTCTTCGGTCTGATGCCGGTCGCGTGGCTGCCGGTGACCGGTGTCCAGCGGGCACGCGAGTGCGGCTCGGGCGAAAAAATGGCCGACGCACTCCGCGAGCTGATCGGCTGACCTGTGATGAGCATCGGAACCGCGACCGGCCGGCGCCGCGCTCACCCACCTGGCCGACCAAACCACAGTCGTGACGGCATGCCAATGTGCGGGACCAGAGGGAGGTCGGGATGGTGAGCCTTTCCGCGAAGGAAACCGGGGACGCTGATCCGGTGGATTCCGGGTGGGTCGATGAGGTGCTGCTGGGCGGGCCCGAGGACGACGTGTGCCTGCACCTCGGCGCCCCCGTTACCCGCGGAGAACTGCGCAAGCTGGTGGCCGGGTGCCGCCAGGACCTGGCCGATGCGGGGCTGCGCCGTGGCGGCACCGTCGCGCTGTGCCTGCCGCCATCGCTCGCGTTCATCACCAGCCTGCTCGCCTCCTGGCAGGTCGGCGCACAGGCGAGTCTGCTGGACCACCGGCTTACCGCCTTCGAGGTGGACGTCGCGCTGCAGCGGCTGGCGCCCCAAGTGGTGGTGACCGCCGCGTCCGCCGGCGGCGGGCCGCTCCGGGGATTCAGCGAAGTCGCCGGGCGGGTGGACCGGTATCCCGGCAAGGCGGCCGCCACGAGCCATGCCGTCATACAGCTCAGCTCCGGGTCCACCGGGCCCTCCAAGGTGATCGGCCGGGACGCCGCGAGCCTCATCGAGGAAGTCAAGCGCTATACGCTGATAGACGGGATCCCGCGCGGCGGCGAGCGCATCGTGTCGCTCGCCTCCATGGTGCACGTGCTCGGGCTGGTCGGCGGTCTCCTCTACAGCCTGCACGCGGGCGTGAACCTGACGATTCCGGCCCGGACGACCGCGGACGGCATCCTGTCCACGGTCGCCGCCAGCGACCAGCCGACCACGCTGCTGGGCGTGCCCTTCCACATCGAGCTGCTGGCCTCGGTGCTGGAGCCGCCGCGGCTGCCGCAGCTGACTGGGATGACCACCGGCGGGGAACTGGTCCGGCCCGACGTATACGACATGTTCACGGAGCGCTACGGCGTGCGCCTGGGCAACATGTACGGGATGACCGAGGCGGGCGTCCTCGCCACGGACCTGTTCGGCCGGCACCGGCCCAGCCTGACGCCCGCTCCCGGCATCACCTTCCGGGAACAGGACGGGGAGCTGCATTTCGCGCTGCCGGCCTCTCCGTACCTGGGCGAGCAGGACCCGCGCCGCTGGTCAGACGGCTGGCTGCACACCCGGGACGCGGGCACAGTCGATCCCCGCACCGGGCTGATCCGAGTCCTCGGCCGCAGGGACTCGCAGGTCTCCGTCGGCGGCCTCAAGGTGGACCTGACCGAGGTCGAGCACACGCTGGCCGCGCTGCCAGAGGTCGCCGGGGTGGTCGTCGTCTGCGATCACGCGATCGAGGCGTACCTCGTGCTGGCTGAGGGCTGCGAGCTGCCGGCCGTGGAGCGGCAGATCGCCACCCGGCTCGCCCCGTACAAGCGCCCGAGACGGCTGCACCTCGTCGAGCAGCTGCCGCGCACCGCCACCGGAAAGCTCGTCCGCAGCCACGCCGCTCTCCGTGACGCCGACCCGGATCCGTCGCCGGCCCCTCCCGCCGCCGGCGCGGACGGCGCCCGCTAGCCGCCAGGCCGGCTCAGCCCCTCGCGAGGCCATCTCTCCCCCGAGAAGAAAGTGCTTACCATGACCGACGAGATCCGCCAGTTCGTGCTCGAATCCCTGACGGACATGAACTACAGCACCGAGGACATCAGCGACGGCACGACCCTCGGCCCGGCCGGAGCCGACCTGGAGTCACTCGCCCTCGTCGAGCTCGCCCTCCGCGTCGAAGACAGGTTCGGCGTGAAGTTCGGCGAGGACGAGTCCGACCAGCTCGCCGGAATGACCGTCGGAGAGTTCTGCCAGACCGTCGCGGTGCGGGCATCCACCTCGGCGCACTGACCATGTCCGGGATGCTGGAGCGATCCGAGGTCATCGCCATGCTCGCCACCTACGGCGATCGCGAGCCGGGGCAGGTACCGGAGACGATCGACTCCCTGGAACTCGCGTGGCTCATCCACCAGGTCGAGCAGCGCTACGGCGTGCTGGACATTGGCGACGAAGCGCTGGCCCGCATGTCCACCGTCACCGGCGCGCTCGACGTCTTCCGCGCCCTGAGGATCGGGTCGTCCGATGCGTGACAGCCGCGCCCGGCGGGGGGCGGGCCAGGTGGTCGTGACCGGCTCGGCCGCCGCAAGCGGCTACGGGCCGGGCACTGCTGCGCTGGCCTCGGGGGTGCTGTCCGGCCGGCCCGCCTTCAGACCCGTCCAGCGGTTCGACGTCGCCACTCGCCGGGTCGGCATCGCGGCGACGATGCCCGGGAACCCGGACCTGCGCACCGAGCTTACCCGCGCAACCGGCGAAGCCTGCGACGACGCCGGCCTTTCCGCAGCCGCCCGGGCCCGCACCCCGCTGTTTCTCGCCGTCCACGGCGGCCCGGAGGCGTTCGCCGCCGCGGTCGCCCGGGACCTCGGCCTGGCGGAGCAGGGCCTGCGCTGCTACATGTCGGCATGCGTGGCGGCCAGCGGCGCGATCGGCGACGCGGCAGCCATGATCGCCCGTAGCCTCGCCGACCGCGTCATCGTCGCAGGCGGGTACCTGGTGGAGCGCGACCAGTTCGCGCTGTTCGACGCCGGGCGGGTGCTCGCCGACGACGGCCAGGTGCGCCCGTTCAGCGCCGGACGGCGGGGGCTGCTGCTCGGCGACGGCGTCGGCGCTGTCGTCATCGAGTCGGCCGCGGCCGCACGGGCACGGTGCGCGCCGCCCACGGCGCGGATCGCCGGCTGGGGCCGCAGCGGCGACGCCTACCACCCCTGCCAGCCGCGTCCCGACGGCCTGGGCCTAGCCCGGGCGATCACGGCCGCCCTGCAGCGGGCCGGCGCCGCGCCTGGCGACCTTGGCTACGTCAACGCCCACGGGTCAGGCACCCGCGTGAGCGACTCTGCCGAGGCGAGCGCGCTACGGCTCGCGCTGGGCGACGCCGCCCGGTTCGTCCCGGTGAGTTCCACGAAGTCGCTGCACGGCCAAGCGCTGGAGGCCTCGGGAGTGCTGGAACTGATCGTGACGCTGCTGGCGCTGCGCAAGGGAATGCTTCCGGTCAACGCCGGCTACCTCGGCCCGGACAGCGAATGCGGCCTCCGCCTCGTGCTGGGCGAGCCGCTCGCCGCTCCCGCGCAGCTCGCGATGAGCCTCAACTGCGCGTTCGGCGGGTCGAACACCGCACTCATCGTCGGTCTGCCGTGATGGTGCCAGATCAGGCCACGCCGCGCGGGCCGGACGTGACCCCGGACGTGACAGCACTGCGCGCGGCGGCGGCCGACGCCGGCCTGGCAGTCCTGTCGTCCGCGTCCTGGCCCGAGACGAGCGCCGACACCGACGTCCCGGCACTCGCCGCGTTCATCGAGTCCAGCTTCAGCCCGCTGCTGGCCGAGGTCGCGACCCGTGCCCTGCGCAGGCGCCCCGATGGGGCTGCGGCCGCCGCGGCCACCGCCATCGTCATCGTGACGGCGTTCGGCGACACTGCCAGCGCAGCCCACGTAGCGGCGACGGTCGATGCCGGCCGACGCGTCTCCCCGCTGCTGTTTTTCCAGTCCGTCCCGAATGCCGTCGCCGGCCACCTGGCCGCCCGCTGGAACCTGACCGGGCCTGTGGCATGCGTGAGCGGGATCAGGGCCGGGCTGGGCATCGCCGCGTTGTTTCTTGCCGACGCGGACGCCGACGAGGCGCTCATCGTGCACGTTGACCTGCCGGCCGGCGGTGGCCTGGGCGCAGGCGCCGCCCTTCTCGCGACCCAGCGGACGGGGACGATCCCGGACCCGCATGAACCCCCACCAGGAGGCAGCGATGAAGATCCTCGATATTGACCATGTTGAGTTCTACGCAGGCGACGCGGACACGCTGGCGCGGTCCCTGTGCGGTGCCTACGGTTTCCGCGTCTACGGCCGCGGCGGGCCGGAGACAGGCCTGCCAGGACAGCGCAGCGTCCTCGTCGGCCAGGGCGCCATCCGGGTGCTGCTGACATCCGGGCTGTATGCGGACCACCGGGCCAGCCAGTTCGTCGCCCGTCACGGCGACGGAGCGGCGGTGATCGCACTGCGCACCGACAGCGCGGCCAACGCCTACGGCGAAGCGGACGCGGCCGGCGCGAGGAGCGTAAGCGAGCCCCGGACCTGGGAGAACGACGAGGCACGGGTCGTGGCCGCCGAGATCGAGGGTTTCGCTGACGTGGTCTACCGGCTCATCGACAGGGACGGCGCGGACAGCGAGTTCCAACCCGGCGCGATCGTGATGGAGCCCGGCGTCGGCACCGCAGCGGCCGATGACCTGCTCACCCGCATCGATCACGCGGCGGTGTGCGTGCCCGCCGGGGACCTTGCCCCCACCGTCGGCTTCCACGAGGAGGTTCTCGGCTTCACGACCATCTTCCAGGAATACGTCGAGGTCGGTGCCCAGGGGATAACGTCCAAGGTGGTGCAGAGCCCCTCCGGTGGGGCCACGTTCACGGTCATCGAGCCTGACCCGGGGCGTCAGGCAGGCCATATCGACGACTTCCTGGCCTGGCACGGCGGCGCCGGGGTGCAGCACCTCGCGTACCTGACCGACGACATCGTGGCGGCGGTGCGGACCTTCGCCGGGCGCGGCGTCAGGTTCGCGGTGACCCCGACGAGTTACCACGACATGCTGCAAGCCCGGCTCGGCGTGCCCGCGATCCCGGTTGAGGAACTCCGGCCGCTCGGCATCCTGGCCGACCGCGACCACTGGGGACAGATGTACCAGATATTCGCACAGTCGATGCATAGCAGGCGCACGTACTTCGAGGAACTCATTGACCGCCGCGGTGCGCGCACGTTCGGCATGAACAACATCTCCGCGCTGTACGCGGCCAAGGAACGCGAACTGGCCGGCACCCGCCAGATATCGGGTATGACCCATGACTGACCTGGCCACCCCGCCGTTCTCGCTCACCGAGCAGGAACGCTCGCTGCTGCCATCAGACGCCGACATCGAGTTCTACGCCGGGCACGGCTGGTACCTCACCAAGAAGCTGTTCACCGACGACGAGATCGATGAGCTGGCCGCGGCCAGCGAGCGGTACTACGGCGGAGAGCGCGATCGCACCCTGCCAGTGCGGCCGCCAAAGCTGGCCTACTGGGATCCGACCAAGGGCGACGTGCAGCGGCACAACGACTACGTGCACTACGAGCACGACGCCATCGCCCGGCTGCTGCGCAAGCCCCTGATCGGCGCCGTCGCCGCCGCCCTGGCCCGCTGCGACGAGATCCGCGTGTTCCAGTCGACGCTGATCTACAAGCCGCCTATCGTCGCCGAGCCGACGAACCTGGTGCCCTGGCATTTTGACAAGCACTACTGGTCAACCTCGTCATCCGAGCGGATGCTCACCGCCTTCATCCCGTTTCACGACTGCGCCGAGGAGATGGGCACCATCACGATGGTCGACGGCAGCCACAGATGGCGGGAGACCGGCCGCGACGACTCGGTGACGCGGCACTTCGCGCAGCGGGATCCCGGTGACCTGGAGCGTGCGCTCGCGCAGAACGCGGCCTACAACAACGCCGGCGTGGTCAAGATCCCGATGATCATCCCCAAGGGCCACATGAGCTTCCATCACTGCAGGACCTACCACGGCAGCGACACAAACCGGAGCCCGCGTCCCCGCCGGGCCGTCTCCCTGCACCTGCAAGACGGCGAGAACGCCTACCGCCTGTTCGAACTTGGCACCGGCGAGCTCCTCGCGTACAACCACGATGTGCTGGTCCGGCGTCTGCCGGACGGCCGACCCGACTACAGCGATCCTGATTTCTGCCCGGTCATCTGGCGCGGCGGCGCAACCGGGAACGGCGACCCGAACCAAGCACTGGAGGGCGGACATGCCTCGTTACGACTGGGGTCAGCGGCATCCTGAGATCGACCGCATCGAGGAGGAGATCAGCGATGCCAGGCAAGCCGTCATCAAGCACCCGATGTACGCGGCGCTGGCCAGCCACCGGGCAATCCGGACGTTCATGGAGCACCACGTGTTCGCCGTGTGGGACTTCATGTCGCTGCTGAAGTCGCTGCAGCGCAACCTCACCTGCGTGGATGTGCCATGGGTGCCCGCCGGCCCGGCCGCCAGCCGCCGCCTCATCAACGACATCGTGCTGGTCGAGGAGAGCGACGAGATCCAGGGCGGCTTCATCAGCCACTTCGAGCTTTACCTCAACGGCATGACCGAGGCCGGCGCCGACACCGCCGCCATCAGCGCCTTCATCAGCCGGCTCCGCGCCGGGCAACATGTGCTGACGGCGGTCGGCGAGCCCGCGGTGCCCCGGCCGGCCGCTGAGTTCGTCCGGCTCACCTGGAGCCTCGTCGAGGAAGCGCCGACGCACATGCAGGCGGCGGCGTTCGCCTTCGGCCGCGAGGACCTGATCCCGGACATGTTCGAGCAAGTTGTCGGCGTCAACGAGCGACTCGGCTCCCTCGGCACGTTCGTCGACTACCTGTCCCGCCACATACAGGTCGACAGCGAGGAGCACACGCCGATGGCCATGCAGATGCTCGGCGACCTGTGCGGGGACGACCACGCCAAGTGGGCCGAGTGCGCGCAGACCGTCAACCTCGCCCTGGCTGCCCGGGCGCGTCTCTGGGACGGCATCCTCGCGGCCATCGGCGAGTAGGGCCGCGGCCTAGCGGAGCGGCGGCCCTTCCTCTTCACCCGGCCAGAAGGAGGACTCGGTCACGAATGGCGCGGCGCCCGCGACCGCGACCGCGGCGCGGAAGTCTTCCGGCGCCGTGATGTCCGCCACCCGGTACGCCGCGCCGGGCGGCTCGGCGCAGATAACGACATCGCGGTGCAAGACCGCCATCCGCAAGTTAGGCCACAGCCGCCCGCCCGCCGCCTTGACGACCGCCTCCTTGCGTGACCAGAGGCGGGTGAACCGGTCCGCCCGCACCGCCATGTCGGGAGCCGCCGTGACGTACTCAGCCTCGGCGGGCGGGTAGAACCGGGCGGACATCGCAGCCGCCACGGAGCCGGGGACCAGGCGCTGGATGTCGACTCCTACCGCACGGCCGACGGCGACGGATATCGCGATCAGGGTGCCAGAGTGCGACAAGCTGGTGAACAGCCCGGGCCACTGGACCGTGAGCTCGGGCTTGCCGTAGCGGCCGCGCGCCCAGCGCAGCGCCGCGGGACTCGCCCCCAGCTCGCGGGCCGCCAGGATCCGCAGCGCGCCGTGTCCGATCTCGTACTCCAGCCGGGTGCGCGGGTTGGCGAGCGCCGCGGCCCGGCAGCGCTCGCTTTCGTCGAGCACCTCTCGGCAGCGGACCGCCGCCTGCGGCGGCAGGTCCACCGGGACGATCCAGACGCGGACGGCGCCGGTCACGAGCGGACGTCGGCGATGAAAGTGGCGAGCCGGCGTACGCCCTCATCGATCTGGTCCGCCGTCAGCGCGCTGCACGACAGCCTGATCGCGTCGCTGCCGCCGCCCTGGAGGTAGAAGAAGCTCATCGGCGTCCACAGGACGCCATAGTCCCGCGCGGAAAGCTCAAGCAGTTTCTCGTCGGCCCGGACGGGCGCGCGCAGGACGGCGAAGAAGCCGCCGTCGGGCGTGTTCCAGGTGATCGACGGATCAGTGAAGCACCGGTCAAGCGCACCCAGCAACGCTGCCATGTTGCGCCGGTAGAACGCGATCTTCTCCTGGTTCGCCGACCGCAGGCTGTAGCCACACGACACCAGCGCTCCGCCGATGACGGCCTGGGCGATCGGCGAGGTGTTGACGGTGACCATGCTCTTAACCGTCGACAGTTCGTCGGCCAGCAGGCTGCGGCGGCCGTCGGCGCCGACGACGACCTGGTCGGCGACCAGGAAGCCGAGGCGGGCCCCCGGGAATACCGACTTCGCGAACGAGCCGAGGTAGATGACCCGCTGATCAGTGTCGAGCGACTTCAGCGTCGGGCTGCGCCGGTCGTCGGCTCCGAACAGTCCGTACGGGTCGTCCTCCAAGATCAGCAGGTCCTCCTCCGCCGCCACCTCGATCAGCCCGCGCCGGGCCTCGTCGCGCAGGGAGATGCCCGACGGGTTGGCGAAGTTCGGCACCACGTACAGGGCGCGCGGCCGCCTGCCGCTGGCCCGGACCTCCCCGGTGACCCGCGCCACGGCCTGCGGGCTGACCCCCTCGGGGCCCTCCGGGACGCCGACCACAGGGACGCCCACCACCCGCGCGGCACCGGTGAAGCCGACATAGCACGGCTCAACGGCGAGGACGACATCCTCCGGGGCGGCGGCGAGGCCGCGCAGGGCGATGACCATGGCCTCCTGGCAGCCCGACGTCACCATGACCGACTCTTCGGGGACGCTAATGCCCTCGTCGATCTCGAGCATCCGGGAGATCATCATGCCGAGCTGGCCATTCGTCCGGCCGTACTGCAAGATGGCATCCCGGGCCCGAGACCCGGTCATCCCCTGATCGCGCAGGTAGCCGACATAGACCGCCAGGCATCGCTCGACATCGGCTATATCGTAGAATTCGACGGACGGCCGACCGGCTGCCAGGGAAATGGCCGCAGGAAAACGGCTGGCGACCTCATTGAGGAAATTCATCGACGCTGCCACCGGGTCGGTCACCGATATATGCAGCGACTCGCGTGCTAATTCCATTTGGCCAGCCAACCCGCCCGCGACGCATGACTGCGTGCCGACCAGCGCGCGGAGCATTATCTCCGGAACAGGTCCGTACGCACCAAATGTTATAATACGGCACTGGCAATGGGCAATGATGAGACGCGTAAAGTGGCCCATGAGCATTCCCGCAGCAGGCAAGGCAACCGGACTCCCGCAGGGAAAGCGAAAGGACCAGCCATGCCCCTGGACCCGCACCTGCAGGCGATGCGCGACCAGCGCGAGCGCGACAATGTCCCGCCCCTGTACAGCATGTCGCTCGCCGCGGCGAGGGCCGCGGACCTCGCCGCCATCCGTGCTGGCGGCGGGGCACCGGAACCTGTTCGCGAAGTTGCCAACCTGGTGATTCCCGGGCCCGGGGGCGACCTGCCGCTCCGGGTCTACCGGCCCGCGGCGGAGGGGCCGCTGCCCGCGCTGCTCTACTTCTTCGGCGGCGGCTGGGTGCTGGGAACCATCGACACCGCCGACGGGGTTGCCCGGGCCTTGGCCAACGCGTCCGGCGCCCTCGTCGTCGTGCCCGGCTACCGGCGAGCACCCGAGCACCCGTTCCCGGCTGCGGTCCATGACTGCCACGCGGCGCTGCGCTGGGTGGCGGGCCACTGCTCGGAGATCGGGGCGGATCCGTCCCGGCTCGCGGTGGGTGGCGACAGCGCGGGCGGGAACCTGGCTGCGGCGGTAACGCTCCTCGCCCGCGGCCAGGACCCGGCCCTCGCCGGCCAGGTGCTGGTTTACCCCAACACCGATCAACTGGCCGACGATGAGTCCACCCGCGCCGCCGACGACAGGTTCCTGTTCAACCGGCATTCCGTGGCCTGGTACCGGCGGCACTACCTGCCCGACCCCGGTGACGCGGCCAGCCCGCTGGCCTCGCCGCTGCGGGCGAACAGCTTCGCCGGGCTGCCGCCCGCGCTCGTCATCACCGCCGAGTACGACCCGCTGCGCGACCAGGGAGAGGCCTATGCCCGGCGACTGGCCGAGGAGGGAGTGCCAGTCGAACTGTGCCGCTATCCGGGCATGGCGCACGGCTTCTTTACAATGGTCGGCACGCTGGATGCCAGCCGTGCCGCGATCAACCAGGCCGCGGCGCACCTCAGGAAGTGCTTCAGGATTCGCGGCGAATAACTCCGTTCTTTATCGGCCGGCGAAGAGCAGGAAGGAACCTCGGCTATGCGGAGAACGGCGGAAAATACCTGGCCTTGCCTGCCATGCTCAAGCGCCTGAATAGTTTCGGCTGATGTTCCGTAACACCTTGAAACGCATTTTGAGCTGGGCGTTCGCACGTTCGGCGAGGGCACGGACCGCGCGATGGACCATGTTGTGGCCGACCTGCTCGGCGGTCAGCGTGCCGCCCTTGGGCTTCTTGTACGGCAGCCGGATCCCGGCCGGCGCGTCCTCATAGCCGAGGTCGGCGAGCGTCACCAGGCCCTCGGCGGCGGCTGCGTCCAAAGGTCGGAGGATGCCGTACGCGCGGGCGCAGGTGATGTCATGCTCACGGCCGGGCCGGACCGGCGACGTCCAGATCGGGAAGCCGTCCGGGGGCGGAGATGACCTGGACGTTTCCGCCGTGGTGCTTGTGTTTGCCCGATCGCCACAGGTCATGGCCGTTGGGGCCGGGCGTGGAACAGCGGTCGGTTTCGATCAGCGTGCCATCCAGGTGCAGGTGCCTCAGGCCCGCCTGCCGGGCGGCGGTCAGCGCCTGCTCCAGCGTCGGCGCCTTGGCCTTCAGCACCGTCACGCCCTCTTCGATGCCGATGCCGACCTACGCCTCGGCGGCGGGACACACCTTCATCCAACCGGCGGCTGTACCTGCCCGAGACCTGGGCCGGCGATCCGGGGCCGCGCGCCGTGGCCGGGGTGCCCGCCGATGTGGCGTTCGCCACCAAGCCGCAGCAGGTGATCGCGATGCTCGCCGAGGAACCGGCCGTCGGCACCCCGTGGCCTTCCCGGCCGTCACCCGCGCCAACCTGCCCGACACCAGCACCGGCGACCACGCCAGTGACCAAGGAAAAGAACGACACCCCCGGGAGCCGGCCAGCTGATCCCGCCCCGGCTGATCCGGCCCTCGGTGGCCGAGATCCGCCTGGTCCTGGCCCGGCTCTTCCTGCCCGCCGACAACCTGGTCGGTCACGTGCCGGCCTGGTCCCGATTCCGCCAGATCCACCAGACCCGCGCCCTCATCAGCCACTACCGCCGCCGCGGCGATCCACTACCTCAAGATCTACGAATGTAGCACCTGCAGACCCGTCTTGAGGCCGACCACCGGTTCCCAGCCGAGCACTTTTCTCGCCAGGGTGATATCCGGTCGGCGCATCCTCGGATCGTCTGCTGGACGCTCGACGTAGACGATGTCGCTCGAGCTGCGGGTCAGATCACGGATCAGGTGGGCGGAAATATATGTCGGAATTGCGCGCCCGTCCATTGCGCGCATCCTTGGGCCATGTGTATTGAAGATCCGCATGATGGCCGTATTGGTTTTGTAGTGACGGCGACATGCTGCGGTAGCAGCCTCGCCGAATCGTTTTGATTCATCATATACGCTACGCGGGCCGATCGGGTTGACGCTGCCCCAATAGGTCTCGGGCCGCGGATGGATTCCGGGATCGCCGTATACCTCAGATGTCGATGCCAGCAGATAGCGCGCCCGCTTCGCTCGCGCTAACTAGTCTGCAGGTGAGGCCGGAGAGGAAAAATTCAATATCGCATCGATGTCGCCGTCAATGTGAATCCGGTCCGATAGTCCCTGTTGACGAACTGGAACGGCCCCATTTCAGTGAGGTGCGCGGCGTTGGCGACCGTGCCCGTACTTAGGTTATCGATGCAGACGACATGATATCCATCGCGCAGCAGTCGTTCACATACATGGACTCCCAGGAGGCCGGCTCCACCGGCGACAACGGCTCGTGGGGCCGAGCCATCGGCTCTCCTTCTAGTTTGGCGGTGCCGCCAAGGCCGCAGCGGAAACCCGCCGATTGATGTCCGGCACACCGCACGGACGCCACACGGAGTCTGTTGAAAAATCCCAGCCGCGCTGGAGACGTTCCCGCGGCGGATTGGGGCTGCTCGTCGGCGGGACGGCGTAAGCCGTTGCCGGGGACCTCAGGCGTGCGATCCGTACAGTGCGTAAGCGGCTTCCAGGTCGTCGATCAGTCGCGTCGTCTCCTCGGCGCTGTCCCGGAGGCCCGCCTTGCGTGCCCAGCCGTGGACCGGGAACTGGCGAACGACGTCGAAGCCGGGGTGCTGGCGGACCAGCAACTCGAACACGCCGCCTACCTGCGGGGTAGAGCGTTCCTCTGGCGTCATCAGGCCGGCTACGTCAGCATCGACCGGCGACAGGTGCAGGCACGTCGCATAGGTCCAGTCAAGGTCGTCGAAGACGATCCAGCCGCCGGGCTTGAGGAGCTTCTCGACAAGGAAGAATGCGAATCCGTCGGTGTCCCAATTATGGGCGCCGTCGATGTAGCAGAAGTCGAACTGCGGATTGCAGCGGCCGTCGGATGTATTGGCCTGGATAAGGTGCATGAGTTCCCAGGTATAGGACCGTGGAGTGCGCACGATGCGCGTCAGGTCGGCGATGCCGGCGGTATCGAGGAGCCGCGTTATTGACGGCGCCGTGTCCCGGTCGATCGTGGTCAGCGTGCCGCCGCCGCCCAGGCGGAGGCCGGCGGCGAGCCAGCAGGCGGAGCCTCCGTGACCGGTGCCCAATTCAAGGATCTCGCGTGCACCGACGTGCTGCACGAACTGGCCAAGAGCGCGGCCGAAGACCGGGTCGTGCTCCGGGTGCGGGAGCCCGGCGACGGCTTTCTCGACCAAGGCGAACGGATCAGATTCGCTCATAGGCATTCCTGTCTGAAAGCATTTAATCGTTCCCCGGGTGACACCCGGAACTATTGCACGAGGACGCGCTGACCGCAAGAGCAAGGGCTCGTGGGATTTTCATTATGTGAGACCGAGAATGTCCAATTGGCGGGTGAAACTTTCAGCGCATGAGAGCGAGGATGGAGGCCAGGGCGCCGGTCCGTGCCCGGGATCGATCCTCACTCAGGGTGACGTCACGCTCGTAGTGATCACGATTTTCGATCGTCCATTCGTTTCGCGCCAGATCGGCCCGGCGTTCGGGATCCAGCCAGAGCCAGGGCCGGGGGCAGGCTGGCGATGCCCGGGTGTCGTTCCAAGGCAAGTCGTCGATCCGCCGGTACGGTCCGGGCTGGTTGCCGCTGTGGCCACAGATAGTGCGCGTCGCGGCGAGGGAGGTAAATCGCGTGCTCGCGAGCGTGCATTACCGAAGAATGCGATGTCGGCGGCAGGATACGTGGACGGCGGCAGAGGCTGCTCGTACGATCAGGTAATGGTGTCGCCGGTGCCCGCTATTGAAAACCCTGGCAATACGCGGCGCCGTCGTCGCGTGCAGTTGAGCTCGCTGCCGCCGGTCCCTGTCGAGTTCAGCGGGGAGCGGGCCGGGGAGGGGCCGCTCACCCTGGGCCAGCTCGACGTCTACCAGTGGATGAGCCTGATCCCCGACCACCCTTACGCAGTCCTGTGTTTCGAGCTTCCGGTGCCGGCGGAGGCCACCGTGGGGGAGGTGGCTGGAACGGTGGCGGCGCTGATCGCGCGACATGAGTCGCTGCGGACTCGTTACGTGGCCGGGGAGCCGCCGCGGCAGCAGGTTGCCGCGTCAGGGGTGCAGGTGGTGGAGGTCTGCTCGCTCGGCGAGGGGCAGTGGGGACCAGCAGACCGGCCCGTGGTGGCGGACGCGCTCGTGCGGTGGCTGCGCGAGTCCCCAGATCCGGTGCGGCGGCCGGTGCGCGTGGTGGTGGCGGTGGCTCCCGGCGGGGGCGGCCGGGTCATCGCCTGTGCCGCCGGCCTTACGCACCTGGCCGTGGACCACGCGGCGATAGAGATCCTCAAGCGTGACTTTGCCGGACTGCTCGGCGATCCCGGGCGGCGCCCGGCAGGCAAGCCCGGCCACCAGCCGCTGGACCAGGCCGAGCTGGAGGCTACCCCGGCCGAGCAGCGCAGGGGGGAGACGGCGCTGGAGCACCTGGGAGGGCAGTTCCGGCGGGCGCCCCGCTGCCTTTATGCCCTGCCGGGCGCCAGGCCCAGCGGTGAGTCGCTGGCGGTGGAGCTGTCGTCGGTGGCCGCGGCGATGGCCGTGCGGCTGGTGGCGGCACGGACCAGGGCCAGCCAGTCGAGCATCGTGCTCGCCGCGATCTGCACCGTTCTCGCCCGCCGCGCCGGCTACCCGGAGCTGGTCTTTCCCCTGGTGTCCAGCAACCGCTTCGAGCGTCACCTGGTGAGCTACGTCGGTGCCCTGTCCCAGGGCTGCATGGTCACCATCACGGTCACCGGATGGAGCTTCGACGAGCTGGCCGGGCGCACCTGGGCGACGGTGCTGAACGCGAGTCGGCACGCCAGGTACGACATCGCCGGCCGGGACGCCTTGCATGACCTGATCGCGCACGAGCGAGGATTGCGCCTCAATTTCGAGCCGCTTTTCAACAACCTGGCCAATGAGTCGTGGTCGAGGATCATCGAGGGCGGCGGGGTCCGGCCCGAGGCGGTCAGCCTTGCGCTGGCCGGGACACGGTTGCGGTGGCGGCCGATGCCGGGCATCGGGTCGCCGGTGCGGTTCACTCTCGCGCAGGTCGATGGCTGCCTGCGGCTGGAGGGCTGGAGCGGTGATACAGGACTGCTGCCGCGGGGTGAGGTGGAGGGGCTGCTGCTGGCGGTTGAGCGGGTGCTGGTTGCCGCCGCGGGCGGTGATGTGGCGGAGAGTCGGATGGCGGGGGTAATCGGGCTGGAGCCGATCGGCGGGGCGGACCGGGTGCTGGTTGACTGCTGCTGGGTGGAGGTGGCGGATGTGCGGCGGCTGGTGGCGGAGGCTGTCGCGCCTGGCGTGGCTTGGGTGTTCGCTTCGGCCGGAGAGCATTCGCTGGTCGCGTACGTGGCTGCCTCCGCGACTGTCCGGACGCCGCGGCAGGCGCATGCCCGCTGCATGGCGGCCCTTGCGGACCACCCGACCGCCATCACGCCGCGCTACTACGTCATCTGCCCGGCCGGGCCGGCGGACCCGGCGGACCCGGCCGCGTGGCCTGCGCCGCTGGCCGCTGGTACCGGCCGTGGCGCAAAGCCGGCCGTTCACTAAGTCCGCCTGCTGAACCTTACTGGGTGCGGCTCCGGTGAGGTGATCAACCTTACTCGCCCCGAAACTTTATCGGCTCGCTTGACTGCCAATCGCGGCCCCGCGACAATCATGAAGCGGAAGGAAGAATTGTCATGGGCGAGCCTGTGCTTTCTGTCATTATCCCCACCTATAACAGGCGCGACATACTGCGGCAAACCCTCGAATCACTCACCGTGCAGGAATTCCCGGCCACAAAATTCGAGGTGATAGTGGCGGACGACGGCTCGTCCGACGGCTCCGCCGAAGTGGCCGCGTCGTTCGACGGGCCGCTGCGGTTGACGTACGTCTGGCAGGAGGACCGCGGGCACCGGGCCTCCGCCGTGCGCAACTTCGGGGCTCAGCAGGCGGCCGCGCCGATCTTCGCGTTCCTGGACTGCGGCACGCTGGCCGGACCCGGGTTCGTCAGCGGGCATCTGGCAGCGCACTCGGCGCCGGGCAGGCGGGCCGTCCTCGGCTACTGCTACGGGTATGACGCCCTGCGCAAGGACAAGTGGGAGCCCGACTCGCTGGGCACGGTCAGCCTGCCGGAACTCGTCCGGCGGAACGCCGGTGAGCCGCTATTCCAGGACATCCGGCACAGTGAATTCGAGCGGGTCGGCTTCGACATCATGAAGTTCACCGTCCCGTGGACTTACTTCGCCACTATGAACTGCTCGATGCGGGCCACGGATTTCTGGGCGGTCGGCGGGTTCGAAGAGATGTTCAGGTCGTGGGGGATGGAGGACACCGAGCTCGGCTACCGGCTTTACCACAGCGGCGTGACGCTCACGCTGTCCCGCGATGCGTGGACCATCGAGCTGCCCGTCGACCGCGCGGTGAACCGGCGCCTTGGCAGCCTGCTGCGAAACGCGCGTATGTTCCACGACAAGTTCCCCGAGCCGTTCGTGGAGCTGCTGCTCGACGGGCTGCACCACCTCGAGCTGGACATGATGGAAACCGACTCCACGATGCTTGCCCACTGGACCGAGCAGGTCAGGGAACTGGACGTGGCGGCCGAGATCGAGTCGGCGTTGCGTGAGCTGCCGGTAGGGGCGAGCGTCGCGGTCTTCGGCTGCGGCGGGTCGGTTCCGGCATCGCTGCCGCCCGCCGCGCTGCTGGACTTCGACGCTGCCCTGCTCGCGAAGGCCACCGCGGACGGCCGGCACGTCGGCTACCACGCGGTCGGGCTGCGCACCCCGCTGGCGGCGAAGTCGGCGGACGCAGTGATCGTCACCTCGCGGCTGCACGGGCTGTTTCCCCGGTACGGCGACCGGATCACCGCCGAGGCGCAGCGCGTGGGCCGGCGTGTCCTGGGTGCCGGCCATACCAGCAGCCCTTGATCGTCGACTGCGGTATGGCCACTTGAGAGACGAGGGAAGCGCCATGGCGGAGAAAATCCTCGTTCCGTTTGCGGGTGAGGGTGCCGGGATCGCGGAGCTCAGCTGGGGCCAGCAGCAGATCTGGACCGTCATGCAGGGAATGGACAGCTCCCTGCCGATGGGCGACGCCCGGGCGCTACCGCCCGGCCAGACCGTGGCAGACGTCGCGGCCGGGCTGCGCTTCGTCATGAGCCGCCACCAGGCACTGCGCACCAAGTTGCGTTTCGGCCCCGGCGGACAGGTCCAGCAGGTGGTGCATGCCTCCGGTGTGATCACGCTCGATGTCGTGGACGCGGGCGAGCACGACCCGGGCGAGGCGGCTGCCGCCGTTGCCAACGAGTACAAGACCAGGAGATTCGACTACGAACATGAATGGCCGCTACGGACAGCCGTGATCACCCGCCACGGTGCCGCCACGCACATCGCTCAGGTGCTCTGCCATATCGCGTTGGACGCGTTTGGCCTGGCCCTGTTGGTCGATGACTTCGACCACCGCGATGACCGGGTCGGGCCGCCGACGGCGATGCAGCCGGCGGAGCAGGCCAGCTGGCAGCGCGGCCCACGCGGCCGCCGTGCGCACGAGGCGTCGATGCGCTATCTCGAGCGGGTGGCTGCGAGCATCCCCGACCTTCAGCTCAAGGAGTCGGGCGACCCGCGGCAGCCGCGTTTCTGGCAGGTCACCCTAGACTCTCCGGCGGGCTACAAGGCCGCAGGGATGCTGTCGGCCCGGCTCGGCCTCGGCGCGGCCCCGGTGCTGCTCGCCGCATTCGCAATCGCCCTCGCCTCCGTTTCCGTCAGCTCACGCGTGGCGGCCCACCTGACGGTGAGTAACCGGTTCCGGCGAGGGTTCGCCGACTCGGTCAGCCCGGTGATGCAGAGCACCATTGGCGTGATCGAGACCGACGGCCCGTTCGAGGAGGTGGTCATGCGGGCCTGGCAGTCCGGGCTCGGCGCGTACAAGCACGCCTATTACGATCCGGCGGCTGCGAGCGAGGTGTGGCAGCGGCTAGTGGCTGAGCGCGGCGCTGAGCCGGACTGGCACGTGGTATTCAACGACCGCCGAATACGCAGCCGCGAGCTCGCTGACACTGTTTCCGCGACGGACGCGGCGCCATCGCTCCGCGACGAGCTGACCCGGTCGACGCTGACTTGGGGCGACCGCAACGACATGCCTCAGCAAAAGGTTTCCCTGAGCATTTGCGACGTACCGGACACGCTGTGCTGCGAATTGTGGGCGGATACTCATTTCGTGACCCCGGCGGACATGGAGAAACTGCTCAGGGGCATGGAGATGGTGATCGTCAACGCTGCGGCGGCTCGCGGAGGCCGTTGACTGGACCGCTCCCGCGCCGGCGGCGGGACCGCTCAGCTGCCGATGAGCGCCGTCTCGGGCGTGATCGCGCGGCCTGCGAGGATGTTCGGGGAGTTGCGGCGCATGATGCCGCCGCTGTTCGCTGCCTTCTTCGACCTCGCCGACACGATCATCACCATCCGCAGCCTCATCCGGGTCATGGACAACGCACCCCTGGGAAGGTCGACAAAGCGTCGCCCATGACCAGCCGCCTATCTGCGCGACCTCTAAATCGTGGTCAGGGCGTGCGGACGTTTTGGGGGTTGAACGAGATCGGCCCCGACCCGTAGTTCATGCTGGTGTACATGCCATTGGCCTTGTAGAAGAAGATCATCCAGCCTGTCACGGAATAGCTCACACACCCGTAGCGAGCGCGGGAGCCGTACTTGCTGCCGAAGTCGTACCAATCGCCACCCATGTCCCAGCAGCCGTTACGGACGACGCTGAGTGGGCTCGCCGACGCGGGGGTGGCGGTCACAGCCAACGCTCCGGTGGTCATCGCGGCGGCGACGCCGACGGCGGCGATCCATCGCTTCATGGTCATCTTTCTCGATTCCTTTCGGAAAGTGGTGTTTCGCCTCACCAGGGTGCGTTCCATCCCGTGGCACCCTGCGGTGTGGTGCCAAATGAACCTGTTACGTCCCCTGACAGACCCGGTACCGACCGTAGGACAGACCTCAGCCCTCGCGGATGGGCAGAAAATCCCTATTTTGCGCGACGGGATCCCTATCTTCCTGAGCCCGCGGGCCGCACCGACTCGCAGGATCGACGTTCGGTCCTCGCCGAGATCACACCTCCTACCAGGCCGTCGCCGACACCACCTGTTCGGCCACCACGATCCGCAACCGCCGCGACGAATGGATCAATCTAGGGATCTTCGCGCAGCTCAAGACCATCGCCTGGACAGCTATGACCGGATCGTCGGGCTGCTGCTGGAAGAAATCGCCCTCGATGCCTGCATCACCAAGGCCCCGGCGGCGGACAGGTCGCCGACCGATCTCCTGTCGATCGCGGCAAGCAAGGGATGAAGCGATCCCTGGTGGTCGAGGGGCGCGGTATTCCGCTCGGCCGGGTACTGGCGGGTGCCAACCGCCATGATTCGCCGCTGCTGGCGCCGACCCTGGACAAGCTCGATGATCTGAGCCCGCAGCCGGACACCATAACCGTGCACCTGTACGCGGGCTACGACTCCCAGCGCCCTCGCGACGAGCTGGCCAGCCGAAACCTGTACGGCGAGATCGCGCACAAAGGTGACAAGGCTCCGATCTTGGCGGGGGCGGCGCTGGCACATCGAGCGGACGAATGCCTGGCACAACGCCTTCAACCGCCTCCAGCGCTGCCGCCTATCTGCGCGACCTCTTGGTCTCGGAGGCCGGCGCAATGACTGCGAGGCGCTGAAGCCTGCCTCAGTCGAGCAACAAGAAGGGTCCGCCGGCTGCGGATACGCGCTTTGCTGCCGTCTCGTTGGGTGCACGTTATTCGCGTTCGCTGAGAGAACGCGAACGTCGCGGCAGAGTCGGACGTCGCCTTCATGGTTGCCTGCCTGCCGGGCGCTCAGCTGTCGGTGGGTGGCTGGTCGGGTGGCGGTGGTGTTTGCGCCGCGGCCAGGGCCTGGAAGCACGGGCGCAGCAGATCGATGATCTGGTCGGGTGAGGCGTCGGCGAGTCGGGCGAGTCCCAGCAGGTAGCGCTCGATGATCACGCCGTGCACGATCGCGCTGAGCAGGCCGGCGCGCAGTTCGGCGTCGGGGGTGGGGATCGCGGCGGTGATCTGGTTGAGCCGGGGCTCGGCTGCGGTGCGGTATCGCTCGGCGGCGGCGGTGTTGGTGAGCATGGAACGCAGGACGGCCAGCGAGGCCACCGGTTCGCTGTCCAGACGCGTGGCCAGCGAGGCGAGCAACGCCTCGGTCATCTGTTCGGCGGTATCGGTGGGCAACTGTTCGGCGGGCAACTGTTCGGCGGGCAGTTTGGCGGCGCGGGAGAAGAGTTCGTCCTTGGTGCCGAAGTAGTGCATGACCAGGCCGGCGTCGACGCCGGCCGCCTTGGCCACGGCCCGGATCGTGGTGCGGTCGTAGCCGACTTCGGCGAACATCTGGCGGGCCGCGGCGAGAATGGCCTCCTCGGTCTGGCGGCGTTGCTGCGCCCGGGTCGGACGGACGCGCGGCTCGGTCACCTGTTCATTCTACGGTTGTTGACCGCGCAGACCCTTCGTTCTACGGTTGTTCAATCAACGTGTGTTGAATGAAGGGGTGACGATGACCGTCACGTCCCGCGAGATCGTCGAGACGGTGCTACGGGCCGGCCGCGAGCTGGATATCGAGACGCTGGTGAATCTGATGGCGCCGGAAGGCGTCATCGAGTGGCCGTACCGGCCGGCGGGTGTGCCCGGGCGGTTGCAGGGCCGCACCGAGATCCGCAGATATCTGACCGAGGCGGCCACGGGGTTCATCACGTTCGACGAATACCGCAACGTGGTGATGCACCAGACCACCGATCCGGAAGTGATCATCGTGGAGTACGACGCGCACGGAACCGTGGTCGCCACCGGCGCGCCGTTCCACCAGGTGGTCATCGCCGTATTCCGGGTCCAGAACGGTGAGATCCTTTCCTACCGCGACTACATCAACCCGTTGCCTTTGATCGAGGCGCTCACCAGCATCGCAGGCGTCACTCATGCTGATGCGTAGCATGCGGATGAAACCGGCAGCCGAACCCTCATGGCCAGAATCGGCCGCCTTGATGGCCGGCCGCGGCAGCGTCCTCATCTCGGCAGAAGAGTAAACCGCGAGGGGGACACCGCGGTCGGCATCCTCACGGCGTCGTAATCCAAGTCGGTCTCAGAGCCTGGGATCCGATCGAGGCGCTTTGGAGACCACAGCACCTCGACCGGCTCGCCAAGCCACGCGAACCGCGAGCGGTCTTCAGCGCTACCCGAGTTCGCCTGTCAGGCCCGCGCTCTTGATCCAGCGGCCCCAGCGAGCGCTCCTGGAGAACTGGGCAGCGATCGCCTTGCCCGAAGGCAACGCCCCATCTGGACGGCGGTTTGCCTGGGCCCACCGCCAGGCGCCCCGATGCAACTCGATCGCATCGGCGAGTTTCGTTGCGGGACGAGGGCGCTCGACAGACGCCTGGATTTGGTCAGCAGGATCTTCATCATCGTCTTCGCCCAACTCCAGGGCGGTAACCGCGTCTGTGACTGTCCCGCCTTGCGTGGCGCAACGGCGGACCTGGCACATAAGTAGCTCATAGCTGCCGATCAACGCGACGCTAGGCCAGGCCGCGATGATTCGGCCGATTATCGTTGGCTCAGCGACCGCGATGTTCGCCCCCAGACTGGCCAGGCTGCTGATGACAAGCAACGCCCATGCGAGGGCTCCCCCACGAGAGCCCGAACGATTGGCCAGCAGAATCGACATGGAGGCGGTGACGATCGTCCCGTCCACCGCGAGCGGGATCAGAACGGCCGCGAACCCATCTTCGCCGGTACGCAGGCACAGCTCATGCATGTGCCGGAACAACACCACAGCCGCGATACACGCCAGCAACGCGACGCTGGCGACGGTGGTGTGTTGAATGCGACGGACGGTCGTCGAGTCGGGAGCCATCGCCGCTCACCCCTCGTGACCAGCGAGAACGAGCCGGGTCGTGGCCACGAACGGCATGTACGTATCGAGTGTGTCGCCTCGGACACAGGATTACCCCATGAGGAGCTCGTTCAGAGAACGGGCTCCTTCGCGTTGGAACTGGCGAGCCTACAGGTCACGCCGTCGCTGAGCACGAACGTGCCCCGTGCTCGCAAGATCGCGGTGCCGTCGCTCATCATTCGCGTCCTCTGCTCTTGCAGTACGAAACCGGTGACGTAGCGGCTGATCGCGGTGATGGTGTGCAATGCGAGCGCCGGGGTGAAGCCGCGCTCGACAATTGCGGTCAGTTCCTGATCGAAGGTGCGGATGGTGGCTGGGCTGAGCCGGAGGCGGTGGCGACGAGGCGGGCGCCCTCGCGGTGGGCTATCACGGCGGTGCGGTAGGCGCGGGCGCGGCGGGTCAGCCACTCCTGCCAGGACTCACCGTCGCGAGGTGGGCCATGCCAGCGGCCTGGATGTGCCGGGGTATGCGTACCACGCCTGCACGTGTGCTAGCCTGGACATAGTTGCAGTTGTGGTACCCATAAGAACTTGTGTGCACCTGACGGTATGTAGCCTCAGGTGCATTTTTGTTGCCGGTCTTCTCCGGGTGTGGGCCTATCTCGGCGACGCGGAATTCGTGCGATGCGGATTGCGGCTTTGCACCTATCAAGAGGAGATCATCATGGCTTCTGGCACCGTGAAGTGGTTCAACGCGGAAAAGGGCTTCGGCTTCATCGAGCAGGACGGCGGCGGCGCCGACGTCTTCGCGCACTACTCCAACATCGTCTCTCAGGGCGGCTACCGCGAGCTGCGTGAGGGCCAGAAGGTGGCCTTCGATGTCACCCAGGGCCAGAAGGGCCCGCAGGCCGAAAACATCGTTGCCGCCTGACAAAATAGCGCCATGTCAGGGCTCGCACCTTTACAGGGTGCGAGCCCTGACTCGTTTCCGGCTGCTGTATCGGGGGTTGAGGAACCCCAGGGACAGCCGTTGGCGGTACCCCCCCGGTAACGAGGCGTTGAGCTGCGGCTCGATCGCGCTCGGCTTGGCGGCGTGTCGGTGACGCATCGGCCCTGCCGGCCTGGGACCGGATTTCGCCCGCGACCAATTCGCCTACCTGCTCCGTATCCAGGAGCGCGTCCTGGACAGCGAGGACTCCGGCACCCTGGCCGTCCGACACAACCTCGCCTACTACACGGGGGACGCGGGCCGGATCAGGTGCGGCCCAACCGCCTCGGTGAGTATGCCCGTGGCTCGATGGCATAGGGCTTGATACCGACATTTCCCTGGCTTCCGCCCGCTCCGCGGCAGATCCGGTTGCGTGGATCGGATCGTCGGCCACCCCCGAAGGGCGATGCGGGCACGAGTGCGGTGGCTGGGTTCGTCACGAATGGTCACTCGGTCAGATGCGCCACTCAAGGTCCTCAATGGGCCATTGCCGCGCCCGGTCTGCGGACGCCAGCTCATAGTACGGATGAGATTGGCTATCGGGTGGAGTGTAAAGCTCGTGAAGCGCGTCGATAGCGAATCCGTTGGCGCGTAGGATCCGAATCCACTCGCCATGACCAGGATGGAATTGCATCCCACCCTCCCCAGTTCGTCGGCGGTAGCGCTGGTGCTGCGACCACAGCAAATGCGTTCCTGCGTGGCCGCCTGGATCGGGCAGGCACAAGGTGACCAGAACGCTGATGGTATGGAACACCAGTCGTCCGCCTGGGCGTAGCAGCCGGGCGGCCTCAGGCACCCAACCCGCAGGGTCGCTCCACAAGCTGGCACCACATTCAGAGATGGCAAGGTCGAAGCTGCTATCACGCAGTGGAACGTCCACAGCATCGGATTCGATGAGGGGGAACCAGAGCCCGAACTGAGCCTGACAGTCCCGCGCGGTGCGGAGTTGGGCAGGCGTCACGTCCACACCTACTGGACGGGCGCCTCGGCGGGCTGACCATGCTGAGAAGTACGCCGTTCCACAGCCGAGTTCGATCACATCCAAGCCGGCTATGTCTCCAAGCACTCCCAGTCCGCGCTCGGGAACGTTGAATATGCCCCACGTGATCTCTTCGGCGGCCCAGGCGCGGTAGGCGTGCTGATTTGCGTGTCCGCGTTCAGCCGAGTCCATAGATCTCGGTTGGCCGCGGCATCGCTTCCTGCCGCGGGTCCGGCGTCCGGCATCGGTGCGTCACCGCTCTTCTACAGGCTCGTCCTTAGAGTCTGAGCGAGGGTGTCGCCGATCTCAAGGATCGCCTGTTGTGGTCAGCCGTTCTGGAGTCACCGATGCATTTCAGCCCACGGCAGTTCGACTCAAAGGCGAGTAACTCCTGGTCGAGGAGCGCGCTGCTCGCGGGAGCAGGCGAAGTGGGTTTTGCTCAGTGTGAGGAGTCTTTGTTGGGTGGCGGGGTCGTGGGATACCGGTGGGGTGGTTGATTGCTTGTCGCGGTTGAAGTATCGGCCGGTGAGGCCGGCGATCTCGGGGTCGGTCGCGAGCCGTGTCGCGCTTGTCGCTCCTTCGGTGGGGGTGAGCATGCCGCGGCGGATCAGGGTGCCCACAGGGCGTAGCAGCGGGGGCACGAGGTCGTCGATGATGTTGGTGGCGACGATCCCCGGATGTAGGGCGTTGATGGTCACTCCGTCTGCGGCGAGGTCCCGGGCGAGGGCGTAGCCGGCGGTGATGGTCATGAGCTTGGCGCGGGCGTAGGCCTCGAAGGGTGCAAACCCGGCAGCGGGGTTGAGTTCCGCGAGATCGCCGATACCAGACAGGTCGAGGGTCGCCGGTCGGGGCTTGCCTGCGAGCTTGATCTGCCGGGTGTCGTTGAGGGTGTCGCTGGCGACGTTCACCACGCGGGCCTGGCCGCGTCGCAGCGGCACGTCCAGCAGGGTGGTGAGGCCGTAGGCGGCCAGGTAGTCGAGGGCGATGTGCATCTCGATGCCGTCGGCCGAGACGCGGTGTTCGGAGAAGTGCGCGCCGGCGTTGTTGATCAGGATGTGGATCTGGTCGTAACGGTCCGCAATTGTCTTCGCCGCGGCCACGATGTCCGCGCGCCGGGACAGGTCTCCGGCGATGACGTCGAGGCGGCTCGCTGCCTGTGAGCCGATGCGTGCGCGCAGAGCGTCCGCGCGAGCGGGGTTGCGGGCGATGGTGACCATGTGCGCGCCCGCGCGGACGAGGTCGGCGGCGATGATCTGGCCCATGCCGCCGGTCGCGCCGGTGACGACGGCGATCTTGCCCGTCAGGTCGGGGATGGTGGCGTTCATCGGGTGATCCTCGGGTGGGCGTGGGTGTAGCGCGGGTTTTCGGCCTCTTCGACCAGGAACGCGGCGAGATCGGCGCGTCCGACGGAACTCCACAGCCGGATGGGTAGGTCGGTGCCGGTCCTGTACTTCCCGTTCACGTCGTGGTCCGACAGCTTCGGTGGCCGCACGATCGTCCAGTCCAGGCCGGAGGCGGTGATGAGCGGTTCCATCGTCTCCTTGTCGTGCATCCGCTCGGCCACATTCGCCCACACCGCCAAGGAGTACAGCGACTTGTCGTGCGTTTCCAGCACGCCGTGTGCGCTGACGGCGATCAGGCGGGTCACCCCGGCCGCTTTCATCGCGGTTACCGCGGACCGGATGCCGTCGGTGCAGACCGTCGTCGGGCCCTTGTCCGCCCCGCCCAGCGCGCTGATCACCACGCTCGTGCCCGGCAGGGCACGCGTGAGGGCCGAGGCGTCCGTGACCTCGGGCCAGGTCACCTCGCTGAGGCGTTCCCTCGGTGTGAACGTTCCTGTCCGGCGGACCAGCGCGACGACGTGGTGCCCACGCTGAAGAGCCGCGGACACCACCTGACGCCCGGTGGCACCTGTCGCTCCGAGGACGGCCACCGCCTTCTGTGATACATCGTGTCTCATACTTCAAGGATGCATGCAGGCTGTACTATGAGTCAAGTTGTCTCATAGGATTGGTTCGTGACCAGCGAGACAGACCCCCGGTTCCTGCGAAGCCGGGAAGCGATCCTGAACGCCGCTCGTGAACTGCTGCTGGAAAGTGGCCCGACGGCGGTGACGCACGTACAGGTCGCTGAGCGCGCGGGAGTTGGACGGGCGACGGTCTACCGCCACTGGCCACAGGCTGAATCCCTCCTCATCGAGGCGATGGCCACCGTCCCGATGCCGTTCCTGGACAAACCCACCATCCCCACCCGGGAGTGGCTACGACGAGAACTGACCGCGATCGCCCGGCAACTCGAGCTCGACGACGTACGCGCCGTGTCCACGACCCTGGCCAACACCGCCCTGTGGGACCAGAACATGGACGCGCGTCGTGCGCAGTTCGCCGGCATCCTCACCGACCGACTCGCAGCCGCCCTCGACGACGCCCACGCACGCGGCGAAATCACCCTCGCGCTCACCAGTCGAGACGCCGCCGCCATGACCATCGGACCGATGTACTACCGCAGCACCATCGAGCGCGCTCCGATCGACTCCGCACTCATCGAAGCCGCCATCTCCGCACTGGGCACCTGGTCCACCGACTAGAGAGCTTCCCGGAACGGACTTAACACCCTCATCTCGGCATACCAGTGCGTTGAGGGCTGTTGTTGCGGGCGCGGTCGTAGCGCATGATGGTGCGCGGGTCAGCGTGACGTGCCGCGATCTGGACGTCGCGCAGATCGACGCCGGCGTCGAGCATGGTGGTCACGAACGTATGTCTGAGCATGTGCGGGTGCATTCGGGCAGCCGTACCGCCGAACCTCAGCCGGCCGGCGCAGTCTCCGGGCGGGTACTGCGGTCGCGTCGCTGGTGCAGGCCGTGAACGAGGCGTGAGCGGCCACCGGAGAAGCTCGTCGCGGCCCGCAGTGTCGACCCAATTGCCAGAGCGTTTTCGGCCTGCTTGGGTTGGCCGCGTGGGAACTACCCTGAGCGCGGTGACGACTGTGATCGGTGCGGCGTCCCTGCTCCTCGCCATGCTGATCATGATCAGCGACCGGAAGAGGGAACAGCGTCGTCAGATCGAGGCGGTCGGCGCCTGGGCGACGCTGGATGAGGTCGCCCGGACTGTGACCGTCCATCTCCGGAACACGAACTCGCTTCCGATCTTCGCAGTTCATGTGGAGGTGGGTCTTGCCTGGCATGATGAGGACTTCGCTGAGCGGCGCCGATGGGTACCCGGCACCCTTCATGGCCGCTACGGCACGCGGCAGGCGCGGCGCACATCAGTGTGGGACCACGAGCGGGGCTTCCACTGGAGCGTAGTGGCGCCGGGGGGCGGCATTGATGAGCCATACGTCGTGCCTGAACCCAGCTCCCCGCCGACCCAGGCGCTGGTGACGGTGCGGAGCCTTTCTCTGGTCGATACAGGTGGCCGTCGATGGAGAGCCCACCCAGGAAGGGCGGTCCCACCGAAGATCATCGAACGGATCCATCCGTTCTAGGGCGCGCCTGCGAGAAGATCCGGGACTTGGCCGCCGGTGACCGCCGATCGTACGTGATCCACTTGAAGCTGGTCCGGATCCGCTCCGGTGCCGACTCACGGCGTTGCGGCCGGCGTATGCGGTGACAGGGCCACAGCGTTCTCGGAGAGTGAGATGTGGCTGGTGAGGGCTGCGGTGGGACGGCTGGGGTTGTGAACGACGAACGCGACCTCGATGATCTTAGGTGTCTAAGCTGACGAACGCATCCGAAAACAATCCGCTCGCGGATGCGGTCAATCTTGAACGGCACCTGATCGCGGTCTCAGTCTGGGCCGGCTGAGGCATCGGGGGTGGTTGGGCCATCGCCGGTTCGATCCAGCCACTCCGACAGCAGGGCGCGCTCGGCGCCGGTGAGCATTGTCAGCTTCGGTGCGACGGCCCGGAATGCGACAGTGACTGCGGTCGCGCTGTCTGCGGGAGGCGTCGGCATGTCGGTGAGGATCGATCGCATCACCGCCTCGTACATCGCGTCGGCAAGGTCGAGGTCCCGTTGTTCCGGCGGGGTGGAGAGCAAGGTGAGCACGGCGCCGGTGCCGGCGGCGTGGACGAGTTCGACGGCACGTCTTTCTGGGACCCGAAGCCGGCCGATTGCCGCAACGCGGTGCACCCGGGCGCGCAGAACCTCCAGGCCGGCGGCCGCCGCCGGTGAACGAACCCCACGGCTGGGGTCGGTGAGGAGAGCGAACAGCGCTGCGTTGGCGAGACCGAAGGCGATATGCGTATCCCACCCCGCCCGCAGGTCTGCAACCGGGTCGCCGCTGTCCTCTACGAGGGTCTTCCCGGAGACGTAGGTGGCGAAGACATGTTCGGCAACGGCGTCGAGCAGCGCGTCCTTGTCCTCGAAGAACCGATAGATGGTCGGCGCCTGCATGCCGGCCGCCTGCGCGACCGCACGGGTGGTGACCGCGCTTACGCCCTGCTCACGCAGGAGCCGCGCTGCGCACTCCACGATGTTCGCTCGCGTCTTTTGCCTGCTGGCGCTATCCGGCCTCACCTCTGCCACGTTTCCAAAGATAACGCAATTTTGCTATCTTTGTTGCTAACGGTGATAGCGTTCAAATCTTTCCAGCGTTAGCAGGAGGAGACAGATCATGATCATCATTACCGGCGGTACCGGCCGGCTCGGCTCCCAGATCGTTGATCGGCTGCTCGATCAGGTCGCGGCAGACCGGATCGGCGTGAGCGTCCGCGACACCGACCGCGCCGGCCAACTGGCCGCACGCGGGGTACGCGTGCGACGCGGCGACTTCACCGAACCCGAATCCCTCGCCGATGCGTTCGAGGGCGCAACACAGGTGCTCATCGTCTCGACCGACCAGACGGGCGAGGCAGCGGTTGCCCGGCACATCGCAGCGATCGACGCCGCTCACAAAGCCGGCGCCAAGCGCATCCTCTACACCAGCCACCAAGGCGCCACCGAGGATTCGCTCTTCGCACCGATGCCCGACCACGCCGCCACCGAGCGCTACCTGTCGAAGACGGGCACACCGTTCACGGCGCTGCGGAACGGGTTCTACACCAGCACCGTCCGGCACCTACTCGGCCGGGCGCTCGAAACCGGCGAACTCATCGCACCAGCCGACGGGCCCGTATCCTGGACCACGCACGCCGACCTCGCCGAAGCGGCAGCGATCATCCTCGCCCACGAGGGCCGGTTCGATGGTCCGACCCCGCCGCTGACCGCACGGGACGCGCTCGACCTCGCAGCCATCGCCGGCATCCTCACCGAACTCACCGGACGCACCATCCGCCGCGTCGTCGCCGACGACGACGAGTGGACCGCCACAATGATCGGACACGGCGTACCCGCGGATCAGACAAACATGCTGCTCGGCATGTTCCAGGCAGCACGCCGCGGGGAGTTCGCCACCACCGGACCGGAGCTCGAGAATCTCCTCCAGCGCACCCCCACACCGGTCCGTTCGATGTTGGAGGGACTCAACACCCAGCCGTGAACTCTCCTCCTTCTCGCGGGTGGCCGCCCCACAGGGCGGCCACATCGCCCTCGTCTCGGCAGAAGAGTAAGCCGCCAGAGGAGCACCGCGGCCGGCATCCTGACGTCGCCCGTAATCCAGGGCCGCCTCAGAGAGTGTTCGAGAAGATCAATTTGATTGGCTGAGCACCAGTTTCTGCTGGCGGGTGGCGGGGTGTCCGCTGGTCAGTCGGCGGGACATGCCGGAGATGACGGCCCAGCGGATCATCGCTTCGGACGTGGCGGGATGGCGTTCATAGTCGCGGGCCAGGCGCCGGCGGCTGGTCAGCCAGGCCAGCGACCTCTCCACCACCCAGCGTCGGGCGATTACCGCGAAGTCGACCTGGCCGGGCGCCTTGCGGACGATGTGCAGCGTGGTCTGCAGCATGCGCTGGGTCCGCTGGACCTGGCTCCGGCGAACCCGGCGTCGGCGAACACGAACCGGACCGGCGTGATCAGGTATGCACTGAGCAGGGCGGGTTTCCCGAGTTGGCTCAATTTAGTGCGCACCTTCGTGGCCATAGATCCGCTTAAGCACGTCGGGCTGATGTCCGGATCCTGTGGTGACAGCACCGCAGAGATGCGAACAGGCACGGTCTTCGCGAAGTCCGTGCCCGTCCCCCCTTCATCCCCGGTCCGTACTGTCCCTGGCCGCGTTGCCGCAGGCCGAACGTGATGCCGTCAGTGTGCGGATTCCCCTGCTGACCTGCCTGGCATGGGTTCCCGACTCGCGGGACCCACGCGGAGTACGGCATACGCCGAACTCACTGCTGGGCACCGCGGTGACAGCGGTGCTGATCAGGGCAATGTCATGGGCGCGATCGCCTTGGTCAGCAGCCAGCGCTGGCGGCCCGTTTGTCGGCGGCTTTGCCGCGGTTGATGTAGATGACCGTGTTGTCCCAAGCGGCGTAGAACTTCGCCTGGTCGACGCCCTGATAACTGAGTGCCACGCTCCACCATCTATTCGCGGCACTCCATTCACTCGCCGCGGCCGCCTGGAGTTGTGCGCATCGCCTCGGCAACGCCTGAGCGGTGCCTACGGCGCCGAATGTGGTGACGGCGAGCAGACCTGCGATGATTCCAGCTTGTAGGACGCGTTTCCTGCTCATGTGCTGCCCTTCCTTACTTGTTCGATATCCCTGGAAATTCCGCTACATCAAGGAAGGTGTTCCACGCGGTGCCTTAGCCCGGCACCACCAAGGCACCTATGGGCGCGTGTAGCGCACCCTGGAGGGTGCCACCTCAGTCGGCGCTGCGCGGGCGGATGCTCCGGTGGGCAGCAGGAAGACGGCCGGCAGGTGCACCAGCAGATGGTCTTCGCGCACGTACAGATTCTTGGGCCGCGCCGGGTCGGAGCGCTTGGCACTGGTGTGGCCGTGCCGGCACCGATAGGTAGCCCGGCAGTTGGACCAGCACGACTCCAGGCGATGCCCGTACAACGCGCACTTCAGCAACCCAACCAACAGGTAGGTGCGGTCCGGGTTGGCGCTTGCGCGAGGGACCCGAGTGTCTTGGACGGCGATGAAGTCGGCTTCACTGACCAGCGCCGGGTGGAACGGCGGTCGGAGATGACCCAGTCATCGGGCAGACTCCAGCGCTGCACCTGGCGATGGCCGAGTCCGTCTGGGAGTATCCCGAGACAGCATTGCGCGAGGCACTCGTCAACGCCCTCGCACATCGAGACCTGTTCTTAGCCGCGCGAGGCGGACAGGTCCAGATCGAGATGTACCCTGACCGGCTGGTCATCCGGAATCCCGGAGGTCTGTACGGCGCACTCACAGTCGACGATCTAGGCGAGGAAGGCGTCTCCTCTGCGCGCAACGCGACCCTGATGCGGCTGCTGGAAGACGTGCCGGTCCCCGGCGAGACCCGGACCGTGTGCGAGAACCGCGGCTCCGGCATCCGCGCGATGCTCGACGCGCTGGGCCGCGAAACACTCTCCCGCGCCGAACTGTCCTCTCGCACCGGCCTCGGAGACCAGATCGTCCGCAGATGGCTTCGCGTCCTGCGAGAAGAGAACGTCATCGAAACCGTCGGCGGCAGCACCGCAGACCGAACGTCCGATACCGCCGCGCCCAGCAGGATCCGCTCTCCCCCACGCGCAGTTGAACGGCGCGGGATTCAAACGCGTGCGGTCGGTCGGTTATGGCAACGTCAGCACCGTCGACAACCTGGGACTGCGTGCGCGGGCGATGAGGAAGCGCGGCGGCTCCCCCATCCGCTCCACGGATGCCCACCCCAATCGCGGCATGAGCGGATGTCGTCCGGCGGTGTCCTACCGAAGCGTGGTCCCTCTCGACACACTATGTGACACCTACGGCTTGGCCGACGAGGTCATCGGTAGTCCAGCCGACGCCCCGGAGTCCGGCACCCCTGCGTAGTTGGGCAGCTCGACGCCGTTGATCGCACGCTCGACCAGTTCGGTGAACCACTCGCCGGCGAAATCGGGGCTCGGCTCGGCGTCCAGCCCCGGGACCTCGAGGCTGTGTACGTGCAACCGGCCGATCTCCTGGTTGGCCTCCACGAACGAGCGCATCCGAGCCTCGTAGCCGGCGAACCCGGCCTCCGGGTCCCACCCGGCGGCGGCCAGCTCTCCGGCCAGCAGGTAGGCGCCGACCAGGGCCAGCCCGGTGCCCGCCCCGGACATCGGCGACGCGCTGAACGCCGCGTCCCCGAGCAGCCCCACCCGTCCGCTCGACCAGCGGTCCATCACCACCTGAGCGACCTGGTCCAGATAGAAGTCCGGGGTGTCGTCCACGTGCGCGAGGATGCGCTGGGTCAACCAGCCGAAACCGTCCATCCGCTCGCACAGCAGGCGCTTCTGGGCCGCGACGTCGCGGTAATCGACGTCGAAGTCGGCCGCGGGGAAGGAGAACATGGCCATCGCCCGGGTGGCGTCCGGGATGGGCCGCAGGCCGGCGGACCGTCCGGCCTCCTGATAGTCGATCATCCAGCGGTCCACTCCGAACTCGTTGGGCACGCTGTAGAAGGCCAGCACGAGCCCGAGATGGCGGATGAAGTGCTCGCGCGGCCCGAAGACCATCGCTCGCAACTGCGAGTGCAGCCCGTCGGCCCCGATCACCAGGTCAAAACGCCGCCGGTCGCCGCCGGCGAAGACCACGTCAACCCCGTCTGCGTCCTGGCTGAGCTCCGCGATCCGGTCACCGAAGACGTACTCGACACCGTCCCGGGTGTCGTCGTAGAGCACTCGGGACAGGTCCCCGCGCAGGATCTCGATGTCCGCGATGAACCCATCGCCGCCGTGGTCGTCCGCGCGGTGGGTCTCCAGCGTGTTCCCGTCCGCGTCCACGATGTACGCGCCAGCGGTATCGGTGCGGGCCGCGCGCACCGCCGCGTCCAGCCCCATGCGCCCGATGACCTCCTTGGCGACCCCGCGCGCGTCCACCGCCTGCCCACCGGGACGCAGCTCAGGAGCCCGCTCCACCACGGTCACCTCGGCCCCCCGCCGGCGCAGCCAGTGAGCCAGCGCCGGCCCCGCGATGCTCGCCCCCGCCACCAACACCCTGGGACCGCTCACCCGCGTCCCCTGCTCGCCGGTCCGGATGTTGTGCTCCTGCTTGGAGTCGTCGACGCTCATCACTGCCTCCGTGTGCTTCCTCCCGCGCTGGGACGTTCCCAGCACAGGCCCACCGCTGTCGGGTGTGTCCAGCCGTATCGACCACGGATCCGCACAATACTCATCGGCACGACCGAAATCGCGCCCACGCTCCCGCAAACACCCTGAACTCGGCAGAAGACAGGCTCCTGTGATGGCCGAGGACCGCCAAGGCGAACGGCCCGACACCAGCCTGTATCGCCAGGTGCGTGCCCGCCAGTTTGTGATCAATCGATCGGCCCGCCAGGTCGATAACCCGGCCGCCGGTGGCATCGGCCCCGACCAGGCCGTCTTGCCAGGCACAGCAGCCCGCTGCCCCGCGAGACGACCCGCGCCGACGCACCTTCAACCTCGACATGATCGCCTCAGGCTGGGCGGCAACGTTCATCATCTACCCCTCCATCCCACCCGGCTTCGACCTCAACCTGCTCCTGAGCGAAGCCGAAGCAGCCTTCATGCGCGCTGTGAGTCGTTGATGTGTATCAAGGCGGCGCAGTGCGCTACTAAGAACACATGGATCTCATCGAGATCGAACGCGAGATCGCCAGGCTCGACGCCGTCTACCACCCCGTGGCGACCGCGCTGGTCGACGTCACAGGTCGCGACGCGCTGGAGAACTTGGGCGCCGGTATCGCGGCCGACCTTGCCCGTCTGAACGTAGCCGACCAGGCGGAAACGGTCCTGCGTGCCGCCATCGACCTGTACGCCACGGGTGACGAGCCGGTCCGTGCCGCGGTCAGGCAGCTGTTCAACTGGCACACGTCGTTCCGATGGGCGGCGCACCTGCCCCGGGACTGGGATACAGCCGAGGAGTTTCGCGCTCACCTCGTCCATCTGTCCGCACGCGACCAGGGCTCTGACCCCCGGGACGAGATCCTGGCGCTACAACACCTCTGTCACCGGGCCCGGCAGGCAGGAATCGACGTCGACCCGATCCTGGAACAGGTGGCTGCGATATCCAGCGACGTGGACCGATACGGGATGGGTTCAACGCGCGGCATCCTCCTCCGCTACAGCAAGCCCCCTGCTGGCTGAACACAAGAGCCGGGCAACGTACGGCAAGACGATGCCCCGCCCCAATCGCGGCAGAGTCGGACCCCGCGCGCGGGTCGCGGTACGAGCACGAAACTCGTGTCAAAGGCGTACGGGGATGCCGCCGGGAGGATGAGCATCTCTCGGTTCGCCCGCGATGCCGGCGTCGATGCGGACGTTCCCTGCTTCGGGGTGGCTCAGGCCGGTTCCAGCCGGTAATGCAGTTGTAGAACAAGCGCACGGTAGAGGCGCAGCTCGTGGTCGGTGCGAAGCACGCCGCGCCGATCCCGGTAGACATGGAAGCGCTCATGGATCGGGACGCGTACCGCGTACGCGTCCCCACCGCCGCGGACCACGACGTAGGCTCCGTCGTCGCCGAAGGCTCCGGGAGGCGACTGCAGCAGGAGCGAGCCGTCGGTTCGGACACTGGGCCGCAGGAACACTTGGACGTTGCCGGATTCCAACGGGAACGCCACGTGTACCGACGGCTGGTCCGAGCCGGGCAGCAGCCGGGCCGTATAGCAGCCGCTGAAGACGAACTCGCCGGTGGTGGCCAGGGTACGCAGCCAGCCGGCGGCGAACTGTTCGCCGTTGGCGTCGAGCAGGTGCACGATCCGAGAGTCCAGGCCGTGGGCGACGTCGAGTGGACGGGTGGGCAGGGCCAGTTGCTGGACGCGGCGGCCGAAAAGCCGGCTGAGCAGTTCGCCACCCGGCTGGAACAGCGCCGACCACTGCGTCCAGACCTCCATCTGCCACGACGTGGTGTGCTCGTAGAAGTCGCGGATCGTGTGGTCCAGGTTGGCCGCGCGGAACCTGGAGCCGTCCAGGACGGCCATGGACGGCAACAAGCCGCCGTCGGCGACGTTCTCTCGCACGGTGCCGCCGTTCCGCTCGGCCTCGGCGGCAAGCCATGAAGCCCCGATCGGGCCTGGGCCGCAGGTGGGGGCGTTCAGCCATCGCTGGTCGCCGTCCAGGTCGATGCGGCGGCCGATGAGCCGCCACCATGCACGTGAACCCAGGTCGAGCGCCCTGCCGAGGCGCGGGCGGGTCACCGGGTGATCCTTCGTGACGGTCGCCGCAGTCCATTCGAGCGGTCGGCCCAGACCCGCCACATGCCTTCCAGCTCCGTTTCACATGTTCCCACGACAGCAACCTGGCACGTCGGCCGTCTCGGGCCAAGCTGACAAGTCCTCCACTCACGACCGGAACGATCGCCACCTCCGACGCCCAATCGTGCATCGACACAAACGCAGTCACCGATCGGAGGCAACAAACGTGCCGGGTTACGCCGCACCAGGCGAAGGCGTTGCGGGTGGGTGATTCGGCGAGGAAGTACAGGAAAGGACCCTGCGCCGAATCGTGAGCGGCTTTGATGCCTTTGGACCTGGATGTGGACGAGCCGGTTGATGTAGATCGACGGAAGGCTCTGACTAGTCGTGATCCGTGACAAGGTCACAGCCGCGATCGCGCACGTGGCCGATGTTCATATCACCGCCGTCGGAGCCGCTTGGGCAGCGACCGAGGAATGGCGTGGGGCGGCGGCAACCGATCTGATCCCATCGTCGTTGAGTTACGAGATCTGGCACCGCAGGCTCGTCCGCGCGCACCGCATGTACCTACGGATGCCGCCGTAGCCGACTCCGACAACCGGCTGCTGAGCCTTAGTTTCTGCTGGCGTGTGGTGGCCTGTCCTCGTGTCAGTCGGCGTGCCATGCCGGAGATTGCGGCCCAGCGGATCATGGCCTCGGACATGGCGGTGTGGCGTTCGTAGTCGCGGGCCAGGCGCCGGCGGCTGGTCAGCCAGGCCAGCGACCTCTCCACCACCCAGCGTCGGGCGATCACCGCGAAACCGACCTGACCCTGGGCCTTGCGGACGATGTGCAGTGTGGTCCGCAAGATCCGCTGGGCCCACTCGACCAAGGCGCCGGCGAACCCGGCGTCGGCGTACACGAACCGGGCCGGGGTCAGCATCGCCCGGAAGGATCTTCCGTCCGCGTCACAGTCCGGGCACCAGGTCCAGCGCACCGCAGCAGGGCTCCAGCCCGAGGGCATTCAGTTCTGTAGCGCCGGCCGACCTGCCAGGAACCTCACTTGGGGCCGTGGCCCGGCACACCATCCACCAGAGCCAGAGCGGCGTTGTTCAGCGCTGATTCGGGGTGGTGAACAACTTCCACCGCTGCTGAAGTCGATGCATGGCCGGACAAGAGAGGGGAAATCACGACGGTCAGATGCCTCGATACACGCTCGAACGATCGGTGTTCAGGAGGGGGCGGAATGAGAATTCGTGCATTGATACCAATACTGACCATGTTGTCGGCAACGGTGGCGGTCTTGCCGGCCACCAGCGCCAACGCGGCGGTGGACGCATAAGTGCGCATCCAACGCCAATCTCGGAAAGATCTGCGTCACGCCGCAGGGAAGTAAGGGCCACTACAACGCGGAGTACGGAAAGACTCAGCACCCAGGCCGATAGAGCGGCTTCTCAAGGCCCACAACTGCCCGACAGTTGCAGAAAATCGTGGGCCGACGTTCTCAGCAGATAACCAGTTCCTGGAGGTGCGCAGTGAAAGAGACCGTCAGAAGAATATTAGCCGGCGGAGCAGTCGCCATGTGTGCGGTCGTCGTGGGTTCAGTCGACTCGAATCCGGCCGCAGCGGCTCCTATCTGTTCCCCGGTGCCGACGTCAATGAACGGTGGGGGGCGGGTCTGTATCGACTATGACCCACAGGGGTATCGCGCTGTCTACCAGACCCTCGGCAGCGCTTACGGCGATTGGATGGACTTCAATCTGGGCTGCGTCAACTCCGGTGGCTTTGGTGACAACGGAGCCTTCCCGGCGACCTTGATCTACGCGACCTACAGCTACGTGTTCAAGATCGGCAGCCACGGGACGTGCTGGGTCTACCTCTACGACCGGACGAGGGGCGGCTACGTATCTTCACCCAGTGTCACCCGCTGATTCTCGCGGCCCCGCTTAGGTTTGCGGTTGGTGACCCGGTGTGACATCTCGCACCGGGTCACCAGCGGGCTTTCTGCCTGGTGCAGACCCCTCCGGCCGGCAGCACCCAGACGAAGCACCAACGGCGCGGCAACCGACACACCCACTGGACCGCCGACAAACGCGCCATCTTCCGGGAGATTCACGTCACGGCCAATGACCGGGCCCATCTGCTCCGCCGAAGCGCCTGGATTCAGGTCGGCCAACCTTCGACACCAGCGCACGAAGTATCAGTAGGTGGTCTGCCAGGGCGGGAAGTCGAACGGCGGTTGCCGCCACGCGCAGCCGATGCGCACCACGTACAAGATGGCGTCGACGATGTCACGGCGCGGATGCTTCTCAGGCCGCCCGCCGATGTTCGGGGCGGGTGACAGCGGTTCGATCAGCGCCCACGGGGCGTCGGTCAGGTCGGAGGGGTAGCGGCGATCACGCGGCACCGGGCCACTGTCGCGGCCAGCCTGCCTGGCGTGGCGGCGACACGCCGACCGTGATCAACCCTTCTCAAACACTCAGTCAGCGCCAGAAGTGAGACTCGCGGCATGTGCGGACGACGAGTCAGGTGTCCATCTGATCCGAGAGTTCGTTCACATGGGGACGCGCATAAGGAGATGGAGCGCAGGTCGCCCCGAAGCCGTCGCATTGCCGGCTCACTGACAACCGGCTACCGGAAAACCTTCGACAGAATTCCGGAAGCTGTGTCGGATCGGGTCAGCAGCGTTCGTAGCAGGGGTGAGACGTCGACCGCGCCCCCACAGGACGCAACCGACCGAAGGAATTGATCTAGTAAGGATCGCAGCCCCTCCCTACTACTGATGAGGACAGGAACGATGACCGATTCGACGGCAACCGGCAGGACCAAGCCCTTCCGATTCGGAGTCGTTGCCCCGCTCACAACGGACCTGCCGACGTGGCGAGACCGAGTGCGCCGTATCGCCGACAACGGCTATTCCACGCTATTGATGCCCGACGTCCCGCAATGGCAGCCGGCGCCCGCCCCCACGCTGGCCGTCGCCGCCACCCTTGCCGACCTGCGGGTGGGCACGTGGGTGTATGCCTCCCCGCTGCGCCCGCCTTGGAGCACCGCGTGGGAGGCGCACTCGCTTTCGGTGCTCACCGACGGCCGCTTCGAGATGGGCATCGGCACCGGCAGACCGGGCATCGACGACGAACTCCGTGAACTGGGACTGCCCGTCCTGCCGCCGCGCGAGCGGCTGGCCCAGGTGCGTGAGACCGTGACCACCCTGCGAGAACTCGACGGCCCCGACCTGCACACGCCGGTGGTGATGGCCGTACGCGGACCGAAGGCCCAGGCACTGGCCGCCGACATCGCAGATACGGTCACCTTCGCAGTGATGCCACAAGAGGATCGGGCCGAAATCACACGGTTGGTAACCGGCTTCCGCGCCAACCGGGACGTTGAACTCGCGCAGCACGTCGCGGTGATCGGCGACAGTGTCGCGCCGTTCATGGCGCCCCCCGACACCGACCCTGCCGCGCTTCACGCGGCGGACTCGCTCGCGGTGCTTCCGGACGACCCCGCAGCGGCCGCCGAGGAGATCCAGCGGCGACGCGAGGAGATCGGCTTCTCCTACTTCGTCCTCGGCGCCGACTTCGCCGACGCGCTCGCTCCGGTCGTTGCAAAACTGGCCGGACATTAGGCCGACGGACATCCCGACCGCAGTAGCCGGCGCGATGTACTCATCTCGGCAGAAGGGTAAGCCGCGAGCGGGGCTTGTCTCGTACGAGGTGGACTCGCTGGGGACGGCGATGGGGTGCGGGCAGCAGACTTCGCCGCTCCAGGCCTGGCGGCCTTCTTTCACCGCACCTGCACCTGCTCGTTGACCGCATGTTCGGACTCGGCTGATGAGGACGGGGTGCCTAGCAGGCGCGAGGTCCGACTATGTACGTCGGGCCGGGCGAGTCCGCCGGATTGCCGTCCCGGAGCGCCAGGGCTATGCGTATGTCGCTGATCCACAGGGTCGCGGCCCGGCGCCGAACCTGCTTCACGAAGTCTTGTTCCCGCGGATCGGCGGGGTCGAAGAAGCCCGGAAGGTTCATCAGCCGGTCTACCGCGAAGTCTGGCGGCATCGTGGTGCCGTTCGCGGGCCCGCCGCTGGTGGGAGCCGACCGGCCGTGGGCGGCGAGCCGCATGACCGCGTCGCGGACGGCGAGATCGCCCGCCCGGGGACCGGCCAGGCACGCGGCCCAGGCGGCGAGAAGTTGCGCGCTGTGGGTCGCGGGAGCGCCGGTCGCGAGCAAGGCCCGGACGGTCGGGACGATCCGGACGGGCAGCTTCTGCGAGCCGTCCTCCGCCACCTTCGCGGTCGTGTACGGCAGCGCGCTGTTGGCGAACCGCCGCAGCACCTGTTCCGCGTAGGCGGGCAGGTCCCAGCCGGGCGGTGCGGCCACTGTGGGGAGGATCTCTGCAAGCAGGTCACGCGTGGCGGCGAGCAACGCGGGGTCGGCGACGGCCTGCCAGATCAGCCGGTGGCCGGCGAGCAGACCCCAGTACGCCAGGGCCGAGTGCGCGGCGTTCAGGATCCGCAGCTTCGCCTGTTCGTGCAGGCCGACGTCGGACACCAACTCCACACCCGCGCGCTCCCACTGGGGCCGGCCGGCCGGGAACACGTCCTCGAGCACCCACTGCGAGAAAGGTTCGGTCACCACCGGCAAGTGATCGGTGATTCCCGCCCGCCGCAGCCCGGCAAGCTCGTCGTCGGTCGTCGCGGGGACCATCCTGTCCACCATCGACGACGGGAACGCCACATTGCTCCGCACCCATTCGGCCAGGCGCGGGTCTCGGCACTCGGCGAGGTCGAGCACCACCCGGGACGCCGCCAGGCCGTTGCTCGGCAGGTTGTCGCAGGAGGCGACGGTGAATGGGGCGACACCCGCCGCCCGGCGCCGCACGAGCGCCTCGAGCAGCAGGCCGGGGAGCGACCGCGGCGAACCCGGGTGCCGCAGGTCATGGGCCACTTCGGCTCTGGTCGGGTCGAGCGGTCCGGCGGGGTGGACGGCGCAGTATCCGTGCTCGGTCACGGTGACCGTCGCGACGGTGACCGCTGGGTCGGCGAGCCGGGCCAGCGCGCGCTCCACGTTCTGGGCGGCGACGTCGACACCGAGCAGGGCGCCGATCGGGCGCACGCCCTGGCTTTCTCCGTCGGGTGCTTGGGCGCGTTCGACGAGGTGGTAGACAAATCCGGCGCATGCGAGGGCGTCGCGTACCTTGGCCGACCGCAGTGAGATCGCCCATACAGCGCCGGAACGTGCTCCGGTGCGCAGCACCGTGTCGCAGTAGACGGCCTGATGGGCGCGGTGGAAGTTCCCAGGGCCGATGTGCACGACGGTCGGTGTCAGCGAGGCTCGGTCGTATCCGCTGAAGGACGTGGTCCCGGTCATCGGGCCATCGGCAGGCACGCCGGGCCGGCGGGCTCGCTGGACTTGTAGGTGAGCACGAATTCGCGGTGACCGAGCTCCTCGCTCGTGGTCGGCCTGCCGGAGGCCGTCGCGAGTAGGAGGTCCAAGACCTCGTCGGCGACGTCGTCGATGCCGTCCCTGCCCTCCAAGATGCGGCCGGCGTCGACATCCATGTCCTCACTCATCCG
Source organism: Streptosporangiaceae bacterium NEAU-GS5 (assembly GCA_017592665.1). Classification (GTDB taxonomy): domain Bacteria; phylum Actinomycetota; class Actinomycetes; order Streptosporangiales; family Streptosporangiaceae; genus NEAU-GS5. Next base: position 17,422 of record JAGFNW010000030.1, on the reverse strand, counting down.
CCGGTAGGTTTCCGGGTTCGCGCAGATCTTGATCACGGGAGAGATGGCCGACCCGACGACCGAGCCGCGACCGGTCGTGAACAGCACCATGTGCGCGCCGCAGGCGATCAGCTCGGCGATCTCGGCGTTGTCGTTGATGTTCGGGAACCCCCACCGCGGCGGGCCCTCGGGGACGACGTCGAGTAGGTAGAGCCCGGGTGCGGGGATCAATTGCCCGGGTGTCACGACTCCGTGGATGGGGCCGCTGCCGGACTTCGAGTAGGCCCCCAGCGACTTCTCCTCCAAGGTGGTGAGGCCTCCTTCGGCGTTGCCGGGGGAAAAGCTGCCGTGGCCCATCGCCGTGTAGTACGCGGCGGCCTTGCCCACGCGGGCCGCGATCTCGGCGCCGAGGTCGGGGGTGACGGCGCGCCGGGCCATGTGGTGTTCGCAGCCGATCAGCTCGCCGGTCTCCTCGAAGACAGCGGTGCCGCCCGCGGCGACGAGGCGGTCGAAGACGCGTCCCACCACGGGATTGGCGGTGATGCCGCTGGTGCCGTCCGACCCGCCGCAGATCGTCCCCACGACCAGATCGGTCAGTTCGAGCCGGGCCGTACGCTGGGCGGCCCGGTGCGCCCGCACGTCGTCGACCCAGGCCCGCCCCTGCGTCACGGTCGACCGGGTGCCTCCGAGCTGCTGGATGACCAGCGTGGTGACCATGCGGCCCGAGGCGGCGACCACCTCCGCGAGGTGCTCGCGGCCGAAGCCTTCACATCCGAGGGACACCAGCGCGACCGCGCCCACATTCGGATGGGTGCACAACCGCTCCAGCATCTGCTGGGCATAGCCGCTTGGGTAGCATCCGCCGAAGCCGATCACATGAACGTCATCCCGGCCCGCCGCGATCGCGTCGGCGACGGTCCGGGCACATTCCACGAGGTAGGCCACGACGATCACGTCGCGGATCCCGATCCGGCCGTCGGCTCTGGGGTAGCCGAGTATCTCGCCAGGCGTCATTGTTCACCGCCTCGATGAGCGAAGGTGACGATGTAGTTGCTGGCCAGGTTGTGGGTGTGGACCCAGGAGCCCGGTTCGACGGGCACCGTGGCCGAGCCGATGACCATCCCGAAGCGGACCACGTGCTCCCCCTGAGCAAGGCTCCTGAGCGCGATCTTGTGGCCCAGCGCGACGGGCTCGGTGATCTCGAGCGTCCGGCCGTTCGAGGTCCGATGTGGGCCGGGCTCGAGATCGCGTACGGCGATGGCGACGTCGTCCTCGTCGGCGAGCACGAGCAGCGCGTACGGCATGGTCTCCGAGACGTTCACGGCCGACCCCCGTCCCCCGTCGGTCCGATATCGACGACGGCCTTGACGACTTGCCCACGACCAGCGGCCAACCGGGGCAGGTCTTCGACGACGGCCTTGAGGGAAGTGCGGTGGTTGACCCAGCCCGCGGCATCGAGATCGCCGTCCGCGACGGCGGTCATCACCTGTGCCCAGTCCTCCGGGGTGGCGTTGCGGGACGCACGCAGGTCGAGCTCCCGGGCGTGGAAGCCGGGATTCCGGAACGACAACGACGCCTTCGTGTGACCGACGAAGACGAGGGTGCCCCCGGATCCGACCAGGTCGAACGCGGCCTCCATCGAGGCCCGGCTGCCACTCGCATCGAAGACGACGGAGGGCAGGTCTTTGTTGCCCCGCTCACGCAGGACCTGGTCGAAGTCGTCGTCCACGACCACGGCCTCCAGCCCCGCCGCCACGGCGAACTCCACCCGATGGGGGGAGACGTCGGCGACCAGCACATGCGCCACACGCTGCCGGGCGGACTGGGCGACCGCGAGGCCGATCGGTCCCGCGCCGAGGACCAGGACGTCGTCGCGCCACTCGGGGCGCGCTCGGGCGACGGCGTGCCAGCCGATGCCGAGCGTCTCGACGAGCACCAGCTGGTCGAGGGTGAGGTCGGCGTGGTGGTACAGCTGAACGGCGGAAAGCACCATCCGCTCCTGAAGACCCCCGTCCCGCGTCACGCCGAGCACCTGGATCCGCTCGCAGCAATTGGTCCGTCTCCGCAGGCACGCGGTGCACCCCCCGCAGGACCGGTAAGGCATCACGGCGCACAGATCTCCTGGCCGGACGAGGGTCACCCGAGGTCCTACCTCCAGCACCTCCACCGCAAGTTCGTGGCCGAGCACACACGGGTAGGCGATGAAGTTCTGGGTGCCGCCGTAGGCGTGGTAGTCGGTGCCGCAGATGCCTACACGTCGTACGGCGACGAGCACCTCGCCTGGACCGGGAATCGGCGGCTCCGGACGCTCGACCAGGTCGAGCCGTCCCGGGCCGGTAAGCACCGCCGCCTGCATCTGGTCGTGTCCTCCTCGTATGTGGTGTGTCGCGGGTGTCACGGGCTCGCGACGAACTGTGGTGGTCGGCCGGCGCGAGCCCGTGGTCTGTCACCTCACTGGAACTGGAGGAAATTCGCGGCGTTGTCCTTGGTGACGAGCTCGGTGCCGGTGTCGATGAACGGCTGGACGGTCTTGCCCTGGACGGCGTTCACGGCCGCCTCAACCCCGAGGGCGGCCATCTTGCCGGGGAACTGAGCGATGGTGGCCAGCATGTCGCCCGCCTGGATCGCTTTGGCAGCGTCCGGGAGCCCGTCGTACCCCATCACGAGGACTTTCTTGCCCTTCTGCTTGGCGACCTTCGCGGCGGCGATCGCCGGGTCGTCGCAGGCGGAGTAGATCGCGGTCAAGTCCGGGGCACGGGTGAGCAGGTCTTCGGCGACGGTGGCGCCTTTGGCCGAGTCGCACTTGGTCTCCGCCCCGCCGATGATGACCTTGACACCGGTCCCTTCCAGCGCGTCCTGGACGCCCTTGATCCGCGCGTCCAGCGCGGGCACGCCGCGTACACCCTCCATCAGCCCGATCGTGTCGCCCGACTTGAGGACCGACTTCAAGTACGCGCCCGCCGCCTGGCCGCCCTTGACGTTGTCGGTCGCGGCGACCGACGTCTTCTTCGCGAAGCCGTCGAGGTTGTTGTCGACGAGGACGACCTTGACGCCCTTGTCGGCGGCGGCGTTCATCGCGGGAATCACCTCCGGCCCCATGGGGGTGATGACGATCGCCTGGAAGCCCTTGGCGACGGCGTCTTCGATCTGGGCGGTCTGGCACGCCACGTCGGACGGGGACTTGCAGGAGAAGTAGGTGATGTCGGCCCCGCTGTTCTTCGCCGCCCACGCCTTCGCCGAGTCATCCATGGCGGTGAAGAACGCCACCGGGAACTTGGTGATGAACGCGACCTTCACCGCCCCGCCGGCGGCGGCCGAGGAGGTGGCGGAGGAGGCCGCCGAGGGCGAATTGGTGCTGGTGCCTCCGCAGGCGGTGGTGGCAAGGGCGAGGGCTCCGGTGCACACCACGAGGATTTGTCGCGCTCTCATTTGCGAACTCCCGTTGGATTTCGTTCGATCGGTTGTCGGGGGGTGACGGGATCAGATGGCCTGGCTGCCGGTGGCACCGACGATCCAGGCCACGAGCTGTGCATGGTTTTCCGGTGTGGGCGCCGTCTCTCCGACGGCACGGCCCCGGCGCAGCACCAGCGCCCGGTCGGCGACGGCCATGACGTGGTCCATGCTGTGGGAGATGAGGATCACGGCCACGCCGTCGTCCTTGAGCCTTCGCACCAGGTCGAGCACCCGTGCCGACTCGCGGAGCCCGAGTGCCGCTGTGGGCTCGTCGAGGATGACGAGCCGCGACGAGAACGCCACGGCGCGGGCCACGGCCACCGCCTGCCGCTGACCGCCGGACATCAGGGCGACCGTGGCCTCCAGATCCGGGAGCGTGACCTGGAGCCGGTCCAGCAGCTCCCGCGTCCGGTCGGTCATGCCGCGGTGCCGCAGCACGCGCAGGGGGCGAGGGAGCCAGGACGGCCCGGCGAGCTCACGTCCGGCGAAGAAGTTGGCGGCGGGGTCGAGGTTGTCGAACAAGGCGAGGTCCTGGTAGACGGTCTCGACCCCGTGGGCCCGGACCGCCATGGCGTTGGCGGCCGTGATGTCGATCCCGTCCAGGGTGATGGATCCCGAATCCAGCCGATGGACGCCGCTGATCGCCTTGATGAGCGTGGACTTCCCGGCGCCGTTGTCGCCGAGGAGGGCCAGCACCTCGCCCCGTGCCACGTCGAGCGTCACGCCGTCGAGCGCGGTGACGGCGCCGAAACGCTTGCACGCCGCGCGCACCTGCAGCACGGATGCCGGGCCGGTGACAGCGTTCATGAGTCGCTCACCGCCTGCAGGCTCCGGAACCGGCGTTCGAAGTGGCCCCGCAGGACGTCGAGCTCGACGGCGACCACGATCACCGCGCCGGTCGCCATGTACTGCCAGTTCGGGTCGATGCCGAGCAGATTCAGGCCGTTGCGCATCACCGCGATGACGAGCGCCCCGGTGAGGGCGTTGAGCACCCGGCCCCGCCCTCCGAGGAAGCTTGCACCGCCGATGATGACGGCCGCGATCGCGTCGAGTTCGGCCAGGGCGCCGGAGGTCGGCGAACCGGCATCGCCTTTGCCCATCGTGAGCAGCGCGGCGATCGCCGCCAGGAAGCCGCACACGACGTATACCGAGATCAGCACCGACGGGACCGGGATCCCGTTGCGTACGGCTGCCTCCGGGTTGCCGCCGACGGCGTAGATCCAGCGGCCCCAGATCAGGCCGCGGGTGACGAGAGTCAGCAGGAGGGCGACCACGATCACGACGATGGCGGCGACGGGGAACCAGCCGACCTCGCCACCGCCCGGAATGGCGGCGATCCGGCCCGCACCGATCGTGTCCACGATTGGCGGCGCACCTTGGATCGTCTCGCTGTGCGACAGGTAGAGAGCAAGCCCGCTTGCCGCCGAGAGCATCGCGAGCGTCGCGATGAAGGGGTGCGGCAGCCTGCCCTTGACGTACAGCAGCCCGTTGACGAGCCCGATGACCGTACCGGTTACCAGCGCCGCCAGCACGGCGAGGGTGGCCGAGCCGTGATCGCGCCAGACCAGGGCGCCGATCACGGCGCTGAGCGACAGGTTCGAGCCCACGGACAGGTCGATTCCGCGCGTCACGACGACGAGCAACTGGCCCAAGGCCAGGATGCAGATGACGGCTGACTGCTTCAGGACATTTCCGATGTTCTCCAGGGATAGGAAGACGTCGGACAGGACGCTCAGCACGATCACCAGCAGAACGAGGATCGCCGCCGGCCCGACCCGCAGGGTGGCCAGCGCCAGGGTGAGGCCGCGGCGCGCCGAGAGAGGCGCTCGGACGCGTGTGCCCGGCCCAGGTGGGCGCACACCGTTCGCCGGGGCGAGCACTTCGTTGCCGTGTCCGCTCACCTGCACTCCCTCTCCCTGGCGCTGCTGCCGGAGACGTTAGAGGGGATATTTCCTATCGTCAATAGTAAATTTCCTATAGGAAATAGGATCGACACAGTGACGGATTCGTGACTATGCTTCCCGCAGTGACGACAGCTGGAGAGCCGTGGAGCACCCTGACCTGATAGACGCGATGAACGCCACGCAAGCCGCGCAGCGCCTGACCGCCCGTCAGCCACTTGTGGACGACGTTCATGCCGTGCTCGTCGACATGCTCATGAACCACGCCCTCGAGCCCGGGTCCCGGCTCAACATCGACAGCATGGCCCGCAATCTGGGCGTGTCTCCGACTCCGGTCCGCGAGGCGCTGGCACGCATGGAGGCTCAAGGGCTGGTCGTCAAGGAACCCCGGCGCAGTTACATCGTGGCGCCGCTGATCGGCCTGGAAGACCTCCGGGCTCTGATCGATTTCCGGCTCCTGATCGAGCCCGCCGCGGCCGCCGCGGCCGCTCTCAACGCCTCGCCTGACGAGGCCACGGCGCTCCAGACGTTCGCCCGCAGTGGTGGCTCAGGCGACCAGGACGCCACCTCCAACCGTCTCGACATGGTTTACGACGCGACGTTTCACGACATCATCGCCAAGCTGAGCAACAACTCGTGGCTGCGGGAGTCGCTGTTGCGCGCGCGTAGCCACCTGCACATGTATCGGCTCTATCACCATGCCAAGCAGGCCGCGGCGACCAAACCCGAGCACGTCGCCATCGCCCGGGCCATCGCGCAGGGGGATCCGGACGCGGCGGCCGAGGCGATGCGGACACACCTGACCACGGCGATGAGACGGATCGACGATGTCTTCGCCTCCGGCGAGCTGAAGCTACAGAAACCACGCTGATTCGTCGACTGGGCGAAGGCCCGAGTCACGAGCCGGACCCGCCGGGTAGCGGGGTGTTCTCACGTAGCAGCCCTTCGCCGCGCAGGTGAGCCCACAGGTCGGGCGAGATCGGGTCGGCGTGAAGGTCGAGGTTGCGGGCGACCTCGGTGGCCGTGCGCATTCCCACGGTGACGTTGACCACCGCAGGGTGGCCGAGGGGAAAGGCGATCGCGGCGGCGGGAAGCGTCGTGTCGTATTCCTCGCAGATCTCGGCTATTCGCACCGCACGCGTCACCACCTCGTGGGGGGCCTTCGCGTAGTCGTATGTGGCGTCGGCTGCGGGACGCTCGGTCGCCAGCAGCCCGGAGTTGAACACTCCCGCCGCGATCACGCTCTTGCCGTGCTCCACAGCGGTGGGCAGGACGTCGTCCAAGGCCCCCTGATCGAGAAGCGTGTAGCGGCCGGCCAGCATGACGACGTCCGCGGGGGTTTCCCGCAGAAAGCGGGCGAGCATCGCCGATTGGTTCATCCCCGCGCCGATGGCCCCGATGACGCCCTGATCACGTAGCTCTGCAAGAGCGGGCATGGTCTCGTCGGCGGCTTGCCGCCATGCGTCGTCCGGATCGTGCACGAAGACGACGTCCAGCCGGTCGAGGCCGGTGCGCTGCAGACTTGCCTCGATCGAACGAAGCACGCCGTCACGGCTGTAGTCGCGCACGGGGAGGAGATCGTCGGGGACGTCGAACACGTCCACACCGCGCCCGACGGGATGCGGGTTGGGCACCAGCAGGCGGCCGACTTTGGAGGAGACCACGAACTCTTCCCTGGGCAACCCCTGAAGGACGCGTCCCAGACGGCGCTCGGACAGTCCCGCCCCGTAGTACGGCGCGGTGTCGAAGTATCGAATGCCGCCGTCCCAGGCCGTCTTGACCGCGGTCAGCGCGGCGTCGTCGTCCACCGCCTGATACAGGTTGCCGATCCCGGCTCCCCCGAAGCCAAGCTCTGTGATCTCCACAGGCGTCGCCGCGATCCGCCGCATGCGTGCTCGGGCACGAAGAGGAGTCACATCAAGCGCCTTGATCGGTTCTGCCGCGGAATTGGGCCGGCTCGCCTGGCTCATGGCAGGTTCTCACCGAACACGCGGCGCTGGATCTCGCGACGGTAGTCCATCAGCGTGTTGTCCAGGTGCACCACAGTGGCGTCGGCCGCCGCCTCCGATACCTGCCCGACGCTGAGTCGCCGGGGGAGGTCACCGGCTCGGCGTCCATCGCCATACTCCGTCCTCGCTGGTCGATCAATTCTTCACGGCCCCGGCCACCAGTCCGCACACCAGCGCGCGCTGCGAGGGCGTCGATGGCAGCAGATTCGACAGACCGATCATCGCAGCAGGGCTCCGGCGTAGTCGAGGTTTCAGTTCCGATGTCCGGACCCCCTGACGGCCTACCTGGTCGCAGTGGTGCCGGATTCGCGCTTGCATAGGACGCCACCAGGCGAGATGAGGCGCTGTTTACCCCCAATGGGGATCCGAACCCATGGCACCGACAGGGCTCTTGGCCCGCCCTGCCATCCGGTTTAGGATCTCGCCCATGACGCGATCGCCTGGAGATGGGGTGAAGATCGACACTACGGTGCCGCATCCTGCCCGAATCTACGACTACTGGTTAGGCGGCAAGGACAATTTCGAGGCCGACCGCCAGCTCGGTGACAAGGTGATCGCGGCGACCGGCGGCAAAGTGCGCGAGCACGTCCGCGACAACCGCGCATTCATGCGCCGTGCCATCGAGTATCTCGCGGAACAGGGCATCGAGCAGTTCCTCGACATCGGCACCGGCATCCCAACCTCGCCCAATGTCCACGAGATCGCGCAAAGGCTCATACCGGAGACCAAGGTCGTTTATGTGGACAACGACCCTATGGTCTTGAATCATTCTCGCGCTTTGCTCCGCGGCACCCCGCAGGGCCGGATCGCATACGTCCAGGCCGACCTGCGCGACCCCGACGTCGTGTTGAGCGAGGCAGCCGCAGTCCTCGACTTCGGCCGGCCCATGGCGATCACGATCGTCGCCACGCTGATGTTCCTGGAGGATCCGTACGGGCCGGTGAGCAAGCTGCTCGACGCGACGGCGCCCGGCAGCTACGTGGCGATCAGCCACTTCACCGGAGACTTCATGCCGCCCGAGGTGGTGCGCGCCGCCACCGGCGCCTACGAGCGGGCCAGCACATCCCTCATTCCCCGGACCGCGGCGGACGTGAGGCGGCTGTTCTGCGGCACAGACCTCGTCCCGCCCGGCCTGGTGCCCGTCTTCGCGTGGCGTCCAGACCCCGACGACCCCGACCGCGGCCGCCGGTCTCCCGCCGCGATGTACGCAGGCATCGGCCACAAGGTGTGAGTATCGCCGTCACGGTCAGCGGCTACGCGCCCATCTTCGTCCCGGTAGGCGCCGCGACCACAGCGACTCGACCAGCGAGCATCCTTGATCTGCTAGCCGAGAGCCGCCAGCAGTTCCCCGCAGGCGCGACAGGCCTGGGCGCAAACGACGCAGTGATTGTGCTTGGTGTAACGCTCGCCCTCGGGCGCCGCGCTGACGGTCCCCCGTCGCAATCTTCTGCCCGGCGACCGGGGTAGCTGGTCGTGGCAGCCGCTGCCAGGCCGGGAAAGCACCCCCGGCCCGGCAGCTCTACGACCTACATGACGGCCATGGTCAGGGCCGCGGTGTGCAATGTGCCTCCGGTTTGGAACTGGATGAACAGCCTCCAGTTCCCAGCCTTGGGCAGCATCGCCTCGACCGACAGGTTCGAGCGGTCGGAATTGTGCGGATGCAGGTGGGCGAACGCCAGGTCTCCCTGGTGGATGGCGGTCAGGTGCGCGTAGGTGCCCAGGTATGGCTCCAGGTCGGCAGGCTTGCCGTCCTTTGTGATCTTGATGCCTAGCTCGTGCGCCATCCCGGCCATCGCGTCCCCGGACACGGAGACCTTGTAACCGTCCACCATCGCGCTGGTGGCAGGCTCGGGCAGCGGTACGGTTTTCGCCTTGCCTTGGATGGTGAGCTTGTCGCCGAGCACCAGCGGCTTAGCCTGTCCCTTCGGGATGAAGGTGGCGTAGACGCGCCACGTGCCGGATTCGAGCGCCTGGATGGGCGCGGTCCAGGTACCCCCGGGGGCCATGGTCGGGTGGACGTGCTGGAATCCGGTGAGATCGCTGCGGATCAGGTAGAAGTGCATGAGCTTGGTCTGATCCGGCTCATATTCGGTGAGCGGCCTGCCTTGGCCATCGCGGATGGTGAAGGTGACGGCCGTGGGTGCGCTCTTGGACACGGTGAGGGTGTAGCCCGAGGCGGTCGCCGACAGACCATCGGTAGTCGGCATGTCATCCATGCCCGGCATGTCGCCCATGGAGTCCGTTGGGCTGTGGCTGGGTGCGGCGGCAGGGGTGGCCCGGGCCATGCCCCCGTGATTGGTCGCCGATTTGGAGTCGCTGCCGCAGCCGGCGGCAACCAGCAGCGCCGCCAGGCCACCAACGGCAAGCGTGGAAGAAACCTTGAACAAGATGTGATCCTTCGGGACAGCACGCAATGCGAGCGCGCGGTGAACAGAACGCGGGGGGAATTCCGCGTTTGTCACGTCCGAGAGACGCACATCCGCGTGAGCAGCGCCGGGCCGGAAAGCGGCGGCGCCCGGCCATCCTGTCTCGACCGGTTTCTGGCCGCTGCCGGGCTTCCAGCCAGATCAGCCAGTAGGACGAGGGCGACGAGAGTTGTCGCCCCGGCGGCACCTCCTCGGGGCTGGGTAGACAGGCACAACTCAGCCGACCCATGGCGGGTGGACGCCGCCGCATGCGCGCCGTGATCGGGCGCAACGCCGGTGGCGGGGCCGGACGTCATGGTCATGGGTGACATCACTGCGACAGGTGACGCAATCGCATCGCCATGACACCCCGCTGACGCGAATGTCATGCCGTGCATGAGAAACAGGCCGGCGAACAGCGCGCACGCCGCAGCCAGACGCCAACGCGCCTGCCAGCGAATCGCGCTGAGCATGAAGCCTCCTCGAATCGGCTACGCGAGGGCCAGGTTATGCGACCACACGGACCTAGGAGCTGATATCGGTTCGCCGCTCGAACGCGCGCCGAGAAGCCGCTCAGTCACTGGAATACCCTAGGGGGGTATGGTGTTCACTTGAGCGAACGAGGGAGGGAAGCACATGCCCGGCTACAGCGACAGCAAAGCCGCCCTCGGCCTGCTCAGCCCGATGATCGCAGGCGGTGCGATGGCGCTGTCCAGCGTCTTCGTCGTCGGCAACAGCCTGCGGCTACGGACCTTCAAGTAGCATCCACATCCGCGAGGAGGTCTTCTCGTGAAGGCATCAAGCACGGTCGTCCTCGACGTACGGGGCCTGCACTGGGCGTCTCAGCAGAGCGCGGTCGCAACGCCGCTCGGGCGCCGCCCGGGTGTATTGGACGTCGAGGTCAACCCGGTCGCCCAGACGGCGACCGTGCGCTTCGACCCGGCCGCCACCTCCGTCGCCGAACTGCGCGACTGGGTGATCGAATGCGGATACCACTGCGCCGGGCAGTCGGTCCCGTCCCACATCTGCGACCCGATGGACGAGCCCGAGACGCGCCGCGCCGCGGACACGTCAGCGGTCGATCATGCCGCCCATGAGGGCGAGGGCGTGTCGCCGCACGAACTGATGGACCACGGCGGGCATGCCGGTCACGCGGGGATGTCGATGGCCGCGATGGTGGCCGACATGCGCAACCGGTTCCTGGTGGCGGCACTGTTCTCGATTCCGATCGTGCTCTGGTCGCCGATCGGCAGCGAGGTGTTCGGGCTGGATCTGCCGGTGCCGTTCGGGCTCCGCGCCGACGTCTTCCAGCTCCTGCTGAGCCTTCCCGTGGTCTTCTACTCGGCCTGGATCTTCTTCGACGGCGCCTACCGGGCGCTGCGGGCCCGCACGCTGGACATGATGGTGCTGGTCGCGGTGGCCGTCGGGGCCGGCTGGCTGTACTCGCTCGTGGTCACCCTGACCGGCGGCGGCGAGGTGTTCTACGAGGCGGCCACGGTCCTGACGGCGTTCGTCCTGCTCGGCCACTGGTTCGAGATGAGAGCGCGCGGTGGCGCGAACGACGCGGTCCGCGCCCTGCTCGATCTGGCCCCGCCGAAGGCGCTGGTCGTCCGGGACGGCGAGCCGGTCGAGGTGCCGACCGCTGAGGTGGTCTCCGGCGATCTTCTCCTGGTACGGCCCGGCGCCAAGATCGCCGTGGACGGTGCGGTCGAGGACGGCGACAGCGAGGTCGACGAGTCCATGGTCACCGGTGAGAGCCTGCCGGTGCACAAGGGGCCGGGCTCGGCGGTCATCGGGGCCACCATCAACCGCAACGGCACGCTGCGCGTGCGGGCCACGAAGGTGGGCGCGGACACGGCGCTGGCGCAGATCGTCAAGCTGGTCCAGGAGGCGCAGAACTCCAAGGCGCCGGGGCAGCGGCTGGCCGACCGGGCCGCGTTCTGGCTGGTGCTGGTCGCGCTCGCCGGTGGCGCGGCGACGCTGGCCGCATGGCTGCTGGCCGGCCGCTCGTTCAGTGAAGCGATCCTGTTCGCGATCACCGTGGTGGTCATCACCTGCCCGGACGCCCTGGGCCTGGCCACCCCGACCGCGATCATGGTCGGCACCGGGCTGGGCGCCAAGCGCGGCGTGCTGTTCAAGAACGCGATGGCCCTGGAATCCTCCGCGCGCATCGACACCGTGGTGATGGACAAGACCGGCACCCTCACCAGGGGCGAGCCGGAAGTCACCGACGTCGTCACGGACGGCGTCGCGGCTGAGGAGCTACTAGGCATGGTCGCGGCCGTGGAGCGCGAGTCGGAGCACCCCCTGGCCGAGGCCATCGTCCGCTACGCCACGGACGTACCCGCGCTCAAAGCCGAGCGGTTCGAGAACGTGCCGGGGCATGGCGCAATCGCCCATGTCGACGGCCATCGCGTGGTTGTCGGCAACCGGCGCCTGCTCGAACGTGAGGGCATCGACCTTGGAGCATTGGCAGGCCGGCGGGACGAGTTGGCGGCCGGAGGCCGCACCGCGGTCCTGGTGGCCGTCGACGGAACGGCGGCCGCAGTGATCGCAATCGCCGACGCGCCCCGGGAGACCTCCGTGGCGGCCGTACGGGCGCTGCACGACCTGGGCGTCGAGGTGGTCATGCTGACCGGCGACAACACGGCCACGGCCGAGCGGATCGCCGGACAGCTGGGCATCGACACGATCATCGCCGAGGTCCTGCCCGGCGACAAGGCCGCCAAGATCGCCGAGCTGCAACGGGCCGGCCGCAAGGTCGCCATGGTCGGAGACGGGGTGAACGACGCCCCGGCGCTGGCGCAGGCAGATCTGGGGGTCGCGATCGGCGCGGGCACCGATGTCGCCATCGAGACGGCCGACGTGGTGCTCATGCGCTCCGATCCGCTCGACGTGCCCACGGCCCTCCGGATCGGCCGCGGCACGCTGCGCAAGATGCGGCAGAACCTCGGCTGGGCGATCGGCTACAACACGCTCGCGCTGCCGATCGCGGCCGGGGTGTTCGAGCCGGCCTTCGGCCTGGTGCTGCGGCCGGAGATCGCCGCGCTGTCCATGTCGGGGTCCAGCCTCATCGTCGCCGTGAACGCGCTGGCCCTCAAAAGACTGCGACTGCCTTCCGGCACCAGCTGATCAGTGACCGTTCATCCCCCCAACGGATCGGCGATGCCGCGCCGTTGGTCCCTCGCCAGGGGCCGGCACTTCGGCTGTGGACAGTAAAGGACGGCGCCCCAGCGCGTCGAACCCTTGCGGGATCTCGCGCGGGGCGCCGTACCGAGGAGAAAGGGAGAAGCCGATCCGGCTCTGAGGTCAGGCCGTGTAGACGGGGTAGCCGTAGCCGGCGACCTGGGCGGTGGGGCGGGTGCGGATCTCGACCTTGCCCTCACCGGTGTTGCCTTCGACGGTCTTGATGGTGCCGTCGCCGTTGTCCTTGACGACGAAGCCGACGTGCTTGACGGTGTCGGCGGTCTTGCCGCCGTCCCAGTCGAAGAAGACGACCGCGCCGGGCTTGGGAGTCTGGCCCCAGCGGTGGTTGGCCTGGAACCACTTGGCGTGGGCCACGGTGTAGGCGTCCCAGCCCAGGACCGGCCGGATGCCGGCCTGCTGGCCGACCCAGGAGACGAACATGTCGCACCAGGCGGCGTTGCGGTACTCGCCCAGCGAGCCGCCGTCGCGGGCGGCGGTCTCCTTGGCCCGCTGGGAGCTGATGTACCACTGGTGGAACTTGGTGCCGCCACCGGCGGAGTCTTCGGAGACGCCGACCTGCTTCTCGGCCAGCGCGATGACCTGCCGGGCGCTGACCTTGGGCAGCTTGCCTGCGGCGGCCAGAACGGGGCTGCTGCCGCGAGCCGCGTGGGCCGTGTCGGCGCTGGCGGTCCCGCTCACGGTCAGGGCCGCGGAGGCGATGGCACAGGTGGCGACGGCAGTGCTGACGAAGGTCGTGGTGGCTCGCATTACTGGGTCTGCTCCCTTTCGCTTCCATACCGCCTACCGGGTCAGCTGACGGGTTCGGGCTTGGAAGTCGCCCTACGGCACGCGTGACCAGGTGTGGTCAGGTGCGGATTCACCCCAGATGGTGGGGTCCCCGGCTCCGCGCTGAGGCGGATTCGACGGTGTCGCGGCGCTATCCAGAGCGGACGCCGCTTTGCGTTCTTTACGGCACAGGCATACAGGTGTGCCCCGAGCAACTTCTAAGGTAGCCAAACCTCTCAAAAGAGTCAAACCATGACAATCAGGGACACGGTTTCCCCATGGAGGCGGCTGGGCAGCACCGGGCAACCGAGTTGCCGGGTTCCCCTCATCTAGACGGCTTTGGGCAGGAAGTCGACGAGGAGTTTGTTGAGCCGGTCGGGCGCCTCAAGCGGGATCCAGTGGCCCACGTCGTCGAGGCGCTCGTAGCGCCAGGGGCCGGTGACGTATCGGCTCGAATTGACCATGCCGGCCTCGACGAGCGCGATGTCGCCAGAGCCCCATATGCCCATCGTGGGAGCGGTGATCGGTGGCAGCTCGGGTGGCGGCGACAGCAGCAGCGCCTCCGGTGTGAGGATCGCGCGATACGGGGCCAGGCTCGCGGTCAGGGCCTCGGGATCGGACAGCCGTCGCACGACGGGTTCGATGTCCGGGTGCCCGGACCATTCGCGCAGGTTGCGGAAGTCGTCGTCGGACAGCCACCGTTCGGCGATCTCCGGGAACTGGAACAGCAGCATGTACCAGGACTTCTGGCGCTGCTCCCAGCCGGCCGTACGCCACGCCGCCGGGTGACCGACCGACAGCGCGGTCAGCGACGCGACCCGGTCACCGGCCACCGCCGTGGTCATCCAGGCGACGGCGGCGCCCCAGTCGTGGCCGACCAGGTGTGCCCGCTCCACATCCAGCGCGTCGAGCACGCCGATGACGTCCCCGACCAGGTGAGGCGCGTCGTACGCGGCCACTTCGGCCGGCTTGCCGGAGGCGCCGAACCCGCGCAGGTCGGGCACGATCACGCGGTGACCGGCCGCGGCGAGCGCGGGCACCTGGTGCCGCCACAGCGAGCCGTCGTCCGGCCAGCCGTGGAGCAGGACCACCGGGGTGCCGCTGCCGGTCTCGTGGACGTGCAGGGTGACGCCATCGACGGTGACGAACATCAGCCGATCCTTTCCAGCAGCTCGGCGCGGGACAGGCCGGGCAGTGGATAGCGGGGCGCCTCGGCGCCGAAGGCCGCCATGCGCTCCCTGACCGCTGGGATGGCCATGACCTCGCTCGGCGCCGCGATGAAGGCGGCGATCGAAGTGTAGGCACGGGCCAGTTCGGGATCGGTGAGACTCGCCGCGAACATCGCCTTCGCGACGTGCCAGCGCAGGTCGTCCGGGTGGTACGGGTGACCGGCGGCGTCGGCCTCGATTTCGGCGAGCCGGTGCCGGTCGCCCCACAGGGTCGTCTGGTACATCGGTTCGATCACCTTCGCGGTGTCCTCGCCGAACCGCCGGGCCAGCTTGTCGTGGTCCTGCGGATCGGTCTCGCGCAGCAGGTCGCGGAGCAGGCGGCCCTGGACGATGGCCATCGACGCGCCGCGGCCGACCGAGGGGTTGGTAGCGGCGCACGAGTCGCCGACCGCCACGACACCGGTGGCGACCGGCGTGCCGTCGACCACGAGGTGGCGATACCGGTCCTCGATGCCGGCCATCACGTCGACTCCGGAGATCGGTTCGCCGTCCGCCCAGTGCGCGACGAGCGGATAACCGGCGAGCGCGGCGTGCCAGCGGTCCGGGTCTCGGAGCGCGCGCAGCTTCTTGTCCCGGGCGCTGGTCGTGATCACCAAGCTCCACGTCGAACCGTCCGAGGGCAGCGTGATGATCGACACCGAGTCGTAGTTCTGCAGGTAGTTCATCAAAGCCGCGGGCTGTTCGCCCGTACGGGAGCGGAAGTGCCGCCCGTAGTAGACAAAGCCGGAGTCGGCCCGTTCGTCGAGCGGCGGGCGGGCGCCGGCGGCGCGGAGCCAGGCGGGCAGCGCGGAGCGCCGGCCGCCGCAGTCGACCACCAGGTCGGCATGGACCGCACGCCCGTCGGCGGTGAGCACGCCCGTCACATGGGGGACCTGGGCCGGCTCGGTGGTCACGCCGGTGACGGTGACGCCACGCCGGATGGTCACTCCGGCCGCCTCGGCGGCGCGGGCGAGCGCGGCCTCCAGCACCGGACGCCGGGCGGTGACCGTCTCGAATCTGTCGTCCTCAGCGCGTAGCGCGCCGCGTCGCGCCTCCGGCAGCTCTGCCAGCACGTTGAGCCGCCGGGCGCCCGCCGCCAGCAGCGGGTCCCGCACCTCAGGCAGTTCCGTACGCAGCACCGACCACCACCGGGGCAGCATCATGTGCGGCAGGCGGAACTGGTTGACGCCGCGCCGTTCCCACGCCGTCCATGCCTCCTCGGCGCGCTCGGGCGGCCCGGCCAGGTCGCGTTCGAGCACGGTCACCCGGTGGCCGTCGCGGGCGAGCATCGTGCCGGTGGTCAGGCCGGCGAGGCCGGCCCCGAGAATCAGAATGTGTGCCATGCCGCGAAGGATGGCCCCGCCCGCTGCTCACTCTCCAGGCCAACCGGTGCTCAATCGCTGCTCACCTGATGGATCGGATCTCCATCGCCCACAGCACCTCGGTCACCGCGTCGACCGCCTTCGCCAGGTGGCGCCGATAGGTGCTGAACGCCAGCCCCAGCACCTCCGCGGCGGCCTCCTGACTGGGCGCGGGGCGGAGGTAGGTCCGGTTGAGCACCGCCCGCAGCTGGTCGCCCTTCGGGTCTTCGGCGAGCCGGTCGACCGCGTCCACCAGGCGCTCCCGTACGGCTGTCGCGTCCGCCCCGAGCGCCGAGCCGACCAGCGGGTTGCCGGCCAGGCCTTCGGGCTGGTGGAGCCGGCGCAACGCCATGCGCACGGCCGCGCCGAAGGCGTCGCGTGACAGCGGCGGCGGCAGCAGGGACGACTCCGGAGGCGGGCCCGTGCCGCCGCAGTATCCACGCTCGCTCATCATGTCCCACCAGAGGTCAGATGGAAGGCGCCGCCAATCATGTCCGTACGCGACGTTCTTCCTGCCACCGACCCACACCTCGACGAGCGGCCGGAACCCCAGGTAGTCGAAGAACGGGCCCCAGAACTCAGGGTCGACCGACACCACGAACGACCACGCGAGCGGCTGCGTGCACCAGTTGGTGATCGACGTGACCGAGCCGATCAGCGCCGCGTAGCGGTCGCGCTGGTAGTCCTCCGTGCCGCAGAAGAAGCGGCCGATCTCCACCCGCTCCCCTGGCCGGGTGGGCGACGTGCGCTGCACATGATCGAGGATGGCGCGGACCACCGGATCCTCATCCTCCAGCGCCGAGCCGGTAGGGCAGTAGATGTGGTAGGCGAAGGAGAGAATGCCCTCCTCGGCGCGGACCACGTTGAGGTGATCGGGCTGATGGGCGAACCATCGTTCCGCGAGGTCCGCGGAGGCGGCGCCCTCGCCGTCCTCGATCAGGGACAGGATGGCGGCGTGCTCGTCCGGCCGGGCCGGTACGACGGAGGCCGAGCTCTCACGCAATATTTTGTACAGGGGGGCGAGCGGGCCGTGCCGGTGCAGGTAGGCCAGGTGCTGGGCGAGTAGCTGGCGGTCCAGTCCGCCGGTGCCGCGGATGCCGGCGATGACGTGGTCGTGGATGATCCGGTGCAGCG
>JAGFNW010000003.1 GCA_017592665.1 Streptosporangiaceae bacterium NEAU-GS5 | reverse complement strand
CAGCGGCAGCCGCCTTCGATTCTGTTGTCTTCACAAACACATGATCGTCAGGCGGCTGCTCCCATGAGCGCAACCTCTCCCGCCGCATCCCGCCAGCTCAAGCCTGCAATGGCGGCTGCGGTACTAGCTGCTAGAAAGCGCTGCGACAACGGCCGTCCTGGACCGTTCAGGCTCGCGAGATCATCGGCGATGATCGCCTTCTCGGGCACTGCGCCATCTTGGTACGCTCTGGATCATTAGGCGCGGGCTGGACCAGCTTGGCCCAGATCTCGTCGGCGATCACGCGGGGTTCGGGCCGAGCAGAGCGGCGATGCTGCGCGGGGTCGCCAGCGCGCGTTGCGGGGTCGAAACGGCGGGGCAGCCACTCACATTCCTGACAGTCGGTGAAGAACCTGCGCAGTGCGGCGAGCTGCCCCTCCTTGCTGCTGGCTGCCAGCGGCTTGCCGACACGGTCCTTGAGGCCGACGGTGCGCTGGACGTAGTTGCCGACGTTCATCCGATCGAGCGCGGCGCCCCAGGCCGCGCAGGTCTGCCGGGTTCAGCCGGCTGGATCGGCGGCGTCGGGATGTCCGGCCTGGAGCCAGCGACCAACTTTGAGCAGGTTGGAGCGGACGCCGCTGCGGGTGCGAGGCGTCAACGGCGAGGTGGCAGGCCAGCGGTCAACCCACCGCTCCCACTCTGGTGCGCCGCCCGTGGCCCGGGCCGAGTGACAGCCGGTGCCCTGCCGGGGCGGATCGCAGAACCCCAGCGCGCTCACCGCCCGTTGCAGGGCGTGCAAGACATTCATCTGCGTGCCCGGCAGCAGACGATCGCGGCGCACCCGATCGAACAGTTCGGTGGTCAGCTCGTCAACGTGAGGGCTGCGGTTGAGCAGGAACAGCCGGCAGGCCACCATCGGCAGCAGCGTGTCGTCGTCGCGGCCGAGCCGGTAACCCCACTCGTCCAGGACGGCTCGAACCTGGGCGATCTCGCGGTTCAGACGGTCCCGCCCGAAGATCTGCCGGGCCAGGGTGAGGCGTTGGAAGCTGCCGAGCCGATCGAAGCCGGTGAACGAGCCCAGCAGGTAAGCGTGCGCCGCCAGGTAGGGGCGGACCTCGTCACCAGCCCAAGCGGGCGCATTGCGATGAAATTCGCCCTGGTCACGGCCGAGCAGGTGGACCCATTCTTCCTCGGTCCAGCCCCAGAAGGTCCGGCCCTCCGCAGCGCAGGAGCAACAGCGCGACGACATCCGGCATGGCGCGTTGCCGATGCTGCGTCACCGGGCCTCCAGCCCGGCGTTGACGACCTCCAGCGGACGCAGCAGCCGTCCGATCGTCGTCCAGCCAGGCGCGGAGCGGTCGTGATACTGCAGCCGCCGCAGGTTGCGAACACCGAACTCGGCGATGCCCCGCATCTCGTCGGCGCGAACCTCAACCGTCACATCGAAGCGGTGACCGGCAAGGGGCGAGCACCAGGGGGATGCGGGAGCCTCGGCGGCCCCAGGGAGCGCGGCGGTCACCGCGATGTTCCCGTCGGCCACCCCTCGCGCATCGGCATCGATCGTTCGCGGCGCCCTCCCCAGATCCACCCAGATCCGCAGCCACTCGGCCGCCCGCGCATGCCCGGCCCAGCACCGGCCATCTATCCTCCAGCACCACCGTGCCGCTCAAGCCATCTCTCCCGTTCCGTGGTCAGGACCGAGGTGACATGATCACCCCCACGGCCAGATTCCACGTAACTTTAAATGCTCAAACGACAGATGTACGGCCGTGCCAAGCTCGATCTCCTGCGCAAATGCATCCTGCTCGCCGACTGAGCCGGGTCAACACCACCAAATGTGTGGCAGAGCCAGAATTCAGACGCCGTTGACACTGTCTTTGTCGGTCGCGTGTCATCTAGATTCCCATGCAGGCGGATAGGCGACATCGCGCACGTCCGGCTGAAAGACAAGTGTCAACGTTGGAGTGTGGCGTGCACGATTGCGATGGAGCTGGCCCGCGAGATGCCGGCGACGTTGGCGAGCTGTCCAACACCCACCTGTACGTCCATCACGCGGGTGAGTCCCGCCCAACGGTGCGCAGTTTCGCGGGCGTTGAAGCTGCTCTGAGCGGATCTACCGATCCCAGCGCAGAGACCTCAGACGGGGGGAGTGCGCGCCTGTGACGACACGTCAGTCATGGACGCCGGACGCGGGCCTTACGCAAGAGCTGGAGGATCAGTTCGCCCGGGCTATCGCTTCCTACCGGGCAAACCCCCACCTCATCTCTGAGCACGCGAACCATGAGGAATCCATCCGGGTCGGAGGATATTCTGATCGCACACTCCTCGAACTCGTCCAAAACGCCGCCGACGCCATGTCAGGGGTCAGCGATGCCCAAGGAGAGTTCGCCGGTAGGGTCGAAATCGTCCTCGACACTGAAGGTCGAGCCCTCTACTGTGCCAATGCGGGTCGTCCGTTCTCGAAGAGCGGGCTCACCGCGATCATGCACGCGCACCTCAGCGGCAAACGAGGCGACGAGATCGGACGCTTCGGACTAGGGTTCAAGTCAGTCCTCGCGGTTTCGGATGCTCCGCAGATCTTCAGCCGTTCGATCTCGTTCGGGTTCAACTCGCCAGCGGCTCAGATCCAGATCGCCCAGATCGGTTCCACCGCAAAGCGTTATCCGGCCCTTCGCACCGCGACCATAGTCGACCCAACCGACGCATTCGCTGAAGATCCAGTTCTTGCGGAACTATCGGAGTGGGCGGCTACCATCGTCAAGCTTCCACGTGCGTCCAATCTTGGGCGGCTTCGCCGAGAGATCGAGGGATTTTCTTCGGAGTTCCTCCTCTTCGTCAGCGCCGTTCGTGAGATCAAGCTCAGGGTGCTCGGCACCGACCCATTCGAGACGAGTCATGTATCTCGCGATTTCGGTGGTGGGGTGCTGAAGATTGAGCGTCCCGACGGCGGAGGCGACGAGTGGATCGTCGAGAATCAGATGCATGCGCCGTCTCTGGAGGCGCGAAAGCAGGTCGGTGAAGCTGTTTCGCGTACGGAAGTCAAAGTTACCGTCGCGATTCCGAAACGACATGCGAGGCAGCGAATCGGGCGGTTCTGGTCGTATTTCCCTCTCCAGGATCAGACCTCGGCCTCCGCCCTCTTCAACGCTCCGTGGAGTGTGAACGACGACAGGACCACGCTGCTAAAGAACGACTACAACCGAGAGATACTTGGGACGCTTTCGGAAATGTTCGTCGGCATGCTGCCGCGGGTGACTACGCTCGATGATCCCGCTGCTCACCTTGACTACATGCCCGCACGAGGCAAGGAGGCGCTCTCATTCGGCGACGAGCTCCTCTGCGCGCACGTGCCGCAGATGTCTGCGGACCTCAAGCTCGTCCCAGATGCCACGGGAGCCCTGGCACGCGCCGCGGAGCTGCGTCCCCTGGATTTCAGCATCGTGATCGATGCGAGCATCCATCACGCATGGACTATCTCACCGAACACCCGTGACGACGTCCCGCATTGGCGTTGTTATACGTCGCCGCAGCGAGTCACGCGCCTCCGACAGTTGTTCGTAGCAGCGGCATCCCGCAGCGTCATCGATGCAGACGATAGGTCTACGAAGCGTGCTCTAGAATCCATACCGAAGCGCGGACTTCTCTCTTGGCTTCGGGAGTGGGCCGAAGGGGCCGATGCCGTGTCTGCCTCGAATGCGTTCAAATTCGTGTGCGGCAACAGGAATCTGCCCGATATCGATCATGCAAAGGTGATCCCCACCACCAAAGGCATGCGGACCCTGAGGGACAAAGATGTCATCTTCCTCCATCAGGAGGAGGGCATCGAGATCGAAGGGGCGATCTTCGTCTCCCCCGACTTTCTGGCACAGCCCGGGGTGGACGATGGCCTCAGGAAAGTCGGATTTCGGGACCTCGACCCGCTCGCGATCCTCAACGCGCGCCTTGCAAGGCTCTCGGACACGTCGGGTGACGAGGAACTGTCCAAGCTCTGGGACGCCGTTGTCGGAGTGCCCGTCTCCCTTGCGGTGAAGGTCTTGACCGGCCACTCGGCCACGTTCAAGGTCCCGACCTGTGACGGTGGATGGGCATGGCCGCGCCAGGTCTTCGATCTCGACGAGCCCTTGGGCGACGAATATGCGGTGAGGACCCTGGACCGCCAGCGCTGCATGCCTGAGGTGGCGTATCGGCTGGGGGTCATTCGCGGGCCCGTGAGGGGCTACTCCGTGGAGGACGAACCATCTTTCGGACAGTACCGAGAGTGGGTCACCGCGACGCTCAACGCAAAGCTGGGCCCTGGCGAGCGGCCGATCGACAACATCGACCTCTATCCCGGGGAGGGGCCAGGCCCGTTCTCCATGTTGTTCATCTTGCGTGACGCAGGAGCGTCATCGCAGTTGCGTGAGAGCTGGACCGTCGGGTTACTCGGAGCAGACGACTCCCGGTGGACCTGTGAGGATCTCGACACGGGCAGGAGCCATACCGTGAGGTCACCGGTTCGCTGGGCGGTGGACCGTGCGGGCCTGCTGCGGTCGAACCGAGGGTTTCGCCCGCCGGCCGACGTCGTCGGGCCGTCTCTCATTAAGTACGAGAAGCTCCTCCCGCTGTTTCGTGGACCGCGACAAGTCTCCGATGCCTTGGAACTCCCAGATGAGCTCGACGCGGTACCCGTTCCTGTGCTCAAAGAAGCGCTCGAGGCGAAACTGTTCGCGCCAGGCATCGAGGATTCCGTGCTCGTCGACTTCATCACGACGGCGTGCCGCATCGCATATCCGGGTACTCAGCCCGCGACCATGCCCGCCAGAGTGAGGCGCGCGACCGAGCCGCGGCCCCCGACGTCGGTGTTCCTCGCCACGACGGACGAGCAGGAGGAATTCCTCTCGTCACGCCAGCGCCCGTATCTGAGAGTGACGAGTGATCAGGCAGTCGAACTCGTAAAATCGGTGGGTTGCCGCCGGTTCGAAGACAGCTTCGCGTTCTCGATGGTGATAGAGGGAGAACAGGAGAGCGAGCGGGTAGTCGACGTCTTCACCGGGCTGCGAAGCACGCAAGCCGCCGACAGGCTGATCAACGCAACGGTCGCACGGGCAATCCAGGTGGTTAAGCGGGTGACCACCGAGGACGGCGTCGAGGACCAGTCGCTCGAGTGGCACCTGGACGGACTGAATCTAGTGGTGCGTGGCGACGCCGACGAGCGTCGGCTCCTCGGCTTCGTCAATGACGCCTTCGACCTGCGCCTCACAAATGCTGAGCTCGACAAAGTCCTCAAGACAGGCCTCGACCACCACCTCCAAGCACTTCGGCAGGAAGCAAAGGCGGCCGCGACCGACGCAGACCGACTTGGTGTCTATTTCGGTCCGGATGACCTGCGGGATGCATTGCCCAAGGGGCTTTGGCAGGCGCTCGAGGCACAGGGGCTGGTCACCGACCAGACCTCTGTCGCCGATCTCTTCCTCAAGGTGTACGGCTCGGACTCGATCAAGCTGCTCGCAGACCTCTTCCGGCAGGAAGGCTTCCCTGACGTCCCGATAACATGGTCGGGTGGCGCGGCGGCCGTTTCATGGCTGCGAAAGATGGGATTCGCGAGTGAATACGCTGGCCGTCGCAATGAGCGCCAAGAGCATGAATTCATCGTCCCCGGTGCCGTAAAGCTCAACCCCCTTCACACGTTCCAGCGGAAGATCAGTCGGCAACTCAGAGACGTGCTCACGCTGCGTGAACCGAACGGTCGTCATCTCAAGGCGATGGTGGAACTCCCGACTGGTGCGGGCAAGACACGCGTCGCGGCAGAGACCGTGCTCTGGCTCTTCATAGAGGGAAGCCTTCGTGGCCCCATCCTATGGATCGCGCAGTCGCTGGAGCTCTGTGAACAGGCTGTGCAGACCTGGAGCACAGTCTGGCGAGGGCTCGGAGACGAGCGTCCGCTGACGATCGGGCGTCTGTGGGAGAGCAGCACCGTGCACGAGCCGGACACGGAGTTCAGCGTAATCGTCGCGACAGACGCCAAACTCGATGCCATCCTCGACAGCTCCGAATACGATTGGCTGAGGAGCGCGTCAGCAGTCATCATCGACGAGGGACATCGCGCGGGCGGCTCTGAGAGGTACACGCGAATTTTGAATTGGCTCGGCGTCGCCGGTCGCGGCTGGGAACGCCCTCTCGTCGGACTTTCCGCGACGCCCTTCAAAGGCACGTCCGAGACAGCGACCGCTGCGCTTGCGAGCCGGTTCGGCAATCGAAAGCTCGATGCCTTCGAGGCAGACCCGTACAAGCGGCTCGCAGAGCTCGGAGTGCTTGCGCGGGTCCAGCACGAGGTACTGCCCGGCATCGAGGTCGTCCTTCGGCCCGACGAGATCGTCGAAGCCACGAAACAGCGCAGGATCAGTCAAACTGTTCTGGATCGCATCGGCCAGGACCAAGCCCGCATGTCAATCCTCGTCAACCACATCATGAGATTGGATAAGACATGGCCGGTGCTGGTGTTCACTCCGAACGTCCTTTCAGCCCAAGTCCTCGCCGCTACGTTGCGGTATCGCGGCGTCGAGGCGGCTGCGGTAAGCGGACAGACCGGTAGGCAGGTGCGCCGCGACATCATCGAGCAATTCAAGGACAACGAGATCCGCGTCCTTGCGAACTGCGACCTGCTGATCCAGGGTTTCGACGCCCCGGGCGTCCGCGCACTCTACATCGCGCGCCCGACCTTCAGCCCGAACGCCTATATTCAGATGGCCGGCCGCGGCCTGCGCGGCCCTGCCAACGGCGGGAAGGACGAGTGCCTCATCGTGGACCTGGCGGACAATTTCGGAGACGTCAACGAGTTGCTCGGATACCGCGAGTATGAAGACCTCTGGCAGGAGCAGCGCTCGTGATCCTCGTTCCCGACCTGACGGACATCGAAAGGAACGCCAGCAGCGACGCCGAGCGCAGGATCGCCCGATTACTGCGAGAGATCGACGGCGATACCGACGCAGTAGCCTTCCATTCGGTGAAACTGCGCTCCCATGCCTATAAACAGCAGGCGGAAGCAGACTTCGTCGTTTTGTGGAAGAACGTCGTAATCGTCGTCGAGGCCAAGGGAGGAGGGGTCAGGAAGTACGACGGCGCCTGGTACAGCGTCGACCGACGTAACGACTGGCACAAGCTGGCTGACTCGCCAATGGAGCAATCACGGTCCGCCATGTACGCGCTGAGGAACATCCTCCACAAGGAGGGCGTCGGCTGGTTCGCGCACGAGGCCATCGTCGTCACGCCTGACATCGACACTCCTCCGCACTCGCTCGAATGGCAGCCGACCCACTGGCTGGCGAAGGACGACATGAGCGTCCAAGGAATGGCTTACGCGCTCGATGTGATAGCGGCGGCAGCACAAACGCCGCCCGCTAGCCGTAAGCGTGCGAGAACCGAAGACCTGCGGGCGCGCCTGTTCGGAGAGTTCACGCGCATGCCCGTGATCGACGCACAGCGTGGAGCGGTCATCGAGGAGCAGAATCGTGCCACTGCGAGCCAGGCCAGGGTCCTCGCCTCGCTGGCACGCAACCCTCGGGTCATGGTGTTCGGCGGCGCCGGCACAGGCAAGTCACTCGTCCTTGTCGAGTCGGCGAAGCAAGACGCAGATCAAGGAAGGTCCGTCTTGATCACCTTCCGTTCTCCGGAGCTGCTGGGCTTCTTCGCCGCACACGTGATCGATCGTGATATCGACCTCGTCCCATTCGGCCAGCTGGAGCCGACCAAAGTCTATGACGCCGTATTCATTGACGAAGCGCAGGACCTGATGACCGCTGAAGGAATGGACACACTCGACGCACTCGTCGTCGGTGGACGAGCTGCGGGCCGGTGGCGGATGTTCCTCGACATGAACAACCAAGCGCACGTCGACGGGGGCTTCGACGAGGACGTCTTCGAGATCATTGCGCCTGAGGCGATCTCGGTCGACCTGGACCTCAACGTTCGCAACACTCAGGCGATCGTGCACATGGTTCAGGAATACCTCGGGGCGGACGTCGGAGACCCGGGCATCGTCCACGGGGACAGGGTTCAGTGGCACACGCCCGGCGGGGATCCTGACGTCGACGAGGCCGAGTCCATCGCGCAGCAGTTGGTGGCAGACGGAGTCCGCAAGGAAGACATCTGGATCGTCAGCACGACGTCGAGCGCGGCTCCCTGCTTGACGCCTCACGGATTCGTCGTCACGAGCCCAAAGTATGCGAAGGGCCTCGAAGCGGAGCACATCATCGTCTGCGATCTTCCTCTGTCCTTCGACAAAGCCGGGACTGCGGCCTTCTACGTCGCCGTGACACGCGCTCGTGTCGCATTGCACATCGTCGCGTCCAGGGACGACAGGCGACGCCTTCAGCAACTACTCCAACAGCGGGTGGTGACGCAGTGACCCTGACCAGGGCCCAGGAACTCGCGCTGAAGCACCTTCGAGCGGCCTACGTCGGACCAGATGGCGGCGACGACGAGGTCGTCGTCAACATGCCGGACCGTCAGTACGCCGTCGGGATGTTGTTTCCTTACGAATCGTCGGCACCGAACCCCGAAGACTCCGACCGGGGGGCGGAGGTTGAAGCCGACGTGGCCTCAGGAGACGTGGAGGAGGACGGTGCAGGCGTGCCGCTCGCCGAGGACTGGCGTCCCTCGTCGGTTGCTATCTCCTTCGTCACCGACAGGACCACCGTCTCATGCGACTTCTCGGGGGGGACCTATCAACCGATCACAGGAGACGGCCCCCCGCGTTGGCAACGCCGCCCGTTCCGGTTCCAAGAAGTCGAGCTTTCCCAGAAGCGCCCCCTGCACCAGGTCAGAGAAGGCGACGTACCGATCGAAATCGGATCGAGATGGCGCCCCAGCGGCGACGCCCATCTCGTAACGGTGCATGTGCGCCTGTTGTCGAAATCGACGGGGGATGATCGGCTCGACATCGGCCGGATGCTTTTTCAGGTCGCGCTCAGCGTGACACCTGCGCCTGGCGGGCAGATCTTCGAGTACGACAGCTCGAGGTCGCACGATCCGGACGCCGAGTCCGCAGAACTGCGACTTCGCTACCGGGACAGGAAGGTGTACGCGGTAGGCCATGGCATGGCGGCCGACTGGGATCTCAGCGACGGTGAGTGCACACATGTCTTCCTCGACCCCGTGCCGGCCTTCGTCGTCCCCGCGATCGAGACCACGGGGTTCGATCCCGAATCCGACGCGGCCAAGGCCCTTCGCCTTGACAACCTGTCACGGATCGATACACAGCCGGACGAAGTCGTGTCGATGCTGGACGTGTTCGTCAAGGCCTTTTCCGACTGGGTCTCGGAGCAGGAGGACTGCGTCAGTGGCTTCGGGGCCGACGCACCGGTCGCGCGAACGATCACTGACCGTGCACGCACCGCCGTGCGCCGTATGGAGGCCGGCGTCAATCTGCTGCGCGAGAAGGAGCAGGAGCCGCTGAGAACTGCGTTCGCGCTAGGTATGGCCGCGATGCGACTGCAGATGCGCCAGACCGCGATCAAACATGGCGAGGATACGGCTGGAGTGAAGGAGCCCCGATGGCGCCCCTTCCAACTCGGTTTCCTTCTGGTGGCACTTGCGTCGACTGTCGATGAGACGCACGAGAACCGGGAACTCGTCGATCTGATCTGGTTCCCCACAGGTGGTGGAAAGACAGAGGCCTACCTAGGCCTGGCGGCGATCGAGATCTTCCGTCGCCGGATAGCTCATGGCATTGCAGGGGCCGGAACGGCGGTGATCACTCGATACACGCTCCGCCTTCTGACGTCACAGCAGTTTCAGCGTGCTGCCTCGCTCGTCTGTGCGATGGAGATTCTCCGACGCGATGACCCGCGGGCGAAGGGCATGGCCCGGTTCTCCATCGGTCTCTGGGTCGGCAACGAGGTCACTCCCGGCACGAGGAGCGAGGCGAAAGGCGCCCTAGAGCGCCTGCACAAGGCTGTCAGGCCCAAGGAAGCGAACCAGTTCCAGGTCGAGAGCTGTCCGTGGTGCGATGCGGCGCTCCTGCCTGAGGCCAAGGTCCACGAGCCAGGTCGGTACGGCTTTCGGGCCGTCGGCCGCGATGTCGTCATCCACTGCACCCGTGGGAACTGCCGGTTTAGTGACGAACTCCCCGTGGCCGTGGTCGACGACGTCCTCTACGAAGACCCGCCGACGATCCTGCTTGCGACTGTGGACAAGTTCGCCCGTCTCCAGTTCAGACCCGAGGCGGGCAGCCTCCTCGGCCTCGACACGACGTTCCGACAGCCGTCGATGATTATCCAGGACGAACTGCACCTGCTGTCTGGGCCGCTCGGTACGACGGTCGCCGTCTTCGACGCCGTGATCCAGATGCTCTTGAGCAGAGACGGTGCGGCTCCCAAGATAGTTGCATCCACGGCCACGATCCGGGCATCGGGAGAACAGGTCCAAGGACTGTACGGGCGGAGCGTTGTGCTATACCCGCCAGCGGGGCTCAACGGCGATCGAACCTTCTTCTCTCGCCCTGTCGAGAGCGGCGAGGGTCGCCTATACGTCGGATTGATGCCGCAGTCGCTCTCCCAGGTGTCAGCGGTCATCGCCGCGACCGCGCCCCTGATCGAAATTCCGGAGGTGCTGGCCCGGGATGCCGATGCAGGTGGGACACGGGATTCCTATTGGACGACTGTGATGTACCACAACAGCCTCCGCGAGCTCGGTCGCACGGGAACGTTGGTGGTCGACGACGTGAACGGGCGCTTGGAACCGCGTTCGGCTCGGCTGGGCCTGCCGTTGCGTCGTGTCCGCGCCGACCGAGTTCTGGAGCTGACCAGCCGGCGGGGGCCGGAGGAGCTTCCCAATGACCTGCGTGAGCTCGGACGAAGCGCCGATCACACCGAACAGGCGATCGACGTCGTCCTCTCCTCGAACATGCTGTCGGTCGGCATCGACATTCCTCGCTTAGCCTCGATGCTGATGGTCGGTCAGCCGAAGACGACCGCCGAGTACATCCAGGCCACCAGCCGGGTCGGTCGTGGTCGGAACAACGGCATCGTCACGACATTGTTCAGGTCGAATCGAGCGCGCGACCGGTCACACTTCGAAACCTTCCGGAGCTACCATGAGGCGCTCTACCGCAGCGTCGAACCAACGAGTGTCACTCCTTGGTCGTTGGCATCCCGCGCGCGATCGCTGGCTGGCGCCCTTGTGGCGTTGCTGAGGCAGTCCTTTTCAGCTCTTGCTGAGAACGACTCCGCATCGCGTCTGGATCTTGATGACGATCGGATGCGTGGCGCGATAGAGAGGCTCGTCGCGAAGTTCGTCGATCTAGTGAACCGCTCGGAGCACATCGAGGTCGCGGAGACCGAAGAAGAGGTGTGGAGGCTCCTACGCGACTGGGATCGCCGCGCGAAGCTCGCACGCGAGGCTGGAGCCACGTTGGTGTATGACCGTCGGAAAGCAGACGACGAAGCGCTTCTGAAGCGGTTCGGCCAGCGCGGAGAAGGATGGCTCGTCGCCGACTCGATGCGGTCCGTCGAGCCGAACGTCGCCGTCCACGTACGTGAGCCGCTGGAAGGGGGCAACCGTGGAACGAATCCTGCATGACCTGCGCCTATCGGAGACGATCACACCGTTCGGTGTGGGTGCGATCGTCGACGTGCTCGGGGAGTCCCTGATCGCGCCCGACACCTCCTGGTGGGACCGCAAGTCTGCTCCCGAGATCAGCTGTGAACGACTCCGGGCGCGGCTGCGTGCCGGAGTCCTTCGGCAAGCACCCGCTCACTCGGGGCGCGCGGCCAAGGAGACAGCGCATCTGCTCTACTGGCGCTTTCCGGCCTGGCGGTTCTGCGAGCGGTGCACGAAGCTCTCGCAGCTCACCGGCAGGAACAAGGGCCGCTGGACCAACAGATGTGAGTGCGGCGGGATGCTTGTACCGATGCGCTATGTCGCCGTCTGCGAGAAAGGCAGCCACATCCAGGACATTCCCTGGTTCAAGTGGGCGCACCGCGGCAACGACGCAGGCGTCAGCGAGACCGTACGTTTTTGCCGTGCCTACAAGGAACTGAGGTTCGTACGCTCGTCACAACGAGGGGAGGGCTTGGGGTCGCTCCGTATTCACTGCAACGGGTGCAGGCGGTCTCGCCCGCTCTCCGACCTTGCCAGCGGAGAGTCGCTACACCGTGACGGCATCCGATGCGACGGTACCCAGCCGTGGGAGGAGCCGAAGCCTGGCACCGTCTGCGAGTACCGTCTTAGCGCTGTCCAACGCGGCGCCACCGGTAACTACATCGCCGAACACCTCTCAGCGCTCGACATCCCCGAAGAGCGCCCGCAGTCCGCGGAGAAGGCGGATCAGATCCGCAACCACATCTACTTCGAGAAGGTGGTTTCCGACAACGGTGGCCCACAGGCAGAGCTTGTAGCCGGGTGGATCGCTGATGAGCTCGGGGTGTCGGCGGACGATGTCCTCAGCCTCGCAGCTGGCGGCGACGATTCCACGGAGGCTCCCCTACTCGACCTGAAGGACGGCGAGTGGGCAGCGTTCCTCAAGAAGCTCGAAGGCGGCAGGGACCATAGCGCCGGCGACTTCGTCGTTGACGGATGGAGGGTGTCCGCTGACTCGGCGTGGCCCCCGGCTCTGACAAGTCGGCTCGTCAGCGTGGGTCAAGTGCGCCGCGTCCGTGAGGTTCGAGCGCTTCGAGGCTTTCGACGTTACAGCGCCGAGGCTGATTTTATCCCTGCGGATCTCGGTCCCGATCGGAAGCGAAAGCCGGTATATCCAGCCGTCGAGATGTTCGGTGAAGGCATCTTTCTCCGGTTTGATGAGGACCGGGTGTCCGAGTGGGAGAGCTTGCCCGAAGTCCGCACGCGGGCCGGTATTTTGGTGAACCGGCGGAACTCCAGTCAGTGGGCTCACCGCTTGGATGTGCCTGAGCCACGCTTCATTGCGTTGCACACGATCGCTCATCTACTCATCCGCAGGCTAGCGTTCGCGAGCGGCTACTCGTCAGCGTCTCTTCAAGAGCGTATCTACGCCCACTCTGATCGACCGGACCGTACCGCGGGCATCTTGATCTATACAGCTGCTGGAGATGCGCAGGGGACGCTTGGCGGACTCGTCCGGCTGGGCGAGCCCGACAAGATCCTCCCGCTACTCTTGGCCGCCTTGGATGATGCGGATGTCTGTTCGAATGATCCGGTGTGCATCGAGAGCGACCGTCAAGGCTCGTCGCGGCTCAACCTGTCGGCGTGCCACGGATGCGCGCTCGTCAGCGAGACCTCGTGCGAGACGGCTAACCGTCTGCTGGACCGTCAGCTCGTTCTCGGTGGAGGGAATGTGCCTGGTTTCCTCGACCACGTGCTCGATCAGGTTCGGCGCAGGACAGGCGTGTGATTGACGAGCACGCGCCGACCTGGAAGGCCTCAGCGGCTGGTCTAAGTGGCGACGCGCCAAGCCGGACGGTAGCCGTCGCCGCGGGGGTTCGGTGAACCCGGGAGTGATGATCGCGTTGGTGTCGTCTTTCGGCGCGAAGCCATTGCCAGCGCCACCCGGCTGCGGGTCGGAGGGCGCTCGCGATCTCTACGTCAGCTCTCTGCCTTCCAGCAGAGCCTCCGCGGTCAGCTCAACCCGGCTGCCCAGCCGGTCCACTCCGAACATCCTTGTGGGGCGGTTCAGTGCCTCGGACTTGGACGGGTAGTGGAAGTAGAGGATTTGTCCGCAGTGCGGGCTTGCCTCGGACATGATGGCATCTTGGCAGGTGGCCAGGATCGTTATCCGGTGTTCACGGGCCACCTCGGCGATGGCATCGAGCACTTCACGACGATGCTCGGCGCCGAGCGAGTCGGCAAGCTCGTCGAGTATCAGAACCCGACCCTCGGGGCTCGGTGCTGCGAGCAGCGCAGCCAGGACCAAGTGGATCGAGAAGAGTTTCTCCTGGGCAGTGTTGGTGACATTGTCGTAGGCGAGCATTGGCCCTTCTGGATTGCGCCGCCATCGTGGTACAACCTGGCAAACCCATTTCTTGTCGGGTGAGTCCGGCGGGAGAAGCTGGTAATCGAGCGCCGCACCGAGACCGCCCGAGTTGCGGTTGAGATCATTCAGTGCGCTGCTGATGCGATCCAGGGCGGAGAAGGCCCGCTGCTTTATGGCATCTTGCGTCATGACGAGTGCGTGTTCGAGTTCGCGGCATTTCTCGCCGACGAACTCAGACGTCTGCCACCGCGTGGTGCGGGCGTGATTCACGTCGTCGTGGGCAGAAGCATCCCGCTCTGCCGAGTCGTCAAGCCATTCCATGATCCTGGCAAGAGTGGACGCCAACTGCTCGGCGGACGCGGAACCCGAACTCTCGCGGCTTGCGGCGTAACTGCTCGCGGCCTCAGCAACATCAGAGGGTGGAGGGGCGCTGCTGTCGGGGTACACTCTAAAGTTCGCAATGGCTTCGACGAGTTTGTCGTGAGCTCCTTGTTTGAGTGCTGCGTTTGTTCTGCGCTCGACGTTCGGGTTTTCGTCGCTCGCCAGAGGCGCGTCGGCCTCGTCGAGGAGCTGGTCGTACTCTTCATCAATGGTGAGCGCCGACCATCCCAGTTGCCGCAGCGCGGCGTCGACGCCGCGTCCCCATGCGGAAAGAACGGCGTCGTCCGGTCGGCTGACGGCCTTGTATCGGTCAATCGCCGCTGTCAATGAGCGGAGTTCCGTCTCTAGGGTCAGCAGTTTCGCGTTGGCCTCGTTGAGTAGTTGAGTTCGTCGCCCCAATGCCGTCTCGGATTCGCGTCGCTCAACGTCCGCGTCGTCAACCGCCTTCGACAACGGTGGCATGACCTGTTGGCGATGGAGGGTCAGGCGCTGTTGGAGTCCTTCCTGCTGTCGCGTCAGCGAGGCGCATTGTTCGGCAGCCTGCGCCCGCGTCGCGTTGGCGGCGGCCAACTCGGCGAATTTCTCAGCCTGCTCAAGCTCGTCAAGGCGGCGTTGGACGTTCCCCTCGGCGAGTACGACCTGCCGATCCCAGTAGGCGATAAGGTCATCGAGGCCGACGATCGGTGCCTGAAAGCCGCCAATGATACGCAGGCCGATTCGATCAGCATGCACATGGGTGACAGGCTCCACGGCGTGGTTTTGCCGTCTGAGCGCATCGAGAAACGCAATTGCCTCGTCAGGGGCCGAAACCACCCCCGCGGGAAGATCGAGGACGACGTCCATCGGGCCATCTGGGCCTGGTTCTGAAATGAGAATCGTTCCAGGGTGTTCATGCAGGAGGCTCAGCGCTTCGGTGAGGTGGTCACGTGGGACCACAAGCGCTTCTCGCCACGGGGATAGCCTGGCCTCCCACTCGTGACGGTATGTTGTGTCCAGGCGCACCGAGGCGATGAGCGACTGTGCGGGGATACCTTTTTCGGCAAGTAGCCGGATGACCTTGCCGGATTCGCCGAATTGGCCGCGAGTAGCCTCCTGTCTGGCCCGATTGGCTTCGGCAAGCTCGTCTGTTGCGGCCTTCAGGTTGGCCTGAGCTGCACCGACCGCCTGCGTGCGACTTTCCCGTTCCCGGGCGGCCTCGGCGGCGGGGGGATCGAACTTCAAGTCGTAGCCGGCTGCATCCTGACGCGCCGTGTTGAGTCGACCTCCCACGATGCTCAACTCGCCGACGAGCTGTCCTTCGACGCCGATGGCTCGCTCGTGAGCTTCCTTGGCTTCGCCCAGTTTGCGGTTGTGTTCTTCAAGGGCTTCCTGGAGCGCCTTGAGGTTGCGTAGTTCATCGCGCTGGGTGATGAGTGTCGTGACCTGATCTGTCAGCTCATCGCGGGCCGCGTTGGTCTTGCTCATCAGGCAGCTGGCCGATGCCGCTCTGGTGTAGGTGTCCATAACGGCGCGAGCGAGGCTGGCGTTCCACATGTTGAGTGCAGCGGTGGTCTGTTTGCGAAGCTCGTTACGGGCTTCTACCTGCCGGAGAATCTCAGCCTCGCGTGCCGTCTGTTTCCGGTCGTTGTCGATATGGGTTTGCAGCTCTGCCTGTTTGTTGGCCAGGCCCTGGCGGTCCTGCTCGTCGCGCTCGAAAAGGGTCGCTCGTCCGGTCAGGGCGATGAGTGCGTCCCCGATCTGCTCCGGGGTGAATGTTCCCGCGTCCAGTTTCAGCAGCGAAGGGCGGGAGCGGACCTGACCGCGGCTGGCCACGTAGGCCAACACGCGCGGGCTTCGGCCGTAGAGCTTTTCGGCGAATTCGGCACCGCCCCAGGTTTCGCTAGGCAGGGACCGAAACACGCGGTTGGCGTTGGAGTGCCGTTCCCGATCGTCGCTTCCTGGCGCCAGGTGGATCCCCGGCGCCTGTTTTACCTGGATGTAGGGGGGTCCGGAGGAGATCTTCATCCAGACGGTGCAGGACGACTCGGCGATGTTCGTCGGATCGGCGAACACGCCGACAACGTAGCCCTCGGTGGCTGCGCTTGCCCCGGTAATGCCCGCGGTGACCGGCTCGAACAACAGGGAGGCCACGGCACCGGCACCGCTGCCGCCGACCCGCCATTCAGGATCGCCGAGGAGCAGGGCAACTACGGCGAGGAAGCTGGTCTTGCCGGATTCGTTGGAGTCGACGGGCCCCATGCCGGTGACAGCGACAGAGGTTTCGGGAATCAGTCTCACCGGGTGAGCGGTCAGTCGTGCAATGTCGAGGGTCTGCACCAGGATGAGTTGCCTCGTGCCGACGATTCCCAGCCTGCCGGTCGCGAAGGTTGGTGCCGTCACAGTAATGGCCAGCCTTTCGGGTCAGGCGTCGGTCGTGCGTTGCTCACGGATGCGGCGCGCCATATAGCCGGTTGGTCGGCCGAGCACGATCAGGTCTTCCCACAGGAGGTTGCGCTGGGTGGGAGTGAGCCGCAGCAGAGCGGGTCCTGGTAGATAGCCGCCAGCCTTTGCGGTAGCGACGAAGCCGGCCCGACGCAGCCCTCGGAGGGCTGCGCTGGCGGTTGTGCGCTTGATCGTCCGGTTGGCGATGAGCGTGTCCAGCTGAACCGGATGGGTACTGGCCCAGGTGTCGTCGAGGTGGATCCCCCGCGCCCTGGGAATGGCGACTGTGTGGAGTAACACCAAGGCTAGGACTGCCCGCTCCGTTGGTTGCAAGGTGCCGACTTGGTTCCGTGCGAGAGCCGCCGCGACGGCGGCTGGATAGCCGGTGATCCAGCTGTGCGACCCCACGGAAATCAGTGTTCGCCCACATCGGGCCAGCGTGGTCTCGACCGCAGCGTGGATCGCGGGATCTGCGAGCATGGGAAGATCGGCGCGCCGGATCGGTCCTTCGGCTGTCTCCAGAGCGCAAATGGTCGTTCGGATGTTCTCGTCGAATTCTGTCGCCGGCGCTTGTGACTCGATGGCGATCCATCTCACCGTCAATGACTCAAGTGCTGTGTCTGGCGCGGCCTCGGGCAACCGGCCGAGCTCCGTGCTTCTCGGTAGTCGCTCATGGATTCTTCGCAGCTGTGACCAGATGGCCGACGGCAGCGCAGCAGCGGCTGGGCCGAGCGCGCCGAGATCGCCGTTCAGCGTGATCAGTCCGGCGGTCGGCAGTGTGGTGTCCAGCGCTGTGACAACCGTATTCCTGTCGGCGTTTAGCGCCACGCAGGTCGCAATGATGGACGTGCGAGAGAAGGGGTGGCCCGGATATGGGCTCGCGGTGGGGTCCGGCCACGCCGCGCCGAGACAGGCAGCCCACACGAGATTCGCCACCGGCGGCAATGTTCTCGGCGGCCCGCTTGGGTGCAGGTCGGGGTTGGGCGCAGCACCGTCGAGCCATCCACGAACCAGGACCGTTCGCCCGCTCGGGTCAGTTAGTTCGCCGAGGCGTCGGTCCGCTGCTGCCGCAGCGGCCATCGCTCGGCTCATCGTCGAAGCCGCCACCGAGCCGTCGACGTGCCCGCTCGCCCGCATGCGGGCGAGTAGCAGCGCCCCCGGGTCCGGCTCCGCAGATTCGTCGACAGCATCGGCAGGCTGCACTTGGCAGCCGGTCGATGCCGAGGCGCTAGACATCTCTATCATTCCGATCCGGCCGCACCTGCTCGGTGATCGCGCCGGTTTCAGGCAGCGCGAAGTCCGTTCGTATTAGCCGCGCTGGGTGCAGATAGGTGACGGGAGCCTCCGAATCGATCAGCAGCGTCTGGTCGATGTTCAACACGAACGGCTCGCTCCTATCTGCGTCCAGCGCCATGGCGTCGGTCAGGATACGGATGGCGGCTGGCCAACTAGTTTGCATGGCCGACGTCAAGTCCGCTTCTGTTTGCCCACCGAGGAGCGCTTCGAGACCGAGCCGACGACGACGACGCGTCTCGGCCGCGGCACGCTCGACCTCAGCGATCGGGTCGGGATCCTGACCACCTCTTGGAGGCTCGGGCGGCCGGAACCGGTGCTTGGGCCGGGGTCGATAGTCATCAAGCACCCTGATCATCGCGTTGATGTCGATGACGACTTCGGGTGCGTCGGCGACGAGGTGTTTACCGACCTCGGAGAGCAGGTCGTGGGTGCTCTCGATCGCGGCGTCTTCGTACTCGCGTGGCGTGAGCACGTCGAAGTTGAGACTCGCTCCTCCGTGCGCGAGAACCTTGCCTATGGCGGCGCGGACTTGCATGCGGTAGAACTGCTCTGCCTCAATGAGCGCCGCAGCGGCATCTTCCAGCTCATACACGCCGGCGAAACGCGAGCTGACCAGTGAGTTCAGGTCGACGACCTGTTGTGTGTAGCCGCTATGGTCATGTTGTCGGCCAAGCGTGATCAATTCGGCCGACGTTCCGGTTGCGACGCACCGCTGAAGGTCCTTGGCGAACACCGTCAACGTGAACCGGCAGGTGTGCAGGTGGTTCAGTACACGACGCGGGTCGGGATTAGCCACCTGTAGAGCTGCTCGCGTGCGGTCGAGCAGCAGAACCATCTCGTCAATCCCACCGTGTTCAGCCACCCGCTGCGCGGCCAACGCCCCCACCAGACCAGCCGGACGGATTACGTACCGCCCCTGGTGCAGCTTTGGCAGATATGGTTCCAGGAAGCCTTCCGTGTGAAGGTGGCCCAGGCGCGTTTCGATGGCTGCGGGTGCCAGGCCGACCCCGTGCGACCTCAGCCCTTCTCGGATCTGGGCGAATGTCATGCCGTTATCGCTATGGTGCTCTGAGAAGACACCGATGACCGCAACGGCCATCTCCACCAAATCTGGATTCTCAACGACCGCTCCACTCTGACTGGTGAGCGGTGCTGCGAATGCCTTCCAGGTCGCCCGCCTCTCGGCCACGGCCAGTTGCTCCCGGTGGGAGTCGAACAGATCGCTCTGCGCCGGGTGAAGATCAGTCTGCGGATGCTCGTCTGCCGAACCGAAGGGATCAGACACGCACCACACCCCCGAGAACGTCCTGCAACAGCCGTGGCAGCTGCGGGAGCACCTGCTCCTGTATGGGCTGCTGTTCACACGATCCGCCGTACTTGGCGATCTCTGCTGCGAGCGAACGTAAAGCGTGCGGGCCGATACTGGCCAGCTTCGCGGCCAGCTTCTTGTCCTTCTCGACGCTCTTGGGCTGCTGGTTCTTCCGATGGGGCGTCTTCTGCCAAAGATGCACGTCCATACCAAGCGGGAAGACCGCCCGGCCGAGCTTTGCTTCCAGAACGTCGATGATCTGGATTCCGTGAGCATCGAGATCACCCCACGCCGCCACCGGCAGATCGAGATCCCTCAGCAGATGAACCATGCCGTCACTGGAATAGCCTTCGCCCCAGACGCACAGCCACTCGTCGGGCACACCAGGGACCTTGCAGACCTTTTCGAAGGTGTCGGCATTCTCCACGAGCAGCACGCCAACCGCCCGGCACTCAACATCGCCAGCAGCACGCAAGCCCCGGGCTGGAAGCGAGATCCACGGCACAGCGACGCTCGCGTCGGCGGCGACGCTGCCCAGCGACCACCTGAGTGGCCCACGTAGGCGCAGATCGGTGTCCGCCTTGTCGACAGCCTGGTCGAAGCTGAGCCCGATGAGGTTGGCGAAGGCGGCCTCCCGTTCCGGTGTCCAAGCCTTCGAGTTTAGGAATGCTCTGCCAGCAAGATCATTGGCGGTGAACCTGTCGGCACCACTTGCCTGATGGGGGAACCACACGATCGCCGCGCGCAGAGCGTGCTCGTAGACGCTCCAAGCTCCAGCCGAGGTGGCTGAGCCCGGAGGCACACGCAGTGGTGATCCATGAGCGATGCTTTCGAGCAGAGCACGCTCCGCATCGAGCTGCGGAATGACCGCCATCAGCTTGACCAGTTCCCACCGCAGCGCATCGGGGTCGGGTCGGGCGCGAAGGTCGTGCAGGATGTCGATGTGCATCAGTGACCACGAGTGCGAGCGGCGCCAGCTCAGGGGCTGCGCTAGGTCGAGAACATCATCAACTGCGCAACGGAGTATTACGCCACCGCTGCGAACCAGGGCGATCGCTACCGCCTGTGCTTTGGACGGGCCGAAGTAGTCGACGATCGTGGCCCAGCTCCGGCGTCCCGCTTCGAGCGCGAATATCAACTCCCGCGAGTCGAGCGTTGGTGGTGGCTCGAAGGCGTTTGTAGCGCCTTCTGCAATGAGGTCGACGACCTCGATGTTGAGCTGACCGCGTCGGTTGCGCGGGACGTGTCCCTGCCCGTCGCGGCGAACAGGCACTGTGACCGCAATAACTCCGTCGGGTAGGCCACCGATCGGTGCGCGCTCGCGCCCTTCACTTTCACTGAACAGAAGTTGCACCCGTCCCACCTAGCACCCGTATGGCAGCCGGCCGAAATGGAAGAACTGCTGACACCATTTCAGTAGTCCCGCTGTCGTTGAAGACAGCCCTGTGAGGACCCCTCTATCAAGGGACTGTGGCTCGTTAAAGGTAGTGGACGGGGTGGTTAGTTCGAATAGATCTGGCGTAATTGACTGCCCTCGTCATCGGTCGGTCGCGATAACGAGGGCTCAAGACGGGCCGCTACAGGGTGGTGTGGGCTGGTACAGGTTGCGCCGCAGTGGAGACGATCTGCTTTACCTTGCGACGATCAACGCCGTATTTGTCGGCCAGAAAGCGCTGTGACAACGGTCGTCCTGGACCGTTCAGGCTCGCTAGATAGTCGGCAAGGATCGCCTCTTCGGGTGTTGTCTGCACCGTCTCGGTACGCTCTGGTTCCTCAAGCATCGGAAGGATGTCCTCCGGCATCTCAACTGCTGGCGTGGATGCTGATAATGCGGCGGTTCGCGTCAGCAGCATCAGTAGCTCAAACGAGCCAACCAGGGCGACAGCGGGCCAGGCGCTCACCACCGCGCCCACAGCGCCGTGGTTCATGCCGTGCGCCACATTGGCGCCGATCGTGGCCACGATGCCCACGCCGAGACTCCACTTGGCCAACGACGGCACGGACCGCTGTCGCCGGCTG
The DNA here is from genome assembly GCA_017592665.1 of Streptosporangiaceae bacterium NEAU-GS5. Taxonomy (GTDB): domain Bacteria; phylum Actinomycetota; class Actinomycetes; order Streptosporangiales; family Streptosporangiaceae; genus NEAU-GS5. The sequence continues at coordinate 462,979 of JAGFNW010000003.1, read as the reverse complement.
GCGTCAAGAATCACCATCGACGCAGCCCAGATCAGCCCGTCCACCGTGAACGGCACCAATCTGGCGGTGATGCCGGACTCTCCGTGAGAGCTGACCAGTTCGTACGCGTGCTCGTAGGAGATCACTGCGGCGACAGCAGCCACCGCAAGTACGGCGAGCGCCGTTGTGGTGCGGATGAGTCGGTCAGCCACGGGCCAGCTCCTCCCGCGCCTGTTGCCACTCCCGTACGGTGACCGCACGTAGTTCGCTGGCGTCGCGGAAGCAGGAAGGGTAGAGCAGATTCTCGGGAGCGTCGCCGTTCGGGATGCTCGGGTCGGGTTCGGCGAGCGGGGGCACCTCGACCACCACGCGCCATTCGTCAGGCCCGCACTGGTCCAGGATCGAGCCGGGTAGCCACGACCACGTATGCCGATCGAGCGGATCGTGGTCGGGTAGCGGGTACCACACGAGAACGGGGCTGTCGTCGGGGAATGGGTTCTGAGCGCCGTTGAAGGCGTTGTTGATCTCATTGGTCATAGGGGCTCCTCTCCCGCCCCGGGGGAGCCACGGGAGCCAATTTCGGGAGCCAATGTCTTCCGGCTCCCTCAGACTCGCCGCGACCCCCTCAGGGCGTTGATGCAGGTGAGGAGCACCCCCGTTCGACTCAACACGACCCAGATCGACCCACCAAACTTGCCTGATAAGGAAGAGGTCCCAGGTTCAAGTCCTGGTAGCCCCACAGAGTTTCAGCAGCTAGATGGCTTGATCATCCGAGTGATGATCGGGCCATTGGTCGTTTGTCGGCAGATTTGTCGGCAGACCAGCCGTCACGGGGCGGCAGCAGAGACCACCAGTCAGGGAGGTGGGACACCTGCCCTCTGCGGTCGCTGTTCAATTCGATCTCCATGTTGAGCTGACGTCGCGCCAGTTGCCTGCGTGCGCTTAACGAGCACTGACCTGGCCGTGCGCGCGTTCCCCTACTGTTCTGGCTCGTTCTGCGGCCGAAGGCCACGGGGCCACGTGTTTATGGCTTCCTGGGGTTCGTGTCGCTGTAGCCCTGCGGCCCACATATCGACGTGTTTCCTCGGCCCCTTGAGCCGGGTCGAACCCGGTCGGCCAGCCGAAATAAAGGTTCGTCTCATCAGAGACGAGATCGGCGCCCGGAGATCGGCGCCGGGCCCGGCTAGACGCGTATTCAGCAAGGACACGAATGTCAGCGCTCAAAGACAATAAGGTGCGTTCGATGTGCGGCTGGTCGGCCGCTCGAAGGTGGCGGCCCAGGAGACGAGCGGGCGCAGCGCCTGTTCGGAGGGGGAGCCGAGTGCGGCGGCGTAGACCGTCATAGACAGGTCGGGCTCGGCGCGGAGGTCCATGCTTTCGTAGGTGAGGGGGCCAGGTCGCCGACGACGTGGTGGCAGAAGTGCTTGACGCCGATGCCGTGGGTGCGGACGTTGCGGGCTCCCCACCGGCGGCGGAGTCCTCGCTGCGGCCGGTGCCGCCGGTGGTGCCGGTGGCTCCGACGACGAGCACTGTCCAAGGTATCCGCGCTCTGGCCGTCGGCGTGTTCGGTCGTCATGATCGGGACTTCTTGTCATCCAGGTCGGTGCTGCGGCTGATGTGCTCCCAAGCATCGAGGTCCTCGCTGAGCGCTTTGAGCGTCGCGCGGATCGAGTCCGAGGCGTCGTTGCCCAGGACCAGTAGGTAGGGAGTTTCGCCGGACTCCACGACCTCGATGAGCGCGGCCGCAGCCTTGGCCGGATCGCCCGGCTGGGCGCCGTCCGCCGTGTCGTGTTCCTTCCGGCGCTTCCCGGCGGTCTCCGCGTAGTCGGGGATGGCGTGCTCGGCCTGCCTAAGGGAACGACCGGCGAAGTCGGTGCGGAAGGCCCCCGGCTCGACGACCATCGCGGTGATGCCAAGCGGCGCGAGTTCCTTGCGAAGCGACAGCGTGAGGGACTCGACCGCGGCCTTCACCGCGGAGTAGTAACCCGAACCCTCCGGCGAGACGCGGGCTCCGATCGAGGAGAGATTCACGATGGTGCCGGATCGCCGGGCGCGCATTCCGGGGAGCACGGCCTTGATGGTGCGGACCATGCCGAACACGTGTGTGTCGAAGAGCTGCTGGACGGCATCGTCTTCGCCCTCCTCGACGGCGGCCCGGTAACCGTACCCGGCGTTGTTGATGAGGACATCGACGCCCCCGAATCTTTCCTCGGCCGCCTTGAACGCGGCTGTGACGTCGTCATCCTTCGTCACGTCGAGCGGCAACGCCAGGGCGGTCTGCGGACGGGCGTCGGCAAGATCTCGCACTGTGGACACGTCTCGCGCCGTCGCGACGACATTGTGTCCGCGTGCCAGGGCAGCCTCGGCGAACGCGCGGCCGAGCCCGGTCGAGCACCCCGTGATGAGCCATGTGGTCATCGTCTGCCTCCTTTCAAGGCCGGCTAGGGCTGTCCCGCCGGCCGCAGCAGGATCTCGTTGATCGCCAAGTGGCGCGGGCGGCTGAGCGTGAACGCGATGATCTCGGCGATGTCGTCCGCGGTGACCTCGGCCTTGTCGTACATCGCCTGAACACCTTCACGCGTGTCGTCATGGGTGATGTGGTTCGGCAGCTCGGTGGCCACGACGCCCGGCTCGATGAGCGTGACGCGCACGTCGGGCAGGAGTTCCTGCCGCAGAGACTCCGACCAGCCGTTCATCCCCCATTTGGTGGCGGCGTAGACGCCGTTGCCCGCGCGGGCGGTGCGGCCGGCGACCGAGGAGATGTTGACGATGTCGCCACCGCGCTCAGCGGCGCCGTCCTTGAGCTGGTCGAGGAAGACCTCGGTGGTGGTGATGACCCCGAGCAGGTTGACCTCGATCATCTGCCGGTAGTCGTCGCGCTGGTCCGCCGCGAAGGGGCCGAGCAGCATGACGCCGGCGTTGTTGACCAGGACGTCGGCGCCACCCAGCTCGCTCCGCACCCGCTCCGCCGCTGCCACGACGCTCTCGCGGTCGGTGACGTCCGCCTGGATGGCGATGGCACCGTCACCGAGCTCGTCGGCCAGCGCCGTGATGCGGTCGACGCGACGTGCCAGGAGAACGACCTTGTAGCCGCTCGCGAACAGTGCGCGCGCCGTCGCTTCGCCGATGCCCGACGATGCGCCGGTGACGACGGCGACCCGCGCTTGTGTGTCGTTGCCGCTCATGATCAGGCCTCCGGGATCTGTCGTCCGAAGCTTTCGAGGGTGATCGCGTCCGGCTCGGGGCCGCCGCGCTTGCGCGTGTCGAGCGCGTCGATGGAGGCCAGTTCGCCGGCGGTGAGGTCGAAGCCGAAGACGTCGAAGTTCTCGGCGATACGGTGCGGCTTGGTCGACTTCGGGATCACCGAGCGGCCCTGCTGCAGGTGCCAGCGCAGCATCACCTGAGCCGGGCTCTTTCCGTGGGCCTCGGCGATGGCGACGATGGTCCGGTCCTCGAGCGTGCTGGTGTGCTCGCTCTCGCGGTAGAAGGTGATCCCGCCGATCGGTGACCAGGCCTGGGTGAGGATGCCGTGCTCTGCTCCGGCCGCCTGGACCTCGCGCTGCTGGAAGTAGGGGTGCACCTCGATCTGGTTGACGGTCGGCACGACCTTCACCACGTCGAGCAGCTGTGCCAGGTGGTCGACCATGAAGTTGCTGATGCCGATGGCCCGGACCTTGCCCTGGTCGAGCAGCGTCTCCAGTGCCCGGTAGGCCTCCAGGCCTCTTGCCGAAGTCGGAGGGCAGCGCCTGGTGCAGGATCAGCAGGTCGATCTGGTCGACACCGAGCTTGCCGGCGCTCTTCTCAAAACCGTGCAGGGTCTGCTCGTAGCCGTAGTCGCTGATCCAGATCTTCGTCTCGATGAAGACCTCGTCGCGGGCGACCTTCGAAGCGTGGATGGCTTCGCCGACCTCACGCTCGTTTCCATAGGCGGCTGCGGTGTCGATGTGTCGGTAACCGGACTCGAGCGCGGCGCTGACAGCAGAGCGGGTCTCGTCCGGCGGGGTCTGGAAAACGCCGAATCCGATTGCCGGGATCTCGACGCCATTGTTCAGTTCGATCTTCTTCATGATGGTCCTCCTTCGCGTGGTTATCCGGGTATCCCGACCTTCGCGCCACGGCCCAGGATCGTCGTGTACCCGTCGAGGGAGGGCAGCGCCCGGGCGATCTTCGGGCGGGCGAAGGTGTTCTGCTTGCGGACTTTTGCGCAGTGGGGTTCTCGTGCTACCAGCTAACCCCTCACCGGCGGCGGGAGACAGCCACTGGCCAAAGGGGTACCGGCAGGACCCCCTCACCGCCCAGGGCGTGCATAACTTGGGAATATGGACAACCGCAGCGAGGTCCGGGCCTTCCTCACCTCACGCCGGGCCAAGGTCAGCCCCCAGCAGGCCGGCCTCCCCTCTCACGGCCGCCGCCGGGTCGAAGGCCTGCGCCGCGGCGAGGTCGCCGCGCTGGCCGGTGTCAGCGTCGAGTACTACACGCGCCTGGAACGCGGGAACCTGGCCGGCGCCTCCGACAGCGTCCTGGACGCCATCGCCCGCGCCCTGCGCCTGGACGACACCGAGACCACCCACTTGCACCACCTGGCCCGCGCCGCCGCCTCCCCGCCCGCCCGCACCCGCCGCGTTAAGACCCCCCAAGGTGCGGGCGCCGGTCCGCCGGGTCCTGGAGGCCATGACCGGCGTGCCCGCGCTCGTGCGCGACCATCGCTTCGACATCCTGGCCGCCAACCCCCTGGCAATGGCCCTGTACGCGCCCATGTTCGCCTCCGGTCAGGTGCCGCCGGTGAACTCGATGCGGTTCACCTTCCTCAACCCCCACGCCCAGGGCTTCTACGCCGACTGGGCTCAGGTCGCCCGCTCCGCCGTCGCCGCGCTGCGTGTCGCCGCCGCCCGCAACCCCCACGATGAGCCCCTGGTCAACCTGATCGGCGAGCTGTCCATGCGCAGCGACCCCTTTCGCACCTGGTGGGCGGCCCAAGATGTCTACGTCCACCAGCACGGCACCAAACGCTTCCACCACCCCGCCATCGGCACCCTCGACCTCGACTACGAAGCCTTCGAACTGCTCGGCGAACCAGCCCTCACCCTGCTGACCTACTCCGCCGAACCGGGCACCTCCTCCGGCGACGGCCTGCAGCTCCTGGCCGCCTGGGCCACGAGCAACACCGACGCGACCGCCCAGGCCCGGCAAGACACCGAATGATCGTCCCAGCGTCCTGGATCTATTCGTCGACCTCGTCGGCTTTGGCCTGGGCGGAGTCGCGCAGGGGTGAAGGTGCAGCAGGAAGACATCGAGCCGTCTGTCATCCGTCCTGGGGCGGGGGCGCGGCGGTGGAGCGGCGTGGGACGAGGCTGGGGGTGACCGAGAAGCGTACGGCGGAGGTGCGGCCTTCGATGCGTTCGAGCAGCAGGCGGGCCGCCGTGTGGCCCATGACGGCGCCGTCCTGGTCGATGCTGGTTATGGCGATGTTGGGCAGGGCGGCCAGGCGGGTGTTGTCGTAGCCGGCGATGGAGATGTCGCCGGGGACGGCCAGGCCGGCCTCGTGGACCGCGGCGAGGGCGCCGAAGGCGGCCTGGTCGGCGCCGGCGAAGATGGCGGTCGGGCGCCGAGAGCGGGCCAGCAACTGCTGGGCGCCGTCGTAGCCGCCTTCCTCGGTGTAGTAGGTGGTGGCGATGGCGATTTCGGCGGCCAGGTCGTGCTCGCGCATGACACGTTCGTAGGTTTCGGCCCGGATGATGTGCAGCAGGTCGGACGGCCGCGCGGTGCTGTTGTCCTGGTGGGTGATGTGCGCGATGCGGCGGTGGCCGAGGCCGATCAGATGGTTGACGACGAGTTCAGCGCCTGCCTCGTCGTCGTCGAAGACCGCGTCGTAAACAGCCGAGCGTTCGTGTCGGCCGAGCACCACGGTGGGAATCTCCCGGCCCACTGCTTCCAGTCGCGCTCGGGGAGCCAGCGGCGAGATCATGAGAATGCCGTCCACCTGCCGGTCGACCAGGGCGTCGATGGCGGGGGCCTCGGCCTTCTGGGTGGCGCCGCCTTGGATCATGATCGCCTGATAGCCCGTGTCGTCGAGTTGCGCGTTCAACCCGTCGAGGATGTCTGCGAAGAACGGGTTGCGGATGTGCGGCAGCATCACGCCGATGGTGAAGGTGCGGCCGCGCATGGCCCTGGCGGCCGCGTGGGGTCGGTAGCCGAGTTCGTCGATGGCGGCCTTGACCCGGTCGCGCATGGCGGGGCTCACGCCGTAGGCGTTGCGGATCACCTTGGACACCGCGGTGGTGGAGACCTGGGCATGGTTGGCCACGTCGGCGATCGTCACCCGTCGCCGCCGGTCACGCGTGGTCATGGATCTCCCTTCACCTGGCGGCTTCAGTGTAGAGCGGATGCCGTGAGGCGATGGATAACGTTACCCACTTCTACCTCGTATTCCTCCACAACTGCCTGTTTCACGTGCTGTCTAGAGGGCGATCGTTACCTAAAAGGGGCCTTGACGGCCCTATATGTGACGACTACGTTAAGCGGCATTCGGGGAGTTAAAACGTTTCAACGACAACCCTGGAGGAGCGTCGTGAAGACCTCTCACCGCGCGCTCGGAACGGCCTTGGCCATCCTCACCACGGCGACTCTGGCCTCCTGCGGCTCGGGTTCGGAGCCCGCGGCCACCGGTGGCACGGTCACCCTCTCCTTCATGACCGGCAGCGATCAGGCGACCGTGGCCACGACCAAGGCGCTCGCGGACGGGTTCATGAAGGCCAACCCCACCATCAAGATCACGATCGAGACGCAGCCCGGTGGCAGCGAGGGCGACAACATCGTCAAGACCCGGCTCGCCACCGGTGAGATGACCGACGTCTTCTGGTACAACTCCGGGTCGTTGCTGCAGGCGCTCAACCCCGCGCAGACCATGGTCGATCTGTCGAACGACCCGGTGCTCGCCAACGTACAGACGGACTATCTGCCGGTCGTGACCAACGCCGGCAAGGTCTACGGCGTGCCGGCCGCGTCCGCCGCGGGCGGCGGCATCCTCTACAACCGCAAGGTCTACGACCAGCTTGGTCTCAGCGTGCCCAAGACGTGGGCCGACTTCATGGCGAACAACGAGAAGATCAAAGCGGCCGGGATCACGCCGGTGATCGCCACGTACAAGGACACCTGGACCTCGCAGCTGATGGTCCTGGGCGACTTCTTCAACGTCCAGGCCGCCGTTCCGGACTTCGCCCAGCAGTACACGGCGGGCAAGGCCAGATTCGCCTCCACGCCGGCCGCCCTCGAAGGCTTCCAGCACCTGGCCGACGTCCAGGCCAAGGGATATCTCAACAAGGGCTTCGGCTCGACGACCCTGGATCAAGGGCTGAAGATGCTCGTCGAGGGCAAGGGCGCCCAATATCCGATGCTCACCGTACTGCTGCCGCCGCTGCTTGCGGCCAACCCGCAGGCGGCCACCGACATCGGCTTCTTCGGCATCCCGGGCGACGGCGCCGCCAACGGCGCCACCATCTGGGAGCCGAACGCCATCTACATCGCCAAGACCACCAAGCACCTGGCCGAGGCCAAGAAATTCCTCGCGTTCGTCGCCTCGACGGCGGGGACGGACGCCGTGAGCGCCGCCGTCCAGCCCACCGGGCCCTACCGTGTGAAGGGCGCGAAACTCCCTGACAACGCCATCCAGGCCGCCAAGGACGTGCAGACCTACATCGACGCCGGCACCATCTCACCCGCCCTCGAGTTCCTGTCCGCCATCAAGGGCCCGTCGCTCGAACAGATCACCGTCGCCGTCGGCTCCGGGATCACCAAGCCCGCCGACGGCGCCGCCCAGTACGACCAGGACGTCCAGAAGCAGGCCAAGCAGCTGGGGCTTCCCGGGTGGTGACCAGGCAACAGGCCGGGCCCGTCACCGGGCCCGGCCCCGATTCCACGGCGCGGCACGCCAGGGGCGCGAGCGCCAGGCGGCGGGCCGCCTACCCGTACGCGATGTACCTGCCGGCCGCCGTCGTCTACCTGGTGATCTTCCTGATCCCGACCGGCATGGCCTTCTACTTCGCCCTGACCCGCTGGACCCTGTTCGACAGCACCTTCGTGGGACTGGACAACTTCCGTGACTTCCTGGCCGAGCAGAACCTGCGCATCGGCTTTCAGAACACCTTGTTCTACGCGGTGGTCACCAGCGGGCTGAAGGTCGTGCTCGGCCTGCTGCTCGGTGTGCTGCTCACGTCCAAGCTGAGGCTCCGCGGTTTCCTCCGCTCGGTCGTCTTCTTCCCGGTTCTCGTGTCGACCGTCGCGGTCGGCATCACGTTCAGCATGCTGCTCGCGCCCGACACCGGGCTGGTCGACAAGGCGCTGGCCCTGGTCGGCGTCTCCGGCCCCGACTGGCTCGGCGGCGCGAGCACCGCACTGCTGTCGGTGGCCCTGGTCGACGTGTGGAAGGGCGTGGGCCTGGCCACCGTGATCTACATCGCCGGCATCCTGTCCATCCCGCAGGACTACTACCAGGCGGTCGCCGTCGACGGGGGCACCGCCTGGCACCGTTTCCGGCACGTCACACTGCCGTTGAGCTGGCCCGCCACCTACTCGGTGATCATCTTGTCGTTCATCGGCGGCCTTCGCTCATTCGACCTGATCTGGACCATGACCCGCGGCGGTCCCGGCTTCACCAGCGACACCATCGCGTCGATCATCTACAAGCAGTACCAGGCCGGGTTCTTCGGCCTGTCGACGGCCGGCAACGTCCTGCTCTTCCTCATGGTGACCGTGATCATGGTGCCGCTCACCTACCTCCTGGGCAAGCGGCAGGTGACCACGTGAGAGCCGTCAAGAGGTTCGGCGGCGAGGCGGTCGCCCTCGTCCTGGCCGCGGTGATCTTCCTGATCCCGTTCGCTCTCATGCTGCTGACCGCGGTGAAGAACCAGGTGCAGGCCATCGACCTGGACTTCGCCTGGCCCACCGAGTGGCGCGTCGTGCAGAACTTCACCGAAGTGATCCAGGCGCGCGACTACGTGCTCCTGCGCGCCTACGTCAACAGCATCATCGTGACCGTCGCCTCGGTCGCGATCATCGTCGTCTTCGCCGCCATGGCCGGCTTCGTGCTGCAGCGACGGGCGGGCAAGCTGGGCGCGCTGGCCAACTTCCTGGTCCTGTCCGGGCTCATCATCCCGCCCGCGGTGGTCCCGACCATCTGGCTGTTGCAGGGCATCGGGCTGTTCAAGACCCTATCCGGCCTGATCCTGGTCGAGGTCGCCTTCGGCCTGCCGTACGCGGTGCTGTTGTTCCGCGCCTTCATCGCGGCCATTCCGCGCGAGCTGGACGAGGCGGCGATGATCGACGGCTGTAGCGGGCTGCGGCTGTTCTTCAAAGTGATCTTCCCGTTGCTGCGGCCCGTCACCATCACGGTGATCCTCACGGCCTCGGTGGCCGTCTTCAACGACTTCGTCAACCCGCTCTACTTCCTGCCCGGCGACGGCAACGCGACCGTGCAGGTCACCCTCTACAACTTCCAGAGCCAGTACAACACCCAGTGGAACCTGCTGTTCATGGACATCGTCCTGATCACCATTCCGCCGCTGCTGGCCTTCGTCTTCTTCAACCGCAAGATCGTCGCGGGCCTCACCGCCGGTTCCATCAAAGGATGAAATGATCACTTTCGAGCATCACCGGCACCCGCTGGGTATCGGTGAGGACTCTCCGCGGCTGTCGTGGATCGTCCCCACCAGCAGCCAGCGATCGTACGAGATCGAATTGAGCGACGGGACCTCCACGGGGCGCGTCGAATCAGCCGAGTCGGTGCTCGTGCCCTGGCCGGGCCGGCCGCTGGCCTCACGTGAGCGGCGCGGCGCGCGGGTGCGGGTGAACGACGGCGAATGGGGCCCCTGGTCCTGGGCCGAGGCCGGGCTGCTCGACCCCGCCGACTGGCGGGCGGCCGCCGCCGCGCCACCCCTGGAACTGCTCGGCCCACCCGACGGTCCCGCCGTACTGCTTCGCCGGGAGTTCACGGCCGAGACGGCGATCGCGAAGGCGCGCTTGTACGTGACGGCGCACGGCCTTTACGAGATCGAGCTCAACGGCACGGTCGTCGGCGACGACGTGCTCGCCCCGGGCTGGACGAGCTACGCGCACCGGCTGCGCTATCGCACCCATGACGTCACCAAGCTGCTGCGCGAAGGCGGCAACGTGATCGGCGCGACCCTCGCAGACGGCTGGTATCGCGGCCGCATCGGCTTCGCCGGCGGGCGGACCGCCGTTTACGGCGATCGGATCGCGCTCATCGCCCAGTTGGAGATCACCTACGCCGGCGGTGCCACCGACCTGATCGTCACCGACGGCTCCTGGCGCTGCGCCCGCGGCCCCATCGTCGCCACCAGCCTGTACGACGGAGAGAAACACGACGCACGACTCGATGACCCGACGTGGGTGCCCGTCGACGTGATCGATCACGAACCGGCCCGGCTGGTCGCGCCCACGGGACCGCCAGTACGACGAGTGGAGACCCTCGACCCCGTCGGGACCCTCATCGGACCCGCCGGGGAAACGATCCTCGACTTCGGGCAGAACATATCCGGCCGACTGCGCATCCAGGCACAGGGCCCGGCGGGGCACACCGTCACGCTCCGCCACGCCGAGGTGCTGGAGCACGGCGCGCTCGCCACGCGACCCCTGCGCAACGCCGCCGCGACCGACACCTACACCCTGCGCGGCGATTCGGTGCCGGAGCAGTGGGAACCCAGATTCACCGTCCACGGCTTCCAGTACGCCCAGATCGACGGGGTGGATCCGGCCGACGTCCAGGCCGTGGTCTGCCACACCGACATGCGCCGGATCGGCCACTTCGAGTGCTCGGACCCGCTGCTCAACCGGCTGCACGAGAACGTGGTCTGGAGCATGCGCGACAACTTCGTCGACGTCCCGACCGACTGCCCGCAGCGGGACGAGCGGCTCGGCTGGACCGGCGACATCCAGGTCTTCGGCCCCACAGCCGCCTTCCTTTACGACTGCACCGGAATGCTCGCCTCCTGGCTGGCCGACCTCGCCGTCGAACAGCGCTCGCACGGGACCGTCCCGCTGTTCGTGCCCTGGGTCGATCTGGGGCTTCGCCCCGCGCCCGGACCGGTCGCCGCGTGGGGCGACGCCGCCGTCCTGCTGCCCTGGACCCTCTACCAGAGCAGCGGGGACATCGGCCTGCTGGCCAGGCAGTACGCGAGCATGACGGCCTGGGTGGATCAGGTCGCCGCGGTGGCCGGCGAGTCTCGCCTGTGGGACACCGGATTCCAGTTCGGAGATTGGCTCGACCCCACCGCCCCGCCCGATCGCCCGTCCGAGGCGCGGACCAACCCCGCCCTGATCGCCACCGCCTATCTTGCGTATTCGGCGGGCCTGGTCGCCGAGGTCGCTCGCGTCCTGGGCCATGACGGCGCGCGTTACCAGCGGCTCGCCGCCGAATTGCGTGCCGCCTTCGACGCGGCCTACGTCTCGCCGGAGGGCAAGGTCGCCGGCGAGTCTCAGACCGCGTACGCCCTGGCCCTCCGATTCGGGCTCATCGACGGAGCGGAGCGCCGCGCCTACGCGGGCGACCGCCTCGTCGAGCTGGTCCGCGACAACGGCCACCACATCGGCACCGGCTTCGTGGGAACCCCGCTCATCTGCGACGCTCTCACCGACGCCGGAGCGGTCGACGACGCCTACCGGCTGCTGCTGCAGACCGAATGCCCCTCCTGGCTCTACTCGGTCACGATGGGCGCCACCACGATCTGGGAACGCTGGGACGCCCTACTCCCCAACGGCAGCGTCAACCCGGGCGAGATGACCTCCTTCAACCACTACGCCCTCGGCGCCGTGGCCGACTGGATGCACCGAACCATCGGCGGCCTGGCCCCCGCCGAGCCCGGCTATCGCAAACTCCTGATCCACCCCCGCCCGGGCGGCGGCCTCACCCACGCCCGGGCCGCCCACACCACCCCTTACGGTGACGCGGAAGTCAGCTGGGAACGCACCGGCGACCAGCTGAGCCTGCACGTCCTGGTTCCCCCGAACACCTCCGCCACCGTGCACATCCCCGGAGGCGAAACCGTCGAAGTGGGCCCTGGCCGCCACGTCTTCGAGAGCACGCTGTCATGATCTTCAATCACGACTTCCGGCACGGCGGGCTGACGCTCCGCTCCACCATCCATCTGCCCGACGACGCGGATCGGGCGCCCACGGCCGTACTCATCCACGGTTTCACCAACAACCGGATGGAAACCGGAGCCTGCTTCGTCCGTCTTTCGCGTCTGCTGGAACGGCACGGCATCGCCTCGGTCCGATTCGATCTGTCCGGCCACGGCGAGAGCGACGGCGACTTCTTCGACGTCACCATCACCGGCGAGATCGCCGAAACGATTTCCGTGATACGGGACGTCCGCGCGCTCGATTTCGCCGACCCGAGCCGGATCGCCCTGGTCGGGATGAGCATGGGCGGAGTCGTGGCAGGCATCGTGGCCGCCGAGGAGCCCGGCATCCGGGCCGTGTGCCTGTGGGCGCCCGCGGCGGTCGCCCCATTCGAGATCGGCAGCGGCTATCTGAAGGGCCGCGACATCGGCGCCCACGTCGCCGCGAAAGGCTACTTCGACGCCGACGGCCATCGAATGAGCCCCGCCCTGGTCGAGGACATCACCAAGCTCGACGTCTACGGCCGCTCCGCCGCATACACCGGGCCTGTCCACATCATCCACGGCAGCGACGACGACATCGTCCCCATCGAATATGGACGCCGCTACCTGGATCACTACACCGGCAACGCCACCTTCGACGTCGTCGACGGCGCCGACCACGGCTTCGGCAGCGTTCCCCATCGTGCCCACCTGCACGAATCCACGGTGAATTTCCTGCGTGACCATCTGGAGTCCGCCGGCCATGATTGACGATCTCCTGGCCAAGCTCGACCTCGACACCAAGACCGCGTTGATGGCCGGGCACGACACATGGACGCTGCCCGCCATCCCTGACATCGGGCTCGCATCGCTCGTCATGTCGGATGGGCCCATCGGCGTACGGGGAACCCGCTGGCGCGGCGCCGACCCCTCCACCGCGCTGCCCAGCCCCACCGCGATGGCCGCGACCTGGGACGCCGAGCTCATCCGGCGGGCCGGCAACCTGCTGGCACAGGAAGCCCGGAGCAAAGGCGTGCACGTGCTGCTCGCTCCGACCGTCAACCTGCATCGCAGCCCGCTGGGCGGCCGGCACTTCGAATGCTTCTCCGAAGATCCATTGCTGACCGGCGTGATCGGCGCGGCGTACGTGACCGGCGTCCAGGAAGGCGGCGTCGGGGCCGCCGTCAAGCATTTCGTGGCCAACGACTGCGAGACCGACCGCATGTACGTCAACGTCCTGGTCGGCGAGCGCGCACTACGCGAGCTCTATTTGGCGCCCTTCGAGCACATCGTGAAGACGGCCACGCCGTACGGGATCATGGCCGCCTACAACAGCGTGAACGGTTCGACGATGACCGAGCACGCCCGACTGATGAACGGCGTGCTGCGCGGCGAGTGGGGCTTCGACGGCGTCGTCGTCTCCGACTGGACCGCCGCACGCGACACGGTCCGGGCCGCGCTCGGCGGCCTGGACATCGCGATGCCCGGCCCCGACACCGTGTACGGCGAGCCCCTGGCGACAGCCGTACGCAACGGCGACATCGACGAGCGCATGGTCGATGAGCATGTGCGGCGCATATTGACGCTGGCGTCGCGGACGGGCGCGCTCGATGAGCCCCCCACCTCGGATGCGGACGCAGTGGACGGGAAGGCGCTGGCCCGGGAACTGGCCACCCGGTCTGCCGTGCTGTTGCGTAACGACGGCGTCCTCCCGCTCCCGCATCAGGGGGCGATCGCCCTGATCGGCGGGCTGGCCGTGGACGCACGCGTCATGGGCGGCGGCAGCGCCGAGGTCTACCCGGAACACGTGGTGTCCCCGCTGAAAGGGCTGCTGGCCGCGGGAGCCGAGGTGACCTTCGCTCGTGGCGCCGACCCCAGCACACGCTTCCGGGCCGCGTCGGCGGGCTTCGAGCTGACGGCGATCGTGCGTGACGCCGCGGGCCGCATCCGAGCGGAACTGCCGCTGCCCGACGGCGCGATCATGTGGCACGGTGATCTGCCCGCCGGCCTCACCCTTGCCGACATCCACTCGGCCGAGATCACCGGGACGTTCACCGCGGCTGTGCCGGGTGAGCATCGATTCGGCGTCGAGGGCGCGGGAGGGTTCCGGCTGACTGTGGACGGCCAGGAACGCTTCGCGTCCATCGTGCCGGTGCCGGACATCGACGACCTGGTCGGCGGCATCTTCCTGGCGCCGCAACACGAGGTGGCGATAGAGCTGGAGGCGGGGCGGCGGATCGCGGTCAGCTTGCTGCACACCGAACTGCCCTACTTGGACGGCGCGCTCGGCACCGTGTCCTTCGCACTCGGCCACCGCCTCCCGGATGCGCTACGCGACCCCGACATGCTGCTGGCCGAAGCGGTGTCAGCCGCGCAGGCCGCGGACGTGGCCGTCGTTGTCGTCGGGACGTCCAAGGAAGTGGAGAGCGAAGGCTTCGACCGCGTCTCCCTGCGGTTGCCTGGCCGCCAGGACGAACTGGTCTCACGCGTGGCGGAGGCCAACCCGCGCACGGTCGTCGTGATCAACGCCGGTGCTCCCGTCGAGATGCCGTGGCGAGATGAAGTCGCGGCGATCCTGCTCACCTGGTTTCCCGGCCAGGAGGGCGGCCACGCCCTCGCCGACGTGCTGCTCGGCCATGCCGAACCCAGTGGGCGACTGCCCACCACATGGCCTGCCGCGCTGGAGGACTGCCCGGTCACGCGGGTCACGCCGCAGGGCGGGACGCTGGCGTACGAGGAGGGCCACTTCATCGGTTACCGGGGCTGGGAGCGATCGGATGCGGTTCCGGCCTTCGAGTTCGGCTCCGGGCTGGGCTACACCAGCTGGGAATACGAAACGGCAATGACTCGAGGCGACCGGATAAGCGTCCGCGTCCGCAACACGGGGGAGCGGCATGGCCGGGAAGTCGTCCAGGTCTACATACGGCCGGTAGCGGACCTGCCCAGCCTGCCACGGCGCTGGCTCGCCGGATTCGCGGTCGCCGAGGCCGGGCCAGGCGAGATCGCCGAGGTGGACATCTCGCTTCCCCGCCGAGCGTTCGAGAGGTGGACCAGCGCCGGCTGGCAGCGCCTCACCTGCGACTACTTCATCGAGATCGCCCACTCCTTGACAGACACCAGGCTTCTCGCGCGATAACCCCATCCCGCTCTAAGGAGATCGGCACCATGTCCAGTCTCGTGCGCAGAACAACTCGTGCCCTCATCGTGGTCTTACTCGTCGTCACCGTAGGGTGGACCGGCTCTCCGGCGTCGGCTTTACCGGCGTCGGCTTTACCGGCGTCGGCGACGATCGCCCCACTTTGGCATCGCTACGTCCTCGGCCCGTCCTCATCACAGGTGACGCCCGTCGCCGTGGACGTCCGCGGCTCCGTGTCCAACCCGCAGACGTTGACCAACGGCAAAGGCAAGCCGGCCACGCTGACCACGGTCGCCGGTGGAACGCCGGCTTCGGTCGTCCTCGACTTCGGCAAGGACGTCGCCGGCGTGCCGTACCTCGACGTCACCGCCGTCGAAGGCACACCCACGCTCACCCTGGTCACCGGCGAGGCGCGGCAGTTCCTGCGCAGACCGGCCGCGACCGCCGTCGCGGCCGCAGCCACCGCGGGAGCCGTACAGGTGACGCTCGCATCGGTGGCGAACCTCGAGGCCGGCAACACGATCACCTTCGGCGCCGGCACGGGAGCCCAGACCCGCGCCATCACCGCCTTCGATACGGTGGCCCGCACCGTCTCCGTCGACCCCGCGCTGTCCGCGGACGTCGCCGCCGGAACCGCGGTGACCACCTCGCCGGGCGCGCCCGCCTCGGACGAGTCCAGAGGATTGGCAGGCGTGGGCGGCATCGACACCCTGCAGCCCACGGCAGCGGGCCGCGTCTCCGGCGGATTCCACGGCGGCTTCCGCTTCGTCCTGCTCACGCTGACCACACCCGGCAGCGTCTCCCTGTTGAGCGCCCGGGTCGACTTCCAGGCACTACGGGCGACCTCGGCCGACTACAAGGGCTGGTTCCTGTCCAGCGACGACCAGCTGAACAAGATGTGGTACTCCGGCGCGTACACCCTGCAGCTCAACCTGAAGCCCGCCGGCCTGAACGGACTCGCGGACACACGCATCTACGACGGGGCAAAGCGCGACCGCAGCATCTGGACCTGTGACCTGCTCATCCAGGCCCCAACCGCGATCAGCACCCTCGGCGACGCCGGCGCCGAATACGTCAAATCGTCGCTGAACGTGCTACTGGCCACCCAGCGCGCCGACGGAGCACTGCCCGGCTCACCCGACTTCCGCAAGGGCAACAACCCCAACGGCTCACCGCTGTTCTACTCCGACAACTACTCGGGCTGCGGCGCGCGGGGAATCATCGCCTACTACCGCTACACCGGCGACGAGGCCTATCTCACCAGCGTCCTGCCCGCCCTGCGCCGCGAGCTCGCCTACAACGACACCTTCGTCGACGCCAACAACCTCGTCGTGTCCAACGATCGCGGCTACTGGCAGGCCACGCAGACCGGAGAGGTCACCAAATACAGCATCGACTACTACCTGCTGCTGCGTGACATGGCCTGGGTGGAGCGCAAGGTCGGCTCCGCCGCCACGGCCGACACCCTCGACGCGAAGGCCGAAGCCGTCAAGACCGCGATCAACGCCCGATTGTGGAACCCGGCGCTCGGCGCGTACGGCCAGAGCAGCGATCACCCTGACGTCCTCGTCGAGGACGCCAACGCGCTCGCCCTGCAGCATGGGATCGTCCCCGCCGACCGCCGCGCCAGTGTGCTGGCCGCGCTCAAGACCCTGTGGACACCGTACGGCGCAATCATCGGCCCCGGCCTGCAAGACCCGACCGGCCACGTGATCGAGCCGTTCGGCAACGGCATGGAGACCGCGGGCCGGATGGCCGTCGGTGACATGACGGGTGCGTTCGACCTGATGCGCCGCACCTGGGGCCCGATGGTCGACACGAAGAATGCGCTCTACACCGGTGGCCTGTGGGAGTTCAAGAACAGCACGGGCGGCGTCAACCGCACGACCGCCAGCCTCGCCCACGGCTGGGCGGCGTCCCCGACCGTTCAGCTCACCGAACTGGTCCTCGGCATCACACCGGTCGACCCCGGCTACGCGACCTGGAGCATCGCGCCGCATCCCGGCGCGCTCGCCTGGGCCCAGGGCGGAGTGCCCAGCAAGTACGGCGACATCGGGGTGAGCTGGCTGTCGCTTGCTCCTGTTTCGTCGTTCACCATGCACGCCGACACACCTCGGGGCACGACCGGCACCATCGCCGTCCCCGCCACCGACCGCGCCCTCGTCGTGGTCAACGGCCGGGTGGTCTGCCTGCGCGGCAAGTGCACGGCCTACCAGGGCCACTTCGAGGACGGCGCTATGCGGCTGACCGTCCCCGGCGGCCGCTACGACATCATCGTCACCCGAGTCTGACCCGCGCCTCCAGGAAACCCCGCAGGAACCGGCCGCACGGCCGGCATCGCGGATCTCGACCTCGCCTACACGCCGCCCTCGGGCAGTCCCTGGGATGCTGTCCAGCAGACCGCGCCGCGCTGGCTGGCCGCCATGTGATCAGATCTGCGAACACGAGTGGCCGAGTGGCCCTCGGTCACCCGTGTTCGTGGCTGCATCAGTCGGTGATCAAGTCAGCCGTCCCCGGGTAGGGATCTGGATCACTAGCGTCAGCGCATCGTGGCTGGTGGCACGTACGGTGCGACGCCGCTGCCTTCCACGGCCGCGGTTGGCGCGGCCTGCGCGCGTATCGTGCCACCGGTGATCGGGAAGCCGCCGGTCGCCACGTACATGGCCTCGTCGAACGTCGAGCCGGTCGGCGCGTTGGCGACGACGAACACGCCGAACGCATTGGTTCCGGCGCCGATCGAGGTCGAGACGTAGTCGCCGACCATCCGGCCCTGGCTGGTGTCGGCCAGCCACGACAGCGTCATCGGCCCGGCCACCTGCAGCGGCGCGCTCCACGACGTGCCGCCGTTGGTGGACGACACGAACTTCACGTTGAGCTGGCAGGTCGCCGCGGTGCAGTTCGCGTTCGGGTAGCCGTAGTAGGTGACCCCGAGCCGAGCCGTGCCTCCGGAGGTGGACGGGTCGACGCCAATGCCGGGAATGAAGTGATCCCCGGCGTCACTGGTGACCCTGGTCACGGCTCCCCAGGTGGTCTCGCTCGTGGACTTGCTCATCACGATGTCGTTCGACGGGCAGCCGGAGCGGAAGCGGCAGTCCTGCCAGACGATGTACGCCGTGCCGGCCGAGTCGATCTCGGCGGACGGCAGGGCCTCGCTGCGCAGGCCGCCGGAGATCGGCCGGTCCTGGACGGTCGAGACGAGGACCGTGGCGCGCCAGCTGACGCCGCCGTCGACCGAGCGGAAGGAGCGGATCTGCCCGTTGTTGGACAGGTAGGGCACGAGGACGGTGCCGTTGGGTCGGACCAGGGGCTGCCCGCCGAGGCCGGTGGCGCTGGTGTTGACGACTGTCCAGGAGGTGCCGCCGTTGGTGGAGCGGGCCATCCGTACGGCGTTGCCGGCCCCGTTGTCGTCGAATTCGGTGTAGCAGCGTCCGAAGAACGGGCTGGTCGACGTGTTGTCGCAGACGATCCAGTTCTTGTCGAGGTTGGCGCTGCCGGTCGCGGTCGCGGTGACGACCGGGTTTTGCCAGGTTACGCCACCGTTGGTGGACCGCGAGGTGAGGACGGCGGCGCCGAGCACGCCATTGGTGTCGCGGATGGCGAGTGAGGAGATCATCCAGACGTTGTGCATGGCGTCGAAGGCCACTGCCGGGTCGCTGACCCGGTTGAAGGTGCCGCCGGCGAACGTGGTGATCCCGGGCAGTTGCCCGGACGTCCAGCTGGCGCCGCCGTTGGTAGAGGTGGCGAAGCTGATGTCGGCCGACCCGCCGTCGAAGATCCGGCCGGTCTGGATCGCGGTGACGATGGTGTTGCCGAAGCGGAAGCTGTCCGGCTCGACTTCGGTGCGGTGCTGACTGTTGGCATTGGTGAACGGGTCGGTGCTCAGGAGGGTGAGCGGGACGTTGGCCAGTGCGGGGGATGCGGCCAGGGCGAGGGCTGCGATGATCACTATAGGCGTGGTGATCAGCCGGCCCAGCCCATGGCGTCGAGTGCGGGATGACACATCGACCTCTCATGGGAGTGGGGGAAAACTCCCCGAAGCTAGGCGCGCCGCGAAGTCGTGTGGAGGCCCAATCTCCCGATATGCGACCCGTGGGGCTCAAATCGACTTTTGAGGTGTAATCAGCGAAAATTCCCAGGGTTACGGGCCTGCATTAGGCGCTCACGCGCCGCGCAGGATCTGGAAGTTCGCGACCACTTTCGTGTACACCCCGTACGGGAACGACCGCAGAGGGGCGCGGAACACGAAATTTCCTTCGGACGTGTCCGGCAGCGTGGTCGTTACGGCGGTCTTGGTGGCGCAGCGGTGCCCGACCCGGGCGTCCCGCATGGTCACCTTGTGGCAGTGCTTGCCGATCGAAATCGGGGCGTAGCGGCGCCGGATGGTCATCGCCGCGCCGCCGGCCGGATCGGTCAAGGTGATCGTGGTCGTGCGGGCGGTGCCCTTGTTCTCCCGGATCTGCCAGCCGGCCGGGTGCCATACCACGAACCGGCCGACCGAGCTCTGGAAGATCACCCAGCCCTTCGGCGGACCGGTGGCTGCGACCGCCTCCGGAGCTGTGATGGCCGTCAGCAGGAGCGCCGCCGCCACCGCGTATGTCATCCAGTGGAGTCTCATCACGAGATCACGACACCTCCTCTGAAGGTGTCCATTCGACTCCCTTGTCCCGCCCCTTGCCAGTCACACCTGTATGGCGACAGGGTCAGCCGCGGCTCGCGCCTCTTTGGCTGCGCCCAGCGCGTCGCGGACGGCTTCCGGCCCGATCGCTGGGACGTCATCGGCGCGCTCATCTGCCTGGCCGGCGTCGCCGTCATCATGTACTCGCCGCGCAGCTGACGTAGCCGTGAGGTTGATCGGTGCGGCCGGTGCCATCACCTCGCACCCGGTCAACCACCTACCCGTATGGCCTGAGGCCACTGACCCTGGGAACCCCGGCCGCGTGGGTTGCATCTAATCAAGTGATGAAAGCAGCCGCGCTCTGCTGGTTCGCCGCGGCACTGACGCTGGCGGCGACCGTGTCTGCCTGCGGCGAATCCCCGACTGCCCAGGGCCGGCCGACACAACAGGCGACCACCCCGCGCATTGTCACCACCACCGCGCCGCTTACGCCGGGGGTCCTCCCGGCGACCACCCCGCAACCCACGCCTCCCCCGGCCGGCTCGCTGTCGCCAGGGCGCGGCCTGGGCACCGTCGTGGGCCGGGTGCTGGCAGGCCCAACCTGTCCGGTCATGACCGCCGAGAAGTCCTGCCCGCCCCGCCCCGTTCGAGCGCGCGTGGCCGCGCGCAATGACAGCGGCCGCACCATCAAATCCACGAAGACGACTCGGGACGGCCGATTCACCCTGACCCTGCCCAAGGGCAAGTATTGGCTGGTCGCCGGCACCGGCAAGCTCTTGCCACGTTGCCCGAAAGTGCTGGTCACCGTCCGTGCTTCACAACGGATCCACAAAACCATCGGCTGCGATACCGGCATTCGCTGACAGCCTGCGGGGTGACACAGTCGCTGTGGTGACGGTGCCGCACCGGGTCAGCAAGGCCAGCCGTGTCTGGTTCCAAGACCGGTGGTCCAGTTCGCCAGGGCCGTCCGGGTCGAGCCGCAGCTCAGGAACGGCGCCTGCGCGTACTGCGCCGCGCCGTAGTCACCCCAGCGCGGGCGCGGAGTTCTCCGGCGGCACTCGGCTGGCCACCGACGGAGCCAGGCGGCTCGGCCCTTGGGAGGACATGCCGCCTGGGCGGTCTACCGGACGATCGCGGAGGACTTTCGAGATGGGCGTCGGCTTCCGTCGCCCATGATCGTCCTCGGCGAGCCGGGTCCGGCCGATCTGGTCGTCGTTGAAGGGCACATGCGGCTGACCGGGCTGTTGCCGTGCCCGCAGTGGCTGCCCGCCGAGCTTCTGGTCCTGCTCGGCCTCACCGCGCACCACGCGAAGTGAGATCAGGCGGCGTGGGCGAGGAAGAACTGGTTCGAGCCGCCGTTCTTGTACCAGGTGTCGATCGCCGCGCCGTTGGCGCCGCTGCCGCCGGAGACGTCCATGTAGAGGCCGCTGTCGACGTTCTTGATCGTGTAGCCGGTCAGGTTGCCCGGGGTCAGCGAGGTGCTCCAGAGCTGTCCGCCCGACCCGTTGCACGACCACTGGTAGAGCTGGGCGCCGGCGTAGCCACTGCTGGTGATACACAGGCCGCTGTGGAGGTTGACGATCTGGTACGCCGTGCCGCTCGGCCGGAAGGTCCAGATCTGGTTGTCCCCGGACAGGCTCCACTGGATGATCGCCGCACCGTTCCTCGTGGAGCCGCCGCTGACGTCGAGGAACACGAACGGGTTGGACGCGGGCGCGAGGCGGACGGTGAACCCGGACGCGTGCGCCGCGCCGGAGGTGGCCACCAACCCGGCAGTCGACAGGACACCGGCGGTGGCGATGACCGCGGCCTTCTTCGTGAGGGCGGACTTCTTCACGGCGGCGGTCTTCGTGGCGGCGGCGGTCTTCTTAGCGGCGGCGGTCTTCTTAGCGGCAATTCCAAACATTTTATTATTTCCGTTCTGGTTTCGCGATTTCTTCCGGTATCCCGTACCGGCTGGCGAAACAGACGCTATTCGCTAAGGCGGCACCTCCACCTCGGGCGGCAGCCTTATTTGCGGCGTTCGTCACTCCTTAGATCGCCCGTGGGCCGCTCGCGCACCTGCCGCCCAGCCTCGACCCGTCCGGCGGACAGGGCGCGGGCCAGGCACACAGCCTGGTGGAACGGCTCCGCGAGGACCAGCCGCTGATGGTCGTGCTCGAAGACCTCCAGTGGCCGATCAGTCGATCCATCGCCGCGCCCTCGGAAAGCCGGCTCCGGGCAAAATGCTGCCCGCGAACGGAGCGCCCCGCTACCCAACCCGGGCAGCCTTACGTTAAGAGGTGAAAGACGATCCGGAAGCCGCCAGGCGGGGCACCACGTCTGGGGGTGCGGTGATGGCATTTTCCGCCGCGAGGCGATGGCTGGACCGGTGGGGTGATCGCGTCCCCGCCTCGGATCGATGGCGGAGGCGTGGGCTGCGTCGCTGGCTGCGGCGTGAGGGGCAGTTGCTGATGCCGACGGTGACGGTCATCGTCGGGTGCTTGGTGGCCTGGTGGATCTCCACCGACCTGATCGGCTCACCTCAGCCGGTGCTCGCTCCCACCGGCGTGCTGCTGTCGGTGACGGCGACCGCCTACAGCACCGTGGTCCAGGCCATCCAGCAGACCATCGCGGTGCTGGTCGGATTGGCGGCCGCAATCGCCTTCGTGCAGGTGTTCGGCACCAGCATCGGCACCATGGCCGTCCTGGTCACGGTCGCGCTGGTGGTCAGCAGAACAGTCGGCATACCGTGGCAGAACACACAGGCGCCCGTCACCGCCCTACTCGTGTTCGCTCTGGGCCGCGAGTACGGCATGGAGCGGCTGCTCGACATCGTCATCGGCGCGTTCGTCGGAGCCACGCTCATACTGGTGATCCCGCCCCGTCACGTGGGCCGGGCCGCCAAGGACATGGCCGAGCTGGCCGATGATCTCGCTGACCTCTGCTCCGACCTGGCGGAAGGCATCAGGCAATCGTGGACCGAGCACCAGGCGCAGAAATGGCTGGCCCGCGCCAGACGCATGTCCGTCAGGCTGCGTGCGGCCAACGAGAGCGCTGAACGAGCCGCCGAGTCCCTGCGTTTCACGCTACGTCGGGCGCGAACCCGCCAGCGCCTGCGCCGCATCATGCAGGCTGTCCTATGCCTGGAGCACGCCTGCCTTCAACTGCGCGCCGTCGCTCGTGCCCTCGTCGACCTGGCTGCGGGGGCACGAGGCCTGCCCGGACAGCGCGCGACCGGCAGCTTTCCCCATGTCTTCGCCGATCTGCTGGATGCGATCGGGAAGGCTTACGCCTGTTTCGAGCAGCTGCTGGTCGCCCCTGGCAGCGGCGAGGACCTGATCCGCCTGCGCGCCGCCGTAGCGGAAGGCGAGCGCCTCGAACGCGCTGCCCGCGAGCAGATAGCAAAGATCGATCCGTATTCCCCCATCTGGACGTTGTACGGCGCGGTGCTCGACGACTGCGTCCAACTGCGATACGAGGTCGATCCCGATGACGGGCCACATCGCAAGGCCATCCCCCCAAGCGCCCGTGAACAAGCGGCCCGGCTCTCGTCACGTCGGCGACACTGACCCTCCGCCCCCTGGAAGCCAGGCATTGATCACAAAAGCAGGTCGAAGATCCTGGTCACCTCCTCCCACTGCTCGGTGGCCGGGTTCTTCAGCCTTGGGTCGACGACGGTGAACGCCTTGGCGAGCGCCACGGAGAGCCCGCCCGCCACGGCTGACAACCGCGACTCGGTCTCCTCGCTGAGCGACAGGTCGAGCGGCGGCAGCGCTCTGAGCTCCGCCAGGATCGAGGCCAGATCCAGCTTCTCGTTCAGGTCGCGGAAGTCGTGCAGGTTCTCCTGCAGTCCCTTGGTGATGGGCAGGTCCCAGAACTGGATGATGTCGCGCCCGTTCGACTTCGCCGCGGCCTCGGCGACGACGAGCATGTCGTACAGCTTCCGGTTGATGAAGTCGCTGTAGCGCTTGAGGTCGGACTTGTCCACGTCTAGTCCGGCGGCGGCGCGGAAGAAGTGCTCGAATCTGGAAACCGCGATCACTGGCATCGGGATCACCGTCCTCCCTGTCGATTCCCTGTCTTGGTGAACCTTTCGTGCAGCAGGCGTACCGCCATGGCTCCCTCCCCGACCGCGGATGCGACCCGTTTGATCGACCCGCTGCGGACGTCCCCCACGGCGAACACGCCGGGCCGCCCGGTCTCCAGGGGAAGGGGATCCCCGTGTGACGACGAGCCCTTCCCTGTGATGACGAAGCCCCGGTCGTCCAGCGCGACGATGTCCGCCAGCCATCCGGTGTGCGGATCCGCGCCGATGAACACGAACAGCGCGTTGGTCTCGATCTCGATGAACTGCGCCGTCCGATTGTTCTGGGCGCGTACGGCGCGCAGGGAGTCGTCGCCGAGGAGTTCGCGTACCTCGGTGTGGAACATGATCTCGATGCCGGGTGTCCTGCCGATCGCGTCGGCGAGGTAGCGTGACATGCTTTCGCCGAGGCCACCGCCGCGGACGAGCATGCGCACCGAGGAGGCGTTCCTGGCCAGGTACAACGCCGCCTGGCCGGCGGAGTTGCCGCCGCCGACGATGACCACCGGCGTCTGCCGGCACATGCGCAGCTCGAACGGTGTCGCCGCATAGTAGACGCCGCAGCCTTCGTACTTCTCCAGGTCGGGAACGTCGAGTTTGCGGTAGTGGGCGCCGGTGGCGATGAGCACGGCATGGCCCTGCACCGCGGGGCCGCCCTCGACGAGCACGCTGTAGTGGCCGTGGCCGGGCTCCAGCCCGCTCGCCTGGGCCGGTACGGTCAGCCGGGCGCCGAACTTGGTTGCCTGGATGACGGCGCGTTCGGCGAGCTCGGCGCCCGAGATGCCCGACGGGAAGCCGAGATAGTTTTCGATGCGGGACGATGTGCTCGCCTGGCCGCCCGCGGCGATCGCGTCGAGCACGACCGTGGTCAGGCCCTCGGACGCACCGTAAACGCTGGCAGCCAGGCCGGCGGGGCCCGCGCCTACGACGATCAGGTCGCACACGCCGTCGCCGGGCCGCGGCGTGGGCAGGCCGATGGTCCCGGCCAGCGTGGCGACGGTCGGGTTGCGCAGCACTTGGTCTCCGCGCCAGATCACGACCGGCGTCTCTTGTGGGGAGATGCCGAGCTGGCGGAGCAACGCCTCCGCCTCGTCGTCCTCCTCCAGGTCGATCCATCGGTGTGGAAGCCTGTTGCGGGCCGCGAACTCGCGCAGCCGGCGGGCGTCGGGCGAGTAACGGGAGCCGATGATCCGGAATCCGGCGTCCATGCCGATCAGCAGGGTACGGCGGGTCAGGTAGGCCCGCAGGATGAGGTCACCGAACGCCGGGTCACCGGCGACCAGCGTGCGTACCCGATCGCCCCGGACGGCCAGAATCTCGCCGGCCTCCCGCACGACCGCGGTCAGGAACCCGGCCTGCCCGGTGAGCAGGCCCAGCTCGCCGAGGAAACGCCCGGGGCCGTGGACGGCGATCGTCCGCTCCTCCGCGCCGCCGTACCCCTCGACCATGGCCACCTTGCCGCGCAGGATCACGATGAACTCACCGGCAGGCTCGCCCTCCCGGTAGAGAACTTCGCCGGGCGACACGGACCTGCGCCCGCCGCACCGCGACAAGTCCGCGATGCGCCGCTCGTCCAGCCGGGGATAGGCCCCGTACAGGTCCGGCGTCTCGGGCAGGGTGGTCGGCGACTGCGTCATGACGGTGTCCTCAGGGTGTCCTCAACCCATTGGCGCAGCTGGGGCGCCGGGGCCGCGCCGGCGCGTTGCGCCACGACGCGGCCCTCGTTGAGCATCATGAGCATCGGGACTGCCGTGATCGTGAAGCGCTGTGAGAGGGCGGGGGACCGGTCGACGTCGACCTTGACGAGCTTCACGCGTCCCGCCAGCTCCTGGGTGACCTGTTCGAGCGCGGGTGTGACGACCCGGCACGGCCCGCACCAGTCGGCCCAGAAGTCGACGAGCACCGGGAGGTCCGCCTTCTCGGCGACGTTCGTGAAGGTGTCGTCCGAGGCTTCGGCGATCCAGGGCAGCGCCTGGTGGCACCGGCCGCATCGGGGCACGCCCACCGACGCGGCCGGGACGCGGTTCTTCGTGCCGCAGTTCGTGCAGCTCACCGTCGATGTCGACATCTCAGCTCCCGGGGGGCGGGTTGAAGGTGACGTGCAGCTCGCCCTTGTCGGCGTCGACGACGATGGTCGAGCCGTCGAGGATGTCGCCGGCGATCAGGGCGCGGCCGATCCTGGTCTCGACCTCGCGGGCGATGAAGCGGCGCAGCGGCCGGGCACCGTAAACGGGGTCGTATCCCTGGTTGGCGATGAGCTTGCGGGCCTCCTCTGTGACCTCAAGGGTGAGCCGCCGGTCGGCCAGCCGCTGCCTGATGCCGGCGAACATCAGGGCGACGATCTGCTCGATCTCGGCCTCGGTCAGCGGCTTGAACAGCACGATGTCGTCGACCCGGTTGAGGAACTCGGGCCGGAAGTGCCTGCGCAGCTCCTCCATCACCCGGTCGCGTCCATCGGGCTTGATCTCGCCGTCGGGGGTGACCCCGTCGAGCAGGTGCTGCGAGCCGATGTTGGAGGTCATGATGACCACCGTGTTGCGGAAATCGACCGTGCGGCCCTGCGCGTCGGTGAGCCGGCCGTCCTCCAGCACCTGCAGCAGCGCGTTGAACACGTCCGCGTGCGCCTTCTCGATCTCGTCGAACAGCACCACCGAGTACGGCTTGCGCCGCACCGCCTCCGTGAGCTGGCCGCCCTCCTCGTAGCCGATGTAGCCGGGAGGCGCCCCGACCAGGCGGCTGACCGTGTGGCGCTCCTGGTACTCGCTCATGTCGATGCGGACCATGTTGTCCTCGGTGTCGAACAGGGCCGCCGCGAGCGTCTTGGCGAGCTCGGTCTTGCCCACGCCGGTCGGTCCGAGGAACAGGAACGACCCGATGGGACGCCTCGGGTCCTTGATGCCGGAACGGGCCCGGATGATGGCGTCGGCGACGAGCTGGACGGCCTCGTCCTGCCCGATGACACGCTCGTGCAGGATCTCGTCCAGCCGCAGCAGCTTGTCACGCTCGGCCTCCTGCAGCCGCGTGACGGGGATGCCGGTCCAGCGAGAGACGATGTCGGCGATCTCGTTCTCGGTCACCACTTCGCGCAGCAGCCGGTGCCCGTTCTGCCGGGAGCCCAACCTGTCCTCCTCGGCTTGGAGCCGGCGTTCCAGGTCGGGCAGCTTGCCGTGGCGCAGCTCGGCGGCCCGGTTCAGGTCGTATTCGCGCTCCGCCCGCTCGGTCTCGTGGCGTACCGTCTCGATCTCCTGCCGCAGTGCCTGGACCTTGCGGAGGGCCGCGCGCTCGGCCTCCCACTGGGCCCGCATCGCGTCGGCCCGGGCACGCAGCTCGGCCAGTTCTGCGCGCAGGTCCTCCAGGCGCTTGCGGCTCGCGGAGTCGTCCTCCTTGGCCAGCGCGGCCTCCTCGATCTCCAGCCGCCGCACCCGCCGGGTCAGCTCGTCGAGCTCGGCAGGCATGGAGTCGATCTCCGTCCGGATCATCGCGGCCGCCTCGTCGACCAGGTCGATCGCCTTGTCGGGCAGGAACCGGTCGGCGACGTAGCGGTGGCTGAGCGTCACCGCGGCGACGATGGCGCTGTCCTGGATCTTCACGCCGTGGAAGATCTCCAGCCGCTCGCGCAGTCCGCGAAGGATCGAGATGGCATCCTCGACCGAGGGCTCGTCGACGAGCACCGGCTGGAATCTCCGCTCCAGGGCGGCGTCCTTCTCGATGTGCTGCCGGTACTCCTCGATCGTGGTCGCGCCGATCATGTGCAACTCGCCGCGCGCGAGCATCGGCTTGAGCATGTTGCCGGCGTCCATGGCACCCTCGGTCGCCCCGGCGCCGACCACCGTGTGCAGTTCGTCGACGAACAGCAGGATCTGTCCCTCCGCGGCCTTGACCTCGTTCAGCACCGCCTTGAGGCGTTCCTCGAACTCCCCGCGGTACTTCGCCCCGGCCACCAGCGAGCCCATGTCCAAGCTGAAGATCGTCTTGTCGTGCAGCCCCTCGGGGACGTCACCCCGGGCGATCCGCTGCGCGAGCCCTTCGACGACGGCCGTCTTGCCGACGCCCGGGTCGCCGATCAGGACAGGGTTGTTCTTGGTCTTGCGGGAGAGTATCTGGATCACGCGGCGGATCTCCGTATCGCGGCCGATCACCGGCTCGAGTTTGTCCGCGTGGGCCTCGCCGACCAGGTCGCGCCCGTACTTCTCCAGCGCCTCGTAGGCGACCTCGGGCATGGCCGAGGTGACCCGCTGGTTGCCGCGGATCGCGGTCAGCGCCTGGAGGAACCGGTCCCTGGTCAGCCCCTCAGCGTGCAGCAGCCGCCCGGCGGCGGTCTCGTTCCCCTCGTCGATCAGGGCGAGCAGCAGGTGCTCGACCGAGACGTAGTCGTCCTTCAGCCGGTCGGCCTCCCGCTGGGCCGCGTCCATCAGCCGCGACATGCGCTGGGTGACGAACACCTGGCCTGGCGCGGCGCCGGGCCCGCTGACCCGGGGGCGGCGCGACAGCTCCTCCTCCAGGTCGGCGCGCAGTTGTTTCTCGTCGGCCCCGGCCTGCGACAACAACCGTGGGGCCAGCCCTTCAGGCTGTTCGAGCAGGGCGAGCAGGAGGTGCTCGCCGTCGATCTCGGTGTGCCCGAAGCGCAGCGCCTTGGTCTGGGCGTTGTGCAGCGCCTCCTGCGACTTCTGCGTCATCCGGTTCGCGTCCACTTCGGGTCCCCCAAGTGTCATCGCTCAGCGTCGTTGCGCACTGTCATTGCGCACTGTCATTGCGCGCTGTCGTTGCTCTCTGGCGCGGCGGAAGGTTCCGCAGGTCGGCTTCCAGCCGCTCGATCCGGTCGAGCAGGTCGACCACCACGCCGATCGCGGCGTAGTTGATCGACAGGCCCTCGTGCAGTCTCTGGATCCGGCCGGCCGCCGCCACCTGGGAGAGGGGGAAGCACAGCTCTCCCCTGGCGTCCTCGACCGGTTCGAGCAGGCCGAGGGCCACCAGCCGGCGGACGGTCTGCGGGTGCAGTCCGGTGGCGCGCGCGTAGGCGTTCAGGTCGAGCCGGGCTGGCCGTACGATCGCATAGGTCATGAACGCCCCCGGGGGTCGAAGCGCGACGCGGCGGCGAGCCGTTCGAACAGCTCTCGTTCCTCGTCGGTGAGCCGGGGCGGCACCATGATCCGCACCTCGGCGAAGAGGTCGCCGGCGGCGCCGCGCGGGTTGGGCATGCCGCGCCCGCGCAGCCGCAGGCGGCGGCCCGAGGAGGTGCCCGGTGGCACTTTCAGCTTCGCCTCGCCGCCTGGCGTGTCGATGGCGACCGTGGCGCCCAGCGCCGCCTCCCACGGAGCGAGCGGGAGGGTGGTGTGGAGGTCGCGGCCCTCCACGCGGTAGCGGGGGTGCTCGGCGATCCGTACGACGAGGTAGAGGTCGCCCGCCCGGGCGGCCTCGCTGCCGTGCCCGCCCTGGCCGGCGAGCCTGATGCGCTGCCCGTTCGTGACCCCGCGGGGGATCGTGACGTCAAGGCGGCGGCCCCCGGGCAGGGTGAGCGTGCGGCGGCCGCCCTGGTAGGCCTCCTCGACGGTGAGCGTCAGCTCCGCCTCCTGGTCGGCGCCCGGCATGGGCCCCCAGCGCCTCCTTCCGCGGCCTCCCCTGCCGAACATGCCGCCCAGCAGGTCTTCCAGGTCGACGTCGGCGCCCTCACCGAAGCCGAAGTCCTCGGCGCCCGCCGAGCGCCACCGGCCGCCGCCCGGGCCCGCACCCGCACCCGCGCGCGCTCCGGAGCGCGCCCGGGCCCAATCCGCGGGATCCACGTCGGGCGGCACCTGACGGAAGTCGTGCCCGAACGCGTCGTAGCGGCGCCGGGTCTCGGGATCGGACAGCACGGCGTACGCCTCCGAGATCTCCTTGAAGCTGTCCTCGGCGCCGGGATCCTTGTTGACGTCGGGATGGTAGGCGCGCACGAGCTTCCGGTAGGCCCGCTGGATCTCGTCCTGGTCGGCGGTCCTGCCCACACCGAGCACCTCATAGAAGTCCCGGCGGTCGGCCATCACGCCGCCTTCTTCGCGACGGCCACGATCGCCGGCCTGAGCTGCCGCTCGCCGCCGCCATAGCCGGGCCTGAGCACCTCCACCACGGTGCCTGGGGCGGCGTCGTCGCGTTCGATTGTGGTCACCGCCTCGTGGCGGGTCGGATCGAAGGGCACACCGGTCTCGTCGTCACGGGGGTAGCCGAGCTTCGCGAGCAGCGTGACCGCCTGGTCCCGCACCGCTCGTACTCCCTCGAGGACGGCGTCCACGCCATTGCCGCCGCGCACCGCGTGGCTCAGCGCGAGATCCAGGTTGTCCAAGACGGGCAGCCACTCCGCCACCACCCTGGACCGCTCCTCAGTCCTGATCCGCTCGGCGTCGCGTGAAATGCGCTTGCGCAGGTTGTCCAGGTCGGCGGCGGCGCGCAGCCAGCGGTCCTCCAGCTCCGCCAGCTTCGCGTCGGTCTCCGCGGACGTCACGGCCTGCGCGAGGGGCGCCTGCTCACCCTGCGTGCCTGCCTGATCCTGGGCCTCGGGTACGTGCTCGTTCATGTCACTCGGGCTCCGAGGTCGTGAATTCGGCGTCGATCACGTCCTCGTCACTGCCGCCGGCGGGGGCGCTTTCCGTCCCGCCCTGCGGCGGCACGCCCGGCTCGCCGCTCGTTGCGGCCCCGAGTCCGTGATAGACCTGCTGGAGCTCGCTGCTGAGCTCGCGCAGCCGCTCGGTCGGCGCCTCTTCCTTGATCGCCTGCCGGGCGTCCTGGATGAGTTGCTCGGCCCGCGCCTTCTCGTGCACGGGCACCGCGTCGCCCAGCTCGCCCAGCCGGCGTTCTACCTGGTAGGCGACCGAGTCCAGCTCGTTGCGCGCGTCGACCGCCTCGCGGAGCCGGGCGTCCTCGGTGCGGTGCTGCTCGGCGTCGGCGACCATCCGCTCGATCTCCGACTTGTCCAGGTTGGTGGTCTCGCTGATGGTGATGCGCTGCTCGGCGCCGGTGTCCTTGTCGCGGGCGGTGACGTTGAGTATTCCGTTGGCGTCGATGTCGAAGGTGACCTCGACCTGCGGCACTCCCCGCGGCGCGGGCCGGATGTTCTCCAGCCGGAAGCGCCCGAGCACCCGGTTGTCGGCGGCGCGCTCGCGCTCTCCCTGCAGGATCACGATGTCGACGGCGCTCTGGTTGTCCTCGGCCGTGCTGAAGACCTCGGTACGGCGGGCCGGGATGGTCGTGTTGCGCTCGATGACCTTGGTCATCAGGCCGCCGAGGGTCTCGACGCCCAGCGAGAGCGGCGTGACGTCGAGCAGGACGACGTCCTGGACCTCGCCCTTGATGATGCCCGCCTGGACGGCCGCGCCGATGGCCACGACCTCGTCCGGGTTCACCGTCATGTTCGGGTCCTTGCCGTCGGTGAGCCTGCGCACGAGGTTCTGCACGGCGGGTATCCGGGTCGAGCCGCCGACCAGGATGACCTCGTCGATGTCGGCGGGCCGCAGCTTGGCGTCCTGCATGGCCTGCTCGACGGGCACGATGCAGCGCTCGACGAGGTCGGCGGTGATCTGCTCGAACGTTGAGCGCATGAGCGAGGTGTTGAGATGCTTGGGCCCCGTGGCGTCCGCCGTGATGAACGGCAGGCTGATCGTGGTCTGGGTCACCTCCGACAGCTCGACCTTGGCCTTCTCGGCCGCCTCGAAGAGCCGCTGCAGGGCCTGCGGGTCGCGGCGCAGGTCGATGCCCTGGTCCTTCTGGAACTCGTCGGCCAGGTGGTCGACGATCCGGCGGTCGAAGTCGTCGCCGCCGAGGTGCCCGTCGCCGGAGGTGGAGCGGACCTCGATGACGCCCTCGCCGATGTCGAGGACGCTCACGTCGAAGGTGCCGCCGCCGAGGTCGAAGACCAACACGGTCTCGTTCGTCTTCTTGTCCAGCCCGTACGCGAGCGCGGCCGCGGTCGGCTCGTTGATGATCCGCAGCACCTCCAGGCCGGCGATCTTGCCGGCGTCCTTGGTCGCCTGGCGCTGGGCGTCGTTGAAGTAGGCCGGGACCGTGATGACCGCTTCGGTCACCTTCTCGCCGAGATACTTCGCCGCGTCGCCGGCCAGCTTTCTCAGCACCAGCGCCGAGACCTCCTCCGGCGCGTACTGCCGGTCGCCGACCTGGAAGCGCACCGCCCCCTGCGGCCCTTCGACGACGTCGAAGGACACGGCGTGGAGTTCGCTGGAGACCTCGTCGTAGCGGCGGCCGATGAAACGCTTGGCCGAATAGATCGTCCCCTTTGGGTTCAGGATGGCCTGGCGGCGGGCGAGCTGCCCCACCAGCCGCTCACCCGTGTCGGTGAACGCCACCACCGACGGGGTCGTCCGTGAACCCTCCGCGTTGGGCAGCACCGTGGGATGGCCCTCCTCCGTGGCGGCGATCACCGAGTTCGTCGTACCGAGGTCGATGCCTACTGCTTTCGCCATCTCTCGCTTCCCCCTTGTGCTCCCCTTCTGGCTCTATCCGGTCATTCCTCGGAGCAGTTCACGGGCTTTGGCCGCGTGCCCTGACTCGACGAGGACCTCGTATCTATTGGCGACAAGGGCACTTTCGGAGATGAAGTCCCGCATGCCATGGCGCCACCCCGGGCGACGCACTGTGAGCAGCGCCGTCTGGACCTCCTGGATGGATCCTGAGAGGCCACTGCCTACGCTTTTGACTCTTGCTCAGGCTTCTCGCGGCGACATCCCCCAGGTAGGTAGTCATTCGCCGACCTCGTCACCGGACCAAGTCAGTAACCTCTGGTCAGGGCGATCCGCTCGGGGTAAGGCCTGGACATGCGTATCGCCCTGGTCGCCGATCCTGACCTGCCCACCGAGCTGGCCATGACGGTGGCGCGCGACCTGCCCGGCCGCTTGCGGGAGCGGCTCGGCGCGGGCTTCGACTGGCAGGTGCGCACATACACCGCTCCCCTGGCGGCAGAGGAGCAGGTCGACATCTCGGCCATGCTCACCGCTGTCCGCCCGCACCTGCCCGAGTTCGGCTGGGACGTCGCAATATTCCTCACCGACCTCCCTCGCCGCCTGGGCTTGGACGCGGTGAGCGCGGAGGTCAGCACCGGCGACCGCGTCGCCTTGCTGTCGTTGCCCGCACTCGGAAGCTTCCACCTGGCCGGCCGGACCTTGGAGGCCGTGGTGAACGTCATCGGCCGGCTGGTCCTCCCACCCCCAGGCCGTGACCACGTCCCTGCGATCGGCCGCAAGGTCGACGAGGACGCCGAGCCCGGCCAGGCAAAACCCGATCGCTACGTCATTCCCGGTCTGCGTGGCCGGGTGCGCCTGCTCGCCGGCATGGTGCGGGCCAACCGCCCATGGCGGCTGTTCACCTCGTTGTCCCGGGCGCTGGCAGGCGTGTTCGCCACCGCCGCGTTCGGCGTGATCAACGACACCGCCTGGCAGGTGTCCAGCACGCTGGACACCTGGCGGCAATCGTTGATCATGGTGCTGTCCATCCTCGCCCTCGTCGCATGGATCATCGTCGACCACGAATTGTGGGAGCGTCCCGGCGGCCGGCTGCCCAAGGCCCGCGCTCGCCTCTACAACACCGTCACCCTGATCACCATCACGCTAGGTGTGCTCTGCCTGTACGCGGTGCTGTTCGTGACGCTCACCGGGGTCGGCGCGCTCGTGCTGGTCCCCAGCCTCCTCTTGGAGACCCTGAACCATCGACCGGACGTCACCGACTACCTGGCGCTGGCCTGGTTCCTGACCTCCAGCGCGATGGTGGGCGGCGCCTTCGGCTCTGGATTCGAGGACGACAGGGCCGTGCGCAAGGCGGCCTATGGCCACCGCCAGCGCGACCGGCTCGCGGCACAGCAGGACGTCTGACCCCCGGGCGGAGTCACACCGCTACTCGCCCGTGGCAGGCGCGCCTGAGTATCGGCCGCGATCTATGTCCGTATCGCGTGGCGGCGATCTCCGTAGCCGCGCCGGATCAACTGCGCAGCCACTCCAGATACAAATTCACGCGACAACTTCCCAAGGAGCAACATGCGAAAGTCATCGAATATACGGCGGGGATCATGAAGACACTACGCAGGCTGAGCCTGGCGCTATCGATCGTGGTCGCCACCTGCCTTCTCGTCACGACCGGCGCGTACGCGGCCTCGGGCATCGACACGGTGGGCGTGACATACGACCCGGACCTGAACGTTATGACGTCAAAGGATCACCTGGAAGTCGGTGACTGCAAGCTGGACGGCGAGGTCCAGGTCACGCGGCCCTACAAGGGGCTCGCCCGGCTGACATTCATCTTCTCCATGAAGACCTCGCACACCAGCAACTTCGACCAATGGCACAACAGCTGGCGGTTCTACGGGCCGGACGGAACCGAGCTCTATCGCTTCGGGCCGATCGACGGACCGCGAATGTACGACGACTCGGTGCAGGCCGGCGGGACCACACTCTGGATCCACCTCGACAAGGCGACATGGGACCAGTTCACGACGGTCTCCTGGATCAGCGAGTGCTAGCGGGGGTCGTCTCCGTCTTCTGACGGGCACCGCGCGGCGTCCCGTCGAGCGCGCTTCGACGGACGCCGCGCGTCAGCAGGTAGGCGATCATCCAGAACTCGCCCACGGTGGCGGGGTAAGCGAGGGCGTCCGCGAGCGCCCCGGCGCCGGGTGCCACGTACGCGACGAAAGCGCTGAGCACATAGCCGATGCCGCCGGCGACGAGCACCCAGCCGAGCGGGCGCGGCATCCACCCCGAGCGCAGCACGCACGAGCCCATGGGGATCAGCCACAGACCGAAGAACAGCCCGCCGGCGCGCCACAGGTTGCCGCTGATCAGATACATGAGCTGGACATTGGCCGCCGGATCGCCGACCGGGTCGCCCGCGATCTGCACCGCCGTCGCGAGCAGCGCCGCGCTGCCGAGCACCGCGACCGCGTTCACCAGGCCGAAGGCGGCGATGCCGGCCGCACCGTACGGCTCGGCGGACCGGAACAGCCGGTAGAACCAGGCGGCCGTGAGCGCCTGGGTGAGCACGGTGAGAAGTTCGAGCGCGACCCCGGCACGCGCGAGCGACTCGTCGTGGATCAGGTTGGCCAGGGTGGCGCCGGGATCGGCGGCGGCGAAGAGCTTGGGCCGGATGAGCAGGAAGCCGAGCCCGCCGGCGACGGCGAGGCCGAGATAGAGCAGCCCGGTCGTGCGGGCGGTGCGGATCAACGCGGACACGTGAGCTCCTCCAGGCCTTCGGTCACCTTACCGCGTAAGGTAATCATACGATGTAAGGTACCGGCAAGGGGTGGAGGCACGTGAGAGCGAAGGCGTCGCGCGAGCCGTTGAGTCGCGAGCGCGTATTGACGGCGGCGGTCGCCCTGGTCGACGCGGACGGGATCGCGGCGCTGACGATGCGCCGCCTCGCCGCGAACCTCGGCGTCGAGGCGATGTCGCTCTACTACCACCTGCCGGGCAAGGACGCCCTGCTCGACGGGCTCGTCGAATCGGTGTTCCAGGAGATCGGCGCCGCTGTCGCCCGGCTCGGCCCCCAGGACGGCATGGACTGGCGCACCCGGCTCCGGCAGCGGTTTCTCGCGGCGCGCGAGGTGATGCTGCGTCACCCCTGGGCGCCGGGACTCATGGGCTCACGCCCGACCATCCCCGCCGACGTCTACGCCTACTACGACGGCATTCTGGGCACTTTGATCGAGGCCGGATTCTCGTACCGAATCGCGCACCGGGCGCTGCACGCCTTCGGCAGCCTGCCTTTCGGGTTCGCGCAGGAGATCTTCAGCCCGACAGCGGCAGGCGGAAACCTCGAGGTCGAGGTCACGGAGGCGGAAATGGCCGCGATGGCCGAGTCTCTGCCTCACTTGACGGCGATGGTGGCGGCCGAGATCCACGACGCCGGCGACCCGACGCTGGGGTGGTGTGACAGCCAGGTCGAGTTCGAGTTCACCCTCGACCTGCTGCTCGACGGTCTCGACCGCCTCCGCCGAACTTCCGTTTGAGGGCGCCGCGGCCCGCATGGCGGCTTCGATAGTGGCGTACCCCTTCTTTGGGCTTTCTCGGCGCTAGCGGCCAAGACGCCGAGGCGCCGAGGCGCCAACCGCAACCTGCAGCCACCGCGATGAATCACGTCGGCGCTCATGGTGCGGAACGTTCGCGATGGAACGCGATGGAACACGTTCATTTATGAGCGCGCCAATTGGGGGGAACCGAGACGGCTCGCTCGCTACACGGCCGCCGGAACCGCGGCGTCCGCGCTCACCATCCATGGAGGGGGAAGGTGTCGCGTCATGCGACGTTTAGTACTGAGCATCAAGCTCGTCACATATATGCTGACGGTGTCGTCCTCGCTGATCCTGGGGTTAACCGCTACGCCCAGTCAGGCCGCCACCGCCACCACGAAAAGCACTCAGACGCACAGTTCCACAACTGCCGCTAAAAACAATCTGCAGTCGGACATCAACGACGCGGTCGAAGTGGTGGATGCGTTCTGGAAGGACCACTGGTCGGACTACTTCACCGGTCATTACACCAAGCCGAAGGTGTACGGCGCCTATTCCAAGCACGGCAAGGCCGCACCGAAATGTGACGGCGAGAAGCTCTCCTACGACAACGCCTACTACTGCCACAAGGGCAGGTACGTCGCCTGGGGCCTCAACTTCATGGCCGACGGCTACAAGGACGGCAACGCCTGGGTCTATGACGTCGTCGCGCACGAGTGGGGACACGCCATCCAGGACCAGCTCGACGTTTCGCTCCACCAGAAGGCCTATGAACTGCAGGCGGAGTGCCTGGCCGGCGCTGCCATCCAGGGTGCCGCCGACGACGGGGCGATCAAGTTCGGCAAGGGCTACACCGCTGAATTGAAGAAGATTTTCCGCAAGGTCGGCGACAAGGAGCCCTGGTCGAAGCCTGGGGATCACGGAACTGCCGCTGAGCAGTTCGCGGCCTTCAACAAGGGCGCCAAGGGCGGCGTTGCCAAGTGTCTGCCTGAGGAGACCAAGGACGACGACAACGGCGACGACGACAGCGACGACAACGGCGACGACGACAGTGATGACGACGACAGCGGCGACGATGACGACAGCGGCGACGACGACGACAGCGGCGACGACGACGATGACGACAGCGATGACGACGACAGTGATGACGACAGCGGCGACGACGAGGAGTGACGTCGGTCGCTGATCTACATCCACAGCGACAGCATCAGCATCGCCGAGGCCGCATCCGATGTAGTGCCTCGCACTAACCCAGATCCCTGCCGGTCACATATCACCGAAGAGTGATGACCGGCAGGGATCTTCGTGTGACTGAGGCCGGTCTACATCGGTAGACCTTGGCACCGCCTCCTGCGGGCCTGGCGGCGCTAACCTATGGATCATGTCCCTGGCAATGACGCCCGCCGAACGCGAGGCCTTCCTCGCCGAAGTGCACGTCGCGGTCGTGACCGTGGCCGATGACGACGGCCGAGGTCCGCTGGCCATTCCGCTCTGGTACGACTACCAGCCCGGCGGCGAGATCATCGTGGTGACCGATGGCAACAGCCGCAAAGCCCAGCTGATCCGCAAGGCCGGCCGGGTCACCGTCTGCGCGCAGACCCAGGAGATGCCTTATCGGTACGCCTCCGTCGAGGGCCCGGTCACCGCGATCGAGGACACCGTCACCGTTGAGCAGCGCTGGGAGCTCGCCCGCCGCTACCTGGGTAGAGAGGGCGCCGACGGCTACATCGAGGCCACCCGGGACGCCACCGACCGCATGTGCGCGATCCACATCCGCCCCGAGCACTGGCTGACCCGCGACTACACAAAGGCCGGTGGATAGGCTCAGCGAGCCGTCGCCTGTCCCTGCGCGGGCACGATGGGCACCTCACCCTGCACGC
This sequence comes from Streptosporangiaceae bacterium NEAU-GS5, assembly GCA_017592665.1. Classification (GTDB taxonomy): domain Bacteria; phylum Actinomycetota; class Actinomycetes; order Streptosporangiales; family Streptosporangiaceae; genus NEAU-GS5. The sequence continues at coordinate 425,213 of JAGFNW010000003.1, read as the reverse complement.
GGTCGCCAGTCGCCGCCCTTCCGTGCGCGACGCCGCTTCTCGAGATCGAAGACGTCGATACCTTCTTCATCGCGAGCGGTCAGGAGGTATCCGTTCTCATCGAGAGTCAGGGTCTTCCAAGCGCCGCGCTCTTCAAAGCAGTACGCGAGGCCCTGGTCGCTGTCGCGGCGAGGCAGTAGCTCCCATTCGGCTATCGCGCCGCGCGGTTCTCTGAGCACCTGAACATAGAGAAAGCCGTTTCGCAGCCAGGCAAGGACACCACGGGAGTGCCAGGTGACGTCATCAGGGATGAACGTCTCGTCAACACGCCGGGAGTCGTACTCGATCGCGACAAGATCCCACTGCGCCGGTGCGGTCAGAGCGACCACCTGCACACCGCCGTAGCGATCACCGTAGGAGCCACCGTGGCTGCTGGGGCTGTACGGCTGACCGGATTCGAAGCCGAGGGCCAAGATCCCCTCACGCATGAAGCGCGCGAACGTCCAGCGCTCGAAGAAGTCGATCGCGAACGGCTTTATCACTGCGACCGACGAACGCAGGCACCCCTCGGTGAAACGCCAACCACCCTCGGGTGACACAGCACTGACTTCTTGCTGCGACTCGCTCCTCACCCGTCGGAAAATAGCGCACGAACGCGTCTTCCATCGGTTGGCATCCTCACCGGGCATTACCTCTACGCCGGCACGACGACGAGCTTGCCGGTGGCCTGGTCGGCCTCCATGTAGCCGTGCGCTGCGGCGATGTCGTCCAGCGGGAAGACCCGGTCGACATTGGGCCGGTAGACGCCGGCCTCGACCTCGCGCACCACCCGCTGCAGCACCGACGTGCCGCCCGTGGCGTTCTTGCTGTGGAAGGCCGTGAGCCTGGTGCCGGACGGAATCATCGCGATCGGCTCGAAATCCGGGATCAGCCAGCCGCTGAGCGAACCCGCCACGCAGACCGTCCCGCCGGGGCGGACCAGGCGCAACGAGTCGGCCACCGTGCTCGCGCCGATGAGGTCCAGGATGTAGTCCGGGCCTTCGGGCCAGATGTCGGGCAGTCCATCAGTGCCGACGAGCGGGTGGTCGACCATCAGCGCGCCGAGCTTGTCCGGGCGCCGTGTCGTGGCGGCGGTCGTGACGCCGTAGCCGGAGGCGATCGAGGCGGCGGCCATCCCGACCGACGAGGTGCCGCCCCGGATCAGCAGCCGGCCCTTGCCGCCAGGTGCGAGGCCCAGCGCGTCGAGCGCGCCCTGGGCGGTCAGGTACGACTCGGGGAGCGCGGCGAAGACCTCCCACGGCAGCGAGGTGGTGATCGGCATCAGCAGCGAGTTCGGCAGCAGCGCGTATTCCGCGTAGCCGCCGTCGAAGGCCCGCCCCATCTCGCCCATCACGGCCGCGACGGTCGTGCCTTCCGGCAGCGTGGGATCGGTCGAAGCCGCCACGATTCCCACGCATTCGATGCCCAGCACGCGGGGGAACCGCACGCTCGGCGAATGTCCCTGGCGGGTCCTCAGCTCCGATCGGTTCAAGCCCGCGCCCTTCACCTGGACCAGGCTCCAGCCCTCTCGAACCGCCGGCACCGGCAGCTCGCGGATCTCCAGCACCTCGGGGTCGCCGGCCCGGACACACACCGCTGCTCGCATCGTCATGCGTCCACTGTCACCGGCCGGCGTCGTGACCGGCCACCGATAGAATGCCAACTTATGCCCGTTGGCCGCCAACCCGAGACGTCGCATATCTGGGCGTCCGGAGGGGTCCATCTGTGGCCATCGGGCGGGATCAGTTCCGCGGACTCCCATTCACGTGGGCACCTGGTTTACGCGGGCCGTGGCGTGCTGACCGTGCACACGGAACGCGGCACGTCGATCGTGCCGGCCAATCGCGTCGCCTGGACGCCCGCCGACTTCACGCACTACCACCGCGCCCACGGCGACACTGTCATGCGGATCCTCTTCCTGCCGCCCTCCCTCGCCCGGCTCATGCCCGGCCATCCGGCCGTGTTCATGGTGTCCGACCTGGCCCGCGAGGTCCTGCTCACGCTCACGGGCCCGGGCAACTACGACCCCGCGGCAGGTGGCGTGGACCGCGCCGCACAGGGTCGGCTGCGCCGCGTCCTCGTCGACGAACTCCGCCTGGCGTACGAGCAACCGCTTCAACTACCGGAACCGCGCGACGACCGATTGCAGGCCATCGCCCGGATCCTGTACGAACGTCCTGGCGACGCCACGTCACTGGCCGAACTCGGGCGGGCCATCGGCGCCAGCGGCCGCACGCTCAGCCGGCTGTTCCATGACGAACTCGGCATGACCTTCTATGAGTGGCGCACGCAACTTCGCGTCTATCATGCGCTCGTCCTGCTCGCCGAAGGCCACGACACGACGAGTGTCGCCCGCGCCTGCGGCTGGGCCAACCCCAGCGGCTTCATCGCGGCCTTCGCCGGCATCATCGGCACCACCCCTGGCCGCTATCGGGCCGGTCAGCACGCGACGGACGGTCGCGCAGCCTCCCACCGCACGACGGATTGAACGTTTCAACGATCATTTGGCCGACTTGGCTGATGAGGCCCGGTGTCCCGCCTTGGGGGGAGCGGCGGTCTGTTGCTTGCGGGGCAGGGTGAGGCGGACCTTTCGGGAGCGCTCCCATCCTGCGAGGAACATCATGAGAAGATCCATTCACGCGCTCCTGTCAGTGCTGCTGGCCCTCGTGGCCGGCACGGTCGCGATCGTGTCGGTCGGCTCCGCCAACGCGGCCATCACCGGATTCGTCCAGCGTTGCGGCATCCACTTCTGTCTGAACGGCAAGACGTACTACTTCGCCGGCGCCAACACCTACGACGTCTTCACGTACGGCGGAAGCTTCGGAGACACCGAGACTCAATACATGGACAAGGCCCGCATCGACGCTCACATGGCCTCGCTGCAGGCCGACAAGGTGAGCGTGCTGCGCCTGTGGATGTTCAGTCACGAGAGCTGGCACGGGTTCGAGCCTTCCAAGGGCGTCTACAACGAGCAGCAGTTCGCGCTGTTCGACTACGTCATCGAGTCGGCCAAGGCGCATGACATCCGGCTGGTCCCGGTCTTCGAGAACTACTGGGAGGCGTACGGCGGGATCGACACGCGGCTCTCGTGGGAAGGACTGAGCGGCGGGCACCCGGGCCGGGCCAAGTTCTTCAACAAGACGCAGTGCCCCGGGTGTTTCACGCAGTACAAGAACTATGTGAATTACGTCCTCAATCGGACCAATCACTACAGCGGGACCAAGTACAAGGACGAGCCCACGGTCTTCGCGTGGGAGCTCATGAACGAGCCGCGTTATCAGGACGTCAGCGCCGCCGAGAACGTCAGTGGCGCGACCCTCCGGGCGTGGGTCGACGAGATGGGCGCGTACGTCAAGAGCATCGACTCCAACCACATGCTCGGAGCCGGTCTTGAAGGCCACGAGACGAAGTACGGCTTCGGCGGCAACGAGGGCAATCCGTTCGTGGGCATCCAGCAGTCGCCGTACATCGACTTCACCTCGGCGCACCCATATCCGAACGCCGGTTGGGCCAACCTGACGCTGGACCAGACCAAGGCGCTGATCAGAGCGTGGATATCGGACTCGCACAACGTGGTCGGCAAGCCGTTCTTCATGGGCGAGTTCAACACCGAGGGGAATGCCGACCGGGTCACCTGGTGGACGGCGATCTACGCGGAGTTGGAGGCCTCGGGCGCGGACGGCTCCGCCTTCTGGTGGTATCCGGGCGCAAACGCCGGCTGCGACCCCCACTGCGTGCGGACCGGCGATCCGGCGATGAGCGTGTTCCGCGCGCACTCCAACCGGATGATCGCCAAGAGCGGAGGCACCCCGACCTCGCCGTCTCCATCGCCGTCTCCATCGCCGTCTCCATCGCCTTCGCCGTCGATCTCGCCGCTACCCGACACCACCGCGCCAAGCGCGCCGACCGGCCTCGCCGCCGCGGGCACCACGTCGACCGGCACGAGCCTGTCGTGGGGCGCCTCGACCGACAACGTCGGCGTGACCGGCTACACCGTGCTCCGCGCCACTGGTGCGAGCGGCGGCACGTTCACCCAGGTCGGGACCTCCACCGCGACGTCGTTCTCGGCCACCGGCCTGTCGGCGAACACGACCTACCGCTTCCAGGTCCGCGCGCGTGACGCGGCCGGCAACATGTCGCCGGTCTCCAACACCGCCCAGGTGACGACCTCGGGCGGCACCACTGGCGGTGGTTGCTCCGTCGCGGCCACGACGCAGACCGCGTGGCCCGGTGGGTACGTGATCCAGCCGATCAGGGTCACCAACACCGGGACGTCGCCGATCACCAACTGGACGGTGACCTTCACGCTGCCGTCCGGCCAGACCATCACCAACCTGTGGAACGGCACGTTCACCGTCAGCGGTGGCACCGTGACCGTCCACAACAACCAGCAGAACCCGATCCCCGCCAACGGCACGTACGACTTCGGATTCCAGGCAGGCCGCGGCGCGAGCGACAACTCGCTCCCGTCCGGCTACACCTGCACCTCGCCCTAGGGTCCTCGCGCACCGCAGGTCCGGGATCGGCCCTGCGGTGCGCTGGATGTCGCTACTTCTCGAGGAGCGCTTCTCCCCATACGGCGTAGTAGGGGTTGTCGCCGGCCAGCGGCATGACTTGGAGCTTCAACCGCAATACGTCACGCACGTCGACGTTGATCGCTTCGGACTGCCCGAATGCGAGGTCCTTTTCATAGAGGAGGTTTCCGTCCCCGAATACCTGGAAGCGCGCGGAAGCCCCCTGAGGCGCGTCGTCTCGCAAACCGATTGTGCCTCGGAGGGAACTCCAGCTGCGCGAGAGGTCGTACTCGGCCGCGTTCCCGTCTTGCATTGAGCTGTCGAGATAGAGGATGACGTTATTGACGTAGGACTGGCCGTTCACTGTGGCCGGCTCCCGGTCGGGGTTGCCTGTCACTGGAGTCAGATCGCTGAGGGGCTGCGTCGCACCCGAAAGCGTGGTTTCAGTCGGCTCCGGTTCGGTCGCGGTGTCTGTCGGCTCTGGTTCGGTTGTGCTGTCCGTTTCCGTCGGTTCCGGCTCGATGTCGCTGGCGGTTGGTTCGGCGACAGGGGCCGTTCGTACTCCGCGCCGCTGCGCCGCGTTTCCCCAGCTGGTGATCAAGGTGACCAGCACCGCGACGATGACAGGAATGGTGTAAATCGCTGCACGTTTTCGCATGAGGGCCTCCGATTGACAATCGGGCCGGAGCGCGTGCCCGTAAATCGATATGGACAGGCGCGGCCACGTCACGCGCCAAGGTTCCCGGGATGCAATGCGACTTCTCCCCCAGTAGATCCATCGGCCGCAGGGGAGGGAAGGCCGCCTGTTGGACAATGACAGGGAGATTGCCACCATTTGGGATCGACGCAGACGGCGCCTGCTGTGCCGCGCGGTCGGCACAGCAGACGACCTGTCGGAGGTCAGCCCCTCGGCGGGACGGTCTTCGGCAGGGTCACGTCCAACTGCTCGGAGAACTCCGAGAAGGTGTGGTCGGCGTCCGCGGCGAGCGCCCGGATCGTCAGGTGGAGTGTGACGCCGGTGTGGAGGCAATCCACGTAGATCAGATCCCGGACCGTCCTGCTCGTCTTGCTGGTCTGCGTCAGGATGGCCGGGCCCGAGGGGCCGTTGTTGTAGAGGATGTAGGAGACATGGACGCTGGACACCGAAGCGTCCCAGGCGATGCTCTTCAGCACGCCGTCAACGAACACGGGGCGCAGGTTGGTCGGCGTGGTGGGGGCGGCGGCCGCCGAGACAGGCGCCGCCACCAGCATGGTCAGAGCTGAGGCGATCGCCAGCACGCCACCCTTCATCAGGCGGCGACGTCCAACGGTGGACCGCTTCTCGATCGTCGACATCGTTCTCCCTTGCGGCAGGCTATTTCACTCGGAATGACCTACCTTCATCCACGCCGTGCGAGATTCACCTGACGCCGGGTGACTTCTGTCACATGGGCTCGTGTCAGTTACAGCGTTGCGCGGCGGTGGTGGCGAGCGCGTCGCACAGGTTGACCATCCCGAAGCCGAAGATCTGGTCGCGGCCGGTCAGGCCCAGGTCGACGGTCGTGCTGGTGAGGCGGTTGCGCGCGCCCTGAGCCGTCAGCGAGGGGAAACGCGCGCGGATGGCGGCCGCGACGCCTGCGGCGAACGGCGAGGCCATGGACGTGCCGTCCAGATCTCCGTACGCGTTGCCGGGCAGGGTCGAGCGGATGTCCACCCCGGGGGCGGCCACCTCGACGTCGGCGTTGACGGCCGAGGCGAGCACGCCGCCGGTGAACACGCCGCGAAAACCCTTGTCGTCGGTGGCGGCCACGGACACGACCTCGTCGAAGGCGGCCGGGAAGAATTCCGTCCCGGTGGCCTGAATCGGCACGTTCCCGGCCGACGCGATCAGGGTCGCGCCCTGCGACAGCCCGAGTTGCCAGGCGTTCTTGACGGCCTGATGCAACGTCGCCGAGGCGGCGGTGCCGCCGAAGCTCATGTTGACGACCTTCGCGCCCTGCTCGTAGACCCAGTTGATGCAGTCGGACAGGTCGGCGACCGTGCCCTTCAGGTTGTCCTTGATCCCCTTGCAGATGATCAGGCGCGCGTTGAACGCGGTCCCGACGACTCCCTTGCCGTTGGCGTCGGCGGCGAGGATGCCCGCGACATGCGTGCCATGCCCGGCGCCGTCCTTACAGCTGCCCTCGACGATGCCGGCGTTGAAGGTGCCGGTGGCGCGGGCGCAGGCGATCACGTTGTCGGCCAGGTCCTCGTGGTCGATGTCGATGCCGGTGTCGACGATGCCGACCTTGACGGGCGCACCGGGAATGCCGGCCTGGGCCAGGGTGAAGTAGCCCTCCGGCGCGTCGATGTCGTCGTCGGGGTCGCCGCCGGTCTGGCCCGTGTTGTGCAGGCCGTACTGCTCGGGGAACTGCGGGTCGCCGGGGATGAGCGGGGTCGGCGCGTCGGCCGTGAGAATGTAGTTGGGCTCGGCATATTCCACCTGCGGTTCGCGACTCAGGCGGGCGGCGACGGCCGCCGGGTCTTCCACGGCCGAAAGGAGCGCCGCTCCCGTCCGGAGCGTGCGCAGCTTTTTGCCGGCGCCCGCCTTCCGCTCGAGTTCCTGGGTGTCGCCCACACCGGGCCGATACTTCACGATGACCGTGTCCGGGTCGTACTCAGGGATGGCCGCCGCCTGCGCGGACGGGGCGATCAGACTGCCTGCGATCAAAGCCGCCACGGAGATGCCTGCTCGGATGCCCATTCGGATTACGTGCATGTCTCGTCCTTCCGAACTGTGGGGCGCGCACCGGCGGCGGAGTGGAGCCCCGAATCGCGTCACTATGGAGCCGGCCCGGGTCCGACGACAATGCAGAAATACGCGTTCACCTGCGACAACGGATCAGGCGGTTGCCGCGTCATGCCCGGCCGAGGACGCTGTGACCAGCGCGTATGCCATTTCCAATACGTTGGCGATACGTTCGGGCTCGTAGCATCGGAACATGCGCGTGCTGATCGTCGAGGACGAGCCCTATATGGCGGAAGCCATCCGGGATGGGCTGCGTCTGGAAGCGATCGCGGCCGATATCGCCGGTGACGGCGAGACGGCTCTTGAGTTGCTGAGCATCAATCCGTACGACATCGCGGTCCTCGACCGTGACATTCCCGGGCCGTCCGGCGACGAGGTCGCGGAGCGCATCATCGCCTCCGGCAGCGGCATGCCGATTCTCATGCTCACCGCCGCCGACCGGCTCGACGACAAGACCTCGGGTTTCGAACTCGGCGCCGACGACTACCTCACCAAGCCGTTCCAGCTCAAAGAGCTCGTGCTCCGGCTGCGGGCGCTCGACCGCCGGCGCGCTCACAGCAGGCCGCCCGTGCGGGAGATCGATGGCCTGCGGCTGGATCCGTTCCGCCGCGAGGTCTACCGGGACGGCCGCTATGTCGCGCTGACCAGGAAGCAGTTCGCCGTGCTCGAGGTTCTGGTGGCCGCGGAAGGCGGCGTCGTCAGCGCTGAAGAGCTGCTGGCCCGGGCGTGGGACGAGAACGCCGACCCCTTCACCAACGCGGTGCGCATCACGGTCTCGGCCCTGCGCAAGCGACTCGGCGAACCCTGGGTCATCGCGACGGTGCCCGGCGTCGGATACCGCATCGACACGGCGTCCGGCGGCGCAGCCGGGGGAGGCGGACGGTGAACAGGGCGCCTGGCATGAGCGTTCGCTTCAAGCTCACCCTCAGCTATGCCGGGTTCCTCATGCTCGCCGGTGCGTTGCTGCTCGCGGTCGTGTGGGTGTTCCTGCTGCGGTACGTGCCCGACGGCGCGATCATGGCCCTTCGTTTCGTGCCCAACCGGTCTGACCTGCTGCGCGCCTTCGCCCCGGCAGCGACCGCGGTCATGGCGTTCCTGCTGGTGATCGGCCTGCTGGGAGGGTGGATTCTGGCCGGCCGGATGCTGGCTCCGCTGACCCGCATCACCGATGCCACGCGCATGGCGGCGGAGGGGTCGCTGTCCCATCGCATCCGGTTGCCGGGCCCTCAGGACGAGTTCCGAGAGCTCGCCGACGTGTTCGACGCCATGCTCGCCCGGCTGGAAGCACACGTCGCCGAGCAGCAGAGGTTCGCCGCCAACGCCTCGCACGAGCTGCGCACCCCGCTGGCGATCACCCAGACCCTTCTCGACGTGGCCCGCAACGATCCGCGGCGGGAGGCCGACCAGCTGATCGAACGCCTGCACACCGTCAACACCCGAGCGATCGACCTCGCCGAGGCGCTGCTGCTTCTCAGCCGCGCCGACCAGCGGGCCTTCACCCGGGAGAGCGTCGATCTGTCCCTGATCGTCGAAGAGGCCACCGAAACGTTGCTCCCCCTCGCGGAGAAGCGCGGAGTCACTATCCAGACGTCCGGCGAGGTGAGCCGGACCATCGGCTCGCACGTGCTCCTGCTGCAGATGACCACGAACCTCGTGCACAACGCGATCGTCCACAACCTCTCCGAGCACGGCGCCCTGTGGGTCGGCACCGCGGTGCACCCGGGATCGGTCACGCTCACTGTGGGCAACACCGGCGCCGAACTCTCCCAGCAGCTGGTCTCGACGCTCACCGAGCCTTTTCAGCGCGGCACCCGACGCATCCGCAGCGACCACGCCGGCGTCGGCCTCGGTCTGGCGATCGTCAAAAGCATCGCCCACGCCCATGAGGGGACACTGACCATCACCGCGCGTCCCGGCGGCGGGCTCAGCATCACCGTGCGGCTGCCTGCCGCACCACCGCCCACCAGTCGATGACGGACAAAAGCGCTGCCGTACGGCCCGGCCTACTTCACGTTTCGCATCACCAGCTTCGAACCCGTCCAATGCACGGTCGCGCTGTGCTTGTGCACCTGGAAGCAGCAGCCGTCGTACGACTTCCAGGTCAACCGGAGGTCGCCATGCTTGGCGGACATCGATGTCACGTCGGAGTGTTCGGCCTTCGTGACGTCGCCGAGGTTGACGAAGCCCAGCAGCTTCGGCCCGCGTTCGTACACCATGACGAGCTCGGGCCAGGTGACCCCGCCGGCTGAGCACAGCAGCACGCCCGAAAGCTCCGACTTTCCGTCGTGCGTGAGGTCGGCCAGGACCGGCTTGACGAGGAAGTGTGATCCGTGGCTTCGAAGAACCGTGGCGAAACCGGGGTCGGCTCCACCCTTCGGGTGACGCAGTGGCAAATGCCCGGCCACGAGCCGTCCTGCTTTGTGGCGACAGGAGGCGGGCACTGGCGCTCGAAGAAGGTCGCGGATCTTCAGCGGCTGGGGGCGGTCACGCCCTGTCGCGACACTGTCATGGTGTCCGGCCCGCGCGGCCGATCCCACGGTCGCGGCCGCCGCTGACATGGTGGAGGCCGGTAAGACGACGGCCAGGGCACCGAGGGTGAGCAGGTGCCGGGCAGTTGATCTCATGTCACTTTTCCGTTCTCTGGCCGCGCGGGTCAGGGTGAGGGCGGCTCGGGGTTGGTGTGGAGGACCTCGCGAGCCTGCTCGGCGGCGCGGAGGAGGCTCTCGCTGACGAAGTCGAGGAAGCGGGCGATGTTCTCGAGGCGGGCGGCGGCGGGGGTGTCGGAGCCGAGGACGCCGACGCCCTTTCGCGCGATCTCGACGAGCTGGGCGTTGGCCCGCGCACTGGCGATCATCGCCTGATACCAGAGTTCGTCGTCGACGACGTAGCGCTCGCGTCGGCGTTCGTCGCGCTGCCGGCGGACGAGGTTCTGGCTTTCCAGGAACGTGATCGCCTTGGAGATGGACGCCGGGCTGACCTGGAGACGCTGGGCGAGCTCGGACGCGCTGAGGCTGCCCGCGTCGGTGGTGTAGAGGCAGCCGAGCACCCGGGACATCATCTTGGGCAGGCCCGATTCCATGAGGACGGTGGTGAACATCTCCTCGTATTCGCGCACGGCCTCGGCGTCGCGTCCGTGGGCCAGCGGGGGCGCCGCCGGCCCGCGGGGCGCGGCCGCCCTGCGCCGGTGCGAGCGGCGCTCGGTGGCGCGGTGGGCGAGGTCGGCGCGGTAGGCGGTGGGACCGCCGTTGCGCATCACCTCACGCGTGATCGTCGAGGTCGGGCGGTCGATGCGTCTGGCGATCTCCGCGTAGGCGAGGCTGTCGGCCAGCCCCAGCGCGATCTGCTGGCGTTCTTGCTGAGTGAGCCTACCTCCCGGCATCGCGACCTCCTCCATGCTCCTGTACGCCTTCACTATAGCGTTCACCTTCATTCCAACGCAACGAGCAACCCGCCTGCGTTGCGTTGCGTCCACATCCACTGCAACGATTAAAGCTAATCTACCTGCAATAATGCTTCTCGTAAGCAATGACTATGTTGCGAGATCTGGAAAGGCGACGTAGCGTTTCCGGTGTTGGAAATAACGAGTCACAGGAGAGCATGATGCAGAAGTTCGACACCCCCAGCCCGATCGCCGCCGTCCTCGACATCCCCGCGGGGCGCGTCCAGTTCATCGCCGCCGACCGGGCCGACACCACGGTCGAGGTCCGGCCCGCGGACGCCTCGAAGGGCCGCGACGTGAAGGTGGCGGAGCAGACCAAGGTCGAATACAACGACGGCGTTCTGCTGATCGAGTGCTCGGTCAAGAACCAGTTCTTCGGCCCCTCCGGATCCATCGAGGTCACGATCCAGCTGCCGGCCGGTTCCCGGATCGAGGCGAAGGCCGCCAGCGCCGAATTCCGGGGCGTCGGCCGGTTCGGCGACGTCGCCTTCGAGGGCGCGCACGGCGCGATCAAGCTGGACGAGGCCGACAGCGTCCGCCTCACCACGTCAAGCGGCGACGTCTCGATCGGCCGGCTCAACGGCCCGGCGCAGGTCACCACCAACAAGGGCGACATCCGCATCGCCGAGGCCGTACGCGGCACGCTCATGCTGCGCACCGACGCCGGCGAGGTTTCGGTCAGCGCCGCGGCCGGAGTCTCGGCCACCCTCGACGCCGGCACCAGCTACGGCCGGATCCACAACGCGCTCAAGAACACCGAAGGCGCCGCCGCCCAGCTCGAGATCCACGCCACCACCTCCTACGGCGACATCGTCGCCCGTAGCCTCTGACCTGCGGTTTCTGAGGAGTTTCCCCCATGACGAACCTGGCCATCACGGCGACCGGGCTGCGTAAGTCCTACGGCGGCAAAGTCGTGCTCGACGGCGTCGACCTGGCCGTACCAGAAGGCACGATCTTCGCCCTGCTCGGCCCGAACGGCGCCGGCAAGACCACCACCGTCCAGATCCTGTCCACCCTGATCCCAGCCGACGCCGGCGACGTCCAGGTCGCCGGCCACGACCTGGCCCGCCGGCCGGACGACGTGCGCGGCGCGATCGGCGTCACCGGCCAATACTCGGCCGTCGACAAGCTGCTCACCGGCGAGGAGAACCTGCTCCTCATGGCCGACCTCAAGCACCTGTCCCGCGGCGACGGCAAGCGCCGGGCCGCCGAACTGCTCGACCGCTTCGACCTGGCCGACGCGGCGGGCAAGCCGGCCGCGACGTACTCCGGTGGCATGCAACGGCGGCTCGACCTGGCGATGACCCTGGTCGGCGACCCCCGCCTGATCTTCCTGGACGAGCCGACCACCGGCCTCGACCCACGCAGCCGCCGCACCATGTGGCAGATCGTGCGCGAGCTCGTCGCGAGCGGCGTCACCATCTTCCTCACGACCCAGTATCTGGAGGAGGCCGACGAACTCGCCGACCGCATCGCCCTGCTCGACCACGGGCGGCTGATCGCCGAAGGCACGGCCGAGGAGCTCAAGCGGCGCATCCCCGGCGGCCACATCGAGCTCACCTTCGCCGAGCCGCACCTGCTCGACGCCGCCCGCGCCCTCCTCGGCGCGGGGATCGCCGACACCGAGGCGCTCACCCTGCAGGTGCCGAGCGACGGCGGCGTCCGCGCCATCCGCGAACTGCTCACCCTCCTCGACGAACGCTCGATCGACATCAACGAGATGAGCGTCCACACCCCCGACCTCGACGACGTCTTCCTCACCCTCACCGGCCGTCAGGAGGCCACCCGATGAGCACCCTCACGCTCGCCATGCGCGACTCGTCGACCATGGTGCGGCGCCAGCTCAAGCGCCTGCTCCGCTACCCATCCATGACCGTGCAGCTGGTCGTCACGCCCGTCATCATCCTGCTCCTGTTCGTGTACGTCCTCGGCGGCACTCTCGGAGCCGGACTCGGCGGCGGCCGGGACGCCTACATCAACTACGTCGTGCCGGGCATCCTGCTCATGGCGGCCGCCACGGCCGCGACCGGAACCGCCGTCATGGTCGCCACCGACATGACGGAAGGCATCATCGCCCGCTTCCGCACGATGCGGATCTCCCGGGCCTCGGTCCTGACGGGCCACGTCGTCGGCAGCGTCATCCAGCAACTGCTCGGCATGGCCGTCGTCATCGGCGTCGCCCTGGCGATCGGCTTCCGGCCGAACGCCACCGTCGTCGAATGGCTGGCCGCCACCGGGATGCTCACCCTGTTCGTCGTGGCGATCACCTGGCTGTCGGTGGCCCTCGGCCTCAAGTCACCGACCCCCGAGGCCGCGAGCAACGCCCCGATGCCGCTGATCCTGCTGCCCTTCCTCGGCAGCGGCTTCGTCCCCACCGACTCGATGCCCACCGTCCTTCGCTGGTTCGCCGAATACCAGCCCTTCACTCCGATCATGGAGACCATCCGCGGCCTCTTCCTCGGCACGCCGATCGGCAACAGCGCCGCCATCGCCATCGCCTGGTGCGCCGGCATCGGCGTCCTGTCCTACCTCTGGGCCAAGAACACCTTCAACAAGGCCTGACCATGAACCGGCCGAAAGGGCCGTCAGACCACCCGGTCTGACGGCCCTTTGCCTTGTATTCGGTGTTCCGTGCTTCGTGGGGACGGTCAGCTCACGCTGACGGCCTGGCTCTGGGCGTCCTGGAAGGTTTCGCCGCCTTCGAAGCGGGCCCGCACCTGTCCGGCCGCGGGCTCGGCGAAGGCGCCGGAGAAGGCGTAGCCCTCGCCGTGCCATTCGGCGCGGCTGGTGGCCCGGGTCGTCCACGTCGTTCCGTCCGCGGAGAATTCGATGATCACCTCGGGCGATCCGGGGCTGACGTGGCCGGGGAAGACCAGATGGCCCGACGCCACGATGTCGCCGCCCTGCCGTTCGGCCGCGAAGTCGGCGAAGGCCGCGGGGTGGGCGACGGTGAAGGGGACGGTGGTGATGGCGTTCGCCGTGTAGGAGTCCTCGGTGTAGAAGGCCACGGTGATGGTGCCGGTGTCCCACGGGACGAAGGTGAAGCTGTAGCGGCCGTTCGCGTCGGTGGTGACCGCGGGAAGCGTGTCGAAGTTGCTGGTGACCACGCCGAGTTCGGTGTTGGCGAGTGGCCGCCAGCCGGCCGGCGAGCGCCGCCGGGCCAGACCGGAGACGGTGACCTCGTGTCCGAAGTCGACGCGTGCGGGGGTGACGGTGACCTGGATCTCGGTGGCCGCCTCGACGGGCCGGATGACCAGGGCCTCGGAGTTGCCGGAGATGTAGCCGAAGTGGACGTTGTCGTACACGAACGCGGCGGTGAACTCGGCGCTCGCGAGAAGCGTGAGCCGATGCCGGAACCGGCCGTGGGCGTCGGTGGTGAGCTCGGCCCGGTCGAAGCCGCTGAAGCCGCCGTTCTTGTCCAGATACGAGATGCTCAGCCCGATGGGGAAACCCCGCCCGAGCGGCTTACGCTCGCCGGTGCCCGGCCAGATGCCGAACGCCCGGCCGCTCACGGTGATGGTGCGGTGCGATTGGTCGACCGTGGCGGGACTGGACGTGAGCGGGTCGAAGACCGTTCGCACCATGTAGACGAACTGTCCTGCCTGGGCCGCGGTGACATGCGTGCCGTCGGTGGCGGTGACCTCGATGTCGATGCGGTAGGAGCCGAGCTCGGCGACGCGGACCCGGCCGCGTGTGGTCCAGATGCCGTCGGTGGTGCTGCCTGAGGTGAGCGCGAAGTCGGTCGTACGGGCGAGTTCCGCGCCTGCCGCGGACAGGATGTGCGCCTTGATCGTCGCGATGGGGGCGGTCGAGGTGATGGAGGTGTGGATCTTGCCCAGGTCTTCGTTGACGCTACCCGCCCAGTTGACGGTGATCTGGCCCTGGCGCCGGGCCTGGGCGGACGCGGGTGACGGGCCGCCGATGAGCGGCACGCTCACGAGCAGGCAGGCTAAAGCGGCGATGGCGCGTTTCACGATGAAGCTCCCCGTTGTGGTTGATGGGTCCCCTCAGCGCAGCCTGACCGACACGCGTATAGCGGCCCGTACAGTACCCGTACAGTCCCTCGGTCTGGCCCGTTCCGGGGCGAGCCTAGGATCGGCGGGTGAACGTTGAGCAGGGCCGGCAGGAGTTGGCGGCGCGGCTGCGGCAGCTGCGCGACCTCACTGGGAGGAGCCTCCGCGAGCTCGCCCGCGACCTTCATGGCAGCAGTTCCTCGCTGTCGCGCTACTTCTCCGGCCAGGCCGTTCCGCCGTGGCCGACGGTGGTGGCGCTGTGCAAGGCGGCCGGTCGTGACCCCAGGCTGATGCGTGATGCGTGGGAGCGGGCCAAGGACGCGCCCCCGGCGAGCGTGGCCGCCACCGTGTCCGCCACCGCGTCCGTGCGCAACGACCTGCCCCATGACATCACCGCCTTCACCGGCCGCCGGGAGGAGCTGGCCGCGCTCCTCGGCGCCGCGCGGAACACGGCGATGGTGGCGATCGACGGAATGGGTGGAGTGGGCAAGACCGCGCTCGCCGTACACGCCGCGCACCTGCTGACCGCCGACTTCCCCGGCGGACAGCTCTACCTGGATCTGCACGGATTCACGCCGGGACGGGAGCGGGTCGAACCCGCGGAGGCGCTGCGCGTGCTGCTGACCGCGCTCGGATTGCCGCCCGGCAGGATCCCCGAGGGAGTCGCCGAGCGGGCCGCGCTGTGGCGGTCGGAGCTCGCGATGCGGCGCGCGATCGTGCTCCTGGACAACGCGGCCGACGCCGGTCACGTGCGCGATCTACTGCCCGGCGCGGGCGAGAGCTTCGTCGTGATCACCAGCCGCCGGCGCCTGGTGGAGCTGGACGAGGTACAGCCGATCTCCCTCGACGTCCTGGCGCCGGAGGAGGCGGCGGAGCTGTTCGTCGCGTCGGCGGGCGGGACCCGGCCCGGCGACGTCGGCGAGGTGCTCGGCCTGTGCGGAAACCTGCCGCTGGCCATCCGGGTGGCCGCCGCGCGGCTGCGGCACCGGCCCGCATGGACGCTCGGCACCCTGGCGGAACGACTGCGCGAGGGCGACCTCGCGGTGTCGGACGTGTTCGGGATGTCGCTGCGGCAGCTCGACCCCGCGCAGCGGCGGATGTTCCGGCTGCTCGGGCTGGTGCCGGGTGAGGACGTCGACGCGTACGCGGCGGCCGCCCTGGCCGAGATCCCGCTGGGCAACGCCCGCTCCCTGCTGGAGGACCTGGTCGACGTGCATCTTCTTCAGGAGCCGGCGCCGGGCCGCTACCGGATGCACGACCTGCTGCGGCAGGCCGCCCGCGCCGACGACGACGCGGCGGACCCCGCGCCGGCGATCGCCCGGCTGGGCGACTACTACCTGAGCGGCATGCTGACCGCGAAACAGCTCGACGTCATCGTTATCACCTTGCCCGTCATCGTCTCCCAGCGCCCTCCCGCGCTTCCCGGCTTCGCCGACTACGACGGAGCCCTCGACTGGCTGGACGCCGAGTGGGCCAACATCACGGCGACGCTCTTGCTCGCCGTGGAGCTGCGCATCGACGCGCCGGCGGTCGGGCTCGGCCAGCTCGCCCTGGTCTCCCACGGGCGGCGGGGCGGCATGGCGCAGCTGATCCGGGGGCTCCAGGTCAGCATGGCCGCCGCCGAAAGGCTGGGCGAGCGCCGCATGCTCGCCTCGCACCGGTATCTGCTCGGCGCCGCGCTGATGCGCGCCGGCCGGCTGGAGGAGGCGGTGCCGGAGCTCGAGACGGCCCGCGTGCTGATGGCCGAGGAGGGCGACATCGTCGGCCAGGCCCTGGCCCTCGAGCAGCTGGCGGAGGCCCGGCTGTACGCCGCCGACGCCGAAGGCGCCGTCGAACTCCTGCGCCAGGCGACCGGGCTGCTGCCGGCCGGCGAGACCGCCACCCGTGTGCACGTGCGCGCGACGCTCGGGCAGGCTCTGGTGGTGCTGGGGGAGTACAGCGAGGCCCGCGAGGTCGTCTCGGGCGTGATCGACGCCGCGCGCCGGCTGGACCGGCAGAAGGAGCGCATGTGCCTGGACACGCTCGGCCGGGCGGCGCTCGGCCTGGGTGACGCCGAGACCGCGCTCGACTTCGCCGAGCGGGCCCTCGCGCTCAACCGGGGGACACGCCATCAGATCTTCGAGGCGATCAGCCTCACGGACGCCGCCGTCGCGCTGCGCCACCTCGGTCGCGGCGAGGAGGCGGCGGCCAGGCACGCCGAGGCCATGCGGATCCTCGAAGAGGCCGGTGAGCGGCACCGGATGGTGCGGAGCCTCCTGCCGTACGCGGAGGCCTGCCTGGTCACGGGCGACGGGGACGCCGCGGCGCGGCACTTCCGGCAGGCGCTGGACATCGCCACCGCGGACGGCCTCGGCCATCTCGCGCCGGTGGCACGCGCGGGCCTGACCCGGGCGGGCTGAGCCTGGCCGGCAGCCTCTAAGGGCCGGCCCGGGTGTCCCGTCCCGTCCCGGGACACCTGTGCGACGACCGCACGCTGGCGCGACAGCGCAGGTCAGCCGGGGTATCGGTGGGATTTCCCCGTCCCGGAGCGCCCCGCGTGCCTTGGCCCGGCCGTGCGGCGGGGTCGAGGCTCTCCCCATGCACACGACGTCTTCCCTGCTCGCCGACCTGGACGCGCGGCCCGCGCGGTGGGAGGTGGACGGGACGCTCCCCGCGCCCGTCACGGCGGTGGCCGCGCTCCTGCTCGCCGTCGCCGAGGGGCGCGTGGGCGATGACAATCTGCTGATCCTGGCCAGGGCCGCGGCGGCACGGCAGGGAGCGATGACCGTCGTGGCCGGGTCCGGCCCCGGCGTCTACCGCGCCGAGTTCGCCGGGCCGGTGGGGCCGGTGGAGATCCAGGTGGACCAGGCCCGGTCCATGGTGGCGGTGCAGAGCTGGTACGCCGGGGTGCACGCCGCCACGGCCTGCCCCGAAGGCACCCGGGTGACCCATCGCGTCCACCGGGTCCTTCCCGGCCATCCGGGATTCGCCGGCGGGATCGCCGAGATCGGCCTGCGCGCCCGCATGGCACGCGACCTGCGGCAGGTGCTGGGTGTGATCGCCGACCGGCTCGGCTGCTGACAAATCCGTTCGATCAAAGGAGATTCATGATGGGCAAGAGCGGCTTCTCCGAAGCAGGGCTGCGCAGGATGCGTGACGTGCTGGCGCGGCATGTCGATTCCGGGAAGATCCCCGGGGTCGTCGCCCTCGTCGGCCGGGGCGATGAGACGCACGTCGAGGCGATCGGGACGATGCTCCATGACGGCGGCGCGCCGATGCGCCGGGACACGATCTTCCGGATGGCCTCGACGTCGAAGCCGGTCGCGATCGCGGCGGCCATGGTCCTGCTCGACGAGTGCCGGCTGCGGCTGGACGACCTGGTCGAGCCGTGGCTGCCGGAGCTCGCCGACCGCCAGGTGCTGAAGCGGATCGACAGTCCCCTGGACGACACCGTGCCGGCGCGGCGGCCGATCACCGTACGGGACCTGCTGACCTCGACGTTCGGGCTCGGCATGGACCTGACCTCGCTGGGCGCCCCGATCATGGGCGCGATCTTCGAGCGGGGGCTCACGCCCCAGGGACCGGAGATGCCCGAGCCGGATGAGTGGATGCGCCGTCTCGGCGAGCTTCCGTTGATGCACCAGCCCGGCGAGCGCTGGCAGTACCACATCAGCAGCGATCTGCTCGGCGTGCTGGTCGCCAGGGTCACGGGCCGGTCGTTCGAGACTGTCCTGCGGGAACGCGTCTTCGATCCGCTGGGGATGAAGGACACCGGTTTCCACGTGCCCGCCGACAAGATCGACCGGCTGCCGGCCCTGTACGCCCCCGACCCGAAGACCGGGGAGTTCCATGTGTGGGACCCGGCCGAAGGGGGCCGCCACAGCCGGCCGCCGGCGTTCCAGGGTGGTGGGGGCGGGCTGGTCTCCACGGCCGACGACTACCACGCCTACTTCCGGATGCTGCTGAATCTCGGCACGCACGGCAGCGAGCGCGAATCCTGTCACGGCCCGCCGTCGAGCTGATGACCACAAACCGCCTCACGCCCGAGCAACAGGCCGCCAGAAACGTCATGGCCGCCGACAACGTCCATGTGTCATTCGGCCAGGGACAGCAGGGCGGCTGGGGATTCGGGATGGCGGTGCGCACCTACCGCGGCGACTACGCGCCCATCGGCCAGTTCGGCTGGGACGGCGGAAGCGGCACCTCGACGTACGCCGACCCGGACAATCAGCTCGTCGGAATCGTGCTCACCCAGGTGGGAATGTCCGTCCCCGATTCGGCGCGGCTTGTCCACGACTTCTGGACGACGGTCTATCAGGCGATAGACGACTGACAATCGAAGGCTCACCGGTCAGGGGCGGACGGCGCCGGCCAGGCGGCCGCGCCAGTAGTCGTCGATGTCCACGATTTTGACGACCTCACCGGTCTGCGGGGAGTGGATCATCTTGCCGTCCCCGGCGTACATGCCCATGTGGCCGAGGCCTTTGCTGAACAGCAGGTCTCCCGGCTCCAGCGCGTCGAGGGACACGCGGCGGCCGGCGCCCCAGGCCCACTGGGCGTAGGTGGTGCGTGGCAGCTGCACGCCCGCGGCCTTCCAGGAGGCCTGGGTGAATCCCGAGCAGTCGAAGGAGTTCGGCCCGGTGCCGCCGTAGCGGTAAGGCTTGCCGACCTGGGCGAAGGCGAACTGGAGCGCGGCGCGGGCGTCGCCGGAGGCAGGACCGGTGTACTTGATGCCGGTGCTGTCGGGATCACCCTCCTGGAAGGCGCCGAGCCGGCGCAGCAGGGCGGTCTGCTGCGTGACGAGGCGCTCGACCTTGGTCTTCTGGTCGCGTACCTTGTCGCGGGCGCGCAGCGCATCGGCGAACACGGCCTTGGCGTCGTCGCGCCGGTGGCGCAGGTCAGCGGTGGCCGTTTCGAACGCGTGCAGCGTCTCCTGCTGGGCCAGCGCCATGTGGTCGATCGACGCCATGCGGTCGAGGGACGAGCCGAGATCCTGGCCCAGGAGCACCTGCCAGTCGCCGAGGCCGCCCAGCTGGTAGCTGTTGACCGCGACCACCACCAGGTCCTGCTTCAGGGCGTCGGCCTCGGCCCGCTTGCGGGCCACGGCGCCGTCGAGGGTCTGGTATTTGGCCTTGGCCTTCTTGTACGCCTCGGTCGCCTGGTTGTACTTCTCCACCACCTGGTCGGCCTGCTCGTTCAGCCTGGTCAGCTTGGCCTTGGCCTGCGCGATGGTCGGCCGCGGCTCGGCGACGGCGACGGAGACCGGAAGCGCCGCCAGCAGCGCCAGCGCCACAAGCGCCCCCGCGCTCCTGACCCGGCCCAACGTTGCCACGACGACTCCTCCTCGCGATGCCTCTTCAGAGGTAGGTACGCAGCCGGGCGAGTAGGTCGTTCATATGTGCCGATCCGCGTGCCGTGGAGTGGCACCGGTTGGCACGCGGTCCCTTTCGGGCTCTACCGGAAGGATTTGGATTCACATGCATGTCAAACGACATTGGGGAGCGGCGGTCGCTGCGCTGACCGCGCTCGCGTTGGTGTCGCAGGTCTTATATGGCGTCACATCGGCCGCGGCTTGGGGCAGACCTGTGGTCGTCCTGGTTCAGGCGGCCTCGATCCAGGAGTCGTCGCCCACCAAGAGCGTGGTCGCGCAGTGCCCGGCCGGCAAGAAGGTCACGGGCGGGGGTGGGGGGATAACCGCGGCCGGCGGCGCGACCCCCAATCAGGGGGAAGTCGAAGTGACCGAGATGCGGCCCATCGCGGCCACGGCCTTCGACAGTTTCCGGGTGACGGGCACCGAACGTGACGAGGGTTTCGCCGGCAACTGGAGCGTGGCGGCGTACGCCATCTGCACCGACCCATTGCCCGGGCAGCAGGTCGTCTTCAACACCGGCCCGGCCGACTCCAACTTCGACCGCATCAACCAGATCTCGTGTCCGGACGGCAAGCGGGTGCTCGGCACCGGCGCGCGGATCAACGACGGCGGCGGCCAGGTCCACATCCGTGAGATGGGCGCCCGGCAGCCCGACCGCGACTTCGCCTCGGTCAGCGCCGGCGAGGACGCCGACGGCTTCGACGGCTCGTGGAGCGTGACCACCTTCGCCGTCTGCGTGGACGCCGACGCGCCGGTCACCATGGCGAACGCCGTGTCCCGGTTCAACGCCAACGAGCGCACCAAGACCGTGACGGCCACCTGCCCGGCCGGCACCCACGTCCTCGGAACGTCCTTCTCCGGCGGCGTGCCCAACTTCGACCTGGTCGTCGCCCGCCTGGCGCCCACCGACGACCTGAACGTCCTGAACATGACCATGTACGCGCCCGACGTCGAGCACGCCTGGGGCGCCGGCATCCAGGCGTTCTGCTCTCAGGCGGACGTCCAGTCGTCGTTCCCGCTGCCCAAGCCGAGCAGCGACGTGACGGTCGTCGTCCCGCCGGAGCAGGCGCCGAAGGCCAACTCGCCCGGCGTCTGGGTGGACGTGCCCGGCTTGACCACCGCCGTCTACACGGTTTCCGGCGCCACGCTCACCGCCACCGTGTCGGCCGAGATCTACACGGTCAACTCCGTGTGGCTGCGCGTGCTCGTCGACGGCGGCGTGACCAGCCCCTCCGATGTCGCCTACCGGCTGGCCGGAGCGGAGTTCGACGGCACGCGGTCGTTCACGTTCGGCCGCGAATCGATGCCGGCCGGCAAGCACATCGTCCAGGTCCAGTGGTACTCCAACTCTGGCCAGGTCGCCCGCATCCGCGACCGCACGCTGTCGGTCCACAGCGAGGCGGGCGGCGCGCTCGCGCACGTCGCGGCCGAGTCGGACTTCCGGGTAAAGAGCTCCCTGGCATGGGAGAACGTGCCGGACCTGACCCGGACGGTCTTCGCTCCCTCACATGGCAACATCAAGATCACCTTCTCCGGCCTTACCACCAACAGCAGCGGGAAGTTCCTGGCCCGTGCCATGGTCGACGGGCAGCCGACCGAAGACGTGATCTTCGAGGATCCCGGGGTCGTCGGCGGCGCCCGGTCGTACGTGTTCGTGCGCAAGGACGTCGGCGCGGGCCCGCACACCGTGGCCGTGCAATGGTCGGTCGATCCCGGCACCATTCCCGGCGCGAGCATCAGGCTGGCCGACCGCGCGCTGACGGTGTTCGCGAGTCCGGAGTTCACCGACGAGGGCGGCCTGGTGGAGTCGGCCTCCCAGGGCTCACGCCAGACCGTCACCTCCACCAGCTGGGTCGACGTGTCCAACATGGGCGCCACCTTCATCACCGCCGTGCCGAGCGAGGACGTGGAGCTGACGGTCGGGATGGAGCATCAGGCCACCCGTGACCGCACGTTCCTGCGTGCCCTGATCGACGGCCGGCCGGTCGGGCAGAGCGAGGTCGAGCTGGCCACCAACGTGACCCACACGCACGCCCAGACCTACACCTTCGTCGCCAAGAACCTGCAGCTCGGCACGCACACCGTGCAGGTGCAGGCATCGGTCGACTCGGGTGCCGGCGCCGTCATCGGCGACCGCGTCGTGGCCGTGACGTACAAGACCCGCCATGGCACCGACTTCGCCCAGCCGTATTCGAGCCTCGCGCCGAGGGTGGGGCAGATTCCCTCGGTGGCGATCTGCTTCGATCCGCGGCGGCCCGGCCACGCGCCCCCCACCTCCGCCTACCTGCGGGCCTTGCACGACGGCGGCGACGGGGGCGCCAACGCGCAGGCGTGGTATCGGGAGAACACCGGCGACCAGTTCGGGTTCGCCACGCCCACGCTCGTCGGCTGCAACGACGGGAATTGGCTGCCCGCGCCGGCCGGCCGCACCGGCACCTGGTATTGGGACACCGGCAACTTCCCGCTGATGTGGCAGGACGCGCTGAAGGCGGCCGACCCGTTCTTCGACTTCAAGGCCTACGACCGCGACGGCGACAACGCCATCGGCGGCGACGAGCTCGTGGTCGAGATCATCCGCCCGCAGAACAACGGCGACGGCACCACGCAGTGGGCGTCGGCGCCTCTTGACGGCTTCACCATGAACGTCCGGGTGCTCGACCTTTATCTGTCCGCGTCGACCGACACCTCCCACCGGCTGGTCAACGTCGGCCTGCTGGTGCACGAGGGCGCCCACGACATCCTCGGCGCGGCCGACATGTACTGGAGCAACACCCTGCGTCCCGGCCGGTACAGCGTGATGGACAACCACACGCAGGCCAATCACTTCGACCCGTTCCACAAGCTCAAGAGCGGGTTCGTGCTGCCCGGCCTGGTCGACACCACCACCTTGACGGTACGGACCGTGCCGCTGGCGTCGGTGGAGAGCCGGCGGGAGATCACGATCGTCTTCGACCCGGCGCGGCAGGACAAGGCGTACTTCATCCTCGAGAACCGCTGGGGCGGCAACGGCGCCAACTACGACGGCAACCTGCCGCAGGGCATCGCCGTGTGGCACATCGTCGAGGACGCCGCGACCATGGACCAGTTCCCACCGCCCTTCTCCGGTGACCCGGCGGGCAGCGGGGAGTGGGGCCGCAAGGGCGTGCGGCTCATGGCCGTGCTCGGCCAGGCCGGTCAGAGCACGACCCTCACCTACGCCGATGGCACGCCCGCCCGGGTCCGGATCACCGCCAAGGCAGGTCCGGCCGAGTTCGTCGACACGGAGATAGCGAAGATCTGACCGCACGCCCGCTACCGCCCCGGGATCGCCGGAATCGGCCCGGGGCGGTAGCAGCAGCGCACGCCCGTGTGGACGGTGGCGCGCAGCTCGGCGCCGAGGATCGGATCGGCCTCTGTGATGCGGTTCAGCGCACGCCTGATGGCCTTGCCCACGGCGAGCCTGGCCCGCTGCTGGTTGTCGGCGAACTGGCGCGCCCGTCCGCCCATGCCGGTGGCGGCGGCCAGCTCGTCGAGCAGCCAGTCACGCTCGGCCCGGGTCGCGGCGACGCGTTCGTAGTCGTTCAGCGCCTCGAGCTCGCCGATCTCGTCCCGCAGCTGCTCCAGCCGCTCCTTGTACTCCCGTACGGCCACCTCGTCCAGCATCGCCTGACCGGCGGTCGCCGCGCTCTCGTCGGCGGAAGGACCACGGAGCCCAGGGCCCGCGGCCAGCTCGACGGCCGGGATCTCCTGCCCTGGGTTGGCCAGCAGGATCGACAGATGATCCATGCCCACGCTGTGCGCGACGCACACGGTCCGGCCGCCGAGCTCGATCCACCACTGCCGCCCGCGGCGCCAGCACACGGCCGGCGCTCGGGGCCCGGCTTCGGCGCCCTGCTCCACGGGACGCACGGGGGCCGGCAACGCCATGCCCAGCGCCGCCGCCTCCTGCTCGGCCAGGGTGAGCTCGCGTATCGCCGTCTCGTCGCGGATTCCGTCGCGTAGCGCGAGCGCCTGCCCCAGCCGCGCCCGCGACAGCGCGACGGCGGGCCAGTGCCCGAGCACGACGTTGTCGTGCACGGCCGCGCGCAGGTGTCCCACGGCCCGGTCCACCTGGCCGAGGGTCAGCGAGGCCACGCCCAGGCAGTGTTGCACCGATCCCAGGCAGGCGACGCCGAGACTGACGATCACCGGAAGATGCGCGAAGGGCAGCAGCAGCTCGTACGCCTCGGCCGAGACCTCGGCCGACATGTCCGCCGATCCTCCCCTGAGCAGGTGCGCCGTCTCGACCACGGCGTACATGGTCGTCAGCCAGCTGCTCGAGCGCGGCAGTTCGGCCAGGGCCCGGCCGCGTATCCGGGCGAGGGCACCGGTCGCCAGCCGGTGATCCCCGACACTTGCCGCCGCCACCCCGAGAGCGGCGAAGTAGGAGTAGTCCACCGGGCTCAACGTCGGCGAGCTCACCAGCTCCGACAGCAGCGGGAGGAACTCGGCGCCGCGGCCCTGATACCAGCGGATCACCGCAAGCTGCCCCACGAACCACCCGGTCGTGTCGATGTCGCCGGCGTCGGCCCCACGGTCGGCGCAGGCGGACGCTTCGGCCTCGGCCTCCGCCAGCCGGCCGGCGCGGATGTCGCGCATCACCCCGAGCGCGGCCACGACGAACCCGACCGCCAGATGTTCCCGCTCCGCGAGCTGGGCGCGCAGCTCCTCCAGGTAGCGCTCGGCGTGCGGGTCGGCCGACAGGAACCCGTCGACGGTGTTCCACATAAGCCCCATGAGCAGGTCGCTGCGGCGGCCGGTCCGCGGCGCCTCGCCGATCAGCTCGCGCGCCAGCTCCTGCCGCAGCGCCGCGTGCTCTGGACCCAGCACGCAGTGATGGGTGAGGCTCAGCGCCTCCGCGAACGCCACCGGGTCGCCGGCCCGCCTGGCCTCGGCCAACATGGCCAGGATCCCGGAGTGCTCGCCGACGCGGTAGTCCGCCTCGGCGGCCATCCTGATCCGCAGCCGGAGCCCCGGCGACGATCGGGGATCGACCAGCGCCAAGGAGCGGCGAAGGCGCGTCCACACCATCGCGGCGTCCGCCGCGCCCCGATGCTCGTGCACCCACAAGCCGCCGAGCCCCAGCGCCGCGAGGGCCATCCCCTGCTCGTCGCCCCGCCCCTCGGCCTCCCGATAGGCCGCGTCGTACGCCTCCCGGCTCGCCCGCAGGTTGCCCTCGACCAGCAGCGCCTCATCCGCTGCCCCAAAGGCCGGGTCCAACCCGCGCGCCGTCATGAACCCGGACAGTAGAAGACAGTCCGGCGCGGGTCTGCGTAAAAATCCTCAGCATGAGTTCTACCCGTGCCTTCTGGGAGCAGCACGCCTGCCTGCCGCTCACCCTCGACGCCGACGTCGGCGACATCCTGCGCTATCGCCGTCCCGGCGGGGCCTACGTCTGCGTCAACGTCGGCTACGCGCCGCACTCCCGCGAGGATTCGCTCTCCTACATCGACCACTTCACCCGCGCGATCGAGGCCCACCCCGACCTGGAGATGGCCACGACCGTGGCGGCGATCGACGCCGCGGTCCCCGGCGACCGGATCGTGGTGGCCTTCGACCTCGAGGACTCCAATCCGCTGGCCGGCGACCTCGACATGGTGCGGACCTACTACGACCTCGGCGTGAAGTCGCTGCTGCCGAGCTACAACAACGGGAACGCGGCCGGCGGCGGCTGCCTCGACAAGACCGACACCGGTCTTACCGCGTACGGCCGCGACCTGGTCAAGCGGATGAACGAGGTCGGCATGCTGGTCGACGGCTCGCACTGCGGCACGCGCACGGGGCTGGATCTCTCGGAGGCCTCCGCCGAGCCGATGATCTACTCCCACTCCGCCATGCGCGGCCTGTGGGACCACGCCCGCAACATCACCGACGAGCAGGCCCGCGCGTGCGCCGAGACCGGGGGCGTCATCGGGATTCCCGGCGTCGGCATCTTCCTCGGTCCCAACACCGCGACCTTGGACGCCTTCATCGCGCACATCGACTACGCCGTCGAGCTCGTCGGGCCCGAGCATGTCGGCATCGGCAGCGACTTCTCCTTCGACGCCGACGACGTGCAGGCCGACCTCGAGGCGAACCCGGACCTGTTCCCCGATGAGTACACCCGCTGGGGCGTGATCCAGTTCGTCGAGCCGGAGGTCACGCTGCGGATCGAGCAGGAGCTGGTCAAGCGCGGCTATCCGGAGGACACGGTGCGCGGCATCCTCGGCGGCAACTTCCGGCGGGTGGCCGCCCAGGTCTGGAAGTAGGCACTGTTGTCGGATCGGACAACGCCGCCCTATTCGGCTTGTCCGATCTACTGAGTACGCCGGAAGGCTCGCCTTCTAGCCTCAGCGGCATGATGTCGCCCGAAAGTGTTCAGAGCTGGCTCGATGAACACTTCGCCCCGATCGTGGCCGACCGCGGCGTGCCCGGCGCCTCGGTCGCCGTGCTCGCCGGGGGCCGGGTGCTCACCGCGGCCGCGGGCGTCCTCAGCAGGACCACGGGCGTCGAGGCGACCACGGATTCGGTCTTCCAGATCGGCTCGATCACCAAGCTGTGGACCAGCGCCCTGGTGATGCAGCTGGTGGACGACGGCCTGGTCGACCTCGACGCGCCGCTGCGCGGCTATCTCCCCGAGTTCGTCATCGGCGACGCGGCGGCGGCCGCCACGATCACCACGCGCCAGCTGCTGTGCCACGTCGCGGGCTTCGAAGGCGACATCTTCACCGACACCGGCCGCGGCGACGACGCCATCGAGAAGTACCTCGCCTCGATCCACGACATCCCGCAGCTGTTCGAGCCGGGCGAGGTCTTCTCCTACAACAACACCGGGTTCGTCGTCCTCGGCCGCCTGGTGGAGGTGCTCCGCGGCAAGCCCTTCGACCAGGTGCTGGTCGAGCGGCTGGCCACGCCGCTCGGGCTCACGCACGTCTCGCCCAGCCCGTACGAGGCGATCGTGCACCGGGCGGCCGTCGGGCATCTCGGCACCGGCGAGCCCACGCCGACCTGGGCGCTCGCCCGGTCCAACGCGCCCGCCGGCTCGATGCTCGCCATGACCGCCCGCGACCTGCTCGGCTTCGTCGCCATGCACCTGGCCGACGGCAAGGCGCCGGACGGCACCGTCATCCTGACCCCCGAGACCGTGGCGGCCATGCGGCGGCCGCAGGTCGAGCTGCCCCGGCTCAGCGGCATGGGCGGCTCGTGGGGCCTCGGCTGGGAGATGGAAAATCACGACGGCCACACGGTGATCGGCCACGACGGCGGGACCATCGGCCAGGCGGCCTTCCTGCGGATCGCGCCCGAGCACGGCGTGGCCATCGCGTTGCTTACCAACGGCGGCGACTTCTTCGGGATCTTCACCGACGTGGTGGCGCACCTGCTGAAGGAGCTCACCGGCGTCACGCTGCCGGGCCGCCCCATGCCGCCGGCCGAGCCGCGGACCATCGACCCCGCGCCCTACCTCGGCCGTTACTCGGACACGATCTACGACATCACCGTCAGCCAGGACGCCGACGGGGTGATCTGGCTCGACCGGGTGCCCAAGGACATTCACGCCGAGATCGGTGAGAAGCCGCTGCGCACCCAGCTGGTGCACTTCGAAGGCGACTCGCTGATCTCGCTGGAGTCCACCCATGGCATCCACGTCGTCTTCGCCTTCATCGGGCGCGATGACGCGGGCCGCGCCAGACACATCCACTACGGCCGCGTGGTCTCCCGCGCATGAACCCCCCCGAATGCCCGGACCAGCAAAGGAACCGTATGACCCCCACCCGGACGAGGGCCCTCGGTGCGCTCTCCCTGGCACTGGCCGGCTCGCTCGGCCTGGCCGCCTGCGGCGGCGCGTCCGACTCCGCCAAGCCGGGTGGCGCCGGCGCCGCCGTCAACGGCAAGACCTTCACCCTCGACATCTCCGCCGACCCGGGCGCCCTCGACCCGCATGGCTCGGCCGTGAGCGCGCTGTTCACCATGACCCAGTTCGCCTACGACAACCTGGTGGCCGTCACGAAGGACGGCAAGATCGTCCCGCAGCTGGCCACGTCGTGGACGGTCAACGGCGACACCGTCACCTTCACCCTCAAGGACGGCATCACCTGCGCCGACGGCACGCCGTTCACGGCGCAGACGGTCGTCGACAACATCACCTACGTCGAGAACCCCGACAACAAGAGCCCGTTCCTCGGCGTCTTCGTCCCGGCCGGCGCCACCGCGACCGCCTCGGGTTCGACGGTCACGGTGAAGCTGGCGTCGCCGGCTCCGTTCGTGCTGAATTCGTTCGCGAACCTGCCGATGGTGTGTTCGGCCGGCATGAAGGACCGCACCACCCTCAAGGCCGCCACCAACGGCACCGGCCCGTACGTCCTCAAAGAGGCGGTCCCGTCCGACCACTACACCTATGAGGTGCGCAAGGGCTACACCTGGGGTCCGGCCGGCGCGAGCACGGCCGAGCAGGGCACGCCCGCCAAGGTCGTCGTAAAGATCGTCGCGAATGAGACGACCGCCGCCAACGAGCTGCTGGGCGGCACCGTCAACGCCGTCCTGATCACCGGGCCGGACGCCGACCGTCTGGCCAAGGCGGGCCTCGAGTCCGTGGGCACACAGGCGCTGATCGGCGAGCAGTGGTACAACCACGCGGCCGGGCACCCGACCTCCGATCCGGCCGTCCGCATGGCGCTGACCCAGGCGCTCGATCTCAAGCAGCTGCAGGTCGCCCTGACCTCCGGCAAGGGCACGGCCGCGACCCAGCTGGCGGCCATCGCGCCGTCGGGCTGCGTCGGCGACGCCGTCAACGGCCACGTGCCGTCGTTCGACGCGGCGGCCGCCGGGGCGGCCCTCGACGCCGCCGGTTGGACGAAGGGCCCGGACGGCGTACGCGCCAAGGGCGGCAAGAAGCTCTCGATCTCCTTCCTCTACGACGCCTCGCTCGGCACCGGCGGCAGCGCCGCCGCCGAACTCGCCGTGGCGGCATGGAAGGGGATCGGGATCGACGCCAAGGCCACCCAGCAGGACCAGACGAAGGTCTCCGGCGCGCTGTTCGGCACCGGTGACTGGGACGTCGTCTGGGAGCCCGTCAACGTCAGCACCCCCGACCAGCTGGTGCCCTTCCTCTCCGGCACCGTCACGCCGAAGGGCACCAACTTCGCCGCCATCGACAACGCCGACTACACCGCCCTCACCACCAAGGCGATGGCCGCCAACGGCGCCGCCGGCTGCGGCGACTGGTTCGCCGCGGAGCAGGCCCTCTACAAGGCCGCGGACCTGGTCCCCTTCGCCAACAACGTGATCCCGACCTTCCTCAAGAACGCGAAGCTCTCCATCGTCGGCAGCATCGTCCCGACCAGCATCCGGATGCTCGGCTGACGATGACGGGTTCGATGCCGACAGCCGTCCCGCCCGTCCGCGGGCTGCGGATCCCGGGGGCCCACCCCTGGCTTCGCTTCGCGCTACGCCGGACGGGACGGCTGCTCGTATCGCTCTGGGTCCTGGTGACCGCCTCGTTCCTGATGATCCACCTCGTCCCCGGCGATCCGGTGCGGGCCGCGCTCGGCCTGACCGCCCCCGCGGACCTCGTGCTGGCGCGCAAGCGGGAGCTCGGCCTGCTGGACCCGCTCTGGCGGCAGTACGCCGACTTCCTGACGGGTCTGTTCCACGGCGAGATGGGCGTGTCGATCTCCAGCCGGCTTCCGGTGGCCGAGACGATCGCCCAGCGGCTGCCGGCGACGGCGGCGCTGGCCGTAAGCGCGTTCCTGCTCTCGATGCTCGTCGCCGTGCCGGTGGGCGTCGTGATGGCCGTGCTCACCCGGCGCGGCCGCAGACGCCGCGCGGAACTGGCGTTCACGGGGACGAGCGTCGTGCTCGGCGCGATCCCCGACTTCCTGCTCGCGGTCGGGCTGGTCTACCTGCTGGCCGTGCAGACCAACCTCTTCCCGGTGGCGGGCCG
Organism: Streptosporangiaceae bacterium NEAU-GS5; assembly: GCA_017592665.1. Taxonomy (GTDB): domain Bacteria; phylum Actinomycetota; class Actinomycetes; order Streptosporangiales; family Streptosporangiaceae; genus NEAU-GS5. Next base: position 395,175 of record JAGFNW010000003.1, on the reverse strand, counting down.
CGACGGTCTCGGCTCCTATGTGCTGCCGGTGCTCGCGCTGGCGATCGGCCCCGCCGCGGTGCTGTCGCGCATCGTCCGCGTGGAGATGCTCGCCGTGCTCGAGGCCGACTACATCCGTACGGCCCGGGCCAAACGGCTGACGGCCCTTCGCATCCATCTCGCGCACGCCCTGCCGAACGCGGTGACGGCGACCCTGACGCTCGGCGGGCTCCTGCTGAGCTCCCTTGTGGCCGGGACGGTCCTGGTGGAGAACGTCTTCGCGTGGCCGGGTCTCGGATCCTCGATCGTCTCCTCGATCGTGGCGAAGGACTATCCGCTGGTGCAGGGCACCGTCCTCGTCTACGGCGTCGGTGTTCTCCTGATCAACACCGTCGTCGACGTGGCGCTCGCGCTGCTCGATCCTCGTTCGACGATCGGGGAGGGCTGACATGCGGGCGGCACGCGTGCTGCTGCGGCCCGTCGGCCTCGCCGGCATCGGGCTGCTGGTCCTCGTCGTGCTGGTCGCGGCGTTCGGGCCGATCCTCTGGGACGGCCGGGCCACGGTCGTCGACACGGATCACCTGCTCGCCGGCCCGTCGGCCGACCACTGGATCGGCACCGACAACCTCGGCCGCGACCTGTTCTTCCGGGTGCTCGTGGCCACCCGGCTCTCGATCGTCCTCGCGCTCGCCGCGACGGCGATCAGCATCGTGCTCGGCGTCGTCCTGGGGGCGGCGCCGATGCTGGCCGGGCGTCGGGTGGGCCGCGTCATCACCTGGGCCGTCAACGTGCTGGTGGCCTTCCCCGGCCTGCTGCTCGTCCTGTTCTTCGCCGTCATCTTCGGCGTCGGCGCGCGCGGGGCGGCGCTGGCGGTCGGCCTCGCCGGGGCGCCCGGGTTCGCCCGGCTCTGCCACACGCTGGTGGCCGGCGTCTCCGAGCGGGACTACGTCGCCGCGGCGCGGATCGCGGGCGTCGGCCGATTCCGCGTCCTGTTCCGCCACGTGCTGCCGAACGTCGCGGAGCCGCTCATCGTCAACGCGACCATGGCCGCCGGCAGCGTGCTGCTCTCCTTCGCCGGGCTCTCGTTCCTGGGACTCGGCGTGCAGGCTCCGTCGTACGACTGGGGCCGGCTCATGCAGGACGGGCTGAACGGCATCTACATCCACCCGCTCGCCGCGCTCGCGCCCGGCCTCGCCGTCATCCTCGCCGGGCTCGCGTTCAACCTCACGGGCGAGGCGCTCGCGGGGGCGTTCGGCATCGGCGACGTCGCCACGGTCCGGACCGCGCTCGGTCAGGCCACGGCGACTGAGCTGACCGCGCCCGTCCCCGGCGCCGTTCTCTCCGTGGACGACCTGCGGGTGACCCTCCCGGGCGTGCACCAGCCGGTCCACGCGGTGCGGGGCGTCACGTTCGCGATCAAGGACGGCGAGGCGGTCGGCGTCGTCGGCGAGTCCGGCTCGGGCAAGTCGATGACGGCGCTCGCCGTGGCCGACCTCATCGAGCAACCGGCCCGCGTCGAGGCCAACCACCTGGTCTTCGCGGGAGAGGACCTGACGGTCCCCGGCGATCCCGAATCGCGGCGCAAGCATCTCGGCACCTCGCTCGCCATCGTCTTCCAGGACCCCATGACATCGTTCAATCCCGCCCACCGGATCGGCCCGCAGCTGGCCGAGGTGAGTCGGGCCCACCAGGGGCTCCGCCGCCGGGCCGCCCTCGCCCGCGCGGTCGACCGGCTGCGCGCCGTCAGGATCCGCGAACCCGAGCGGCGGGCCAGGCAGTACCCCTTCCAGTTCTCCGGAGGCATGCGCCAGCGGGCGATGATCGGCATGGGTCTCATGGGGACGCCGCGGCTCATCATCGCCGACGAGCCGACCACCTCGCTCGACGTCACCGTGCAGAGCCAGGTCCTCGCGCTGCTCGCCGAGGTGCGCCGCGACACCGGCGCCGCTCTGCTGCTGATCAGTCACGACGTCTCGGTCGTGACGGACGTGTGCGACCGGGTGCTGGTGATGTACGCCGGCCGGATCGTCGAAGAGCTGCCGGCCGCCGACCTCCGGACGCTGGCCCGGCACCCGTACACGAAGGCGCTCGTGGCGGCCGTGCCGGACATGGAGACCGACCTGGACCGGCCGCTCGCCGTCATCCCCGGAGTGCCGATCGATCCGCCGCACGTTCCGATCGGCTGCGCGTTCGCGGCCCGCTGCCCGCTCGCCGACGACCACTGCCGCGCGGTCGACCCGCCGCTGCTGGCCGACGCCGCGGGCAACCGCGTGGCGTGTCACAAGGCCGCGCCGCACAGCGTCACGTCGAAGGTCACCGCATGAGCGTTCTCAGCTTCCGCGACGTCCGCGTCCGCTACGGCTCGCACACCGTGCTGAAGGACGTCAGCCTCGAGATCGGCGACGGCGAGGTCGTGGGGCTCGTCGGCGAGTCGGGCTCGGGGAAGTCGACCATGGCGCGGGCCGCCGTCGGCCTCGCGCCCGTGACGGGCGGCGAGATCCTGCTGGACGGCCGGCCCATCCCGCGCCGCGGGCCCGTCCGTCCCGTGCAGATGGTCTTCCAGGATCCGTACTCCTCGCTCGACCCCCGCATGACCGTCGGCGAGAGCGTCGCGGAGGCCATGCCGGGCCGCCCCGGCAAGCAGGCGAGACGCGCGGAGATCACGCGCCTGCTCACGCTGGTGCACCTCGACCCGTCGCGGGCCGACGACCTTCCCGGGCGGCTGTCCGGAGGCCAGCGGCAGCGCGTCGCGCTGGCCAGGGCGCTCGCCGCCCGCCCCGAGGTGATCATCGCCGACGAGATCACCTCGTCGCTCGACGTCTCCGTCCAGGGCGCCGTGCTCAACCTCGTCCGCGACATGCAGCGCGAACTCGGTCTCTCCATGCTGTTCATCTCCCACAACCTCGCGGTCGTCCGGTACGTCGCGGGCCGGGTCGCGGTGATGTACGGCGGAGAGATCGTCGAGCAAGGACCGGCGGCCCAGGTGCTCGGCGCGCCGCGCCACGAGTACACCCGCCACCTCCTCGCCGCCGTTCCCGGAACCATCCCAACCGTGAAGGAGCCGACGTGACCAGCACGATCGATCAGGCCCACTGGCAGAGCCGCCTCGACGAACTCGCCGCCAAGCACGGCGTGCCCGGTGCCCAGCTGGGCATCCTCCGGCTGGGCGGCGACGGCGCCGAGGATGAGCGGGTCACCGTGGCCACCGGCGTGCTGCACGCCGGCACCGGCCAGCCGGCCACCACGGACGCCGTATGGCAGATCGGCTCGATCACCAAGGTGTGGACCGCGACCCTCGTCATGCAACTGGTCGACGAGGGCAGGTTCGCCCTCGACACCCCGGTCGCCGAGATCCTGCCCGAGTTCCGGCTGCGCGACCCGGAGATCACCGCGGCCGTGACCGTCTGGAACCTGCTCACCCACACGAGCGGCATCGACGGCGACCTGTTCACCGACACCGGACGCGGCGACGACGCCCTGGAGAAGTACGTCGCGCTGCTGGCCGACGTCGCGCAGAACCACCCGATCGGCGTCACCTGGTCGTACTGCAACGCGGGATACTCGGTGCTCGGCCGGATCATCGAGGTCGCCACCGGCAGCACCTGGGACCAGGCGATCAAGGAGCGGCTCTTCGCCCCGCTCGGCCTGACCCACACCACGACCCTCCCCGAGGAGGCCATGGTCTTCGCCCACGCGATGGGCCATGTCAAGGGCGGCGAAGAGCCGGTGATCGCGCCGGTGTGGGGGCTGCCCCGCGCGGTCGGCCCGGCCGGCCTGATCACGGCCAACGTCGCCGACGTGCTCGCCTTCGCCCGGATGCACATGGCCGGCGGCCTGGCCGCGGACGGCACGCGGGTGCTGTCGGCGGAAAGCGCCGCGGCGATGTCGGCCTACCAGACCGACTGCCCGGAAAAGCACCTGCTCGGCGACTCGTGGGGGCTCGGCTGGTTCCGCTGCGACTGGCACGGCCACCGGGCCTACGGCCACGACGGCAACACCATCGGCCAGGCGGCGTTCCTCCGCGTGCTGCCCGAAGCGGGCGTCGCGGTCGCGCTCACCACCAACGGCGGCCACACCCACGACCTGTACATCGACCTCTACGCCGAGATCTTCGCCGAGATCACCGGCGTGCGGATGCCCGAGCCGTTCGAGCCGCCTGCTGAGCCGGCGCCGACCGACCTCGCGCCGTACGTCGGCACGTACGAGCGTGAATCGGTGCGCATGGAGATCTTCGAGGACGAGGGCAAGCCGGCCCTGCGGACCACCCTGATGGGACCGCTGGCCGCGCTCGAGGAAAGCCCGGTCGAGACGCATGAGATGACACCGGTCTCGCAGGGCGTCTACGCCGTGCGTCCCGAAGGCATGGAGTCGTGGGCGCCCGTCACGTTCTACGCGCTGCCCACCGGCGAGGAGTACGTCCATTACGGCGCTCGCGCCACTCCCAAGAAGCACGGCTGACCGGGCGTGACCATAGAGACCTCTTCTGTCGGCCTGGCGGCGGACGACGCGGCGCGCTGGTCCGCCAGGGCCGGCGTCGTGATCAGGGAACCGGCCGGCCTCGGCGAGGCCCACGCGGTGATCGGCCTGCTGGCCGAGATCTGGGGCCGGCCGGAGACCCCGATGATCACGGTCGAGTTCCTGCGCGCTCTGACGAAGGCCGGCAACTACGTCGCCTGCGCGTTCGACGGGGATCGGCTCATCGGGGTCTGCGTCGGCTTCCACGAGGAGCCGGCGGCGCGCACCCTGCACAGCCACATCGCCGGTGTGGCGCCGGGGCTGACCGGCCGCGGCGTCGGAATGGCGCTCAAGCTCCACCAGCGGGCCTGGGCGCTGGCCCGCGGCGTCACCGCCGTCGAGTGGACCTTCGATCCGCTGGTCGGCCGCAACGCCTACTTCAACATCGTCAAGCTGGGGGCGCTCCCGGTGGAGTACCTCCCCAACTTCTACGGCGCGATGCACGACGCGATCAACCTGGGCGACGACACCGACCGGCTCCTGGCACGCTGGGAGCTGCTGTCGCCGCGCGTGGTCGCCGCCTGCGCCGGCACGCCGTACGAGCGCCCGATCGGCGGGCGGTCGAGCAGGCGGGTCACGACGCCGGCCGACATCGAGGCCCTGCGCGTCAGCGACGCGGCCGCCGCCGTGGCCTGGCGCCGCCGGGTCCGCGACGAGCTGGAGCCGCTGATGGCGTCCGGGGGCCGCGTCGTCGACTTCGACCGCGAGCTCGGCTACCTGATCGAGCTCGTCTGACGCACTTTCTGACCTGGGGGACACGCCATGAAGTTGCGCGGAATCGAACTTCGCCGCATCGCGATGCCGCTCACATCGCCGTTCCGCACCTCGTTCGGCACGCAGACCGAGCGCGACATCCTTCTGCTCAAGGCCGTGACGGACGACGCCGAGGGCTGGGGCGAGTGCGTCGCGCTCGCCGACCCGCTCTACTCCAGCGAGTACGTCGACTCCCAGGCCGACGCGCTGCGCCGCTTCCTGCTGCCGAAGCTGGCGTCGCCGGAGGGGCGCGCCGCGGTGGCGCGGTCGGGCGCGACGGCCGTCGCCGGGCTGCTCCACCCGTTCAAGGGGCAGCGCATGGCCAAGGCGGCCGTGGAGATGGCGATCCTCGACGCGGAGCTCCGCGCCATCGGCCGCTCGTTCGGCCGCGAGCTCGGAGCGGTCAGCGACCGGGTGCCGAGCGGCGTCTCGATCGGCATCTACGACTCGATCCCGCAGCTGCTGACGGTCGTCGGGGGCTATCTTGACGCCGGATACGCGCGCATCAAACTGAAGATCGAACCGGGGTGGGATCTGCTGCCGGTCGCCGCGGTCCGGGAGCGCTTCGGCGCCGACGTGCCGCTCCAGGTCGACGCCAACACGGCCTACACCCTGCGCGACGCCCGCCACCTGGCCAAGCTCGACGCGTACGACCTGCTCCTGATCGAGCAGCCGCTGGAGGAGGACGACGTGCGCGGCCACGCCGAGCTGGCGCGGCGGATGGCGACGCCCATCTGCCTCGACGAGTCCATCGTCTCGGCGCAGACCGCCGCCGCGGCGATCGCGCTCGGCGCCTGCCAGATCATCAACATCAAGCCCGGCCGCGTCGGCGGATACCTCGAGGCGCGGCGAATCCACGACCTGGCCGCGGCCCACGGGCTCGCGGTCTGGTGCGGCGGCATGGTGGAGACGGGCCTCGGACGCGCGGCCAACATCGCGCTGGCCGCCCTGCCCGGATTCACGCTGCCGGGCGACGTCTCGGCCTCCGACCGCTTCTACCGTACGGACATCACCGAGCCCATCGTTCTGGAAGACGGCCACGTCGCCGTGCCCACCGGCCCCGGATTGGGCGTCACGCCCATCCCCGAGGTGCTCGACGCGGTCACGACGGCCACGGAGTGGATCGCCTTCTGAGCGGGCCTTCTCTACCTATACTGCCGGGGATGAGCCACCGTCCGCGTGCCAGCCTCGGCCGCGTGCTGGACGACCTCGGCACCACCCTCCTCGAGCTGGTGGCCGGCGAGGTCGACCACCCCGAAGAGATCAGCGGACTGGTCATCTTCGACCCGCTCGACGAGCCCGTGCTCGCGCCCCGGTCGCTGGTGCTCGGCGTCGGCGTCGACCCGGCGGGCGGCACGCTGGCCCGGCTGCTCGCCACTCTCGGCGGGCACGACGCCGTGGGCCTCGTCGTACGGGCCCCGATCGCCCTCACCCCCGAGGTGCGGCGGGCCGTCCAGGCGAGCGGCGTAGCCTTGATCGGCCTTCGCAGGGGCGCGACCTGGGCGCAGCTGACCGCGCTGATCCGGGCTCTGCTCGCCGAAGGCGACATCGGCGTCACGGGGCAGGAGTCGCTCGGCGGCCTGCCGTCCGGCGACCTGTTCGCGGTGGCCAACGCCGTGGCCGCGCTCCTCGACGCGCCCATCACCATCGAGGACCGCAACTCCCGCGTGCTCGCGTTCTCCGGCCGGCAGGACGAGGCCGACCCCTCGCGCGTGGAGACCGTCATCGGCCGGCAGGTGCCGGAGCGATACGCCACCCGGCTGACCGAGCTCGGCGTCTTCCGCGACCTCTATCGCTATGCGGGGCCGGTCGTCGTGCACGCCCAGGATCTGGGATATGAGGGGGTCACGGTGCAGCGCGTCGCCATCGCGGTCCGCGCCGGCGACGAGATCCTCGGCTCGATCTGGGCCGCCATGGACGGCGAGGTCGACCGTGAGCGGACCGAGGCCCTGCTCGACGCCTCGAAGCTCGTCGCGCTGCACCTGCTGCGCATCCGCGCCGGCGCCGACGTGCAGCGACGGCTGCGCACCGACCTCATTGGAACGGTCCTCGAAGGCGGGGTCGGGGCGCGGGACGCGCTCGTCCGCCTCGGCCTGTCCGGCCGCCGCCTGGTCATCGTGGGCGCCGCCCTGTCGGCCGACGACGATCACGCCCGGTCCGACCAGAGCAGGGCCGTCGAGCTCGAACGGCTCGCCGACGCGCTGTCGGTCCACCTGTCGGCCACGGTGCCCTCCTCGGCGGTGGCGGCGGTCGGCGGCACGGTGTACGGCCTGCTGCCCGTCCTCGCTTCGGCCGGCAGCAGCCCGGAGCAGCGAGCCGTACGGCTGGCCTCCGATTTCGTCGACCGGGTGGGCGGCAGTCTCCGTGTGATCGCGGCGGTCGCGCCGGGGGAATCGGACATCAGCGGGATCGTCCGGGGAAAGGCCCAGGCCGACCGGGTGCTCCGGGTGATGCGCGAAGGGCACACGGCCCTCCGGGTGGCCCGGCTCGACGACGTGCAGACGCTCGCCCTGCTCCTGGAGTTGCGCGACCTCGCGGCCGCACGCGACGAGCGGCCCGTCGGCGCGATCGCCCGCCTGATCGACTACGACGAGCAGAACAACGCCGGCCTCGTCCAATCGCTGGCCGCCTGGCTGGACGCCCTCGGTGACGTGGGCAAGGCGGCCGGCGCGTTGTTCATCCACCCCAACACGCTGCGCTACCGCCTCAGGCGGGTCGCCGAGGTGGGCGAGATCGACCTCGACGATCCGGAGCAGCGCTTCGCCGCCATGCTGCAGCTGCGGATCCTATTCTGAGGTGTTATGCGAGCTGGAATCATCTTAGGGATGGCCGCGCTCGGGCTGGCGTACGTGCCGGCCGTGGCGGCGTATGGCACGACCGGACAGGATCGTCAGGCCTCGGCGGCGTGGAAGCTGATCAGGGTGACCACCATCCCGAAGGACGACGTGTTCAACGACGTGACGGTCCTCGGCAACGGGTCGGTGTGGGCGGCCGGCGACCGGGTCGTGAACGGCCGGCAGCGAGGCCTGGTGCAGTGGTTCGACGGCCGGTCGTGGCGGACGATCTCGAACGCCCCGCCGTACGAGCTCCGCGCCGTCACGGCCACCTCAGGAAAGAACGTGTGGGTCTTCGGCCAGGGCAAGGCCGCGCGGTGGAACGGCCGGTCGTGGGCCTCCTTCTCGCTGGGCAGCACGTTCTCGGTGAGCGACGCCGACGGCGCGAGCGCCACGGACATCTGGGCGGTCGCCGATTCGGCGACGTCGGCGCGGCACTGGACCGGATCCTCGTGGAAAGGCGTGCGGATCCCCGCGCACGCCGGAGCTGTGGACGCCTACCGGGCGGACGACGTGTGGGCGGCCGGCGCGAAGGGCGTGCGTCCCGCGGTCATGCGGTGGAACGGAAGGTCCTGGGCGCTGGTGCCCGTCCCCGCGTTCGCGCTGCCGAATTCCGACGCCGCCGCGACGCTCAATGACATAGCCGTGCTGAGCCCGCGGAACGTGTGGGCGGTCGGCGGCATCACCTGGGAGGGAGCCAACGACGAGGGTGACGACGAGACGTTCAACCGCACTCTCGCCATGCACTGGAACGGCAGCAAGTGGACGGTTTCGATCGGTGCCGCCAACGCCCAGCCGTACTCCGAAGTGGAGCCCGACGGCCACGGCGGCGTGTGGGTGGCGCAGGGCCAGTGGAACCCCACGCTCTGGCAGGTGACGGGAACGACCTGGCGCAGCACCCCGCTGCCGCGCAGGAGCGGCACCGACGCCGCGCTGTTCTCGATCGCTCGCCGGCCCGGCACGGCGACGGTGTGGGGCGCCGGATTCAGCGCGCCGCAGGGCGATCCCGACGACCCGTCGTCCAACGGCACCGTCTGGCGCACGCGCTGACCGCTGACGACCAGCGCGGCACTAGGGCATGCGGTCCGCGTTGTCGGCGGCCCATTGCGCGAGGTGCACCAGGGGACCGTTCGCGAACGACTCGCCCAGCGGCGACAGTTCGTAGAGGGCGCGGGGGCCCTTCACCACGAGCCCATGTGCCCGCACGCGTCGCAGCGCTTCGGTCAGCGCCTTGTCGCTGACCCCCGCGATGCGCGTGAGCAGGTCCTTGCGGCGCGTCGGCCCGAGGCGCAGGGCCGTGAGCACGACGGGATCCCACGTGTGGCTGATGAGCTCGACCGCCGCGCGCACGTTGCAGTCGGACACGAACGTCTGGCACGACCCCTCGATCACACGATCCAGTGTCGCAGCCGTTCTCCTACCAATCGGTAGGAGCCGCGTCCGTAGCGTCGTCGCCATGACCATCGCAATCCTGGGAACCGGAAATCTCGCCGTGACGCTCGGCCAGGCGTGGGCCGCGGCGGGCCACACACTGCTGCTGACCGGACGTGACCCTTCGCGGGCCGAAGAGGCCGCCCATCAGATCGGCCCGGCGGCGACGGCCGTCAACCCTGGCGACCTGGCGGCGCGCGCCGACGTGCTCGTGGTCGCGGTCGCGTGGGAAGGGCTGGAGGCGGCGCTGTCCCTCGTCGGCGGACCCAGCGGGTCGCTGGCCGGGAAGACCGTCATCGACTGCACCAACCCGGTCGACTACGCGACCGGTGAGATGAAGCCGCCATCCGGCTCGGCCGCCGCGCTCGCCGCCCGCACGGCTCCCGGGGCGTTCGTGGTGAAGGCGCTGCACATGTACGCGGGAGCCTCGTGGCCGTACCCGGGACCACAGACGTCGGCGCCGGTCGTGGCGATCTGCGGCGACGAGCCGGCCGCCCTCGACCGCGCCGCGGCGCTGATCCGCGACCTCGGCGGACGGGCCGCGGTGGTGGGCGGCCTGGACGCCGCCCGGCAGCTGGAGGAGGCCGCCGGATTCGTCATGAGGGTCGTCGCGGCGGGTCACAACCCACGGCAGGCGGTCCCCGACGTGGACCTCGGCCGGGCTTGAACGATCAGGGCTTCAAGATCGGGCCGCCCGGCTTCCACGCCTTGTACGTGCTGGTGAAGGTCGAGTCGTAGAAACCGCCGCCGCTGATCGGGACCTTCCACACCAGCACGAACTTGGTCGGCCGGATGTCGGTGTCAACGCTGAGCTGGTATTTCAGATACGAGCCCTGCAGCAGCTTCTCGTCCTCGGCCCAGCCGTCGAGGAACGGGCGCAACGGCGCGCTGATCTCGTCGCCGACCACCACGCCCGTGTAGTCGTGGCCCTTCCTCACCAGTTTCGGAGTGTGCCCGACCAGCTCGATGATGGTGGCCACGCCGCCGGTCGCGACCGGCATCAGCGCGTACCACCCGGTGTCCTTCGCGGTCTCGGATTTCAGCGCCTTGCGCGAGCCGTACGTGCGATAGACGGTCCCGTCGACGACCGTGTAACTCGCCGAAGGGATGTCGGCGCCCTTCATCCAGAACGCGTAGTCGTCCCGGCTGGGCTCGGCCACGTGATAGAGACGCCCGCCGGCCCGGATCCAGGCGCTGCTCTCGGCGAATCCTCCCTCGAAGTCGACGGCCGCCTGTGACCCCGCGACCGCGAGATCCATGAGCGCCACCAGCTCGGCGCTGGTCTTGGGCGCCGGGGTGACCACCGTGCGCGTGGGGCTCGGCGACGGGGACGGGCTCGGGGACGGGGCCGCCGACGGACTCGGGCTCGGGCTCGGCGGCGTTCTGGCCGGCGACGAGCCGGCCGCCGGGCTCAAGGTGACGCCCGCCGCCCTGCTGTTCCCAGCGGCCCATGGTCGCCACCAGGCGGCCGCGGCGCCGGCCGCGGTCAGGCCGGCCGCCATCGTTCCCGCGCCGATGAGGAGCCCACGCCGCGACGGCCGCCCGGCCGCCGCTTCCGCCTCTCCCTGCTTGAGCATGGAGACCACATCGGTGGCGGCCACCGGCTTGTCGTCATCACCCAGCAGGTCGAGCAGCACCTCGCGAGCGCTCGGCCGGTCGGCCGGATCCTTCGCGAGGCACCGGCGGACCAGCCCCGCCAGCGGCTCCGGCACGCCGCTCACGTCCGGCTCGCCGGAGATGATGCGGTAGGCCACACCCGCCAGCGAATCCTCGCCGAAGGGCGGGCGGCCCTGGGCGGCGTACGCCATGGCCGAACCCCAGGCGAACACGTCCGCGGCCGCCGTGATGCGACCGCCGGAGAACTGCTCGGGCGCCATGTACGGAGGCGAACCGACCGCGGAGCCGGTGGTCGACATGGTCTCCAGCAGCCGCGAGATCCCGAAGTCGATGACGCGTGGGCCGTCGGGGCCGATCAGCACGTTGCTCGGCTTGAAGTCGCGGTGCACGATGCCGGCGCGGTGGATGGCGACGATCGCCGTGATCGTGCCGATGGCCAGCCGCTGCAGCGCCGCCCCGGACCGCGGCCCGTCCGCGCCGACCACCTGCGCCAGGGATGGGCCATCGACATACTCGCTGACCAGGAAGGGCGGGTCGTGCTCCAGATCCGCTTCGATGATCCGGACCGTGCAGAACTCGGCCACCTTCTGCGCGGCCGCGATCTCGCGTGCCAGGGCCGTGGAGTCGACGGCGGTGCTGGCCCGGAAAACCTTGACGGCGACCTGGCTCCCGGCCTCGGACGTGGCGAGATAGACGACGCCCTGCCCGCCCTCACCCAGGCGGCCCACCACGCTGTACGCGCCGAGCGTCGGCGGGTCCCCCCTGCGTAATGGTCCCGTCGCCACACCCGCTCCTCACGCCGTCCCGCCCCCTGCGCACAGGCTAGTCAGTCAGGGCATGGCGGAACAGGAGCCGACCGAACCTTCCCCCTCGCTCCGGCCCGCTCGGCCCGCTATTTCGGGGGGAGGGTGCGGGCGAAGGCGACGCCGCGGGCGACCCAGCGGCGGAGGTCGTCGTCTTCCGCGAAGCCGGCCGGGGCGACCAGCAGCCAGCCCTTCATCGGCCGGCCCGTCCGGTCGAACACGTGCGCTCCCGGCTCGGCCAGGAGCCGTTCCTGATCGGCGGGATCGATGCGGACCAGCAGTTCGTCGCCGCTCACGCTGACGGCCATGTTGCCGTCGAGCAGCATGGACAGCCCACGGAACATGCGCTTCTCGGTCAGCCCCGGCTCCGCGCCGATCAAATCGCGCAGCCGGGTGGCCAGCCCTTCGTCGTACGCCACGTTTCGATTATGGATCAGGCGGCTTCGGGGAGGCGTTGCCATTCGGCCCGGCCGAGGGCGACCCAGGCGGCGTGCCGGCGGCGGAACAGCTGAGCGGCGCGGGCGCCGCTCCAGCGGGCCGGCAGCAGCTCCACCGGGAGCGCCGGGTCGCGCGAGGGGAAGCCGCGCCAGGCGTGCACGAGCTGGGTGAGCCGGACGAGCGGATCCCCGGATGGGCCGTCGCCGGCGAATTCGGCGCTGAAGTCTTCGTAGCTCTGCTCGATGGCGTCGAGATCCCAGGCTTGGCGGATCATGCGGCCGAGTTCGCCGAGACGGTGTTCGGCGAGGAAGACCTGGGCCTCGTCGAGGGCGCCCGCTTCGGCGAGGATCCGCTCGGCTTCGGCGGCCCGGTCGGGGTGGGTGGTGATCCACACTCCGGGCGCGGGGCTGCCGAAGCCGGCCCAGCTCAGGCGGGTGCGCAGCAGGTGCCGGGTGGCGCGGTCGGTCTCCGGCGCGCGGGCGAGGACGACCATCCACCGGCCGTCCCAGCCGACCTGCGCGCCCTGGAAGCCGTAGATGCGTTCCGCGCCTTCCGTGAGCAGCCGCTCGCCGTCGGAGGTCAACGTCCACAGCGTGCGCCGCCCTACGCGCCGCGAGGTCAGCCAGCCGTCGGCCGCCGTGCGCATGAGCGCCTGGCGGGCGGCCTTCTCCTCGACGCCGAGCCGGTCGAAGGCCTCGATGAAGGCGGCGGTCCACGCCGATCCGCCGGAGGGGAGCACGAACTCGCCGAGCAGGGTGAACAGCAGGCCACGCGCGCTTTCCGCGCCCGCCGCGTGCCGCCGCGACATGGTCGGTGACGTGCTCGGTGGCTCCACGACCAACATGCTACAAGCCATTGACGGGTGACCAAATTCTTGTCGAGTATGGGAGGCGACGACCAGAGGACGGGCCATGAGCGATCAGACGGGTCCCGAACCGCAAAACGGACGGGTCGACTTCCAGGTCTCCCCATCGCGATACCGCCACTGGCGGGTGTCGTGGGACGGCCCGGTGGCCACGGTCACGATGAGCGTGGATCCGGAGGCCGGGCTGCGGCCCGGCTACGAGCTCAAGCTCAACTCCTACGACCTGGGCGTCGACATCGAGTTGTACGACATCGTGCAACGGCTCCGGTTCGAGCATCCCGAGGTTCGCGCGGTGGTGCTGACGAGCGGCGATCAGAAGGTGTTCTGCGCAGGGGCGAACATCCGCATGCTGGCCGCCTCGCCGCACGAGTGGAAGGTGAACTTCTGCAAGTTCACCAACGAGACGCGCAACGCGATCGAGGACGCGAGCGCCAACTCCGGCCAGACCTGGATAGCCGCGGTGAACGGCACGGCCTCGGGCGGCGGCTATGAGCTGGCGCTCGCCTGCGACCACATCATGCTGGTCGACGACCGCTCGTCCGCGGTCGCGCTGCCCGAGCTGCCGTTGCTCGGGGTGCTGCCCGGCACCGGCGGCCTCACCCGGGTCATCGACAAGCGGCACGTACGGCGAGACCTCGCCGACTACTTCGCCACCCGGCCGGAGGGCGTGGGCGGCGCCCAGGCCGTACGGTGGCGGCTGGTCGACGAGGCGGTGCCCCGATCCCAGTGGGACGCCACGGTGGCGCGGCGGTCGGCCGAATTCGCCGACCGTTCCGTGCGGCCGGCAGGAACGCAGCGGGCGTCCGAGTTCGCGGGGCTTTCCGAGCGGGCGCCGGGCGGGATCGCGCTGACACCGCTTGCCAAAACCCGCACAGATACCGAAATTTCCTACTCCAACGTCACCGCGACCCTCGACCCCCACCGCCGCTGCGTCGAGATCACGGTCCGCGGGCCGGAAGCAGGCCCGCCCGAGCACATCCAGGACGCCGCCTTCTGGCCTCTCGCCGTGGCCCGAGAGCTCGACGACCTGATCCTTGACCTGCGCACGAACGAGCCGGTCCTCGGCACCTGGGTGATGCGCACCTCCGGCGATCCCGCCCTCGTCCTGGCCCACGACACCTACCTTCTCGACCACAGAGACGCCTGGCCGGCCAACGAGGTCGTGCTCTACCTGAAGCGGACCTTGAAGCGGCTCGACGTGACCAGCCGCAGCCTGATCGCGTTGATCGAGCCGGGCAGCTGCTTCGCCGGCTCGCTGCTCGAGCTGGCCCTGGCCGCCGATCGCACCTACCACCTCGACGGGGTCTTCGAGGACGTCGACCCTGACGCGGCCGCCGCCGCGATCACCGTGGGGGCCGCGAACCTCGGCCCGCTGCCCATGGGCAACGGCCTGACCCGCCTCGAGACCCGGTTCATCGGCGATCCCGACGCGCTCAAGGCCGTCGAGGCGACGGCCGGGCGACCGCTCGAGGCGGCCGAGGCCGAGCGGCTGGGCCTGGTCACCTTCGCCCCCGACGACATCGACTGGGCCGACGAGGTGCGCATGGCGATCGAGGAGCGGGCCGGCTTCAGCCCGGACGCCCTGACCGGCATGGAGGCCAACTACCGCTTCGCGGGCCCGGAGACCATCGAAACCAAGATCTTCGGCCGCCTCTCGGCCTGGCAGAACTGGATCTTCTCCCGCGCCAACGCCGGCGAGGCCCTCGGCAAGTACGGCACCGGCCGCCGGGCCGACTTCGACAAGAAGCGAGTGTGACGTGACGACCGGTCCCGACTACTCCGAGAAGATCCCCAACAACGTCGGCCTGCACGAGGACCGCCGCCTGCAGCGCGCGCTCGAGTCCTGGCAGCCCAACTTCCTTGCCTGGTGGGAGTCGATGGGCCCGACGCTGCCGGCCCAGGACGTCTATCTGCGGACGGCGATCAACGTCGGCCGCGAGGGCTGGGCCCACTTCGACCACGTGGCCATGCGCGAATACCGCTGGGGCATCTTCCTGGCCGAGCGCAAGCCCGACCGGCGGATCTCCTTCGGCCAGCACAAGGGCGAGCCGGTGTGGCAGCAGGTGCCCGGCGAATATCGTGCGGAGCTGCAGCGCCTCATCGTCATCCAGGGCGACACCGAGCCGGCCTCCGTCGAGCAGCAGCGCAATCTCGGCGCCACCGCGCCCAGCCTCTACGACCTCCGCAACCTCTTCCAGGTCAACGTCGAAGAGGGCCGCCACCTCTGGGCCATGGTCTATCTGCTGCACGCCTACTTCGGCCGGGAGGGCCGGCAGGAGGCCGAGGAGCTGCTGCACCGCAACTCGGGCAGCGCCGAGTCGCCGCGCATCCTCGGCGCCTTCAACGAGGAGACGCCCGACTGGCTGTCGTTCTTCATGTTCACGTACTTCACCGACCGGGACGGCAAATACCAGCTCGGCACGCTCAAGGAGTCGTCGTTCGACCCGCTCAGCCGGACCTGCGAGTTCATGCTGAAGGAGGAGTCGCACCACATGTTCGTCGGCACCACGGGCATCGACCGGATGATCGAGCGGACGGCCCAGGTGATGATCGAGAACGACACCGACGACGTGGTCGCGCACGGCGCCATCCCGCTCCCCGTCATCCAGAAATATCTGAACTTCCACTATTCGGTCTCGCTCGACCTGTTCGGCTCGGAGACCTCGACGAACGTGGCGAACTACTTCACCGCTGGATTGAAGGGCCGCTGGCTGGAGGAACGCCGCAAGGACGACCACCGGCTCACCGAAGACTCGATCATGGTCGACACGGTCATCGACGGCGAGATCGGCCAAACCGAGGTGTCCGCGCTCATCGGGCTCAACACCGACCTGCGCCGCGAATACATCGGCGACTGCCAGAACGGCGTCACCCGCTGGAATCGCATCCTGGCCGAGGCCGGGCTGCCGCAGCGGATGAAACTGCCTCACATCAGCTTCAACCGCCGGGTCGGCGCGTTCGCCGGCATCGAGACCACCCCGGAAGGCGAGCTCATCTCCGCGGAGGAGTGGGAGCGGCGCAAGGGCGCCTGGCTGCCGACCGACGTCGACAAGGCCTACGTCCGCTCGCTGATGCGGCCGGTGCACGAGCGCGGGAAGATCGCGGCCTGGATCGCGCCGCCGCGCCACGGGATCAACGGCAAGCCGTTCGACTACGACTACGTCCATCTATAGAGCCCAGGGTGCGACATGACCGAACCGTTCAACGCCGCCGCGTACCTGCTGGACCGCCACATCGAGCGTGGTGATGGGGACCGCCTCGCGCTGACCGGGGTGGGCGGCGACCTCACCTACGACCAGCTGCACGACCGGGTGCTCCGCGCCGCGGGCGGGCTCCGCGCCGCGGGCCTGCTGCCGGAGCAGCGGCTGCTGATGTTCATGGCCGACTCGCCGGACTTCGTCACGTTGTTCCTGGCGGCCATGCGCATCGGGGCCATCCCGGTGCCGGTCTCCACCATGTCGCACGCCGACGGCCTCGCCGAGCTGCTCCGCGACTCCCGCGCCCCGCTGCTTGCCGTCTCGCCCGAGTTCGCGGAGATCGGCGCGGCCGCCGCGGCCGACGCGCCCGAGCTGGCCGGCGTCATCGGCGACCAGGTCCGTACGGGACTTCCGGTCCTGTCGCTGGAGGAGCTGACGCGGGCGCCGGAGCCCGACGACCGCGTCTATTCGACCACGGCCGACTCGCCCGCGTTCTGGCTCTACACCTCCGGCACGACCGGCAGCCCCAAGGCCGCCATGCACCGGCACGGATCCGTCCGGGTCGTCTGCGAGACCTACGGCGCGCAGGTGCTCGGCATCCGCCCCGAGGACCGCTGCCTGTCGGCCGCGAAGGCCTTCTTCGCGTACGGCCTCGGCAACTCCCTGCTCTTCCCGCTGTCGGTGGGGGCGGCCGCGATTCTCGAACCGGCGCCGTCGCGCCCGGACGCCCTGATCGACCGGGCCAAGACCTACGGCGCCACGTTGTTCTTCGCCGGGCCGACCTTCTTCGCCAACATGCTGCGCGCGGCCCTGCCCGGCGACGCCCTTCCCGGCGTGCGGCTGGCCACCTCGGCGGGCGAGGCCCTACCGGCCGCCCTCTATCAGCGGTGGACGTCCCATTTCGGGATCGACATCCTCGACGGCATCGGGATGACCGAGATGCTGCACATCTTCCTGTCCAACCGGCCCGGCCAGGTTCGTGCGGGAACGACCGGGGTCGCCGTGCCCGGCTACGAGTTACGCATCCTCGGCGAAGACGGGCTCGAGGTCACCGAGGGCATGCCGGGCACCCTCCACGTGCGCGGCGAGTCGGCCGCCACCGGCTACTGGAGCCGCTACGCCGCCTCGCGGCAGGTCTTCCAGGGCGAGTGGCTGCGCACGGGCGACACCTACGTCCGCGACACGGAGGGGTTCTACGCCTGCCTCGGCCGCACCAGCGACATGCTGAAGGTCAGCGGCATGTGGGTCTCGCCGGCCGAGGTCGAGAACCGGCTGCTGGCGCATCCGGCCGTGGCCCAGGCCGTGGTCGTGGCGGCGCTCGACGCCGACGGGCTGGAGAAGCCGGTCGCGTACGTGGTGCTGGGCGCGGGAGCTGCGGCGACCGGCGAGGAACTGGTGAAGTTCTGCCGGGAGGGCCTGCCGTCGTACAAGCGGCCCCGGAAGATCGTCTTCGTGGGCGGCTATCCGACCACGGCCACCGGCAAGATCCGCCGCGTCGAGCTCCGCGCCATGGCGGCCGCCGTCCTCCTCGAGGAATAAGACACCTCTTCCGACGTCCGCTTCAGGCTCCGGCGAGCCCGTTGAGGAGCAGGGCGGTGATGGTGTCGACCACCTCGTCGTCGGAGTAGGGCGTGGCCTCCGGGGTCAGGGCGTAGGCGAGGATGGACAGCACGCCGCCCATGGCGGCGGCGACGAGGGCGGGCGGGCCGGGGAGCGCGCGGCCCTCCGCCCGCATCTCTTCGAGGTGGGCCCGCAGAACCTCGGTGTCCTCCGTCAAGCGCTCCCACAGAGCTCCGCTCGCCGGGCCGTCGGCCAGGGCCGACTCGAACAGGGCCACCATGACGGGCCGGTGGTCGCGCATCAGGCCCCAGGCCACGCCGAGGTGCGTGCGCAGCTGATCCCGATCGGCCAGGTCATGGTGCCCGTGCCCGCCCTCGGCGGCGAACTGATCGTGGGCCGCGTCGTGCAGATCGGCAAGTAGGGCCTTGAGCAGCTCGTCCTTGCTCGCGAAGTGGTCGTAGAAGGATCCCGTGGCCCGCCCGGCGTCGGCGGTGATGTCGGTGATCTTCGTGTTCAGGTAGCCGCGGCGCGCGAACTGGCGTCGCGCGGCCTCCTTCAGCGCCACCTCGGTCTCGGCCGCTTTGGCCTTGCGCACTCCCATGGATCTCATGATACTGAACCCAGAGTCACTGAATAGACATTCGGTGAATGGAGGTTCGGAAATGCGAGCTGTGGTGATCGGCGGCGGAGTGGCCGGGTCGGCCAGTGCCATCGCCTTGGCGCGGATCGGCGCCGATGTGACCGTCTATGAGGCGTATGAGGACCCGGCAGGCGCGGTGGGCTCGTTCGTCAGCCTCGCCGTCAACGGACTTCGCGCCCTTGACGCGCTGGGCTGCCTCGAGCCGGTGCAAAAGGCCGGATTCCCGGTCGAACGGCAATGGATGTGGTCGGGCCGCGGTAAACCGCTCGGCAACGTGGCACGCGGGCGTCGTTCGGGCGACAGCCTGCTCAGCGTGACCGTCATGCGGGCCGACCTGGTCCGCGTGCTGCGCGAGTCGGCCGCCGCGCATGGCGCGCGCATCGTCACCGGCCGGCGCCTCGACCCCGACGCGGCGGAGCTTCAGGAGGCCGACGTGATCGTCGGCGCGGACGGCATCTGGTCGGCCACCCGCCGTGCTCTCGATCCGGCCGCGCCCGAGCCCGTCTACGCGGGCATCTACTCCGTCTCCGGCGTCTCGGCCGCGCGCGGCGACTGGCGGCCCGGCTTCAACTGGACCTTCGCCAAGCGCGGGGTCTTCATCCACATCACCGCCCCGGACGGCACACTGTGGTGGTCCGCCCAGGTCGCCTCACCAGAGCCGCCCGCCGATCTGGCCGCCGGCCTGTCCGGTGCCGCGCTCGCCGAGCTGTTCGCCACCGAGCCCGTGCCGTCGGCCGTGCTCGAGGAGGCGACGGTGAGCGCGGCGACCCTGCTCCACGTGTTGCGGCCGGTGTCCCGGCGGCAGGACGGGCGGCGCGTGCTGATCGGGGACGCCGCCCACCCGGCCGGTGCTGGTCAAGGTGCCTCCATGGCGCTCGAAGACGCCGTCGAACTCGCCGCGCACCTCGCCGACGGCCCTGCCGCCGATGCGGCCGGCCCTGCCATCGGCGTCGCGCTGGCCCGCTTCGACGAGGTGCGGCATGCCCGCGCCGGCAAGCTCGCGAGGATGGAGGCCAAGAACAGAGACGCGAAGACGGCCGGCCCGATAGCCGGCCGCCTGCGCGAGGTCATGATGCCGTTCTTCTTCACCCGGTTCTACGAGAACGCCACCGGATGGCTCTACGACTACGACTCGGGCCCGCGCTGAATCGTGTTCGGCAAGGGTGAATCCTCTTTCTCGGCCCGGATGACGTGGATGATGGCGTTGATGAGCGCCAGGTGGGTGAAGGCCTGCGGGAAGTTTCCGAGCTGGCGGCCGTTCACCGGGTCGATCTCCTCGGCGTACAGGCCGAGCGGGCTCGCGAACGACAGGAGCTTCTCGCACAGGCGTCGCGCCCGCTTCGGCTCCCCGATCATGGCGAGCGCGGTGACCAGCCAGAACGAGCAGATCGTGAAGGTGCCCTCCTCGCCGGACAGGCCGTCGTCGGTCTCCTTCGTGCGGTAGCGCAGCACGAGGTCGTCGACTGTGAGTTCGTCGGCGATGGCCAGCACGGTCGCCCGCACGCGCGGGTCGTCCGCGGGCAGGAAGTAGACGAGCGGGATGAGCAGCAGCGAGGCGTCCAGCGCCTGCGTGCCGTAGTGCTGGGTGAACACCCCGCTCTCGGTCACGCCGTTGGCGAGGATGTCGTCGCGGATCTCGTCGGCCACGGCCTGCCAGCGCTCGGCCAGCTCCGGCTCCTGGCGGAGGGTGGCGAGCCGGGCGCCGCGGTCCATGGCCACCCAGCACATGACCTTCGACGAGGTGAAGTGCTGCGGCTCGCCGCGCACCTCCCAGATGCCGCGGTCCGGCTCCTTCCAGTGCTTCATGGCCGCCTCGACCTGGCGCTTCAGGATGGGCCAGATGCGCTCGTCGAGCCGGTCGCGGGACTTCGTGTGGATGTAGAACGAGTCGAGCACGGCGCCCCACACGTCGTTCTGCCGGTGGTCGAAGGCCCCGTTGCCCACGCGTACGGGACGGGCGCCCTCATAGCCGTGCAGATGGTCGAGGATCCGCTCGGTCAGGTCGCGTTCGCCGTCGACCCCGTACATGATCTGGAGTTCGTCGTCGCGTTCGGCGACGTCGGCGATGAACCAGAAGAAGTCGTCGGCCTCCCAGTCGAAGCCGAGCGTGTAGAGGCCCCACAGCGCGAACGTGGAGTCCCGGATCCAGCTGTAGCGGTAGTCCCAGTTGCGCTCGCCGCCCGGCGTCTCGGGCAGCGACGTGGTCGCGGCGGCGACCAGCGCGCCGGTCGGCGCGAAGGTGAGGCCCTTGAGCGTGAGCGCGCTCCGCTCCAGGTAGCCGCGCCACGGGTGGTCGGGGATGTCGCCTCTCGCCAGCCAGTGCTGCCAGTGGTGGGCCGTCCACACGAGCCGCTGGTAGGCCTCTTCGAAGTTGTAGGGCGGCTCGTGCTCGGTCCATGACAGCGCCGCGAACCGCGTCTCGCCTTCCTTGATCAGCGTACGGGTCATGGCCCGGCCGGCCTCGAACCCCAGCCGCATGTCGGTGGTGAGCCGCAGCTCCAGATCCATGCCTTCGGCGCGGGCGACGCCCTGGTGATAGCCGCGGTCGGTGTAGGACCAGCGGACGGGCCGCCGGCCGTAGTCGAGCACCGGCTCGCAGTCCAGCATGATCTGGACCTCGCCGCTGACGCAGCGGACCGTGCGCAGCAGGACGTGGTCGGAGTCGTAGTCCGTGGGGGCCCGGCGATGGGTGTGCGACAGTTCGTCCTGGTGGTGCCAGGGCCCCATCAGGAGAAGATCACGGATGATGATCCAGCCGTTGGGCGTGCCCCAGCTGGTCTCGAGCACCATGGTTCCTGGCAGGTAGCGGCGTGCCGCGGGAACCATCGTGTCGGCCGGCCCAAGGCGAAACCGGCCGGCGCCGCGGTCCAAAATCGCGCCGAAGACGCTCGGGGAGTCGAGTCGCGGCAGACACAGCCACTCGATGTTCCCACTGCTGGCCACCAGTGCGGTGACCTCGCAATCCGACAGGAAACCGTAGTCGGCGATCGGCGGAAATGGAGACGAGCCGTGCAGAGTGTCCACGTGGAAACGATACGCCAAGACAGGGGTTCAAGATCACCCTGATGCGCGAAGCCGTGTGCGTTGCGCGGAAACTATCCGGGCCCAAGCGGCTCGCGCGCCGAGGACGGCAACCCGAAAACCAAGATCGGTTCAGCTGCTCGCCCAGACCGGCGTGACGAGCCGTTCACTTACCAAAACCAGTGCCGCCCAACATCCGGCCATCTCCTGAAGATGGGAACCCGAAGCTCCCGGTCGCGCGCCGACGCCTCCTCCAGTCCGGAGTCCGGCGAACACATGCCATTTATTTGCCGGGATCGGCGGACCGCGGGCAATGAATGCAAATTTGCGGCCAGGAAGCGCCACCCAGCATTTTGGCGACCCATGGCGCAATGAAGTTGAATTCGACTCCGGCGGTGCGAAATTGTGGTTCGCGACAACCAGCGGTTAGCCGGATGCGGCTGACGGCAGTGTTTCAGGCTCTTCCCGTACGTCTACACGGAGGAAACACCATGATTCGTCGTATTATCGCCGGTGCGGCCATTGCGGGCTTCGCGACCATGGCCGCGCCCACCATCGCCTCGGCCACGACCACCAACAACTGTGGCTTCACCGAGTGTGCCTCCACCGGCCAGTACCCGCCGCCCGCGCCCGTGCGTGAGGTTGAGAACGAGTGCTTCAACATCCAGAACCAGAACGCCCTGGCGCAGCTGCTCGGCCTGAACCTCAACCTCCAGTGCCTCAACATCCTGGGCGTTCAGCAGATCTGAGGACCGCGAACCTAACGCACAGTGCCGTCGGCTGACGACGATTCACATGAGGCCTTCCCGATTTTGTGGGAGAGTCGCGACGTAAGTCGTCTTTAAGCGCACCGAGCCCCTGACCCGAGGGTTGAAGACAACCAACTCACGGGTCAGGGGCTTTTGCTGTTCGCTTTAGCAGTGCGGGTCCTTCTTGGGGACCGTGAGGTTGATCAGGTAGCGGTCGACCGTCTGGTCCACGCAGGCCGAGCCTCGGTTGTACGCGGTGTGCCCGTCGCCGTCGTAGGAGACGAGGAAGCCGGAGGACAGTTCCTTCGCGAGGTCCTTGGCGTCCTTGTACGGGGTGGCGGGGTCGCGGGTGGTGCCGACGACCATGATGGGCGCGGCGCCCTTGGCGTGCACGGCTCCGGTGATCGGGTTGCCCCGCACCGGCCAGTAGTTGCAGGGGCCGGTCGCGATCTTGCCCTTGTGCTTGGGCGAGAGCTTCTTCTCCGGGTAGTCCAGGCAGTTGACCGCGATGAACGCGTCGCCGTTGTTGGTGTAGGTGCCGTCGACGCGCCGCTCGTGGTAGGCGTCGGCCAGCCGCAGGAACGTCTCGCCCGAACCCTTGAACCCCTCGGTGAAGGCCTGCCGCAGGTCGGGCCAGGAGGTCGGGCTGTACAGCGCCGACATGATCCCGGTCAGCACGATGGGCTGGGTGACCTGCCGGCCGTCGTAGGTGTTGTTCAGCGGCGCCTTGTCCACGCGCTTGAAGAACGCGTCGAACTTCTTGCCCGCCGTGGCGGCCTTGTGCGTCTTGAAGGGGCAGCCCTTGACCTTGAAGCAGTCGAGGAGGAACGCCTCGAAGGCCGTGCCGAAGCCCTGGTTCTGACCGGAGTTCTCTTCGGCGTTCGTCTTGGCGGGGTCGATGGCTCCGTCGAGGACCATGGCGCGGATCCGCTGCGGGAACAGCCCCGCGTATGTCGCGCCGAGCAGCGTGCCGTAGGAGAAGCCGAGGTAGGTCAGCTTGCGCTCGCCGAGCGCGACGCGCAGCACGTCGATGTCGCGGGCCGCGTCACGGGTGCCGACGTGCTGCAGCAGCTTGCCCGAGTTGAGCTTGCAGGCCTGAGCGAACTGCTGCTGGGCCAGGTCCAGCCGCTTGTACTCGGCGTCGGTGTCGGGTGTGTCGTCGATCGAGTAGTACGAGTCGAGCTGGTAAGGCGTGAAGCAGTGGACGGCGGTGGAGGCGCCGACGCCGCGCGGGTCGAAGCCCACCACGTCGAATCGGGCGCGCAGGCCCTTGCTCAGGGCGAACCTGGCGTAGCGCACGAAGTCCACCCCCGACCCGCCGGGGCCGCCGGGGTTGACCACGAGGGAGCCGATCCGGTGTTTGCCGCCGGCCGGCAGCCGGATCACGGCGATGCCGATCTGGTCGCCGCCTGGCTTCGAATAGTCGAGTGGAACCTTGAGCGTGGTGCACTGGAACCCGTCGCGGCAGTCCTTCCACGCGAGTTTCTGGCCGTAATAGGCCTGCAGTGTGGGGACGGCCGCGTGCGCCGGTCCACCACTCACCACTAAGCCCGCTGTGAGTAGCGCGAAGACGACAAGGAGCCGGCGCATGATCGTTCCCCTTCGGTATTTGACCGGTAGGAGACGATTGTGTGATCCGCCCGCTTATAGGGGCCTTTCTGGGCGCTTGCAGATCCCTGAAGACGCGCTTGAAAGGCGTCGGCCGGGCCGCCCCCGTGTGTGGGGTGGCCCGGCCGACGCCGAAGGCTGGACGGTTACGCGGCGACCCGCGCGCCGCGCCGCCGCTTCCGCATGAGCCCGGCCGCGGTCAGCGCGCTCGCACCCAGGCCCAGGTAGAGACCTGGCCCCGACGCCAGCGGCACGGGCGGCGGCTTCGGCGGCGGACACGCGCCGCACCTTGCCGAGCCGAGGATCAGCTCGGCGCCACCAGCCCAGCGGACGTGGATGGCGTTGACCGTCAGCTTGCGCTTGGCGGCCTTGATCTGCTCGTTGAGCGTGACCGAGAACTGAGGTGCCGAAGCCGAACTGGACGGAAAGTTGAGCACGGTGTTGGCCGCCGGGTTGGCGGGGAGGCTCCTGCCCTGGATCGTCGCGTTGGTCAGCTGCGCCGCACCCGTGGTCCGCCCGCCGATCGTGGCGTCACAGGTCGCGGTGATGGCCTGGGCGCTCAGCCCCAGCCCGAGGGCTCCCGCCTGCACGTTGGCGATCTGTGCCCGCGCCGACTCCTTGCCCGCCACCGCGTCCTGGGTGACCGATGCCGTCAGCAGGCCGGTGCTGAGCAGTTCGCCCGTCTGCGGCGGGAACCGGATCCCCGCCACCTGCGCGTTCGGCCGGGCGAGGGTGGCCAGCGCGATCGGCTGGGTCGTGCCGACTCCCGGCAGTCTGGCCTGCACAGCGAAGGCTTGCACGTCCTCGCTCGCGGCCGCCCGGCCGGCAAGCAGCAGAGCGAATCCCCCCGCGGTCACAGCGACCGTAAGGCTTCTTTTGCCTAGCATTCCATGAACCCCCTGTCTACCTCTCAACAAGACGATGATTGGAAGAAGGGATGACAGCCAACATATCCAGCCTTTCTCACCCCACAGAGTTAGGAATAGCCGCTAAATCATCCCCAGGGGTGAGTGTTGCAGCAGTTCGGAGCATGTCGCGCCGCCATAAATTGAGCGCGAGGGGGATGCATGATTCCGGTCACAGGAACAAAAGGTCAACTCGCGGAGACAAAAGGGCAGCCGCAGAGATATCGCGTCGTACTGGTTGATGAATCCGAGCTCACATATATCGCGCTGCGGGTGGTCTTCGCGCGCTCCGGCACGTTCGGCGTCGCGGCGTGGGCGACGTCCGTACGGGAGGGCCAGCGGGTCACCGCCGACCTCCGGCCGGACATCGTGCTGGCCGACGTGGAGATCGCGGGGGAGAGCGGGCTGACGCTCTGCGCCTGGGTCAGGTCGAACGTGCCGAACTCCAGGCCCGTCGTGCTCACCGCGCGCAACGACGCGGCGGCCGCGTCCGTGGCGCTCGGCGCGGGCGCGGCCGGCTATCTGCTGACCTCGTCGCCCCCCGACGACCTGCTGTTCTACCTGCAGGGCGCGGCCTCGGGCCAGTTGGTGGTGGACGATCGGCTGGCGCCGGCCGCCTCGCACGTGTGGGACGTCAACCTGCGCGAGCGCTTCGGCCTCAGCTCCCGCGAGAACGAGGTGCTGGAGGAGGTGCTGCGCGGGATGGACAACCACTCGATCGCGCAACGCCTGTGCATCTCCCGCGACACGGTCAAGACCCACGTGAAGGCCATCCTGCGCAAGACGGGGGCGCGGGACCGCGCGCAGGCGATCGCCGTCGCGCTCGGCACGCGCCCGCAGGGCATTCCGACGCCGAGGAGGCCGAGGTGATCCGGCGCGTCTGCGTGGTCGTGGGCACCCGTCCAGAGGCGATCAAGCTGGGCGTGGTGGTCCAGGCGCTGCGGGAGCGCCCGTGGGCGCACGTGGACGTCCTCGCGACCGGTCAGCACGGGTCCGTGGTCGAGGAGGTCCTGACGACCTTCGGCTGCTCGGTCACCCGGCGTGTCGCGACGGAGCGCGGCGAAGGCGGGCTCAGCCTGCTGACCGCGGACCTGATCGCCGGCCTCGGCCGGGAGTTCCAGCGGACCGCCCCGGATCTCGTCGTCGTCCAGGGCGACACCACGTCGGCGCTGGCCGGCGCGGTGGCCGGCTACCTGGACGGGATTCCGGTCGCGCACGTCGAGGCGGGGCTGCGCAGCTACGACCGGCTGCCGTTCCCCGAGGAGGCCAACCGCCGGCTGATCGCGCCACTGGCGGCGCTGCACCTCGCCCCGACCGTGAGCGCCCGGGACAACCTGCTCGCCGAGCGTGTTCCGGGCGACGGTGTGGTGGTCAGCGGCAACACCGTGGTCGACGCCCTGCTCCGGATCGCTCGTGAGGACGGCCCGCGCCGGTCGCGGCATCTCGTGCTGGTGACCGCGCATCGGCGCGAGTCGTGGGGTGAACCGCTGCGGCAGGTGGCCCGCGTGGTCAACCGGCTCGCTCGCGCGTACGGGCAGGTGGAGTTCCTGGTGGCCACGCACATGAACCCGGCGGTGCGCGCGGTGTTCGAACGGGAGGCCGAGGGCCTGCCCAACGTGCGGTGCGCGCCGCCGCTGCCGTACGTGCGGTTCGCCCGGCTGCTGACCACGGCCACGATGGTGATCACCGACTCGGGCGGGATCCAGGAGGAGGCGGCCGCGCTGCGGCTGCCGCTGCTGGTGATGCGCGAGACGACCGAGCGCCGGGACGGCCTGTCCGACCCGTCCACCCACCTGGTCGGCACCGACGACGCGCTCATCTTCAAGACGGCCTCGGCCGTTCTGGACCGGGTGGGCGAGCCCGAGCCGCGGGTGCCCGGCCCCTGTGTGTACGGCGACGGCCGGGCGGCCGAACGTACGGCCGCGGCCTGCGGATGGCTGCTCGGCCTGGAGGATCGGCCGCGCGACTTCGTCTGGCCGGCCGGCCGCTCACTCGCCGGAGTGAGCGCCACGCGCCGCCAAACCTGATCCACCGCGATCCGTGTGAGTGTGGAGGAGAACCATGGAGGTGCTATGTACGGAGGATGGGGCGGCGGAGGTGGTGGTCCCGGCAGGGGCCTGCCGTTCACGGGGTTTCCGCTGATGATTCTCATCGCGGTGGCGGCCGCCTTGATCATCGGCGGCATGCTGCTCGTTCGGACGCTCCGGTTCCGCCATTCGACCTGAGGGTGGACCCGAGCCTTGGAAAGGGCCCCGGCCGTGCCGGGGCCCTTTCGCATGTGAGGCTTCCTACGATTCGGTGGCGATCGGCCGGCCGGGCACGTGGCGCTCGTCGTTGCGCCGCGTCTTGGCCCAGCCGCTCCGCCCTCGGATGATCCGATATGCGGCCCGCCAGGACGTCACGTAGAAGTTGTAGATGTAGATCGCGTACACGAGGCCGTACGCGAAGGAGGCCGGTAGCGAGAGCTCAGGGTCGCAGCGGCGACGGTAGATCGGCCCCCAGACGAGGAACGGCAACACCCCGAAGGCCGCATAGGTCGCGAAGAGCACCCCGCCGCCCGCCCCCATCCAGGCCAGCATCCCGGCCGGATCCTTGATCACCCGCCACACGAGCAGCGTGAACGGGATCGGGTAGATGAGCGTGCCGAGCAGCTGCAGCCACGGCTGGGCCAGGTAGTAGAGCACCTCCAGGGCGCCGAGGCCGCTGAAGTTGCGCGACGCCCACACGGCGGGCAGGTATTTCGCGCACTGCATGGTGCCCTGCCCCCAGCGGGTGCGCTGGGTGATGAGCCGCCGGAACGAGGCGAGCCCTTCCTGCTCGACCCAGGTGTCCGGGGTGTACTCGTTGCGCTCCCCGGCCAGCAGCAGCTGGATGCCGAGTTCGAAGTCCTCCAGCAGCGAGCCGCCCCACGGTTCGCGCTGCGTACCGGCGATCTTGTCGAGCGAGCTGAGCCGGGACAGCTGCCCGTTGCCGCCCAGCGCGACCGTGCCGCAGCGGCGCCGGCTCAGCTGGATGGCCGAGATCGGGCCGCGGAACTCCAGGTCCTGCATCCGGACGAGGAGCCGGCCGGCGAAGTTGCGCAGCCGGCCGAGCTCGGGCCGGGGCCTCGGGTCGGTGCGGTTGATCATCCACACGTCGATCTGGACCGCGCCGATCGCGGGGTCGGCGAACAGCCGCGGCCCCGAGCACACGTTGAGCATGTTGGGCGCGGGCCGGCCGTCGGCGTCGAGCACGCAGACGATCCGGCGGGCCCGGTCGCAGCCGGTCGGCAGCCAGTCGTCCAGGGCCGCGTAGGCGGCGTTGAGCGCGTCTCCCTTGCCGGTCCGCGCGTCCGGCAGGCGGCGCCGGACCAGGTGGATCATCGGATCTCCGGCGCCGCGGCGTTCGACGATCTCGGCGGTCCGGTCGGCGGAGTCGTCGTCGATCACCCAGAGGTGCAGGCTCGGGAAGGTGGCGCGCAGATAGCCGAGCGTGCCCCCGATCACGGCCGCCTCGTCGCGGCACGGGATGAAGGCATGCCACTCGAAGTCCGCGGCCACGCCGGCCCGGTCGGGCTTTCGCCGGATGTACGGCCTCAGGATCGTGATCACGTACGTCAGGAACGAGACGCTGAGGACCAGCGCGAACGCCTGGGTGAGGCCGAGCAGGTAGCCGAATCCCCCGATCACGCGGCGCCCGTCCGGCGCCCGCCGCGGATCGCGAACATGACGTAGGTGACGAGGCTGAGCCCGATGCCGAACACGCTGATCAGCGAGCCGACCATGGTGTGGCCCCAGTAGTAGCCCTCCTCGAAGCCCATCCCGCGGATCATCAGCACCACGGTGAGGATGCGGATCTGGTTGGTGCCGAACAGCAGGGCCGTGGTCACCGCCAACCCGATGATCGGCCAGAACGTGAGGCGCTTGCGCAGCCAGGTCATCAGCGCGGTGACGATCAGGAGGGGCAGCACCAGGAACGCTGAGGTGCACTCCGGAGTGATCTGCAGCCCTGTTCGCGGCCCGCTCGGCTGTGGGAAGGAGACGATGGCGAGAAAGGGGTTGACGCCGATGTGCGTCCTTGTCACCAGCGACACGATCTCGCTGGACAGAAGCGCTTCCCAGCCGCGGATCCGGCTGTCCACCCCGAGCGTGAAGCCGAGGAGCGCGGTCAGCGCGGCGACCAGCGCGAGCCGGGCGACCTTTCCTCGGGTGGCCTGTGTGGTCATGGCCGGAAGGTAAGCCCGGACGCTCCGGGTGGCCCGGCAGCCGTGCGCCCGCTCACCCCACAGGGGCAGCGCGAATGGAAACTTTCATCCGGCAAATCACGCTATATCCAGCGGATTTTAGTCTTCAACAATCTTAATCGGGTTGGCGTAATTGCAAGTTTCGATGAGCGGCCGTAATTTGCGGTGCGAGGGGAGCGGCCGTACCTGGTACGCGGCAACGAAGCAGGCGGCCGCGACGCGGCGGTCGGCGTGGGCGACGGGATGTTTCCGCGCCACAATCCCGGCGCGTCCGCTGGTGGTCCACCGCATCAAAAGTCGCGGAGGGCCAAGCTCCAGTCCGCCGCCCACGCCGGCTCCGCCACTCTCTCCTCGCGTGCGGTCTTCCCGGCGGCCCCGGGTGTCTGTCGGGGGTGCTGGGTAGTGTGGCCGGCAGGAGGTAAGCAGCCATGTTCGAGAACACCAAGGCATTCAGTGGATTCTCCGTCGACGACATCCCGGCCGCCATGAAGTTCTACGGTGAGACGCTCGGCATCCCCGTCTCTGAGCAGTACGGGTTGATGCACCTGCACCTCGCGGGCGGCCGCGACACGCTGATCTACCCCAAGCCCAACCACGAGCCGGCCACCTTCACCATCCTCAACTTCCCGGTGCCCGACATCGAGGCCGCCATTGCCGAGCTGAAGTCGCGTGGAGTGGTCTTCGAGCAGTTCGAGGGCGTCGGCGACGACGGTGTGTTCCGCGGTGGCGGCCCGCTCATCGCCTGGTTCCGCGATCCGGCCGGAAACATCATTTCGGTTCTTCAGGAGAATTAGGTTCTATCCTGGTGTGGTGACACAGGAGGACCTCGTGCTGCTGCGCCGCGCACGCGACCTCATGGATCGCGACTACGCGCAGCCACTTGACGTGGAGAAGCTGGCGCGGGCCGCGTTGATGTCGGCCGGCCACTTCTCCCGGAGCTTCCGCGCCGCCTTCGGCGAGACGCCGTACAGCTATCTGATGACCCGGCGCATCGAGCGGGCCAAGGCGCTGCTGCGGCGCGGCGACATGACCGTGACCGAGGTCTGCTTCGCGGTCGGCTGTTCCTCGCTCGGATCGTTCAGCTCGCGCTTCACCGAGCTCGTCGGCGAGACTCCGAGCGCCTACCGGGCCCGCGACCACGCCGACGGCGCGGCCATTCCGGCCTGCTACGCCAAGCTCTACACGCGCCCCGTCCGCAACGGCGAGACCAAGTCCTGAGCCGCGTGCCGCCAGGGCGTCAGCCTTCGGCGAGGGGGAACAGGATCGGGCTGAGCAGATAGTGGCCCCGCTCCGGGGTGGCCGGGTTGTCCAGGCGGGGCGCGATGGCCGCCCGTAGCTCGCCGATCAGCTCGATCAGCTCGTCCGGGCTCAGCCAGAGCGCGTGCTGCCGATAGCCGACCATGTCGGCCGGTGGGTCGGCCTTGTCCTGGTCGAGATAGGCGTTGAACGCGGCGAGCAGGACCGTCATGGCGACGGAGAACCCGTGGCGGTGATCGTCGGGGGTCAGCGCCTGGAAGGTGTCGGGGTCGATGGCCGCCCGGTCGTAGCGGAGGCGGTAGAGGCGCTCCACGGCCCCGCGGACGCGGCGTTCCTCGGCCACCTCCAGGATTCCGCCCGTGGCCAGGTGGTCGATGTGCCGATAGACGGTGGCCTTCGACACGTCGGGGAGCCGGGCGCACAGTTCGGAGGTCGTGAGAGGCCGATCCCCGCGCATGGCGTGCACGATCCGCAGCCGCACGGGGTGCGCCAAGAGCTCCAGCATGTCCATTCTCTTACGATTTCACAGATGCTACCTTTCTCAACTATGAGAAAGGTTGAGGTCGCGACGTCCGTCGTCGAGCTGGCACGCAACGGGCGCTTCGCGGAGATCGAGAAGCTGTTCGCGCCGCAGCTGCGCGCGGTCGTGTCGGCCGAGACCCTGCGAAGCGCCTGGGTGACCGAGATGGCCAAGAACGGGCCGGTCACCGCCGTGGGCGCGCCCGCCGGCGAGCCCATGGAGCCGGGCTTGGAGCGACTGAGCGTGCCCGTGACGTGCGAGCGCGGCGGGCTCACCGTGATCATGTCGGTCGACGACGCGGGTCTTCTGCGCGGGCTCCGGCTCGCGCCGCCTTCCCTCACGTCGTGGACGCCCCCGCCG
Organism: Streptosporangiaceae bacterium NEAU-GS5; assembly: GCA_017592665.1. GTDB lineage: Bacteria > Actinomycetota > Actinomycetes > Streptosporangiales > Streptosporangiaceae > NEAU-GS5. The sequence continues at coordinate 363,901 of JAGFNW010000003.1, read as the reverse complement.
TACGCGAACGCGAAGAAGTTCTCCGAGCGCGAGGTGACGCACGGCACGCTGAGCCTGCCCCGCGGGTGGCGGCGCCGCAGACCGGGAGTGGTGCTGATGAGCGGCGGCGGGCCGTTCGACCGCGACGGGACCACCGGGCCCAACAAGCCGCTCAAAGACCTGGCCTGGGGCCTGGCCTCCCGGGGCGTCGCCGTCGCCCGCTTCGACAAGCCGCCGTACGGCAGGACGATGACGGAGGAGTACGTGCCGCGCGCGGTCGCCGCGGTGCGGTCGCTCCGGCGGGAAGGCATGGGCCCGATCGTCCTGGCAGGCCACAGCATGGGCGGCAAGGTCGCCCCGCGTGTGGCCGAGGCCGAGCCGGCGGTGGCCGGGATGGTCCTGCTGGCGGCGGACGCCCAGCCGATGCGCGAGGCGGCCGTGCGCGTCGCGCGCCATCTCGCCGCGCTCAATCCCGGCCCCGATGCGGACGCCGTGCTCGAGGTCCTCGTACGGCAGGCCGCCAACGCCGGCCATCCGGGCCTGTCGGCGGCCACCCCGGCCGAAGACCTGCCGTTCGGGCTGCCGGGGGAGTACTGGCTCGACGTGCGCGGCTACGACCCGGTCGCGGCGGCGGCCCGGCTCGCCCTGCCGATGCTCATCCTGCAGGGCGGCCGCGACTACCAGGTCACGGCCGCGGACGACCTCCCGCTCTGGCGCGCGGGCCTCGGGCATCGGCCCGACGTGACGATCCGGATCTACGACGCGGACGACCACCTTTTCTTCTCCGGCTCGGGGCCGTCGACACCGGCCGAATACGGCCTGCCACACCACGTCGACCAGGCCGTTGTCGAGGACGTCGCGGACTGGGTCAAAAAGATCTAGCAGCCCCTGACACACTGATGGTTCTCACGCGTTCACCGGGAGACGTGGGGAGACCTGTGATACAGAGGGCAGACATGAGCACGTCAGGGGAATCGGTCGGACGGGTCCTGGGGACGCAGGCGGCGTCGCCGCTGTCCTTCTGGGTGGCGCTCGAGCCGGGCCGGGTCCTCCAGCTCGACGAGGTGGTCGTCACCAGGCGCGAGGTCCCCGACGTCGGCCAGGTCCTGATGGCGGGCGTGGTGACCACGGTCGAGGCCAGCCACGAGGGCGCCAGCTACGACTCCGACGTGTTCCTCATCGCCGACGGCTCCCTCCCGGCGGCCGTGGCCGAGCGCGCCGAGGTCAGGGTGACCCGGGTCGAGCCGGAGGTCTTCATCCCGCCGCTGCCCGGGGCGACCGCCTATCGGGCCGGCGAGGCAGACCGCGACCAGGCGCTCTACTTCGACGTCATGGATCGCCGGATCCCCATCGGGCTCGGCCGCGACGGCCTGCCCATGTATGCCAACTTCGACTTCCTCGACGGCACGCGCGGCGCGCACGTGTCGATCTCCGGTGTGTCGGGCGTGGCCACCAAGACCTCGTTCGCCACGTTCCTCATCTATTCGATCTTCAATTCGGGTGTGCTCGGGGCGGAGTCGGCCAACACCAAGGCGCTGATCTTCTCGGTCAAGGGAGAGGACCTGCTCTTCCTCGACCACGCCAACGTACGGCTCGACGCGGCGGCCAAGGACGGCTACGACCGGCTCGACCTGCCGGCCCAGCCGTTCGGCAGCGTGCACGTGTTCGCGCCGCCCCGGCCGAACGACCCCAACGGGGTGCCCCACGTCGCGGCCCGCACCCACGGCGTCGGCGCCTTCTACTGGACGCTGGCCGAGTTCTGCCAGGAAGAGCTGCTGCGATTCGTCTTCGCCGACGCCGACGACGAGCGCGCGCAGTATTCGCTTCTCGTCGGCCAGGTCGCGGCCCGCCTCCAGTCGTGGGCGCAGCCGATCGCCGGTGGCGGGGTGACCGTGCGACTGCCCGACGGGGAAATGTCGGCGCCGTGCCGTACCTTCCCGGACATGGTCGATCTCATCGACGAGCAGCTCACCAGCGAGGCCACCCGCGGCGTCTGGGCGGGCGCGTCGGTGCCGCTCGGCACGGTCAACGCGTTCCTGCGGCGGCTGCGCAGCGCCGTGCGGCCGCTGTCGCCGATCGTCCGGGGCGATCTGCCGGCCGGGCGGCCGCATTCGATCCGCACGTCCGACGCCCAGGTGACCATCGTCGACCTGCACAATCTGCCCGAGCGGGCGCAGCGGTTCGTGGTCGGCGTGGTGCTGCGCGGCGAGTTCGGCCGGAAAGAGAGCACCGGCACGTCCCGGCCGCTGCTGTTCGTCGTCCTCGACGAGCTGAACAAGTACGCGCCGCGCGAGGGCGACTCGCCGATCAAGGAGATCCTGCTCGACGTGGCCGAGCGCGGCCGCTCTCTCGGCGTCATCCTGATCGGCGCGCAGCAGACCGCGAGCGAGGTCGAGCGGCGCATCGTCGCCAACTGCGCGATCCGGGTCGCGGGGCGGCTCGATCCGGCCGAGGCGGCCCGCTCCGAATACGGCTGGCTGCCCCCGGCCTCGCGGGAACGTGCCACCATCGCCAAGCCCGGCACCATGTTCGTGGCCCAGCCCGAGATCCCGGTGCCGCTGGCCATCTCGTTCCCGTTCCCGGCGTGGGCGACCCGGCCGGGAGAGGCCATCGAGCCCGCCACCAGGACTGCCGACCCGTTCGCGGGCCTGCCCGGAGCCGACGACGACATACCCCCGTTCTGAGAGGATCTGACCCACTTCCCCATGAAGATCCTGCACACGGCCGACTGGCATGTCGGCAAGGTCCTCAAAGGCCACTCGCGGATCGACGAGCACCGTGCCGTCCTTCGCGAGCTGGTCGAGCTCGCGCGCGCCGAGGATGTGGACACGGTCGTCGTGGCCGGAGACGTCTTCGACACCTCGGCGCCCACGCCGGAGGCGCAGTCGGTGGTGATGCCCGCCCTGCTCGCGCTCCGCGAAGACGGGCGCGACGTGGTGGTGCTCGCCGGAAACCACGACAACCCGCAGCTGTTCGAGGTCTTCCGGCCGGTGCTCGGCGCGCTCGGCATCCACGTGATCGGCACGTTCAAGCGACCCGACCAGGGCGGCATGCTGAGCTTCCGCGCGAGGTCCGGCGAAGACGTGCGGCTCGCGGCCCTGCCGTTCCTGTCCCACCGCTACGTGGTCCGCGCGGTCGACGTGCTCACCGGCACCCCGGCCGAGCACAACCGCGACTACGCGGCCCGCATCGGCGACCTGATCGGCGCGCTCACCTCCGGCTTCGCGACCGGCACGGTCAATCTGGTCACCACGCACGGCACGCTGCCCGGGGGGAAGATGGGCGGCGGCGAGCGCGAGGCGCAGTCGATCTTCTCCTACTACTTCGAGGCCACGGCCTTCCCCGTCGCCACGCAATACGCGGCCCTCGGCCACCTGCACCGGCGGCAGCAGATGCCGGGCCCCTGCCCCATCTGGTACAGCGGGTCACCGGTCGCGGTCGACTTCGGCGAGGAGCACAACACGCCGGGCGCGCTGATCGTGACGGTCGAGCCGGGGCGGCCGGCCGTGGTCCGCGAGGCCCCCATCGGCTCGGCGCGCACGCTCGCGACCGTCCGCGGCTCGCTGGAAGAACTGCGTGCCATGGCCGATGGTCTCGACGATGCCTGGCTCCGGGTCGTGGTGGCCGAGAAGCCGGCCCCCGGCCTCGCCGAGGCCGTCCGGGAGATCCTGCCGGGCGCCCTCGACATCGTGCTGGACGCCCAGTTCCGGCCCGTGCGGGCCCGGCGGGCCGAGACGACCGCCGTGCGCAGCCCACGTGACCTGTTCCGCGACTACCTGACCGACACGGGCCGCGACAACGACCAGCTCACCGCCCTGTTCGACCGGCTCTACGACGAGGTGACCGAGGTGAACGGCTGATGCGCCCGACCTGTCTCCACCTGGAGAGCTTCGGCAGCTTCCGCGAGCCGATGACCGTCTCCTTCTCCGACGTCGACTACTTCGCGCTCGTCGGCCCGACCGGCGCGGGCAAGAGCACGGTGATCGACGCCATCTGCTTCGCCCTCTATGGCACCGTGCCCCGCTGGGACAACGAAAACGTCATCGCCCACGCCCTCGCGCCCTCCGCCGACTCGGGCGCCGTGGCACTGGTCTTCGAGACGGCGGGCCGGCGCTACGCCGTGGTCCGCTCGCTACGGCGCGACGCCAAGGGCAAGGTGCACACGAAGGAGGCCCGGCTCGACGAGCTCGACCGCCGGGTCCCGGCCGGGGCCGAGCTGCCGGAGCTGCTGGCCGCCGTCGTCCGGCCGATCGCGGAGGGCGAGACCGTCACGGCCGAGGTCCAGCGGGTCACCGGCCTGGAATACCGGTTCTTCACCCAGTGCGTGGTGCTGCCGCAGGGCAAGTTCGCCGAATTCCTGCACAGCAAGCCGCGGCAGCGGCAAGACCTGCTGGTCCAGCTGCTCGACGCCGAGGTCTACGAGAAGGTGCGCAAGCGCGCCGAGCACGCGGAGGGCCTGGCGCGCCAGCGTGCCGAGCTGAGCCGCACCGAGCTGTCGCATCTTCGCGGGGTCGGCGAACAGGAGGAGCGGGCCGCGGCCGAGCGGCTCGAGCGCCTGCGCGCGCTGCGCGACCGTGCCCAGGGCGACCTCGACGCGCTCCGCGGCCACGACGAGACCATCAGGAAGCTGGCCGAGCTCCGGGCCGCCACCGCGCAGACCGTGGCCGCCCTCGGCGCGCTCGCCATGCCCGCCGACGTGCCCACGCTCGCCGAGTCGCAGCAGGCGGCCGATCTCGAGGTAACGGCCCGGGCCGCCGACGTCGACCGGCTGACCGAGGAGGAGCAGCGGGCGCACGACGCGGCGACCGGCCTCGGCGACAAGGCCGCCCTGGCCATGGCACTCGCGGCGCACCAGGACAAGGAGCGGTCCGCGCGCGATCTCGCGACCGCCGAGACCGAGAGCGACCGGTCCCGCCAGGTGCTCGGCGAGCGGATCGCGCAGGCCGAGCGGGCCCAGGCGGCGCTGGAGGAGGCCGAGCACCAGCGCGACCGGCTCCGCGACGCGCACACGGCCGCCGACCTCGCCCAGCGGCTCGTGGTCGGCGAGCCCTGCCCCACGTGCCTGCGTCCCGTGGCCGAGCTGCCCCGCCATCACGATCTTTCCGATCTCCGCACGGCCGAGCGCACGGTCGCGGCCCGCAGAACGGCCATGGAGCAGGCCATCCGCACGCGGCACGCGGCCGACGCCGAGTCCGTGCAGCTGGTCCGCCGGGTTCAGGAGCTGCGGCGCAGGCTGGCCGAGCTGGAGTCGCGTGCGGCCGGCGGCGAGGACGCCGCGGAGCGGCTGCGCGCCATCGACGTCGCCGAGCGTCAGGCCATGGCCGCGCGCAAGGCCGCGCGGCAGGCCCGCGATCTGCTGACCGCGGCCCGGCGGGGCGCCGACGAGCTGCGGGTCAAGGCCGAGCAGTCCTGGCGCGACGTCGACGCCGCCCGCGACACGGTCGTCGCGCTCGGCGCCCCCGCGCTCGACCGGCAGGATCTCGGCCGCGCCTGGGGCGCCCTGCTCGTCTGGCGCGATGAGGTCATGGTGCGCGAACGGCACGCGCTCGGCGCGCACGACGAGGAGATCGCCGATGCCCGGCGCCGGCGCGAAGAGGCGCAGGCCGCGCTGATGGCCCTGCTCTCCGAGCACGAGATCCGCGTCGATCCGCGGGGCGGCGCGGGGGAGGCCATCACGGCCGCCGTCACCGCGGCCGCCGGCTGGCTCGACCGGGTCACGGCCGACCGGGCGCGGGCCGCGCGGCTGGCCGAGCAGGCGGCGGCGAGCGAGCAGGAGGCCAGGGTCGCCCGCGAGCTGGCGCTGTTGCTGCGGGCCGACCGGTTCGAGCGGTGGCTGTGCGAGGAGGCCCTCGGCCTGCTCGCGTCGGCCGCCTCGCAGACGCTGCACGAGCTGTCCGACGGCCAATATGAGCTGGGCCTGAGCGACAAGGGCGACATCGAGGTCATCGACCACGCCGAGGCCGGGATGCGGCGCAGCGTGCGCACTCTGTCCGGCGGCGAGACGTTCCAGGCCGCGCTGGCCCTCGCGCTCGCCCTGTCCAGTCAGGTGGCCGGTCTTGCCGCGACCGCCGCGCGCAGCCTCGACTCGATCTTCCTGGACGAGGGGTTCGGCACGCTCGACCCGGCCACCCTCGACACCGTGGCGACCACGCTCGAACGCCTGGCCACCAGCCAGGAGCGCATGGTCGGCGTGGTCACCCACGTCCCGGCGCTGGCCGACCGGGTGCCGGTCAGATTCGAGGTCAGCCGCGACGCCAAGGGCTCCCACCTGCGCAAGGCGGCGTCGTGACGGTTCAGGCGGATCAGGAGATCGTCGCGGGGTTCACGGTCGACCCGTGGGACCCCGGATACGCCACGGCCATCACCTCCGACGCGCTGAGCGACCTCGATCCGAGCACGGCCGAGCTCGACCTCGACATCGAGATGGCCGCCGCCGACTGGCGTCCCGTCACCCCGCCTCCGGGCACGGCGCTGCCGCGCGCCCTGCTTGTCGCCGACGGGGTCCGCCGGATCGACGCCCGCGTGTGGATGCACGACCCGGGCGAGGAGTCGCCGGTCGCCGGCATCGCCGCCTCCTACGCGGCCGGGATCGTCCGCTGTGTTCCCGGCAGCCCGGCCACCCTCGCGTCCGTGCAGGTCGATCGGTCCCTGTTCAGCCCCTCGGCGTACGCGCCGGACGTGAAGACGCCCGCGGCCACCTACAGCGCGCGCCGGGCGGCCGACGCGACCATGGAGAAGCTCTCGCTCGCGCTCCAGCACCAGGTCACCCAGCTGGAGATCAGCGTGGCCGTGCGTTACCGCGCCGAAAACGACGACGATGACCTGCTGCTCGTCGACGGCCCGCTCCGAGGGCGGGGGCAGCTGCGGCGGACCGTGGGCTACATCAAGACGCACCACACGGCTTATCTGCCGGGCCCGCAGGCGAGCGTGGTGTCGCGGCTGCGCCCGGGCCAGCGGACACCCGTCTTCGTCATGGGCACCAACTGGCGGCGCTTCTCCTGGTATGTGCGGCTGCCGGCCCGATCAGGCGCTCCGTGGACCGGGATCGTGCGCTGCGAGGCCGGGCCGGAGCTGCCGCTGGAAGAGGTGACCGAGCTGGCCGACGCGGTCACCCTGCTGCTGCCGCCGCTTGCCGGAGTCGACTACAAGGATCCGCGCGCCCCGCAGAATCTCATCCCCATCGGCGGCCTGGAGAAGCTGCTCCGCCACCGCCTCGGCGACCCGCGGCTCCTCTATCGGTCGCTGCGGGCCGCCTCGGCGCGGGTCAGCGGAAGCGACGCAGTCTGAGGCTGTTGCTCACGACGAAGGCGCTGGAGAACGCCATGGCCGCGCCCGCGATCATCGGGTTGAGCAGGCCGAAGGCGGCCAGTGGCAGGGCCGCCACGTTGTAGGCGAAGGCCCAGAACAGGTTGCCCTTGATGGTCGCCAGCGTCCGCCGCGACATCCGGATGGCGTCCGCCGCCACCCGGAGGTCGCCGCGCACCAGGGTCAGGTCGGCCGCCTCGATCGCGGCGTCCGTGCCGGTGCCCATGGCCAGCCCCAGGTCGGCCTGGGCCAGCGCGGCCGCGTCGTTGACGCCGTCGCCGACCATGGCGACGGTCCGGCCCTCGGCCTGGAGCCGCTTGACCACGTCGACCTTGCCCGCGGGCAGCACTCCGGCCACGATCCGGTCGACGCCGACCTCGTCGGCCACCGCCCGGGCGACGGTCTCGTTGTCGCCGGTCAGCAGCACGGGCGTCAGGCCGAGCCCGCGCAGCATGCCGATGGCCTCGCGTGAGGTGGGCTTGAGGGCGTCGGACACCACCAGCACGGCCCGGACCTCGCCGCCCCACTCGACCGCGACAGCCGTACGACCGGCGGCCTCGGCGGCGGCGAGAGCATTCGACAGGTCAGGCGGCAGGTCGGCGGTCAGCAGGGAGGGACGGCCGACCACGACCGTGCGGCCTTCGACGACGCCCTGGACGCCGAGCCCGGGCACGTCGGCGAAGTCCGCGACGCGGGCGGTGGAGCGCGCGGCGCGGGCGATGGCCCGGGCGACCGGATGGTCGGACGCGTGCTCGACGGCGCCCGCCAGGCGGAGCACCTCGGCGCGGTCGCCGCCCTCGGCCACGTGGGTCTCGACCAGCGTCATCGCGCCCTCGGTCACGGTGCCGGTCTTGTCGAGCACGACCGTGTCGACGATCCGTGTCGACTCCAGCACCTCGGGGCCCTTGATCAGAATGCCGAGCTGGGCGCCGCGGCCCGTGCCGACCAGCAGTGCCATGGGGGTGGCCAGGCCGAGCGCGCACGGGCAAGCGATGATCAGCACGGCCACCGCCGCGGTGAACGCCGCCGTGGCCCCGGCCCCCGTCCAGAGCCAGACGCCGAGGGTGGCCGCGGCCAGCACGATCACGATCGGCACGAAGACCCCGGAGATCCGGTCGGCCAGCCGCTGCACCTCGGCCTTGCCGGTCTGCGCCTGCTCGACGAGCCTCGCCATCTGGGCCAACTGCGTGTCGGCCCCGATCCGGGTCGCGCGCACGATCAGACGGCCGCCGGCGTTGACGGTCCCACCGGTGACGGCGTCGCCGGGCCGCACCTCGACCGGGATCGACTCGCCGGTGAGCAAAGAGGCGTCGACGGCGGAGGAGCCCTCATGGATCACGCCGTCCGTGGCGACCTTCTCGCCGGGGCGTACGGTGAACAGGTCGCCCACGACGAGGCGCTCGACCGGGATCCTGACCTCGGCGCCCTCGCGCAGCACGGCCACGTCCTTGGCGCCCAGCTCCAGCAGAGCCCGCAGGGCCGCGCCCGCGCGCCGTTTGGAGCGGGCCTCGAAGTGCCGGCCGGCGAGGATGAAGGCGGTGACGGCGGCGGCCACCTCGAAGTAGGTCTCCGCGCCCGCGAACACGGCCCAGATCGACCACCCGAACGCCGCCAGCGTGCCGATCGACACCAGTGTGTCCATGGTCGCGGCGCCGTGCCGGAGGTTGGTCCAGGCGGCGCGATGGAACGGCAGGCCCGCGTATCCCACGACGGGCGCGGCCAGCGCGAGCGCCACCCACTGCCAGCCGGGGAACCGGAACGCGGGGATCATCGACAGCGCGACGACCGGCACGCCGAGGACCACCGCGGCGATGAGCCCGACCGGCCATCCGGCGGACGCGGGCCGGTCGCGCACGGCGGCCGTGTATCCGGCCTTCTCGACCTCGGTGACCAGGAGCTTGAGGTCGACGCCCGAGGGAACGACCACGGTGGCCTTCTCGGTCGCGTAGTTGACCGTGGCCGAGACGCCGTCGAGCCGGTTGAGCTTGCGCTCGATGCGGTTGGCGCAGGAGGCGCAGGTCATGCCCCCGATGGCCAGCTCGATGGACATGCTCACAGGACCACCCCCGCGCTCACGCGACGACCTGGTATCCGGCGGCGCCGACCGCGGCGGCGATCTGGCCGGGCTCGACCGGGGCGTCGCTCTCGACCGTCAGCAGTCCCGTGGCCAGGTCGACCTCGACCCCGGTCACGCCGGAGACCTCGGCGACCTCTTCCTTGACCGAGCTCACGCAGTGGCCGCAGGTCATGCCGGTGACGGTGAAAGTGGCGACAGACATAGGGATCTCCAGACGACGGATTTACGAGCGGACCAGCCGGGCGATCGCCTCGGCGGCCTCCTTGACCTTGGCCTCGGCTTCCGGACCGCCTTTGAGCGTGGCCTCGGCGACGCAGTGGGACAGGTGCTCCTCGAGGAGGGCCAGCGCGAACGACTGCAGGGCGCTGGTGGCCGCGGACACCTGCGTCAGGATGTCGATGCAGTATTTGTCTTCCTCGACCATCCGCTGCAGGCCGCGCACCTGGCCCTCGACCCGGCGCAGCCGCCGGACGTGGTCGTCCTTGTTGCCCGAGTAACCGTGCACGCGCCCGCCTCCTTCGATTGCTCGCCTACCTTACCCCCCTAGGGTACTGCAACGCGGCGACTCCGGGAGACGATCACCTTTTAGGTGCGCACGTTCTGTGCGCTTTGGGAGGTGTGCACGATGCTCAAATCCCTGTCCTTCTCACTGACACTGCGGGGAGCCCTCGCCATCGTCATCGGAGTCGTCTCCGTCATCTGGCCGGGCATCACGGTCGGCGCGTTCGTGGTCCTCTTCGCGGTCTTCGCGTTCATGGTCGCCATCACCGACTTCGGCCGGGCCTTCAGCAGCGAGCGCGCCGGGCCGGTCATCGGCTTCATCGTTCTCGCCGTCCTGTCGATCGTCGCAGGCGTCGTCGCGCTCGCCTGGCCGGCCATCACCGCGCTCGCGCTCACCGTCTGGGTCGCCTCCTGGGCCCTGATCACCGGCGTCGTCGAGATCGTGATGGCGTTCCGGGAAGGGCTCCTGGCCGGGCAGCGCGCCACCTGGGCCATCGGCGGTCTCGTCTCGCTCGCCTTCGGCCTCGTTCTGATCATCCGCCCGGACGTCGGGGCGCTCACCCTCGCGACCGTGTTCGGGCTGTTCAGCATCGTGCAAGGGGTGTCAATGCTGATGCTCGCCACGCACGTCAAGAAGATCGGCACTGCGGTGTGACCTATGGCGTACCGTCGGGAGGGTGATTGACCACCAGCCGACCGATTCGGACGCGGAAGTGATGGAAACGGACGTCGTCGTCATCGGCGGCGGCCCAGCCGGAGAGAACGTGGCGGGCCGCGTCGTGCGCGGCGGACTCACCTGCACGGTCGTCGAGAGCCACCTGGCGGGCGGCGAGTGCTCCTACTACGCCTGCATTCCCAGCAAGGCGCTGCTGCGGCCCATGGAGCTCGCCGCCGAGGTGGCCCGCGTCCCGGGCCTGTCCCTCGATGGGCAGGTCGACGTGGCCGCCGTCCTCGCCCGGCGCGACGAGGCGGTGTCCAGCCTCGACGACAGCGGCCAGGTCGGCTGGATCGAGAAGCTGCCGGCCATCTTCGTGCGCGGCCACGGGCGGCTGGCCGGCCCGCGGCTGGTCGAGGTCACCCATCCGGACGGCACGACCACCGTGCTGCGCGCCCGTCACGCGGTCGCGCTCGCCACCGGCAGCGTGCCGATCGTCCCGCCGATCCCCGGGCTCGCGGAGGCGCGGCCCTGGTTCAGCCGGAACGCGACGTCCGTACGGCACGTGCCGTCCCGGCTGGCCGTGCTCGGGGGTGGCGTGGTCGCCTGCGAGATGGCCCAGGCCCTGCACTTCCTCGGCGCGCATGAGACCACGCTGCTGGTTCGCGGCGGCGGCCTGCTGGAGCGGACCGAGCCGTTCGCGGGCGAGCTGCTGGTCCGCTCCATGCGCGAGTCCGGCATCGACGTACGGCTGCGCACCGAGGTCGTCCGGGTCGAGCGCGAGGGCGCGGGGCCGGTGACCCTCCACCTCGGCGACGGGTCGACCGTCGTCGCCGACGAGCTGCTGGTCGCGACCGGGCGCCGCCCGGCGACCGACGACCTCGGCCTCGGCGTGGCCGGACTTTCCGCCCGCGGGCCGGTCGAGGTCGACGACAGCATGCGCGTTCCCGGCCACGACTGGCTGTACGCGGTCGGCGACCTCAACGGCCGCAACCTGCTCACGCACATGGGCAAATACCAGGCCCGGGTATGCGGAGACGTGATCGCGGCCCGCGCGCACGGCCGCCCGGACGACCTTCCGGCGCTCCGCGACACGGCCGACGGGCGCGGCGCGCCCCAGGTGGTGTTCACCGACCCGCAGGTGGCCGCGGTCGGCCTGACCGAGGCCGCCGCCCGTGAGCGGGGCTACGACGTCCGTGCCGTCGAATATGAGCTGGGCAACGTCTCGGGCGCCTACCTGCTCGGCGACGGCTACACCGGCAAGGCCAAGATGATCGTCGACGAGAGCAGGAAGGTGCTGCTCGGCGTCACTTTCGCCGGCCCGGCCGTCGCGGAGTTGCTGCACGCCGCCACGATCGCCGTCACCGCCGAGGTGACGCTCGACCAGCTCTGGCACGCCGTGCCGTCCTTCCCGGCCGTCAGCGAGATATGGCTGCGGCTCCTGGAGACGTACGGGCTCTAGACCCCTTCAGAGGCCGAATGCGGCAAGGGTAGCGGCCGCGGCGCCGCCACCCGCCGCAACGCCCGCCACGACCTGCGCGGCCGTGTGATGGGACACCCGGACCCGCGCCCAGCAGACCAGCGCCACGAGGAGCGCTCCGACGGCGTACACCGGGAGCGGCGGCAGCACGTGCGCGAAGACGACGACCGTGCCCGCCGACACGGCGGCGTGGAAGGAGATCTTCCAGCGCAGCGTGATCGGCACGGTCACCGCGAGCCCCGCCAGCATGGCCGCGACCGTCGCCACCAGCAGCCGCGGCGCGCCCAGCACCGCGAGCAGCAGCAACGTCGCGGTCACCGCGGCCACGGCCGCCAGCAGCGGTCCCGTACGCTTCGCCCGATCGACGATGTGCCGCGAGTCGAGCCGCCCGGAGCGCACGCCGAGGGCGATGACCCCCGCCGGAACGCCGCCGCACAGCGCCGAGGCGACCAGCCCCCACGCCGCGCCCCGCCAGCCGAGCGAGACGGCCCCCACCACCGGCGGCATCGCGATCACCAGCACCTGCGGCGCGAACACCTCTGTCGCCAGCCGCGCCGCCCAGTCATCCCCCTGTGCCACCGGGCAAAGCTACAGGTCGGGGTGGTGCCAGGGGAGCCGGACCGGCTCTTCGGGAATCTCGCCCGCGTACAGCCGGGACAGCAGATCGGCGAGTCCCCACGGGACGACGTGCTGGTTCGTGGTCCGAATCTCCGGAAGCGTCCACCAGTGGTGGGTGATGGTGGTTTCCCGCTCGTAGTCCAGCAATCCGGACGTGTCAACCTCGAAGGGCTCGACACGGAGGAAGTAGAAGGACTCCACCGAATAGCGGACAAGGCCATCCCAGCTGCCCCGCCAGTGCCCGGCCGCGATCGCGATGACCGGCCCCAGCTCCTCGACCGTGGCCTGATAGCCGGTCTCCTCGCGAAGCTCGCGCACGGCGGCGAGATCGACCGGCTCGCCATCCTCGAGGCCGCCGCCCGGGGTGAACCAGCCCAGGTCGGGGCCTTGGAAGAGCAGAAGTCTGTCGGCGTGGTCGGCCAGCAGGATCCGGGCCGTCGGCCGGGGAATGGGCGGCGGCGTCATGCGGCCTTCCTGGCGATTCCGACGATGTGCGCTGTGCGGAAGAGCGGCGTCGGCGCGAATCCGAAGCGGTCGACCTCGATCACCGTGAACCCGGCCTGCTCGATCGCCTTCAGCGTGTCGCGGTTGGGGCTGCACCCGCCCGCCGCCTTGCGCCACAGGGGGGCGATGGCGTCCTCGAAGATCCCGACCAAGCGGCTGGCGGACCGTACGTGCTCATAGAACCGCAGCTCACCGCCGGGGCGAAGGACGCGGCGCAGCTCGCCGAGCGCGCGTGCCTGCGACGGCACCGAGCAGAGCACGAGCGACACCACGGCCGCGTCGTAGCCGCCGTCCTCGCCCGGCAGCGCGTCGGCGTGCCCGGCCACGACCGAGACCGGCACCTTCCGCGGCGCCCGCCCGGCGAGCGCGCGCAACGTGTCGTCGGGCTCGACCGCGACGACCTCGGTGACGGCATCCGGATAGAGCTTGAAATTTCGCCCGTTGCCCGCGCCGACCTCGATCACCCGGCCGGAGAGCCCGGCCAGCAGCCGCTGCCGGTGACCGGACGCACCACGCCGATCGGCCCCCTCGGCCGCCGCGACGTAGGCGCGCGCGAACCGTGGATTCTGATACTGCGAGAGGTCTTCTGATAGATCAGCCACAACCCAAGTCTGCTCAAAACTCGGCCGGGGCGCGGCGCAGCTCCGGTTTGGCGGCCGCCTCCCAGAGGTAGGTGAACTGCTCCACCCAATAGGCGTACCAGCGCTCGTTGCGCTCGCGGGTGAGCTCCAGATGCATCCGGGAGAGGGTCGACCGATTTCGGTAGGCGTGGAATTCGACGATGATCCGGCCATGCGGGCTGTCCGGGTCGATCAGCACGAGGCTGTATCCCGGGTTGTAGGGAAACAGCCGATATTCGATGGTCCCTTCCGTCTTCCATTTGCTCATCAGGCCGAGCCGGCCGAGCGTGATATCCAGCGCCGCGGGCAGCGGCTGCACCTGGAATTCCACGGATTCGTCCAGTTGCCGCGCGGCGATCCGTACGGCGTCCTCCTCGGCCGGGTCGAGAATGATCACCCGCAGCGATCCGCCGCGCCGGGCCAGCACGGAGGTCCGGAGGATCTCGCAGTTCGCCGGAGACAGCAGATTGACCGCCGACGGCGCGAACACCCGCACGTCGCGGGCGCTGCCGAACAGCGCGCTCGGCGGTACGGCGTCGAACACCGACCGGTCGTGCAGGAATTCCGCGGCCTGGCCGGTCCCCATCTCTCCGGGCAGTGTGATGCGATAGACGAGCAGGCCGACTCCGGACAGCAACGCGGCCCACCGCAGGTCGTCGGACAGGATGTCGCCGATGAGCCCGAGAAACGCGAACACGAACACGACCAGGGCGACCGCGTATGCGTCAACGTTCTGCCGGGCTTTGATGTCGCGCACGATTCTGCGCCAGAGCCGCATAGCCCCATTTTGGGGGCGAATGTTGGATCGGCCTACAGTCATTGGGTGAGCAACCTCGAGCAGGATCCCAAGGAAACCCTCTCGGGCGCGGACCCGTGCGGCGGACCGGCGCGTGACATCCTGACCGGCCACGAGGTCGCGCTGGGGGGCCCGCGCGGCATGCTGGTCACCCGTACGCTGCCGAACCGGGCGCGCCGCATGGTCGGCGCGTGGTGCTTCGCCGACCACTACGGGCCGGCCGGCCAGGCCATGCGCGTCGCGCCGCACCCGCACACGGGCCTGCAGACCGTGACCTGGCTCGTCGAGGGTCAGGTGCGGCACCGTGACAGCCTCGGCAGCGATCAGCTCGTACGGCCCGGCCAGCTCAACCTCATGACCGCGGGCCGCGGCATCGCCCACGCCGAGGAGTCGCCGGCCCTGGGGGACGCGGGGGACACAGGGGACGCGGCGGACACGGTCCTGCACGGCGTGCAGCTGTGGGTGGCACTGCCCGACGCGACCAGGCACCAGGCCCCCGCCTTCGACCACCACGCCGACCTGCCCGTCGTCGAGGTCCCCGGCGCGCGGGCGACCGTCATCATGGGCGCCCTCGACGGAGCCGTCTCTCCCGCGGCCGCTCACACGCCCATCCTGGGCGCCGAGATCCTCGTGTCGGGTCCCGCGACGCTGCCTCTGGAAGAGGGCTTCGAGCATGCCGCTCTGGTCCTGTCGGGCGCCGTGGAGGTCGACGGCACGGCCCTGCGGCCGGGGCCGCTGCTCTATCTCGGCATCGGGCGTTCGTCGCTGCGGCTGGGCGGAGAGGGCCGCGTCCTGCTCCTCGGCGGCGAGCCCTTTGAGGAAGAGATCGTCATGTGGTGGAACTTCGTCGGCCGTACCCACGACGAAATCCTTACCTTCCGCAAAGAATGGGAATCCTCCCGAGAACCCGACACGTCGCCCATATTCGATACATCTGGAACGAAACACGCATCGGGCACGATCGAGCCAAGTGGGATATTCGGTCCGGTCGAGTTCGATGGCGCCGCTCTGCCGGCGCCGGCTCTTCCCACCGCCCGGCTCAAGCCACGCGGCCGCCTAGGAAGGCCCTGACCTGGTGCGATAGAGCCCTTATGGCCGCGGGATTCGCTAAGAGCGCAGTCGATATCACGATATTCGGAACGACCGGTTCCGGCCGCAATCGAAGGTGAGCGCGGATCCCTTGCTAGGCTGCTGAGAACCGTTGGGTGACACGCGTGAGTCGCCCTGATTACCGGGCGGTGTCTCACCCGGCCAGGTGAGACCGTCGAGAAGTGGGGTCACACCGTGAAGAAGCTGCTTGTTCTCGCGCTGGTCGCTCTTGGGGGCCTGCTCGTCTGGCGCAAGATGCAGGCCAACCGTGCCGAGCTCGACCTTTGGACCGAGGCGACCGGCAGCGAAAACTGAATGGCGTTCGTGAAACTCGTCTGTCTCGACCTGGCCGGCACCACAACCGGTGACATCGCCATGGTCGAGCGGGCGTTCGCAGAAGCGATCGCCACCCAGGGCATCGTCCCCGGGACCAGTGCGTATGCGCGTGCCATGGTGCACGTGCACCGGTCCCGGGGCTGCCCGAAGGTCGACGTCTTCCGGGGCATCTTCCCCGGCAACGAGGCGCAGGCCCAGGCGGCCAACCTGACCTTCGAGCGGTCCTACGAGGGCGCCATCGAGCGGACGGGGCTCACCCCGCTGCCGGGCACCGTCGAGGCGCTGGAGAAGCTCCGCGACTCCGGCGTGAGCATCGCCCTCATCACCGGCTTCAGCCGCTCCACCCTCGGTCGCGTCCTCAGCGGCATCAGCTGGTCCGACAAGCTCGACCTGGCCGTCTGCCCCGAGGACGCCGGCCGTGGCCGGCCCTATCCGGACATGGTGCTCACGGCCCTGCTCCGTCTCGGCCTCGAAGACGTACGCCACGTCGCCGTGGCGGGCGACTCCGAAAGCGACATGCTCTGCGGCCGCCGCGCCGGCGCCTCCATCGTGGCCGGCGTGCTCACCGGCGTGCACAGCCGCGACCGCCTCCTCAGCGGCGGCGCCACCCACATCATCGAATCCATCGCCGACCTACCAGGCCTGATCCTCGGCACGGCCGTTAACGCGCACCAGGTTGCCTCCTCCGCCCGGTAAGCTTGATCCGACTCATTGGGGCCTTAGCTCAGTTGGCAGAGCACCTGCCTTGCATGCAGGGGGTCAGCGGTTCGAATCCGCTAGGCTCCACCAGCCCACACGCCCCGTCTCCGATCACACGGAAACGGGGCGTGAGTGTCTAAGTGAGTGACCATCGATCCTCGACGGCCGGGAAGATGCGGTCCATGGCCGTCGCGCCTTCCTGGATAACCGGTCTGATCTGATGCCGGTAGACCGTCTCGGTGACCACCGTGTTGGAGTGGCCGACCAGGCGCGAGATGTCCTCGATCGGGATGTCATGGTCGGAGAGCAGGGACACGAAGCTGTGCCGCAGCTCACGCGGTGCCCACTCCTGCCGTCGAGCCCGGCGCGGTCGAGCACTTTCCGGAAGTCGCGCCGCGTGGCGCCGGCGATATCGGGTCCACACGCTGCCTGACGAAACCGCCTGACTACGCCTCTCTGGCGAGCCCGCATCGCTCCGCCACACACGGGTCATCGAGGTGCCAGACACTGGCCGCCGAGGACGGCGCGGATGACCGTCCAGGTCTGCGGCCGGGGTTTCTGCGCGCCGCCGCGAGCGGCGTGGGAGGGGAACGGAATGGAACGCAACAGAAGTAAATGGATCATCGTCTGGATCTGTGCCGTCAGGAAAGGTTCGCATGTCAAGAGTCACATCCCGGCCGTCGTGGCGCGGGGCACGTTTCGCCGCAATCTCGTCGGCTCTGTTCTCCCTGATCGCCACCATGGCGATAGGGCCGGCGGCACCGGCCTCCGCCGTCAACGGCACCACGGTGTGCGCGCTCACGTCAGGTGGCTCGGGTGTGTATCGGTACAACGGCGCCTCCTGGACGAGGATCGGTGACGCGGCGGGCCATCTGTACGGCGGACGCTTTGGTCTTTTCGCCACCACCCCCGACGGGCGTGAAATCGTGCGCTACCTCAACTCGCCCTTCAACTGGCAGGGCATCGGCGGCTCCGGCGCCACGTGGGCGGTGACCAACGACGCCATCTACCGCCTTTCGCCCGACCTCAGCGGTGTGTGGAAGTGGACCGGCACCGGCCTCAACTGGACCCAGGTCGGCGGCCCGGCGAACTGGCTGTATGGGGGAGGCCTCGGCCTGTTCGCCACCACCCCAGACCGCAGCGCGATCTACAACTACCGGGGCACGCCCTGGGACTGGCAGGGCCTCGGCCAGGCCGCTCCCCAAGACATCACCTACGTGGTCGGCGGCTCCAACATTTATGGGCTCGGAGGCGATCACCATCTGTGGGTGTGGAATCCAAACTTGGCCGGATGGGTACGGCCGCAGAACCAGCCGCTCTCCCCAATAACCTGGCTGGTCGGAGACGGCGGTGGCATCGCCCCGGCCACGCTCGATGATCACGGCAATCTGTTCACCACCTCCGGCGAGCCCCTCACCGGCCAGCCTTTCCCGATCGGTAATTCGAACATCGACGTAGTGAGAACAAGCAACGACAGCGCCGTTTACGCCGCCTCACCGCTACGCGACTCCGTCTGGAAACGGTCCATCGCCGGCTGGAGCAAGATCGGCGACCTGCAAACCCAGCAACTCGTTTCTTGCCCGTGACGTAGAGCGCCGCCCTGATGCCGGCATTCCCAGTGTTCGGCAGACCACTGTGCACGGCCACGGACAATGAACCGCGTCGGCGGAACCTTGCTGTACAGCAGCGCGATACAGCAACCGCGCCTCACACGAGCCCACGACACCCGCTCCTCAGCAGACATTCGAGCTGGGCTGGAAATCGCGGAACCGGCGCCTGCCTCCCCCCTTGCTACAGGGGGTCAGCGGTTCGAGTCCGCTGGCCGGGTGGCCTGGAGTTGTGGGTTGATATCGGGGAACGAGCCGTCGCCGAATAGGATCCGCGCTGCCAGAGCATGACCGGCACGACTGCGCAGTATGGTCACCACCGCTTCTGCCGCGGCGCGGGATCGGATGCCGGCGAACACGCGGCGGAGCCACAGCCGGCCTCGGAACCGGGTCCGCAACGCGTCGCCGTCGTAGCGGCTCAAGATGCGTTGATCGCCAGTGCGCAGGTACGCGGCGGTGACCGCCGCGGCCAGTTCGGACATGCGTAAGCAGGGGTCCAACCCACCGGCCGTCAGCGGCGACACCGCCCCCGCCGCATCCCCGACGAGCAGCCCGGCGGGGCACGCCAGTCGTCGCAGCACACCGCCCACCGGGATCGGACCACCTCGACGCTCGACCGGGCCGACCGGCGCCGCGCGGCCCGGCGCGTCCGCGGCGAAAGCGTCCAGCAGATGACGTATGCCGGTCCGCATCGCGTCCGGATATCCGGCGACGCCGACATGGGCATGGCTGCCGTCGTCGATGACCCACCCCATGTACCCCGGAGCGATCCGGGGGTCCAGCACGCAGTGGAACGCCGGGATGGTGGTGCCCGACGCGACCGGATGGACGATCTCGGCACCGACGAGAAAACGCCGGTTGACATCAAGGCCGAGATCGCGGGCCACCCGGGAGCGGGCGCCGTCGGCCCCGACGATGAACCGGGCCGTCACCGGTTCCGCACCCGTGAACCGCACGAAACCCATCGATGAGTCGACATACCGTACGCCCAGGACGACCCGTGCCCCGGCCGACTCCGCCGCGCGACGCGCGTGCTCGTAGACGGCGGCCATGTCGGCCACGCGGTACTCGTCCCGGTCGCTGGTGAGTCGGATCGGTGCCCGCCGCGACGGCGGATAGAGCAGCACGTCCCGGACACCGGGCCCAAGCAGGTGGTCCGGCAGATCGAAATCATCGAGTGTGCGACGTACGAAGATCCCCGTCGTGCGGATGCCCGTCGACAGCGATCTGCGGCGGTCGACCACCATCACATCCAGTTCCCGTAGCGCCAGCAGACGGGCTGTGCGCAGGCCGGCCAGTCCCGCACCTACGACCAGTACATCGACTGTCTGCATACCATGCGACGGTAGGGGCGACGCCCTACCTGCGCGACCGTCTGCACGCTACCCGCCCCATACCTGCACACCGTCGCCACACTCGGGGACCTGTAGCTATTCTCACCGATCCGCGCGAGCCGGAATGAACCAGCCCGACAGCCCGGGCCGGCTGCCATTTCAGTCTGATCTTGATGGTGTTTTAGCCGAGGGTGTCATTTTCCCTCTTGTGGATGTGACGCGGAGTCTTCCGACCGCTGTGGACGTACAACGTGCCCGTTGGGGCGCCCGAGCGCGCCGGTGGTGCGCCGGATTGCTGGCCGTGCTGCTCGGAGCAGCCGTGATCTTGTCGGACGCGTCGGCGGCCTTCGCGCTGCCGCCCGGCGGCGGCGGAGGTGGAGGCGGCGGTGGAGGCGGTGGTTCTGACCCGTGTTTGGGACTGACCTCGTCATTCACGGTGTCGCCTACGGTGATCAATCTGGGACAGTCGGTGACGGCGACGTGGAGCGTGCACCGCCCGACCGGGTGTTTCGGCAGTTCCTCGATGCTGCTTGGTCCTGGCGCACCCGCCACGACGTTCGGCAACGGCGGGTCGGTGACGGTGACGCCGCCGTCGGCCGGCACCGCGTCGTATCAGGTCAAGATATCGATCACCGGCGGATCGATGTTCACCAGCCCGCAGTCGGTGACGGTGCAACCGTTCGGGCAGATGCCGGCGATGGCGATGGCACGCAACACCGACGGCCGGATGGAGCTGGGGTTCGCCGACGGCAACGAAATCGATCATGTGTTTCATGGCGGGCAGACGGCGCCCGGTGCCGGGTTCGGCCCCCTGACGACGTTCCGTGACTCCATGCATTCGCTGGCGGCCGAGACCAACGGCGACGGCCGGGTCGAGCTGTTCGGCACCGACGTCACTGGGCGGGTGTTCCACCAGTGGCAGACCACACCAGGCTCGGCGTGGACGGCGTGGCAGCAGCTGGACGGGATCGTGTTCGCGATAACGGCGGCCCGCAACGCCGACGGCCGGGTGTCGCTGTTCGGCAGCAACGCCTCCGGGCAGGTGTGGTACCGGAGCCAGGTCAGTGCGGGCAGTACCACGAT
Source organism: Streptosporangiaceae bacterium NEAU-GS5 (assembly GCA_017592665.1). Lineage (GTDB taxonomy): Bacteria > Actinomycetota > Actinomycetes > Streptosporangiales > Streptosporangiaceae > NEAU-GS5. The sequence goes on along the minus strand of JAGFNW010000003.1, from coordinate 343,218 downwards.
GGGTGCATGGAGTCCGCTGGACGGGACGATGCGTCAGCTGGCGGCCGACACCAACGCCGATGGGCGGATCGAACTGTTCGGCCTCACCGACGCCGGTCAGATCTGGCACCGCTGGCAGACCGCGCCCAACAGCACCTCATGGTCGGCGTGGCAGCCGCTGGACGGCACCCTCTTCTCGATTGCCGTGGCCCGCGACACCGATGGACGGCTGGAGCTGATCGGTGCCAACGGCGGCGGGACGATGTACGAGCGGGCGCAGACCAGTCCGGGCAGCAGCACCTGGACAGGCTGGACGCAGGAGCAGCAGGGCTTGGTCGGCGGGTCGCTGGCGGCCGAGACCAACGCCGACGGCCGGGTCGAGATCGTTGGCCAGACCTTCATCGACGGGAGACGGCAACTGGCGCACCGGGCTCAGACCGATCCCGGAACGGCCGTCTGGACCGACTGGACACCGCTGGACCGGCGTGTCGCACTGCACCCGCTTCTGGTGGCGTGCCTGAACAATCCGGACGACTGCCAGCAGAACGACGTCAACGGCGACCGACTGCCGGACCTGGTGACCTACGTGCGGGCCCAGGGCAATGTGATGGTGTCGCTGGGCAACCCGAGCTCGCCAGGGGACTACGCGCCGGCCCAGCAGTGGGCCACCGGGTTGTGTCCTTCCGGGATCGATTGTGAACTGGGCGACGTCACCGGCGACGGCGCCGCCGACGTCGTGGCCTTCGACCGCGGCTCCGGGACGGCGCGCGTGGCGATGACCGTCAGAGGGAGTTCGGCGTTCTCCGATCCGGGCGTGTGGTCGACCGCCGCGTGTCTCGATGCCTCCATCTGCCGCCTTGCGGACATGAACAACGACGGTATGGCCGATGCGGTGGCCTTCTTCCGTGATTCCCATACGGCGCTGGGGTCGGGCAAGGTGTTTGTGCTGTTGTCCGACGGGCACGGTTTCGCTTCGGCGGTGCAGTGGTCGGATCAGGTCTGCCCGGTCGGGCAGGAATGTCTGCTCGGTGACGTTGACGGCGACGGCCGGGCCGACGCGGTGTCTCCGGTCACCGGCGGCGACTTCAAAGGCACCGTCTGGGTGGCCCACAACAACGGCGGATCGTTCGCGCCGCCCCAGGTTTGGGCCGGCGACAGCGGATGCGTCGACGACGCGGTCTGCGCCGTCTTCGACATCAACAATGACGAAAAGGACGACCTGATAGCCAAATCTCCGGGCACCTCCGGCACCCTGGTATCGGGGTCGATCTCCTTGGGAACCTCCTTCCACGCAGCCCAGCTCCTGGATCTCCAAAGCATGCCCGGGTTACGCGAACGACCGAGCGCGGATTGCCCCACCGCGCTCAGGAGGCTCCGTGTCGCCCTGGAAGCGCGGCAGTTCTGGGCCCGGCTCGCCAATCGCAACAGAACCGGGCCGATATCCGACTTCTATCTGGCTATCTACAAATACTACGAAAGCGAAGTGACCTACTGGACCAGTTACTACGGCCAGAATTGCCGTTAAGCCGACCGGCTTGCATAGGCGGAGGCCTGAATGCCATACAGATCAGCATAGATGCCACCCAGTTTTGTCAACTCCTCATGCTTGCCCGCCTCCACCAGCCGCCCGGCCCGCATGACGAGGATGAGGTCGGCCCCGGCCACGGTGGAGAAGCGGTGCGACACGATGACGGTGATCCCCCCGGTGAGAGCCGCGATCCGCCGGGCCCGCTCCATGTATCGCTCGAAGATGGCCTGCTCGCTGGGTGCGTCCAGGGAGGCCGTGGGTTCGTCCAGCAGGAACAGCAGCGGCTTCGGGCGCACACAGGCCCGGGCGAGGGCGACCTTCTGCCACTGGCCCTCCGACAGTTCGACGCCGCCGAAGCGCCTGCCGAGCATGGTCTTGTGACCGAGGGGCAACCGGGCGACCAGGGTCTCGGCGTCGGCCGCGGCCACGGCGTCGTCGATGGGAGAACCCAGATCGCCCAGTTCCACCGACTCGGCGAAGGTCGTCTGGTAACGCCCGAAGTCCTGGAAGGCGGCGCTCATCCCGGCTCGCCACGAGACGGTGTCCACGGACGGCAGCGGGATCCCGTCGACGAGGATCTTTCCCGCGTCGGGTGAGCACATCTTCGCGAGCAGCTTCACCAGCGTCGTCTTGCCTGAGCCGTACTCTCCCACCAGCGCGACCACCGACCCGGCGGGAAGGTGCGCGCTCACCGAGGAGACGGCCTCGCGCGAGGTGCCGGGATAGATGTAGGTGACGTTCCGCAACTCGATCCCGTCCCGCAGACGGGTGGGAGCGGGCCGGCCGGGCGCCGGGCGGCGTTGCGCGGCGTAGGCCCGCAGCCACCGGTAGGGCTCCAGCACGGTGATCCGGTTCGCGGCCTCGGCGGATCGGTGGACGACATGCTCCACGGCCGCGCGCAGCTGAGTGCCGATGACGACGGCCAGCACCACGTCACCAGGGCTCCCGGTGGCCGCGACGAGCCCGATCGCCCCGGTGAAGGCCGCCACGAACAGCGCCCATCCGGCCGCCGACCAGCGTCCGGAGGCGGCAAGCCCGCCGACGCGAGTCCGCAGGGCACGGTCGTACGCGTGCCGTTGCAGCGTGGCCACCCGCGACGAGATCCCGGCGACCAGCACTTCCTTGGCCGCGCCCGGATTGACGCAGACGTCGGCGAACAGGTGCCGCTGCAGACGCTGATCCTCCGCTGCGGCCAGTTGGGCGGCCACCATCCGGCGCCGCCCGAAGCTTTCCAGCCACAGCTGCGCGCCCGCGCACGGCAGGAGCAGCAGCAGCCAGGGGTCGACGCTGCCCAGCACGGCCAGTGTGACCAGCAGGCGCAGGGACAGAAAGATCGACTCCAGTACCGCCCATGGCGCGTCGCCCAGGGCCCAGCCCTGGCCGATCAGGATGGTCAGCCGGTCCTGGAAGTCGGTGCGCTCCAGGTGCTCGATCTCGGGAAGGTCGTTGGACAGCAGCATCAGCTCGGGGGTGATCCGTGTGACACCGACCTTCTCGGCCAGGTGGACGCGCAGGCTGATCCCCAGGTGGCCGACCACCCAGTCCAGGGAGAACGCGACGGCGGCGCTCGCGGCGGCCACGGCGAGAGTCCTGACGTGGCCGTCGCGGGCGGCCTCGACGAGAGCGCGCAGCGTCAGCCCGATCGCGGCGAAACTGGCCAGTCCCACGCTCAAATAGACGACGATGAGCGCGCTGAGCCCCGGATGCTCACGCCACGCCAACCGGAACAGCTCCCAGCGAAGCCCTGTCATATCAGCTCCCCCTCTTCAAGGCGGTCCTCGAAGCCACGGGTGAAGCGCTCGGCCTGGATCGCGTACATACGCGCATAGGCTCCGCCCAGCGCCATGAGCTCCTCGTGGGTGCCCTGCTCGGTGATGCGCCCGCCGTCCAGCAGCGCGACCCGATCCGCCTGGCGCACCGTGGCGAGCCGATGCGAGATGAGCAGCACGCTGATCCCCTTGGTGATGGCGGCGAGCCGGCCGAACAGGTCTGCCTCGGTGCGCACGTCCAGGTGAGCCGTCGGTTCGTCGAGGACCAGCACGCGGGCGCCCGTCCGCGTGGCGTACAGGGCCCTGGCCAGCGCGACGAGCTGCCACTGGCCACCGGACAGGTCCACCCCGCCGGTGCGCGCACGCGCGAGCGGCGTGTCGTAACCGTCCGGAAGGCGGCTCAGCACGTCCGCCAGGCCCGCGTCCTCGCAAGCGCTCTCCAGGGCAGCACCATCCACCGGTACGGCGGAGCCGAGGGTGACGTTGTCGGCCAGGGAGAGCTGATACTTCACGAAATCCTGGAAGACGACGGCCACTGGCGTCTCGACCGCGATCGTGCCCGAATCCGGCTGATACAGCCCGGCCAGGAGCTTGGTGAGGGTCGACTTGCCGGCGCCGTTGAGCCCGACCAGGGCGACCCGCTCTCCCGGTGCGATCTCCAGGTCCACCCCGTCAAGGATCTGACGGGAGGTCTCAGGGTAGGCGAAGCGCACCCCGGCGAAACGGACCCCGGAACCCTGGGCGACCTGGACGGGCTCGCTCGGCAGCAGACGTTCCAGATCCCGGATGGCCGCGACGACCACCCGGGAGCCCTCAAGGGCGATCATGTCGTAGCCGCGCCCGATCATCTGGAACATGCTCCAGGCCGCGGTCACGACAGCGGTCAGCTGAGCGAGTGAGCCGTGTCCCGCCGCCGTGCCGTACCCGACCCAGAAGTACACGCCGGCGAGCGGCACGGCGGCGAGCAGGAACATCCACCAGGTCCGGCGGGCCATCCGCCGGTCATCGGACCACACGGGCCCCAGGTGGGCGTTGACGTGGCGCAGGTATCGATCGGCCAGCCAGGCGCCGAAGCCGAAGATCCGCGCCTCCCGCCCCTCGGCGGGGCGGAACGCCAACTCGTTCCAGTAGTTCTTCTGCCTGTCGTGCTCTATGCCGGCCACCCAGACGCGGAAGTGCCCGCGCCACTCGTGCACCATGAGGAGCCTGCAGGCGAACGCGGGCAGCACCACGGCCGGTATCAGCCACCAGGACCAGGCGGCCAGCACCGCGGCGGAGGAGAGCAGGCCCACGTAGCGCACCACCAGCTCGAGCTGGGTGACCGCGCCGTCGCCCGGGGTCTGGTCGACCCAGTTGAGGGGATCGGCCGTGGCGATCTTGATGAGATCCTGCACCTCGCGGCGCTCCAGGGCGGGCAGCGTGGCGCCACGCGTGGCCAGCTCCGACAGCCGGGCACGGTGCGCCCCGTCGACGCGGCCACCGGCGAGGGTCTCGACGGCCGGCCTGAACTGCGACACAGCCTGGCCCGTGAGAAGGATCCCGCCCAGCACGAGCACGGCGGACATGATGTCCTGGCCTCCCGTCCCCACCAGGGCGCCGGTCGCGACGGCGATGGCCGCGGGCATCAGCGCGTCCACGAGGTAGACGGCGATCAGCAGGGCGAGCAGCGCGGGACCGACGTCTCGGAGGAGACGTAAAAGGGCCAGTCGATCATGCACTGTGCCTATCGTGCTTTCGAACGAATTTCGCTGCAACCGAATTTCGACCTGGCCCGTGACCGTTCGCGACAATTCGTTCATCGCCGATGGGCCTGACGGCGGTGGCCCCCGGGGACCTATCCATGCCCCGGGGGCCGGGGTTTGCCGCCATTCGCGTTGCCAGCACGTTTAAGAACACGGGTCATGCTGAGGATGTCGTGTCCTGCGATTGGACCACGGCCCCACGGAAGAGGGGCCGGCCGGAGTTGAACCGGCATCTCGACATCGTCGCCCGCGTTCGAGCGATCTGACACTCGGCGGCGAATGCTGATCCTGGAGCGAGAATCTCAGGCTTATCCGGTCGCCTCTGCCAGTTGGGCTATCGCGGCCCGAGGTGCCGCGAGGAGGACTTGAACCTCCACTGGAACCGAAGCGTCAGTCTGAACCTCAGTCTCAGCCTTCGCGCTTTCGCGCTTCCCCGCGCTCCCACGGGGAGCCTGTGACGCTACCCGAACAGGTAGCGGAAAACCACCTCGCCCGTGGACTGATCCACGACCTCGGCGCCGTTGGCCTCCTCGCGGGCGAACTTCACCGCGTCCTGCAGCTTGGTCACCCGCTCGGTCAGCTCGCGTACGCGGGCCGCGGGCATCGCGCCGGAGAATGTGACCTTCGTCCAGTTTCCGACGACGATGTCCTCGTAGTACACCTCGACCTGCGCCGGATGCTTCTCGGTCGCCTCGGCCTTGACGTGGTTGCGCGGCACCTTCTTGGTGCGCGTGGTCTTCACCGGTTCGGCCCGGTAGGCGTCGGTGGACGGATCCAGGGTCCATGTCTCCGAGGGATCCAGGACCGGCAGCTTGCTCACCAGCGTGTGCAGATCGACGAGCTGCTTCTCGAGGAACAGCAAGTAGGTCACCGGCACATCGCGCAGCAGCGTCTCGCCGTCGACCTTCACGTCGGCCTTGGCCGAGGTGTTCGCCCATTCCTTGGTCGCGGTCACGTCGAACAGCCGGGTCAGCGTGCTCGCCGCTTGCCGAAGCACCTCGTCCGCCTTCACCTGCACGCGCGTCGACTCGGCGGGCAGCTGCTCGCCCTCGTCGTCGATCGGCTGGTACGTCCGCGACAGGCCTGACAGCAGGGCCGACTTCTGCAGCGTGTGGTAGGCGTCGGTGATCTCCCGCTGCGTGTTGGACTTGACGCCTTTCTCCACCGCGAGGATCTGGTTCAGCTTCGTCATAATGCGGCGATCTTAGCCCCACACCCGCTCCGCAAATCCAGTGATTTCGGGCGGAGGTCGGGGAGCGGCCGGCGTGAATTCCTTCGCGTCTTCCCAAACGGCTCTGTTAGCGTCGAGGAGCAGACTGGCCGCGGGACTTCGGTGCGACTTCCGGAACCCGCCTATGAAGCGATGCTTCGCAGTTCGTGCTTCCATTCCCCGGCCGGTCTGTCTTCCGTGGAGGGCTGATGGACACCTACGCCGATTTGATCGAGTGCGAAGACGTGCTGCTCTTCGCCAATGCGGCGATCACGTCGACCGGCCAGCGCGAGTTCCACAGCTCGGGGCATGAGCAGCGGCTCTCCCTCGACTTCCTGCACCGCTACATCCAGGGAAACTATCCCGATGTCTACGCGGCGACGCTGGCTCTGGACATCAACGACCACAACGCCGCGCTGATCGTCCGTAATCTGCTGAAGCGGCCGGGGGCCGGTGACGGGAAACTGATCGCCTGGCGGCTCGCCCGCATGAGCCCTCCCCGGGTCTACCGGCTCTTCCGGAACCTGCGCCGCGACGGGATCAACAACAGGCGGACGAGAGCGATCATCCGCGACTGGCTGGCCGCGCGCCCGGATATCGCCTTCGACGCGGTCAAGTATCGCTCCGCCGTGAAGGCGGCCGTACGGCACGCGCATCTGCGCCTGGGCGGCGAGCTCGACGATTTCCTGTTCACCCCACGCGACCGGGTCCGATTCGGCACTCCTGTCCTGGAGGCGTGGCGTCGCGCCCACTACGAGAAGGCGGCGCTGTACGAGCTGCCCTACACGGTCGCGGAGGGCTTCGCCGCCCGCCACGGGATCGGCCGCGAGGTCTTCCTGGAGCGGATCACCCCCCGGCTGACCCGGCTGGAGCGGCTGAGGCTGACGGAGTCGGCGAGGAAGGACGGCGCGGATACGGAAGCCGACCTGGCCGCCATGCCGCTGGTCCGGCTGGCTTCCTACCTGCTCTCGGGGCCGCCCGTCGAGCGCCGCGCCGACCTCGCGAGCGCGCTCCAGGCCGCGGCCGCTCGCGTGGCCGGCCCGCGCAAGGGAACGTGGGGGAGCGTCGTGGCGGTCCTGGACGACAGCTTCTCCTCGTACGGCTCGCCGGTGAAGCGCCGTCGCCCCTTGGCCATCGCGGTGGCCTGCGACTACCTGCTGGAGGCGCTGGCCGGTTCCTACCAGGGCCGGTGGCTCTCCCGGCGCGCCGACCCGCTTGAGATGCGGCCGGTCGGGCCGACGCCGCTGGGGCAGCGGATCATCGATGCCTTGGAGCAGCGCCCAGACCGGCTCGTCATCGTCTCGGACGGCTGGGACAACGCGCCCCCCGGCCTGGCCGCAGAGGTGCTGCGCGTCTGGCGGCGCAGGCTCGATCCCGCCGGAGAGGTCAGCATCGTGCACCTGAATCCGGTCTACGACGCCGAGCAGTTCGACGTACGGCGCCTGTCGCCGTTGGTCCCCACGGTGGGGATCCGCGACGCGGAGGATCTGCCCGCGCTGGTGGAACTGGCCGCGTTCGCCCAGGGCCGGACCGGCTTGGGCGAGTTACGTGCCTATCTAGAGGACAGGGCGGCGCGGCGATGATCGACCTCGCTGGATTGGCCACGTGCCCCGCGCAGACCTGGGGCTCCGTACGGCTGGTTCCGCTCGTGCGAGCGGAGCCGATCACGGATTTGCGGCTGAACGCCAAGGTCTATGGCGATGAGCTGTCCATGGCCTCTCTGCCGGACAAGACGCTCTATACCGCGTACGTTCCCCATGCCTTCGTCGCCTCGTGGACCGACGACGGCACGCCGGCCGCCGCATATGGAACGCAACTCGGCCGGCCGTTGCGGCACATGTGCATCAGGACCCATCGCCGGATGGTGCGGCGCGTGGACAAGAACCGGCTGCGCTTCCTGCCGCTCCATCTCGCGCTGGAAGGCTTCCTCGCGCTGCACTTCGGCGGCCCGTCCATGGTGTGGGAGGAATGGTCGCGTCAGGCGATCGCCCACGGCCTGTCGCCCCGGGTCGAGGAGGCGTACAGCGGCGCCGAGGTCCGCGGGCTTGACGACGCGCTCCGCGTCTTCGAGATCTATCCCGGTCAATGCGGTCTGCTGCTCTACGTCGGCGACACTCTGGCAAGCGCCTTCGTCGTGCCGCACCCGGATGACTATCGGGCGTTGCACCCCACGCTGGTCCGCGACCTGTATGGCGAGCTGATCTATGAGTACGCCATGTTCTACCCCGCCAGGGATTTCCTCGCCGTGATCGACGAGACCAGGGTCTCCTCGCTTGAGGACCTGCGCGCCCAGGCCGTACGCGCAGAGCGGGAGTGGGCGGACTTCCACGACTCGGTCATGGCGGCGGGTCTGCTGCTCGCGCCGGCGCGTGAGGAGGAGGTCTACCGGCTCGGCCGCTTCGCCCTGCGGCGCTTCCTGCCCTCCTTCGAGCGGCAGCGGGAGAACCACATCGGCGAGACGATCGTCGACGAGTCCGGGCGGTTGGCCTATCTGAAGACCTTCCGGCTCTCGGAGGCGCAGAGCAGGCGTGGCTATCTGCTCAGCGTGCTGGCCGAGCACGACTGGAGCCTGCCGACCGCGGCGAGCGCGCTCGGCACCGACGTGGCCACCCTGGGGCTGCGGCTGGAGCGGGCCGGGTTCGGGCACCTGCTTCGGCAGGACATGTTGGACGCCTACCGCAAGGCCAAGCGCTGAATCCAATAGCCCGCGAGGCGATCGCGAACCGAGGTCAGCCCAGTCGCCGGCGCAGCTCGTCGAGCTTGTCGCTGAAGATGAGGGCTTCGTCGAGGTTGAGCTTCGAGCCGCTGGCGGCGGTCGGCCGGATGCGTGCGCAGGCCTTGCCGTTGACCTCTCCAAAGGTGTGGCCGACGGCGGCGATGGTCTGGAAACCGCGACCGTAGAAGCCGCCGAAGGCTTCGTCCGCCGCGGCCGGCGACCCGGTTTCCAAGCCGAAATAGACCTGGTGGGTGATCATGTGTTTCGCCGAGCCCAGCGCCTTCTGGGAGATCACGACGCGGCGGTTGGTCCACAGGACCGTATGCCGGCGCAGGCGAGGATAGGTCGTCAGGGCGGCCCGTCCCATGCGTGGTACGACGGCGAAATCGGCTTCCGTGTCGCGCCACAACTCCTGCTCGCCCGCCTGCAGTTGCAGGCCCTCGAGATACTGCGCCTTGGTGCCGGTCAGCCGGTTGACGACGACGGCGAACACGACGATGGCCAACAGGGCGCTGAGGAACCATAAGAACGCCACACGCTGCTCCCGCGAGTTCGCCGACGGGTGTTGATCGCCGGCCTCCCGGACTCTAGCAGCACGCGTTTCCATTGGCCGGTAATGGTCCTGTAAGGACCTGATGCTGCCTCGGTGGCGCTAATCAGCGGTTTGCGCCTCCATGATGGGGATATGCCAGCAGGTTTCCGGGCGAGGCCCCGCTCTGGGGGAGGCCGATGACCCCCCTTGTGCTGATCGGCTTCCTGGGCGGGTTGATCACCGCGATCTCGCCGTGCGTCCTGCCGGTCCTTCCGGTGATCTTCCTGTCGGGTGGCGCCGAGGGCCGTCCCTACCGGGTGGTCGCCAGCCTGACCCTGAGTTTCAGCCTCATCATCTTGTTGGGGACGCTGCTGCTGCGGGCGCTGCCGCTGCCTGACGGCACCTTTCGCTGGGCCGGCCTTGTCGTTCTCGTCCTGCTCGGCGTCGGCCTGATGGTGCCACGAGTCGAGGAGTTGCTCGAGCGCGGGTTCTCCTGGATCCCCCAGCGCGGCGTCAACGCCGGTCGAGGCGGATTCGTCCTCGGTCTCGCGCTCGGCGCCGTGTACGTTCCCTGCGCCGGGCCGGTCCTCGCCGCGATCTCGGTCGCCGGCGCGACCGGGCGAATCGGCGCCGACACGGTCTTGCTGACCGTGGCGTTCGCCGCCGGCAATGCCGTACCGCTGCTGCTGTTCGCCCTGGCCGGGCGCCGGATCACCGAGCGCCTCCGCGCGTTCCGCGAGCGCCGGCGCGGCATCCGCATCGCCGCCGGGGCCGTTATGATCGTGCTCGCCGTCGCCCTGACCTTCAACGTCACCGACGCCATTCAGCGAGCGGTCCCCGACTACACCGGCGCGCTCAACAACGCCACACAGAACCTCGGGCACACCGCGGCGAGCGTCGTCCTGCCCGACTGCTCCCGGACCCCGAGCTCCGCGGGCCTTCGCGACTGCGGCGCGGCCCCGGAGGTCGCGGGCATCTCCCAGTGGCTGAACACCCCTGGCGGCGCGCCGCTCAGCGTGGCCTCCCTCAAGGGGAAAGTGGTGCTCGTCGACTTCTGGGCGTACTCGTGCATCAACTGCCAGCGTGCCATCGCCCACGTCAACGCCTGGTACGCCGCCTATCACGCGGCCGGCTTCGAGGTGATCGGCGTCCACACACCGGAGTACGCCTTCGAACACGACGCGGGCAACGTCGCGGCCGGTGCCAAGCGGCTGCGCATCGGCTATCCGATCGCCCTGGACAACGATTTCACGACCTGGACCAACTACCACAACAATTCCTGGCCGGCCGACTATCTGATCGACGCCACCGGGACCGTGCGTTACGCCAGCGTCGGAGAGGGCGACTATCCGGGCACCGAACGCCTCATCCGGGAATTGCTGAAGGTCGCGAACCCCGGCCGCACGTTGCCGCAGCCCACTGATGTCCCCGACACGACTCCCACGAGCTACGTGCAGACCCCCGAGATCTATTTCGGCGCCCAGCGCGCCGACGGCTACTTCGGCGATCAGCTGTACAGACCGGGCACGCGGGCCTTCACCATTCCGCCGGTCGTGCCTGAGGACACCTTCGCGCTTTCCGGCACCTGGACGGTGAGCCCTGAATCGATCACCGCGCACGAGAAGGCGGCCATCGTGTTGAGCTTCCGCGCCAACGACGTCTATCTCGACGTCGGTGGCACCGGCACGATGACCGCCACAATCGATGGCGCCACGAAAACCTACGCGGTTTCCGGCGCGCCCAATATCTACACGTTGCTCGACAGCGGCAAGCAGGTCCAGTCCACGCTACGGGTGACCCTGTCCCCAGGCTTGAACGCCTATTCCTTCACCTTCGGTTAGCCGACGCCTACAGGCCGGTCATGACGAGCCTGAAGTAGTACGAGTACCAGGTGTCGTCGGTGCCGGAGATGTACTTGTAGATGTGGGCCACCTGCCCGGTGGAGAGCGTTGCGCAGGTGGAGCCCTGGGCGTTGATGGAGCCGAGGTTGGTGCCGCTGCCGACGACCGGTGGGGTGACCTCGCGGATGCTGAAATTCGCGTAGCCGGTGGTGCCGATGGTGGTGGTCGGGTTGGCGAAGTTGCCGGAGTAGGCGCGGTCACCGGCCTGCATGGCGACATAGTTGCTGGGATAGAAGTAGCCGGCGAGGTCGATGCGGACCTCGTCCGTCCCGTCGGACTCGTCCACGTTGATCAGGTCGAGGTATTCCACCTCCACCCGGCACGTCGACGACTTGGCAGTGGCGCCGGCCGGCTGGGCGGCGACCGCCATTGGTATGGTCAGACCCGCCGCCAGGGCGACCGCGGGAATCAATTTCTGAGGGCGCATTTCGTGTTTCTCCTTGTGCTAGGACGTGCCATCAGCCTGGGTCGGGCAGCGTTAGCGAACCGTTAGAGCCAGGCCGACTGTGCACTTGTCCACAGAACCAGCGTGCGCGAGGGCCTCAGGCCCCTGAGCCGCGCAGGCGGCCCGGCTGGTAGAGCAGCACGTGGTCCATCTCGCGAGCGCGGCACCGATCGGCGAACTCGCCCGCGGCGACGGCGTCGCCGATGAAGCGCTCGAAGGTCGCCGCGTCTATCTCGTAGTACTCCGAGTAGTCGACGTACGGATTGCTGACCGGGATCGACACGTAGAACCGGCTCGACTCCTCCTCGATGCCGATGGAGAAGCGCTCTTCGCGGTTGACGACGACATCTCTGAACCTCATATGGGGTCCTCAACGTTTGGGGGAAGAGATCGCAGCAGTTCAAATCGCCGGTTGGATATGGGAGTTTGGTCGAGTGGGGGGACTGATCCGATACTGCACCACGCCTGCCGGGCCGGTGGCGTACTCCACGATGGGCGCTGGTCCGGTGTTGTTGTGCGACTCGGGCTGGATCACGCATCTTCGCGGGCAGCTTGACCTGTTCTCCTACGGCGAGTTCATCGAACGCCTGGCGCAGCACTGCACCGTGGTCCGCTACGACAAGCCGGGATGCGGCCTGTCGGAGCGAGAAGGCGTCGACCTGTCCTTCGACGGGCAGGTGGCCGCGGCCCTGGCGGTGGCCGACGCGGTGGGGGCCCGGCGGTTCCATCTGTTCGGCGCCTCGCAGGGCGGTCAGCTTGCCGCCGCGATCGCCGCGAGGTATCCGGATCGGGTCGAGACGCTCGTGGTCTACGGGATGTGCGCCAACGGCGGAGATCTCGCGCCCGCCGAGGTAAGGAAGTCCGTGGTGGCTCTGGTGCGGGCGCACTGGGGCATGGGGCTGCAGGCGCTGACGGGTGCGTTCGTCACCGATCCCAAGGTCGAGGATCTGGCGGCGTTCACCCGATTCCAGCGGGCGAGTTCGACGGCCGAGGTGGCCGCGCGGCTGCTCGAGGTCTACTACGAGACCGACATCCGGGCGCTGCTTCCGGCCATCCGCACGCCGACGGCCGTCCTGCACCGTGAAGGCGATCGGGGCACCCGGTTCGAGCTGGGGCGTGAGGTGGCCGCGAGCGTGCCCGGCGCCATCCTGATCCCGCTGCCGGGCACGAGCCACCTGTTCTACCACGGCGACTGGGAGGCGGTCCTCGACGCGATAATCGGCTTCGTACGCCGGCCGACACGTGGCGGGCAGGTCCTGACCGACCGCGAGTTCGAGGTGGCCGAGCTGGTCGCCGACGGGCTGACCAACCAGGCCATCGCCACGCGGCTGTCGGTCGCGCCGCGAACCATCGAGTCGCACGCGGAGAACATCCGGCGCAAGCTGCAGGTGAGCTCCCGCGCCCAGATCGCGGCCTGGGTCACCGAGCAGCGGCTGCGCCACCGCACCTGATGACTCGGGTGTTCGCCGGATGTCCGCGCCGCCGGACGTGCCGTGCACGGGGGCCAGGCAGGCGTCCGTCCGTAGTTCACCCGATGGCACGGGTCGTCGCGGTGGCCGTAGCGTCGGGATTATGTCGTTTATGTCCCGCGCGTCGATGCCGGCCTCCGGTGAACAGAGCGCGGAAATGCCTCCTCTGACTGTTTCGCCCCGTTTCTGCGGGCCTCCGGACAGCGCCAACGGCGGTTACATGTGCGGACGTGTCGCCGGATATCTCGATGGCCCGGCCACGGTCACGCTGCGGCGGCCGCCCCCTCTGGGCACGCCGATGACCGTTGAGGCCGACGCCGACGGCTTGGTGCGGATAAGTCACGACGGCGCACTGGTGGCCGAGGCCGTGCCCGCCGCGGACGGCCCGGCGCCGGCGGTGCCCGGCACCGTGTCGTTGGCCGCGGCCCGTGCGGCGCAGGGCCGGGCGCGCTATTTCGAAGATCCGGTGTTTCCCACCTGCTTCGTCTGCGGAAATCAGCGTGAACCCGGCGATGGCCTGCGTATCTTTCCCGGCCCCGTCACTGGTGGGGCGGTGTGGGCGGCGCCGTGGACGCCGGACGCCTCGCTGACCGACGGCGGCCGTACGGTGCGCCCGGAGATCGCCTGGGCGGCGCTGGACTGCCCCAGCGGGATCGCCGCGGCCGAGGCGGCCGGCATCGAGCCCGACACCGCCGTCCTGCTCGGCCGGATGACCGCCACCGTGGCCGTGCTGCCGGAGGCCGGCGACGAGTGCGTGGCGCTGGGCTGGATGATCGGGCGGGACGGCCGCAAGCTGATGGCCGGGTCGGCGCTGCTAGGGCCGGACGGCGATGTGCTCGCGGTGGCCGACACGGTGTGGCTCACCGTGCCGCGCCAGATCCCGGGTTCGGCCGCGAAGGAGGGGTCATGACGCAGCGGCGCGGCGTGGGCCTCACGCCCATGGAGACCCGGCGCGAGGTCATCGTCGACGCCGCAGTGCTGGCCGACGAGCTGGGATACGAGACCTTCGCCGTACCCGAGGGATGGGGGCTGGACTCCACTCCGGTGGTGACCGAGATCGCGCTGCGCACCAGCAGGATCCAGATCGCCTCGGCCGTCCTCTCGGTGTGGGGGCGCTCGCCGGCGACGCTGGCCATGACGGCCGCCACGCTGCATCAGATCAGCGGCGGGCGGTACGCGCTGGGCCTCGGAGCCAGCACCCAAGCCCTGGTCGAGGGGTTCCACGACATCCCGTTCGAGCGGCCGGCGGCCAAGCTGCGCGACGTCGTGACCCAGGTCCGCAATCTGCTTGCCGGTCAACCGGCGGAGCTGCGCAACGCGCCCGGCGCGTGGCCGCTGCGGCTGGGCCAGCCACCCGCCCCCGAGGTGCCGATCCTGATCGCGGCGCTGGGCCCGCATGCCACCCGGGTGGCGGCCGAACTCGGCGACGGCTGGATCCCCGCGCTGGTGGCCCGCGACAGCGTCGCGGCCTGGGCGGACGAGCTCAACCGGCATCGCCGGACCGTGGCTCCGGAACGACCGCCGCTCGACGTGGCCAGCGGCCCCATCACCGTCGTCGACGAAAATCCCGACACGGCACGCCAGATCGCCGCCGCGTGCGCCGCCTGGTATCTGACCGCGATGGGGGATGTCTACGCCCAATCCATGTCCAGGCAGGGCTATGCGGCACAGGTCGGCGAGATCATCGCCGCCAACCCGCGCCCGAGCCCGCGCCGCGGGGTCATCCCGCCGAGCGCCGAGGCGGTGCTCGAGCAGCTCGCGATTCACGGCACCGGCGAGCAGGTCAGGGAGCAGCTCAAGTCCTGGGAGCACGCGGCCGATCTCGTGACCGTCCTGCTGCCGCCCGGCCTGCCCTGGCCCATCATGGAGGCCACCATCCGGGCCGCGGCGCCGTCGAGCTGAGGCGACCCGCAGGTTCTACTGGGCGATGCCGAAGCTGACGTAGTCCAGGCTGATCAGGGCGCGGGTCATCCGCCACAGGTCGAGGTCGACGGCGTCGCTGATCACCTGGCAGTTTCGCGGCTGCGCCTGCGCGGAGCCGGAGAACATTCCGCAGGCCACGCCGGTCATGGTCAGTGCCGTGGCGGCGCCGATGATCGCCCACTGCGGTTTCGATGTCGTGGACATTGACGCTCCTCCAGAAGTGGTCGTCTGAATTTGTACTCTGGAGTGGCGGCGCGACTGATCCGGTGCGGCTACGCATATCGCGGTGGTTCCGTACGGACCCGGATCCCGGCCGATACCGACGTCGGGCAGGAGGGGCGTATGGCGTACGACCCGGACGAGATCCGGCTCATGCCGGACTACAGCGCCTCGCTTCCGCTGTGGGGCGCCTGGCAGGAGGCCGAGTTCTCACCGGAACTGCTGGATCGGCTCTCCGCCTGGCAGGAGGACTTCGACGCGAACTTCCACTGGGAGACCGGCTGGCGGTCGGTGGAGGCACGCGACCGCTGGGCGGCACAGGCCGCCGAGCTGGAGGCCGAGCTGCGGGCGGAGCTGGGCGGCGCACGCGCCACGCTCACCGTCGACCTGTGGCCGCTGGAGGCCGACTCGCCGAGTTAGCGTGACACCAGCGGCACGGGGTCGCCATTTATGATCACATGGTTGTTACGCTGCGGAAATGGAACGTGCGGGGGTTATGGCGGTGCTCAGCGCGGGGGCGCTGCTGCTGTCGGGGTGCGGAAGCGAGCGTACGCTCGCGGCCGAGCCGGGGCCATCGGCGTCGCTCGCGGCGGAACCGGCGTCCCAGCCGGCGCCACAGCTCACGCCCGAGATGGTCGACGCGGCCATCGGCAAGCTCGACAGCATCGTCAACGAGGTCATGAACGCGACCGGTGTGCCGGGGATGGCGGTCGCCGTCGTCTACAAGGACAAGGTCCCGTACATGAAGGGCTTCGGGGTGCGGCGAGTGGGCTCGCCCCAGGTGGTCGATCCGGACACGGTCTTTCCGCTCGCCTCCGTGTCGAAGCCGCTGGCTTCGACGGTCGTGGCGGGCGTGGCCGGGCAGAAAGCGATCTCCTGGGATGATCCGGTGAAGAAGTACACCCCTGGTTTCAAGCTCAAGGACCCCTGGGTCAGCGCCCACGTGACCATCGCCGACCTGTTCGCGCACCGCAGCGGCCTGCCCGATCACGCGGGCGACGAGCTCGAGAACCTCGGCTACGACCTCGGCTACATCCTCGGCCACCTCCGCTACCAGCCTCTTTCGCCGTTCCGGGCCGACTACGCGTACACGAACTTCGGATTGACGGCGGCGGCGGTCGCGGTGGCGGCGGCCAAGAAGACGACATGGGAAGACTTGTCGGCGGATGTGCTCTATCGGCCCCTCGGCATGAATTCGACCAGCTCCAGCTTCGCCGACTACATGAAGGCCGCCAACCGGGCCTCGCTGCACGTCGACGTCAACGGGCGATGGGTGCCCAAATACACGCGCGACCCCGACGCCCAGTCTCCGGCGGGCGGCGCGAGTTCCTCCGTACGCGACATGACGCTCTGGATGCGCCTGCAGCTGGGAAACGGCAAGTTCAACGGCCGGCAGTTCATCGACGCCGCCGCCTTGGACCAGACCCACCTGCCGCAGAACAGCCACATTCCGCCGCCGGCGCCGTGGGGCCGGCCCAGCTTCTACGGCCTCGGCTGGAACGTCGGCTACGACGAGCTGGGCCGGCTGCGCCTGAACCACTCGGGCGGCTTCGAACTCGGCGCGGCCACCACGGTCACGCTGCTACCGACCGAGCAGCTTGGGATCGTCGTGCTGACCAACTCCCAGCCGATCGGCGTGCCGGAGACCGTCGCCGAGAGCTTCTTCGACATCGCCCAGAACGGCCGGATGACGGTCGCCTGGCTGCCGTTCTTCAACGGGCTGTTCGCGCAGATGGACGGGCAGGGCCAGGCCCCGGCCGACTACGCGAGGCCGCCCGCGAACGCGACCCGGGCCAAGCCGGACTCGGCCTACGTCGGGCGATACGGCAACGACTACTACGGCCCGCTCACGGTCACCGGCGACAACGGCAGCCTCACGCTGACGCTCGGACCGAAGAACATGCGCTTCCCGCTTACCCATTACGACGGCGACACGTTCAGCTTCCCGACGCGAGGCGAGACCGCGACGGGTCTGTGTGGTGTCATCTTCACCGCCGCCTCGTCCGGCCACGCCGCGAAGGCGCGGGTCGAGTGCCTCGACCACAACGGTCTCGGCACCTTCACACGCCACTGACGGCCAGGGCGGCCGCCGCCCCGATCGCCACGTTGATCTCGTTCTCCCGCTCGTACGGCACATGCGCGCGGGTGAACACG
This sequence comes from Streptosporangiaceae bacterium NEAU-GS5, assembly GCA_017592665.1. GTDB lineage: Bacteria > Actinomycetota > Actinomycetes > Streptosporangiales > Streptosporangiaceae > NEAU-GS5. Next base: position 325,631 of record JAGFNW010000003.1, on the reverse strand, counting down.
GCGACGGCGTAGCGGCGGCCGCCGGGATACGCCACGACCCCGACCTCGTTGCGGACCAGGCCGAACAGCGTGCCGCTCTTGGCCGCCACCGCGACCTCGCGGGGGAAGCCCCTGGCCAGCCGCTCGCGGGTCAGCTGGCGGGCCATCAGCCGACCTCGGCACACGCCTCGGGCGGCCCGGCCTCATCGCGCCAGATGAGCCGCAGCGCCGGGTCGATCCGCAGGGGCTCGGCCAGGTCGATCAGGCCGGCCTCGGCCTGCCGATGAACCTCGAGCGCCACGACGACCTTGAACACCGAGGCGGGGACGGCCGGTTCGGCGGCGTTCACGCGCACGGACCCATCTCCGTCTATGTCGAGCGCGCAGAGCGACCCGTCGCAACCCGCACGCGAGAAGACGGCGTGAATGGACTCCTCGGCCACGTTCTTACCCTGGCAGAAATTGGGTAGACGGTCACCCGTGGTGGTTGAAAGGGTCGGATGGTGACACCTGAGAACTTTGTCCGCATGGTGGCCGAGCCGCACCGGATGCGGGTCCTCGCCGCCGTGGCGCTGGGAGCGGCCACGACGGCCGAGATCATCGCGAACTCCGGCGTGTCGGCCAAGGAGGCCATGAGCGCTCTGCGGCGCCTTCAGGACCATGGGGTGGTCGTCTCCGAGGCGGGCGGGCTCCAGGTGGCGTACGGGCGGCTGGAGAGGCTCGCGGAGGAGACCGGGCCGGAGCTGGACGACGACGAGCACGCGCTGAGCCCCTTCATCCGCGGCGGGAAGCTGACCAGCGTGCCGGCGCAGTGGGGGCGGCGGGAGATCGTCCTTCAATATGTCGTCGAGCAGTCCTTCGAACCGGGCGTCGAATACGACGAGCGCGCCGTCAACGAGCGGCTGCGCGCGTGGTGCGACGGCGGCGAGGTCGACCATGTCGCCATCCGGCGCTACGTCATCGACATGGGCATGATGAGCCGCGCCGACGGCCGCTACCGCATGGAGATGCGCTGAGGGATTGTCGGTCGCGTGTGGCAGGGTCGGGGCATGACGGGTTACGAGCCGCGGCCCGAGGTCGCGAACATGTCGTTCTCGCTCGAGTGGGCCGGTGACACGCGGATCGAGCCGCCGCTCACGGCCGGCGAGCGCGAGACCCTGACGGCCGTTCTCGACTGGCAACGGGCCACTTTCGAGCTCAAGTGCGCCGGCGTGCCGGCGGAGCGGCTCTCGGAAAAGAGCGTGCCCCCTTCGGGGATGTCTCTCCATGGGCTCGTGCGCCACCTGGCCGGTGTCGAGCGGTGGTGGTTCAGGATCCAGCTCGCCGGGGAGGAGCTCCCGCTGCTCTACTACTCCGACGACGATCCCGATCAGGATTTCGGGTCCCTCGACGGCGATCCCGCGGAGGCGTTCGCCGCCTGGCGCGCCGAGGTGGCGCGGTCTCGCGAGATCACCGACGCGGCCGAGTCCCTCGAGGTCACCGGCACCAGATTCCAGACCGGTGAGCCGATCTCGCTGCGCGCCATCCTCGCCAAGATGATCGCGGAGTATGCGCGCCACAACGGCCACGCCGACCTACTCCGGGAGCGGATCGACGGAGCCGTCGGGCACTGAGGTCCGGCTCAGCTCGTCCAGTGGCGGCGCAGGTGGGGGATGAGCTCCTCCGGCCGCTGGTCGGGCCAGAACAGCCGCCCCGGCACCTCGATCACCTTGCCGGCGCCGGGGATGAGGTCGCGCAGCCAGTAGGCCCAGCGCAGGTCCATGAAGATGTCGTCGACGGCCCACACGATCAGGGTGGGCGCCGCCAGCCGCGCGAGCTCGGGCTCGATTGCGATCAGGTCCTTGGCGTTCAGCGAGGTGAGGATGCGCTCGAATTCGCGCCCGGCCTCTGGGGTGCCGAAGACCGGCCGCAGGAATGCCTCGACGTAGTCGGCGACGGCCTCGTCGCTGAGCGATTCCGGGTGCTCGAAGGAGTCGCTGAGCGCGGGGGCCCGGCGGAGCAGCGCCGGGTCGGCGACCAGCGCCGCGCCGAGGTGGGCCAGCTCACCGGCCGCGGCCAGCTCGACCGTCGGCTTGAAGGCTTCGGGCGGCACGTTGTCGTGCACGTCGCAGTTGGTCAGTGTGAGCGTGCGCACCCGGCCGGGATGGCGGGTGGCGAAGACCTGGGCGATGGCGCCTCCCGTGTCGTTTGCCACGAGGTCGACCTCGTCGAGCCCGAGCGCGTCGCAGAACCCGGCGGTCAGGTCCGCGAGGCCGGGCAGCGATATGTCCTCCCCCGGCCGGATCGGCGAGCGGCCGTGGCCCGGCAGGTCGAACGCGATGCAGCGGCGCATGTCGGCGACCCCGGGCAGCACGCCCCGCCACAGATATCCGCTTGTCCCGACACCGTGCACGAAGAGCGCGGCCGGGCCCTCACCCTGTTCGACGTAGCTGAGCCCGTGGGCCGTGCGGGCGGAGGAGAAGAACCCGTCTGGTCGCATGGGATGCCCCCAATGAGAAACAAACCGACTGTCGGTCTGGTCACCGACAAACGCGAAACTAACAAACCGACCGTCGGTCTGTCTATACTGAGGGCTGTCCAATCGGGGCTATAAATGAGAGCCATGAACAGCAAGCGCGGCGCCGCGACCCGCGATCAGCTCATCGCGATCGCGACCCGGCTGTTCGCGGAGCACGGCTATGAGGACACCTCGGTCGAGGCGGTCCTGCAGGAGTCCGGCCTGAGCAAGGGCGCCCTCTATCACCACTTCCCGGGCAAGGAAGCGCTCTTCGCGGCGGTGCTGGAGGCCGTCGAGGCCGACGTGAGCCGCCGCACCCTGGAGGCCACGGCCGACGCGCCGGACGCCGAGAGCGCGCTCCGCGCCGGGGCGCACGCGTGGATCAGGCTGGCCGGCGATCCCGTCGTGCAGCGGATCCTGCTGATCGACGCCCCGGCGGTGATCGGCTGGTGGCGGTGGCGCGAGCTGGAAAGCCGCTACGCCTTCGGCATGCTCCGCGCGGGCCTTTCGGCCACCGGCGCGTTCGAGCCCGAGCTCACCGATGTGTTCGCGCACACGCTGCTGGCCGCGATCAACGAGATAGCGCTGCTCGTGGCCCGCTCGGACGACCTGGAGGAGGCGACCCGCCAGGGTCAGCAAGCCGTCGACGAACTGCTCCGCCGCCTGCTGCACAACCCCTAGAAAGAGCACCATCCCGTACGGCAGGCCCGTACGGGATGGGGAACAAGCAGGTCAGACGAGGCGAATGACGCCCTTCTTCTTGACGATCTTCTTCTTGGCCAGGCCGCGGGGGGCGGGGCCGCGGACCACGTGGCCGTCGCGGATGGAGTACTTACTTCCGTGGCAGGGGCAGTTGATGGTGCCGTGGCTGACAGTGGCGACCGTGCAGCCCTGATGTGTGCAGATGGCGCTGAAGCACTTGAAGACGTTCTTCGATGGCTGAGTCACCACATACTTGCCCTTGACGATCTTGCCGCCGTGCAGGGGCACGCTCTTGGCCTTGATCAAGGCCGCGCCCAGCTCGGTCTCCTCGCTGGCCTCGGCTGGGCTGGCGACCTTGAGCGTGACCGCAGTGGCGATGCCTCCGGCGAGTCCGCTGAAGATGAACTTCCGCCGGGTCGTGCTTGTCCCGTTCAGTAAAGTCATTGGTCTCCTCCTCGCTTCCTGGAACGGAAGGCACCGGCGAACGGTTCAGAAGAGGACGATTCAGTCGAATGACGGGTGGGGTCCGAGCGCCCAGTATTCGAACAGGCCGTAACCGACGATCCCGTCGTACTCGAACCTGCCGACCGCGTCGACCAGGCCCCACATGCGGGCCGCGTCCTGCGGCAAGGTGTAGGAGACGCCTTGGACGACCGGCTTCGGGCCTTGATACATGCCGTGCTTCCAGTCCTGCTCAAGGCCGTAGCCCGTGCCCACCATGAGGTGGACCGGCAGGATCGGAGTGCACCGCATGTCGAAGGGCTTGCCGCCGGGCGGCGCGAACGACAGCACGGCCGAGACGACGTCACGCGTGCCGGGCGCGTAGACGGGCTGGTAGTCCGGTCTGCCCAGGTATTCCTCGCGGCCGTCCGGCCAGACGCGCACGGCCTCCTCGACCAGCCGGCGGCCCTTGTCGTCCTCCTGAACGATGCAGAGGATGGCGTGGTCGTCGAAGCGGATGGGCGCGTACAGCCAGTAGAACGTGCCGGGGTTCTTGGCCTGGATGCCGGGCGGCTCGGATTCGCCGACCGGGCGGATGCCCCACGATCGGTCGCGGGTGCCCTCCCACCGGTCGGGCGTGACCGCGATCTCCTCGTCGCCGATCCGGATGTGTCCCGTCCACAGCCCGGTCTGCGCCAGCCGCATGGAGTCGAAGATGACCCGCTCCTGCCAGCGGACGAAATGCCGGGGCTCCAGCGTGGCGGGGATCGTGCCTTCCCAGGTGAGATCGAAGGACAGGCCGTGTTCGTTCTCGTCGAGTACGACGCGCAACCGCTTGAGGCCTTCGATGACCTCGACCTTGAACGGCCCGACGGTCGTGTCCATCCGGTCGAGGCCGAGCTCGCGAGAGGCGCGGACGACGCGGTGCAGAGGGCCATGCCGTACGAGGGCGAAGGCGTCGGTGACGCCGAGGTTCGGATACTGCCCGAGGCCCATGATGAGCATCAGCTCGTCGGAGCGGGCGTGGCAGTTGAAGTAGTAGCGGTCGTAGAAGTTGCGGTCCGAGGTGGCGACGTGCCGCATCACCTCGGGGGCCTGATGGATGGGATAGTCGTCGAGGGGCGACAGCGTCATGCCGCTCTGTCTAACAAGCGCTTGGTTACAGGTCAACCCCATGGAGAACGCGCCTGCACGACCAGGGCCTTACTTACGTCGTACAGGCGCGTTGACCTAGGACAGCTTGCCCGAGACCTCGTCGGCCTTGCGGGAAGCCGCGTCGGTGGTGGAGTCGATCCTGTCGCCGGCGGACTCGACCTTGTGGCCGGCCCACTTCGTTTTGTCGGCGGCGGTGTCCTTCACGTGGTCTTTCAGTTCGCTCAGCCACGCGCTGCCGTTTTTGTTGCGGTACAGCACGAAACCCACGGCGCCGGCGACGAGGCCGCACAGCATCGCGATGATCGGCCACTTACGAGACCTGGCCGGCGCCGGATCCACACGCTGCGCGGCCTGGGTCAGAAACGCGCTCACGCGAGGAGCCAGTTGGTCCTCCACCGAGTGCGCGGCCTGATCCAGTTTGGGCGCCGCCCATATCCTGGCGTCGATGACCTTGTGAGCGGCGACCTCGCGGGCGTTGCTCGCCATCGGACCGACTCGCTCGGCCGCCTTACCGGCCTGGACCTTCACCCGGCCCATCCACGAGGGCACCGCGACCAGGTCGACGCGGCGTGTTCTCTTCATAGGGGACACGGCATCCTCCCTAACAGTTGGGCCCTGATCTGCACACTGCCCTCCAGCGTCCGCCTCAATCAGGGGCGTGCGCGTGGATAGAGTTTCATCGAATAACCAACACCTGATCTGTACAAAAGGAACCAGAACGCATGTCTGATCTCATTGCAAACCTGCGCACCAACTTGGGGACGATCCGCGTCAAGCTGTTCCCCAATCAGGCGCCGAAGACCGTACGCAACTTCGTCGAACTCGCGGAGGGCGCGCGGGAATGGACGCACCCCGCCACCGGCGAGAAGTCCACCGACCGCCTCTATGACGGCACCGTCTTCCACCGCGTCATCAGCGGCTTCATGATCCAGGGCGGCGACCCGCTCGGCCAGGGCACCGGCGGCCCCGGCTACGACTTCGACGACGAGATCCACGTCGAGAACCAGTTCAACCGGCCCTACCTCCTCGCCATGGCCAACGCCGGCAAGCGGTTCGGCAAGGGCACCAACGGCTCGCAGTTCTTCATCACCGTCACCAAGACGCCGCACCTCAACCAGGGTCACACCATCTTCGGTGAGGTCATCGAGGGCACTGACATCGTCGACGCGATCGCCAACACCGAAACCGACGGCCGTGACCGCCCCCGCAAGGAGGTCGTCCTCGAACAGGTCACCATCGAGCGGAGCTGAAACCCCTGAGAGGGTGGCTAGTGTTAGGTCATGACCACGCAGCCACCCTCTACGGAGCCGGGCGCTGAGGCCGTGCCGACGTGCTACCGCCACCCCGAGCGCGAGACCTATGTCCGGTGCCAACGCTGCGAGCGGCCGATCTGCCCCGACTGCATGCGGGAGGCGGCGGTCGGCCACCAGTGCGTGGAGTGCGTGCGCGAGGGCAACCAGGCGGTGCGGCAGGCCGCCGCGCCCTTCGGCGGCGGCGTCGTGGTCACGCCGTATGTGACGTGGACGCTCATCGTCGTCAACGTGCTGATGTTCGCCGGCCAGACGATCGTGGGGACCCGGCTCACCAACGAGCTTTCCATGATCAACTACGGGGTCGCCGACGGGCAGTGGTATCGCCTGATCACCAGCGCGTTCCTGCACTACGGCGTCTTCCACATCGCGTTCAACATGTACGCGCTGTATGTGATCGGCCCCTACCTCGAGCGGGCCTTCGGCCACACGAGGTTCCTCGCGCTCTACCTGCTGGGCGCGCTCGGCGGGTCGGTGCTGAGCTACTGGTTCCAGGCCAACAACGCCGCCAGCGCGGGCGCGTCAGGGGCGATCTTCGGGCTGTTCGCGGCCGCGTTCATCGTGGGCAGGCGGATGGGCATGGACATCCGCGGCCTGGTCACGCTGATCGTGATCAACCTGGTCATCACGTTCATCCCCGGGTTCGGGATCAGCTGGACCGCGCACGTGGGCGGGCTGCTCACCGGTGCGATCGTGGCCGCCGCCCTGGCGTACGCGCCCAAGGGCAGCGCTCGCACGGCGGTGCAGCTGACGGCCGTCCTGGTGATTTGCGCAGCACTTGTGGTGTTGACGGTGGCCCGGACCAACATGTTGTTGGCTTGACCACAGGCTGTGGATAAAGCCTGTGGAAACTTTCCGCCCCAGGCCCGCCGAGACCGCTAGCGCCAGCGCGTGGACAGCACGACGCCGAAGATGATGAGGCCGAAGCCGAGCCCCAGGTTCCAGTTGCCGAGCGTGCCGAAGACAGCGCCCTTCGAGCCGACGACATAGTAGGCGGCGATCCAGCCGACGCCGATGAGCCAGCAGGCGACCATGAGAGGCGCAAGCCAGCGCGGGCTGACCTTCACGGTCTGCGACTTCTGCGGCGGCGTGTAGACGCCCTTCTTACGGACCTTGGACTTGGGCACGGGAGTCTCTCCTGGTGGGCACCCGCGCTGTCGGTGCGGGTTGTCGGTAGTCCTGATAAGGATAGTCGTCCTCGCCCGGCAAACAATCCGCCAACCGCCTCCTGTCGTCCCCAGGGGTGTCCCGATCGGTGCGTACGCTGACCGGGTCATGAGGCTCATCCTGCGGACGTTCGGCGAACTGAGCGTCACCCTGGGGCTGGTGTTGCTGCTGTTCTGCGCCTACCTCCTGTGGGGGACCAGCGCGTACACCGAGCGCCAGCAGCGTATCCTGCAGCGCCAGCTGGCCGAGGAGGCCGCTCATCCGGACACCGAAGATCCGGACAAGCCGCTCGGAAAGGTTCAGCTGGGGCGGGCCCTGGCACTGCTGACGATCCCGCGGCTCGGCGCCGACTACCGCTACGCCATCGTCGAAGGGGTCGACGCGGACAGCCTCCGCCGCGGCCCCGGCCACTATCCCGGTACGGCCCAGCCGGGCGAAATCGGGAATTTCGTGATCTCCGGGCACCGGACCACCTACGCCGCGCCCTTCAACCGGATCGACGAGCTGCGCACCGGCGACGACATCATCGTCGACACACGCGAGAAGCGGTATGTCTACGAGGTGACGCAGAAGAAGGTCGTCGACCCGCAGCAGCTGGACGTGATCGACGCGGTGCCCGAGCGACCGGGCGTGTTCCCGCACAAGGCCGTCATCACGTTGACCACGTGCCACCCCGAGTATTCGGCGCGGGAGCGCCTGGTCGTCTACGGCGCGCTCACGACCACCGAGGACCGCGAGGTATAGCCGTTATGTATGGACTCATCTGGCGCCGGCTGCCGAAGAGGACCTGGCTGCGGATCACGATCTCCCTGCTGCTGATCGGGGTCGCCGGGGTCGTACTCTGGTATGTCGTGTTTCCCTGGCTAGAGCCCCAGGTCCCGCTCGACCGGGTGACCGTGGGCAGATGAGCGTGCTGGTCGTGGACAACCACGACTCGTTCGTCCACACCATCGTCCAGTATCTGCGGATGCTGGGCGCGGACTGCGACGTCCGGCCCCGGGACGACGTCCGGGTCGCCGACGCCGACGCGGCCGACGGCGTCCTCATCTCGCCAGGGCCCGGCACGCCGGAGGCCGCCGGGGTCAGCGTGCCGCTGGTCCACCACTGCGCCGACCGCGGCATCCCGCTGCTCGGCGTCTGCCTCGGCCATCAGGCCATCGCCATCGCCTACGGCGCCACCGTGACCCGCGCCCCCGAACTCATGCACGGCCGCACCAGCCGGATCGAACACGACGGCAAGGGCGTCTTCGCCGGCATCCCGTCGCCCGTCACCATGACCCGCTATCACTCCCTGGCCGTGGTCCCGCGCACGGTGCCCGCCGAACTCCAGGTCACCGCCTGGGCCGGAGACGTGGTCATGGGCCTGCGCCACCGCTCCGCCCCCGTCGAGGGCATCCAGTTTCACCCCGAGTCGGTGCTCTCCGAACACGGCCACCAACTTCTCGGAAATTGGCTCACACAGATCGTGTAACACTCGGGTGCCCAGAAGCGACAACTGTATGAGGGCTTCCGCCATTGCCCCCGAGTGGCGGAAGTCCTCCCTGTTTTCTCACGAGATCGTTCTTACGAGATCGTTTATTTCGAGATCACCACAGCCCGCCGCGCACACCTATGTGCGCGGCGGTGCCGCGTGCGCTAGTTGCCGAAGGGGTCGTCGTCTCCGCCGATGGTGCCGTCATCGGTGGGCGGGACGTCGGTCGGCTGCTCGGTGGGCTGCTCGGTCGGCTGCGGGGCGCCGCTGGAGACCGTCAGGGTGACGGTCTGGCCCGGCTGGAGCTTGCGGCCCTCCGGGGGCGTCTGGTCGATGACCGTGCCCTGCGGGACCGTGTCGCTCGGCTGCTGGACGGGGGACACCTTCAGGCCCGCGCCTTCCAGGGTCTTCTTGGCGTCGTCGAAGGTCAGCCCGATCACGTTGGGCACCTCGACGGCCTCGAGCGGCAGGTAGAGCTTCACAGAGGAGCCCTTGGCGGCCGGCTCACCCTCGGCCGGCTTGGTCTGGTAGATCTTGTCAGAGGCGCCGGAGTGCGCCTTCCGAAGGACCGTGCCCTTGAGGCCGGCCGCGTCGAGCGCCTGGTTGGCCTCGTCGACCGTCAGGCCGACCAGCTGCGGCACGGCGACCGTCTCGATGCCCTTGGAGATCAGCAGCTTCACCTGGGTCGCGCCCGGGTCGATCGAGGTGTTGGCGGGCGGGTCGGTGTCGATCGCCTGACCCTTGTCGAAGTCGGTGCTGAACTGCTGCTCGATCGTGTATTTGATGCCCTTGCCCTTGAGGGCGTTTTCGGCGTCGGCCTGCTTCATGCCGTTGACGGCCGGGATCGCCACCTTGGTGGCGGTCGTGCCCGTGTTGGGGGAGCTCAGGAAGACGTAGCCGATGCCGACGAACGCGCCGATGACCAGCAGCGGGATGATGATCCACGCGGCCGTCTTGAGCGCCGTGTTTCCGCCGCTCGGGGCCCGGCGATGGCCGTCGCCGCGCGTGCCGCGCTGCGTGGGGCCGTATTCGTAGGGCGGCAGGGCGCCCTGGCGCTGGGTCGTGGGCGCGCCCATGGTGGAGGTCATGGTCCGTGTGCGGTCGGCGCCGCCGCCGTATTGGGCGAAGTTGTTGGCCAGCGCCATCGTCTGCGGGTCGACCGGCATGCCGGACATGACGCGCTGAATGTCGGCGCGCATCTCGGCGGCGCTCTGGTAGCGCTGCGCCGGATCCTTCGCCATGGCCTTCAGCACGATCGCGTCGGCCCACTTGGGGATCTCCGGGTCGATCCGCGACGGCGGGATCGGGTCTTCGCGCACGTGCTGGTAGGCGATGGCCACCGGAGAGTCGCCGGTGAACGGCGGCTGCCCGGTGAGCAGCTCGTAGAGCACGCACCCGGTCGAATAGATGTCGCTGCGCGCGTCGACCCGCTCACCGCGGGCCTGCTCCGGTGACAGATACTGCGCTGTGCCGATGACCTGCGCCGTCTGCGTCATGGTCGCGGCCGAGTCGGCCATGGCCCGGGCGATGCCGAAGTCCATGACCTTGACCTCGCCGTTGCGGGTCAACATGATGTTCGCCGGCTTGATGTCGCGGTGCACGATGCCGCCGCGGTGGCTGTAGTCGAGCGCGCGGAGGATGCCGTCGACCAGCTCCATGGCGCGCTCGGGCAGCAACCGCCGATCCTGGCGCAGCAGGTCGCGCAGCGTCCGCCCGTCGACGAACTCCATCACGATGTACGGCACGGGCGTGCCGTCCATCATGTCCTCACCCGTGTCATAGACCGCGATGATCGACGGGTGGTTCAGCGACGCGGCCGACTGTGCCTCCCGGCGAAACCTGGCCTGGAACGTGTGGTCCCTGGCCAGATCCGAGCGGAGGGTCTTGATCGCGACGATGCGGTCCAGCCGGATGTCCCGGGCGCGATAAACCTCGGCCATGCCGCCGCGCCCGACGACACCGTCGAGTTCGTAGCGACCACCGAGGGTCCGAGGCTGAGTCATTTCCTGCACTGTCCCTTGCCGATCATCATCAGGGCCCTGCCGTGTCCATCATCGACCCCTTTCCGCATCACGTCTCCCCAATCTGGGGTTCGGGCACGGTTGGGGTTGTCGTGGGAGTAGAAGTGTCACTTGGCGTCGGGGTGGGGGTGGGTGTTGGAGTAGAGGTGGGAGTCGGGGACGCGGACGGCGTCGGCGATGGCGAGGGTGCCGACGTGCTTACCGTAGCCGACGGCGTCACCGACGGCTTGGGCGACGTAATGGTAACCGTGTGCCGTGGCCGTTTCGGGGACGGCGAGACCGACGGCGACACCATGGTCGCCTTGACCGTCGGCTCCAACGTCTCTCCCGTTCCCTTCGTCTCACTTTGGCGGAACACGCCGTTCGCCGCCCACGCGCCGAGCCCGACCGCAGCCGCGCATCCCGCGGTGGCCAAAAGCACGGTCGCCGTACGGCGTCCGCCCGGCTGCCGTGAGCTGGGCGGCGGCGCTGCCTCTGTCCTTACCACCCTGGTGGCCCCCGTGGGTGCCGGGGGCGGCGGCGCGCCGATCGTCGTCCTGGTCGCGACCACGGATTGCGCGCCGAATCCGGATGGATCTGTCAACGTGCTCAGTTCGACCGTACCCGCGCCGACGACCGAGTCACGCAACACGAGCGCCCGATCGCCGACCTCGCGGGCACTGCCGGGCCGGCCGGCCGGGTCTTTGGCGAGCATCGCCATCACCAGGCCCCGCACGGGGCCGGGAACCGTGTCGGGCAGCAACGGCGGCGGTTCGTTGATGTGCTGCAGCGCGATGGCCACCTGCGTGTCGCCCAGGAACGGCGTCCGCCCGGCCAGGCACTCGTACGCGACGACGCCCAGCGAGTAGATGTCGGCGGACGGCGTCAACTGCTGGCCGGCCGCCTGCTCGGGGCTCACGTAGAGCGCGGTGCCCATCACGGTGCCCGACTGGGTCAGCGACGCGGCCTCGAGGGCGCGTGCGATCCCGAAATCGGTGATCTTGATGAGCCCGTCGGACGTGACCAGCAGGTTGCCCGGCTTGATGTCGCGGTGGATGACCCCGGCCCGATGTGCGGCGCCCAGCCCTTTCGAGGCCTGCCAGAGCACGTCCAGCATGATCTCGACGCGGAGCGCGCCGTTTCTGGCGAGGATGGCCGACAGGGGCTCGCCCTGCACCAGCTCCATCACGAGGTAGGCGACGCCGTCGCTCTCGCCGTAGTCGAAGACCTGGGCGATCCCGGCGTCCGTCAGACCGGCCGTGATCCGGGCCTCGGCGCGGAAGCGCTCGCGGAAGGCCGGATCGGCGGCCACGTGCCGATGCAGCAGCTTCACCGCCACCTCGCGCCCCAGCAACTCGTCGACGGCCCGCCACACCTCGCCCATGCCACCGGCGGCGATCCGGGAGCCGAGCCGGTAGCGGTTGCTCAGGAATGGGCCGCCGCCTGCCGGCGTCGCGTCGGTCACTTGCCGAGCACCGCCTGGATGACGTCGCGGGCGATCGGCGCGGCCACCGCGCCACCGGTCGCGTCGTTGCCGGCGCTGCCGGACTCGACGAACACGCAGACCGCGATCTTCGGGTCCTCGACCGGGGCGAACGCGATGAACCACGCGTGCGCCGGCCGGCCGGGAGCGTTCTCGGCCGTGCCGGTCTTGCCGGCCACGGAGACGCCGGGGATGCGGGCCCCGGTCGCGGTGCCGCGCTCGACCACGCTGACCATCATGCGGGTCAGCTGCTCGGCCACCTCGGGGCTGACGGCCTCGCTGAGGTCTTCGCCCTGCGTCGAGTCGATCACGCCGCCGTCCGGGCCGAGGATCTTGTTGACCAGATAGGGCTTCTTGACGACGCCCTTGTTGGCGATGCCGGCCGCGACCATGGCCATCTGCATGGGCGTCATCTGGTTGCTCTGCTGGCCGATCGCGGTCTTGGCCAGCGCGGCCTTGCTCTCGTCCGGGCCGATGTCGCTCGGGCTGACCTTCAGCGGGATCTCCAGCGGCTCGCCCACGCCGAACTTGGTGGCCTGCGTCTTGAGCTTGTCGTAGCCCACGTCGAGGCCCATGTTGGCGAAGGCCGTGTTGCAGGAGACCGTCAGCGCCTGCAGCACGGTGGCCTGCCCGCCGCAGGATTCGCCGTGGTAGTTGTGCATGGCGATCGTGGTGCCCGGCAGCGGCAGCGCGTCGGGGGCGGGCACGACCGTGTTCTCGTCGTGGCCGTCGGTGAGGAAGGCGGCCGCGGTGACCGTCTTGAACGTCGACCCAGGCGGATAGGTGCGGTTGATGGCCCGGCTCTCCAGCGGCTTGTCCGGGTCTTTGATCAGCTTCTCGTACGCCGCCTGGGCCTTCTGGCCGTCGATGGCGGTCAGCGGGGCCGGGTCGTAGGAGGGGGTCGAGGTCATGGTGAGGATCGCGCCGGTCTTCGGCTCGATCGCGACCACCGCGCCGATCTTGCCGGTGCTCGCCAGATCGCGGTAGGCGAGCTGCTGCGCCTTGGCGTTGAGCGTGAGGTCGACGCTGGCGCCCTTCGACGGCGCGTTGCTGATCAGGTCGATGGCGCGCCGGATGGCGAGGTTGGGGTGGCTGCCGTCGAGGTATTTGGTCTCGGCGCCCTCGATGCCCGTCGCGAGATAGGGCGACATGTAGCCGACGACGTGCGCGAACGCCTTGCCGCCTGGATATTCGCGCTTGAAACGGTAGGTCTTGTCGCCGGTGTCGACGCTCTTGGCAAGGACCGTCTTGCCGTTGTCAGAGGTGATCCAGCCGCGGTCGACCCCGTAGCGGGCGTAGAAGGTGCGCAGGTTGCGCTGGTCGTTGCGGTAGTCCTCGGCCTTGACCGCCCCGAGGTAGGTGACGTTGGCCATGAGCAGGCCGAACATCAGGAGGCACGCCAGGGCGGCGCGCTTGAGCGTGCCGTTCATCGTTGCATCACCTGCGTCAGTCCTTCGTCCTGGATGGCCTGGGGCGGCGGCCTTCGTGCCGCGTCAGACATTCGTACAAGCAGGCCGATAAGAATCCAGTTAGCCAGCAGCGCCGAGCCGCCGGCCGACATGAACGGCGTGACCAGTCCGGTCAGCGGGATGAGCCGGGTGACCCCGCCCACGATGATGAAGACCTGCCACGCCAGGATGAACGCCAGGCCGCCCGCCAGCAGCTTGGAGAAGGGGTCGCGGGACGCGATCGCGGTGCGCAGCCCGCGCTCCACGAGCAGCGCGTACACCATGAGGATCGCCATCAGGCCGGTGAGCCCCAGCTCCTCGCCGAGGGCGTCGAAGATGAAGTCGGAGAACGACAGGGGGATCAGGTCGGGGTGGCCCTGGCCGAGGCCCGTGCCGAGCACGCCGCCCGAGCCCAGCCCGAACAGGCCCTGCATCAGCTGGAAGCCGGCGGTCGGGTAGAGCTCGGCGGAGTCGGCCCGCAGCCAGGCGTCGAACCGGGCCTCCACGTGGCTGAACAGCTGCCCGGCGAGCACGGCGCCGCCGACGAAGAGCACGACGCCGATCAGCACCCAGGAGGTGCGCTGGGTCGCGATGTAGAGCATCACGATGAACGTGCCGAACAGCAGCAGCGAGGTGCCGAGGTCCTTCTCCAGGATGAGCACGGCGATGGAGAACGCCCAGGTGATCAGGACCGGGCCGAGGTCGCGGGCGCGGGGCAGGTCGATGAACAGCAGACGGCGGCCGGCCAGGGCGAGCACGTCGCGCTTCGTCACGAGATATCCGGCGAAGAAGACGACAAGCGCGAGCTTGGCGAACTCGCCCGGCTGGATCGAGAAGCCGCCGAGCCTGATCCAGATCTTCGCGCCCTGGACCTCGCTGATGCTGGCCGGAAGCGCGGCCGGGATGGCCAGCAGCACGACTCCGACGAACCCCGCGGTGTAAGTGAGCCGCTGCAGCGTGCGGTGGTCCTTCCACACGATCAGGGTGGCGGCGAACATGGCGACGCCGAGCGCGGTCCACAGCAGCTGGCTCGAGGCCGACGCGCCGGGCTGCCCCGTCTGCTCGATCCGGTAGATCATCACCAGCCCGAGCCCGTTGACGACGGTGACGAGCGGCAGGATCAGGGGGTCGGCCCAGGGGGCGAACTTGGCCAGGACGAGGTAGGCGGCGAACATGAGGCCGCCGAGGCCGAGGCCGTAGGTCAGCATCCCGGCCGGGATCTGCTTGTTGATGCCGAGTCCCACGCTCGCGTACGCCGCCATCACGATGATCACGGCGAAGGCCAGCATCATCAGCTGGGCCACGCGCCGTTTGGCGGTCATGGGGATGGCGGGAGTGGGGACTGCGGAGCTCACTTATGGGATCCGGTGGGGGAGGGGGACGACTTGGGGGAAGGCGCCTTTGGCGACGGCGACGCCGGCGGGGTGACCTGCTTCTTCAGGTTGTCCACCTTTGCCAGGGCGTCGGCCAGGCTGTTGGCCCCGATGCCGTCCCTGACGTTCTGCTGGAGCGAGCTCGGCAGGGTGGAGACCGTGACGCCGGGGTCGTTGACCACCGACCGGGCCAAGTGGATCGGTCCTAGGTCGATGTCGGAGCCTTTGAACACCACGACGCGGTCGCCGTTGAGGCCGACCTCATATTGATTCGTGATCATCTGGTAGCCGAAGTAGCCGCCGATGCCGAGCGCGACGGCCACCCCGAGCAACATGACGGCCACGACCGGCCAGGCGCGCCGCTTACGCTGCTGTCGCCCGGCCGCGAGCGCCTCAGGGGCGGACTCGTCCTCGTAGTCGACGTCGACGATCACCGGCTGGGGCGCGGTGACCGTGGTGGCCCGGCCCGCGGGGGTGTCCGGCGGGGCCGAGCGGGAGCGCCCGGATCCCGCGGCGCCCACGACCTGGGAGACCGCATTCGGTGGATGCACGTCGTCCACCTCGATCACGTCGGCCACGACACAGGTGATGTTGTCGGGCCCGCCGCCCCGGTTGGCCAGGTCGATGAGCTGCCTGACCACCTCTTCCGGGTCGTCGTACGTGGTCAGGGTGTGGTGCAGCGTCTCGGCGCTGACGACCGTGGAAAGCCCGTCCGAGCAGAGCAGGTAGCGGTCGCCCACCTGGGCTTCGCGATCCTGCAGATCGGGGTCGACCTCGCCGCTGCCGTCGAGCGCCCGCAGCAGTATCGAACGCTGCGGATGGTTGGCGGCCTCCTCCTGGGTGATCCGGCCGTCGTCCACCAGTGACTGCACGAGCGTGTGATCGTGCGTGATCTGGTAGAGCTCGCCGGCTCTGAGCAGGTAGGCGCGGGAGTCGCCGACGTGGACGAGGGCGAAGCGCGGCCCCTTCCACAGCATGGCGGTCAGTGTGGTGCCCATGCCCTTGAGGCTCGGATCCCGGGCGACCATCGCGTGCAGCTGATGGTTGGCGTCCCGGACCGCCGCCTCGATGTCGCTGAGCAGGTCACCCCCGTGGCCGTCGCGGTCGAGGGACGACAGTGCGGCGATGGCGACCGAGCTGGCGACCTCGCCGTGTGCGTGTCCTCCCATGCCGTCGGCGACGGCAAGAAGGCGGCCGCTAGCGTACGCCGAGTCCTCGTTTCCTTCGCGGAGGAGGCCGACGTCCGAGCGGGCGGCGTAGCGGAGTGCGATTGTCATTTGCGCAATTCGATGACGGTTTTGCCGATGCGGATCGGAACTCCGAGAGGCACCGGGGTCGGGCGGGTGACTTTGGAACGGTCGAGGTACGTGCCGTTTGTAGAGCCGAGATCTTCGACAATCCACTGGCCGTCCTGTGCGAACAACCGGGCGTGCCTGCTCGAAGCGTAGTCGTCGCTGAGGACGAGCGTCGCGTCGTTGGCCCGGCCTATGGTGATCGGGGCCTCCGTGAGGTTGATGACGGTCCCTTGGAGGGGGCCACCGGTTACTACCATTTGGCGAGGTTCCCCCCTCTTTGGCTTAGAGACCGGCTTTGCCGGTTTGGCTGGCTTCCGTGCTGGTGCGGGAGCCGTACGCGGACCGAACAAGTCTGTCCGGATCACCCCGACTGCGGCAATGACAAAGAACCACAGCACCGCCAGGAAGGCGAGCTTGATCAGCAGCAGTGTGAGTTCGGACATGGACCGTCTGTCTACCCTTAATCGCGCCGGAACACCAGAGTCGTGCGGCCGAGCGTCACCCTCGTCCCGTCCTGCAGCTCCAGCCGTCTCACCGGCTGGCCGTTGACGAAGGTGCCGTTCGTAGAACCAAGATCCACCAAGACCACCTGCTGCCCTTCCACGCGCAGCTCGGCGTGGTGCCGGGACACGCCCGGATCGACCAGCCGAAGATCGCAGTCGGTGCCGCGGCCGAGCAGGGTGACCGGTGTGGTCAGCTCGTACGACCGCTGGCCTTGCGGGTCGTCCTGGGTGGAGACGAGAAGCCGAGGGCGGCCGCCGAAGGCGCCCTGCGGCGCCCGGGGCAGATCGCTCACCGGCTGACGGATCTCATCCTGCTCCACGGTCGCCCCGCGGATCACGCCGGAGCGAATGCGGAACAGGCCGACCGCCAGGTCATCGGCGGTCTCGAAGCGCACCCGGACCGGTCCGACGAAGGAGTAGCCCTGTTCCTTGGCATACTCCCTGGCGAGGTTGGCCAGCTCGTGGCTGATGCTGTCGGCATAAACCTCGAGCCGCTCACTGTCGGTCGTGGACAGCTCTACGACGAAGTCGTTGGGCACGAGCGTGCGCCCCTGCGCGACGATCGCCGCTCGTTCGTCCATCTCCCGTTGCACGGCGCTGGCGACTTCGACCGGCTGCAGGTCAGACTTGAACGCCCGCGCAAAGGCCCCCTCGACCAACCCTTCGAGCCTGCGCTCGAAGCGCTGAAGGACTCCCACCGGGTACCTCCCTTCCTGAATGCCCATGGTCGCGGTCCAGCGTGTGTCGCGCTCCGCTACCTAGAAGGATCGTATCCGGGTTCCGCACCACCGGCGGTTACGTGCTAACCTTTCCAGGCGCCCGATCAAAGGGCCAACCGCGACGGGCAAGTGGCGGAATGGCAGACGCGCACGGTTCAGGTCCGTGTGTCCGAAAGGACGTGGGGGTTCAACTCCCCCCTTGCCCACTCGATGCTGGGGTCGCCTAGTCGGAAGCTTTGCTTCCTCCCGGGCGGCCTCTTCGTCGTTTACACGGGGGGGCGACCCCCCGGGCCCCCCGGTGTGGGGGGCGCTGCCCCCCACGGCCCCCCGTGCGGTGGTTGCGGTCGCGGGAAGACGTGCGAGTCCCCCGGCGGTGGTTGCGCGCGCGGAAAAACCTGCGGGGAGGTGTGCGGGTTGCCCGAATTTTGCGAACAACGTCATACGCTTGGACATTCGGACCCCTCGCAGTCGGTACCGATCAAGGTAGTGGCTGGGTCCGCTGGTTTGAAGGCCCGAGGCGGATTCTGGGGATAACCGCTTTCAAGCGTCTTGCGTATTGCTTGATCCGCCGGCGACGAGAACCCCGAGGACGTAGAGCAGCGCTCCGATCGCGAGCGAGGCCAGCGCGATGCCGCCCACGAGCCAGAACCAGGTTCCGTACGAGATCTCGGCCCCGAGGACGTTGAGCTTGCCGGCGTTGTTGGAGATGAGCGGGGTCCACGAGCCCGACAGGGTGGAGATCACGCCGACCAGCGAGGCCAGCGCGCCCACGATCGACGCGACCCAGAACACCGCGGGATGCGCCAGCCGCCGCGCCTCTGGATAGCGCCGCAGGATCACCAGGACGTCGATGAAGAGCACGACGATCGACAGGCACCAGATGACCGTCACCGCGGCCTGCAGCACGTTGTAGACCTCGGTCTGAGCGTTCCCGGGGTTGTCGGCGGCGATGGGCACCAAAACGAAGGCGATCAGCGTGAACAGGGCCGCGAGCACGGTCTGGATCGCCACCGCGACATCGGGCACCTTGGCCTTGTTGACATGGCTGACCACGCGCGGCAGCCGGGCGTCCAAACCGGACACGAAGATCAGCCGCGCGAAGGAATAGTTATACACAACTGTGATGACGAAGAAGGCGGCGGCGAGCATCAGGGCCACCAGTTTGCCCAGCCAGTCGGCCAGGCCGATCGTGACCGCGTCGGCCACGGCGGTGATGCTCGCCGACTTGCCGGCCGGCACGGACACCATGACCGCCCAGGTGGCGAGAAGATAGGCGGCCATGACCGCGAGCGAGCCCCACAGCAGGTAGCGCGTGACCGCGCGCTGCTCCTTGATCTCGACGCCCATGTTCAGCGGCACCTCGACCCCGAGCAGAGCCAGCACGGCCAGCCCGAAGAAGCTCCAGTTGCCGAGGTTGAGGCCGTGCGGATCGGACGGGCTCCAGCTGGCGAAATCCCAGGGGTTGGTGGCCGCCGCGTTGCCCTTGGCCAGGTAGGCGATCCCGGCGAGGAACATGAGCGCCACGGCCGCGCCGTACCAGCCGAAGACGATGTTGACGACGTTCTGGGTGAGCCGGAACCGCAGCACGGCGAGGATCGCGGCGAGGAGCAGGATGAGCACGATGATCCCGCCCTGGGCCTGCACCGACAGCGAGCCGACGCCGGGGAACACGTAGCCGAGGAACGAGATCGTCAGCGTGCCGGTGGCGACCATGACGAGCACGCCCGGCCACCACGCGCAGAACCCGGCGAAGAACCCCCAGAAGGGCCCGAACGCCTTGTGCGTCCACAGATAGATCGATCCCTCGCCGGGGAACATGGCGCCCAGCTGGCCCGTCACGATGGCGCACGGGATCAGGAACAGCACGAAGGCGATCAGCCACCATCCGAACGCGGCCGATCCCGCGCTCTGGATCACCGCCGCGTTCGTGATGAACAGCACGATGGCCACGAAGATCGCGACCATGTCGAACGTGGTCAGGACCCGTGGCAGGATCCCGCCCGCCACCCGCTCGGAGGGCAGGCCGCTCTGGCCGCTCTGCGTGGTCGTCATGGCCGCCTCCCCAAGGTTCGGGGGATGATCCTTGATCCGACGATCCGCCCTGACCGGGGTGGCGTCAAGCCGTCATGAGCTGACCGATCAACGTGGGGAGCCGGATGACGCCCAGCACGTCGCCGTCGTCGCCGGTGACCAGGCCCAGCTGGGCCCGCGCGTCCTGCAGCGCCGTGACCGCCTCGGGCACGGTGGCGGCACGCGGGATCCGCGGCGCGGGCACGGCCAGCTCGGCCGGCCGCCGATCCGGGGTGATCAGCGCGTCCCTGACGTGAACGACGCCGACCACGTCCACACCGGAGGTGACCAGCAGGCGTAGCTCGCCGCGGTCCGCCGCGGTCCGCCTGACCAGCTCGGCGTCCGCGTCCGTCGGCACCGACGCGGTCTGCGCGAGCGGGACCATCATCCGCTCCACCGGCTGCGACTGGGCGCGCAGCGCGCGGGTGAGCAGATCGTGCTCGTCCCGGTCGAGCATGCCCATCCGGCCCGACTCGGCGACCAGCATGGCCAGCTGATGGGGCGTTCTCGTGCCGGCGAGCTCGTCCTTCGGGCGTACGCCGAACAGGCGCAGCAGGGCGTTGGTGAACGAGTTGAGGACGGCCAGCACCGGGCGCACCGCGCGGGCGAAGCCGCGGAACGGCAGCGCCAGCCCCAGCGCCGCGCGCTCGGGATGGGTGAGCGCCCACGACTTCGGCGCCATCTCGCCCGCGACCATGTGCAGGAACGTCACGATCGCCAGCGCCAGCGCGTACGCGACGAGGGTTTGTACCGACTCGGGCAGCAGGCCGAGGAGCGGCTCCAGCACGTGCTCGAGCGCGGGTTCGGCCACCATGCCGAGCCCGAGCGAGCAGAGCGTGATGCCCAGCTGAGCCCCGGCGAGCATCAGCGACAGCTCACGCCCGCCCCGCACGGCCGCCCTGGCCGCGATCCGGGTGACCCGGCCGCCGCCTCCGGCGATCTCCTCGATGCGGTGCCGCTTGGCCGACACCAGCGCGAACTCCGCCGCCACGAACAGCCCGTTGAGCACGAGCAGCACGACGCCGAGCAGGAACGGCCCGATCACGCCACACCACCCTGGAACAGGGCGGAGAACAGCCCGGGCGCGTAGTCGGTGGCCGCCTGAGGCCACTCCTCCTCGTGGCCGGCCGGATCCGGCTCGCCGAGGGTCAGCCGCACCAGCGCGGGCACGTGCCGTTCGACCTTGAGCACGGTGATGAGGGCGACCTGGGGCTCCCTGTCGTCATCCAGCAGGCCCGGCTCGTCGATGACCGGCACAGTCGTCATCTCTCCGGGCTCGGCGAGCCGTCCAAGGGAGGCGAGCACGAGGCCGGCGATGGTCTCGTAGTCCTCGCTCTCCGGCAGGCGCACGCCCGTGGCGCGGGCCACCTCGTCGAGGCGGAGCGTGCCCGGCACATCCCAGCGGCCGGCGCCGTTGACGACCACTCCGAGCGGCTCGGGGTCGTTCTCGTCGACAAGTTCGCCGACCAGCTCCTCGGCCAGGTCTTCACCGGTGACCACGCCGGCCAGCCCGCCGTACTCGTCGATGACGCAGGCGAAGTCGTCGCCGGACGCGCGCATCCGCTCCAGCAGCGCGGGAAGGCCGAGCGTCGTGGGCACCAGCAGCGGCGCCTTGGCGAGGTCGCCGACACGCGCCCGGCCGTCGCCGGCGCGGATCAGCTCCATCAGGCCCACGACCCCGACCACGTCGTCCTGGTCGTCGTCGCCGAGCACGGGATAGCGCGAGTGCCCCTTCGCGCGTACGACATCGAGCAGGTCGTCGACGCTCGCGGCGGCGGAAATGGAGACCACCCGGATCCGGGGGACCATGACGTCCTCGGCCGCGCGGTCGCCGAATTCGAGCGCGCGCTCCAGCAGCTCGGCCAGGCGTGGCGGCAGCTCGCCCGCGGCGGCGGAATCGGCGACGATCCGGGAGAGCTCTTCGGGCGTGGCGCCCTCTTCCAGCTCTTCGACCGGCTCGATCCCGAACAGCCGCACGAGCCGGGTGGCGGACGCGTCGAACAGCTTGATCAGCGGACCGGCGACCGTCAGATAGGCCAGCGTCGACGGGGCCAGGACCTTGGCCACCGCCTCCGGCCTTGCGATGCCGAGGTTCTTGGGGGCGAGCTCGCCCAGGATCATCTGCAGCAGGGTGGCCAGGGCGACGCCGATGGCGAGCGCGACGCCGGACACGGCCGCCGGCGGCAGGAATCCGAGCGCGGGCCGGATCGCCGCGGCGATCCCCGGCTCGGCCAGGAAGCCGACCAGCAGCGTCGTGACGGTGATCCCGAGCTGCGCGCCGGACAGCATGAACGACAGCCGTCCGGTGACGCGGAGCGCCTTCTCGGCCTTGGCGTCGCCGCCGGCGGCCTGTTCGCGGAGCGCTGAACGATCCGCCGCCACGAAGGAGAACTCCTGGGCCACGAAGTAGCCGGTCAGCACGGTCAGGAGAAAGATCGCGAGCAGGCTCATCGCGCGGCCGCCCGAGCGTCAGAAGGTCCCGTGCCGAGGCACGGGCAGGTACTCCACGGGTCCGAATTGGACACGGCTGTCCTCTCATCTGGGGCCTACCACGCTAACGAACATCGAGGCCGATGAGATTCCGGCCCGCCCGCTGATTGAGTTGTCCGTACTTTTCCATTGCGGAGGGACGTACCGTCGAAGAACCTG
The DNA here is from genome assembly GCA_017592665.1 of Streptosporangiaceae bacterium NEAU-GS5. Classification (GTDB taxonomy): domain Bacteria; phylum Actinomycetota; class Actinomycetes; order Streptosporangiales; family Streptosporangiaceae; genus NEAU-GS5. The sequence goes on along the minus strand of JAGFNW010000003.1, from coordinate 303,370 downwards.
CCCGTGAAGGGTTTACAGATAAGGGGATTGAGACGTGACCGAGGACGACGACCCGACACGGGCCTACCGCCGCCCTGCCGAGCCGCAGCCGGCCGCTCCTGTCGCACCCCGCGGCGGCGTGTCCAAGGTGTACGGCAAGCCGCGATCGGGGGGCAGCCCGGTCCAGCCGCTGGCCGGACCCTATGAGGCGCCTGACGCGCCGCGTGAGACCAAGCCGCGGCGACGCTGGGGCCGGATCGTCCTGACCACGGTGATCGTGCTCCTGGTGGTGCTCCTGGTGGCCGCGGTGGCCGGATACTTCCTGATCAGCGGAAGGCTCCAGTCCATCGAGTCGCTGACCGACTATGCGGGCCGCCCGGCCGCGACGCCGGGAGACGACTGGCTGCTGGTCGGTTCCGACAGCCGCGCCGGATTGAGCGCCGCGCAGCGCAAGAAGCTGCGCACCGGAAAGGCCGTCGGCAAGCGCACCGACACCATGATGCTGCTGCACATCCCGGACAACGGCGGCCGTCCGACGCTGGTCAGCCTGCCCCGCGACTCCTACGTGCCGATCGACGGCCACGGCAGCGACAAGCTCAACGCCGCGTACGCCTTCGGAGGGCCGGTGCTGCTGGCCAAGACGGTCGAGAAGGTCACCGGGATCCGGCTCGACCACTACATGGAGATCGGCTTCAGCGGCTTCGTCGGCATCGTCGACGCGGTCGGCGGGGTCAACATCTGCGTGAAGCAGGACATCAGGGACCCGAAGGCGGGCATCAACCTGAAGGCGGGCTGCCAGGACATGAACGGCGCCACGGCGCTCGGCTACGTCCGCACCCGGGCCACCGGCGCCATCCCCGACTTCGAGCGCACCCAGCGGCAGCGTCAGTTCTTCTCGGCCGTGGTGCAGAAGGCGGCCGGCACGGGCACGCTGCTCAACCCGTTCCGCTCGGTGCCGCTGGCCCTCAGCGCCGCCGACTCGGTCGCGGTCGACCCCGGCACGGGTCTGTTCAATCTCCTGTCGGTCGGACGGGCCATGAAGAACAACCCGGTCACCACGGCCGTGCCCATCGGGTCGCTGCCCACCATCAACGGCGCCGCCGTCGTGAAGTGGGACACCCAGAGGGCGCTGCGCCTGTTCAACGCCCTGGCCCAGGATCAGCAGATCCCGAAGGACACCCTCACCAAGTAGGCGCTCACCCGGCTCCCGCGGCGGCGGCATGCGCGGCGTTGATGGCCCTCCGGACCGCGACGCTGATCCAGTCGCCCTGCGTGAGCTGGGCGAGCCTGGCCTTGTCGATGCCCGGATAGGCCTTGCGGTGCAGCCGGGTGGCCTGGACCAGGCCGAGCAGGGCGGTGGTCCGCGCGTCCGGCTCGGCGCCGGCGAGCGCGCTCGCCACCCGGTCGCGTACGGCCTGGCCGGCCGCGAGATCCAGGGCCGGGAAGCGCCAGGTCGGGAAGATGCCGAGGATCCTGACCCGCTGCCCGGTCAGGATCCCGCGCGCGATCAACCGGTCGAGCAGGCGTCCGCGCAACTTGCGGCTCTTGAGCCGGCCCACCCACCACTCGGGCTTGCGCGCCTTGGGATGGGCGGCCAACCGCGCGAGCGCGGCGTCCAGCTCCTCGTCGCCGGGTGGCGTGGGGTCGGTCACCACGATCCGTCCACCGTCGAGCGCGATCCTGCCGCCGAGCACCAGCTCGGCGAGCACGCCCCCGGCGACCGCCGCCTCCAGCTCGACCGATCCGATCCCGAGCCGGCCGGTGTCGGGGCGGTAGGCGAGCAGCACCAGCTCCTCCGCGATCAACAGGCTCATGCCAGGAATCCCGCGACGTGCGCGTGCCACTGGGTGATGTCCCGGAACGTCCGGGCGATGTGCAGCTCGGTGTTCGGCATCAGCTCGGCCAGGCGTTCGGCGGATGAGACCGGGTGACCAGGGTCGGTGTCCCAGGCCAGGATCAGCGTGGGGTGGGCCAGCCCGGAGATCACGTCGGGATCAGGCAGGTCGGACTCGGCCGCCCCGCGGAGCACCCACGGGAGCAGCTCCTCGCTCACATCCGGCTCCCACACGGGCGGGGCGTCGCCCAGCACCTCCTGAAAGATCTCCGGCTGCGCGGCCTCGTTGGTCTCGGCGACGAACGCCGCCTTGCCGCCCTGCTCGACGACCGCGATCCGGTCGCGATAGAACCCGGCCTGCGCGGCCCGCGTCTCCCAGATCGTGGGCGGGATCACCAGGATCAGCCGCGCGAACCGCTCCGGCGCCTTCGCGGCCGCCCACAGCATGGTGGCGGCGCCCATGGACGCGCCGCCGCCGATGATCGCCTCATCCGGCGCCACCTGGTCGGCCAGGGCCAGCAGGTCGTCGGCCAGGTTCGACCACACGTACTCTTCGCTGCTCTTGCCGCCCCCGGACAGCCCGTGCCCGCGGGCGTCGTAGCGGACGACCCGCATGTGCTCGGCGAAGTGGTCCCAGCCCCACAGGGGCATCTTGTCTTCGGCGGCCCGGCTTCCGAACAGACCGTGTGCGTGGATCAGCGTGGGGCCCGTGCCGCGCTCGTCGAAGTCGATCGTGGTTCCTCGGAGGTTCATGGCTGGAATCTACGTCGGTACTGTGGATCCATGCCTGAGCTACCCGAGGTGGAGTCGCTCGCCGCGTTCCTTCGCGAGCGCGCGGTCGGGCGTGTCGTGCAGTCGGTCGACGTGGTCGCCATCCAGGCGCTCAAGACGTTCGACCCGCCGGTCAGCGCGCTCAGCGGCCTCACGCTGAGCGGCGTCGGCCGGCATGGCAAGTTCCTCGATCTCGACTGCGACGGGATCCACTTCGTCGTCCATCTGGCCCGTGCCGGATGGCTGCGCTGGCGTGAAGATCTTTCCGGCGCCCGGCCCGTACGGCCCGGCAAGGGCCCGCTGGCCGTGCGGTTCCGCTTCGCGCCCGACGACGAGGGGGTCGCGCCTGGATTCGAGCTGACCGAGGCGGGCACCCAGAAGCGGCTGGCCGTTTATGTGGTCCGCGACCCCATGGACGTGCCGGGAGTGGCCTCGCTCGGTCCTGATCCGCTCAGCCTGACGGTCGATCAGCTGAAGGGGATCCTCGGCGGCAGCAGGACGCAGATCAAAGGCCTGCTCAGAGACCAGAAGGTGATCGCCGGGATCGGCAACGCGTACAGTGACGAGGTCCTGCACGCGGCGAAGATGTCACCCTTCAAGATCGCCGCATCGATGACCGACGAGCAGGTGGCCACGCTGCACGAGGCAATCGTGACCACCTTGGAAGGCGCCGTCGAACGCGCGCACGGCCTGGCCGCGAAGGATCTGAAGGCCGAGAAGAAGTCGGGCCTTCGGGTGCACGGCCGCACCGGCGAGAAGTGCGACGTCTGCGGCGACACGATCAGAGAGGTGTCGTTCGCCGACTCGTCGTTGCAGTACTGCCCCACCTGTCAGACCGGCGGCAAGCCCCTGGCCGACCGCCGGCTGTCGAAACTCCTCAAATAGCGGCTTACTGTGCCCACGGGATCGGGAAGGTCTCGCTTCCGACGGTGCCCTTGATCCCGGCGGACGTGCAGCACAGCATTTCGAGCGGCTCGGTCGCCGAGGCGTTGGCCACGGACACCGGGGTGTCCGGCGGGAAGATCAGCGCCTGGCCCGGCCCGGCGTCGACTGATTCGCCGCCGACCGTGCCGGCGGCCCGTCCGGACCGTACGATCAGGATCTCCTCGCGGGACACGATGTGCGGGGTGGCCTGAGCTCCCGGCGGAATCGTGACGGTCCAGACGGCCAGCTCGGCCGTGCCGCGTGAGGGGACCGCCAATGGCCGGAACACCGCGCCATCCATCTCGATCTCGGGTGCGTCGGCCATTGAGACGACAGACATGAATTCTCTCCTAAACTGGTCAACGTAGTTGTCCAGAAAGGTAAACCGGATTGACTAGTTCGTCAAGGGGTGAGATCCCGTTGCTCATCGCCATGGCCTATCGCGCGATGACGGAGGAGCTCCACGCGGTGCTCGCGGCCGAGGGCCGGGAGCCGCTGCGCCCCGCGCATGGATACACGTTCCGCTTCCTCCTCGACCGGGACGACGTCTCGATCGTGGACCTGGCCGCCCACCTCGGTGTCACCAAGCAGGCCGCGTCCAAGATCGTGGCCGAGCTCGAGGGCTGGGGGTACGTCGACCGCCGTCCCCACCCGACCGACGGCCGGTCGCGCGTGCTCGGGCTCACTCCTAAGGGCAGGTCGTACGTGGACCACGCCAACGAGCAGTGGGCGCTCGTCGAAGACCGATGGGCCGAACTGATCGGAGCCGACCGGCTGGAGGCGCTGAGGAACGACCTGAGGGCGTATGTCGAGGCCTCGGGGGGGCGGGCGGCTTTGCGACCTGTCTGGTAACCCTTGGTGTGTACCTAGGATGGGCGGCATGACGCTGCCCGAGATCGACGCGAGCGCCGTGCCCGAGGGCGCGCCCCTGCTCGACGTGCGTGAGATGGACGAATGGCGAGCCGGGCACGCGCCCCACGCCCAGCACATTCCGATGAGTGAGCTGCAGAGCCGGGTCGACGAGGTGCCGCAGGGCGCCCCGATCTACGTGATCTGCCGCATCGGCGGGCGCTCCGCCCAGGTAGCGGCCTGGCTCAACCGGGTCGGCCGCGACGCGGTCAACGTCGGCGGCGGCATGGAGGCCTGGGCCGCCGGCGGCCGCCCCATGATCAGTGACACGGGGCAGCCGCCGTACGTCGCCTGAGCCTTGCTACGGGGTGAAGGCGTAGGTGTTGAGGTTCCAGACCTGACCTGGGCCTACGCCGTCGGCGCACTGGAAGTCCCAGCCGGAGACGACGTACATCCGGCCGTCGGCCGCGACCGCGACATGGCGCTTGAGACGGGCGACGGGATCGCCGGCGGGCTGGAGCCGCGCCCATTTCTTCGCCCTGACGTCGAAGCGCCACAGCTCATTGTTCGGATTCTGGGGGAATGGGGCCCCGCAGCCCGCCGATCCGCCGGGAAGGTCGCCGCCGTGCAGGTAAAGGTTCTGGCCGATCGTCGCGGCGGCGCCGTAGTTGCGCGGCGGGGCGATGTCGCCGCCCGAGGGGAAGGTGACCCTGGTCCAGGTGCGGGTGGCGACGCGTAGCTGCCAGGTGTCGTTCAGCTGGACGAAGTTGCCGGTCGCGTCGATGGTCTCGCCGCCGTAGATGGTGAACACGCCGCCCACCTCGGCCCCGCCGGCCTGCGCGACGTGGCGGGCCGGAGGCGAGCCGGGCGCCCCGTCCGGGATCAGCTCGGTCCAGGTGTTGGCCCGCAGGTCGTACGCCCAGAGGTCGTTGAGCGTGGCGAAGGCGGCGGTGATGCCGCCGAACAGGTAGAGGCGGTCGCCGGAGATCCACATCACGGGGCCGCTGCGCGCGGCCGGAGCGCTTGTCCTCGGGTGTAGCTCGGTCCAGGTGTTCGCGGCGGCCGAGTAGGCCCACAGGTCGTTGAGCGGCGACAGGCTGAAATTGTCGAAGGTGCCGCCACCGAAGACGAAGACGCGGCCCGTGGACGCCTGCGCCGCGGCCACGCCGAAGGCCCGCGCCGGAGGCGGCCCGCCATGCGGCGACAGCAGCCGCCAGACGCCCGTGCGCGTGTCGAACCGCCGAAGGTCGTTGAGGAAGGTGTTCTGGCCCGTGGCGAAGTCGTCCCTGACCCCGCCGAACAGGTAGATCGACGAGCCGAGCGCGGCGGCGACCGGCGCCGACCGCTCGGTGGGCGGCTGCCCGGAGACCGGGAGCCTGCGCCAGACGCCCTGGCTCGCGGAGGCCGGTGTCCCACCGGCCAGAATCACCGCCGCCGCGAGCCCCAAGGCCAAGGCGATACGACGGGTCACAGACGGACTCGACATGATCTCATCACCGCATTTCTTTGGACTGATGGGACCGATCCGTCAAACAGTGGTGGCAGATATCGGCCACCGGCAAGCTCCGGGAAATCTGGCCCGTCTTTGGGCTACAGCGTCGTGAAACATTCACGGCAAGGCTATGATCTTCGTGTTTTCCTTCCTCAAATGAGGGAGGATTTCCGGAAGCGGTGGGAGGATGGCCTCATGCGCGCGGTGATCTATCGGGAACGCGACGCCGTCGACCGGCTCGCGGGCATGGGGCTTTCGGTCGAGGATTTCCACGCGGCCGCCAAAGGCGGTGACGGCGAAGCACGGACATGGACCGAGGCCGCGCCCGCGGCCATGCGGGGCATGGCGCGCTGGGGCCGCACGAACGAGATTCTCCGCATTCGCAAATCCCGCGACGGCTGGGGCCACCGTGATCACCACGGCCTGCCGCTGACCATCCATCCCTCCGGCAGGATCGCCATCGTGGCCACAACCGGTGACGCGCTCACCGGCCAGGCGATAGGCGGTCACCCCTCGACCAAGTACGCCAAAGGCATGACCTATCAACGGGCGGTCGAGGAGAACGAGCAGCTCGCCCTTTTCGACCTCGAAGATTTCGGCGTCAGGCTCCCGCCCGACATCTCCGAACGGTGGCAGACCTGGATCCTGCTCTATCACGTCACTTCTGAGGGCGTCTTCCTGGAGCTCTCGCTGCCGAGGTCCATCGCGCCGAACGGTCACGTCGACTCGTGGCACGAGCGCATTTTGATCCCCGCATATGAGATCGACGGCACTCCCATCGGCGACGAGCGGTCGGTCGAGGCCGGCCGCGCCGTGCATGTCGCGGTAGAGCGCCGCTGACGCCCGCTTCCGGACCATGACCGAGAGATACTCATTCACCCCCTCCCGCTTGAAGCTGGCGCGAAAGCGGCGCGGAATGACGCTCCTCGACCTCGAACGGGCCAGTGGCATCAGCACCCGCACCCTTTCCGGCTACGAAAAGGGCCGGGGTGGAAACCTGACGGCGGTCGCCCTCGACGCCTTGGCGCGGGCGCTGGGCGTGCCTCCCACCTATCTGACGGCCGCCGAAATCGAGGAGATTCCCCTGGCGGCGGTGAGCTTCCGCGCTCCGAGCAAGCTCACCGCCGGGCAGCGCGAGCGGGCGCTGGCGGCCGCGCGGCACGCCATCATGATCAATGAGTGGATCGAGGAACGCTTCCGGCTGCCGGCCGCCGACATCCCGACATTTCCCGGGCGTGATCCGGAGTGGGCCGCGGAGAAAGTGCGTCACCACTGGGATCTGGGGATCGCGCCGATCAGCAACATGGTGCATCTGCTCGAATCCCGCGGCGTGCGCGTCTTCACGCTGGCCGAGGATTGCCAGGACGTGGACGCCTTCTCCTTTTACTGGAAGGGCACCCCGTACGTCATTCTCAACACCAGGAAGTCCGGCGAACGCGGACGCTTCGACGCCGCACACGAGCTCGGCCATCTCGTCGTTCATCCTGAGCACGAGATCCCGCACGGCAAGGAGGCCGAGCTTACGGCCCACCGCTTCGCGGCGGCCTTCCTGATGCCGGGCAAGGCCGTGGTCGCGAAACGACTGAACAACGCGACCGTCGACCAGGTGCTGGCGGCCCGGTCGATCTGGAAGGTGTCGGCGCTGGCGCTGACGCACCGCCTGCACGAACTCGACCTGGTCACCGAATGGGGATACCGCTCTCTGGCCACCAACCTGTCGAGGATGGGATTTCGGCGTGACGAGCCGGGCGGCATATCCCGGGAGACCTCCCAGCTCCTCGCCAAGGTCTTCGCGGCCCTGCGGGGCGAGCACACGACCCCGGCACAGATCGCCCGCGACCTGCACCTGTTCTCCGAGGAGTTCAACAAGCACGTCTTCGGCCTCGCCACGACGATTCTTACCGGAGGAGCCCAAACCAGCCCGCCGGCTCCGCCGACGCTGCGCCTGGTCTGACGACCAGAGCTGGCAGGTCGGCTCAGCAGCCCCGCTGCCTGCGGATTCTCGCCGAGGAGGCAGGGCTGCGCCTCACACGCGGAAGACCAGGCGAGCCCGCCCATGGTCAGCGGTCCACGCCGTCTCGACCTGCGCCAGGCGCGACTCCACGATCGCGACCACGATCGGCTCGGCCGCGGCCAGCCGCAGCACCTCGGCCACCGACTCCCGAATCTGCGGCATGGAGACGCTGCCGATGCCGCTGCCCAGGACCGAAACCGGTGCCCGGCCGACCACCGCGTTCGGCACCGCGATCCGGTCGCCCGTCACGCCGCCCGACATGACGAACCGGAGCTCACCGCCCCGGTTCGGGCCGGCGCCGGCCGCGGCGAGGATCCTCTCGCCGGCTGAACCGGACAGGTAGTCGAGGACGACGTCGACGCCATTTCGGAACGCCTCGGCGAGTGCCTCGTCGACCGTCGTGTCGTCGTCGGACAGCGCGATGGTCACATCCGCGCCGAACGACCGGGCCCGGTGCAGCGCGTCCCGGTCACGGCCGGTGGCGATGACCCGCCCGGCGCCGAGCCGCCGGGCGACCTGCACCGCGACCAGGCCGGTGATGCCGGTGGCGCCGTTGATCAGCACGGTCTCCCCCGCGCGGAGCGCGGCTCGTACCCGCAGCGATGTCACCGGCGACACGCCGGGGTTGATCAGCGCGGCCGCCGTGACGTCGTCGAGCCCGTCGGGCACCGGAACGCACAGCGCCGCCGGCACGATCGTCCGCTCGGCCAGCCCGCCCCATGGCGCCGCCGGGAGAAAGAGGGCGACGCGGCGCCCGTCCGATGTTGTGCCGACGCCGTCGATGCCCGGCACGAACGGGAAGTCGGCGGGCGACGAGAAATGCGATCCTGCGGCCCGGGCCCGCGTCGCGTTCGAGACGGCGGACGCCGTGACGGTGACCAGCTCGAAACCGTCGCGCGGCGGCGGCTCGTCGAACTCGGCGAGGACGGGGACCTGACCCGGCCCCCGGACAACCGCTGCGCGCATCCGGCACTCTCCTGACCCGCATCGACAATGACCCACCGAGGCTGCCTCAGCGGCGGCCACGACCTCCATCGATTGGTCACTGAGTGAGAACGGGTCAGCGCGCGGCACGCCCCGGAGCCTGCCGGCGTACGGCGAGGCCGATCCGCCGTGCCCCCTCGTCAAGCAGAGCCGCGAACCGGCTCGCCGGCTGCTCCGGGCGAGAATTGATGTGCAGGGCGGCGCGGGCGCCGTCCGGCAGTGGGATCCGCACCGTGTAAACGCTGCTGTGGGGCCCGCTCGCTGGAACGTCGCCTGCGAACGAGACGTCGCCGGAGGCGAACAGCTCCTGGCTGAGCGCGGACGGGCACACCGTGTGGCGCGGCACGGCGGCCCAGTCAGCCCCCGGCACCGAGTCGAGGACGAACGCGGCGCCGTCAAGGTGGACGACCAGCGAGATGGTCCGGCCCGTACGGTCGCGGATCGAGGTCATCACGGGCGCGGCGGCGGCGCGCAGACCTTCGTACGGCTCCATCCGGTCGGCCAGTTCGGCGATCCCGTAGCCCAGGACGTAGCCGGCGTCGGTTTTCGCGACGAGGCCGAGCCGGTGCAGGCGGACCAGGGTCCGGTGCACCGTCGGGTAAGGGATGTCCAGCGCCCGCGCGATCGCCGCGATCTGGCCGCTCCCGCCGTGCGCCGGCACGGCGCGCAGAACCCGGACACCGGTCTCCAGGACGCTCCTGCTCATCGGCGCGATCATACGCCGCCTTCTCTGTCACCACGCGGGACGGCGGCCAGTGACGTGAGATAGGCGACAACCGCCTGTTGGTCGTTGTATTCGGCCCAGCCCAGCGGGGTCGGGTTGGGTGGACCGAATTGGCCAGGGGTGTCCGGGTCGATGGCTTCGACGGTGGGGTCGGCGCCCAGTTCGATGAGCAGTTTCACGATGTCGAGATGGCCACACAGTGCGGCGACATGCAGCGGCGACTCGCGGCTGCCGTTCACGGGGAAACCGACCGCGATGAGCAGGCGTACGGCCTCGGGACGGTTGAGGTAGGCGGCGTGGTGGAGCGGGTTCGACCACATTCCGCTGTCCGGTCGCGAGGCGAGGGCCCGGGCGGCGAGGCCGGGATCGGCGGCCAGCAGCCGTTCCGCAGTGGGGCGATCAGGACGAAGGCAGGCGGCGACGAGTTCGTCGGTGGGTTCCAGCGGTCGTGTCCGGGCGCCGGCCCTGGCGAGCAGGTCGGCGATTTCGGTGTTGCCGTTCATCGCGGCCACGTCGTGGGCGGTCGGACGGTGTTCGCTGGAGACGACTCCCTCGGTGGTGTCGACGTCGATGCCGAGATCCGCACAGTGACCCAGCAGCAGGCGGACACGTTCGGTCAGGTTCAACTCGGCGGCGTTACGCAGCTCGTCCTGCACCAGCCGCACCGGTGCGGGCTGGCGTCGGCCGAGCCGTGCCCGCCACGGGCCGCCGGAGCCTTGGCCCAGGCCATGGTCGAGCAGCAGCACCAGGCTCGTGTCGTCTTGCGGGTAGGCGGACGTGCCGTCGACGGCGCGCGGGTCGTTGGGGTCGGCGCCGGCCTCCAGGAGCAGCCGGGCCAGCGGGAGGCTGTGCTGGTGCGCGGGCTGGTTGACCGGGTCGCGGTAGCCGCGGAACACGCCGCTCAGCGCGGTCACCGGCGGCGGCTCGCCATCAGGCAGGTAGCCGGCGTTGGGGTCCGCGCCGTACGCCAGCAGGAGTCGGGCCACCTCCACAGGAGAATGCTCAGGACTGTTGACCCGGGACGATGTCAGGTAGAGCAGAGGCGGCCAGCCGTACGGGCCGCCTTCGGCGTCCGCCAGCGACGCATCCGCGCGCAGCAGGGATCGGGCAGTCGCCACGTCGCCGACGACGGCGGCCGTGTAGATGTCGGCGGTGGCCAACTCCGGGTGCGCGGCCAGCAGTTCCCGGGCACGGGCGGGGCGACGCAGGTCGTCTGCGCCCGCATCGGCGCCCCACCCGAGCCGGTGGGTAAGACAGGCCAGCCGCAGGAACTCGGCGGCCAGGTCGTCCTGGCCCGCCGGCGTGCGAGTGGACCGGCTGTAGCGGGCGACCATGTCCAGGTGCTCGCGCAGCCGGTGCCAGCCGGCGAAGCCGTACCAGCGGGCGACCACCAGTTGCGCGTCGGCCAGCGAGAACGCGGCCCAGTCGGCCGTGGCCGCATCGGCCGGCCGCGGATGCAACTGGCGGACGACGTCGACGAACTTGGCGTGACCGGTGCGAACGCCGTCCCGGAACTCCTTCGCCTGCTTGCGCAGCTGCTTCAGAGACGGGTTGGCCGGCAGGCCGGCGGAGAGCATGACCTTCATGACGGACTCCTCCCGAACGCGCCTGAGGTCCGCAAGCACAGGCCGAAAGGAGAATCCGCGATGGCCAATCGAAAGTGCCGGGTGGGCTCCGCCCTTCGCGCGGACCGCGCGCGCCCCGGATCGCCAGCGCCATCGTAACCCGGCACCCGGGCTCCCCGGCAGATTGGCCGTGGCCGTGGACTCGCGCTACCTGGACATAGCCGCCCAGACCCGAGACCTCTCCTCGCCTGGCCCTGACACCATCTAGATCGGGTCGCCCTGCATGACGGAGCCGAGCAGGACTTGGCGCCACTTCGCCGCAGCGTACGAGCCGTCCGGCTGCAGCCTGTGTGGCTGGACGCACAGCCACAGCGAGGTGGCTCCCGGACCGGTCAACGGCTCGGGGAGGTCGGCGTCCTCCAGCGTGATGAGAAGCAGTTCGCCGACCTGGCCCTCGAACGGCAGGTCGGACACGATGTTGCGCCTGACCCGCAGGCCGCCCCACTCCTGCGGGGAGGCGGTGTAGCTGTACACGCCGCCTCCCGGCACCCGGGTGGGGACGATCTCCACCTGAGCTCTTGGCCGATGGGAATGGCGATCCGGGTCCGCCCTGAACCTGCCTCCCGGGCCGTCTGTTCCGCGCGCCTCCAGGCCCGTGTATCCCTCGGCATGGACGCCGATTCCTCCCGAGTCGCCGATCCCTTCCACGCCGATCGGTCCAGTTCCGAGTACGCCGGGGTTGTTGAAGCCCTCGCCCCAGACGCCCGCGCGTATCGGCTGAGTGAAGGGGTCCGCGCCTTCCTCGGGGGCGGGTCCTATGCACCTGCCGTGCACGCCTAACTCCTGACCCACGACGCGTACACCGACGGTGAAGTTCGGGCCGTTGTCGAAGGCGACCACGTTGGGTCCATCAGCGGTAAATGAGTTGTCGTGCGTCGTCACGTGACCTCCCGGAGAGATGGAGTTGTCATGATCCCCGCCATCGCGCCCACGGTCGAGAGGGCTCTCACCTCGTGATGAGCCGGCATCGACCGGTCCGGTAGGCGTGGCATCCGCCTGGCAGCAGCGTGAGTTTGCTGATCGCCTATCCGTACGCCACCGCCTTGATTTCCACGTGAATTTCTTGGAGGTGTTCTGAGGAGGTATCGACATGCTAAATTTCCGCACTCGCCCGGACCGGCGGACCCGCGGAATATCAGCCACGGTCTTGAACGAATGTCGTACATACCGGAGGTTTCTCGGTCCACAGGCGCGGTCATAATGGACCGTGGGCTGGGGGCCCGGCCCAACTCTGCGTAATTTCGCTGCGCGTCAGCACGAAATGGCCTCGATCTTCGGAGGAAAGCATGGAAAGACCTACGTGCTCCATCAAGATGCTGCCCACCAAGCAGCTGATGAGCGCAGCGCGAGATGCGATCACGATCAACCCGGCGAACGCCCCTGACATCCAATCCCTCAACCAAATCGCGCCGAATGCGGTTATTCCCCCCGAGCACCTTGCCGCCCTGACGGGCAAATATTGGGGCAATGCCGGCGTCCGTCTCACGGTCGGGTTCCTGGACGGACCGGCCGCGGACCTGCGAGCCCGGATCCTCTCCCACATGAACGCGTGGGGGGCATTCTGCAACGTCCGCTTCGTCGAGTCCACGTCGAGCCCGCAGGTGCGAATCGCACGGACCGCCAACGACGGCTACTGGTCCTACCTCGGCACCGACGTGACGGGCGTTCCCGCCGACCAGCCCACGATGAACCTCGACAGTTTCACCATGAACACACCCGAGTCGGAGTACGCCCGCGTGATCCGGCACGAGACCGGCCACACGCTGGGGTTCCCTCATGAGCACCGGCGACGAGAGATCGTCGACAGAATCGACCGCGCCAATGCCATCGACTTCTTCGGCAAGACCCAAGGGTGGTCCGAGGAAATGGTCATCGCCCAGGTCCTGACGCCGTTGGATTCGTCCGCACTCATCGTCACGGCACAAACCGATCCGCGATCCATCATGTGCTACTGGCTTCCCGCTTCCATCATGAAGGACGGCGTCGCCGTCGACGGCGGCACCGACATCGACGCCCTGGACGCGCAGTTCGCGGCTTCCCTCTATCCGCCGGTGAACCCTTTCCCCGACTGGCAGGAGCTGGACAACAATCCCGCCACCGTCGACATCGTCGCCTCCGGCGGACACCTCTACCAACGGCACGCCGATGGCAGGGTCTGGATCTACACCGGAACCCCGCACACGGGATGGCAGGAACTCGACAACAATCCCGCCACCGTCCAGATCGTCGCCGACGGCAACCGGCTCTACCAACGCCACAACAACGGCAGGGTCTGGATTTACACCGGAACCCCGCACACGGGATGGCAGGAACTCGACAATAACCCTGCCACCGTCGACATCGTCGCCTCCGGCGGGCACCTCTATCAACGCCACGGCAACGGCAGGGTCTGGATTTACACCGGAACTCCGATGACCGGATGGCAGGAACTCGACAACAATCCCGCCACCATTCAGATCGTCGCCGACGGCAACCGGCTCTACCAACGCCACAACAACGGCAGGGTCTGGATTTACACCGGAACTCCGATGACCGGATGGCAGGAACTCGACAATAACCCCGCCACCGTCGACATCGTCGCCTCCGGCGGACACCTCTACCAACGCCACGCCGATGGCAGGGTCTGGATTTACACCGGAACTCCGATGACCGGATGGCAGGAACTCGACAACAATCCCGCCACCGTCCAGATCGCCGCCGACGGCAACCGGCTCTACCAACGCCACAACAACGGCCGAATCTGGATCTACACCGGAACCCCGCACACCGGGTGGAAGGAACTCGACGGGAATTCGGCAACCGTCGACATCGTCGCCGGCGGCAGCCACCTCTACCAGCTGCACAACAGCGGCCGAATCTGGATCTACACCGGCTGACCGTCCGTCCGGGATCGCGGCGAGCGCGGCAGGCATGGATGAACGTCTTCGATATCGTTCCCACACCTGCCGCCTGTGCCGCCGTGAGAGAAACAGACCCACAGACGATCACAGAGGGTCTACAGGGAAGTCAGCTGTAGGACAGCGAGGTAAGGCTGCACTGCCGGACGTAGGGTCCGGGAAACACTCGGCGGCCCAGCTGGGGTAGCAGAACGCGTCCACCGCTATGGCGTTGATGTCGTTGCCGCACTGCAATAGCGGCGCGAGGTGGTACGCGTCAGGTCGATGTACACCGCCTCGCACTGGTGCGCCGCGCACTGTCCGAAGCGGTCGGGGGCCGTAGCCGTCCACGATGAGGACCAGCGCCGTGCGACTCCGCGCCACGGCGGGTCGACGATTTGTTGCGCCATCCGTAGGCTCAGCCCCGTGCTGCCGGCCTACACCGACGAAAGCTTCAACAAGGCATTCCACTTCATCACGGCACTGCTCGTTCCGGGGCAGGCAGCCACCTCACTGACGACCGCCTTGGACGGTGTGGTCGCGGCTGCATGGGAGATGCACAGTTCTCTGCCGCTGGATGCCGAGCTTCACGCCCTTGAGATGTGGCGATCATCATCCGCGGTGTCGACAAGATCGGCCTCCAAGAGAGGTACTCCCAGCCTGATCCACCGCACGGCGTTGTCTTGACGCACTTGCTTGAGCGCGTCGACAACTACGCCGCCGAGCGGAGTGAGTATGCGCTGATGATCGCTGACGAAGTTTGACGGCCAGGCCCGCTATCGCAGCGATCTGGCCTGGTACCGAGCCAACGGGACATGGGGATACAGGGCGCAGAAGATCACACGAGTGGTGGACACGATCCACTTCGCACCGTCCTCAGCAAGTCGTTTGCTCCAGGCAGCGGATCTTGTCGCGTTTCTTCATCAACGGTGTCAGCGAAAGGAGAGGGACCCGCACGCACAGCAGGCTAATGAAGATCTCTGGGTGCGAATCTCTGGCAAGGTCTATCACGAAATGTGCTGGTTTCCGGTCCCGGCGCGGTCCGCTCTGTCTCCTGACGACCGTTGACATGCGTCGACGCCGCACCGGGTACGGCCAGGTCCAACCTCCACGCGACGAGATAGATCACCAGCCAGCCCAATCGCACACCCCGCTGCCCGGCCACGCGGGCGAACTCCTCGCGCCGCCGGCCGAGGTAGGAGGCCGCGCCCCACTTGCTCAGGCTGCCCGCAAACCCACGCGTGCCGCTCGGCGACGATCGCGTCAACATCAATGGTGTTCAGCTGCCGACAATGTCGTGTGCGGACGGCGCCGTTGCGGGCAAGGCCGGTCGTGAGCTCACCGCCTCGTGAGGCCCGCGTAGGAGCACCTCACACGGTCAACGCCGTCCAGATGACGCTGATGGAGTGGCTGCTGCCGTTCTCGTCGGAGACGGAGCCCACGGCCCAGAGCCTGGCCGAGCCCTGCCGCACCACGACGTCGTGCACGTGGTTATCCAGGTGCCGAATTCCCGGCACGATGGCACGCGCCCAACGACCGTCCGACATGTACAGGACGACATCGTCGCCCGCGGACCACAGGCCGGTCAGGCGACGCCTTTCGATCCGCGACACCAGCACGGGCTCAGTGTGGCGTTGCAGCCAGTAGCTCCACTTGCCACCGTTCCAGTGCATCACCAATATCCGGCCAGGGCTGCAGTTCTCATCACAGTCCGCGCTGATATCGCCCTGAGCCCACACATCCCCGCGGCCACCCACCGCCACCTGCTTCAAGACGACATGCTGCTCTGCCAGCACCTGGGGGAAATCCGGCATACGCGTCATGGTCCAACTCGCGCCGTTCCAGCGCGCGGCGGCGGGAACGTCTTCCACGGTGTCATCACCGATCGCCCACAGCTCACCACGTCTTTGATCGATCGCCGTAACCCGGAAGGGCACCGGCGTCTTGAGCCAGGCCGAGCCGTCCCACCGCCACAGCTGGGCTGCCTGTACGGCCCAGACCTCGCCGTTGGGCATCCCCACCGCATCGGTGACGCGGGTGTTCTTGTCGCCGGTCGCGGTCACCGTCCACTGCCGGCCGTCCCATCGCGCCGCATACGGTGTCGAGTCGTGTCCGCCGAAAGCCCACACCTGCGACCTTCCGGCCACGGCCACGACCGTGAGATCGTCCAGCCCGGCCGGAGCGGGCATCAACTTCCAGGCGTGTCCGTTCCAACGCTCGACCAGCGCGCACCACCTCGTAGGGTTGGGCGCCGACCCGACCAGGCGCGCGCCGACCGCCCATGCGGTCCCGTCAGCCAGGGACTCGACGTCGTACAGTACGCTGTCGGAGCGAAACGTGTTGCGGGCGATCATGCTCCATGGTGATCCGGCCTTCGGCCTGGACACCGGGGCCGTGACCACAGGCTCGCAAGGGGGCGGCGTTGGCTGCTCCTGACTCACATCCGCCGCGGCCGACGGCGTCGAGGCCGAGTCGGCGTGAAGGGACGGCTTGCGAACCGCCGACTCGCCCGATGAGCCAGACTCTCCGCAGGCCGGCAACCCCGATAAAGCGACTGTCAGTAACGTCAACGCGCTCAGCCTTCGCCACATGGACACATCGTGCCGCGACGGCGCCTCGTGTGTCGTCAGTACGACTGGAGTTCCCAGAGGATGCCGTCAGGGTCGCGGAGGTGGGCCGTGCGCATGGTGGGGCCCCATTCGGGACGGCCGGCGGGGTCCGCGGCGCGCGGCGGTCCGGCCGCCGCCAGCGCGCGGGGCATCAGCGTCTCGTAGAGCGCCCACGCCGCGACGGCCGGGCCGCTGTGATCAGAGGAGCGCAACAGGCCGGCGGGGAGCTGCACGAAGCCGCGGGGAGACGTCGTGGAGCCGGTGCAAGGAGCCGCTTGCTCGGCAATGTGGGCGGCGGGCGCGGTGGCGGTCATGCGCCGCCCCCGGCCGTCGGTCAGCCCGAGCCGCGCGTCGGAGAGCGGTGCGTGAGGACTGTTCGCGGGCGGGTTGGTAGCGCCAGTGACCAGGGGCGATGGGGCCCGCAGTACAGCAGTGAAGTACAGCTACCGCCACGTACGCAGCTGTACGGTCGCGGACGTCTGCGGACGCTTGTTCGAAGTGTCCGGACCTTGAACGGCTGTGGATGTTCGTGTCCGTTTGATGCATCATGGAGCCCGTACGCAGGACGAATGGCCCGCGTACGCACAACACAAGACCGCGGGAGCTCGGGCGTAACCGGGCTGAGAGGGCGACTAGCGTCGTCGACCGCATGAACCTGTCCGGGTAATGCCGGCGTAGGGAGCGTGTGATGACGGCTGTCATGCCACGAGAGGCGCCTCTCACTCTCGAGGGCGAGGTTCCGAAAACCCTCGGATTGCTCGACCAGGGCGCGTTCTGGGCCAACCTCGGAGTCAGCCTGCTGGGCTTCTCAGGGGCGCTGTTCCTGCTCGACCCGCTGGGCGGTAAGCCACTGACCTTCGGGGGCGCGATCGCCGCCGCGGTCGTCGGCAGCCTGATCGGCACGGCCATGGTCGGTCTGGCCGCGGTGCCCGGCGCGCAGACCGGCAAGCCCGCGATGGTGCTGCTCCGCGGCCTGTTCGGGGCCCGTCTTTCGTACGTGCCGACCGTCCTCAACGTCGTTCAGCTGCTCGGCTGGGGCGCCTTCGAGCTGTGGGTGATCGCGCAGGGTGCGGAGGCCATCTTCGGCGCCGGCTACGCGGTCTGGGTGCTGGCGGCGGGGGCGCTGACGATCGCGCTGACGATCCGACCGCTCGGGGCCGTACGGCTGCTGCGCCGCTACGTCACGGCCGGGGTGGTGGTCGCGATGATCTGGCTGGGCGTGGCCCTGTTCAGCCGGGGGCCGTCGCTGTCGGGAGGGTCGTGGGAGGCCTTCGCCCCCGCGGTCGACTATGTGATCGCGCTGTCGGTGTCGTGGGTGCCGCTCGCGGCCGACTACGCGCGGCATTCGCGCTCGTCGCGGGCGGCTTTCACGGGTGTCGTCGGTGGTTACTCGATCGCGCAGGTGGCCTGCCTGACGCTGGGAATCGCCGCGCTGGCCCTGGTCGGCAACGACGCCGACAAGGTGTGGGACCCGTTCGTGGCCGCGCCGCTCGGGGCGCTGTTCTTCGGGATCCTCGTGCTGCGCGAGGCCGACCAGTCGTTCGCGAACGTCTACTCCACGTCCGTCTCGATCCAGAATCTGCTGCCGCGCGTCGACCGGCGTGTCATCTCGGTCACGATCGGCCTGATCACGATCGCCATCGCGCTGTTCGCCGACGTCAACTCCTACGGGACCTTCCTCAGCGTGATCGGCGCGGTGTTCGTGCCGATGTTCGCGGTCCTCGTGGTCGACTACTTCCTGCTCGGTGGCGCGGCCCGCTGGGACACCTCCGAGCGCGCGCCGTCACGCTGGCCGATGATCGTGCCGTGGCTGCTCGGCTTCGCCGCCTACTGGATGACCACGGCCACGGCCACGGTCTCGTGGTGGGACGCCATCTGGGTGCGCTTGCGAGTGCCCCACCAGCCGTGGATGAGCGCGGCGCTCATCGCCTTCCTGGTGGCGGGCCTGATCACCCTTGCGATCGGCCGGCTTCGCCCGCGGGCCCGCGTTCCAGCGTGAGCAGATAGTGCTTGGCGTCGGCGCCGCCCGCGTACGAGCCGGGCGTGTCGGGCCCCTCGACGACGCGGTGGCAGGGCACGATCACGCACACCGGGTTGGAGGTGAGCGCGTTGGCGACGGCCCGCAGCGCCTGCGGCCGTCCCATCCGTGCGGCTATGTCGCGATAGGTGGTCGTCTTCCCGTACGGCACGGCCGCCGCCATCTGGACGGCGGTACGCGTGAAGCCGCTCGCCAGCCGCAGGTCGACGGGGGTGGAGAAGGCGCGGAGCCGGCCCGCGAAGTAGGCCTCGAGCTCGCGGCGCAGCGGGTCGATCCGCCGCGGGTCGGGCCCGATGAACGTGCCGATCGCCTGATTGAGGCGGGCGAACACGGTGTGCTCATCCTCGTAACTGCAGGCGACCACGCCGCGTGTGGTGACCCCGAGGGTGAGGCGTCCGACGGGCGTGTCGGCCGTGCCGAACGCCACTTGCGGCGGGGACTCGCCGACGTAGCCCGGCGCGGTCACCCGCAACAGGGCTTCGAGATCCCCAGTCGACATGCACGCACTGTACCCGACGTGGGAAAAACACCAAGATCCAGATGGGAAAAGCGGCACGATGGGGGACGTGGGTGACGACCGGGTGGAGAGCGACAGGGGTGCCGGTGGCGCGCTCGATCCTGAGCTCGCCGCCGCGGTGGTCGCGAGCGCGGCCAACGCGATCGTCACGATCGACCGCGATCTCGCGGTGCTCGGGTGGAACGCTGCAGCGGAAGGTCTGTTCGGCTGGACGGAGGCCGAGCTGCTGGGGCGGCGGGTGCCGATCGTGCCCGAAGAGCTGCTGGCCGAGCACAACGCGGTGCTCGAACGCGTCCGCACCGGCGCGCCGGTGTCGCTTCGCACCAGGCGTTTCCACCGCGACGGCAACGTCCTCGACCTGCGGGCCGACACGAGCGCGCTGCGCACCGAGGCGGGCGCGCTGCTCGGCTACGTCACCGTCTATCACCTGTCGAAGGACGACGAGGCGGCGCGGGGGCGCGCCGTCCGCCGGGCGAGGCTGGTCCGGCGGCTGACAGATGTGGTCGGCGACATCAACGCCGAGCTCGACCTGCCCGCAGTGCTCGACCGGATCTCGGCCAGCCTCACCGAGCTGACCGGCGCCGACGCGGGCGGGTTCGTGCTCATCGAAGGCAACCGGGTGCGGGTGGTCAGCGGGCACCAGCTGCCCGACTCGATCCGCGGCGCCACCGACGAGCTCGACAGCAGCCTGGTAGGCAAGCTGCTCCGCACCGGTAAGGCCGTGCTGCTGGAAACCGGCGTTTCCGACCTGATCTGGGCGCGCCTGCCGGGGCTGCACACGATCGCGATCGGCGTGGCGGCGGTCGGCGGCCGCCCTTATGGAGCGCTCTACGCCCTGTTCGCCACGCACAAGGCCAGCCACCTGGAGCTGGAGCTGCTGGAGCTGCTCGCCGGCCACGCTGGCATCGCGGTCGGCAACGCCGTGGCCTATCAGGAGGCGGTACGGCAGCGCGCGCACGAACGCGCCGTCTTCGACGCGAGCGCCGACGGCATCGCCGTGCTCGACGGCGAGCGTGTCATCCAGTGGAATCCGGCCGCGGCCGAGCTCACCGGCTTCCCACCGGAGGCGGTGCTCGGCGGGCCGCCGCCGTTTCCGCTGCCCGTGCCGGGCGAAAAGCTCACCTTCCAGCTGCTTTCCGGACGATGGCTCGACGTGCTGGCCGCGGAGATCCCGGAGACCGGCGAGATCGTGGTCGACTTCCGCGACGTGACCCGATCGAAGGAGCTTGAGGAGGCCAAGGACCTGTTCCTCGCCACCACCAGCCACGAGCTGCGCACCCCGATCACGATCGTGGGCGGCTTCGCCAGCACGCTCGACTCCCGCTGGGATCTCATGTCGGACGCCGAGCGCCGGTCGGCTGTGCACACGATCGCCGTGCGGGCCCGTTCGCTCGGCCAGCTCATGGATCATCTGCTGCTCGGGGCCAGAGCCGGCGCGGAGGAGTGGCGGATCACCGCCGAGCCGTTCGACCTGGCGGATCGGGTGCGCACGGCGACGCTCGGCCTGCCCGAGCTGTCTGATCGGCACTGGGTCGAGGTGCGCGTGCCGGAGGCGCTGCCGGCGGTTCTCGGCGACCCGCTCGCCACAGACATTCTGCTCGGTCAGCTTCTGGAAAACGCGTTCAAGTACTCGCCGGACGGCGGACTCATACACGTCGAGGCCTGGCCGGAGGGTGACAGTGTGGTGCTGGTCGTCGACGACGAGGGAGTCGGGATCGCCCCCGCCGATCGGGAGCGGATTTTCGAGCGCTTCGTGCAGGCCGACAGCGGAGATCGGCGCCGCTTCGGCGGCGTCGGCCTCGGGCTCTACATCGTCCGGAGCCTGGCCAGGGCGCAGGGCGGCGAAGTGACGGCGCATGCGCGGCCCGGCGGGGGGACGCGAATGCGCGTGCGATTCGTGGTCGGGGGAAGCTCCAATACAGGATCCGACACACCGTTGATGTAACGGTGTAGTCACGGAAGAGCTGATCTATTGTCCAATGTGCACAAGCTGTAATCGGGGTGCGGTTTCTGGGACCGGATAACGGGGCATTTCGGTCGTGACTGGGGTGTGGCTTTTCCTCCGGTAGCGCGGGAGAACGGGGAGGTGAGTGCGTCGAGCGTCGTGATGTTGCCGTATGCACTGTCGAGCGTCGCCGTCGCACGTCAGCGGCTCTGTGCCGACCTCCTGGCCGCCGGAGTACCCGAACCGATTGTGGACGACGTCGTTCTGGTCTTGAGCGAGCTGCTCAGCAACGCGTTGCGGCACGCTCACCCTCTGGCTTCTGGCCAGCTCAAAGCCACCTGGTCGTGCCTTGAGCAGCGTGTGGAGGTGGCGGTGAGCGACGGGGGCGCGGCCACCGAGCCGCGCGCCGGCCGGCCCACTCTCTCCTCGCTCGGCGGGCGGGGTCTCGGCATCGTCGACTACCTGGCCGAACGCTGGGGTGTGCGGCACGAGCCCGATGCGGGGACCACGGTTTGGGCCATAGTGGCCATCCATGGTGATGTCCAAAACAATGGAATCAACAACGCCGAAATACGGACGTTGCGAGAAGTTGGTTAAGTCTTCAGGCGTGTGTCGGCAGCGGGTCAGGCAGCGTAGAGCACGGCGCGTTCGACCGTCGTCCACGTGGTGCTGATCAGCAAATAGATTCCCGCCGCGAACGGCAGCAGCGCCGCCATCGCCACCGTTCCGTACGGCATGAGTCGCACCAACCGTCCGGACGACGCGTCCATCCGCCCCATCAGGCGAGACGCCTGCCACGCGACCACGGCTATGAGCGCGAGCAGCACCAGGTAGACGGCAAGGGCCGGTGGATTCGCGACCACCGCGGCCAGGTGCTCGCCCAGCGGAACCCCCAGCACGCCCTGGGCCAGCAGCAGGTTGGCGTGCCCGGCGATCGTGGCCGATACGAACAGCCGATAGAGGATGGTCAGGAACGGCGCCTGCGCGATGGCCGGCCCGATCCCGGCGAACTGCGAGGTCCCTTCCTCGGCGTACAGGTCGTTGATCTCGCGGACGAGTCGCGCTGGGTCACGGGAGTGACGGGCGCGCAGGCGGTCGACTTGCGGCTTGAGCCGCAGCCTCCCCTTCACGGAGCGTGACTGGCGAATGCTCAATGGGAGCAGCAGGAGCCGTACGGCGACGGTGAAGGCGACGATGGCGAGCAGCGGGCCGGTGTGCGCGGAGACCGCGTAGATCAGTTGGTAGGCAGGGTCGAGCACGAAATCGAACACGGAGGAACCCCTCTTCGGCGGCTTGGTGGATTACTGAGCGGCGAAGACGAGGTCGTGTGATGGTGCTCGTGGTCGTGCGTGCCCCGGGGTGTCGGGGTCGCCGAGCCGTACGAAATGGAGCCTGGACGCGGCAAGACGCGACCTGGAGGCGCGAACGGCGGGCGCGGAGGCGGCGGTGAGCGCGCGGAGCAGCCACGCGAACAGCAGGATCGACACGGCGGCCAGGCCGCACGCCGCCGGCACACCGAGGAGCAACGCCCCGGTGAGCAGGTCGGCGACGGCTTGGATCATGGCGTAGCCGGCGTTGAGCTAGCGCTTGCCGACTGCGAAGACCACGACCATGACGATGGCCGCGATCACGGCGACGAGAAGCAGGAACTTCAGCGTCGCGAACAGGGCGGGGATGACGAAGCCGACGACCAGCCAGACTCCGAGAATGATCCCCACGATGGTCAAGACAGCACGAGCCATACGGACAAGGTACGCGCTCGGGATGCGCGCCGCGAGATCTATAACAGCGCCGTGATCTACGCCTTCCGGCCGGGTCTTACGGTGTGATGACGGGTGCGCGACGATGACCCAGGTCAGGCCTACCGTGGAGGCATACCCTTCGTTGGTGGGCGGCAATTTCGGGAGGTCGGGTGGCCACGCGCATCCTGGTCGTTGAAGACGACCCCACTGTCGCCGAGGTGGTGACCCGTTATCTCGAGCGCGACGGCCACGATGTCGAATGCGTGGGCGACGGCGCCGAGGCGCTGCGCCGCGCCCTGGCCGACCCGCCCGACCTGCTGGTGCTCGATCTCATGCTGCCCAAGGTGGACGGCCTGCAGGTGTGCCGGAAGCTGCGCGAGCGCTGGCCGGTGCCGGTGATCATGTTGACCGCGCTGGGGGAGGAGATCGACCGCGTGGTCGGCCTGGAGACGGGCGCCGACGACTATGTGACCAAGCCGTTCAGCCCGCGTGAGCTGGCGCTTCGGGTCCAGTCGGTGCTGCGCCGCGCCAACGGCGCGCTCGTGCCGGCCGGCACGGGCATTCTTCGCGACGGTGCGCTGGTGGTGGATGTGGGCGCCCATGAGGTACGGCTCGGCGACACCGAGATCACGCTCACCGCGCGGGAGTTCGATCTGCTGGCGTATCTGCTGCGCAACCCGCGTCAGGCGTTCAGCCGGGCCCAGCTGCTGGATCAGGTGTGGGGCTGGTCGTTCGGCGACTCGTCGACCGTCACCGTCCACGTACGCCGGCTGCGCGAGAAGATCGAGGCGGATCCGACCGACCCGCAGCGGATCGTCACCGTGTGGGGCGTCGGCTACCGATATGAGCCAGTGTCGTGATCATTCTGCTGTGGATGGCGGTCGCGCTGGTCGGCGTAGGAGTGGGCGTCATGGCCCTGCGCCGATCCCTGTCCATCGGCGTCATGGTGGCCGTGGTCGCGCTGGTCACGCTGTCGTCCACGCTCGCCGGAGTGGTCGCGGCGATGCTCGCGATGATCAATGACGACAAGGTGGTCTTCGTGGTCCTCAGCATCGGCGGCTTCGCCGGGCTCGGCGTCGCCGTGGTCGTCGGGCGGCGGATCGTGACGGCCAGCAGGGGGCTGGTCGCGGCCGTGGAGGCCGTACCGCCCACTGGAGAGTTCACCCCGCCCGAGCGGCGCCTCCCGAGGGAACTGGAGACGATCAGCGACGCGCTCGAGCAGGCCCACGAGCGCCTGCGCCGCGCACGGGAGCGCGAGCGTGCCCTGGAAAGCGCGCGCCGCGACCTCGTCGCCTGGGTCAGCCACGACCTGCGCACGCCGCTCGCCGGAATGCGCGCCATGGCCGAGGCGCTCGAAGACGGCGTGGCCGACGACCCCGACACCGTCAAGCGCTACCACACGCAGATCCGGCTGGAGGTCGACCGGCTGTCGGGGATGGTCGACGACCTGTTCGAGCTGTCCCGGATCCACGCGGGGGCGCTGCGCCTGTCGCCGCACCGGGTCGGCCTGGCCGACGTGGTGGCCGACGCGCTGGCCGTCGTCGAGCCGCTCGCGAGGTCGAAGGGGGTGAGCCTGCGCGTCGACGCCGCGGAGGTCATCCCGATGGAGGCCGACGCGGGCGCGCTGGTGCGGGCGCTGCGGAATCTCGTGGTCAATGGCGTACGGCACACGCCTCCGGATGGGGAGGTCGTCATCGAGGCCCGGAGCGAGGGCAGGCTGGCGGTGCTGGGAGTGAAGGACGCGTGCGGCGGGATTCCGCTGGATGACCTGCCACGCGTGTTCGATGTGGCCTTCCGCGGCGAGGCGGCCCGGACTCCTGGGCCTGACGGGGGCGCCGGCCTGGGACTGGCCATTGCCCGCGGCATCGTCGAGGCGCATCAGGGTGCCATCGAGGTGGTGAACGAGCCTCCAGGGTGCCGTTTCGAGATCCGGCTTCCGTTGGCTCCCTGAATTGCCGGGGGCTGGAATTACTGAGGGCCTTCTGAGATGGGACGGGCGTACGGGACGGCGTAGGGCGGCGGCCCTTGGGGCGCCAGGATGTCGCCATAGTCGGTGGCGCCGAACGAGGTGGGAATTGCCGAACCGCGCGGCGTGGGTGGTTCGGATGGGTCGCCACGATCGAACGCGTCGGCCATGGCTCGAAATGTCGGGCAGGGCCAGCGCCACATGCAGCTTCGGCAGCGCAGGATCGGATGCGCACGGTCGCTGGTGATGCCGCCTGCGTCACGCGGCTGGTGGAGGTCGAGCAGTCGCAGCCCGAGCTCGGCGAAGTCGATCAGCTCCTCGCGCGCCTCGGCGAGGAAATCGAGATCCTCGACCGACAGCCGTGTCTTGACCGGTACATATCCCTCACGATTGAGCAAGGCGCGCAATGGCCGTGTCGCCTGTCGCCACGACGCCGCCTTTTCGGTCCTGATCTGGATGCCCTCAAGCCGCTCGCGCAGCCGCACTCGCTGAGGATCCTCGGGGAGATCGCTGTTCATTCCTGCAGTCGGACCCGCCATCTCGACGTCCGCTCCTTCGCTCAGAAGTAGCGGCCGGACGCGGAGGTTCCGGGCCTCCCCCTCTTCCGGCCATGCCGGTGTCGCATTGGGTTAAGTTTCGCGCACTCAGCGTTTACGCGTGCCCGAATCGGGGACAAAGGGCGGACGACTCTTCGGGTGTTCCGGAGAAACGTGACCCGGAGGCAGTACGGCGCTAGTGTGCGCGCTGTGGAGCTCAAAGTCGCGACGCAATCCCACGCCGGTCACGCCGTCCTGACGGTCTCCGGCGAAATCGACCTATACACCGCACCCCGCCTGCAGGCGGAGTTCACGCGCCTGTTGGAGACCGGGCCCGAGCGAGTGGTGATCGACATGTCCGGAGTCGAATTCTGTGACTCCACCGGCATGAACGTGCTGCTGTCGGCGCTCAAGCGGCTCCGCGAGCGGGGTGGGCGGCTGGAGGTGGCTGCGCCACGTCCGGCGGTACGGAAGATCCTTCAGGTGACCGGGCTCGACTCGGTGTTCACAGTCCACGAGACGGTGCCGGCAGTCGATGGCGGATGAGCTGGTCCGGCGCGGCCCGGATACGGCCGTCGTCATTCCGGCCAAGGACGAGGCCGACCGGATCGGAGTTACCGTGGCGGCCGCCCTGCGGCTGCCCGGAGTCGACCTCGTGGTCGTCGTCGACGACGGCTCGTCCGACGAGACGGGCCGCGTGGCCCGGGCCGCCGGGGCGCGGGTGATCCGGCACAGCCGCAACCGCGGCAAGGCCGCCGCCATGGAAAGCGGCGCCGAGGCCGTACGCCTCCTCGACGAGGAATCCCCCCTCCCGGCGCCGCCGCCGCCAGGTGAGGGTGCGGTCGTCGCACGGCACCTGCTGTTCCTCGACGCCGACCTGGGCGAGACGGCTCGCGAGGCCGTCCCGCTCATCGCGCCCATCCGGGCCGGCACGGCCGACATGACCATCGCCGTCTTCTCGGCCCGAGTGAAGCTCGGCGGGCACGGCATGGTGGTCAAGCTCGCCCATGACGGCATAAAACGGGCGACGGGTTGGGATGCGACGCAGCCGCTCAACGGGCAGCGGTGCCTGACACGATCCGCGTTCGAAGCGGCCCGTCCGCTGGCGCACGGCTTCGGCGTCGAGACCGGGATGACGATCGACCTGATCCGAAAAGGCTTCCGGGTCGTCGAGGTCGAGGTCGACATGGCCCACCGGGCGACGGGCACCGACTGGCGGTCCCAAGTCCACCGGGCCCGCCAGCTCCGCGACGTGGCCCTGGCCCTGACGACCCGCGACCCGGCCGTCCAAAAAGGCGCCGAAGCCATCCGCCGCCCCCGCTGAAGCCGGCTCGCCCGGTGACGCCCTCGCGTCCGGTGATGCTTTGTGTCCGGTGGTGCTTTGTCCGGTGGCGCTTTGTGTCCGGTGGCGCTTTGTGTCCGGTGGCGCGCCGCGCTGAGTTTGATGCCCTGAGTTCGGCGCGCTGAGTTCGGCGCGCTGAGTTCGGCGCCCCCGACTTCGGCGCGCTGAGTATCTGGCGCGCCGAGTTTCTGGCGCGCCGAAGTCTGAGTGTGCCTGTCTGAGTGTGGCCTGTCTGAGTGTGTCTGGGCGTGCCGGATCGAGGGCGTGCCGAAGTTGTCGTGGGGTTGTGCTGAAATCATTCGGTGGCGCGAGGGCAGGAGGCAGCATCTCGCCGACCGGGCCCTTTGGGGGCGGTCGGCAGACCTGCTTGGTCGTGGCGCGGACATCTGGCCGCGGGATGCATGGCCGCCGCGCTCGCCCTGACCGTGGTGATCGCGCTCCTCGGGCCGTCGGCCATGGTGCCGCCGCTGGCCGGATCCGGTCGGCTCCCTCTGTGGCTGCCCGCTCATCCCGATCCGCACCTCGTGGTCGGCATGGCCGCCGCCGTCGTCATCCTCGGCACGATCGGGCTGGCGGCCGGCCTGCGCACGATCCGGATCGACGCCCGTTGGCTACTTCTCGCCGGCTGCGTGATCGCCGCTGTGCTGGCGTTCCTGCCCCCCTATGGATCGGCCGACCATCTCAACTACGCCGCCTACGGGCGGATGGCCGTCCTCGGCCACGACCCCTATGCGACGGTCGCCTCCGGATTGCCGGGCGACCCCGTCATCGGAGCCGTCGAAGAGTGGCGCGACACGACCAGCGTCTATGGGCCCGTCGCGACGGCCGTGCAGGCGTTGGCGAGCCTCCTCGGCGGCGAGTCCCTCCGCCTGACGGTGTTCTGGCTGGCGGTGGCCAACGCCGCTGCCTTCGTCGCGACCGGGCTGCTGCTGCATCGCTTCAACCGCGACGATCCGGAGCGGCAGCGGCGGGCGGCCCTGCTGTGGATCGTCAACCCCCTGGTGGTCTATCAGCTGGCGGCAGGGATGCACGTCGACACACTCGCCATCGTGTTCGTCGTCGCGGCGCTCGTGGTGGGTCCGGGGCGGCCGCTCGTGTCAGGGGCGCTGCTCGGGTTGGGCGTCGCGGTCAAGGTGACGGTCGGGCTGGTCGCCCTCGGTCCCGCGTGGGAGCTGCGCCGTGACCTTCGCCGTCTCTTCCTGGTCGCGGGAGCCGCCGTCGTGACCGCCGCCGTGGCGTACGTGCTGGCCGGGCCGCACGTGTTGGATCAGGTCCGCAACGCCAGCAAATCGGTCTCCCTCGCGACACCCTGGAAGCTGCTCCAATACGGCCTGCAGGAGGCGTTCGGGCCGGGCGCCTATCGGATCTGGATCCAGCTCGGCTCGCTGGCCATGCTGGCCCTGCTCTGCCGGCTCCTGCTCCGGGTAGTGCCCCACGACGCGCCGGGCGTGGCCGTGGCGTTCGCCGTGGCCTGGCTGTTCGCCACGCCGTATGCGTTGCCCTGGTATGACGGCCTCGGCTTCGCTCTCATCGCGTTGATCCCGGCGACGACCGGGCTGGACCTCTTCCTGGTCGTACGGCTCGGCCTGCTGTCCCTGGCCTATCTTCCGGCGCGGCAGCAGGATCAGCCGCCCGACCTGCACTGGCTGGTGACGGGCGTCAGGTCGCAGGTGATCCCGTGGGCGCTGCTGGCGCTGACGGTGGCTCTCGTCTGGTGGGCGGCGACGAATCCGGCGCGAGGGCGCCGTCCGGCCGCGTCAGCTGAAGGGCCCGCACTGACGCCGCGAGCGTGAGAGGTATGGCGACCGTGAGGCCCATGGCGGGGATGGCGATGCCCGAGTCGTTGATCACGAATCCGGCCAATCCTGTGGTGAAGGCGCCGAAGAGCCCGGCGCGCAACGCGGGGGCCTGGCCGTACGCGAGGCTGAGCGCGGCCGCGCCCCACCGGGACGGGCGCGCGAGCACGAGGAAGAGGAACGCGATCGCGACCAGCGACAGGATCGTCAGCGGGAGGTTGGTCAGCGTGTGCAGCATCGCTCCCAGCTTGCGGCCGACCACGGCCCCGGCGTCGCCGTCGATGACCTGCTGGACGAATTCCCCCAGATGCGTACGGCTCTCGGCTGGACGGAGCCAGTCGACGATCGCAATGCCCATGATGAGCACCAAACCGGCGGCGGCGATGAGAGCCAGCCGCACGATCGAGACCCGGCGACCCAAGATCATCAGTACGAACACGGCGAATCCAAGGACGAACGCCGGAACCCCGCCGAAGTCCGCCCCCCACCCCGGCCACCCATCCGCGAAGATCGCCAGCAGACCATAGGAGATCACGCCGGCCCTCGCCCAGATCGTCGGACGTGTGGCCTGCGCGACCCCGGCCAACGCCAGAATCGTCCCGATCGCGTAGACGGCGAACGCGATGTTGCCGAAGCCGTAGAACCGGCCCCCGGTCACCGGCTCGTAGCCGGTAACGGCGTTCACCTGCAGGCGGGAGCCGGTCATGACGTCGATGAGCAACGCTAGCGAACTGATCCCGGCCACCACGGTCAGCGGCCCGAGCACCGCCGCGCGCCACGGCCCGGCGAACGCCAATCCGGCCACGGCCCCCGCGAACCCGGCGATCGTCAGCACGAGCGCGGGCATCGGATGCGCGAAGCCCCACCACGGCACGAGCTGCGCCAGGAACGTGGCGATCGGCACGGCGCCGCTTATCACGCCGACGACCTGTATAGCGGTCAGCATCCGGCGGTAGCGGCGGACGACCGCCGCCGCCAGGCCGTAGAACAGCAGCTGAATGACGACGAGTGCGATGAAGAAGGGCTCGCGCACCTGCTTGAGCACCTGACTGGCCAAGTCCGCGTCGGCCAGCTGAGAGGCCGTCTCGGCGACGCCCGCGGGGGCCTCGCCGTCGTTGGCCCACTCCCGGCCGACGACGCCGTCGGGGACCGGCACGCCGAGCCGGTGCAGGACAGTGGCGGTCAGGTCCGTGATGGTGACCAGCCCGTCCTGCCGGGTCGAGGAGGCCGTCAGCAACCCGTGCCGATATGGGCCGCCGACCGCGATCGCGACGTGGAGATGGGCCTCCGGCGACGCGTCGGATATCCCTGCGACGAGGACCGTCGAGCCGCTCGGGACACGGCTCAGGATCCGGCCGACCACGGCGTCCGCGGCTGTGATCGATCCCCGCCGATCGGCCTGCCGGCCCTCGACCCAGGCACGGGCGATGTCGTCGGCCTCGGCGACGACGAGCGAATAGGGCGACAGATCGGGTAGTTGGTCCTGCGCGGCCGCGTACTTCGCGACCCGGCCCGTCGTGTCGGCGGCCGCGAGCGCCGCCCCAGGCCCGATCGCCGCGACCTTGCCACCGGCCGCCGCCACCGAGGTCGCCAGCAGTCCGATCCGCGCCTTGAAGGATCCCGTCTGCTGGTAGGCGGCCATTGCCGCCCAGCCGGGGACGGTCGCCGACCCGTCAGCCGCCGCCACCGGCGCCTGCGGCAGTCCGCAGCCCGTGGGGCCTCCCGTCACATAGGGCACCCCGGCGCGCTGGCCTGCGGAGACGGTCAACCAGCCCGCGATGGGACAGGTGATGCTCAGGCCCTCTGGCGGCACGGCGCGGGTGGACATGGACGCGGCCCCGCCCTGGCCGGCCAGTCGCCACAGGTTCGGCGTCTCGTGCTCCGACAGATCCGACCAGAGCAGCCCGGGCACGCCGATCACCACGACGCGGCCCTGCGGCGTCGCGGCCGATGCCGGTCCGGTCGCCACAGTGACGAGCAGCGCGGCGGCCCCGGCCATGATGGCCGTGACATGGAGCGCTGCGATGAGACGGCGCAGGTGGGCTCGCAATGAGGTCCTCCGCAGATGCTGGCGGATCAGTGTGGGCGGGTGAGCGCGCCGGCCGGGCTTGCCGGGGCTTGCTGGGGCTTGCCGGCTGGGCGGCGGAGACCAACGGTAACGTGCCTGCTCCGCAGGTCGGACCCAGAGGGGCGGATCAGCGGCGAGATCGTAAGTTGGTATTCGGGTGACGGAGTCGTTACGCTCTGTTGTGTGTTCGTTGGTGTGGTGGTGATCGTCGGGATCGTCGCGGGGCTGACCGGGGTGGCCGTCGGCCTGCTGGCCCTGCGCAACGCGCGCGGCGCGGTCGAGGAATGCCTCGACGCGCTGGCCCGGCGCTCGGCCGTGGAAGGCCTGGTCGACACCAAGGCCATTCGCGACGTGGCCGTCTACCGCTACGACGCGCTCGAGGAGATGACCGGCCGGCTGTCGTTCTCGGTCGCGCTGATTAACGGTCTGGGCGACGGCATCGTCCTGACCTCCATCAACGGAAGGACCGAGACCAGGACGTATGTGCGTCCCGTCCGCGGCGGCAAGGGGATCCAGACGCTGTCACCGGAAGAGGAGCAGGCCGTCCGAGCGGCCCGCCTTGGCTTAGGCCCCGAGGTCGAGCCCGAAGCCACCCCCGCCGGCGCCTGGCTCCGCCCCATCAAAACGCCCTAGCCGCACCCGACACCCCCGCCCCCCCGGCAAACCCCAACCCCCCGCAGACCCCGGCCTTCCGCGCGGCCCCGGCCTTCCGCACGGCCCCGGCCCTCTGCACGGCCCCGGCCTTTCGCGCGGCCCCGGCCTTTCGCGCGGCCCCGGCCTTTCGCGCGGCCCCGGCCTTTCGCGCGGCCCCGGCCTTTCGCGCGGCCCCGGCCTTTCGCGCGGCCCCGGCCTTTCGCGCGGCCCCGGCCTTTCGCGCGGCCCCGGCCTTTCGCGCGGCCCCGGCCTTTCGCGCGGCCCCGGCCTTTCGCGCGGCCCCGGCCTTTCGCGCGGCCCCGGCCTTTCGCGCGGCCCCGGCCTTTCGCGCGGCCCCGGCCTTTCGCGCGGCCCCGGCCTTTCGCGCGGCCCCGGCCTTTCGCGCGGCCCCGGCCTTCGCGCGGCCCCGGCCTTTCGCGCGGCCCCGGCCTTTCGCGCGGCCCCGGCCTTTCGCGCGGCCCCGGCCTTTCGCGCGGCCCCGGCCTTTCGCGCGGCCCCGGCCTTCGCGCGGCCCCGGCCTTTCGCGCGGCCCCGGCCTTTCGCGCGGCCCCGGCCTTTCGCGCGGCCCCGGCCTTTCGCGCGGCCCCGGCCTTTCGCGCGGCCCCGGCCTTCGCGCGGCCCCGGCCTTTCGCGCGGCCCCGGCCTTTCGCGCGGCCCCGGCCTTTCGCGCGGCCCCGGCCTTTCGCGCGGCCCCGGCCTTTCGCGCGGCCCCGGCCTTCGCGCGGCCCCGGCCTTTCGCGCGGCCCCGGCCTTTCGCGCGGCCCCGGCCTTCGCGCGGCCCCGGCCTTTCGCGCGGCCCTGGCCCTCCGCAGACCCTGGCCCCCCACACACGCGACCTGGCCGTGTCAGACGCCCCGCCCCCCGACCTGGCCGCGCCGGGACGCCCCGCCCCTCCGCAGGTCCCCGCCCCTCCGCAGACGACCTGGCGCGTTAGACGCCCCTGCCGCCCCGCAGAGGGCCTGGCGGGGGTGGGTCTGAGACACGCGGCGGCGGTGAAGGTGTAAGTCTTCACATTCAGCACTGCCAGGCTTGGCTAACCTGGGGGGTATGCCGAAGCTCGCCTATCTGGGCCCCGAAGGGACATTCGCGCAGGCCGCACTGCGGATCATGGTGCCGGACGCCGAAGGGCACCCGTGCGCCAACGTGGGTGCGGCGCTCGACGCGGTCCGCCAGGGCGAGGCCGAGGGCGCCGTCGTCCCCCTGGAGAATTCGCTCGAAGGCGCGATCACTCAGACGCTCGACGAGTTCGCCTGGGGTCGCCCGCTGCTGATCACCGGCGAGTTGCTGCTGCCCGTCGAGTTCTTCCTTCTCGTACGGCCCGGCACCGAGCTCGTCCAGATCAAGCGCGTGATCACGCATCCGGCCGCGCACACCCAGTGCCGCGGCTTCATCGAGCGCGAGCTGCCCGGCGCGGTCGTCATCCACTCCTCGTCGACCGCCGCGGCGGCGCAGGAGGTGTCCAACCCCGAGTCTCCGTACGATGCCGCGATCGCCCCGGCCATCGCCGGCGGCCTCTACGGCCTGCACCAGGCGGCGGCCAACATCGGCGACCGGCCCGACACGGTCACTCGGTTCGTCCACGTCGCCCCGGCCGGCACCGAGCTGCCCGCTCCGACGGGCGCCGATAGGACGTCGATGGTGGCTTTCCTGAAGGACGACCACGCGGGCGCCCTGCTGGAGATGCTGAGCGAGTTCGCGGTGCGCGGCGTCAACCTGACCCGCATTGAGTCCCGCCCGACGGGTGACGGCATCGGCCGCTACTTCTTCCACTTCGACTGCGAGGGGCACATCGCCGACGCCCGAGTCGGGGAAGCCGTGGCCGGCCTTCACCGGATCTGCGGCGACCTCCGGTTCCTCGGCAGCTACCCGCGCGCCGACCAAGTGCCGACGCAGATCAAGACAGGCACGGCCGACCCCGACTTCAGCGAAGCCGCCGGCTGGCTGGCCCGCATGCGCGCCGGCCGGGTCTAGCTCGCTCGGCTCCCCGCGAGTCCTGCGACTTGCCGCGACTCCCCGGGCGCTGTCGGCCTGCATTCGCGCTGGCCGCGTCTAGCTCGGTCGGCCCCCGCGACTCCTTGGGGGTGCTGCCTCGCATCCGCGCGGGCCGCGTTTAGCTCGGTCGGCTCCCCGCGAGTCCCCGCGAGGGTTGCGGCCTGCATCCGCGCGGGCCGCGTCTAGCTCGGTCGGCTCCCCGCGAGTCTCCGTGAGTCGCCGTGGGCTGGGGGTGTCCTTGTAGCGGCTTATGTATCCCGGGAGATGCCAAGGGTGCGGCTGTCCGATGGGGAGGTCCGGGGGGCGGAGGAAACCGGGCGCGGGGCGGCAGTTGGGGTCAGTACCCTTGATGTGTGATTGACCTGCGTACCCTTCGTGAGGACCCGGATCGGCTCCGGGCGTCGCAGCGCGCCCGTGGCGAGGACGAATCGATCGTCGACACGCTGCTGTCTCTCGACGAGCGGCGACGCTCCGCGCTCGGCGCGTTCGAGTCGATGCGCGCGGAGCAGAAGAACGTCGGCAAGTCGGTGTCCCGGGCCTCCGGAGACGAGCGGCAGGCGCTGCTCGACCGGGCCAAGGAGCTGGCCGCACAGGTCAAGGCCGCCGAGGCGGAGGCCGCCGCGCTCGGCGCCGAGCTCGACGAGCTGGTCATGACCGTGCCCAACATCGTCGAAGAGGGCACGCCTCCCGGCGGTGAAGATGACTACGTCGTGCTGGAGACGATCGGATCGCCGCGCGAATTCGAGTTCGCCCCGCGCGACCACGTGGAGCTCGGCGAGCTGCTCGGCGCGATCGACATCGAGCGCGGCGCGAAGGTCTCGGGTGCCCGGTTCTATTTCCTGACCGGCGTCGGTGCCCGGCTCCAGCTTGGCCTGCTCAACATGGCGATGCAGCAGGCCATCGAGGCCGGCTTCACCCCCATGATCACCCCGGTGCTGGTCAAGCCCGAGTCGATGCAGGGCACCGGTTTCACGATCGCCCACGACAGCGAGATCTACCGGCTGCCCGAGGACGACCTCTATCTGGTCGGCACCAGCGAGGTCCCGCTCGCCGCCTACCACGGCGACGAGATCCTCGACGGCAAGGCGCTGCCCTACCGCTACGCCGGTTGGTCGTCATGCTTCCGCCGCGAGGCCGGGTCGTACGGGAAGGACACCCGCGGCATCATCCGGGTGCACCAGTTCGACAAGGTCGAGATGTTCTCCTACTGCCGTCCCGAGGACGCCCATGACGAGCACCAGCGGCTGCTCGCGTGGGAGAAGGAGATGCTCAGCAAGATCGAGGTGCCCTATCGGGTCATCGACACGGCCGCGGGTGACCTCGGCATGTCGGCGGCGCGCAAGTTCGACTGCGAGGCGTGGATCCCGACGCAGGGGCGTTACCGCGAGCTGAGCTCGACCTCCAACTGCACCGACTTCCAGGCGCGGCGGCTGAAGGTGCGCTATCGCGACCAGGACGGCAAGGCGCAGGTGGCGGCCACCCTCAACGGCACGCTGGCGACGACCCGCTGGATCGTGGCGATCCTGGAGAACCATCAGCAGGCCGACGGTTCGGTCCTGGTTCCGCAGGCGCTGCGGCCGTACGTCGGGCTCGACGTCCTCAAGCCGCAGTAGGGCAGGACTCAAGCTCGAGCCGCCAGGACGTCTGGAAACCACAAAGGCGGGGTTCGCATGGTGCGAACCCCGCCTTTACGTGTCAGTGGTTACAGGCCGCGCACGTTTGACGCCTGCGGACCCTTCGGACCGCTGGTGACATCGAACTCGACGCGCTGGCCGTCCTCGAGGTTTCGGTAGCCGTTGCCGACGATGGCGGAGAAGTGGACGAAGACGTCCGGTTCGCCCCCATCCGGAGCGATGAAGCCGAAGCCCTTCTCAGCGTTGAACCACTTGACGGTTCCCTGAGCCATTAATGCTCTCCCTAAGGAAGTGAATCTTGGGGAGCACACCTCGTGCACCCCGGTGTGTCGCACAGCGCCCCGGGTGGCTCAAAGCAGTCAAGCTGGTTTCGCTACGGGTACAGCTAATACAACGCCTTCTCATCTAACACTATGCGCCTCCCGGGTGTTCCCCGACCCGTAGAGATTCTTCGACAAGGGTCGGGCAGACTGGTACCGATATGGCTAGACCACAGCTGATCGCGACAGACCTGGACGGTACCGCCCTGCGGTCTGACGGCACCATCTCGGCCCGCACGGCGGCGGCTTTCGAACGTGTCGAGGCCCATGGGGCGACCCTCGTGTTCGTGACCGGCCGGCCGCCCCGCTGGATGCACACGGTCGCGGGAGCCGTACACCATCGAGGCCTGGCCATCTGCGCCAACGGCGCGCTGGTGTACGACCTGCACACCGAGCGGATCGTGGAATCCCACCTGATCGACAGCGAGGTGCTGACCGAGGCCGTGCGCCGGTTGCGGGCCGAATTGCCCGAGCTGACCTTCTCGGTCGAGTACGAGGGCGGCTTCGCGCACGAGTCCGATTTCGCGCTGGGCGGATGGGATCGGCACGCGGTCGCCGGGCTGCGGGTCGGCGTGGGCACGCTCACATCGCGCCCCTGTGCCAAATTGCTGGCGCTCCACCAGACGATGAACCCGGACGAGCTCTACCGCCTCACCGTGGAACTGGTCGGCGACCTCGTCACCCCCACCCACTCCAGCGGTCGCGCGCTGATCGAGATGAGCGCATATGGGGTGACCAAGGCGTCGGCGCTCGCGGCGCTCGCGGCCACCCGCGGGATCAAGCCCGAGGACGTGGTCGCGTTCGGTGACATGCCCAACGATCTGCCGATGCTGACCTGGGCAGGCACGTCCTACGCGGTGGCCAACGCCCATCCGGACGTGCTGGCCGCGGTCGACCACATGACCGCGGCCAACAACGACGACGGCGTCGCAGCGATCATCGAGCGGCTCTACCTGTAGCCACACATCCTGTAGCCACACATAAGGAACCGGCTACAGGTAAGGGCCGGACTGCCGCTGGATCGGGTCGTCCTGCTGGGACATACCGCCCGGCAGTGCGCGCCGCATCTGCTCCAGCTGCGCCCGTGCCGCCATCTGCTGGGCGAACAGCGTGGTCTGGATGCCATGGAACAGGCCCTCCAGCCACCCGACCAGCTGGGCGTGCGCGATCCGCAGCTCGGCTTCGCTCGGCGGAGTGCCGTTGTCGTCGGTGAACGGCAAGGACAGCCGCTCCAGCTCCTCGACCAGCTCGGGGGCCAGGCCGTCCTCGAGCTCCTTGATCGAGCTCTGATGGATGTCCTTGAGCCGCTTGCGGCTGGCCTCATCGAGGGGAGCCGCTCTGACCTCCTCGAGAAGCTGGCGGATCATGCTGCCGATCCGCATCACCTTGGCGGGCTGCTCGACCAGGTCGGTGATCGAGCGCTCCTCGCCTTCGCCGTCGGGTCGATTCGGCAGGCCTTCGGGGCCGACGACCACGATATGTGGTGTTCTCTCGTCTCCTGCGCTCATGCCTCTCAACTTACTATCAGCACCTTGCCGACGGCCTGTCCCGATTCGAGTACGCGATGGGCCTCGGCCGCATCGCTCATCGGAAACGTGGCGTGAATGACCGGCACGATGGCGCCCGCGCTGACCAGAGGCCAGACGTTCTCGGCCACGCCCCGGCAGATCACGCCTTTCTCGTCCACGGGACGTACGCGCAGGCCTGCCGCGTGGATCGAGCAGCGCTTGCCGAGCAGCATGCCGAGGTCGAGCTCGGCCCGCGCGCCGCCCTGCAGGCCGATTACGACCAGCCGCCCGCCGATGTTGAGAACTTCGAGATTCCGTTGAAGGTACGGCCCGCCGACGAGGTCCAGGACGACGTCAGCCCGGAGGCGGGCGAAGTCCTCTGTCCGGTAGTTGATCGCCTCATCTGCCCCCAGATCACGACATTTCTGGACCTTCTCCGGGCTCCCGGCGGTCGCCACCACCTGTGATCCGTACGCCTTGGCCAGCTGAATCGCCAGCGAGCCGATGCCACTCGTACCGCCGTGGACCAGCAGGGTCTCGCCCTTGCGCAGCCGCGCCGCCATGAAGACCATCGACCAGACCGTGCAGGCCACCTCGGGGAACGCCGCGGACTCGACCAGCCCGGCCGGCAGCGGCATGACCTGCTGCCATGGCACGGCCACTCGCTCCGCGTACCCCCCTCCGGCGAGCAGCGCGCACACCTGATCGCCGACGCTGATGCCGTCGACGCCCTCGCCCACCTCGGAGACCACACCCGAGCACTCCAGCCCGGGGATCTCGGACGCGCCGGGCGGCGGCGGATAGAATCCCTGGCGCTGCATCAGGTCGGCTCGGTTGACGGCGGACGCGGCGACGTCGATCACGACCTCGCCCCGCGCTGGCCTGGGGTCGGGCACCTCCCGCCACACCAGCACCTCGGGTCCACCTGGCTCAGATATCACAACGGCATGCATATGTCGTAAGGTATCGTCGCCGCCAACTGTACGGTTGCCCTCATTCGGCGTTAAACGGGGCGCTAATCTGCAATATGTTGGCTGCCTCTTTAGCCCATCCCAAGGGGGAACACGGTGGCGAGACACGATCGTGAGGATCCCCATTCTCTCGAGGACCAGCTCGCATGGCTCGACGCGATCAAGGACATGCCCGACGAGGTAGAGATCGCGGTCAGCGCGGTCACCGCCAAGTCCCTGGCCGGGCAGTCTTCGGCGCCCGCTGTTGAGGAGCCGCCGCCCGCGTCGCCTTACCCCCAGGATCCCTGGCAGTCCGTTCCCGCGGAGCCGGCGTCCGGCCCGCTGTTCCGCAGCATGGACTCGGCGTACGGATCGTCGTCCATGACCGTGCTCGAAGAGTCGGAGACGTCCGAGGCAGACACCTCGGACGAGGAGGACACAGGCGAGCAGCCGGCCGTCACCGACGGCGACGCGGCGCCATCCGCCCTTGGCGGAGCCTTCGGCTCGCCGCCGCTGAGTTCCCCGCGAATCACCTTCGGGCGTGGCGCGTTCGCCGAATCGCCGATCGACACCGACTCCTACAACCTTGGCGCCTTCGGGTCGGATGTCGACGCCCGCGCGCCGTACGTTCCCGGTGGTCCGGGCAGTGCGGGTGCTTCAGGCGGCGGCTCGGGCGCGCCTGGCGCTTCGGCCACTCATGGCGCTTCGGGCGCCTCGGGTGCTTCGGGTGCTTCGGGTGCCTTGGGCAAGGACGACGAGGTTCGCGGTTGGCTGGAGCCCGCCGTGCCCGTGTCCGACCAGCCCGGCGCGCCCGCCGAGAATGCCGAGACGCCGGCCGAGCCCGCGGATCAGATCCGCAGCACCACCGCGTTCGGGACCGCTCCACGTGGCGAGCAGGCCCCCAACTTCGGCTTCGACACCTACAACACCGGGGAGCACCGCGACCCACGCGGAGAACACCGGGATCCGCGCAGCGGAGAACATCGGGACCCACGCAGCGGAGAACACCGGGATCCGCGCGCCCACCGCGATCTTCGTGACATCCGCGATCTTCGCGACGACGAGCAGGTCGAGGAGCGTCAGTCGTTCGACCGCGACAGCGGCTTTGCCACCCGCGACGCCGGCTTCGGCCACGACTCGGCCACCGGCGGCCACGACGCGGCCTTCGACACCCGTGACGGCGGCTTCGGCACCAGAGACTCGACGTTCGGGAGCCACGACTCGGGTTTCGGGGCGCACGAATCCACCTTCGGAAGTCATGATCCGGGCTTCGGCAGCCACGACTCAGGTTTTGGGAGTCACGAGTCCGCCTTCCCCACCCCCGAATCAGGCTTCCCTGCCCATGACACCCCCGGAGGCCGATTCTCGGACCGCGCCGAGGCCACCGGCTCCAACGCGTCCACGCCCTCCGGATCCACCGGGACCGGTGGGGGTTCGGCCCGCGAGGCCTACCAGCCACGCCGCCGTCTCGCCCCGCCGCCGACCCCGACCTTCAGCATGCCGCCGCGCAAGGCCACGTCCTCGCGGCCGTCCGCGGACAGCCTCGACCCCGCGGCCCTGCTCAAGGGCCGTCGGAACGCTCCGGTCGGCGGCTGGCGCCGCCTTGTTTATAAAGCCTCCGCCGGTCTGATCAAGCCCGGCGAGTCATCCGAGGTACGCCGCGAGCGCGAACTGCTCAACCGCGCGCGTACGCCTGTCGCCGCCGGACACCACCGCGTCGCCGTGCTCAGCCTCAAGGGCGGCGTCGGCAAGACCACGACAACGGTCGGCCTCGGCGCGACCCTCGCCC
This sequence comes from Streptosporangiaceae bacterium NEAU-GS5, assembly GCA_017592665.1. Classification (GTDB taxonomy): domain Bacteria; phylum Actinomycetota; class Actinomycetes; order Streptosporangiales; family Streptosporangiaceae; genus NEAU-GS5. The sequence continues at coordinate 263,892 of JAGFNW010000003.1, read as the reverse complement.
ATGTGCGTGGCGACCGCGTGATCGCCGTTGACGCCAACCCTGACCGTGGAACGCTCTCGGACAAGGTGAAGCTGGAGACCGCGGCCACCATCCGTGACCTGCTCAACGAGCGCGGCCAGATCCGGCGCTACGTGGACATTCGCGCCTTCACCTCGCAGACCCCGGCCCGCCTGGAGATCCTCGGCTCCGACCGTGACCCCTCGGTCTCCGAGGCTTTCTCGGCCGCCGACTACCAGGCGGTCGCGCAGGTCCTGGAAAACTTCTACTCGATCTGCATCACCGACTGCGGCACCGGTCTGCTCCACTCGGCCATGTCGGGCGTACTCGGGTTCGCCGACCAGCTCGTGCTGGTCAGCTCCCCGTCGGTCGACGGCGCCCGCGCGGCGTCCGCCACCCTCGACTGGCTGGAGGCGCACCACTACGGCGACCTGGTCAAGGCCGCGTCCGTCGTTCTGTGCAGCGTACGGCCCCGCTCCAAGACCGCGATCGACCTCAAGCGCCTGGAAGAGCACTTCGCCGCGCGCTGCCGCGCCGTCATCCGCGTGCCGTACGACCCGCATCTGGAAGAGGGCGCCGAGATCGACCTCGACAGCCTCCAGGAGCCCACCCGCGACGCCTACCTCCGCTTGGCCGCCGCCGTCGGCGACGGCTTCGCCGGCATGCAGCAACCCAGATTCTCCGAACTCCCCGACCAACTCTGACTCCTCACCCCCAGCCCTCCCACACCCGCGGACCCCGCCCACGGATCCCCGCCCATGGACCCCCGCCTGTGGACTCCGGCCGCCCGTGACCGGTGTCCGCGGGATCCCGCACTGCGACCCCCGAGTCCCGCACCACGCCGGGCCCCCGCGAATCCCGCACCCCGAGTCCCGCACCACGCCGGGCCCCGCGGATCCCGCGCCGCCACCTGGTCTTGCGCCGCCACTCGGTCTTGCGCACCGCCACCCGGTCTTGCGCACCGCGAGCGTTTTCGCATGCGCTGGACCGCGGCGATCACCTCACCGACAGCACGCCAGCCGACACCGCACCACACTGCACCACACCTGCTGGACGGCCCAGGCGGTGCCGACAGTCGGCCGGAAGTCGACCTGGACATTCACCGACTCGGCGCTCTGGTTTGCAGGGGAGGTGTGCCGCAGGGGCTGGGATGGATTTGGCGGAGGGTGTGGGATTCGAACCCACGAGACCATCGCTGGCCTGGCCGCTTTCAAGGCGGCTGCACTAGTCCACTATGCGAACCCTCCAGGACCGCACGACAACCTTAGCGGGCTTCGCGGCAACCCGTCGCGGCCCTTTGACCGCCCTGAGCGGCGGCTGGCCCACACAAACGTGTGAGCAATGTCACAGTGATGCTCGGATAGGTGGCTGTGGGCTTCTGTAAGGCCGATGCGGCAAGGGTTTTACTCCAGCGGCCATCCTTTGCGGAGATTTCGCGTGCCAAGACGGAGGCTTGACCTGGGCTTTTGCTGGGTAGAGTGAAAAGCAGAGGCGTAAAGCCCACAAGCTTTTTTCCCGGCCGGCCCGGCACGTCCCCTCGCCGGGCTGGCCACCCCGCCGGCTCTTGGCCGGCAACCCCGCCGGTCCTTTGGGTCGGCACCTGTGCCGCCCTACTGGATCGGCACACCGCGGTCCGGTATCCCCGCGCTGGACCGCGAGCCCCTCCATCTGGGGTGGACGCCGAGATCCCCCTGCCCGGCGTCCACCACAGAGCTACCGCTCCCCACGGCGTCGACCCACGCAGCGCCTCGATGACGCCCCGAAGCAACGGGCGCGAAGCGCGCACGCCGCCACCGTCCGCGGTCGGCTGACGCTACGCAGGACAAAGTTCCCCGGCCTAAGGCTCTCGCGGGCTATTCGTAGGGCTCGGACGGCTGGGGGATGAGGGTCACCTGGGTGGCGGTCACTTCTGGGGCGACGGTGCCGTTGGGAATCTTGGTGCTCTGCGGAGGAACCCAGGTGCCGGTGACCTCGACCCACTGGTTTTCAGGTGGCTGGGCCGCGCCGAGGATGGCCACCTTCAGCGCGACAGCGTCGGCCGCGCAGCAGCTGATCTGCATCCGCGCGACATACCACCGGTCTTTGCGCTTGGTGGACGGCACTACGAAGCCGACCAGACGGACAGTCTTCCCGGTCAAAGTGCGCTTCGAGTCTTCCCAGGCGCGGCCCACGAACTCGCCCAGTGTCATCTCGTTGACCGGCGCGGAAAGCGGATGGTAGGCGTCGATGGGCGCCGGGGGTCGTGGCGGCGGCTCTTCGGAACGGGCCGCGAACGCTCCGAGCGCCGGAGGCGCGATCAGGAAGATGGCGAAGACGGGGAGACACAACAGCCACGCCACTCGTGGAACCCGCGTGTGACTGTGCCCGTGCTCATTCACCGCGTCGGTTTCGGGCCCGGCGTGGTCGGCGGCGGCTGCCTGGCTGAGGGCTCTGTCTCCGACCCGGGGATCTCCAACCTGCGTGTGGGCGATCTGTGTGTGGGCGGCCTGTGTGTGGGCGACCTCGGTGTGTTCGAATCCCGCGTGATCGTGTCCCGTGGGATGGAGCCCGGCGTGGTCGGCGTCGAGGGGGTTGGTGGGCTCTGCGGTGAGGAGGGGTTTGCGCCACTCTTGGGCGAGGCCGATGATGCCGAGGACCAGGACGATCAGCCCGGCGGCGATGAGAATTGGGCGGTAGGCGGGCTTCACGTAGTTGACGTAGGTCGTCGACAGGACGGTGATGCGCAGGACGGCGCCGCCGAGAAGGACGAGCACCAGGCTTTGCGACATCCGGTTCACAGCAGCACCTGCCCGATCGCGAGGCTGACGACGATCGCCAGGGTGAAGGTCAGCGGAACGAAGCGCGCGGCGAAGGCGCGGCCGAACGTGCCGATCTGGAGGGCGATCAGCTTGAGGTCGACCATCGGGCCCATCACCAGGAACGCGAGCTTGGCGGTCGGTGAGAAAGCGGTCAGCGACGCGACGACGAAAGCGTCCGCCTCTGAGCAGATGGACAGCAGCACGGCGAGCAGGGCGAGGACGACCACTGACAGGACAGGCACGCCGGCGACCGAGGTCAGCCAGGTCCGCGGCACGACCACGTTGAGCGTGGCCGCGGTGATTCCGCCGATGACGAGGAAGCCGCCCGCGTGGAGCAGATCGTGTCGCATCGCCTCGTAGAAGGCCGCCCACTTCGAGCCGGAGGCCGTCTCGCGCCGGGTGATGCGCAGCCAGTCGTCTCGGCCGAACCGTAACCAGAACCACCCCACCAGGACGGACACGGCCAGCGAGGCGACGAACCGGGCCACGGCCATCATCGGCTGCCCCGGGAACGCCACCACCGTGGCCACGATGACCACGGGATTAATCGCGGGCGAGGCCAGCAGAAACGCCAGCGCCGCGGCCGGAGTCACGCCGCGCGCCATCAGACCGGACGCCACCGGCACCGACGCGCACTCACATCCTGGCAGCACCGCCCCGGCCACGCCGGCGACGGGAACGGCGACATAGGGCCGGCGAGGCAGCGCCCGCGTCCAGAACGACGGCGGCACGAACGCGGTGATCGCGGCCGACAAGGTCACGCCGAGGACCAGGAAGGGCAGCGCCTGCACACAGATGGCGACGAAGATCGTCGCCCAGGTCTGCAGGGCCGGCGCAGTGAGATGAGGCGAGAGGAGGAACCGGCCCGCGATGAGCAGCAGCACGGTGACGGCGAAGATCCAGGGCATGACGGGCGCCACCGCCGCCCTCCGCCCCCACTCGGACGGCGGCAAATCAGCCGGTGCCTCAGGTGCGATCCGCTCAACCACGCCGTCATCCTGGCACAGTCTCGCCCCGCCTCAGAAACTTATCCACAGGCTTCAGCCGCCCGCCCGCTGATGTACACAGGGCGGACGGCTTGTCGCGGTGGCTCGCTCAGGCTTCGAGTTGGTCGATGAGCCAGCGGGGGCCGGTGACTTCGGCCCCCAGGACTGTCACGCGGTCGCGCAGGGCGCGGTCGGCGGTGACGACAAGGACGCGCTCGTGCGGCCGGGCTTGCCGTACAGCCTCGACGATGGCGTCGTCGCCGCTGCCACTGGCGGCTGTGACGGTGATCCCGGGCGGCGCGGGCGCGTCGGCCACGGGCCGCGCGGCGCCCTCGACGACGATGACCACCTGCGGGAACGTCTGCGCGAGCGGAGTGGGGGACGGCAGGCGCAAGCCGTACGGGACGAGTCTTCCGATCTCTTCGATCAGACGAGCGGTGGCTCCCGCGCGGTCGCGCCACCAGCCGTGCTCGGCGCGCGCGCCGATGATGTTGGCCGCGTCCAGGATGATCATCAAGGGGTGGAGCACCTCACGGATCAGGGGCCACGTCTCGGCGAACCCGGGATGGAGCTTTTTGGCGGCGACTTCCTCGACCGCCACCCACAGCATGGCCGAACTCTCGCCGTTGGCGGGAGAAGCCTTGAAACGCGTGCCGGCTTCGGCGATCACCGTCTGGAATGTCCACCCGCCGTGGTCGTCGATGAAGACGCCCCGGACCTGGAGCAGGTCGCGGGTCAGCGCCGCCTCTTCCCAGGCCTCGCGGAGCGCGCCGGCGATCGCGTCCTCATGGCTGTCCATGGCGCCGCCCGGCAGGCCCCACGTGCCGCCGTGATGGCTCCACCAGGATCGTTTCTGCATCAGCACATACGGCCCGCCGTCGGAGGCGTGATGGACGGCGAGGAGCCCGGTCGCGCCGTGGATTCCCCAGTGTTGGTGTCCGCGGCCGCACTGGGCCCAGCCGTCTCCGTCCTTCGCCGCCATGCGACCATCCTGCCCGCTCTTGCACCTCCCGTGGCGGGAGGACCTACGTTCTGAGCATGCACGAAGACGACGCCGGCGAGCGCTGGAGCATCGGTGAGGTCTCCCACAAGACCGGGATCACCGTGCGCACGCTCTACCACTACGACGAGATCGGCCTCGTCCGTCCTGCGGGGCGGACCTCGTCGGGCCACCGCCGCTACACGGCGGCCAATGTGCGGCGTCTCTACCGCGTACGGGCGCTCCGCAGCTTCGGCCTCAGCCTAGGGGAGATCGCCAAGGCGCTCGAGCACTCCAACGACGACCTTGCCACGTTGCGTGACCTGCTGGCGGCCCAGGTGGCCGAGCTCGAGATGCACGGCATCCGCGTGGCCCAGCTGAGCCGGCATCTCAGCGGCCTGCTCGATCAGCTCGACGCGAAGGTGATGCCTGACCCGGACCAGTTCATGTCGACCTTGGAGATGATTTCCGTGTACGAGACCTATTTCACGCAAGAACAGCGCGACCTGCTCGCCCGCCGCCGGGAGGAGGCAGGAGAGGAGCTCATCGTGGCCACCAAGAGGCAGTGGCTGGAGCTCGTGCGCGCGCTCAAGCAGCACGTCGACGCCGGCACGCTGGTGGACGACCGGGAGGTCCGCGACCTGGCCGCCCGCTGGGAGGGATTGGCGACCCCCTTCAAGACCGACGACGAGCAGGCGAACGAAGGCATCAACGCTTCGGGCAAGGCCATGTGGCGCGACCACAAGGCCGAGATCAGCACCGGGATCAGCAATCAGATCGAGTGGTTGCAGCCTGAAGACTTCCCGAAGATCATCGAATACATCGAGGCCGTCCGCGCGGCCCGCTGATCGAGGCAAAGGGGCTAACTGCCCGTTGATCGCAAAGGGCTAACGTCCGTTGATCGACGCAAGAGGGCTCACTGCCCGCTGATCATCGCAAGCGGCTCACCAGGAGTCGGCCGGGAGGCTGAGGCCGCTCTGCAGGTCGTACAGCACCTTCCCATCCGCGAGCCGGATGACCTTCACCTGGATCGCCAAACCGGCCTCCGTCACGTGGATCGCGGCATCACGGGCGAACTCGGCGTAGTGGTAGCCGTCGACCGTGGTGAAGTCCGGGGCGGGACGGGTGATGGTCACCTGGTAAAGATCGGGTGGCCAGGGCTGGGGGATTGGTCCTGAATGGAGCCAACCTGACATCGGCACCTCCTGCTGCGAAGACAAGCAGGTCGCCGGGCACATGAGCAGAGATGTGACGGCCCCGATGACTGATCGTTATGTAGTGGTAAGCCATCCTTCCCGATCTGCCCCATTGCGCGCGTTAGCGTAACCCCATCACTCGCGAACTCCGTGAGCTTCTCATATTGACGCGACCATCCGCCGCACTCTAGGCGGATCGTCATCTTCAGCGTCGTCTCGCTTGCCGAGCCGCCTCTGGCCGTTTCGCCCGACATTCGAGCGGTGCGCCAGAGGCGTTTCCGGCTACGGCGGCCCTATCCGCGCGTCAGCGTCCACGCGCCGTCGGCCTGGACGGACACGTATCGCGTGCCCGCGGGGATGGTCACCTTCCCCGACACCTTTCCGATCTTGTTGACCAGCAGGTGGCCGTTGCCGCTGAGCGGAAACGCGTACACGACGAAGTTCGACCCGCCCGCGTGCTTGTATCGCAGCGTGTGGAAGCCCTTGATCGGGGTCTTCAGCTTCAGGACCTGGTCGCCGACACCGGTGGCCTTGAGGAACTTCCACAGTGGCGCGTAGGAGATCGGGGCCACCCTGACTCGCCACGTGCCGTCGGCCTCGATCTTGAATCCTGCCGTCTTGTGCCAGCTGTAGGTGTCGAAGACGACGGTGCCCGTGTAGTCGCCGATCGTGTTCACGATGAGTTCGCTGTTCGCGCCGCTCGACTTGAGCGTCCAGACGGCGAAGTTGGACTCTCCCGTGTGCCGGATGAGGGCGATGCCGCGGCTGGTGGTGGCCCTGATCCGGAATACGTCGTCGCCGCTCCCGCTGAACGTCTTCGGAGTGATCGGGACGGGCTTGACTGCCGCGGCGGAGGCCGGAGAGGCCCATAGAAGGCTGCAGGTGAGGAGGAGACCGGCGCCTGCACCGATGATGCGCCTGAGGCTCATGCCGGCTCCAGGGGCTAGAGGAATGGACCGGTTTAAGACGCCCGGCCCCTCCGGAAGGTTGCGCTGCGCGCCACCTGGAACTCCTGGAAGCTCTCAGCCGGCTCCGTCAGCGGCCGCTGCTGGAGAAGTGCTGGTAGTCCCTGGCGCCGGACCAGGAGCCGCCCCAGCCCCAGCCGATGGCGGAGAAGGCGCGGACCACGCGGTCGCCGGGATTGATGACGCCCGGCTTGTGCAGCGGCCGCTCCACGTACGCGTCGGCGTTGCGGTGGGCGTTCGAGCCGTTCGCGTAAACGTACGGGTTCTCGCGCGGATTGAGGTCGACGGCCAGGCCGAACGCGTGCTGGGACCAGTTGTTCGAACCGGTCGCGTTGCGGCAGTTGAAGGCCGAGGTGTTGTCAGCGTCGATGGAGGCGTAATCGCTTCCCTTGTACGCGTCGACGGGCACCATCTTCCGGATCGGATAACGCATGCCGTAGAGCCTCTTGAAGACGGACACGAGTTTGTCGGCGGCCGCGGCGTTCACGACGAGCGTGCCGGTGTGGGCCTTGTCGTCGAACCCCCAGTACGTCATCGTGATGGCCCGCAGCTCGCTCACGCTCACCGGGCAGCCCTGATGCCACGAGCTGGCGACCTGGGCCCGGGTCAGCTTCTTGACGGTGGCGGCGAACGCGGGCGGCCCGGTCGGAGACGGCGACGGAGAATGCGACGGCGGCTGGTTGGGCTCGGGAGACGTGGCCGTCACGACTTCCGGCGTGGATATGTCGCCCGTCGCCGACGGTGAGGCGTTGGGCGACGTGTCGTCTCCACCGCAGGCCGTTGCCGCTGGCAGCGCCGCGCATCCGCACAGAAGCGCTATCACCATCTTTGACCTGCGGTTTCGTCGTGCCGTCATATGCCCGAGGGTACCCATGGGCACGGGGTCCCTCCCTCAAGAACTGCGATTTGTCATGAGATGGGCGACTCATGGCGTGTGAGTGATTCTCCCCGGCCGGATCCGTACGGCGGGGCATCGGAATCGTCGGAGCGCGCCGCTATGGTTCGATCGTGGTCCCGGTGCTGCGCCTGTGGGGATTCGAGGTCCCGACTCACGACTTCTTCGTTGGGTTGGGCGTGCTCGCCGGAGCCTTCATGTTCTTCGTCGAGGCCCGCCGGCGGGGCGCGCTCCGCGAGGAGTCACTGGTCGCCGTCACGGGCGCCCTGGTGGGCGGAGCGATCGGCATGCGGCTGTCCGGCTGGGTGGAGCATCTGGATCCGGCGCTCAATCCGGGGATCCTGGATGCCTGGATGTTCGGCGCGCGCAGCGTCCTCGGCGGCCTGACCGGTGCTTACGCCGGCGTGCTGATCGCCAAGCGGCTGATCGGATATCGGGAGAAGACCGGTGACCTGTTCGCGCCCGCAGTGGCGCTGGGCATGGCGATCGGCCGGGTGGGATGCCTGCTGACCGAGGCTCCGGGCAGGCCGACCACCCTTCCGTGGGGGATCCACGCGCCGCCCACGGTTCCCGAGTGTCCCGGCTGTCTGGCCGGGCAGGCCATGCATCCCTCGTTCGTCTATGAGATCGCGTTCCAGCTGGCCGCGTTCGCGGCGCTGATCTGGATCCGGTCGCGAGTGACCCGGCCCGGCGAGCTGTTCACCCTTTACGTGGCGGCTTATGCAATATTCCGATTCTTGGTGGAGTTCGTCCGTGCCAACGAGACGGTGTGGCTCGATCTGACCCGGCCACAGTGGTTCCTGATCCCAGGGCTCGTGCTCGTCGCGTTCCGGCTCAGACACGGCCACCGCCACGGCTTCTATGACCGGTTGCTGCGGAAAGGAGAAGGCACCCAGGCTCCGTCCGCGCGGCTGGGCGCCGATCATTCATGAGCAGACCTCCCTGGGAGGGGTGGGCCCCTCCACCTCCGCCCCCACCACGCCACACCGGGCTGATCGTGGGCATGGCCTTTCTCGGCTTGGTGCTCTACTCCGTGGTCAACGTGGTGTCCTTCTTGGCCGTGGTGAACGTGCTCACCAACCATCCGGCGATGCCGGCGACGTACGCGGTGATTCTGGCCGTCGGCGCGCTGGGCGGGGGAGCGCTGCTGCTCCTGCTGCGCCGGCCTTGGGCCAAGGGCCTGGGGCTCGGCCTCATGATCGGCTGGGCTCTCTGGTCGATCTTCTCGGCCGGAATCTGCACCGGCCTCAACCCGTCGATCTACGCATGATGGGCCGCTCATGACGTTGACAGAAGGCACTCGACCGGGCACCGAGTCAGGCATGCGACTCCGCGGAGACCGCATCCACCGCTATGTCAACGCGTTCTGCCCGCGCTGCCACGACGAGGATCCGCTGCGCCCGCTCGAGGAGGTGGCGCGCCTCTCCGGATGGCTGGCCGAGCGCGCCGGCCACATCTATCTCGAGCGCGCCTGCCGGCGGCACGGCCTGGTGCGCACCCTCTACGACGAGGACCCGGAGATCCTCTCCTACCTGGAGGAGTGGACCGCCCCCACCAAGTCGCACGTCCCCGACGTGGCCGGAAACTTCGACCCCGTCCCGATGGCCTATCTGCGCGGCCTGCCCGAGATGCAGACCCAGCACACCTGCATCCTCCTCGAGGACATCGCCGAGACCTGCAACCTACGCTGCCCTACCTGCTTCGCCGACTCCTCGCCCGACCTTCGCGGCGTGGTCCCGATCTCCGAAATCCTGGCCAACGTCGACCAACGGCTCGCGCGTGAGAACGACCGGATCGACGTCCTCATGCTCAGCGGGGGAGAGCCCACCCTCCACCCCGACCTCGCCGAACTACTGGACGAGCTCGCGGCTCGCCCCATCGTCCGCATCCTGATCAACACCAATGGCCTGCTGATCGCCCGCGACGACGCCCTGCTCGCCCTGCTGGCCGGCCACCGCGAGCGGGTCGAGGTCTACCTCCAATACGACGGGACCTCGGCCGCCGCCTCCCGCCACCACCGCGGCGGCGATCTGCGCCAGCTCAAATCTCAGGCCCTCGTACGGCTCTCGCGCGCCGAGATCTTCACCACCCTCGTGATGACGGCCGCCCTCGGCGTGAACGACGGGGAGATCGGCGACGTGGTGAAGCTGGCCCTCGACACGCCCTACGTCGGCGGCGTGTCGATCCAGCCGCAGTTCGGCTCCGGCCGGTCCGGGGCGATCGACCCGATGGACCGTCTGACCCACACGGGAGTGTTGAGCAGGCTCGGGCCGCAGACCGGTGATCTGGTGACCTGGCGGGATCTGACCGCCCTGCCCTGCTCCCACCCGCACTGCTGCTCCGTCGGCTACATGATCCGCGACGACGCCGACCGCTGGCGCTCGCTCACCGCGCTGATCGGCCACGACCGGCTCAAGGATCATCTCGGCCTGGTGGCCAACCGGATCGCCGACACCGAGCTGCCCCGCGAGCTCCGCATGGCCGTGCAGGAGTCGCTGCTCGGCCTGCTGTCGGAGCAGTCGTCGCTGTCGCATCCCGAGGTCGGCCGCCTGTGGCGGGCCATCGGCGAGAACTGTGATCTGGGCCTGTCGACGCTGCTTAGCCTGACCCTGCCGGGCAAGCGGCGGCGGCTGCGCCGCCTGCTGGGCGAGCGCGTGGTCCGGATCACGGTCAAGCCGTTCATGGACATGTCCACCATGATCGAGGAGCGCCTCACCCAGTGCTGCGTGCACGTCGGCACCCGTGACGCGCCCGGCGGCGCACACCAGTGCGCGCCCTTCTGCGCCGTGCAGGCCTGGCCTGCGCTTTCTCATCAGCGGCTGTCCACAGGGGCCTCCCTTCCGGTGACGCCTGTGTGACTCGGGCGGGTTTTCTCGCGAATACCTCGCGCACATGTTCGATCCCACGCTACAGTTTGGAGGACGGGATCGAACACGGGTTCGGTGTGAGGGGTGAGGCATGGCGTTGCTCGCGGCTCCACGGCGATCGAAATTCGCGTCGCGCCTCCCGGGAGAGAACCGGTGTGCGGCGACACGCCGTAGCGCTTTCTACGGAAATCTACGACGGCCGCTATATCCAGTCATAAAGTCCGAGAGCGTGGACCCCGTGCGCAACCCCTATGCCCCCGGAGCGGGGCAGCGCCCGCCTGAGCTCGCCGGGCGCGACCGAGAGCTCCAGCAGTTCGAGGTCGTCCTGGAGCGGGTGGCCCGTGGCCGCCCCGAGCGCAGCATGGTCGTGACCGGCCTCCGCGGCGTGGGCAAGACCGTCCTGCTCAACACCTTCAAGTCAATGGCGATGCAGCGCCTCTGGGGCACCGGCAAGATCGAGGCCCGCCCCGACCAGTCGATCCGCCGGCCGGTCGCCGCCGCGCTGCACATGGCGATCCGCGAGCTGGCGCCCCGTCACCGGGCGCCGGAGCGGATCGAGGAGTTCCTCGGTGTGCTGAAGGCGTTCGCGATGCGCGATCCGGCGGCGGCCAAGGGCACATCCCACTGGTCTCCCGGCATCGAGGTGCCGGCGAGCCGCGGCCGCGCCGACTCGGGCGACCTGGAGATCGATCTGACCGAGCTGTTCGTCGACGCGGCGAGCGTCGCGACCGACCTCGGTGTCGGCATCTCCCTGTTCATCGACGAGATGCAGGATGTGCAGCCCGCCGACATCTCCGCCCTGTGCGCCGCCTGCCACGAGCTGTCGCAGACCGGTGGCCCGCTGATCGTCGTGGGGGCCGGCCTGCCCCACCTGCCGTCCGTCCTGTCGGCCAGCAAGAGCTATTCCGAGCGTCTGTTCCGCTACGCCAGGATCGACCGGCTCGACCGTGAGGCGGCCGATTTCGCGCTCCTCGCGCCAGCGAGGGATGAGGGGGTCGAGTTCACGCCGGAGGCGCTCGACGCGCTCTACGAGGCCGCCGACGGCTATCCCTACTTCGTCCAGGCCTACGGCAAGGTGGCGTGGGATCTCGCGCCGCGCAGCCCGATCACGGCCGACGACATCAAGGTGTCCGCGCCGGAGGCGGAGGAAGAGCTCGCGGTCGGCTTCTTCGGCAGCCGCTACGAGCGCGCCACCCCGGCCGAGCGCGACTATATGCACGCCATGGCGCAGCTGGGCGACGATCCGGTGCCGACCTCGGATGTGGCTGACGTCCTGAGCCGGAAACCGTCCAGTCTGTCTCCCGCGCGCGACAGCCTCATCAAGAAGGGGCTGATCTACAGCGCGGAGCGGGGGCTCATCGCCTTCACCGTCCCGCATTTCGGGCGCTTCCTCAGGGCCCAGCCCATCTAGTAGACCTCTCTACGGCTTTCTAGAGGGGAAGCTAGAGAGCCGTAGAGAGCTTAACAGCCGTATTGGCATCGGGTTTTATAGCGCTTTCTAGCGTCAGGCCGATACGGGGACAGATTCCGGCAGAGGGTGGCCGTCGGGTGCAACGACGGCCACCTTCACCGGCGGGCGCCGCCCGCTCAGATAGACCGCGAAGACGATGTCGGACCCGCCCTGGCCGCGGAATGCGAAGAATCGCCAGCACAGCTCACGCCACACATCGACCGGCTCCGGCGACAGGAGCATGGTCCGGTGCGCCCGCCATGCCGCGCTGGATTGAAGGCGCGACAGGGCGCGGTCGGCGGGATAGGGGCGCTGCTCACACGGCGCGCGATAGCGGACGCGCGCGACCGCCTCCTCGAGCTCGGGGGTGAGCAGTGTGAGGATCAGGATGCCGCCGAGCATCCATTCGGCGACCGTCCAGGACAATCCGTCCAGCCAGCTCGACAGCGTGACCGGGTCAAGGGCGAGGAAGACGGCCCACCCGGTCAGGACCAGGGTCCGGCCGATCGACCGCAGTCCCACCGGCCTGGCGCTGACCTCCCCGAAGCAGCCGCAGCCCACATCGGGCCGCCGTTTCCGCAGGTCGATCAGGACATATGTGGAAACGGCGAAGAACGCGACATTTCCCCAGCGGAAGAACCAGTGGTCCACCACGAGGAGCGCGATGGCCAGGATCAGCTCGCCGACCGCGCATCCGATCATGGAAAGCCTGCGATACGGCTCCGGCACCAGAACCGCCGGGCCAAGCCTGGTCAGCGCGCCCGGCTCGGATTCGCTTCCGGCCGTGCTGATCTTGGCGGTGGCGCCGAGCAACAGTAATCCGACGAAAATCGGCAGTACAGCAGCGGAGATCATGATCGGTCACCCCAATCCGATGCGGGTGTTGAAGCAGCCTTTGGTCAGTTCGCCGCCGAGTTCCACGTACGCCGCCGCGGACAGCTCGGCCACCCGCCCTCGCGGGGACGTGCCACATTCCACACATCTGTCACAGAATCGCCCGGCTACGCAGCCGCAGGCGACGATCGGCAGCAGGTTGGCGCGCCCGGAACAGACGTTGCGGACGTAGAGCATCGACCCCAGCGAAAGGTACGGCAGCCGCGAGCACGACACCTCGGCGTCGTCGCAGTCGGTATCGGCGCGCTCCAGCATCGGGTACGCGACGCCGTAGTCCGGCATGTCCGACCAGACGGCCGTGCCCGACACCTTCGACTGGGTCGCGCCGTAGTCGGGCCGCGGCACGTCGTCGGCCCGATATGGGGGCTGGGACGTGGCTGGCAGGTATGCGAGGGTCGCACCCTGATCGACCAGCCCGATCGCGTCGAAGAGGAATCCGGGCTCGAGCTGCGGATGCCGTACGCGGACACGACCGGACGAACGGTAGGGGATCACGATGGTGCGCGGGCGGAGATGCGGGCCGCAGTCCAGCTCGACCGTGATGTCCCGGAAGCCGGAGACGCTGCGGATGATCCCGGTGATGCGGGTGATGTCGGCCCAGATGCGATCGATCACCGCGCCCGAGCGCAAGGTCTTGATGATCACGCGGGCGCCGATCGGCAGGTCGCCAGGGGAGACCGCGACTCCGCGCCATGCGGTCGCCCATGGCGCGATCACCAGCCGCAGCTGCTCGCCGTCGACGGACTCGGCGATCAGGACGTGCGGGCTGATGTCGAGGATCTCGGCCTCGACCGCGCCGTACGTCACGCCGTCTTCCGCGTTCACCTTGGGTGGCTCAAGAGAACGACCGAGCGCGGCGGCCGCCAGTTCACGCCGCCGTCCGACCCCTTCGTACGGCATCGCCCCTCCCCACACCCTTTCAGCGTCACACGAGCCCTGGCCGTTACGGGCGGAACCCGGAGACGCGGGAGCAAAATACCCACTCCCGGGAAAACCGTTGCCCACCCAATCAGGACAAACCACCACCTCTCAGCTTGTGCGATCTTTACGTGCGATGGGGCGAAACCTGGATTTCGGTTCAGCCTGATTGGAGCCCCCGGCTGCGATTCTGGCCACGAGATGCCCTCCTCCGCCGGATTGGTGGTCGCATGATCGGGAGTCATGAGGAGTTCCGGGAGTATGTCGTGGCGCGCCGGAACGCTCTCCTGCGGGCGGCCAACCAGCTGACCGGCAACCCCTGCGACGCGGAGGACCTGCTGCAGGCCGCGCTCACGAAGACGTACGTGGCCTGGGACAGAATCCAGGACCGCGGCTCGCTCGACGGCTACGTTCGGCGGGCCATGGTCAACATCAACATCTCGTGGTGGCGGCGGCGGAAGCTGGAGGAGTACCCGTCGGACGAGCTGCCCGAGATTGCGGTCGATGACGACCGGGGTATCGGCCACGAAGGCCTGGAAGAGGCGCTCGACCGGCTGCCGGCTCGCCAGCGGACCGCGATCGTGCTGCGCTACTTCGAGGACATGACCGAACCGGAGATCGCGCAGCTGCTCGGGATCAGCGTCGGCACCGTGAAGAGCACGGTCTCGCGGGCCATGGCCAAGCTCCGCGGCGCGCTCGCGATCCCCGGGCAGATTCCAGGTCAGCGGCAGCCCTTGAGCTGAATCAGAGCCAGAGTCACACTCGGGTAATGCTGAGCACCATGCCCGATTTCCCGCTGACCATCACGTCGCTGCTCCGGCTGGCCGAAGGCCAGTTCTCGGATCGAGAGGTGGTGACGTACATCGGGGACGGCTATCGGCGCCAGCCGTACGCGGAACTGGCGCGCGACGCGGCGCGCCTGGCCCACGCCCTGCGCGGCCTCGGCATCGACGGCGATCAGCGGGTGGCCACGTTCATGTGGAACTCCGCGGAGCATTTGGCCGCATACCTGGCAGTCCCGTCGATGGGTGCGGTTCTACACACACTGAACATTCGGCTCTTCCCCGAGCAATTGGTGTATATCGCCAACCATGCGGAGGATCAGGTCGTCATCGTCGACGCCTCGCTCGTACCGCTGCTGCGGCCGCTCCTCGACGACATGAAGACCGTGAAGCACGTCATCGTGGTCGGCGAGGCCGAGCTCGACGGCGCGTACGACTATCGCGAACTGCTCGACCAGGCGCCGGACACGTTCGACTGGCCGGAGCTCGACGAGCGGGCCGCGGCGGCCATGTGTTACACGAGCGGGACCACGGGCAACCCGAAGGGCGTCGTCTACAGCCACCGTTCGGCCTATTTGCACTCGATGTCGGTGTGCACGGCCAACGCGATGGGCCTGTCGTCGGCCGACCGGGTGCTGCCGATCGTGCCGATGTTCCACGCCAACGCCTGGGGCCTGCCGTATGCGTCGTTCATGGCCGGGGCGTCGCTGGTGATGCCCGGACGCTTCCTCCAGGCCGAGCACCTGACCAGGGTGATCGCGGAAGAAAAGGTAACGGTCTCGGGAGCCGTACCGACGATTTGGGGGGACATCCTCCGCTACGCCCGCCAGCACGAGGACGTCGACCTGTCCTCACTGCGGCTCGTGCCGTGCGGCGGTTCGGCCGTGCCGGAGTCGCTCATGCGCGCCCTCCAGGAGGAGTACGGCGTGCGCGTCGTGCACGCGTGGGGGATGACCGAGACGTCGCCGCTGGCCACGATCGCGCACGGGGACAGCTGGGAGCTGCGGGTCACGCAGGGCAGGCTGCTGGCCGGCGTCGAAGGCCGGATCGTGGGCGACGGCGACCGCGTCCTGCCCAACGACGACGTGGCGGTGGGCGAGCTGGAGGTACGCGGCCCGTGGGTGACCGGGGCGTACTACCTGGACGAGGATCCGCTGAAGTTCAACGACGGCTGGCTGCGCACCGGCGACGTAGGCCGGCTGTCCGCGCACGGCTTCGTCACGCTGACCGACCGCGCGAAGGACGTGATCAAGTCGGGCGGGGAGTGGATCTCGTCGGTCGAGCTGGAGAACGCGCTCATGGGCCATCCCGCGGTGGTCGAGGCCGCCGTCATCGGGGTCTCCGACGAGCGCTGGGGTGAGCGTCCGCTGGCGTGTGTGGTGATCGAAGGTACGGCAGACGCGGCTGAGCTGCGCGAATTCCTGGCCGACCGGGTGCCGCGCTGGCAGCTGCCGGAGCGGTGGTCGTTCATCGAGGCCGTGCCGAAGACCTCGGTGGGGAAGTTCGCGAAGCGCGAGCTGCGGGACATGCACGCCCGAGGCGAACTACAGATCATCACGCTCTGAGGCGAGAAGACCTTGGGAGGATCAAGGACGGGCTTGCAGAAGCCTGAGGGCGCCCTCGCGCGTGCCGCCGCGCGAGGACGCCCTCCGCCCCGGGCCCCCGGAGCTCGCGCCTCACCGGGGACTTCAGGGGTACTACGAGTCGTAGGACGCACGTCTTTCGCGTGCGGATTACCTCGATTCCTGCACAACACGCGCGTCTGACAGCTGGTCGACACCGGCCGTCGCGCAGGGCCGGACCACGTCCCTGATGATCCGCAGAGTGTCGAGGAACCGGGTCAGCTCGGCTTCGGGCAGCAGACCAGTGAAATATGTCTCAATGTCGATGAGATGCTGTGGAATCACCCGTTGAAGGCGCGCCGCGCCCTCGTCGGTGAGGCGCGCATACCAGGTGCGCCGGTCGGTAAGACACGGGACGCGCTCGACCAGGCGCTCACGCTCGAGCCGATCCACGACGCGCGTGATCCCGCTTGTGGACAGATTGGTCTGCCCGGCGAGGTCGGTCATGCGGAGCCGCCGCTCGGGGGACCTGGCCAACCGGATCAAGGTTTCGAAGTCCACCTCGGACAGCCCTGCCTCGGCAAAGGCCGGGCCCAACTTGTCCTGGATGCCGGAAAAGACCTCGGCAAGCAGGCCCACAGCGGTGAGGCGGGGGTCGTCAAATGGATCCATAGGCCTAGTCTACGTCACGATGGTTGACGGGAGGAATAATCCTCGTGTAGACATTTGTTGTCGCAACCATCTGTCCGACATACCACTTCTGGAGATTAGATCATGAGCGTTCGTCAGTGGGAAGGCCTCAGCATTCCGACGGCCGGCACCTTCGCGCTGGACAAGGCGCACACGCGAGTCGGGTTCGTCGCCAAGCACATGATGGTGACCAAGGTACGCGGCAACTTCGAGGACTTCGAAGGCAGCATCGTCATCGCCGAGAACCCGCTGGACTCGAGTGTCGAGGTCGTCATCAAGCCGGCGACCATCAACACCAGCCAGCCTGACCGCGACGCCCACCTCCGCAGCGAAGACTTCCTGGCCACGGAGAAGTTCCCCGAGATCACCTTCCGCAGCACTCACGTTGGCCAGCCGGACGGTGACACGTTCACGCTCGTCGGCGACCTGACGGTCCGTGACGTCACCCGCCCGGTCGAGCTCAAGGTCGAGTTCGGCGGCACCGGCACCAACCCGTGGGGCATGGAGATCTTCGGCTTCTCGGCCGAGGTCGAGATCAACCGTGAGGACTTCGGCCTCACCTGGAACCAGGCCCTGGAGACCGGCGGCGTCCTGGTCAGCAAGAAGGTCAAGATCGAGATCGAGGGCGAAGCCTCCCGTCAGGCCTGACGCCCGTCTGACCCGGCTCAATCCGGCCCCGCCGCGGGGGCCGGACACCCGGCCTCCGGCCGTCCAGGCCACACAGGGGACCAGCGAGCCACGCAGGAACCGTCCAGGCCATGACGGAGACGGAACAGGGTTACGCAGGAGACCGTGCGGGCCACGCAGGAACCCGAGGCAGGCCCCTGCAGGGACCGGGGCAGGTTACGCAGGAGACCGTGCACACCACGCAGAACCCGGGGCAGGTTACGCAGGGGATCCGCCCTGGTACACGGTTATCCACAGCTCAGGCCTGGTCGCCCACAGCTTCGGGCGGTTATCCACACGCTACCCACAGCCGTCTTCCACATCCTGTGGATGACGGCTGAGCTGTGTGACCGCCCCGGCTCCAGGTGCGCCCATGGAACACGCCCCATCAAGCCGACGTCTCTCACCCTCCCGGCGCACCCCGTGACGACGCGCAGCTATCCGCTTTGCCGCCTCGGCCGATCGCCGGTACTCTGTCGTGAGCCGCTTCGGCTACCGGGAGGCTTCGCCTAGTCAGGTCTATGGCGCCGCACTGCTAATGCGGTTTGGGTCTTAAGCCCATCCGGGGTTCAAATCCCCGAGCCTCCGCCACCATCAGCGAGTATGCATGAAAAGGCATACTCGCTTTCGCTATTTCAAGATCCACTATTGAGTCGGGAGTCCGTCGGGAGTCCATCAGGTCGCCGCGGGCACTGGGAGCGCCGGCGGGGTCGGTTTCGGTGCGCGAGGTGGCTACGGCTACGAACACGACGTCGCCCGCCAGGCGGGCGATCGTCTGGTCAAGGTCGAGGACCTGGATGACCTCGCGGTCGTACCACTGACCGATCACTGCGTCGTGAGGATGCCGGGCCCGATATCGGGCGCGGGCCGCAAGACGATGCAGCGGGAGGCGGCTCAGTCATCCGGCAGTCCCCTTTGGTTCTGAACGTGCGTTTCTGGGCTGCTCATGATCCGCCCACGCCGTCACGTGCGGTCGCCTCGCCGAGCTCGTGTGGATTTCGACCGGCTGCGGCTCGTATTGGGATGACCCTGGCTTGCACCGCCTTGGTCCCATGGCGGGAGCGCGTCGGGGCCGATGCGCCGGGAGGTCACTGCATCGTGACGATGCAGGGCACGTACTTGTAGTTGAGATCGGCTGCTGCTTTCAGCCGATGATTACCCTCAGAAATGGTGATGGATTCGCCGGATACCACGATCACCAGGGGGTCGATCGCGGCCTGGTTGATCATTCCAACCTTGACGTTCTCGAGGTGATCTCCTTTGAGCACCTTCGCCACGGTGTCCTCGCGGCCTTTTCCTATGCGCTGGAGAAGGGCGACGCTGACCTCGACCAGCTGGTCGTCTTCAATCTTGAATGTCGCGAAGTCACTGATGGACTCGATTGGTCCGGTCCGGACCGTCCTCTCTCTGGTGTTGTAGTGATACGTTGTCTGGCTTCTCGGTGTGAAGTGGCCTCGCAGATTCTGCTGAGCCTTCGCCGGCGCTACCTGATCGTTGACGAGGGCGTAGTAGGTCTTCAGTCCTTCGTCATACCTGGCGTAGCCGTAATTGCTGTCCGGGACGTAGACCACGTACTCCTGGGTGTTCGCGATCTGGTACACGGGCTCGTCGCCCGACAGCTCGTCGATCTTGATGAGGCGAAGTCCCGGGTAGTTTGGATCCACGTATCTCCGGTCTTTCTCATCATCGAATTCCTTCTCGGGCCTGCGCTGCACCACGGTGTTCCGGTTGCCGGGCGTCGCTGCGGCGCGACTCGTCCGCGCGGGGGTGGAGCGGGCCACGTCGGCGTTGGCCTCCGCCTCGCGCTCGAACGGGTCGGCGGGGTCGCTGATCTTCAGGCCCCGGCCGTCGTCGACACCGGCCACCGGGCCCTGCCGCTGCTGGATGACGTGGATCAGCTCGTGCGCCAGTGTGCGCTGGTCCGTGCCGCCCTCGCCCAGCACCACGTGACTACCCGAGGTGTAGGCGCGCGCGTCCATCGCCGCTGCTGAAAGGCGCGCTGCCGCGTCCGTGTGCACGCGCACGTCGGAGAAGTCCGCCCCGAGCCGGGCCTCCATCTCGGTCCGCAGGCTCCGATCGAGTGGCCGCCCCGGGGCGCGCAGGACGTCGCGTACGCCGGTCTGCCCGTCCGCCAGGGCGGAGCGTGGTCCGTCGGCGTTGACGCGGACGCGGAAGAACGAGTGGGCGGCGCCCGAGCCGAGGGGTGCGGGAGCGGGGACGGCACCGCGGGATGACGCTGCCTCCGGCCCGGCCGGTGCTTCGCGCCGCAGCCGGCGAGCTATCGACAAACGCCGCATGAGTCGACTGTCTCATGCGGTATATGAGGAGAAAATGGCGGATCGCCGTACTTCTGATCTGCTGTATGCCTCTTGATCGTCGCGCTCGACAACACGATCGTGAACGTGGCGCTTCCGTCGATCGGCCGGGACCTCCACGCGCCGCTGTCCGGCCTCCAGCGGACCGTCGACGCGTACAAGGCAGGCACTGACGCTCTTCTCACCCGTACGGCGCGCCCATCGCCTGATCGGGCGCTACACCTAGATCTCACTTACCGGGATCTGAGTATGAACGCGCATGAAACGGGCGCCAGTGCTCGTGGAGGGTAGTGGCATGAAATTCATTCCAGGGCTGACCCGCCATATCTCCCGATACGAGCGCGGCCCGTTCGCTGCCAAGATCGTCGGGTCTTATCTGCTGATCGTCATCGCCGCGACCGTCTACGTGGAGGTCGCCACGCGTCAGCCGCACAGCCAAGGTCTGGAAGGGATCGTGCTGTTCGCGGTCACGTCGCCGACCTCGCAGCTGCTCATTTTCCTGCCGCTCGACGCATTACCCCAGCCGTTGTCCGCCTTTCTGCTGTTTCCCGCCGCCGGCTTCTTCCAGGGATGGCTCCTCTGGCTGATCGCGCGCGGGCGCGTCAGGAAGGACAGCTCCAGCGAGCACGCTCCTACGCCTATGTGATCGCTTACACGCAGGCTGCCACAATTCTGGACATGCATGCCAATGCGCTGCGGCTCCTACGCCAACTCGGCGCGGAGACCGTTCCCCACCCTGGCGGCACGCTCCTGAACCACCTGATTCGGGTGAATGATCGCCTGGTCCGATGGAAGGCCGCGCCCGCGACCGTGACGGCTGGGTTGTGCCACGCCTTCTACGGAACCGACGGCTTCCCGCACGGCCTCCTCGGGCTCGCTGAGCGAGACCGCCTGACGGAGATCATCGGGCCGGAGGCGGAAGACCTGGTCTATCGCTACTGCGCCTGCGATCGCGCCCACGTCTACCCTCAGTTGGGCGTCGCCGACCCAGTCGAATTCCGGGACCGCTTCACCAGTCAAGCCGCGCCGGTCGCGGCGCGTGACCTGGCCTGGTTCGTCGAGTTGACCGCCGCCAACGAGCTCGACCTCGCCGATCACGACCCGTCCTTCGCCGCGAAGTACGGATCCGACCTCCTCGCGCTGTTCGCCCGCACCCGGCCGCTGTTGTCGGCCGCGGCCTGGGAGGACTGCCAGACGATCCTGCGGGCGTCAGGGGTCTCGATCATGGGTAGGCCGGGCCGTACGACCGGGATTGAGGAAGAAACGGGCCCATGAGCATTGATGACGCCTATGAGCGGGGTTTGCGGGCGACCGAGGAGCTGCTCGGCGCCCGGCTGGAGTTGCCGATGGGCGCGGGGGAGCCCGCGTCGGGAGAGGATTTCCGGAAGCTGACGGTCGCGCATACCTTCGGTGACTCATGGACCCGTACGGCCCTGAGCCGGCACGACCGGGCTCTCGTGTCGGTCGCCATCGCGGCGACGCTGGGCGCGTTCGAGCCGCTGCGCGGGCAGTTGCGCATGGCGCTGAACAGCGGCGTCACCAAGGATGAGGTGGTCGATCTGTTCATCCATCTGGCGGCGTACGCGGGCGCGGCGCGCGCCTTCGAGACGTACCAGATCGCCTTGCAGGTCTTCGCTGAAGCGACGAACACCGGCACATAAGGCATGAGCCCGTTCGACCGGGCTCGAACCGGCGTCCACCCGGTTCCAGAGCCAGGCGCTCTACCACTGAGCTACGAACAGGTGGCTCCAATAATGTCGGATCTTGAGCGCACCCGCCACTTTTAACCGCCTTCAGGGCGTATAGGCAGGTCGCTGGTGACAACGCCGGCGGCGAGGCCGTGGGTCGCGTCCTTGGCGAGCTCCGGCTTGATGCGCTTGCCGCTGAACACCCCGGCGCGGCGCAGCAGGCCGGCCCACACCGGGTCGGCGATGGTGACGCCGTGCACCAGCTCGGGCGTCGGCCGGAAGGCGGCGATCGCGTGGCGTGTCGTGGGGGCGAGCCAGCCCGTTGCGAGCGGATCCAGCCCGACATGACGGCATGCCGTCGTTACGTCGGCGCGCGTGGAGAGGGCGCGTCCGGCGAGGACGTCCCAGGGCGGCGGCAGCGCCGCCCATACCTTCGTGTCGGGATCGACGCCGGCGCCGGATTGCTTGTGCCACTGCGCCAGGTCAGCGGCCATGAGGCGCATCACCTTGCCGGGGCAGGCGGCGTCCAGCAGATGCAGCGCCGCCATCGACTGCAGGCAGGCGAGCCAGCCGGCCCGCGCCGCGTTGTACGCCTGGGCGACCGTGTTCCACGTGGAGGAGTCGTCACCGCGGCGTACGATCATCGCCGTCCGGTCGAACGGCCGGGGCGTCCACAGCCGTTCCAGGCGTTCGGCGCATTCCCGCATCATCGCCGACCACCGGCCGAGCAGTTCGCCGCGCTGGGCGTCGTCGAGTCGCGCCAGCACGGCCGGCTTGCCGTACGCGAGGGCGATCATGGGCCAGTCGGTGCTGGGGGAGGCCTCGCAGCGCGCGAGGAGGATCTGGGCGATCTCGTCGAACGGGTTCTCCCGCCCCGAAAGGCTGAATTCGCGACGCATGTTACGGCGGGCGGTGAAGTAGGCGATGAACGCGGCCGCGTACGGGTCCGCTGAGAAGCGCTCAAACGGGACCGTAGACGCGAATCCGGACCGGCCGATGAGAACCAGGCGCCATAGGGCATGGCCGTCCGACAGCCGGTCGGCCTTGTCGGCGAGCCTCCCGAGGGCGCGGAACCGCCGGTTGTACTGCCGTTTGGAGAGGTCCAGGCCGAGACCGGCGCGGGCCTCGCGGTCGAGCCGGTCGGCCTTGAAGTCACGGTGGTCGACGACCCAGCCGATTTCCGCGCCCGCCTCGCCGGCCACGCCGAGGAGCTCGTGCGGGTCGTCGGTGTCCACCTCTATCCACTCCGGACGCTCGAACAGCCGGGCCGCGGCCTCGACCTGGGAGGCGCCGCCGACGGGCCGCGCGAATTGTGTCGACATCGACGACGGGAAGCCCTCCCGGCGCACGGAGAGCCAGGCGGCCCGCTCGATGACGGCCTTCTCCGTGGGGTCGAGCCGGTCGCCGAGAAGCTGCAGCACCAGGTCGGCGACGTCCTCGGGGCGTGCGCGACTGTCGAGCGTCGCGTGAAGGTCCTCGATCGGGGTCGTCATCTCGGCTCCCGTACGGCAGGCGGAATCTCCAGGCTAGCGAGCTTCACGCGCGCGTCAGATAGGGATGTAGGGGGACAAGGCCGGAAGGATCGTGGCCGCCACTGCTCCGATTGTGAGGACCGCGGCAAGGCCGGTAGCCGTGATCCATTTCTTCAGGTTCATGTGGTGCCACCTCTCTGTCATCTCGCTCAACAGGGAGTCGTTCCATGGCGTGCCACCGACCGAGAGCAAGAGATCTGGGTCACAGTGCGCGTTTTCGCGTCACATCGCGGCGCGCCAGTCGGTCAAAGAGGGTGAAACCGCTGATCCGAGTAAGGAGAGCACGATGGAAGCCCGTCTCGACCTGTTGACGAACCCGGCCGCGGCCAAGTTCGTGAAGTACATGAACGCCGCGAGCAAGGCCCTGGCCGACTCGACGCTGCCGGCGGCCACCCGCGAACTGGTGAAGATCCGCGCGAGCCAGATCAACGGCTGCGCATTCTGCACCGACATGCACACGAAGGAGGCCGCGCACGCCGGCGAGACCTCGGTGCGCCTCAACCTGATCGCCACCTGGCGCGAGGCCACGGTCTTCACCGAGGCCGAGCGCGCCGCCCTGGAACTGGCCGAACAGGGCACCCGCATCGCCGACGCGTCCACCGGCGTCTCCGATGACGCCTGGGCGAACGCCGCCAAGCACTACGACGAGGACCAGTTGGTCGCGCTTGTCCTGGCCATCAGCCTCATCAACACCTACAACCGGATGAACGTCATCGTTCAGCAGCCCGCCGGCAGCTATCAGGTCGGTCAGTGGGCCTGACTCAGGCGTAGTCGGCCGTAGTCATCCGAAAGCGGGGCGGTTCGCCACAGATGGCGCCGCCCCGCGGCTGCCGAAGCGGCCGCGTCGTTGGTAGGCGTTGGCGGCCTAAAGCGTCCACTCGCCCTTTCGCTGGCCGAACATGGTCCCGTACTGGAACTTGGCCGCCTTGGCCTCCTTGGGAACCTCGAACACCACGACGCCCTTGCGGACGTCGCCGCTGCTGATGTTCACCGAGCCGCCGAACTGCCGGCCTTCTTTGACGTCTCCGAGGCTCATCTGCATCGTCTGCCCGTCGGCGTCGATGAGCTCTGAGCCGATGATGGGCGAGTCGGTAAACATGCCCTTGCCGACGTTCTTGATCGTCAACTCGACGGCGACGAAGCGATAGCCGTCCCGGGGGCGCAGGAATTCGTTGGACGGGGTCGCCGGGTCGTACACATTGAGGAGCTTGACCTGGACCTTCGTGCCGATCTGCAGCCCGCTCACCTCGAGCGTGTCACCGATTTTCGCGGGGGAGCCGTCGTCTGGTGAGGCGTTCGCCTTACCGCTCGCGACGACTTTGGGCGCGGACGAAGGGGCGGCGAGCAGCACGACGGCGCACCCTCCACCAAGAAGCAGGATGACCGCGCCGATAATGGACAGAATCAGCACCGGGCTGGTGCTCTTCTTCGGTGGGATGGGCGGCGGCGGATAGCCCATCGGGTGCCCGTACGGCTGCTGCTGATACGGCTGATATGGCTGCTGGTAGGGCTGCTGTTGGTAGTCCGGATACACGGGCTGGGTCTGCCACTGCCGTGGGTCTTGCGGACCTTGCTGGTAAGTCAACGTCGACTCCAGAAATGGGAGGGCTCCGCAAGAAGGCGACTCCTGCGTCGTTACTGATGTGCGGCGACATACCGAAAAGACGGGATCGCGAACTCTGCCCATAGGGGCGACATCCCCTGTGCGAGCGCAAAAAGTAGCAGGTTGAGCAGTCACCTGCCAAGCAGGGCGTAAGCCTCAAAACGGTAGCTACGTGCGCTCCGCGCGGCGGGCCAGGAACACCTCATGCCAGTGCTCACCCGCTTTGAGCATGTCTTCCATGATGTGTCCAAGAAGCTGGCTCATTTCCTCCAGCCGGACGCCCGCTGGCGTGCCCGCGCCGAGAACGCCGATGCCCTGCCGGGCCGTCTCCACGAGCACCGCGTTCCGCTGGACGCTGGCCAGCCACGAGCGATACCAGATGTCGTCGTCAACGACATACGTGTCGCGCCGGCGCCGTGGATCGCGCTCGCGCCGGATCAGCTGCTGCGCCTCAAGGAAGGTGATGGCCGCCGACACCGACGCGGGACTGACCTGCAGCCGCTGGACCAGATCGGCCGCGGTGAGGCTGCCGGTGTCGGTGATGTAGAGGCTGACCAGGACGCGGGCCGTCATCTGGGGCAGGCCGGTGCCGACGAGGACCTCGGTCAGGCGCTGCTCGAATTCGCGTACGGCGTCTGGATCGCGGCCGTATGACGTGATCGGACGCTGGGGTGGGCGGGTGGGGGGCTTGCTCCGTTTGGCGCGGACTTCGGTGGCCCTATGGGCACGGTCGGCCCGATAGCCCTCCGGCCCGCCGTTGCGCGCGACCTCGCGGCTGATGGTCGACGTCGGCCGATCCAGCCGCCGGGCGATCTCGGCGAATCCCAGCCCTTCGGCCAGGCCCGCGGCGATGTCTCTGCGGTCCTGCCGAGTCAGCCTGCCTCCCGGCATCGGCACCCACCCCCTCTGCTTGCGTTCAGCCTCATCTTATTGCAACGCCACGCCAGATGCGCAGTTGCATTCACCTTCATGCCCGTTGCAAATTTTCGCGACTTCTACCAGTCCATATCGTACTTCGGTACACCAGTGCTCGTTGACCAAATGCTGAACGCAACGTAGCTTTCGATTGTTACTAAACGATCGAAAGGAGATCCACATGAGCACGGACACCTTGCCGGCCCGGTCATCGGACACCACCGTCACAGGCCGCTCACTCGCGCCCGACCTGGCACGCGGCTTCATGTTGTTGCTGATCGCCTTCGCGCACGCCCCCGCGTTCGTCAGCGACGGCACCCTCGGCCCGGCGCCGCTCAACGCCGCCGCCACGTTCCTCAAGTCGCTCCTGGCCGACAACCAGGCACGCGACATGTTCATCTTCCTCTTCGGGTACGGCCTCGGCCAACTCGCGTACCGCGATCACACCAGAGGACACGAGTGGACCGACACCCGCAAACTGCTCCGCCGCCGAGCCTTGTGGCTCGTGGTGATCGGCTTCGCCAACACGGTCTTCCTCGTCCCCATCGACGTGATCGCCATCTACGGGCTGACCCTGCTGGCGCTGGCCCCACTGGTCCGCGCGCGTGACTCCGTATTGCTGTGGACGAGCGGGCTGACCCTCATCCCGGCGACCGTGCTGCTGGCCTGGCAGAGCGTGGGCGCGCAGGTCAAGCCGGTCACCATGGCCGCGTACATGGAGCCCACCCTCGGGCTGCACCTGGTTTCCAACATCGCCGTCTGGCCGGCCAAGACCATCATCTCGACGGTCATGGTCGTCCCCGCCATGCTGATCGGCGTCTGGGCCGCCCGCCGCCGCCTTCTTGACGAGCCCGAGCGCAACGTACGGCTGCTGCGTCACGTGACCGTGATCGGCCTCGCGGTCGCGCTCATCGGCCGGCTCCCCGCCGCCCTGCTGGCCGTCGGCGCCTGGTCGACGCCTTCACCCGCCGTCGGCTGGACGATCGCCATCTCGCACGACGCGACGGGCTACGTGGGCGGCCTCGGCCTCGCCGCCGCGGTCGGACTCGTGGCCACAAAGGTGCGAGGGGGCCGCGTCACCACCGCTCTGGCCGCGCTCGGCCAGCGCTCCCTGACCTTCTACCTGTTCCAGGCGGTCGTGTGGGTGACCCTGTTCTATCCGTTCGCCCTCGACCTCAGCGGCGCCATGGGCGCCGCGGCCACCTTCGCGATCGCCGCGGCCGTCTGGCTGCTGTCCATCGTGCTGGCCGACGGGATGCGCGTCATCGGCTACCGCGGCCCCGCCGAACTGTTCCTCCGCCGCATGTCCGGCAAGCAGGGCCCGCGAGCACCGCAGCCGTGAAATCGCCGCACGTTCGACCAGAGCACTGAGACCGACCTACCCGGCCTGCCGTACAGAGATCAGAAAAGGCCCGCTCCGAAGCTCGGGGCGGGCCTTTGAGCTTATGCGGCCGGGCACCACATCTTCACGGCCCTGATCACCTGACGTGCCTGAGCCGTATTGATCGTCGCGTCGCCGCCGGACAGCTCGGCCACCGTGTATCGCACCAGACCTGCCGTGCCGCCTGACGGATGCAGGATCCGGTCGCAGATGCTCCGCGCATGCCGGATCGCCCGATCCTCATTCACTACCAGGCCGGGATTGAGCGCGCCCGCGGCCACGAGATAGTCGGCCCGCTGGCCGGTGTCCGGCGACGGAATCCTCGACGTGATCGCAGGCGTCGACGTGCTCGGCTGCTGTGCGCTCGACCCTGACGGCGTCGGCTTCCCGCCCGCCAGCGACGCGACCACGATCAGCACCACCAACCCGCCCGCGACCGCGAGCGCCACCATCCACGGCCAGCGCCGCCGCTTCCTCCGCGGAAGCGCGTACATCGGCGACTGCCGCTGACTCGGCGTGGTGTGCATGACGCGCACCGTACACCCCGCCGACCCTGCACAGGGGTTCGGCGACGGCCGGTCCTGGGAGGCACGATCAGTCGGCCATTCACCTGCATACACGGGACCCGGCCTTGAAAGCAAGATCCCCACCGGCGTTTTGCCTGGTGGGGACCCATCTGCGCGGCCGGAGGTACTCGAAACCCCAACCTTCTGATCCGTAGTCAGATGCTCTATCCATTGAGCTACGGCCGCTCGCTGACGTCAGCAATCATAGCGGTTCCGCGCGCGTAGTCCGAACGGGTTACGCCTTGTTCCAGCCTGGCCCGGCGAGGCCATTGGGACATATCAGGACGAACATCGCAAAAAGGGTCAAGGTTCGACGATGTCCCGCGTGGCGGGGCCGTACAACGGCAATGACATCGAAGTAGATCGGCCGTACGCGGATGGGGGGCCGAGGCCGATGGATGAGATCGTGTCCGCCGTGACGGGGTGGGGTTACGTCGCGGTCGCCGTGGTGATCATCATCGTTCTGATCGGTCAATACGTCCATCGAAGGCGCACGGGACAGATCCTCAACTGGACACTGCTGGAGCAGGTGGACGGCCTGCTCGGCGCCGACGACCGGCGGCTCGCGGACACCGCCCGGCTGCTTCAGCGGTCGCGGCAGGCCGGGCTGACGACGCGGCTGCACGTGTCGGGAATCCCCCGGGAGATCCCGGCGGACGTCGACGTGGCCGCGTACCGAATCGTCGAGGAGGCCATCACGAGCGTGCTCGAGCACGGCATGTCCGCGGCCAGCGTCGAGATCAGCTACGACGCGACCGGGGTGACGCTCACCGTCGACAGCCCCGTCGGCAGCCGGCCCGTGAGGTATTCGGGCCTGGGCCGGATGCGGGAGCGGGCCGGCGCCATCGGCGGCACCGTGGAGGCGGGCCCGCACCGCGGCGGCTGGCGTGTCATCGTGCACCTGCCGATCGACGTCCAGCCGGCCTAGCGCGCATCCAGGCCGGGTGAGGCTACGAGTTCGGCACGTACAGGGAGAGCGTTTCGGCCACGCAGGCGGGGCGGCCCTCGCCTTCGACCTCGATGGTCACCTTGAGGGTCGACAGCGTGCCGGACGGGGTGCCCTTCACGTCGACAAGCTCGGCGGCCGCGCGGACGCGCGCGCCCACCGGCACGGGCCTGGGGAAACGTACCTTGTTGAGGCCATAGTTGATCCCCATCCGCAGGCCGTCCACTCGCATCAGCTCCTGCATGAAGGAGGGGAGCAGGGCCAGTGACAGATAGCCGTGCGCGATCGTCCCGCCGAACGGGCCTTCCTTGGCCTTCTCGACGTCCACGTGGATCCACTGGTGGTCGTCGGTCGCGTCGGCGAACAGGTTGACCTGCTCCTGCGTGACGGTACGCCACTCGGTCGGCCCGAGGTGCTCTCCCTTGGCCGCCTTGAGCTCGCTCAGATCCTGAAATATCCGCATGGCCAGAACTTTATTCCGTCGCGAGATTCACAGCCATCCCGAGGATGGGTCGCGTTGCGACGGCGTTCATTCCGCACTCCTAACGTACGCGCCATGAGACGCATCCTGATCTTGGCGGGGGCCGCCGTTCTTGGGCTGACCGGCGCCGCCCATCCTCCACAAGAGTTCGGCCAGGCCTCGCTCACCGGTTTCGCATCGCTGCCGGCCGCCACCTTCGTCCCGGGCAGCGAGCCCTCCGGCGCGCTGATCGGCGCCGGTCCGTTCAACGGCGTCACGCCGCCCTTCGCCGGCCAGCCCGTGCAGGGCTTCAGCGGCGTCGTCAACCGGCACGACGGCACGTACGACGTGCTGTCCGACAACGGCTACGGCGCCAAGGCCAACAGCTCCGACTTCCTGCTTCGCGTGCACCGCATCCGGCCTGATTTCCGCCCAGGCACGGTCAATGTGCTCGGCGGGTTCTACCTGCGCGACCCCTTCAAGCGGGTGCCGTTCGCGCTGACCCGCGCCGACCGGACCCTCACCGGCGCCGACTTCGACGTGGAGTCGATCGTGCGCGCCTTCGACGGCACCTTCTGGATCGGCGACGAGTTCGGCCCGTTCCTGCTGCACTTCTCCCCGTCCGGCACGCTTCTCGAGGCGCCCATCGCCCTGCCCGGCGTCCAGGCGCCCGAGAACCCGAACCTGAACGGCGGCCAGCCCAACCTCGCCGGCAGCAAGGGCTTCGAGGGCATGGCGCGAGGCGTCGACGGCCGGCATCTCTACCCGCTTCTGGAGGGTACGGTCACCGGGGACGCCCCTGGATCCCTCCGGATGTACGAGTTTGATCTGCACAAGCGCGCCTACACCGGGAAGATCTGGACGTATCAGCTCGACGATCCCGGTGACTCCATCGGCGACGCCATCACGATCGACCGGAACCGGTTCCTGATCATCGAACGCGACAACGCCCAGGGCGACGCCGCGAAGATCAAGAAGATCTATCTGGCCACGCAGCGCGGCAAGACGCTGGAGAAGACCCTGGTCGCCGATCTGCTCAATCTGGCCAAGCCGGACGGAAGCACCTTCCGCTTCCCGTTCCAGACGATCGAGGACGTCGCCCTTCTCGACGACCGCACGCTCGCCGTGCTCAACGACAACAACTTCCCGTTCTCCAACGGCCGGACGGTCGGCCAGCCCGACAACGACGAGTTCATCACGGTACGGCTTTCGCAACACCTGTTCGCAGACCCTCGCGCGTTTCTGTAGCTCATCGCCCTTTTTGATCTGATGGGTGAACCATGTCGGCTGTCAGGACGTCCATGGAGGCAAGGAGGCCCGGATGGACGTCCTAGATGGCCTGATCGACGAGGACTTGGCCCTGGAGTTGCTCCTCGTCGAGGCCCTGCATGAGGAAGCGGAACGGCTGGCCGCCCCAGCCGAACGTTCCTGACCCCGCGGGTCCCGTCCTGCCCACCAGCGGCGGGGCCCGCTCTGCCGCCTCCGCTGCGGCAGGTCGGCGGTCGCGAGGACCTCAGAGGGAAAGGGCATGACGGAGGCCTTCGTTGATTCGCATCATCGTTTGAAGCGAGAGGCCGCCGAGGTCCTGCTGTAAGTCTTTGCGGAACAGGGTGACGATGTCGTCGCAAAGCGCGCGGCCGGTCATGGGATCGTCTTCGGATAGTTCGACGACGCTCGGAAGCGGCTGCTGCGGCGAGGTCGTGACGCGTACGGCGAGCAGGCTCGGCAGCGCGCGGTTACGGGTGTTGTTGCTGATGATGAGGTACGGCCGCGAGCCCTGCTCTTTGCTCAGATCGACTGCGTAGACGTGACCGCGGATGGGGTATTCGTATTCGCCGTTGGATGTCATCGGCCGGTGGCGACCTCGAAGTGCGTTGCCGGCCGGAATCCGGGATCCGCTGCTTTCCCTATATATCCGGTGTATCCGGTCAACATGACCTCCTCCGCGACTGGATAGCCATGGTGGCAGGACCGCCGGGCCTTTGACGGGGCTTCGGCGATCCATGCCTACGTGGGAAGTTCGAGCGAGACTGTGGCTCCATGACCAGGCACGGCCGTCATTCGGTAGTTTCCTCCGAGCGCCGCCGCGATTTTCCCGAACGCCGACTTGTCGGCCTGCCCCGCTTCGTACGGCCCTGGGCCGTCGTCGGAAACGGTGAGCCGGACGGTTCGACCTACTGTGACCGCGACGGAGATGGTGTGCGCGCGTTCCGCCGCAGTGAGCGCGTCGAGGAGGACATTGAGCACGAGTTCGACCGTGGCGGCGGGAAGCGCCGCGTTTTCCGGCGGCAGTGCCCAAATCTCCAAGGGAATGGCCGTTCGCTCGCCCCAGCCGGCCAGCAGCGTTTCGACCCCTTTGCGAAGGCTGCCCGCGGCCATCGCGATATCGATCTCCGGAGCCATGCGTCCCCCAGCGCGCCGAGCAAATCGCCCACACGCTACGCGACGCGGCGACATGCCTTGAGGTCCGGCAAATATGAGGTCCCTCACACAGCCGACCTTCGGCTGCGGCTCAGGTTCGGCTCGGGAGCGGCGATCCGGGAAACTGTCGGTCGCACGTCGTACGGTGACGGACGTGCCATCGACCATCAGGGGGCTGCCATGATTCGATCCGGGATCTTCGACCAGGTGACCGCCGAGCGCGAGGCCACGCGCACGCTGTTCCGCATCGTCCATGATGTGGCGCTCGAGCAGGCGGGCCGGCCCGTCCGGGAGGTCGTGGCAGCCCTGCGCGGCCGTCTTCCGGGCACGCCTCGACTGGATGACATCGAGATCATCCGCATAGCCGAGCAAATCAGCGTCGGCCTAGATCCCACCGGCCTCTAGCAGCCCGCAGCCAACCCGTAGCCGGCCCTAGCGGCCTGTAGCCCGCTCTGCACCTGTCGCCTGGCCTCGTGCCCTGGTCTGCAGTTGTCGCCCGGCCCGTCGCCCGGTCTGCAGTTGTCGCCCGGCCCGTCGCCCGGTCTGCAGTTGTCGCCCGGCCCGTCGCCCGGTCGGCAGCTGTCGCCCGGCCCGTCGCCCGGTCGGCGGCCCCGGTCTGCGGCTTTGCCCAGCCTGTAGCCCCGTCTGCGGCTGTTGCCTGACCCGTCGCCGGTCGGCAGCTGTCGCCCGGCCTGTGGCCCCGGTCGGCAGCTGTCGCCCGGCCTGTGGCCCCGGTCGGCAGCTGTCGCCCGGCCTGTGGCCCCGGTCGCCAGCTGTCGCCGACCGGTCTCCGACCGGTCTCTGGCTGTCCCTGGCCGGTTCTTTCAGCCGACCAGAGTGGACGGGTCGGCGATGAGGCGGCGGAGCACCTGACCCGCCGCCCCGAGCACGGCCGCGTCCGGGCCGACCGCTGAGGGCATCAGCCCCGGCACTGGCGTCCGGATGCGGCCGAGACGCTCAGCGAGCGCCGCCGAGACCGTGCCGGAGATCCAGGGGAACAGCGGGCTGAGTATGCCGCCAAGAATGATGGCCCCTGGGTCGACCAGGTTGACCGCCGACGACAGCGCCACGCCCAGGGCCCACCCGGCCTGCTCGCATGCCCGCAAAGCCGCCGGATCCCCCGCCCGCAACCGCGCCACCAAAAGGTCGATGCTCCGAGTCTCGTCCGCTCCCAAAGCCCCGACCCCGAGCACCTCGTCCACCACCCCCGAAACCCGCCCGCTCGCTCCCGATCCCGCGGCCCCCTGGGTCCCTCCCACCCCCGAGGTCTCCGCAGACCCTGCGGCCCTCAGCCCTGTGGTCTCTCCCCGCCCCGCGGTGCCCAGCCCCATGGTCGCTTCTGGTCCCGCGATCCCCTGTCCCGAGGTCTCGGCAGGCCCCGTGGTCGATCCTGCGCTCTCCGCAGGCCCCGCGGTCCGCGGCCCCGTGAGCTCGCCTGGCGCCGTGGTCCCCAGCCCCGTGGTGGTTGGTGCGGTGCGTCCCGTGAAGGGCACGGTGGGGGTGGCGGGAGCGGTGGGGGTGGCGGGAGCGGCGAGGGCGGGGGGCGCTGCGGGGGCGGTCGGAACTGCGGGGGCGGGGGGCATCGCGAGGGTGGCGGCCGTGCGTCCTGTGGGGAGCGCTGCGGGGGTGGTGAGGGCTTCTTGGCCGGCGTAGACCTCTAGGCAGCCGTGGCTGCCGCAGCGGCATGGGGGTCCGTCTGGGGTGACGACGACGTGGCCGAGTTCGCCGGCGAAGCCGTAGGCGCCGCGGAAAAGGGAGCCGCCGACGACCAGGCCTGCGCCGATGCCGATCTCGCCGGAGACGTACAGGAAGTCCTGGATGCCGGAGCCGAACCAGAGCTCGCCCAGCGCGCCGAGGTTGGCCTCGTTATCCACATGCACGGGGAACGGCAGGTCCAGCAGCGCGGCCACGGGCACGTCCTGCCACCCCAGGTTGGGGGCGTTGTGGACAGTGCCCGTGTGGATATCCACAGGGCCGGGGACGGCGAGCACGCCGCCGATCACCTGCAGGCCCTCGTGCACCGCGTCATCCACAGCCTCCAGGGCCAGTTGCCGCAGCTGGGCGATGACATCCACAGGCTGTGGAGAACGGTTGTCCACAGCCTGTGTACGGCGGTGGCGGACGACTCGCGACAGGTCGACGACGCGGGCGGCCAGGTAGTCGACGTTGATCTCCAGGCCGATGGCGGCGATGCGGGCGCCGCTGATCTGGACCTCGACTCCGGGGCGGCCGCGTTCCCCGCCGCGCACGGCGCCCTTCTCCACGACGATCCCGGCTTCCAGCAGGTCGCCGACCAGCTTGGACACGGTGGTCTTCGTCAATCCGGTGATCTCGGCGAGGGCGGCCCTGGTCAGCGATCCGCGCGAGGCGACCTCCCCGAGCACGAGGGCCAGGTTGCGGGCGCGCATGGCGTCGTGCCGCACGGCCGCCGTCAGCTTAGGGCCGCCGGGTAGGCCTCCGGGCTGGTTAGCGGGCGGGCTGCTGGGCATGCCGCCGGGCAGCCCACCGCCCGCTCCGGGCGGGCTGCTGGGCATGCCGCCGGGTAGGCCACCGCGTGCTCCCGACTGGCCATCGGGTAGCGCGCCGCGCGCTCTCGGCCCTTCCCGTCGTCGGTTTGGTCCGGCCGGTCCGTTTGGTACGGCACCGGCCGGGTCCACGGGCGGGCTTCCGGGGACGGCGCTGGGCGGGTCTACGGGCAGGCCGGCGGGCGGGCTTCCGGGTACGGCGCTGGACGGGTCTACGGGCGGGCCGTCGGGCGGGCTTCCGGGGACGGCGCCGGCCGGGTCCACGGGTAGGTCTCCGGGCGGGCCTTCCGGTTCCGCGGACATGCCACCTCCCCCTGCGGGCCGGTCTCGACCTGCGCGTTCATCCGATCTGCACGATATTAACCGTGGCCTACTTGACCACTCGCCGACGTCGTTGAATTATTTAGTCCATATCGTAGACTAATTCAGGAGGCGCCCGGATGTTCACTCCGACACCGCAGGACAAGTTCACCTTCGGCCTGTGGACCGTCGGCTGGCAGGCACGCGACCCGTTCGGGGACGCGACCCGCCCGCCGCTGGACCCCGCGGAGTCCGTTCACCGTCTCGCCGAGCTCGGTGCGTACGGCGTGACCTTCCACGACGACGACCTGCTCGCCGTCGAGCCGGACCGGGCCGCGGCCATCGACAACTTCAAGAAGGCGCTCGCCGAGACCGGGCTCAAGGTGCCCATGGCCACCACCAACCTGTTCACCCACCCGGTGTTCAAGGACGGCGCGTTCACCAGCAACGACCGCGACATCCGGCGCTACGCGCTGCGCAAGGTCATCCGCAACCTCGACCTGGCCGCCGAGCTGGGCGCCACCACCTACGTGTGCTGGGGTGGGCGCGAGGGCGCCGAGTCGGACGCCGCAAAGGACGTGCGGGCCGCGCTCGACCGCTACAAGGAAGGTCTCGACCTGCTCTGCCAATATGTCATCGACCAGGGCTACGACATCCGCTTCGCGCTCGAGCCCAAGCCTAACGAGCCGCGCGGCGACATCCTTCTGCCCACGGTCGGGCACGCGCTCGCCTTCATCAACGAGCTGGCGCACTCCGAGCGCGTGGGCCTCAACCCGGAGGTCGGCCACGAGCAGATGGCGGGCCTGAACTTCGTCCACGGTATCTCGCAGGCGCTCTGGCACGGCAAGCTGTTCCACATCGACCTCAACGGCCAGCACGGCCCGAAGTACGACCAGGACCTGATTTTCGGCCACGGCGACGTGAAGAGCGCGTTCTTCCTGGTCGACCTGCTGGAGAACGGCGGCTACGAGGGCCCGCGGCACTTCGACTACAAGCCGCTGCGCACCGAGGACCCCGAGGACGTCTGGGTCTCCGCCGCCGCCAACATGCGGACGTACCTCATTCTCAAGGCCAAGTCGGCCGCCTTCCGCGCCGACCCCGAGGTCCAGGAGGCCCTGGCGGCCAGCCGCGTCGGCGAGCTGACCGAGCCGACGCTCGCCGCCGGTGAGACCGTCGCCGACCTGCAGAAGGACGACTTCGACGTGGAGGCGGCCGGCGCCCGCGGCTTCCACTACAGCAGGCTCAACCAGCTCGCGCTCGAGCACTTGCTGGGCGTGCGCGGATGAGCTTGGTGGCGGGGATCGACTCGTCGACCCAGAGCTGCAAGGTCGTCATCCGGGACGCCGGCACCGGCGCGCTCGTAAGAGAGGGGCGCGCCGCCCACCCGGACGGCACCGAGGTCCACCCGGACGCCTGGTGGTCGGCGCTCCAGCAGGCGCTCGAAAGCGCGGGTGGCCTCGGCGACGTCGACGCGATCAGCGTGGGCGCGCAGCAGCACGGCATGGTCTGTCTGGACGAGTCCGGAAATGTCGTACGGCCGGCGCTGCTCTGGAACGACACCCGCTCGGCCGGTGCGGCGCAGGACCTCATCGCCGAGCTCGGCGGCCCGGAGAAGTGGGCCGAGGCCGTCGGGAGCGTCCCCGTCGCCAGTTTCACGGTCACCAAGCTGCGCTGGCTGGCCCGGCACGAGCCGGACAACGCCGCCCGCGTCGCCGCGGTGTGCCTGCCGCACGACTGGTTGACGTGGAAGCTGTCCGGCGCCACCGGTCTCGACGCGCTGGCCACCGACCGCGGTGACGCGTCCGGCACCGGCTACTGGTCGCCGTTCACCAACGCCTACCGCCCCGACCTGCTGGAGCTCGCGCTCGGGCACGTGCCGCACGTGCCCAAGGTTCTCCAGCCGACCGAAAGCGCGGGAGGCAGGCTCGCTCCGGGCACCGGCGACAACATGGCGGCCTCGCTCGGCGTCGGCGCCGGGCCGGGCGACATCGTCGTATCCATCGGCACGTCCGGGGTTGCCTTCGCGGTCGCCGACCGTCCGTCCGGCGACGCCACCGGGCTGGTCGCCGGGTTCGCGGACGCGACGGGCCGTTTCCTTCCTCTTGTCTGCACGCTCAACGCGGCGCGCGTGCTCGACGCGGCGGCGCGCATCGTCGGCGTGTCGGTGGGGGAGTTGAGCGACCTCGCCCTGCAGGCGCCTCCGGGCGCCGACGGGCTGGTGCTTGTGCCGTACCTCGAGGGGGAGCGCACCCCCAACCTGCCCGACGCCACGGGGTCGGTGCACGGCCTGCGCCTGGTCAACGCGACTCCGGGGCACTTCGCCAGGGCCGCGGTCGAGGGCATGCTGTGCGGGCTCGCCGACGCGCTTGACGCGCTCCGGCTGACCCCGGAGCGGGTGCTGCTGATCGGTGGCGGCGCCCGGTCCGAGGCGGTGCGGCGGATCGCGCCGAGCGTCTTCGGCTGCCAGGTGCTGGTGCCGCCGCCCGGTGAGTACGTGGCCGACGGCGCGGCCCGGCAGGCGGCGTGGCTTCTCGCGCAGAGCCCCGAACCTCCGGCCTGGAGCCTCGGCGAGGTCGCCGCGTACGAGGGCGACCCCACCCCAGGCCTGCGCGACCGCTATCACGAAGCCGCAGGTCAGGCGGCAGGGTAATGAGTTCTCCCGGAGCGACCCTGAGGTTGTCCTCCGGGGGAACTCAGGGGCGCGCCGGATACCGTCTGGGGCTGGCGGCGGCCATGCTGCGATGTATGAAGCGGTTCCTCCCCTTAGTCGCAAGTGCCGGGCTGCTCGTGGCGCTGGTCATGGGCCAGCCGGCCATGCTCGGCGTGGCCGCGCTCGCGTTGCTCGGTGGGCTGTGGCTGACCAAGGCGCCGATCGCGGGCTGGCCCGAGCGGCTGCTGGCCCTCGGCGGCGTGGCCATGCTCGTCTTCCCCCTGGTGGCGTACGTGTGCCTGCCGGTGGCGACGGGCCTGCTCGTGGGCCGCTTCACGGCGGACGCGCGCTGGAAGGTCGTGGCCCGCCCGGTCGAGTGGCTGAGCCTGGCCGGTGGGGTCGGAATCGCGATCTTGACGTACGTCGCGCTGCCCGGCCATGGAGTTATGATCGACCTTGT
This sequence comes from Streptosporangiaceae bacterium NEAU-GS5, assembly GCA_017592665.1. Lineage (GTDB taxonomy): Bacteria > Actinomycetota > Actinomycetes > Streptosporangiales > Streptosporangiaceae > NEAU-GS5. The sequence continues at coordinate 226,485 of JAGFNW010000003.1, read as the reverse complement.
CGAGCGGGCCTTGTTCGTGGTCGAGGGCGCCGCGCTGGCCGTCATCGCTGTCCAGCTGGTGAGACTCACTCTCGCCCCACACGGTCACATAAGCCGCATAGTTAGTTTTCGGCAACAATAGGAAAACTTCCTCGGATATCCGACCAAGTGCCTGTTACGCTCTCGCCGCATCGTCGGTTAGGGAGCGCCATGGCGGGCAGCAGATCGATTAGGTACAAGATTCTTACGCTGCTTGTGATTCCACTGATCACGCTGGTGGCGTTATGGGTGTTCGCCGCCGCCGAGACCACCTCTGAGTCGTTCGATCTGCTCGACGTCACCACCAGGTATGACGCGATCATCAAGCCGGCCGACCAGCTCACCGACGCCCTGCAGCAGGAGCACGTGCTGACCGCCGAGGCGATGGCCCTCCGGTCGGAGTCCTCCAAGGCCGTGCTCGCCCGGCAGCGCGGTGACGTCGACAACGCCCGCGACCGGTTGAAGGAGCTCTCCTCGACCTCCGCCGCGCAGGACGCGCTGACCCCGGTCGCCAAGGCCAAGTACGACGAGATGATGGCCACCCTGACCGACCTCGACGACGCGCGCGCCGACGCCGACGACAGCATCGAGACCGGCCTGATCGACCTGGTCCGCCTGAACGAGCAGATCAGCGAGTTCGCCGACGCCGAGCAGGCGCTCACGAGCACGCTGACCCTCAGCGACCAGTCCCTGAACACCCAGTCTCAGAGCCTCACGCTCATCGCCCTGTCCGAGGACTATCTGACCCGCGAACGCGCCCTGGCCGCCGGCGTACGGGCCGTCAACCGCGACTTCACCCCCGCCGAGCTGCAGACCTTCTGGAAGCTCGCCACCACGCGCCGCTTCCTGTTCGATCGGGGCCTGGCCCAGCTCGACCCCGACCTCCGGGCGCCGTTCCAGAAGTTCGAGACCTCCACGCCGTACGGCGACTTCCAGGTCTACGAGACCCGCATCATGGTCGGCCAGGTGCACGCCGACATGACGCTCAAGGCGTGGCGCGCGGTGAGCGACCAGGCCGTCACCAACTTCCGCGGCACGCTCGACGCGGTCAACAAGACGATCAACGACCGGGCCGCGCCGTCCGCGGTGGCCACCTTCCTCCGCGCCGGCCTCGCCGGTCTCCTCGGGTTGATCGCCGTCGCGCTTTCGGTGTTCATCTCCATCCGCACGGGCCGCAGCCTGACCCGCGATCTCGGCGCGCTGCGTGCCACGGCCCAGGATCTGGCGAGCGTACGGCTGCCGCGCCTGATGGCCCGCCTGAAGCAGGGCGAACAGGTCGACGTGGCGGCCGAGGCGCCGCCGCTGCAGCCGATGGCGGGCACGGAAGAGGTGAGAGACCTCGCGCTCGCCTTCAACAGCGTCCAGCACACGGCCGTCGAGGCCGCCGTGGAGCAGGCCGTGCTGCGGGAGAGCGTCGGCGGCGCGCTGCGCAACCTCGCGAGACGCAGCCAGAGCCTGGTCCAGCGGCAGTTGCGCATGCTCGACGAGATGCAGCGCGGCACCGACGACCCCACCCGGCTCGAGGAGCTGTTCCGGCTCGACCACCTGACCACCCGCATGCGCCGTCACGCCGAGGGCCTGATCGTGCTGTCCGGCGGTTCGCCCGGGCGCACGTGGCGCCGTCCCGTCGCGCTCGAGGACGTGCTGCAGGCCGCGGTGGCCGAGGTGGAGGACTACACGCGCGTCATCGTCTATCCCATGCCGGACGTGTCCGTGCTGGGCACGGTCGTGGCCGACCTCATCCACCTGTTCGCCGAGCTGGTGGAGAACGCCGCCGTCTACTCCCCGCCGAAGACCGAGGTCTCCGTCCGCGGCGAGATCGTGGCCCGGGGCTTCGCGGTCGAGGTCGAAGACCGCGGCCTCGGTCTGTCCCGCGAGGAGATGGAACGAGTCAACCGGCGTCTGGCCAGCCCGCCCGAGTTCAACCCGGCCGACACCGACCGGCTCGGCCTGGTCGTGGCCGGCCGGCTGGCGGCCAGGCACGGGGTCCACATCGAGCTGCGCCGCTCGCCGTTCGGCGGCGCGACCGCCATCGTCCTGCTGCCGTCGGCCCTGCTCGTCGGGGCGCCCGCGCTCGAGGTGGCGCGATGACCGAGGACGAGGAGGATGAGGAGCCGGTCGTCCGCTCCTACGCCCTGACGCGCGGCCGGGTCGCCGGGGAGATCGACCTGACCGCGATCGTCGCGGCGACCGGGATCGAGCCGTCGCACCGCGTCAACCTGTCGCTGGAGCACCGGCGGTTACTCGCGCTCGCCGGTGTGGCCCGGCCCCTCGCGGACGTGGCCTCGGACTCCAACCTGCCGATCGGCGTGGTCCGGGTGCTCATCAGCGACCTGGTCGAACACCAGATGATCGAGATCAGGCCGTCCATGCGCGGGGTGACGGAGGGCCTGCTCCGCGAAGTGATCAATGGCCTTCGGGCCCTCTGAGTATCACCGTGCTCAAAACGCTACATATTGCCACCAACTGACCACACGTTAACTGCTAGCATCACGCACACCTTTGAACGTCGGTGAGGTGCGCGCCATGGCAGCCAGCAGAACAATTCGGTTCAAAGTAGCGATTTTGCTGGTTTTGCCCATTGTGTCCCTTGTGGGGTTATGGGTCTTCCTGACCGCGGTCACGGTCGGAGACGCCCTCAAGTGGGTCACCGCAGACGCCTTCACCAAGCACACCGGCACCCCGGGCAACGACTACGTGGTGGCGCTCCAGCGCGAGAACATGCTGTCCGGCCAGTATCTCGGCAGCCGCGACTCGGGCGACCTGAGCGCGCTGCTCGAGCAGCGGACCGTCGTCGACGACAAGCGGGACACCTTCCTCAAGGGGGCCACCCGCGACGACGTCCCCGAGGCCATGCGGCCGGTCTACGACGAGGTCATCAGCGTCGCCAACAACCTGCGCTCCATCCGTGAGCGGGTCGACGCGGGACAGGCCGACCTGGTGCGGCTCTCCGACGACTTCGGACGGCTTCCCGACCTGTTCTGCCAGCTGGCCGACGGGGTCACCGTCACCCTCGACAGCTCGCTCTACCAGCAGGCGCACGCGTTCATCCTGGTCGGCCAGGCCCGCGACGCCTTCACGCGGGAGGCGTCGATGGGGGCGGCCGCGCTCGCGGCGCACCGCCCGTTCACGCCGCTGGAGCGGCGCGCCTTCACCCGGCTCGCCGACACCCGCATCTTCCTCATCGACCAGGGCCTGGCCCAGATGGCGCCGAACCTTCGCGCGCCGCTGTTCGCCGTGCTGCACAGCCCGGACGCCATCCGCTTCCAGCAGATGGAGGAGCAGCTCGTCGCCCAGCAGAATGTCTCACAGGACAGCTGGCGTGCCGTCTCCGACCGGCTGCAGTCCGCCTGGCACGTCGCCGAGGACGGCTCGACCGCCGCGCTCAACCGGGAGTCGGCGCCCACGGCCATCAACGCGTTCCTCCGCGCCGGCGCCGCCGGCCTCATCGGTCTGCTCGCCGTCATCGGCTCGGTCCTGCTCACCGTACGGCTCGCGCGCGGCCTGTCCCGCGAGCTCGGCGCCCTGCGTGACGCCGCACAGGACCTCGCGACCGTACGGCTCCCGCGCGTCGTCGCCCGCCTCAAGCAGGGCGACCAGGTCGACGTGGCGGCCGAGGCGCCGCCCATCGAACCCGCCGGATCGACCGAAGAGGTCCGCGACGTCGCCGCCGCGTTCGACAGTGTGCAGCGGACGGCCGTCGAGGCCGCCGTCGAGCAGGCCGTGCTGCGGGAGAGCGTCGGCGGCGCGCTGCGCAACCTCGCCAGGCGCAGCCAGAGCCTGGTCCAGCGGCAGCTGCGCATGCTCGACGAGATGCAGCGCGACACCGACGACCCGATCCGCCTGGACGAGCTGTTCCGGCTCGACCACCTGACCACCCGCATGCGCCGCCACGCCGAAGGCCTGATCGTGCTGTCCGGCGGCTCGGCCGGCCGCGTCTACCGCCAGCCGGTCCATCTGGAGGACGTGCTGCGCGCCGCGGTCGCCGAGGTGGAGGCCTACACCCGGGTCACGGTCTACCCGATGTCGGACTCCGCCGTCCCGGGCACGGTCGTCGCCGACCTCATCCACCTGTTCGCCGAGCTGGTCGAGAACGCCGCCGTCTACTCCCCGCCGCACACGGAGGTCACCGTACGCGGAGACCTGGTGGCGCGGGGCTTCGCGGTCGAGGTCGAGGACCGTGGCCTCGGCCTCAAGCCGGACGAGCTCGAGCGGATCAACCGCAGGCTGGCCGAGCCGCCCGAGTTCAACCCGGCCGACACCGACCGCCTCGGCCTGGTCGTGGCCGGCCGGCTGGCGGCACGCCACCACGTCCAGGTCGAACTGCGCCGCTCACCGTTCGGGGGGGTGAGCGCGATCGTGCTGCTCCCGGCGGCCCTCCTCGTCAAGGAAGAGGCCCGCCTGGAGGTGACACGGTGAGCACGGACGGCTACGTGGAGGACGACGGGCCGGTCGTCCGGGCGTACGCGCTGACCAGGGGGCGGGTCGCGGCCACACTCGACCTGCTGGCGGTGGTGGGGGTGACCGGCGCCCTGCCGGGGCCGCGCGCGAACCTCAGCCGGGAGCACCGGCGGCTGCTCGGACTTGTGGAGCTCGGGCCGCGGCCCGTCGTCGACGTGGCATCCGACTCGGGCCTTCCGGTCGGCGTGGTCCGCATCCTGCTCGGCGACCTGGTCGAAGAACGGCTGATAAAAGTACGCCCCCGGACCGCGAACGTGTCCGAGGGCATCCTTCGTGAAGTGATCAGCGGGCTGCAGGCCCTCTAACGCTGGCTGGCCGTCAGGGTCTTGAGCGCGTGCTCGACCAGCGTGACCAGCACCACCTTGGCCGACGCGCGCCGCCGCACGTCGCAGAGGAGCACGGGGACCTCCTGGTCGAGGTCGAGCGCGATCCGCACGTCGTCAGGCTCGTGCCGGTCGGCCCCGTCGAAGCAGTTGACGGCCACGATGAACGGCGTGCCGCGCTGCTCGAAGTAGTCGATGGACGGGAAGCAGTCGGTCAGCCGGCGGGTGTCGGCCAGCACGACCGCACCGAGGGCGCCGTAGGACAGCTCGTCCCACATGAACCAGAACCGCTCCTGTCCGGGCGTTCCGAACAGGTATACGACGAGGCCTTCGCGGATGGTGATCCGCCCGAAGTCCATGGCGACGGTCGTGGTGGTCTTGCCCTCCACCCCGTCGATGTCGTCCACGCCGACACCGCGGTCGGACAGGATCTCTTCGGTGCGAAGCGGGCGGATTTCACTGATGGCGCCGACAAGCGTCGTCTTACCGACACCGAAACCACCGGCGACGAGGATCTTGAGTGCGACCGGCTCGTCAGAGGGCGCGAAGGCCATTGATCACTTCCTTGAGAATGCGCGCGCTGGGGAGCGGCGCCACCTGGGCCGGAGGTCGTACTGAGATCAGCCCTTGGTCGTGCAGATCCCCGAGCAGGACGCGCACCACCCCGAGAGGCAGGTCGACGTCCGAAGCGATGTCCGCTACAGAGATGGCCCCCTGGCGGGCGAACGCCAGGATCCGCACCTGCTCCGGACCTAGCAGGCTCTCGTCCACCGCCTTCGACGGGTTCACCGTCACCATGGCGATCAGGTCGAATTCGTCGCCGGATGAGCGAGTGCGTCCCATCGTGAGCGCATATGGCCGGACTATCGGTCCGGCCTCGTCATCCAGCCACTGAGGGCCGTCTCTTCTCACTTCTACATCCGTCGAGGAGCCGTCGAGATATGCTGACCGACTCGCTTGACCAGCATGGCCATCTCGTACGCGATGTGGCCGACATCGGCGTCGGAGGCCGCCAGCACGGCGAGGCAGGTGCCCTGCCCGGCCGCCGTCACGAAGAGGAACGCGTGTTCCATCTCCACGATCGTCTGGCGTACTTCACCGCCGCCGAAATGCCGTCCGGCCCCTCGTGCCAGGCTTTGGAAACCGGCCGCCACAGCGGAAAGGTGTTCTGCGTCCTCGCGTGTCAGGCCTTGTGAGGCGCCGACCACGAGGCCGTCCGTCGATAGGATCACCGCCTGGCGTACGGCGCCGACCCTGCTGATGAGATCGTCGAGCAGCCAGTTGAGCTCGCCCGTCGACGTCACTTTGCCAGTCATTCGTCACCCTTCTCGCCAAACGAACGATCTTCCTGCTGGTCCGCGGCCTCGCGGCCCCGCTGCGCGCCCCGCTGGAAGGCAGAGAACATGGCGCGCGCCGCTTCGGGCGAACGCTCCTCTGTGGGCTCTTCCGTCGTGGGCGCGGACAGGGGAGCCTGCTCGCGAAGCTGTGGCGCCATGCTGGCCTGTCGTACGCGCCGAGGCAAGCCCGCGTGAGTACCGGCCGGTTTGGTAGCCCCATTACCGGCGCTCCCATTTTCGGCCGATCCGTTCCCCAGGGCCCTCGACAGCCCGTTCCTCCGGGGGAGAAGGGGCGGCTCAGCAGGGACTCCGGAGTCCGCCGGGACCCGCGGCGGCAGCGGCACTTCGGGCAAGTCGTCGAAGTCGGTCCGGGTGGCCGGCGGCACGGGCTCCGTGCGCAGGGCCGCCGGGGTGAAGAACGGTGACGTGGAGGGACCGCTGTCGAATTCCGGCTCGGGCTCCAGCTCGGCCTCGACCGGCTCCGGCTCGAAGGCGGGCTCGAACTCCGGCTCGAGGTCCGGCTCCTTGAGCGGGCCCGCGTGCCGCGGCTCCGGGGCCGGCCGAAGGTCGGGCGCGGCCGCGAGGGCCGGCATGGGGCCGGTGTTCGGGCCGGTGGCAAGTCCGGTGATCAGCGGGGCGGGCCGCTCGATCTTGTCGGCCGTCACCGTGCCGGTGATCTGGGCCGGCGCGCCGCCTTCGGCCACCAGCGAGCGCGGCACCAGCACGATGGCGGTCGTCCCGCCGTACGGTGACGAGCGCAGCACCACGCTGATCTCGTTGCGCGCGGCCAGCTGGCCGACCACGAACAGGCCCAGCCGGTCGCTGTCGGCCAGGTCGAACTCGGGCGGCGCGGCCAGCTTGGCGTTGATCTCCGTGTACTCCTCCGGAGCCAGCCCCAGGCCGCGGTCCTCGACCTCGAGGACCAGTCCGTTGGCCACGAGCTCGCCGCGCACCTGGACCCTGGTCTGCGGCGGCGAGAAGATCGTCGCGTTCTCGACCAGCTCGGCCAGGAGGTGGATGATGTCGGCCACCGTCGCCCCGAGCAGGGACGCGTTGGGCATCGGGGTCACCGTGACCCGGGTGTAGTCCTCGACCTCCGCGACCGCGGCCCGTACGACGTCCACGATCGGCACCGGCTTGCGCCACGACCGGCCCGGGCTGGCGCCGGACAGGATGATCAGGCCTTCCGCGTGGCGGCGCATGCGGGTGGTCAGGTGGTCGAGGCGGAACAGGTCCTCCAGGCTCTCCGGCTCGCTCACCCGGCGCTGCATGGCGTCGAGCAGCGTGAGCTGGCGGTGCAGCAGGCTCTGCTTGCGCCGCGCCAGGTTGAGGAAGACCTGGTTGACGCCCTTGCGGAGGTTGGCCTGGCCGACCGCGGCCTCCACGGCCGTGCGCTGCACGGTGCTGAAGGCGAGCGCCACGTCCTCGACCTCGGCCGAGCCGCTGACCTCGATGGGCGGCGCCTCGGCGGACACGTCGACGTCCTCGCCGCGGCGCAGCCGCTCGACCACGTGCGGGAGCCGTACGGTCGCCAGATCCATCGCCGTCTCGCGCAGGCCGGCGAGGTCGGAGACGAGTCGCCGGCCGAAGCGGACCGAGAAGATGATCGTGGCGACGACGGCCACCAGGCCGAGGCCGCCGGCGACGGCGATCCGCGCCATTATGCCGGTGGCGACCGACCTGGCGTCGCTCTGGAGCGCGTCGGAGGCGTCGATGCGGGCCTTGTCCAGCTTGACCGTCAGCTGGTCGACCGTGGCCTGCCAGAGCTTGGCGTCGGTCGGCAGCGGGCCGCCCGACCGCACCTGCTCGACGATCCGGTCTTCGAGATCGGTGAAGCGGGTGAAGACCGGCGAGTTCAGCACCTCGTCGTACGGCTCGCGCATGCCCTCGCCGAGGATCGGCCGGTTCTTCTGGTAGAGGAACCGCCGGGTGGACACCCAGTCGCTGAACGCGCTGTGCTCGGCCTGGCTGAGCTGACCCTTCGTGAGCGCGCCACGGATCAGCGCGTCCTCGCGGGTGAGCATCTCGTACGCGTTGCCCATCGCCTGCATGGCGGAAGCGTGCTGATAGATGTTCAGGTCGGGCACCGACACGAGCCGCTCGTAGACCGCGAACAGGCCGTCCATGACCTGGTTGTAGGCCTTGATGGCGTCGAGCCGGCTGAACCTGCCGAGCGCGATCGAGTCGCGCACGGACGGCAGCGTCTCGGTGAGCGAGGTCAGCAGCTGATCGAGCGGGGCGCGCAGCTCGGCGGTCATCGAGCTGGCGGTCTCCTCGCTGTTGGCCGCCTTCGTGAAGCTCTGCACCGAGGCGCTGGTCTTGCGCTGCTGCTCGGTGAACGCCGGCGACGTGGAGTCGCCCGAGCTGAGCATGTCGGCGGCCAACGCCCGCTCGGCCTGGATCTGCAGCCCAAGGTCGGTCGAGGTGACCCCGATCGTGTCATAAAGGCTACTGGCCCTGAGTAGGGCGAGACCATCACCGATCGTGAGATTGAGGACGAATCCCCACAAAGCACTCAACGTCAGGAGTGGTAAGAGTAGCAACAAGAAGATCTTGAACCGAATCGACCGGTTTCTTGAACCCATAGCTACTCCTGCAGTGCGTGGAGGCTAGCGCGCCGCTTTTATGGGGGAATGCACCTCCGGAAGATCGCACAAAGGCTAGCACCGATACAGTTCTGGCGCAGGTGAGGAATTGATGATTACTGTGCTTACTGGGTCGAGCGCGGGGATCGGCGCAGCTGCCGCCCTTGATCTCGCCAATCGGGGACACCAACTTGTGCTCGTCGGAAGATCGTCCGAGCGGCTCGATGGGGTCGCGAGCGCCGTCGAACGGGCCTCCGGGAGCCTTCCGGAGACGTTCTCGGCCGACTTCGCGTCCTTCGACGACGTACGCCGCCTGGCCGAACGGTTGCGCGACCGGCACGAGCGGATCGACGTCCTGGTCAACAACGCCGGGATGATGACCTTGAAACGCGAGATCACCGCCGACGGGCACGAGGCCATGATGCAGGTGAACCACCTCTCGCCGTTCCTGCTCACAAATCTGCTGCTCGACCGGGTCGGGCGGGTGGTCACCACGTCCTCGCGTGCCGGCCGTACGGGCGCGCTCGACCCCGGCGACCTGTCGCGGGAACGGCGGCGGTGGAGCGGCTGGCTGCAGTACGGGGACACCAAGCAGGCCAACGCGCTGTTCACGGTCGCGCTCGCGGCGCGGGGGGTGGCGGCGACGTGCATCCATCCGGGCGTGCTGCGGACCGGATTCGCCGCTGAAACTTTCTTCATGACGCTCGTCCACCGGGTGCCGGGGATGGGGGAGCCGGTCGAGGCGGGCGGAGCACGGCTGGCCGCGCTCGCCGATCAGGAGGGCGAATCGGGGCGTTTTTACCACAAAGACCGAATTGTCAATGTTCCTGCGCGAATGTCTGATCCTGTGCTGGCAGCACAACTGTGGGAGGCCAGTCTCACAGCTGTAGGTCTCTGAAGTTTCCTCGACTGTTCGATTTGCGTTGGGTGTAGGGCCAGGCCGCACGTCCGTAGGGTGCCGCGAGTGACCACGGCGCCCGCTCTCAGATCCGTCAGCACGCCCGCGGGCAGCAAGGCTCCTCGCGACCCGTTCCTGGACAACGCGAAGTACCTCGCGATCATCCTGGTCGTCGGCGGACATCTGATCGAGAACCTGCGCGACGTGCCCTACGCGCACGCGCTGTACTTCTTCGTCTACCTGTTCCACATGCCGCTCTTCATCGTGGTCAGTGGCTATCTGTCCAGGAACTTCACGTTCTCGGCCGGCAAGGCGCGGAAGTTGATCAGCGGCATCGCCGTGCCGTACGTGATCTTCGAGATCGCCTACTCGCTGCCGCGCTATTTCCTGTACGGCAAGTTCGAGATCAGCCTGCTCGACCCGTACTTCCTGACCTGGTTCCTGATGTCGCTGTTCCTGTGGCGGCTGTCCACCCCGGTCTGGCAGCAGCTGAGGTGGCCGCTCGCGGTCGCCCTGGGATTCTCCGTACTGGCCGGGATGAGCCGCCTTCCCGATGAGTTGTCGATGAACCGGACCCTCGGCCTGCTGCCCTTCTACGTCCTCGGGCTGATGGCGAAGCCCGAGCACATCGAGCTGCTCAAGCGGCCGTGGGCGCGGGTGACCGGGGCTGGCGTGCTGGCCGCCGGGCTGGGGCTGGCGTTCCTCATCCACGACAAGGTGCCGACCGAGTGGATCCGCTGGCGGCACTCCAACAACCAGATCGGCGTCGACGACCTGACCGGCAGCCTCATCCGGATCGCCCTGCTCGTCGCCGGCGCCCTGCTCGTGGCCGCGTTCCTGGCCGTCACCCCGGCGCGGAACACGTGGTTCTCGTCCCTCGGCGCCGTCACCATCTACGCGTACCTGCTGCACGGCTTCTTCGTGAAGGCCCTCGAGCGCTTCCACAACCGCCTGGACAACCCGCTCGGCGTGGCCGCCATGCTCGTGCTGGCCGTCGTGCTGGCGACCGTCCTGTGTATGCCTCTGGTGCGGAAACTGACCCGATGGGCGGTCGAGCCTGACATCTCCTGGGCGTTCACCCGACTACGACGCCCCGGGTGATGACGCTCCACCCCAATTCGGAGTACCGTGCCCATTCGCGACGTAATAAGCGACGGGGTGACAGCACGTTGGTCGGTAAGCAGGGCAGGGTTACCGGCGCCATCGGCCCTGGCCTTGTGGGGGAGGTCATGGTGTCGGTCCGCGGGGGCGTGGAGGCGTTCTACGCGCATCCAAGCGTCCAGGACGAGGAGATCCCGGTCGGTTCGATCGTCGTGATCGTGGAGTACTTCCCGCCGCGGACCGTGTACGTAGCCCGCGCGATCATCTGATTTCCCCTAACTTCGGAGACCGAGATGTCCACAGAGGTCATCGTTCTCATTTCGGCGGCGGTGGCCGCGTTCATCATCATCGTGCTGCTGTTCAAGGCCGTCTGGCGGGTCGCCGAGCCCAACGAGGCCCTGATCATCTCCGGCCTCGGCGCCCGCTCGCGCAACGAGCTGGCCGACAGCCTCGGCTTCAAGATCGTGACCGGTAAGGGCACCGCCGTGCTTCCCGGCTTCCAGACGTCCCGGCGGCTGCGGCTCGACAGCCGCGCCACCAACCTGCAGGTCTCCTGCGTCACCAAGCAGGGCATCCCGGTCCAGGTGCGCGGGGTGGTCATCTACAAGGTCGGCGACGACTTCTCCAGCATCGCCAACTCCGCCCGCCGCTTCCTCGACCAGCAGGACTCCATGAACGGCGCCATCCACGAGCTGTTCACCGGCCACCTGCGCTCGATCATCGGCAACCTGACCGTCGAGGATCTCATCCTCAACCGCGAGCGTCTGACCAGCGAGACCCGTGGCTCGGCCTCCGACGAGATGAGCAAGCTCGGCCTGGTCGTCGACTCGCTGCAGATCCAGGAGATCGACGACGAGACCGGTTACATCACCAACCTGGGCAAGCCGCACGCCGCCGCCATAGCCGCCGCGGCCCGCATCGCCGAGGCCCAGCGCGATCAGGAGGCCACCGAGGCCGAGCAGGTCGCCGCCGCGAAGAAGGCCGCCGCGGTCCGCGCGTCGCAGATCCAGCAGGCCGGATACCAGGCCGAGGTGGACGAGGCCGCGGCCAAGTCCCGCCAGGCCGGCCCGCTGTCGGAGGCCACCTCTCGGCAGGAGGTCGTGGTCCAGGAGACCCGCGCCGCCGAACTCGAGGCCCAGCTGGCCGAGCAGCGGCTCCAGTCCCAGGTGCGCAAGCCGGCCGACGCCAAGGCGTACGAGACGGTCAAGCTGTCTCAGGCCGAACGTGACGCCCGCATCGCCCAGGCCGAGGCCGAGGCCCGCGAGACCGAGCTGCGGGCCGCCGCACAGGCCTCCCAGGTCAAGCAGGCCGCCGCCGCCGACGCCGAGTCCGTACGGCTCCGCGGCGAGGCCGCCGCCGCGGCCACCCAGGCGACAGGTGAGGCCGAAGCCTTCTCCGCCCGCGCGAGAGGCCTCGCCGAGGCCGAGGCCGCCAAGGCCCGCGGCCTGGCCGAAGCCGAAGCCATCCGCGCCCGCTCCCAGGCCCTCGCCGAGAACCAGGAAGCGGTCATCGCCCAGCAGCTCGCCGAGAACTGGCCGCAGATCGTCGAAGCCGGCGCGAAGGCCTTCGGCAACGTGGACCACATGGTCGTGCTCAACGGCGCCCAGGGCATCGAGGAGATGCTCGCCAAGGCCCTCACCCTCGGCGGCACCGGCCTCGGCCTGGCCCGCTCCCTCCTCTCGGGCGCCACCCCGCCTCCCCCGAGCACCAACGGCGCCGACCCCGCCAAGACCCCCGACGTCGCGCACTGACACGCGAGTCCGCTCCGGGGCCCACCGCGCGGGGTCCCGGAGCGACCGCGGACCAAATGGGGCGGCGCCGGTCCGGCTCGCGTGCCGCCTGGGGGACGCCGGCGAAGAACACGAAAGAAACCGGGAAATTCACGGGTCTCGGCGCGGTCGCGTGGGGCCGGGGAGACGTACTTTCGAAGTGGTGCGCCGGGAAGTCTGGTCGGCAAAAACAGGTCAGCAGGGGGAAACACGAGGCACTCATGGAGGTGCCATGGACCCGGTCTTAGCCGCCATCGTTGCGGGGATCGTCGTAGTAGCCGTCGTTCTGTTCAAACTCATCTGGCGGGTCGCCGAGCCCAATGAGGCGATCGTCATCTCGGGGCTCGGCGCGCGGCGCCGCGGACAGGACATGGGGTTCAAAATCATCACGGGGAAGGGCTCTCTCGTCGTCCCGGGGTTCCAGACGGCGCGCCGGCTCTCGCTGGACAGCCGCGCCTCGGAGCTGCAGGTGTCCTGCGTCACCAAGCAGGGCATCCCGGTCCACGTACGCGGCGTGGCCATTTACAAGATCGGCGACGACTACGCCTCGATCGCGAACGCCGCCCGCCGTTTCCTCGACCAGCAGAAGCGGATCGACGACAAAACGCATCAGCTGTTCGCGGGGCATCTGCGCTCGATCATCGGCAACCTGACGGTCGAGGATCTGATCATCAACCGCGACGCGCTGACCAACGAGGTCCGCATCTCGTCGGCCGACGAGATGAGCAAGCTCGGGCTGGTGGTCGACTCGCTGCAGATCCAGGAGATCGAAGACACCACTGGTTACATCGTCAACCTGGGCCGCCCTCACGCCGCCGCGATCGCCGCCACCGCGCGGATCGCCGAGGCGCAGCGCAACCAGGAGGCCACCACGGCCGAGCAGGAGGCCGAGATCCGCAAGGCCGCGGCCGTACGCGAGGCGAGGATCCAGCAGTCCGGCTATCAGGCCGAAGTGGATCGGGCGTCGGCCAAGGCGCGTCAGGCGGGCCCACTGTCGGAGGCGACGGCCCGGCAGGAGGTCGTGGTCCAGGAGACCAGGGCCGCCGAGCTGGAGGCCGAGCTCGCCGAGAAGCGGCTGCAGGCCCAGGTGCGCAAGCCGGCCGATGCCAGGGCGTACGAGACGGTGACCCTGGCCGACGCGGCTAGGCAGGCCACGATCGCCGAGGCGACGGCCGACGCGGAGCGGATCCGGCTGCGCGGTGAGGCCGAGGCCCAGGCGGCGCGGCTGCGCGGCCTCGCCGAAGCGGAGGCCGAGCAGGCCAAGGGCCTGGCGGTGGCCGCGGCCATCAAGGCGCGGGCCGAGGCCCTGGCGGTCAACCAGGAGGCCGTGGTCGCCCAGCAACTTGCCGAAAACTGGCCGCAGATCGTCGAGGCCGGCGCGAAGGCGTTCGGCAACGTCGACCACATGGTGGTGCTCAACGGCGCGGAAGGCGTCGAGGAGCTGCTGGCCAAGGTGCTCACGCTCGGCGGCACGGGGCTCGGCATCGCCCGTGCTCTTCTGCAGGACAACACACCTGCGAGGACCGACCGCGACAGGCCCGTCGAATCGCCCGTCAACGGGGTCGTCACGCCTATCTCCGCCGAGGAATAGATCGGATCTATCGACTTCCCTCACTGCCTCGGTTACGCTCAACCCGTTTGTGAAGGACCTTGACAATCGGATGTGATCCGATGATTCGTGGTCCTCTGCCGGGTTGCGGTCGCGTGGAACGGGGCCCGGCGTCCGTGCTCCCAGCAGAGAGGCGCCTCATGAACCACGCGAAACTCATCCATGCACGAGTCGCGGGCGCGGTCTTCGCCGCGGCCGCGCTCGTGTTTTCCACGGCCGCGGCGCCACCCCGGATCCACGCCCCGTGGAAGGACCCGTGGCAGCTGCGCTGGAGTCCCAGTGCGTACAGGGACGGTCTGAACGCCTTCGAGGGGAATGAGGACGATCGGCGCGGGTCGGATCCCGAGACGGCCCCGCACATCTATCCGGTCGGGAACCTGTGGCGCTTCGACATGCACGTCGGCGCGCGCGATGGTGCCGACCGGCAGCGCAACGAGGTCAGGGGCATGCGCGAGCGCGGCGTGCCCCTGGAGATCCGCAAGGACGAGACCTGGCGGATCAGCTATCAGATGTACATTCCCGACACTCTCGACGCGACCAGTCAGTTCACCCACATCTGGCAGATGAAGACGTCGGACACGAGCTCCCCGCTGGCGCAGCTCTCGCTGCCGATCAAGGACGGCGTGGCGAAGATCCAGGCGCGTTACTGGACCCAGGAGGACGCCGTCGTCCATGAGATCGCCTCGGTCGACCTGGAGCCGCTCCAGAACAAGTGGATCAGCACGACGCTGGAGTTCAAGTCGAGCGACGACGGCTACTTCCGGTGGATCCTCCGCGACGGCAACCGTACGCTCGCCGACGCCCGGGCCGACCACATCGATCTGTGGTGGACCGACGAGCAATACAACCGGCCCAAGTGGGGCATTTACCGCAGCATCCGCAGCACGGGACTTCAGGACACCTACCTGCTCCTCCGCGACCTCAAGGCCTGGCAACTCGGGCCGGCCACGCCCCCGGTGACGCTGCCGCCTCCCGACCGCTCGCCCGGCGCGTATGAGGCCGAACGGGCCGGAAACATCTTCGAAGGCGCGAACGAGCCGGTTTACTGCTCGATCTGCTCAGGTGGCCGCAAGACGATCCTGATCGGTGGAAACATCTACGACTACACCGTGATCAAGGGGATCCTGTCCGACACGACGGCCACCAAGCAGATGACCATCCATGCGGTCGTGGACGGCACCCAGTCCTACTTCGTCAGCGTCAACGGGGCCAACGCGTTCGAGGTGCCGATGACCGGGACGAAGGGCACGATCGCCACGGTCACGGTCCCCGTGCCGCTGGTCGCCGGGGTGAACGCCATCCGCTTTTTCAACCTGTCGGCCCGCGCCCCGGAGCTCGACAAGATCGTCATCTCGTGACATGGGACGCGACCCGCAAGGAGGATGCCGCTCACCCTGCCGCTCATCCTGCGGGTCGCGTCGTCGCGGCACCGAGGCCGCGCTCAGCCGGGCATCGGCGCCGGCCCTCCCGGGGGCCCTCCCGTCGGCTCCGCCGTAGGCTCCCCGGACTCGCCGCCGGAAGGCTCCACCGCGACGCCACGCGCGATCGCGTGGCCCTGGGCGTCGAGCGCGACGACCGAGATCAGCGGAATCTTCGACAGGTCGAAGCTCAAGACGGGCCCGCCCCTTCTCGTCCGGGATTTGCTTGGCCTTGTCCTCCTCGCTCGGGTCGATCTCGATGTACAGCACACGCCGGGCCCGCTCGGGAATCGTGAGCGCGAAGAAACCTGACTCCACGACGGGCGTTCGCAGCGTGCCGGCGCCGTCCGGAAAGGTGATCCGGACCGCGGTCGCCCGCCGGTCGGTGACCCGGCCGAACAGCAGGTCGCCGTCGTTGCCGGGCAGCACGCTGAACAGCACTTCGTCCGGACGGCTCGCGCGGGTCACGCAGGCGCTGCCGCTCGGGCCGCTGCGGGGATTCGGGCCGAAGTGGAAGCAGTAGCCTCCCCCGGCAGTCGGCGCGGCATAGGTGATGTGGTCGTCGATCACGCCGACGCGCACGGCCTTGCCGGCGTCGACCCCCTTCAGATCGTCGAAGATGGTCTTCACGGGTGCCGGAGCCGGTTCGAAGAACCCTGATGCCGCCGCCACCGCGGTGGCGCCGAGTCCCAGGGTCATCACCGTGGCGCCCACCACCATCAGTCGGCCGCGCCGCCGGCGCCGTGGGCGGAGCGCCTTCACCGGCGCCGCGACGGGGCGGCGGGCGTCGATCTCTGTCAGCGCGCCCACCAGGCGCTGCTCGAATCCTCCGAGGTCGTTCGTCATGCCGGTTCCCTCTCCTCCCGCAGCTCGCGCATGGCCGCGTACGTGCGACGAAGCCGGGCCGCCGCATCGATGCGCTCCTCGACCCGGACATAGTCGTCGCTGTCGAGGAGCGCGCGCCCTCGCAGGCGCCGCTCGGCGTCGGCCACCCGGGTCCGTCGGTGATGTGCGCCCGCGGCCACATGCCCGGCCAGGCCGTACAGCCAGGCCACGGCGTCGCCGCGGCGCGGATCGAATCCGTGCGCCGAGCGCAGCACCTCCAAGAAGACGTCGGCCACGAAATCGGCGTTACCGCCCGCCTGGCTGAAACTTTCGCCGCCGCCTGCCGGCGACCTGGCTGCACGCCGCCGCCCGCCGCCCGCCGCCCGCCGCTGGCGGCGGCCAGGGGCCGCGCTTACCCTGACGCGGCCTGGTTCGCCCAGGTCAATCGAGGTCCCGAAGGGAAACGTGACGTGAAGCACGCAAACAAGACGCGGGTGTCGGTGGTCGCCGGGCTGGCGGCGCTCGGACTGCTGGTGGCGCCGTTAGCGGCCGACGCCGCCACGACCCGGACCGCCAGCGGCAACGCCTGGGGTCAGGACCGGACGCACGCCGAGGCCAACGCCAAGGTCATGGCCCTCAACAACCTCAACGCCCTGGCCCGCGCCAACGGCGAGAGCGGCTGCTCGGGCGTGAGCTACGTCACCTATCTGATCTACCAGGTGCCCTCGGGCGGCGGCTTCCAGTACGGCGCCGACGCCACGGGCAGCTGCGCGTAAATCTAGATCATTACGTGCTGTTCCGGGTTGCCGGTGAAGGAGAACTGGGCGTTGCGGGTCAGCTTGTAGTCGGGCGCCCGCCAGGTGTGCGCGGCGGCGTCCGAACCGCGCATGTACACGAAGTTGTAGCGGTCGGCCGAATAGATCCGCACGCCCTCCTCCTTGCACCGCCGCACGAGCCGGGTGTCCTCGCCCGCGTTGACCGGCTCGAACGCGAACCGCCGCAGCAGGTCGGCCTGGGCCAGGATGGTCGCCCCCTGGACCAGGTGGGCGTAGCGGTGCTCGAGCCCCGGCAGCCGCATGACCGTCTCGTTGCGCGAGGGGAAATAGGTGTAGTGCGCGCCCTTGCCGACCATCTCGGCGTCCGCGTAGTCGAAGGCCCGGACCAGGTCGGACAGGTAGTGCGCGCCGTACAGGTTGTCGTCGTCCATCTTGGCGATCAGCTCGCCGTCGGCGTGGGCGATGCCGTGGTTGAGCACCTCGCCGAGCGTCCACTCGTGCGGCGCGGTCAGCACCGTGACCCGTTCGATCCCGGCCGCCACGGCCTTGTCCCGTACGACCGAAGGATCCTCCTCCAGCGCGTGGAGCACGAGGATCAGCTCGAGGTTGGTGTGCCGTTGCCGGGCCACCTGCGAGATCGCGTGCTCCAGCTGGCCGGCCCGGTTGGTGGGCAGCACGACCGAGATCGAGCGCTCCCGCGCCGAGATCGGCAGCCCGAGGTCGCCGAGGATCTGGTCGACCCGGTGCGAGAACAGGTGCTTGTCGAACACCTCGCGCAGGGCCAGATGTCCCTGCCGGGCTCGGAGCTCAGGGCTGTTGATCAGATAGAGGGCCCGGTTGTAGGCCTCCTCCTGGGAGTGCGCGACCGGGATGAGGTCGCCGAAGGTCTCCTCGATCGCCCGTGACCAGCCCGACAGCACGGTCGTGCCGCACGCCGACAGCTCGAAGACGCGCCGCGCGCACATGGTCGGCGAGTCGATCACCGAGTTCACGTTGAGGAAGACCTTGTACATCTTGTACGCGGCGAGCATCTGGTCGTACGGCAGCTCGCCCACGATGTGCGGGACGTATTCGTCCGGCCACGCGTACTTGTCGGCGACCGTGCCGTTTCGAGCGAAGATGTGCAGTCCGAGCTCGCGTGTGGGGGCGAGGATGGTCTCCATCTGCTCGCGGCGTTCGGGGTGCTTGTCGCGGAAGTACATGCCCGCGAAGACCACGTCGTACGGCCGGCCCTGCCGGGTCTGGATCGGGTTGTGGATCCGGGGCTGGGCCGCGAACTGCAGCACGCCGACCCGGTCATGCCCCAGAACTTCACGATATTTCGGGATCATGTCGCCGTCGCACGTGTACACGTAGTCGAACAGCTTGGCCGTCTCGATGAAGAAGTCGAAGTTGGGCGGGTCTTCCTTGTTCCAGAAGACGGTCGGGATGCCCTCGGCCCGGCACCAGGCGACCAGGTCGCGCAGCTCCTGCTTGGGGGCGTTCGTGCCGGTCATCTGGTAGCGCCAGCGGCCCTGGTTGCCGTGCCAGGCCGACTCGCAGAACAGGACCTCGGGGCGCTTGTCCTGGAAGATCTCCCGCCAGTCCTGCAGGCCGAACTCGATCTGGTCCCACTCGTACTGGAACGCCATCCGCGAGAAGTCGTCGAGGATGACCGCGACCCGGATGTCCGGCCGCACCACAGGGCCCTCCGGCCACTGCAGCGTCGGGATCTTGACCTCGGGCGTGGCGTTCTCGGCCGACTCCGCCACGTCCACCACCGTCACGGGCGCCTTGGGACTCTTGCGCGAGCGCAGCGCCTTGTTGAGGTTCTGCGGGAGCCGTACGAGCTTCTTTGGGTTGGTCGCGCCGGTGAGCGCCTGCGCCACGCGGAAGGGCCGCTGGGTCTGGGTGGCGCGCAGCTTCCAGATCGCGTAGTCGGCGCGCGCCTCCTGGATCGCCAGCTTCTTCTCCAGCTCACGGATCCGCTGCTCGTAGCGCTCGACGAGCTTGCGCTCCTCGGGCAGCCAGTTCGCCGGTCCCAGACGCTGGAAGCGCGGGGTCTCCTCGGAGTCAGACATTCCTTACCCAATCACTCGCCGGACGACCACTTTAGGGGGATTTATGCCAGCGCGCCCCGAGAAGCGGGGGAAAGGTTGTCTCCCCGCAACCACGCCTCGATGATCGTGGCGATCCGCGGTCCCGACTTGCCGTCCCACAGCACCGGCAGCTCGCCGCTCGGCGTGACCGCGCCGTCGGCCAGCGCCTTCGACGCCGCCGCCGGCAGCTGAGCGGGCGTGACCAGGCGGTTGGTGCCGTGCGTCACGGTGATCGGCCGCTCGGTGTTCGGCCGCACCGTCAGGCACGGCACGCCGAGCATGGTGGTCTCTTCCTGTACGCCTCCGGAGTCGGTGACCACCAGAACCGCCCCTCTGACCAGCGAGAGGAAGTCGACGTACCCCAGCGGGTCGATGATCTTCAGGCCGTCGCGGTCGACCAGCCCCGCCTCGGCCAGCCGGCCGCGGCCACGGGGATGCAGGGGCACGATCACCGGCACCTGCTCGGCCACCCCGAGCACGGCGTCGACCAGCTCACGGGCCGCCTCCGGCTCGTCGACGTTGGCGGGCCGGTGCAGCGTGGCCACCGCGTAGCGCCCGGACACCCCGAGCCGCTCCTGCACGGGCTTCGGGTCGAGCTTCGGCAGCGCCGCGAACAGGCTGTCGATCATCGGGTTGCCGACCAGGTGGACCCTCGACGGCGAGATCCCCTCCGAGGAGAGGTGGGAGAGCCCGTCGGGCGAGGTGACGAACAGGATGTCGGCGAGCGCGTCGGTGACGACCCGGTTGACCTCTTCAGGCATGTCCCGGTCGAACGACCGCAGCCCGGCCTCCACATGCGCGAACGGGATGCGCAGCTTGGCGCAGACGAGCCCGGCCGCGAGCGTGGAGTTGACGTCGCCGTAGACGACCACGAGCTCGGGCCGATGGGCCAGCACGACCTCCTCGAGCCCGACCAGCAGGGCCGCGGTCTGCTGCGCGTGCGACCCGGAGCCGACGCCGAGGTTGGCCACCGGCTCGGGCAGCCCGAGGTCGGCGAAGAACACGTCCGACATCAGCGCGTCGTAGTGCTGACCCGTGTGCACGATGCCCTGCCGCACGCCCAGCCCAGCCAGACCGTTTACGACTGGCGCGGCCTTCACGAAGTTGGGCCTTGCGCCCAGCACGTGGAGTACAAACGGACCCTCTTGCGGCATTGACCTCGCCTTTCATGGTGTTTCATCGGGCACTGGGTCAAACGTTGCCTATGGTACGGTCACGCCGTGGTATCCGAGGCCAAGAAGCCGTCGAAGGTCTCCGCGAAGTCCGCCCGGGCCGGACTCGGCGGCCTGATCCGAGGCTTCGTCAAGAACCCCGTCGTCGTCTCCCGGGTCGTCGCCAGCAAGATGAAGTCGGACCCCATGCGCGTGGCCCAGGCCGCCGCCGAGGCCATGCCGTCCAAGCTGCGCCCCGTCGTGGGCCGGATCGCCTGGCCGGTCGCCCGCTACGCCCGCGTGACGGTACGGAAGATCGTGCGCCGGATGGCGGACGGCCCGCTCGAGGAGGCCAAGGCCCTCTTCGAGGTGGGAAAGATGACCGAGGCCGTCCGCGTGCTCGAGCCGCATGCCCGGTGGCCGTTCATCCGGCGGCGGATCACGTACTACGAGGGCGAAATCGCCGCCATCGGGCGTGACCCGATCCCGGTCAAGGAGAAGGTGATCGTCGGGGAGCGGGCGCCCGGCCGGGTCCTGCACCTGGTCACCAACGCCCTGCCGTACACGCAGGCCGGCTACACGGTCCGCACCCACCGCATCGTGACGGCCCAGCGCGCCCTCGGCCTCGACCCCTACGTGGTGACCAGCTGGGGCTGGCCCATGCTGCAGGGGCACGCCACCGCCGAGCCGTACGCGGAGATCGACAAGATCCCCTACCACCGGATGCTGCCGCACGGCATGGACCTGCCGATCGAGAGCCGCGGCCGCATGATCCGCGGCGCGTCCGAGGTCACCGAGCTGGTCCGCACGCTGCGCCCGCAGGTGCTGCACGCGGCCACCGACCACCGCAACGGCTCGGTCGCGCTCGCGGTCCGCGAGCGCACCGGCACGCCCGTCGTGTACGAGGTCCGCGGCTTCCTCGAGGAGACCTGGACCAGCCGCGACCCGCGGCGCGTCGGCAGCGAGCGGCACCTTCTCCAGCGCGAGCGCGAGGCCACGATCATGCGCTCCGCCGACGCCGTGGTCACCCTGGCCGAGACCATGCGCACCGAGATCATCGAGCGCGGTGTACCGCGCGAGCGGATCTTCCTGGCCCCCAATGCCGTCGACGACACGCTGCTGACCGCCGACTACGACGGGGCGGCCTTCCGCGCCCAATACGGCATCGAGGAGCACGACATCGTGGTCGGCTCGGTGTCGAGCATCGTCGGCTACGAGGGCTTCGCCACGCTGCTGTCGGCCGCCGCGATCCTCCGCGACGCCGGCACGCCGATCAAGGTGCTGATCGTGGGCGACGGCGCCGAGCGCCCCGCCCTGCTGCGCCAGGCCGAGGAGCTGGGCCTCGACAAGGACGCCATCCTTCCCGGGCGGGTCGGCCCCGAAGAGGCGCTGCAGGCCCAGGCGGCCCTCGACATCTTCGTCTGCCCCCGCGACGACCTGAAGGTCACCCGGCTCGTGACGCCGCTGAAGCCGGTCGAGGCCATGGCCCTCGGCAAGCCGGTCGTCCTCAGCGACCTGCCGGCGCTGGCCGAGCTCGTCGGCGGCGACGGCGCCGGGCTCCTGGTGCGCCCGGAGAGTCCCGAGGAGCTGGCCAAGGCGCTCGCCGGGCTGCGGGACGACCCAGAGCGGCGGCATCTTATGGGCAAGGCCGGCAAGGCGGAGGTGGCGGCGCACCGAACATGGAGCAGTCTCGCGAAAACTTATCGCGAGATCTACGCGTCCATTACTTCGTGATGAGATGCATCAGGCATGCTTGGTGCCGAGTTGAGATAGCCTTTGCGACCATGAAGTGTTGTTTCCACCCTGGGGTTTCGGCGTGAGTGCTGCCACTGATCTCACGATCATCGGGCTCGGATACGTGGGCATGCCGCTGGCCAAAGAGGCCACCGCGGCCGGTCTTCGGGTTACCGGACTCGATGTCGACCCCGGGAAGGTCGAGGCGCTCAACGCCGGCCGGTCCTATATCGACGACCTGACCGACGCCGACCTCGACGCCATGCTCGGCAATGGTTTCACCGCCACGCTGGACACGAGCGTCCTAGAGCGCTCCAGTGCCATCGTCATATGCGTGCCCACCCCGCTCGACGAGGACCACCGGCCGGATCTGTCGGCGGTCGAGGGCGCGACCCGCACGGTCGCCGCCCACCTGCGGCCCGGCACCCTGGTGGTCCTGGAGTCCACGACGTGGCCGGGGACCACCGACGAGCTGGTTCGACCGCTTCTCGAGAAGTCGGGCCTCACGGCGGGCATCGACTTCCATCTGGCGTTCTCGCCGGAGCGGATCGACCCGGGCAACCCCAAGTACGGGCTGCGCAACACTCCCAAGGTCGTCGGCGGCTACACCGAGGCCTGCCGCGACCGCGCCGCCGCGTTCTACTCGCGGTTCGTCGAGCGGGTCGTCCCGGTCGGCGGCACCCGCGAGGCCGAGATGGCCAAGCTTCTCGAGAACACCTACCGGCACGTCAACATCGCCCTCGTCAACGAGATGGCGATCTTCTGCGACGAGCTCGGCGTGAACCTCTGGGAGGCCATCGAGGCGGCGGCCACCAAGCCGTTCGGCTTCCAGAAGTTCCTGCCCGGGCCGGGCGTCGGGGGTCACTGCATCCCGGTCGACCCGTCCTATCTGTCCTACACCGTGCGGAAGCTGGGCTACCCGTTCCGGTTCGTGGAGCTGGCCCAGGAGATCAACGAGCGGATGCCCTCGTATGTGGTCAGCCGGGTGCAAAGGCTGCTCAACCGGAACCGCCAGGCGGTAAACGGCTCGAAGGTGCTGCTGCTCGGCGTCACGTACAAACCCGACATCGCCGACGAGCGGGAGACCCCGGCGGTCGCGGTCGCCGAAGGCCTCCGCGACCTCGGCGCCGAGCTGACCTACTGTGACCCGCACGTCCCGGCGTGGGCGGTCGAGGGCGTGCCGGTGCCCCGCGAGGAGGACCTGGCCGCGGCCGTCGCCGCCGCCGACATCACGGTGCTGCTCCAGCAGCATGCCGCGTTCGACCTTGACCTGATCGAGCAGCGGGCCCGTCTCGTGCTCGACACCCGAGGCGTGCTGGACACCAGCGATCGCGTCGAGCGGCTGTAGGAGGGCCGCGCCGTGCACGTGCTCGTCATGACGGTGGTGCATCACCCCGAGGACGCCCGGATCCTGCACCGGCAGATCCGGGCTCTCGTCGATGCCGGTCATGAGGTCACGTACGCCGCGCCCTACACCGCGCGCGGAGTCGTCCCGAGACCGTGGGTCACGGGCATCGACCTGCCGCGTGCGGCCGAACGCCGCCGTATCACCGCCGTGCGCGCCGCGCGCAAGATCTTCAAGAGCATGCGGCGCAAGGTCGACCTGGTGCTCATCCACGACCCCGAGCTGCTGTTCGCCGTGTGGGGTGTGCGAAACCGCCCGCCGGTGGTCTGGGACGTGCACGAGGACACCCCCGCCACGCTCTCGCTCAAGCCGTGGCTGCCGGCGTTCCTCCGCCCCCCGACCCGGTTCCTGGCCCGGCTCCTGGAGGGCACGGCCGAGCGCCACCTCCACCTGCTGCTGGCCGAGACCGCGTACGCCGGCCGGTTCAAGCAGGCCCATCTGGTCGTTCCCAACGAGACGTGGGTGCCCGACAGCGTGAGTCCGCCGGGCGACGACCGCGTCGTCTACCTCGGCTGGCTGTCGGAGGCCCGGGGCGTACGGGAGGCCGTGCAGATCGCCCGGCTGCTCCAGCCGCATCGGGTGGCGGTGGAGCTGATCGGCTACGCCGACCCGCGCAGCCGGCCCATGCTGAAGGAGGCCGTCGAGGAAGGCGTGCTCGAATGGCGCGACTTCATGCCCAACGACGAGGCGCTCAAGCGGCTCGACGGGGCGCTCGCCGGGCTCTCCCTTCTTCATGACGAGCCCAACTACCGGCACTCCATGCCCACGAAGATCGTCGAGTACATGGCGCACGGGATCCCGGTGATCACCACGCCGTCGCCGCGTGCCGTCGAGCTCGTCGAGCGCTACAACTGCGGCGTGGTGGTGCCCTGGCAGGATCCCAAGGCGGTGGCCGAAGCCGTGCTCGCCTTGAAGGACGACAGCGACGAGCGGCGGGACGCGGGGGCGCGTGGTTACGCCGCGGCCCGGGCCAACCACCACTGGCCCAGTTCGGCACGGAGGTTCGTGGCCCAGTTGGAAGCGTGGGCCGCGAGCGGGACAAAGGCGTGAGGCAGCGCGGGGGTTTGGGGGACACGTGCGCTTGCTGACGATGATTCTGGGTGTCGCGATCCTCGCGGGCGTGGCATCTCTGGTGATCGTGCTGCGTGATCAGGCTCCGGCCGCCCAGGTGTCCGAGGCCGGCAACACGTCGCCGGCCTCGCCCAAGGCGACCAAGCCGTCGAAGCCGGCCAGCGCCTCACCGAAGGCCAGCGAATTCACCGATCCATGTGGAACGTTCGACACCGTGGCCACCACGCCGTACCCCGTTTCCGGATATTTCGTCATTCCGACGGCTGACCGGTGCACGTGGCGGCGGCAGCTCGAGCAGATCCACAAAGTCGGCGGCGACACCGTCGTACGGCTCGGCTTCGGCCTGTCCCCGCGCTTCGTCAACGACGACGGCCAGATCATGGACAAGGACGGCGCCAAGGTCGACGAGCGCTACGCCGTCTGCACCGAAGACGGGATGACCTGCGAGCAGGCCGCCGAGAAGGACCTCAAGGCCGCCAACCCGGGCAACCGGATCAGCTGGACCTACGTCTTCCGGACCGACGAGCAGTACGGCAACGGCGTGTTCCGGTGCCCGTCCATGGAGCACAAGGTCGTGATCGGCTCCTCGGTCTTCTACCGGCTGGTCGCGCCCGAAGACGGCTCCGACGACCCCACCTGCGACTTCCGTTCGAAGGCCAGGGGCTATCACCTGATCCTCGTGTCGGCCGGGCAGAGCGACAGCCTCAGCGAGCTGCTCAACCTGGGCGATCAGTTCGGGATCAAGGTCTTCCCCGCGCTGCCGATGGCGCCGCGCGACAAGGTCGACGAGACCAGGGCCGACCCCCGGCACATCGGCACGCTCACCACGCTCACCCGGCGCATCGTGCAGGACTATGGCGACCGGTTCGCCGCGCGCGCCTCGCTCGGCGGCGTCTACCAGCCGTTCGAGGTGAAGCTCCGTGACTGGCCCGACCCGTCGTCGGTGCAGACCCTGCAGGTCTACACCGAGCAGCACCGGATCGTGGAGCAGGAGCTCCCCGGCAAGCCGATCATGATCAGCCCCTACATCGACGCCCGCAGGCGGGTGAAGTTCTCCGCCACGCCCAAGCAGGTGGCCCAGGGCTTCCGTGAGCTGGCCCTGACCGGCGTCGGCATCATCGCGCCGCAGGACGGCCGCGGCACCGGCAAGGACGGCCTCTACTGGCCCAACCTCTCCGGCCAGCAGGTCGACGAGCGGCTCAGCCCCACGGTCGGGGTCAGCACGTACAAGACGGCCTATTACGGCAGCACCCGCGACTACTACCGCGAGATGGCCGCCGTGCGCGACGAGATGGCCGCCGACGAAGGCGTCAAGGTCCAGCTGTGGGCCAACGTGGAGGGCTTCGAGCCGTCCGCCGACCAGCCCTGCGGCAACCAGGGCACCCGCGGCAAGACCGACAAGCCACGCCTGGACAGCCAGGTCGCCATGGCCGGGCCGTACGTGTCGAAAATCATCTCCTACATGTGGAGCGACTTCTTCACCTGCGGCTCGCCCTCGCTCTCCAGCGAGCTGGCCGACGACTGGCAGCGGCCGATCGCCATCCAGGCCTTTCGGCAGAAGCGGCAGATCCAGGTCGGCCTCCAGCTCCGCGGCTACCACCTGCAGAACTCCAAGATCACCCTGAGCTGGCAGGGCGTCGAGACCCCGCGGGTGGTCGACTCCTCCTCGGTCGGCTGGTATGACCCGACCGCCATCCAGGGACTGCCGGCCGGCGTCGAGACCATCTGGATCCCGGTCGACTGGACGACGGTGCCCAAGGACGTCTGGGTCAAGGTCGAGGTGACCTCACCCGACGGCCGTAAAGCGGCGCAACCCGTCTACTACAAGAACACTGACTAGCACGAGCCCGTGTAGCGTTCGTGTCATGATCCCGCGAATCCCTGTCAGCGTGGATCTCGTCGTGCTCACTGTGCGCGAGAACGCCCTGAGCGCCCTCGTGTGGAACCGCGACCGGCCACCGTACGAGGGACGCTGGGCGCTGTCCGGCGGGTTCATCCAGCTGGAGGAGGACCTGCCGACCGCGGCGGCGCGCGTGCTGGCCGAGCGTTCGGGTCTGCCGGGCGTTCCCGTCCATCTGGAGCAGCTCCAGACGTACGGGTATCCCGACCGCGACCCCCGGCAGCGCGTGGTCAGCGTGGCCTATCTGGGGCTCGCGCCGGACCTGCCCGCGTCCACCGAGGCGCACATGAGCTGGCGGCCCGTGTCCGACCTCACGTCGATGGCCTTCGACCACCGGCGCATCATGCTCGACGGGATCGAGCGCGCCCGCGCCAAGCTCGAATACACCTCGCTCGGCGCGGCGTTCTGCCCGCCCGAGTTCACCGTGGCCGAGCTGCGCCGGGTCTACGAAATCGTGTGGGGCCGCCCCCTCGACCCGCGAAACTTCCACCGCAAGGTCACCAAGACGGCCGGCTTCCTGATGCCCACCGACCGGACCACCACGCGGGACGGCGGTCGCCCTGCCATGCTTTTCCGTCGGGGTCCAGCCGTTCTGCTCCATCCGCCGATGTTGCGGGTGAATTAGCCGGTTAGCGCTATATTTCAGCCCGTGACGCTAGCCGCCGCGGTCGCCCCGGTCGTCCCCACGTCGCAGTCGCCGCGGTTGCGCGTGCTCGATCTGCTGCGCTTCTGCGCCGCCCTCGGCGTACTCATGTTCCATTACGTCGAGACCCGCGCCTGGGGCACGCCGCACGCGTTTCCGGCGCTCAGCACCGTCAGCGCCTTCGGCTTGTACGGCGTCCGCCTGTTCTTCATGATCAGCGGCTTCGTGATCCTGATGACCGTGTGGGACAGCAGCCCGGCCGAGTTCGCCGCGTCCCGGATCGCGCGGCTCTATCCGGCCTACTGGGCCAGCGTCCTCATCCTGGGCGCCCTGTCCCTGGTCGGCCTGACCACCGACCACCGGCCCGGGCTCGGCGAGTTCCTGGTCAACTTCACCATGTTCCAGCACGGCCTGCGCGTGCGCGACCTCGAGATCGTCTACTGGACGCTCTGGATGGAGCTGGTCTTCTACGTCCTCGTCGGGGTCCTCGCCGCCGTGGGCGTCACGTACCGGAACTGCCTTGTCTTCCTCGGCGCGTGGACCTTCCTGCTGCTGCTCGCCGAGCGGTCCGGCTCCCACCTGCTGAAGATCGTGTTCATGCCGGTGGCCGCGCCGTACTTCATCGCCGGCGTCGCCTTCTACCTCATCAGGCGCTTCGGGCCGTCGCTGTTCCCCTGGCTGTTCGTGGCGGTCGGCTGGATCATCGCCGTGTCGCACGAGCTCAAGGAACAATCGATCATGACCCGCTTCGGCGTGGCCCTCGGCTCGGGCGCCGTCGTCGGGCTCGTGTCGCTGATGTTCGCGGTGATGGCCCTCGTCGCGCTCGGCAAGCTCGACGGGCTGGACCGCTGGCGCTGGATGACCTGGCTCGGCGCGCTGACCTACCCGCTCTACCTCTTCCACCACCACGTGGGCTTCCTGGTCATCCAGTGGCTCCACCCGGTGCTGGACAACCGCCTCACGCTAATGGTCGCGATCGCGGTCGCCCTGCTCGTCGCGTACGCCGTCCACCGCCTGGTCGAACGCCCCCTCGGCCCCCGCCTTCGCGCGGCCCTGCGCCGGTCGTTGTCGACCGCGCCTAGGGATAGAGCCGCCCCGGTGTGAGGTCGGCGCCCAGCAAGGTGTGCACGGTCACGAACGTGTACCCCTGCTTGCGCAGCGCCTTGAGGATGTCCGGCACGCCCTTCACCGTCTCCGGGACGATGTCGTGCATCAAAATGATCGCGTTCGGCCTGGCCAGCTTCAGCGCCGCCGCGACGATCTTCTTGGTGTTCCGCAGCGACGTGTCCTGCGTGGCGCCCGTCCACTTGATCTGGGCCAGCTCGAGATCCTTCATCAGCGAGCCGACGTGCCCGTTGGTCGCCCCGAACGGCGGCCGCACGAAGTCCGGAAATATGCCGATCGCATCGTGAATGGCGGTCTGAGTGCTGGTGACCTCTTCCCAGACCTCGTCATCGGTGAGCTTGTTCAGATAGGGGTGATCCCACGTGTGGTTGCCGATCTCGTGGCCCTCGTCGTGGATCCGCTGCACCATCTCCGGCCGGTTGACGACCTTGCGGCCGATCAGGAAGAACGTCGCCTTCGCGTGATACTTCTTCAGCGTGTCCAGCAGCGCCGGGGTGTACGGCCAGGGCCCGTCGTCAAACGTCAGCGCGATGCACTTGTGCTTCTTGCAGTACGGCGTCCACGTCTTATACGGCTTCGGCTTCGGTTTCGGCTTCGGTTTCGGCGTGGTCGACTCCCCACCAGCGATCGCCCGCACCCCCGCCGAGGCCTGCACCTCCGCCTGTGCCTGCACGCCCCCGACCGGCATCCCCGCCGAAAGCACCCCGACAACCGCCAAACCCGCGAGAACCCCTCGTCTCCGCCACATGGCGGAGAATCCTAGCGCGATCACCTGACCCCTTGATGGGCTACCGACCGCTTCCGGGGGGTTTCAGCTGAATGAGAGGCCGCTGATCAGGAGCCCCGTCGATGGGCGCCTTCCGAAGATTGGGCGCCGTGCGCACCGTAGGCAGCGGCCCCAGGTCGATGGTCCCTCTCTCGCTCACGGCGAGAGCCCATTGAGCCGCGTCAGGGCGAAGGCCGCGAGGCCGGGCCGCTTCCTGGAAACGGGCCGTCACTTCCTTGGCGATCCGTTCCGGCACGCCGGGCACGAAATTCATGGGCTCGCCCGGCCGCAGGCGCGAATTGCGGGTCAGCGCCCGCACCACGAGAAGGGCCAGCTTGTAGCGGTCCGTGTCCAGATCTGGATCGTCGGGCGGCTGGAGCGGATCGTCCCAGTCGGGGGTCTCGGGTTGCGCCATCACCGGACGGCGGCCTTGCTTGCGAATCGCGTCACAGTCGAGCAGGTAAACCCCGCCTGGATTGTCGGTCCAGAGGATGTTGCTCATGGATACGTCGCCGACGATCAGTTTGTTGCCGTGCAGGAGCCGGAACAGATCCACGACCTGGCGGACGACGTCCAGCCGCCCGTCCACGTCCGGTGGAACGATGTCTCCCCACATTTTCTTCGGCTCGAAGAGCAGATATTGATACTCGCGCAGCTTAGGGCCGTTCTGCTGCTTCGCCCAGAAGGCTTGCGGCACCATCGCCATGATGAAGCCCTTGACCCGGGTTCCGTCGACCACCCGCGCGAGCGGCCATGCGCACTGCCGCAGCAGCCGATCCCGGTCCATGGCGGTCATCGCTTTGGGTGTGTCGACCAGCATCGCGAGTTCGCGGCCGTCGACCGCCGCGGGGTTCAAATACTCCTTGTACACATGGCCCGTGCCGCGCCCGGTCAACTCGTGCACGGCGCCCTGCCCTCCGGTG
Organism: Streptosporangiaceae bacterium NEAU-GS5; assembly: GCA_017592665.1. GTDB lineage: Bacteria > Actinomycetota > Actinomycetes > Streptosporangiales > Streptosporangiaceae > NEAU-GS5. The sequence continues at coordinate 196,569 of JAGFNW010000003.1, read as the reverse complement.
CCGAGCTTCCGGCCCAGGGAAAGAGAGCTCTCCGGCACGTCTGTTTCGCCCGGCCAGCCCGTCACGGTCACCGTCCCCATACGCAGACGGCGGTCCGGTCGTCGCCGTACGACTTGGCGCGGAATCCCAGTTGCCAGGCGAACTCGACAAGTCCGGGAATCGGCTCGCCGGCCCACGACGTCGCGAGCTGGGCGCTGACATCCTGGTTCTTCATCGGGTTGATGAGGCCGTCGGTGCAGATGACGAGCACGTCGTTGGCGGCCAGTTCCCGTACGATCACACGCGCGGCGCCCGCCTGCCCGGGAAGGGCCGCGGTGCCGGAATCGGAAATGGTGTCACCCGCGGCTTCGCCGGCCCAGACCGGATCGAATCGCCCGCCGGTCAGGACGAGCGCCGAGCTGTCTCCGACTCCGAACAGGAGCGTGTATCGCGCCCCGTCCGCTGGGGCCATGTCCACCAGTGCGGCGGTCAGCGTTGTGGAAAGCCGTTTGGGATCCATCCCTCTTTCTTCGGCGTGGTGGGCCATGCGCTTGCCGACTCTGGCGATGACCCGTTGGATGATCAAGGTGATCTGAGGTGAGTTCCGATGCCCGAGAATCTCGTCCAGGCTCGCCTCTATCTCCACTTTCAGATATCGGCAGGCGAGCGCCGAGCCGAGATGCGAGAGCGGCTCACTGCCGATGCCGTCCGCCACGCATGCCAGCAGCAATTGGATTCCGGCCGAGTCGCCGACCACCGACAGCCCCATCGAATCCTGGCGGGTCTCTCCGTACCACCGATGGTCGTCTCCCCTGAGCGAGGCGGCACGAACGGTAAGCCCGGTGAGGTCCGCGCCGTCGACGATGATGTCCGGCACGGCCTGGAAGACGTTCGGCAAGCCTCGAAGTTCGCCCATGTTGGGGTGCGGAGCGCCGTAGTGCAAGGGCGCTGGAAATGACGTCCCGGTCTGAATCTCCGAATCCGTGGCGACGTCGGCCGGCGCCTCGGCCTCCAGATCAGGCGATGCCGTGGCTGAGCTCTCATCCGTCGCGTCGGCTGTTTCGGCGACTTCGCTGTCCGTCACAATGTGCTTCCTTCCGGATACGCCTTTGATCATTCGCCGCACGTCCATGAGGGCGTCTGCCTCAGATGACATCGGCCGGGACGGTGGTGAATCCCGGCACCTTGTCCGGCATGGCGAGGCTCATGCCGCCGGTCGCGTCGAGAGATGAGCCTGAACGGACGATGGAGCGGGTCAGCGACTGCGCGAACTCCTGCAGCGCCTGCGCGGGGCTGAGCGTGCCGTCGGCGATGAAGCCCCGGATCGTCGCCACCTGCTGGATGGTGGTGGCATCGGCTTGGCCGAAGCCGAAGGCGAGAATGTTGGGGTGGGGCGCCCAACCGGCATCCGTGAGTCGCTGATGCGCGGCCGGCCACTCGCTCGTGTCGTTCGGCTGGCCGTCCGTCAGAAAGAAGATGGTGGGCCGCAGCACCTGATGCCCGTCCTTCTTCAACTGCGCGACGTCCTGCGTGATGAGGTCCCGGACCAGGTCGAAAGCGGCGCTGTAATTCGTGCCTCCGGCCGCGGTCAGGGCGGGAACCGAGGTGACGTTGCTCAGGTCGGAAAGCGGCAGCAGCACCTGAGCGGCGTGATTGAAGCTGATCAACGCGAATCGCGTCTTGTCGGCGACCACGGGATTGCCGCCGATTTCCTGATGCAGCTCAGGCAGCGATTTGTTGATCGCGTCGATGGGCATGCCCTGCATCGACGACGACTCGTCACAGACCAGATAGAACGGCAGAACTTGCTGGCTCATCCCAACTCCTTCGGGCTACTCGTCATAGAAGAGATAGATCTGCAGCTCGAGCTGTCCGTTGGACGCGCCGATGAGCTGGAAGTCGCGTGTGCGCACGTTGCGGAAAAGGCTGCTGTCGGCGCGCGCGAGCAGGTTGTTGACGGCGTGGGCGAACTTCTCACCGCCGCTGTGCTCGGCTCCGAACGTGAGCACGATCCCGGCCGTGCGGCCGCGCAGAACGGGATGCCGCGAGAGCGCTTTTTTCAGTGCGGCGATCGACGCCCGCCCGCCACGCTGGGCGTCGTTCGCGTCCACCGCGAGGTCGACCGTGACGAATCGTCGTTGTAGCGCCTGTCTGGTCGGCGCCGGCGTGGGCGTAGGACTGGGCGTGGGTTCGGCCGACGCCGCCGGCGCCGGCACGGGGGGTGGCTCTTGGGTGCCCAGCACTACGATGGAGAAGGCCAGCAGGAGGTCGGCGAAGAGCCAACCGGCTATCGCGTTGGTCGCCAGCTTGGGGATCACCCGAACCACCGTCGGGGGTTCCACCACGGGCGCCGGGGGCGGGCGGGCCGCTGTCCGCTGATCTGCTGCCGGAGCAGGTCGATCGACTGCCCGACGTAAAGCAAGGCCTGAATGGTCTGTTCGGTGCGCGGATCGGATTCGGGAACGCCGCGCAGGAACCGGTCGTAGTGTCTTCCCAGCCGATCCGTGGTTTCGGCGATGGATTTCTCGAGCCTGGTGAAGGCGCCTTCGGCGCTTTGCGTCAGCCGCTGGGCGGCCGCTTCGGAGTGGTTCTCGAAGCGGGCGACGGTGGCTGGGAGGAGATCCAGGGATTTGGCCGTGCGATCCATCAGTTGCTCGATGGAGCCCACGATGAGACCGAGATGATCAGTTGTCGTCTCATGCCGATGGGAGTAGATGGCACCCTCTGTCCGCCAGTCGTCCAGTGCCTGCCGGATTCCGGTGCCGGCGCCGTTGAGGGCATGACCGATCTCGCGTTGACTGTCGACCACCGCGCCACGGATCGCGTTGGCGGAGTCGACCACAGAATCGCGCACCGACTCCCGGAGTTTGCCGCTGTCCGCGCTCACCGATCGGGTCATGTCGGCGGCGGCCGCGGCCACGGCGCCCGTCGCGACCGAGATTTCGCCGAGTTTGACGCCCACGCCCGCGGTCGCGTCACCCATGAGTTGCGCGGCGGCCCGGACCGAATCCTCACTCCGCAGTGTGGCCTCGGCGAGACTCTCGACCCTTTCGAGGGCCTGCTGGACTGTGCCGAGACTTTCCCGCGCTTCCTGCTGGGTGATATTCGCCGCCTCGGCGGCCTTGCGGACCTCGTTCGCCGCGCCACGCAGGGTTTCCGCTCCTGAGACGAGTTGGGTGCTGTCGTCCGTACGGAACTCGGCGAGCTGGAAATCGGCCGCGGTCAGGGCGGCCGACAGCCGGCCGAGTAGGCGCTCCCTGGTCTCCTTCTCGTTCTGCTCGAAACGCCGGCCTGTAACGGCTTGGACCGTTGAGAAGAACACGAGGACGCCTACGGCGCACAGCGTCCACAAGGCGATCCGGTCAAATGACAGCATTTCGCTGAGGCGGCCGTGGAACCCCGTCTGCCACTGCTGAAGGAATGACATGCCCTCGAGCGCTTTGTCGCCAAAACTCTGCCGGTAGGCGCTCGTGGCGGCGAAGAGACCGATCCAGGTGATCACAATGGGAAAGAAGATCAAGAGACTCGGCAGCAGGTCGAGCGTGAATCCCCGCCGGGACCTGCGACGAGGCGTGATCGCGTGATCGTTGAGAAATGCCGCGAACAAATCCACCTTCGCCCAGCGTGCCAGGTTGTTTCGCGACTTCAGGTCGGTGGCGAGCTTACGCAGTTGTGTCTTTCGATGTTCGAACTGCTCGAAATCGGCCAAAGACTGCAACTCTTGGCTGGCAATGTCAATACCACACGGGTCTGGCAAGCCGGTAGCGGTCGCCGTGGTCGTTGTCATGCGGCATCAACCTGCTAATCGATCGTACGCACTGTGCGCGGTACCCTGCCATATGCTCGTGCTTGAGGCAGGTTATCTACGATGTGGTTGAAATGTACATGCTCCGAATATAATTCTAACGTGTGACCCATTTGTGACATGAGCAATCGAAGAGGCCCATTGAGTGACGAGAGTCGGGATCGCGGATGGGAAAACGTGCCCACCCGTCATGAGCCCAGGGACCTTTCGCTGGCCTGGAATTCCAGGTTGCGGCAGGAATGCTGGGACGCGATGGAGATCAAGGCTCGGGCGCGGCTGACGGAGAACGCGGGAACGGTTGTCGCCTGGTGGGCGGCAACCGACCAATCCGAAACGCGGCCCAATGCGGTGGTATTGGGCCATCGCGAACTGTGTTTCGCCGAGCCGGGATTGGCCGACGACCGGCCCATATACCTGATCACCGGCTATCTGCTCGATTCCTTCCGGAGTGTCCGGCTCCATGATCGGCCGGAGACGACCCGCGAGCCCTCCTCGCGTGCGCCAGGCGTGCTCCGCGTGGATATCGGGCTCGGCGACGCCGAGCGCGGCGTCATAGGCAATCTCCCGCCGCGCGCTCAGGACGCGCTACAGGGTTCCTTCGTCTCCGGCCGGCCCGTTGAGAGCTGCGGCTGGTACTACGAAGGAGACGAACAGCGCCTGGACGTCTTCATCATCTATTTGGCCGGCGAGCACACGGTCACCGCCGCGACCGGCACGATGCGCACCTCGCGCGGTCGTGGCGGGCGGGACGTCCGCTGGGATCTCCACTGCCACCAGGCGCGGGTGATCGGGCGGCGGGGGCTTTGACCGGCGGTAGCCCGCCGCGCGGGGGATAAAGTGGGCGCATCGGGTTTGGGAGGGATGAGGGTATGCCTCGGTTCCGGCGGGTGCTTTCGACGATGCCGACATACAAGGCGGGCAAGGCCGTCGTCGCGCCTGACGGGCGGTCGTTCAAGCTCTCCTCGAACGAGACGCCATATGAGCCGCTGCCGAGCGTGCTCGAGGCGATCACGAAGGCCGCGGCCGAGATGCACCGCTACCCCGACCCGGGGGTCAGCGCCCTCACCGAGGCGCTGGCGGAGCGCTACGGCGTGCCCGAGTCGCATGTCGCGCTCGGAGCCGGGTCGGTGGGCGTGGCCCAGCAGATCCTGGAGACCGTCGGCGAGCCGGGCTGCGAGGTCGTCTACGCGTGGCGGTCCTTCGAGGCCTACCCGCTGCTGGCCGACCTTTCCGGGGCCACTTCGGTCACCGTCCCTCTCAAGGACGAGACCCATGACCTCGAGGCCATGGCGGACGCGATCACGGCCGACACCGGGCTGATCTTCGTCTGCAACCCCAACAACCCGACCGGCACGGCCAACCGGTCGACCGAGCTGGCCGCGTTCCTCGACCGGGTGCCCTCGGATGTGCTGGTCATCCTCGACGAGGCCTACCGCGAGTTCGTCACCGACGCCGACGTGCCGGACGGGCTGACGATCTACCGCGAGCGGCCCAACGTGGCCGTGCTACGCACGTTCTCCAAGGCGTACGGCCTGGCCGGGCTCCGGGTCGGCTACCTGATCGGCCCCGAGCCGGTGGCGGATGCCGTACGGAAGACGATGATGCCGTTCGCGGTCAACCACCTGGCCCAGGCCGCCGCGTGCGCCTCGCTGAAGGCCGAGGATGAGCTGCTCGAGCGCGTCGACCTGATCGTCAAGGAGCGCGCCAGGGTCCGCGAGGCGCTGATCTCCCAGGGCTACGCGATCCCGGTGTCCGAGGCCAACTTCGTGTGGATGCGGCTCGGCGACAGAACTCAGGCGTTCGCCGAGCACTGCGCCGGCTATGGCGTGGCGGTGCGGCCGTTCGGCGCCGAGGGCGCCCGCGTCTCGATCGGCGACCCGGCCGCCAACGACGCGTTCCTGTCGGCGACGGCCTCCTTCGGGCCGGCGTCGACCGGCTGAGCGGCGTCCGCTCGCGCGGCATTGCGATTGCGGCGTTCGGTCGACACGACCAGTGCCACGCCGACCACGATGACGGCTCCGGCGATCAGCATGCCCGCGGTCACCGACTCGTTCAAGACGATCATTCCGAGGAACACGGCCACGACCGGGTTCACGTACGCGTAGGTCGAAACCAGGGAGATCGGCGCGTGGCCGAGCAGCCACACGTACGACGTGAACGCCACGAGCGAGCCGAGCACGACCAGATAGGCCAGCGCGAGCCAGGATCGGCCGGACACCTCGCTCAGCGTCATCCGTTCGCCGAGCCCGAAGCCGACGGCGAGCATGCCGACGCCGCCCACGGCCATCTCCACCACGCTCGCCGCGAACGGGTCGCGCGGCATGGGGATCCGCCCCGTCATGAACGACCCGGACGACCAGCACAGGGACCCGAACAGCACGATCGCGACCCCCAGCGCGCTGCCGGACCCGCCGCCGCTGGACAGCGAGATCCCGGCCACTCCGCCGAAGCCGATCAGCACGCCGAGCAGCGTGAGGCCGCGCGGGCGGTCCCGGAAGACCGTGCGGAACAGGACCAGCCACAGCGGCACCGACGCGACGAGCAGCGCGGCGAGGCCGCTCGTGATGTGCTGCTCGGCGACGGCGACCAGCCCGTTGCCGCCGAGCAGCAAAAGCACGCCGACCACTGCGGCCCCGGCGAACTCGCGCCGCGTCATGCGCAGTTTCCCGCGCGCGGCGACGACCGCGCCGAGGACCGCTGACGCGACCACGAACCTGAGCCCGCCGCTGATCAGCGGCGGCAGCGTCTCGATCGCCACCCGGATGGCCAGATATGTCGAGCCCCACACGACATACACGACGCCAAGCGCGACCCAGATCCGTATGTCACGAGTGTTTGAGCCCATGACTCATGACGATATCGTGGTCAGCGGTTTAGTTTCTCCACAATTAGGCGGTATAGCTGGCGTGGGCGGCCCGGCTGTGGAGTGCGGTTCGGCGGTAGCGGCCACGCGAGTCCCTCGTCAACCAGCGTGCGTAGCAACCGTCGAGCCGTACGCGGCGTGACCCCGAGCATCCGCCCGGCGCCCTCCGCATCCACGACCGTGTCTCCACCTTCCAGCTTCGCCGCCAGACGGGCGAGCACCTCGACACCCTTCGGTTTGGCGGGTCCGGGGGTCTGCGGAGGCATCCGGGGCGGTGGGACGAGTGCCCTGCCCTCCCGGTCGACCGCGAACCCTTGTGCCTGTTTTCCGGCCTGCGTGCGGGCGAGTGCGGCCCGCGCGTGGGTTTCGGCGTCATGGGTCGTACGGCCCATGCCGACGCCGATCTCCACGGCCAGACCTAACTCATCCCGGATCCGCCCGGCGAACGGAAGCACCCGGAACCCGTCGGTGGCCGTCGCGATCGAGCCGCGAGTGGCCACCACCAGATAGCTGTGGTCGTCGATCGGCCACACACTGGCGTTGATCCGGTTGGCCTCCTGGACCAGCAGCCGGTGAAGCGACAGCCGTAACTCCTCCCGCCAGTAACGCGGCGCCGCGCGCCGCACCGGCTCTCGGAGCGTCGGCACCTCCACCAGAATCACCGTGAGCTGCGATTCCTCCAGCCGGTGATGCGCGCCGAGCAGCGCTGCCGTGTGCAGAGCCGAACGAACGGCGGCCGCGGTGGGCCGGATCCGCACGGTCGGCACCCCGGCCGAGGTCAGGCGGTCGGCCACGCCCTGCACACAGGTCAGGGCCCCGGTCGTGGTGCCCTGCCGGATCAGCCGCTCATGGAACGCCGCAATCGTGCCGGTCGCTCCAGGCTCGTCCCTGCTGTGCACCTCGCCGGACGGCAGTCCCAGGTCGGCGTAGGCCTCCTCGATCTCGGCCCGGCTCAGCACGTCGACGCTGACCCGGCGTGGATCGATCCTTTCGTCCAGCGCAGCCCTGGCTATTGCCGCCGTGAGCGCCGCGCCGCCCAATTGGACATGGGTGGCCGGCATCGTCAGCACGCCGGCCCGGCGAGCCAACTCGTACGGGACCGGGCTGGCGAACAGACATGCGTCCACCCCCGGGCCCAGCCGCGTGACCTTGTCCGCGGCTTCCTGCTCATCTCGATACGCCGCGGCGACCAGGCGGCATGGCACGGGGGCCGCCTGATGCCCCATCAACATGACCCGCTCGACCAAGTCGTGCGGTCCTACCACCCCAATCGTTAGATCCGGTGAGCCAGGGCTCACACCGCTGCTCCCCATACGCGACCCGCGCGGAGTGTCTTCCGTGCGATCGACCAATGTTCGTCCCATCCGTGCTCCCGGCCGCGCTCCCTTTGGCGCTCCGCGTTCCCTTAGTGGACTTCTCTCTTTGGAACGATCGCTCGCGGAGGCCGTAATGTCACGCCCGGATTTACCGGAATACCGTTCTGAGTGGGTGTCGGCCCGGGTTGGCATCCCGACAAATTTCACATAAGCGCACGTCAGGGGAGTTTTGGACTATGAATCCCCGGAAGGGGAAATTTCACGTTCCACATCTCCTCCGAGGGCCTGCATCCGCTGGGCCAGCTCGGCATGTCCACGGTCGATGAGATACCCCGAGTCGATCAGGGTCTCACCCTCGGCGGCGAGGCCGGCCAGCACGAGCGCGATTCCGGAGCGAAGGTCGTGCGCGGTCACCTGCGTGCCGTACAGAGGGGTGGGACCGTGCACGACGGCGCGGTTGCCATTGACCTCGATGTTGGCGCCCATCTTGTTGAGCTCGCCGGCCAGCGCGAAGCGCCCGTCGAAGATGCGCTCGTGGATGTAGCTGGAGCCGTCAGCGAGGGCGGCCAGGCTCATCAGGGGCGACTGCAGGTCGGTCGCGAACCCCGGGTAGGTGTCGGTGATCACGTTGATCGGGCGGAGCTTGTGCCGGCGCCGCACGTGCAGCACCGCGCCGTCGATGGCGAACTCGACGCCCATTTGCTCCAGCTTCCAGCGGACCACGCCGAGATGGTCCAGTGAGGCCCCGACCAGATCCACCTCGCCCTCGGTGAGGGCGGCGGCCATCATGAACACGCCGGCGTCCAATCGATCCGCCATGACCGTGTGCTCGACCGCGGTGAGCTCGTCGACGCCCTCGACCGTGAGGAAGCCGGTGCCGGTGCCCCGTATCCTGGCCCCCATCCGGGACAGCATGTGGATGACGTCGAGCACCTCGGGCTCCAGCGCCGCGTTCTCGATCACCGTCGTGCCGCCGGCCAGCGTCGCCGCCATGACCAGATTCTCGGTGCCGGTGTGCGACGGCGTGTCGAGGTAGAGCGGCGCACCGATCAGGCCGGACGCCTTGATGTGGATGACGCTCTCCTCTTTGTCGACCAGAGCGCCAAGCCGTTTGTAGCCGTTGTAGTGGAAGTCGAGATTCCGGTCGCCGAGGTTGCAGCCGCCGATGCCTTCGATGATCGCTTCGCCCAGACGGTGCAGCAGCGCCGGGACGAACAGCACCGAGCCGCGGAACCGGTTCGCGATGTGCGCCGGCAGCACCGGGCTGGTCAGCCGGGACGCGTCGATGACGAGCGTGCGTTCGGCCTCGTGGAACTGCACCTCGGCGCCGACCGCCTGGGCCAGTTCGACCGCGCGGCGGACGTCTTCGATGACGGGCACGTTTCTCAGGACCGTACGGCCCTCGGCGACGAGCAGAGCCGCTCCGATCATGGGCAGCACGGCGTTCTTCGCGCCCTGGACGAAGACCGTGCCGCCTAGAACGTTGCCACCGCGAACGCGGTAACGAACCATGAACAGGCTCCTCGGATATCGGGGGAAGTCGGAACCATCGAATCTAAAGGTAGGAACAATAGACAGAGGCGTGTCCGGCCCACAGTAGTGGGTTAGGGCCGCCTATCTGTGGAAAACGCGTCCAGTGAGGCGTTCGTATGCCTCGACGTAACGCTGCCTCGTTCGTTCCACGACGTCATCCGGCAACGGTGGCGGCGCTTCCCCCGAGTTTCGGTCCCACCCCGAAACCAGCCAATCTCGCACATACTGCTTGTCATAGGACGGTTGTGGATGACCAGGCTCCCATTGGTCGAGAGGCCAGAATCGGGACGAATCCGGAGTCAAAACTTCGTCGCCCAGGGTCAGCACGCCGTCCGAATCCCAGCCCAGCTCGATCTTGGTGTCGGCCAGGATGATGCCACGGTCCAGGGCGATCTCGGCGCCCCTCTGATAGACCGCCAGCGTGATCCGCCTGAGCTCGGCCGCGACGTCGTCGCCGGTCAGCCCGGCCACCTGCGCGTACGTGATGGGCTCATCGTGCTCGCCGACCGGCGCCTTGGTCGACGGTGTGAAGATCGCCTCAGGCAGGCGCGAGCCGTCGGACAGGCCCTCCGGCAGGCGTATGCCGGAAACCGTGCGCGTGGCCGCATAATCGAGCAGACCGGAACCCGCGAGATAGCCGCGGGCCACGCATTCCACCGGGACCATCCGCAGCGGCCGGCACAGCAGGCTCCGCCCGTCGGCGGGCGCGCTCACCACATGATTGGGCACGACGTCGGCAAGCTGCTCGAACCACCACAGCGACAGCTGCGTGAGGATCTTCCCCTTATCCGGAATGGCCGGTTCGAGCACGAAGTCGAACGCCGAAATCCGATCCGAGGCCACCATGAGCAGCAGCCCGTCATCGGTTTCGTACAAGTCGCGGATCTTGCCAGAGTGAACGTGCTTCACCGGTCCAGTCTGCCAGTGAGCTCAGGCGTCCTTGACGATGGGAAGGGCGCGTAGCCGATCATCGATGTGCTCGGCCACGAACTCCGGCACCTTGGGATTACGCCTGGGCGGCCCGCAAGGCGATGTCGGAGCGGTGGTGGGCGCCGCGCAGGGTGATCTGCCCGACGGCCTCGTAGGCCACGCGCCTGGCCTCGGCCACATCCTTGCCCGTGCCGACGACGTTGAGCACGCGCCCGCCGTTGGTGACCAGGCGCCCGTCCTTCACGGCCGTCCCGGCGTGCAGGACATACGACCCGTCGGGGAGGTCGCCGATGACGATCGGGTCGCCCGACACGGGGGCGGCGGGATAGCCCTCGGACGCCACGACGACCGCGACGGCGGCCCCGTCGCGGAACCGCGGCGGCTCCTGCTCGGCCAGCCGCCCGGTCGCGGCCGCCATCAGCAGTCCGGCGAGCGGCGTCTCCAGCCGGTCGAGGATGACCTGCGCCTCCGGATCGCCGAGCCGCGCGTTGAACTCGATCACCCCCGGCCCTCGGGGCGTCAGCGCCAGACCCGCGTAAAGGACGCCCACATACGGTGTGCCGCGCTTGGCCAGCTCGGCCACGGTCGGCCGGACGATCTCTGTCATGACGCGCTCCACGAGCCCGTCAGGGGCCCATGGAAGCGGCGTATATGCGCCCATGCCGCCCGTGTTAGGGCCGCCGTCGTCGTCATAGGCGCGCTTGAAGTCCTGGGCCGCCTGCAGCGCCATGGCCGTCTCGCCGTCGCACACGGCGAACACCGACACCTCGGGACCGTCCAGATACTCCTCGACGACCACGCGCACGCATCCGGCCGCGTGGCTCATGGCCTCCTCGCGCGAGGACGTCACCACCACGCCCTTGCCGGCGGCCAGCCCGTCGTCCTTCACCACGTAGGGCGCGCCGAACTCGGACAGCGCCGCGAGGACCTCGTTGGGCGAGTCGCAAGTGAAGGCCCGGGCCGTCGGCACTCCGGCCGCGACCATGACCTCCTTCGCGAACGCCTTCGACCCCTCGATCCGCGCCGCGCCGCTCGACGGCCCGAAGCAGGGGATGTCGGCCGCGCGCACGCAGTCGGCCACCCCGGCTACCAGCGGCGCCTCCGGGCCCACCACGACCAGCTCGACGCCGAGCTGGACCGCCAGGTCGACCACCTCAGCGCCGGACAGGGGATTCACGTCGTGGACGGCGGCCAGCTCGGCTATCCCGGGGTTGCCGGGGGCGCAGTGCAGCCCGGAAACCGCGGGATCCAGCGACAGCGCCCGGCACAGGGCGTGCTCGCGCCCACCCGACCCGATAACAAGGACTCTCACCCGTCTATTGTCGTGGTTGGCGCCACGAGGATGAGCGGGTGTGGCCAGTCTTGCGGCAGGGATTTTGGCAACTCTCGCATGATCGGCTGGTCGTCCTGTGAGTATCCTGAGAGGGGCCTTAACGTATGTGGTAAGTTTGGCCCGCTTTGCGGTGTGTCCTGGCTCTAAAGCGTGATTGGAGGTGGTCCGGGTGAATCCTGGTGATCCCGTCAGTACGTGCTCGCGCACGTACGTTGTGCGCACTCCCGACTCCCGACCAGTCCAATCAGGCGCCTGTCGGCACTTCCACGCCCACTAAAGGGGTGACATTCTCGTCGCGCGTGGACCGTGCCATGACGGGCGGGAAGGGTGAGCCATGCGCTCCTCAACGATCTTCCCTCGCATCGGCCGGCAGACCCGCGCCGTCGACGCGCACGTGAGCACCACCGCACCCGAGCGTCCGCTCGTGCCGTGCATCCCGTCGAGCTCGTCGCTGGTCGAGTTCGGGGCGTACGTGGCCGGCAAGAAGATCTCGGCGGACGGCATCGCCGAGGCCATCAAGCTGGTCCGATCCCACAACGAGGACAGCGTCAATCGTGACGCCTACGTCTGGGTCGGCCTCTACGAGCCAGAGGCGCCCGAGGTCGAGTGGCTCGCCGAGGTCTTCGGCCTGCACCCGCTCGCCGTCGAGGACGCCATCAAGGCGCATCAGCGGCCGAAGGTCGAGCGCTACGGCGACTCCCTGTTCGTCGTGCTGAAGACGGTCGCCTTCCTCGACCAGGAGGATCCGTCCGAAGAGATCATCGGCACCGGCGAGATCATGCTGTTCGTCGGCCCCGACTTCGTGGTGACCGTACGGCACGGCTCGCACTGCCCGCTCGCCGACGTCCGCGAGAGGCTCGAGGACAAGGCGAAGCTGCTCAGTCGCGGGCCGACCGGCGTGCTGCACGCGATCGCCGACTACGTCGTCGACAAATACCTGTACGTCGCCGACCTGATGCAGCTGGAGATCGAAGAGGTCGAGGCGGCCGTCTTCGCCGACGTCAGCTCGCGCGACATCAACCGGATCTACCAGCTCAAGCGCGAGATGCTGGAGCTCAAGCGGGCCGTCGCGCCGCTGCAGGCGCCGTTCGCCGCGCTGCCGCAGCGCCGCATGATCCCCTCGGAGATGCGCGAATACTTCCGCGACGTCGTCGACCACCTGTCCCGGGTGTGCGAGCAGGTCCAGTCGTCCAACGAGCTCTCCGACTCGATCCTGCAGGCGGCTCTGGCCCGCTCCAACGCGCTGGCCAACGAGGACATGCGCAAGATCTCCTCGTGGGTGGCCATCATCTCGGTGCCCACGATGATCGCCGGCATCTACGGGATGAACTTCGACCACATGCCCGAGCTGAAGGCCATCTACGGCTATCCGATCGTGGTCGGCGTCATGGTCGTCGCCTGCACCATTCTCCACCGCGCCTTCCGCCGCAACGGCTGGCTCTGACTCCGCTCCGTCCGCACGCTCGGCCCAGCGCTGACCGTGCGGCGGCCCAGGGGAGGTAGGAGTGATTGAGCCTTCCGGATCGAGATCGATTTCGACGAATAAGAGCCTGGTCTCGAATCTCATGGTTATCTCGTGGGGTTCGCCGTCTCGGTTAGGCCGACTGGGAGTAGCTGAACGTGCCACCGAATCTCGACGCTACGCTGTTTAACCTGGGCTCCGAGTTGGAGCTGATCCCATACGCCGCCACGGGTCGAGGTGTGGCCGAGCCGATTCCGGCGGGCCTTGCCGAGCGGCACCACCGGTCGATCGACGTGTCTCCGCTGGCTGACGACGAAATCGAGCAACGGCTGGCAGGCTTGCCGTTTGCCGATGACAAAGCGGTGGTCATTTGCTGGCCCGCCGACCGATGCGCGGCGCGCGGCTTCTATCGATCACTGGTGCGGAATTATGACGACCTGTGGTATCCGTCCCAGGACGATGTGCTGGTGGTTCAATCCGAGCCAGGGGTGCTGCGCCGGCTGACCATGTCGCACGAAGAATATTTCACGTATATCGAGGTTGAGATGCCGGCCGACATCTCGTAGAGCGCCGATTGCGCCCGCATCCGCGGCGCTAGGGGCGGTGCAGGACGACCCAGCCCTCCTTTTGGTAGACCATTTCGTAGCCCTGCTGGTCGACGAGGTCTTGGGCGATCTGGCGCTGGCGGTCTGGGTTGGAGATGGGCCACTGGGGGTCGGTGATGTCGGCGACGACCCAGGGCGCGTTGTGCTGATTGCCGTCCCACAGGAGCACGGTCGTGCGTGAGGTGAGCGCCGGCCCCGCCGTGTCGGCGGCGTCGACCGTCACGCCGTCGGGGACCGTCGAAACCGCTTCATAAGCCGCCTCCACTCGAGGCGTCATCGTGTAGAAATCGGGCCGTATGAGCTGATAGAGCGGGAATCGGGGGATCAGCGTGAGGGCGGCCACCAGCACGCCCACGCTCCACAGCATGCTGACGTCGACGTTGGCGAAGCGCCGGCGCAGCCGGGCGGCCCCGTCGACGCCCGCGCAGAACAGGATGACCACGACGAACGCGTTGTACTGATAGTCGGCGGCCCACCAGAACGGCCGGTCCGACAGCATCCGCTCGAGCACCAGCGGCACCGCGGCGAGCGTCAGCGGCGACAGCAGGCACGTGAAAAGCACGACCCAGGCCAGCAGGATCATCGTGTTGAGCTTCGTCTCGTCGACGAGGAGCGCGAGCGTGTGGACGGGCGAGGTGAAGATCGTCAGTAGCACGTCGGGGATGGTCTTGCCGATCTGCCCGTACGCCCAGAAGTCGCTGGAGTCGCCGCCCAGCAACGGGATGAACAGGCTGCGCACGAGGCCCGTCCACAGGGCGCCGACGGCGATGGCGGCCAGGCCGTGGGTCCGCCGCCCGGTGATCGCCAAGTAGGCGCCGAAGCCGATGACGAACAGCCCCATGTCTTCTTTGACCAGCAGTAACCCGATCAGCGCCACCCAGGCCGCCCGCATTCGCCCGGCCTGGACGCGCTCGACCAGCACCGCGGTCAGCACCGGCACGAACATCACTTCGTGCACGTCGAACCTGGCCGCCTGCACGATGGGCCAGGAGATCGCATATGCGACCGAGACCAGATAGGCGGGCGCGATGCCGAGCGCGCGACGGGTGAACAGCCACAGCGACGGGATGGCCGCGGCGAACAGCGCCGCCTGCGCGTAGATGAGCGTCTGGGGCCGGTCGGCGACCCAGTAGAGCGGGGTGAGCAGCGCGTAGATGGGTGAGAAGTGGTCGGCCAGCTGCAGGTAGTCGAGCCCGCGGCCGTGGTTGACTCCGACCGAGGGGACCGCCGGGAGCCCGAAGCGCGAGTAGCCGCGCACGGCCTGGTCGATGATGACCAGATCGAAGGTGGTGGCGCGGAACATGCGCAGCTGAATGATGCCGAGCAGTGAATAGATCCAGAAGGCCGCCGCGCATATCAGCCCGACCCAGTGGCGATGCCGTATCCGGAACGCCGTGGCGCGGGCAGGGGCCGCCGGAGCCTTGGGGGCCGCCTCGACACTCACGCCGCGATGCTACTGGGCGCGGCCGACACTTCGCGGCTGACACCACCCGGCTGACACTTCGCGGGGCGGCAGAGCGTCAGGCGAAGTTTCAGTCGAGGGCTTCAGAGCGACGGCTTCAGGCGCGAGGGCTTCAAAATGAGCGCTTCAAACGAGAGCTCAGACGCGCAAGGGGATGACCGGGGCGGGCAGTGGCATGCCGCGCTCGGCCCAGAGTTCGCGCATCCGATCGGGATAGTCCGTGACGATCCCGCTCACACCGAGGTCGATCAGCATGGACGCCTCGGCCGGGTCGTTGACCGTCCACACGACGACCTGCATGCCGCGGAGCGCCGCGCTGGTGATCAGCACCTCGTTGACCAGGCTGCGGTCGGCCGACAGGACCAGGCTGCGGTCGGGGGAGAGCGTGGTGGCGCCCACCGCGTCGGCCGCGGCCGCGAGATCGCCGTCGAAGTCGGCCAGAACCAGGCCGTTCATCCACTCGGGCGCCATCGTGTCGGCCTCGACCAGGGCGTAGCGGGAGGGGACCAGCTTCCTCGCCGCCTCGAGGACCCGCCAGTCGAAGCTGAGCAGCGAGCATCGATCCAGCCGGTCGTGCCGATCGAGCTCGGCCACGACGAGCTCGGTGAACTCGCGCGGATCCGGCGTCAGGCCGGGCCGGGCCGGATCGGACTTGAGCTCGACGTTGAGCCGCACCCGATCCGCACCGAAGGCGTCGACCAGGCCGAGCACCGCGCCCAGCGTCGGCATCCGCGTGTCGGGCACCGGCACCTGCGTCAGGGCGAACGGGTCGTCGGCCCCGCGCGGGCGCCGCACGCCCACCTCGAGCGTGCGCAGCTGCGCCAGGGTGAGGGCCAGGATCGGCTTGCCGACGTAGGGGAACATGTCGTCCGTCTCGCCGGCCGTCGCGGTGTCCGCGCTGGTCAGCGCGGACACCGTCAGGTCGTGAGTGAGCACGAGCTGGCGGTCGGCGGTCAGCGCGACGTCGAACTCCAGCGCGTCCACGCCCAGCTCCAGCGCATACGCCAGACCGGGCAACGTGTTCTCGGGGCGCAATCCGCGCGCCCCTCTGTGGCCGTGAAGCTCAACCCGCACGCCGCGACCCTACCCTTTTGATCTGCTGATACACGGGAGGCGCGCTAAACGAGCGACCTGAGCTGGAGCGTCTGGTCACGCCCAGGCCCGACGCCGATCGCCGAAATGGGCGTGCCGGACATCTCCTCCAGAGCCCGGACGTAGGCCTGCGCGTTGGGCGGCAGATCCTCGAAGGTCTTGGCGCTGGAGATGTCTTCCTGCCAGCCGGGGAACTCCTCGTAGACCGGCTTCGCGTGGTGGAATTCGGTCTGCGTCATGGGGATCTCGTCGTGCCGCACGCCGTCCACCTCGTAGGCGACGCAGACGGGGATCCGCTCCAGGCCCGACAGCACGTCGAGCTTGGTGAGGAAGAAGTCGGTGAGGCCGTTGATCCGGGTCGCGTAGCGGGCGATCACCGCGTCGAACCAGCCGCAGCGGCGGTCGCGCCCGGTGGTCGTGCCGTACTCGTGGCCGGTCTGGCGCAGCCACTCGCCCATGGCGTCGGTGAGTTCGGTGGGGAACGGCCCCGAGCCGACCCGAGTGGTGTACGCCTTGAGGATGCCGATGACGCGGGTCAGCCGCGTCGGCGGGATGCCGGAGCCGGCGCAGGCCCCACCGGAAGTCGGGCTGGACGACGTGACGAACGGGTAGGTGCCGTGGTCGATGTCGAGCAGAGTGCCCTGGCCGCCCTCGAGCAGCACGACCTTGCCCTCGTCGAGCGCCTTGGACAGCACCAGAGACGTGTCGGTGATGTGTGGCTTGAGCCGCTCGGCGTATCCGAGGTATTCGTCCAGGATCTTCTGCGTTTCCAGGCCCCGCCGGTTGTAGAGCTTGGTGAGGATCTGGTTCTTCTCGGCCAGCGCGCCCTCGATCTTCTTGGCGAGGATGCCGGGGTCGAGCAGATCCTGCACCCGCACGCCGACCCGGTTGATCTTGTCGCTGTACGCGGGCCCGATGCCGCGGCCCGTGGTCCCGATCCGCGCCTTGCCGAGGAAACGCTCGGTCACCTTGTCGAGCGCCCGGTGCTGCGGCATGATCAAATGCGCGTTCGCCGAGATCAGCAGCCGATCGGCGGAGATGCCGCGCTGGGCCAGCCCGTCGATCTCGCCCAGCAGCACGCCGGGGTCGATCACCACGCCATTCCCGATCACCGGGATCACGTCCGGCGACAGGATGCCCGTCGGCAGCAGATGCAGCGCGTACTTCTGGTCCCCGATCACCACGGTGTGGCCCGCGTTGTTGCCGCCCTGATAACGGACGACGTAGTGGACATCGCCGCCGAGCAGATCGGTGGCCTTACCCTTGCCCTCATCGCCCCACTGGGCGCCCACGAGAACGACAGCCGGCATGGTCTTAGCTCCCACGCGAAAACGAAACCCCTGGCGCAATAGCGACAGGGGCTCTTGCAAAGTGAGACTACCCGACCGGGCCGGGAAATGGGATCTCCGGGCGTTAACCGGAAGTTCCTCCGGAGGCCATCAGCGTGTTGTACGCCTGGGGATCGCTGTCGCGCAGGAACTGCGTGCAGCGCTCGGCCTCGTCCTTCTCGCCGATCGCGTTGGCGGCCCGGGACAGGGCGGCCAGGCAGCGCAGGAATCCGCGGTTGGGCTCGTGCTCCCACGGGATCGGCCCGTGGCCTTTCCATCCGGCGCGACGCAACTGGTCGAGCCCGCGGTGGTAGCCCGTGCGGGCGAACGCGTACGACGTCACGGCGTGTCCCGCGGAGAAGTAGTCCTCCGCCAGGCTGGCCCAGGCCAGCGAGTATGCGGGGAACCGGGCCGCCACGTCCGCCGCCTTCGCCCCGGATTCCAGCATCGCGCGAGCCTCGGAATTGTCCGGCAGGAGAGTCGGCGGCGGGCCGGACAGGAGGTTCTCGTGGGTTTGCATGAGATAGTCATACCCGACAAGAACGACACTCGCCCGGCCCACCCACTGAGATCAGCTCAGCTTTGTGCCGGCCGAGAGCAGGTCCTGGCATGCCACCACCACGCGCGCGGCCATTCCGGCCTCGGCGGACTTGCCGTAGGCGCGGGGGTCGTAGGTCTTCTTGTTGCCGACCTCCCCGTCGACCTTCAGCACGCCGTCGTAGTTCCGGAACATGTGGTCCGCGATCGGGCGGGTGAACGCGTACTGCGTGTCAGTGTCGATGTTCATCTTCACCACGCCGTAGGAGATGGCCTCGCGGATCTCCTCGAGCGTGGATCCCGACCCGCCGTGGAAGACCAGGTCGAACGGCTTCTGCGAGCCGTACTTGGCGCCGACGGCGTCCTGGATGTCCTTCAGGACCGACGGGCGGAGCTTGACCGCGCCCGGCTTGTAGACGCCGTGGACGTTGCCGAAGGTGGCGGCCAGCATGTAGCGGCCGCGCTCGCCCAGGCCGAGGGCCTCGGCGGTCGCCAGCGCGTCGTCGGGCGTGGTGTAGAGCTTCTCGTTGATCTCGTGGGCGACGCCGTCCTCCTCGCCGCCGACGACGCCGATCTCCGCCTCCATGACGATGTTGGCGGCGTGGCACTTCTCCAGGAGCTCGGCCGCGATCTGCAGGTTCTCGTCCAGGGGCACGGCCGACCCGTCCCACATGTGCGACTGGAAGATCGGGTCACCGCCCTTGGCCAGCGACGCCTCGATCAACGGGCGCATGAACCCGTCCAGCTTGTCCTTCGGGCAGTGGTCCGTGTGCAGCGCCACCGTGATCGGATACTTGGCGGCCACCACGCGCGCGTACTCGGCGAGCGCGATCGCACCGGTCACCATGTCCTTGATCGTGGCGCCCGACAGGAATTCGGCGCCCCCGGTGGACACCTGCACGATGCCGTCGCTCTCGGCCTCGGCGAACCCCCGCAGCGCGGCGTGCAACGTCTGCGACGAGGTGACGTTGATGGCCGGATAGGCGAAGCCGCCCGCTTTGGCGCGGTCGAGCATCTCGGCGTAGACCTCAGGGGTGGCGATGGGCATGTGATCTCCTCTAAATCTGATACCGGGCGGTGGACAAGTATCCCGACGTTCCCGCCCTCGTGGGAAGCATTGCAAAGCTCTCGCGGGAAGCATTGCAAAAAGGGCCGCGTGGCGAATGTCCGGGGTCCTACCGCCTCGTAGCGTGATCCTGGCGTTTCAGGGGCAGGACCGTGCCAATCGGTGCCAGGTAGGCTCACAGCGTGTTGTCGAATCTCCTTGACCCGTCTTGGTGGCTGACCATCCTCGGCGCCTTCGCCACGGTGGGTGTGCTCGCGATCATCTTCGCGGAAACGGGCCTGCTCATCGGGTTCTTCCTGCCCGGTGACTCGTTGCTGGTCGCGGCCGGGATCTTCAGCTCGGCGGCGGCCGCGCAGGGGCTCGGCATCGCCCCGCTGTCGCTGCCGGTGCTGCTGATCGCCACGCCGCTGTGCGCGATAGCCGGCGCCCAGCTCGGGCATTTCCTCGGCGCGCGGTTCGGCCGCAAAATGTTCGACAAGCCGGACTCCCGGCTGTTCAAGCGGGAGCACGTCGATCGGGCGGAGCTCTTCTTCGACAAGTTCGGGCCGGTCAAGGCCGTCGTCCTGGCCAGGTTCGTGCCGATCGTGCGCACGTTCATGAACCCGATCGCCGGCATCCTGGAGATGCCGCCCCGCAAGTTCCTCGTGTGGAACGCGGTGGGCGGCGTCGTCTGGGTGGAGAGCATGCTGCTGCTCGGCCACTACCTCGGCGGCAAGGTCGACCCCAAGCAGATCGACAAATACATCCTTCCCGGCGTTTTCGTCATCGTGTTGATCTCGTTGATTCCGGTCTTCGTCGAGATCGTGAATTCGCGGCGCCGGGCCAGGGCCGCCGCCGGGCTCGAGCCGAAAGGCAAACATCACGCCGGCCGGTGAGCGCGATTCCTGCTGATATTACTCATCGGTAGTGAGATTCCGCTCACAACCGCTAGTCTCCGATGTGTGGGACGCCACCGGTCTGATCCGTTGGGTATCGCACGGCACGCGTTGGTCGGCCTGGGAGCGCTGGGCGTGGCGGTGCTGCTCGTCGTCGGCGCGCGGGCGCTGCTGTCCAGCCTCGACACCACCGAAGCCGTGTCGTCGGCCGACCCCATCGCGTCTCCGCTGCAGGCCGGCACGCGCACGCCGACCCTGCGGATCGACTGCGTCGCGCTCAACTGCCCCACGTTCGTACGGGTCCCCGGGGGCGACATCCTCGCCGACCGCGATATGGCGCGGGGCGAGCAGGCCACGTTCTTCGACCCGGAGCTCGACGTGGTCCTCGACGACGCGGCAGCCGTACAGGTCTTCGTCAACGGGCAGGAGCGCCCGCGCAAGGAAGCGGGCCAGCGCGACGCCTTCAAGGCCGTCAGATCACCAGTTCAGTGAAGGCGTACGCGGCCCGATAGGGGACCCCGGCCGACTCGATCACCTGCGCCGCGCCGGTGTCCCGATCGACGATCGTCGCCACCGCGACCACGTGGGCGCCCGCCTCGCGCAGCGCCTCGACCGCCGTCAGTGGAGAGCCGCCGGTGGTCGAGGTGTCCTCCACGACCAGCACGCGGCGGCCCGTCACGTCCGGGCCTTCGACGCGGCGCTGCATGCCGTGCTTCTTGGCCTCCTTGCGCACCACGAAGGCGTCCAGCGCCCGGCCGTGCGCCGCCGCCCCGTGCAGCATGGCGGTCGCCACCGGGTCGGCGCCGAGCGTCAGCCCGCCCACCGCGTCGAACTCGAGGTCGTTCGTCAGGTCGAGCATGACCCGGCCGACGAGCGGCGCGGCGATCGCGTCGAGCGTGATCCTGCGAAGATCCACATACCAGTCGGCCTCGCGGCCCGAGGACAGCACGACCCGGCCGCGCACCACGGCCTTCTTGTTGATCTCGTCAAGCAGCTTCTCGCGATCGCTCATGGTCCTCAGGGTATGAGAAATGTACGGTGACACCATGGACCAACCGGTCAACGGGGAGATAAGCGGACCAGTCGGCTCGCCCGCCCCGCCACCTGCGGCGTTGCGGGCGTCAACGCTTGCCACGGCGATCGCGCGGCGCGCGCCCGCCGCCCCCGAGGTCATCGCGCTCTCCGTGCCGTACGCGACGCAGGTGGCCCTGCTCGACGGCATCCTGCACGGTCTGCGCGGCTCCGACTGGGAGGCCCGGGCCGCACGGCACGGCACGATCCGGGGCGTGATCACCCACCTGACCGCGAGCGACCAGACCGTGGCCACGGCCGCCGGAGTCACCGTCATCGGCGACGGCTGGCGCGCGGGGGCCAGCTCTCTGCTGCACGGCCTGTCGGGAGCAGACCGCGCCCTGCTCGGCCGTCAGGTCCCGCTCGTTGGACGCAAGCCCGTGGAGCGTCCCCTGCGCGAGGCCATGATCCAGCGGCTGTTCGAGACGTGGACGCACACCGACGACGTGCTCGCCGCGCTCGGCCGGCCGCCCCAACCGCCCCCGCCGGAGCATCTGCGAATGATCGCCGGATTCATCGCGGCGCTGCTCCCGGTCGCGTTGCCGGGTATGCGGCCGGCGCGGCTCGTGCTGAGCGGCGTCGGCGAACTCGCCGTACAGCCGGGTGAGCCGGAAGTGGTGATCACCGCGGACGCCGTCGACTTCTGCCGCTACGTCGCCGGGCGGGTGCCGGAACTGCTCCACAGTGTGGAAGGCGACGACCAGGCCGCCCGCGCGATCCTTCAGGTGGCCGCGACCCTGGGATGCGACTGATGACCCGCGACTCGATGCCCCGCGACGCTGAGCTGCACGCGCGAGTGGTCGCCGGGGACCTCGCCGCGCTCGAAGAGGTCTTCGAACGGCACTGCCCGGCCGTCTACGCGCAGGCGCTGCATGCCACCGGCGACCAGGTGAAGGCCGAAGACGTCACCCGCGACGTGTTCGCCGGCTATTGGGAGCGCCCCATGGGCTACGACCCGGTCGAAGACAGCCTGGAGGACTATCTGGTGGCGCTCAGTGCCGGGCGCGCTCCAACGCGTCCCAGAAACCACGGCGCAGGGCGTGCCTGACCTCGTCGTGGAGCAGGAAGTCGATCGGCAGCGAGGAGCCCTGTAGCAGGCGCGCCTCGAGGTCGGACGGCATGCGCGGCTTACGCGCCAGGACGGCCTCCAGCCACAGGGCAGGCGCGTCCCGCGCCACCGAGTCGCCGAAGTCGTGCCCTTCCTTGTGGGCCGCCTTCACGGCCTCGGCAAGGGTGGTCGTGGCCGCGCTGTGATTGGCGACCGGCGCCGGCTGAGGCCCCGTGTAGGGCCCGACGTGCGCCGCCGGAAACGAGCCCGTGCTGTACGGCGTGGGCACGGGCGGCACGGGCGAGGCCATCGGCCCCGACGGTGGGTTCTGCGGCGGGCTCAGTGGCGGGCTCTGCGGCGGCTGAGGCGATGGGCCCTGGCTCGGGGACGGGGCCACGGGCTGAGGCGCGGAGGCGGCCGCACCCGGCTGCCCTGACCCCGGTGTGTAGCCGTCACGCGAGTAGGAGTCGGAGCCGTAGCCGTCAGCGGAGTACTGCGAATAGCCGTCGCGGGTGTAGCCCGAATACGTGGCCGGCAGATTCGGCGGCGGCTGCTGGCGGGCATGGGTCCCGGAGGAGCTCTGTTGCGGGGGCGGGGCCGAGGGGCCGGCGGGTAGCGAAGGCAATGAGGGCGGCGACGGCGGCGACGACGGGGCCGCCCGCCGCCCGGACGGGGGCTGCGCCGGCTGACTCTGCGGTCCGGACTGACCGGGGTGGCCGGATTGACCCGGGTAACTGGACTGACCGGGGTAACTGGACTGCCCGGATTGGCCCGACTGGTTGGCGTGACCCGACTGACTGGCATGGCCGGGGTGGCCTGACTGACCGGGGTGGCCCGACTGATTGGCGTGGCCGGATTGAGCGGCCTGCGGCGGCGGACTCGGCTGGGCAGGCGGAGCGGGCTGCTCGGAATAGCCGCTCGGAAGCTCGGGATAGCCGTTTGGAAGGCTGCGGTAGCCCGGCTGATCTCCGTATGACGGGCCGCCGCTCCCGCGGACGCCGTTGGACGACTGGCCATTGGAAGAAGAGGGGATGGCCGTCAGGCCGCCAGGATTGGTGTCGCCCAGATACCGCGGCTGCCCGGCCGAATGCCCGCTGGAATGGCTGCTGGGGCTGCTGGAATGGCTGCTCGCGTGGCCGTTGGAGCCGGCCGTCTCGACCGCGGCGGCAGGATTGCCGGCAAGCGCGACGTAGGGCCGCAGATGGCCGCCGCCGATCTCGATCAGGTCGTCGCATTCCTGCCGGAGCGTACGGGACACGGCCCAGCCGCCGTCGGCGTTGACGTGAATGACGGTGACGCGGATGCCGAGATCCTGCGCGTCGCTCACCACCTGGGTCAGATCTTCGTCGCCGCTGACCACGACCGCGTCGCAGATCGCGCTGTTGCGGGCCAGGGTCATCAGATCGCGGTGGACCTGCGCGTCGACGCCCTCGCGGCGGCCGGGGCGGATGCGGGCCAGGCGCAACTTGAGCCCGGGGATGTCGGCCAGCACTTCGTGCTCGGGGGACAGACGGCCCTCGACCGTCGCCTCATACCAGTAGCAGCGCAGGACGGGCAGACCGGTGCGTTCACGCGACAGATTCGTGAGAAGCTCGATGACACCCGAGTAATCCCAGGTGACGGCTTCGCTGTGACGGGTCCCGTGCACGGCCATCGCGCCGTCCGCCAGCAGATAGCCAGCGTCAACGAAAAGCGCGCAGCGATCCACGCGACACCGCCCTTCCTCAAACGTGGCTATCTCAGGGTAATGAAATGGAAGATCACGTGAGAGTGATTTCAGGACCCCTTGCCCCAGCGTCCACGAAGACCGTACCAGTTTGTCCGGGTTCTGCCTTCCCCTCGTCCGGGTATGAGCGTTCGCTATGACCGCCCCGGCACACTGATCGCCACGACCCCAAGAAACAGCGCATCTTCCCTGGTCATCACCCGTAGCACCAGGCGATCTCCGTCCCTGGGATCACTCGCGCCCCGCCGGAGGAGGGGGTGGAATGTATCCACGTCCACCCCAAACGTGTTGATTCCCCCCGCCCCGCCCGAACTGTCGAATACGTTGCGACGATCCCTATCCCCGCCCTCTGGTCGAAGCGCTTTCCCCTTTCCAACCCGTACGGAATCGCCTTTGAGATCGGCGTCGCCATCCCACGTGACAAGGTCCATCCGCCCCGGCGCGGCCGCAGGCGCCAGCCCGCCCAGCGGCACGTCCAACCTGCCACCCTGAGCCTTCTTTCCGCCGCCTTGTGCCTTGCCGGCCTTCAGGACAGTGGCGGTGTCGAGGACGGCGGCCTGCGTATAGGGCTGGCTGTCGTCGGTGGCCACGACGACAAGACTCCAGCCGGCATGGCGCGAGACACCCGGCCGGAGCGAGGCGCCGGCCACCCACCAGCGGCCGGTCGGACTGCCCTTGACGAGCCGGGTGACATCGGCGAACGCCTGATAGCCAGGCCCGGCGGGGAGATCCCTGCGGGCCACCTCGTTGGCCCGGACCCTCGTGTAGCCGCTCGCGCCAGGGCTGCGGAGCTTGATCCGGCCGTTCGTGTCGCCGACAGCGGACCAATACAGCCCCGCCCACACAAGGCGGCTCTTGGGCGGCAGCGTTAGCGAGCCGGAACTGGAGTTGGTCGTCGTCGCGTCATGATCGAGGTCGAGCGGGACCATGGACCACAGGTCATTGTCGAGGCGGCCCGGCTTACGCTTCGCCGCCGCGGCACACCTGCTGGCCTTCGATGGGCAGGTCAACAGCGTGTTGCCGATCGCACGCGTCACGACCCGCCCGTCGGCCGCGAACCGCGCCGCCGCCCCACTGGCCCGTACGCCTGCCGCCGAGCGCGCCACAGTCGACACACCACCCGCACGCACCCGAACGATGGGGCCGGCCTCGAGCGGAGCATCCGACGCCACCTGCACCCGCAGGAATATCGCCGTGGCCGCCCCACCCCCAAGCCCCGCCCGCACACACCGCACCCCAGTGCGGCCAATTCGCCCGTCCTCCGCCCACCCGCTCCCAGCCCACCCCCGCCCCACTTCCCCCCGCATCTGTTGGATCCCCGCCCGCCCCTGTCGGATCCCTGCCCGCACCGGCCCCGCTTCCCCCCGCACCGGCTCGGCTTCCGCCCGCCCACGTCCGGTCTCTGCCCGCAGCCGCCCCCCTTCCGGCTGCACGCGCACAGCCCGTGTCGTCTCCGTACGCGCGCCGCCTGCCTGCTCGTCCGGGCGGCAGGACCAGCCGTCGACCGTGCCGACGGGGGAGATGGCGCCGACGGCCGCGCCACGGCGGGCGCCTCCGCCTTGCAGAGTCACGCCCCGTGGCAGCTCGATGGCGGCGCTCATCTGGCCGCTTGCGCGACCTCCCGTGTTGCGCAGCCGGATGCTGACGATTCCGGTCTGGGCGCGTACCAGCGAGCCGACCGGGCCGATGGACGCGGCGAGGCGCGCCGTGGCAACGGCATGCCGAGGCTGCGGGCGCTGCGGCCGGTGCGGGGGTTTTGCCAGGACCGTGGGCTTCGACAGGACAGAGGGCGTCGGCGGCGCGGAGGGTTTTGCCAGGACCGTGGGGGTTGGTGGCACCGCAGGCCGGGCCCCGGGCGGCTCCTGCTGAGTCGGTGCGTCTGGAGATGGCGTCGCTGATGCCGGCGGCGTCTGCGGGTGTGCGGAGGCACGGTTGGCCAGAGGCGGACGGCGCCGTGCGCTGTCGGGCGCCATCAGGAACGCCACGGCCGCGGCCGCGATGGCGACGACCACAGCGACCGTGGCGGCGATGGCGGTCGCCAGGGTATTGCGGCCCGATCGAGGCGCCCGCCGCCGAAGGGCGCCGAAGTGGGCGGTCGTGGGGTCGGGTGTGGCGGCGTCGGTCGGGTCGGGATGGGTGGTGCCGGGGTCGGGTGTGTCGGGATGGGTGGTGCCGGGGTCGGGCGTGCCGGCGTGGGTGGCGGTGGGGTCGGTTGTGTCGGGGTGGGTGGTGGGGTCGGGCCGGCCGGGGTGGGGTGTGCCGTCATGGGTGGTGGCGGGGTGGGGGGTGCTCGGGTTGGGGGTGGCGGGGTGGAGTAGGCGCGGGTGGGGGGTGCTGGATGGGGGGCGGGGAGGTCGGGGGCGGAGGAGGGCGAGGAGGCCGGTGCCGGTCTTGGCGTTGATGGCGGTGAGGTAGCCGTTGAGGGCCGGGCCGGCGATGAGAGGGCCCACGATGACGCGCAGGCCTTGGTTGACCTCGGTCAGCTCGTGCAGGACGCCGCGGCAGTCGGCGCAGGCGGCCGTGTGGTCGTCCACGATGCGGCTCTCGCGCTTGGACAGGCCGCCCCGTACGTGCGCGCCCATCTTGGCGAGCACGGGACGGCAGGACTGGCGTGGCGTGGCGGCCAGATGCATCTGCAGGTAGGCCTGGCGCAGGCCCTCCCGGGCCCGGTAGGCGAGAGCGGCGACGCTGTTCGCGGACAGACCGAGCAGCGGCGCCACCTCGGCCGGGCGAGCGCTCTCGACCTCGGTGTGCCACAGGACGAGCTGCCACCGCTCGGGCAGCGACAGGAACGCCCGCGCGATCAGCGACCGCTCCAACCCGGCGAGCGCCGGGTCGACGAACGGCTGCCCCGGGTCGAACAGGTCGATATCGCCTGTCACGACGTTGCGCCGCTCGGCCGCCGCCGTCCGGTCGTAGACCGTGCGCCGCAGGGCGGTCAGCAGATAGGGCCGGAACGCGGCCTGCGGTCCGCCGCCGCGATGGATCAGGTCGAGGATCTTCGTGAAGGTCTCGGCGACCACATCCTCGACCTCGGCCTCGCCCCGGACAAGCTGCCGGGCCAGCGCCCGCGCCGCGCCGGCGTGCCGCTCATAGAGGGAGCCGTAGGCTGCCGCCCGGCCCTCGCGAATGGCGTCGAGCAGCTCTGCGTCGGTTTGACTGGCATCGACACTCAATGTGACCCTCCGATTACCATCGGTTGCCGGTCACATCATTCCGCAAGTCAGTTCATTGCCAAACCCAAACCCGAGCCTGTCTACGCCGATGCCCGACGCGGGCCGTGAAGAAGCCCCTCAGCTGAGGGCGTCGAAGCCGGCGCGGAGGTGGCCGACCCGCTCGGCGAGGTCGGTGAGGGGGTCGGGAAGCACTGAGTCGCCCGTCTTGGCGGCCAGCTCTCTGACCCGGGCCAGCTCGTCTTCGACCGCCGTGAGCCGCCGCGACAGCTCGGGCAGCACGGTGCTGTGGTCGGCCGTGACCCCGCCGGGCAGTTCGGCCGCCATCCGTTCGCGAAGCAGCGACGCCTGGTCGGCGACCCGCCGATTCATGTTGTACAGCTCGACGAAGACGGCCACCTTCGCCCGCAGCACCCACGGGTCGAACGGCTTGGTCAGGTAGTCGACGGCGCCCGCGGCGTACCCACGGAACGCGTAGTCGGGGGCGCTGTCGACGACGGTGAGGAAGATGATCGGGATGTTGCGGGTCCGCTCGCGGCGCTTGATGTGCGCGGCCGTCTCGAAGCCGTCCATGCCGGGCATGCGCACGTCCAGCAGGATCAGCGCGAAGTCGGTGCCCAGCAGCGCCTTCAGCGCCTCCTCGCCCGACCGTGCCCGCACGGGCGCGACGTCGAGGGAGCTGAGGATGGCCTCGAGCGCGATCAGATTCTCTTCGCGGTCGTCGACCAGCAGGACCTTGGCCCGATCAGGCATCCTCGCCCCCAGGAACGCGGCTGCGGATCAGCCAGCCGCGCAGCCGCTCGAGGAGCCGGTCGACGTCGACCGGCTTCGGCACGTAGTCGGACGCGCCGGAGGCGATGCTCTTCTCCCGGTCGCCGCGCATCACCTTCGCCGTCAGCGCGATGATCGGCAGCTCGGCGAACTGCGGCATCCGGCGGATGGCCGACGTGGTCGCCCAGCCGTCCATCTCCGGCATCATGATGTCCATCAGGACGAGGGCCACGTCCTCGTTCCTTTCCAGCTGCTCGATCCCTTCGCGCCCGTTTTCGGCGTAGACGACCACGGCGCCATGCCGTTCAAGCACGCTGGTCAACGCGAACACGTTGCGGATGTCGTCGTCCACTATAAGGATCTTGGCGTTGTTGAGCGGGTCTTCGCCCTGCCAGTCGTGGCCGTTCTGCTCGCTCATGTTGAGATGGGGCATGGGCAGGTCGGTCGGAGCCGCGATCTCCGGCAGCGCCTCGGCCGTCACGAGGTCGGTCAGCTGGGACAGCCGCCCCATGCCCGCGCCGCCCGCCAGCGCCCCGCCGTCGCGGGCGGCCAGCGGCCCTGTGTACGCCACGGGCAGGTAGAGCGTGAACGTGCTGCCCGCCCCAGGCTCGCTGTCCACGTGGATCTCGCCGCCGAGCAGCCGGGCGATCTCGCGGCAGATCGACAGCCCGAGCCCGGTGCCGCCGTATTTGCGGCTCGTGGTCCCGTCGGCCTGCCGGAAGGCCTCGAAGATGACCTCCAGCTTGTCGGGCGCGATGCCGATGCCGGTGTCGATGACCGCGAACGCGAGGATGTTGTCCGACAGCCGCAAGGTCTCGTCGACGTACGGAACGTCGGCCGGCGCGTGGCTGACCCTCAGCCGCACGTCGCCCTTCGGCGTGAACTTGACGGCGTTGGACAGCAGATTGCGCAGCACCTGCTGCAGCCGCTGCTCGTCGGTGCGCAGCTCGCTCGGCACGGCCGGGTCGACCTCGACCGTGAACGACAGCCCCTTGTCCTGCGCCACCGGGGCGAACGTGGCCTCCATATAGTCGACCAGCTTCGGCAGCGACAGCTGCTGCGGGTGGATGTCCATCCGGCCGGCCTCGACCTTCGACAGGTCGAGGATGTCGTTGATCAGCTGGAGCAGGGCCGACCCGGCGTCGTGGATGGTCCGGGCGAACTCGACCTGCTGCAGGGTCAGGTTTCCCTCGGAGTTCTCCGACAGCAGCTTGGCCAGCACGAGCACGCTGTTGAGCGGGGTGCGCAGCTCGTGCGACATGTTGGCGACGAACTCGGACTTGTAGCGGCTGGAGACCGCCAGCTGCTCGGCGCGCTCCTCCAGGGTCCGGCGGGCCTGCTCGATCTGGAAGTTCTGGATCTCGATGGCCCGGTTCTGCTTGGCCAGCAGGGCCGCCTTGTCCTCCAGCTCGGCGTTGGATCGGCGCAGCTCCTCCTGCTGGCGTTGCAGCTCGTCGGAGCGCTCCTGCAGCTCGATGGCCAGCCGCTGGGACTCCTTCAGCAGATCCTCGGTCCGGGAGTTGGCGATGATCGTGTTGATGGTGACCCCGATGGTCTCCACCAGCTGGGTCAGGAACGCCTTGTGCACCTCGCTGAAGTTGGCGAACGAGGCCAGCTCCAGCACGCCGAGGACCTGGTTCTCAAAGAGGATCGGCAGCACGACGATCTGCGCGGGGGTGGCGCGGCTGAGCCCGGTCTCGACGATGATCCCCTCGGCGGGCACCTGATCGAGGAGGATCTGCTTGGCCTCGAGCGCGGCCTGGCCGACGATGCCCTCGCCGAGCGAGAACCCCTGACGCGGGCCGGTGCCCGGCTGGATGCCGTAGCCGGCGATGAGCGTCAGCCCGCCGTCGTCGACCAGATAGCAGGCGCCGTAGCTGGCCGACACCAGCGGGGTCAGCTCGCTCATGATGAGCCGCGCGACCTCCATCAGGTCGCGGTGGCCCTGCATGAGCCGGGAGATGCGGGCCAGGTTGGACTTGAGCCAGTCTTGCTCCTGGTTGGTCTTGGTGGTGGCGCGGAGCGTGGACACCATCGTGTTGATGTTGTCCTTGAGCTGGGCCAGCTCGCCCGGGGCCTCGACGGTGATCGACCGGGTCAGGTCGCCTCGGGCGACCGCGCTCGTCACCTCGGCGATCGCGCGGACCTGGGTGGTCAGGTTTCCGGCGAGCTCGTTGACGCTCTCGGTGAGCCGCTTCCAGGTGCCTTCGACGCCTTCGACGCGGGCCTGGCCGCCGAGCTGGCCTTCCGAGCCGACCTCGCGGGCGACGCGGGTGACCTCGGAGGCGAACGACGACAGCTGGTCGACCATCGTGTTGATGGTGGTCTTCAGGACCAGGATCTCGCCCTGGGCGTCCACGTCGATCTTGCGGGTCAGGTCGCCGTTGGCGACCGCGGTGGTCACCTCGCCGATGTTGCGGACCTGGTAGGTCAGGTTGGTCGCCATCGAGTTGACGTTGTCGGTGAGGTCTTTCCAGACGCCGGAGACGCCGGGCACGCGGGCCTGGCCGCCGAGGCGGCCCTCGGTGCCGACCTCGCGGGCCACGCGGGTGACCTCGGAGCCGAAGGACGACAGCTGGTCGACCATCGTGTTCATGGTGTCCTTGAGCTGCAGGATCTCGCCCTGGGCATCGACGGTGATCTTCTTGGAGAGGTTGCCCTGTGCGACCGCGGTGGAGACCGCGGCGATCTGGCGCACCTGCGAGGTCAGGTTGTTGGCCATGAAGTTGACGTTGTCGGTGAGGTCTTTCCAGACGCCGGAGACGCCGCGGACCTGGGCCTGGCCGCCGAGGCGGCCTTCGGTGCCGACCTCGCGGGCGACGCGGGTGACCTCGGAGGCGAACGCGGACAGCTGGTCGACCATCGTGTTCATGGTCGACTTGAGCTCCAGGATCTCGCCCTGGGCGTCCACGTCGATCTTGCGGGTCAGGTCGCCGTTGGCGACCGCGGTGGTCACCTGGGCGATGTTGCGGACCTGGTAGGTCAGGTTGTTGGCCATCGAGTTGACGTTGTCGGTGAGGTCTTTCCAGACCCCGGACACGCCCCGCACCTCGGCGCGGCCGCCCAGCTGGCCTTCGGTGCCGACCTCGCGGGCGACGCGGGTGACCTCGTCGGCGAAGCTCGACAGCTGGTCGACCATGGTGTTCATGGTGTCCTTGAGCTGCAGGATCTCGCCCTGGGCGTCGACGGTGATCTTTTTGGTCAGGTTGCCCTGTGCGACCGCGGTGGCCACGGTCGCGATGCTGCGGACCTGTGAGGTCAGGTTGTTGGCCATGAAGTTGACGTTGTCGGTGAGGTCTTCCCAGACCCCGGAGATGCCCCGGACCTGGGCCTGGCCGCCGAGCTGGCCCTCGGTGCCGACCTCGCGGGCCACCCGGGTCACCTCGCCCGCGAACGCCGAAAGCTGGTCGACCATGGTGTTGACAGTGTTCTTCAGCTCGAACATCTCGCCGACCGCGTCGACGGTGACCTTCCGCGACAGGTCGCCCTTCGCGACCGCGGTGGTCACCACGGCGATGTCGCGCACCTGCGCCGAGACGCGGCTCGACATCGTGTTGACGGCCTCGGTGAGGTCACGCCAGGAGCCCGACATCCCGTGGATGTTGGCGCGGCCGCCCAGCTTGCCCTCGGTGCCCGCCTCCCGGGTCACCCGGGTCACCTCCGAGGTGAACTGGGACAACTGGTCGACCATGCCGTTGATCGCCTTGCCGAGCCGGCGCACCTCGCCCCGCGCGCCACGCTCGATGTCGATGCGCTGCGAAAGATCGCCCTTGGCCACCGCGTCGATCACGTCGGCGGCCCCGCTGACCGGGCTGACCAGCGCTTCGATCAGGTCGTTGACCGACTCGACGCTCTCGGCCCACTGCCCGACGCCAGGCCCGGGGGTCAGGCGCTCGCCGAACCGCCCTTCCTGGACCACCTCACGCCGCACCCGGGCCAGCTCATTGGCCAGATGCTCGCGCCGATCGGCCAATTCGTTGAGCAGAAGCCGGATCTCGGCCGCGATGCCGTCAGGCGCGTGCGGGATACGCCGCCGGAACTCGCCGTCGCGCCACGCGCGCAAGGTGTCACGAAGGACGACGAGCTCGGACTCTTCGTAACATCTCTCGGCTGCGGGTGCCGCTTTGGACGACATGGGCCCTCCTTCACCGCGACTGGTGTCAGTCTGTCACGCCGGGTCGCTGCGTGTGCCTGCTTGATTGACCACAAGTCAAGGACAAGTGTGGTAAGCACGGAGACAGTGGTTTCTATCCCACGTGCCGTGCTTGCCGCGTCCTTCGCGCCGGGCAGCACGGCCGTTCCAGCGGCGACGCGGTTCACCCGGGAGGTGCTGACCGCGTGGGCCGCCATGTCCGTCGCGGCCGAGGCCGAACGGCTGGCCGCCGAGCTCGTGGCCGACACGGGCGACGGTGCGTTCGAAGTGCTGTGGGCGCATCACGGCGACTCCGTTCAGATCGAGGTCCGCGAGAAAGGCCATTCCCCGGTCAAGCCCGTAAATGCGTCTTCATGGGGGGTTACCTTTACCGGGTCCACCCGCACTCTATGGGCGCGCATCGATCTACCGGGTGGCGTCAGCGACACGGCCGACGAGTGGACCGGGGGCCGGGCCGGCTCCCCGAGCTGGCTGGGCTTCCTCGCCGACGCCAGCGACCTGCTGGCCGGCACACTCAATCCGGGCATGGTCCCCGCGATCATCGCCCAGATCGTGGTGCCCCGCCTGGCCGCCTGGTGCGCCGTCTACACGGCCGAGCACGGCGACATGGGCCCGCTCCGCCCCGACTATCTGTGGCACGCCGACGAGACCCAGATCGACACGCTGCGTGACCAGCTTGCCGACGTGACGATCCCGGGCGGCGACGACCCGGCCGTCCTCGCCGCCGGCGACTGGCAGGCCTTGGTGTTCCCGCTGACCGCGCGTGGGCGGCGGCTCGGCGTCATGTGCCTCGGTCGCCACGACCGGTTCCCCGACGAAGCGCTGCAGCTGGCCGAGGATCTCAGCCGCCGCGCGGCGCTCGCCCTCGACAACGCCCGCTTGTACGCCCAGCAGGAGGCCGCCAACCGGGCCCTGCAGCGCAGCCTGCTCCCGCCGGACGACCCGATCACTCCCGGCCTCGACTACCACGTGATCTATGAGCCGGCCGGAGAGACCAACGAGGTCGGCGGCGACTTCTACGACCTGTTCCCGGTCGCCGACGGCGTCTACCGGTTCGCCATCGGCGACGTGTGCGGCACCGGCCCCGAGGCCGCCGCCGTCACCGGCCTGGCACGGCACGCGCTCCGCCTGCTGGCCCGCGAGGGTTACGGCGTGGCCGCGGTCGTGTCCCGGCTCAATCAGGCGATCCTGGAGGAAGGCGAGCGGGCCAGGTTCCTCACCCTCCTGCACGGAGAGATCACCCGGGTCAGGGGAGGCCTCGACGTCCGGCTCGTGTCGGCCGGCCATCCCGAGCCGCTGCGGCTG
Organism: Streptosporangiaceae bacterium NEAU-GS5; assembly: GCA_017592665.1. Lineage (GTDB taxonomy): Bacteria > Actinomycetota > Actinomycetes > Streptosporangiales > Streptosporangiaceae > NEAU-GS5. The sequence goes on along the minus strand of JAGFNW010000003.1, from coordinate 163,136 downwards.
CGGCCGAGCGGGGTGGTCGACACGGTGGCCTCGCCGCAGTCGCTGCTCGGGGTGTTCCCCGAGGCCACGTTCGAGGCCGAGCACGTCTTCCTGGGGCCGGGCGACGTGCTGCTCGGCGTGACCGACGGCGTCACCGAGCGGCGGTCGGGCACGCGGCTGCTCGACGACGAGAGCGGGCTGGCCAAGCTGCTGGCCGAGTGCGTCGACCTGTCGGCGCGCGCGGTCGCCGAGCGTGTCAAGCGCGGGGTGCAGGATTTCGCGGCCGAGCCCAGCGCCGACGACCTGGCTATTCTCGTGCTTCGGGCGCCCGTTCCGACGCCAGAGTGATCTTGCGCGCGCGTTCGGCGGCCGTGCCGTCGCGCACCCGTTTCGGCCGCACGGCGACCTCCGGCGCGAGTTCCGTCGCCACGGCGAGCGACCTCGCCAGATGCCGGTCGGCGAAGTCGAGCTGGGCCGACATCTGCCGGATCCGCTCCTCCACGACCAGCGGTCCGGTCTGGGCGGGATAGCGGTAGATCTCGTGCGAGTGGTCGCCGAGCACTCCGACGTACGTCTCGACCTGGCCCATGGGGCAGCGCGGGTCGTCCTCCCCGGCCAGGACCAGCAGCGGGGCCTCGACCAGCGCCGCGTACGTGATGGCCGAGCTGCCTCGGTAGCGCTCGGGGACCTCGCCCGGCGAGCCGCCGAGCAGTGCCCGATGGTGGGCCCGCAGTCGCTCCGACTCTCGCTCGTACGCGCCGGCGTGGTCGATGACCGGGGCCGCGGCGATGCCGGCCGCCCACGACTTGGGCTGGGTGCCGAGGCCGAGCAGCGTGAGGAAGCCACCCCATGCGGCGCCGGCGAGGACCAGCTGGGTCGGGTCGGCGATGCCGCGTTCGACGGTCCAGTCCCGCACGGCCGCCACGTCCGCGAGCTCGATGTGGCCCACGTCCCCGGCGAGCGCGTTGCGCCAGTCGGAGCCGTATCCGGCCGAGCCGCGGTAGTTGACCCGGATCACCGCGTAGCCGCTGTCCACCCACGCGGCCACGTGCGGCTGGAACGAGTCGTCGTCCTGTTCGCTCGGCCCGTCGTGCAGCAGGAACACGGCCGGATACGGCGGAGTCCGGCCGGAGGGACGCGAGATGAGCGCGTGGATGCGCCCGCCCGGGCCGTCGACGTCGATGTCCTCGACCGGCACCGACGGAGGCGCGGCCGGGCCGGGCGTCATGACGACCTGGCCGGTGCTCGACCGGATCACGGGCGGGTGGGCGGCACTTGACCAGGAGAACTCGACCGTGCCGTCCGGCCGCGGGGCCGCCGACTCGATGACGCCGTGCGGCGTCTCGATGGGGGCCAGGCCGCCGCCGCCGAGGTCGTAGCGGAACAGCTCGGTCCGCCCCCGGTTGTTGTGGGTGATCAGCAGGGCGCGGCCGTCCTCGTACCAGTCGGCGGTGATCTCGCCGGGGACGCGCAGCCAGATCTCCCGCTGCTCGCCGGTGACCGGATCCCACACGAGGGGCTCGCACCGGCCGCGCCGCTCGTGCAGCACCAGGAGCCGCCGGTCCAGCGGGGCGAACTTCAACCCGGACACGCCGCGGCCCGGGCCGTCGGCCAGGTCGCCGACGACCGTGCCGTCGGCCCGCAGGACCCGGAGGGCGGGGTGGCGGGCGTCGCCGTGCTCGCTGTGGTTGATGGCGATCAGGGAGCCGTCGGCCGTGATGTCGGCCGCCTCGGCGTACTCGGTGTGCTGATAGATCGTCTCGGGCTCGGCGTTGTCGCGGACGAGCGCGATCTGGAAGCCGTTGCGGCAGCACATGCCCATCACGGCGAGTCCGGTGGCGGAGACGGCGAGCCCGCACGGATAGGTCGGCTCCATCACGACCGGAACGTCGGGGCCGCCCAGGAAGGGCTGGCGCATCCACACGCCCATCCCGTTGTCGTCGTCGGCGAACCACCAGATCCACTGGCCGGTCGGGTCGATGGCGGCGTGCGCGGTGCCCTGCGGCCGATCAGTGACCTGCCGGTTGAGGCCGCTGAGCCGATCCCACGCGTAGAACTCCCAGGTCCCCGACACGTTGCATTGATACATGGCGTGGTGTGGCGCCTGGCGGGCCCAGACGGGCAGAGTCATGCGGGGTGCCCGGAACCTGGCCTGCCAGCGTTCCTTCATACCGGCCCTCCCGATGTGTGGGACGCGCATAGTATGTCGCGAATAGTCGGTCTTAGGCAGACGTTTCAGGGTTTGCGCGGAAGCCACTCCGACACCTGAAATGACGCCGTCACCCGCAGTCGCTCCGGCATCGTGCCAATGAGGCTCCTGGGATCGGTGTGCCATGCGCTCGGCCCCATGCCCGCGACGGCCGCGGCCTGCTCATGATCCAGGTCCAGCTCCAGGGTCACCTCGTCCCGTACGGCTCTCGCGAACGCGCCCCCGAGCGACTCGTTGACCCTCCGCTCCTTGTCCTCGTCGACGGTGAGCATGCCCAGCGGCTCGATCAGCTCGCGCAGATGCCCAGGACCCGGGGTGACCACGATCAGCCGCCCGCCGGGCCGCAGCACCCGGGCGAACTCGGCCGCGTTCCGCGGGGCGAACACGTTGAGCACCACGTCGACCGATTCGTCGCGCACCGGGAGCGGCCGCCAGACGTCGGCCACGACGGCGCCGATCCTCGGGTGGGCCTTCGCGGCCACCTTGAGCGCGTGCTTGGAAACGTCGAGCGCGATCCCACGGGCGTCGCCGGGGAGCGCGTGCGCGAGGTAGTGGCCGGTGCCCGCGCCGGCGTCGAGGATGGCGGCGGCAGCCGTACAGGATCGGGCCAGGTGGGAGGCCAGCGGCTGGTATGCCCCGGTGGCGAGGAAGGCCGATCGGGCCGCGACCATCTCGGGCGTGTCGGCGGTGCCGGGCGAGGCTTGTGTGAGCAGGCTCACATATCCTTGTCGGGCGACATCGAAGCTGTGCCGCGCGGCGCAGGCCACAATTCGAGCCTGGCCGGCCAGCGCGAGACCCGAGCCGCACACCGGGCACCGCAACAGATCGACCACGTCGCCGAGCACCGCACCACCTTCCAGAACTCTTGGAACACGTCCCAGAACACAACGCTTTGAGCACACGTTCTTTAAGAGCTTGTCAAGTTTTCAACAAGCGGGTCGTGGTCCCATGACGATGTAAGCAAGGAGGAGATCCCGATGACCCGCACCCGCCGCCGCTGCCCTCAGTGCCACACCGAGCTCGACGAAGGGCCCGTACTCTACCGCTGCTCTTGCTGCCAGCGGTCCGTCTACGCGGCCGACCTCGACTTCGACTACGCACCAGTCTTGGCAGGAAATGGCGCACAGTCCTAGCGTCTTCAGCTTAGGAGGCGTGGAGGTCACCGCGTTGTGCGACGCGGTCGGCCCGATGGGGGATGCCATTCGCAAGCCGATGCCGGAGATGTTTCCCGGCGGGCCATTCGGCGACGACGACGAGTGGGTCCTCCACTTCCACTGCCACCTGATCCGGGCCGCAGGCCGCACGATCCTCGTCGACGTGGGCCTGGGCGGCCCGGGCTCCCCGGCCGCGAGCTGGGCGCCCGCGCCCGGCCGCCTGCTCGCCGAGCTCGAGTCGGTCGGCGTGGCCCCCACCGACGTCGACACGGTCGTCATCACGCACCTGCACTCCGACCACGTGAGCGGCGCGGTGGCCGATGGCGTGCCGACGTTCCCCAACGCGGCCCACATCGTGCAGCGGGCCGAGGTCGACGGCGCGAGCAACGCCATCCGCGCCTTCCTCGACCCGATCAAAGACTGGCTGCAGATCGTCACCGGCTCCACCCAGCTCGCGCCCGGCGTCTCGGTCGTGCACACTCCCGGCCACACGCCCGGCCATCAGACGGTCGAGATCGGCTCGCTGGTGATCAGCGGCGATGTGCTCCATCACCCGGCCCAGCTGGTCGACCCGATGATCGGCTACCTCTACGACCACGACCCGGTCCAGGCCGCGCAGACCCGTGCCGCCGTGCTCACACGCGCGCAGACCCTGGCTCCGGCCCATCTGCCGGACCCGTTCATCCCGCTGCGCTGACGACCGCGCTGACGGCGGCCTCGGCGCCCACGGCGACGGCCCCCTGGCGTGTGACGCGCATGATGACGCCGAACTTGTTGTCGTGCGCTGCGATCAGGTGCTTCTGCAGCTGCGGCCAGCGCTCCCGGCCGTGCGGATCCCAGCTCGGCACGGCGCATCGGATGCAGGGACCCGTGTGCTCGCCCGTCACCGACAACTCGGCGTCGCCGAGGGTCAGCACGGTGCCCGGGCCGAACGACTCCTCGGCGAACGCGGGGGCGTCCATCTCGAGGTGCACGTTGGGCCGGAACCGGGTCAGCTCGACGTCGGCCTCCAGCTCCTTCGACAGAGCGTGCCGCGACGCCTCGAACGTCACCAGGATGGTCGGCCCACGGTCCTGCTGGCCGTCCCGCCTGCGGAGCGACAGGGGGATCCCGTACGACTCCGAGAGCGCCTCGGGCAGGCCGGGGTCGTCCCACGCCCAGGCGGCGCCCGAGGGCTCATAGAGGATCGGCGTGCCGGGCGGCTCGGGCGAGCCGTCGCAGGTGGCCGGATAGGCGGCCTCCCAGGCGAGCATCCCCGGCACCTGCCGCACGGTGAGCCGATTGCGGCCGCGGTCGGGCCGCTCGTCGATGAGCGCGTACGCGCGGTCGCCGGCCAGCCCGCGATGGTCGAAGAGCCCGGCGGACAGCCGCTCGCCGCGCAGGGACTTCACCGGCCATCGATAGATCGCCGCGACCGTGCCCTGATATCGAGCCATGCTCAAAATCCTATGGGCGCGGCCAGGAGTGCCAAGCGGCGGCGTACGCGCATGCGATAACGCAGGACCTGGATCACGCCGAGCAGCCACACCGGATATTGAACGGCGAACGCCCACCGATACTCACCCGACAGGTCGACGAAGATCCCGATCGACGCGATCACGTACACCGTGGCCGTGAATCCGCCGCCGTTGACGATTCCCGAGGCCACGCCGATCCGCTCCGCCGGATTGAAGGTGCGCGCGAAGTCGAAGCCGAGCACCGAACCCGGGCCGTTGGCGGCCAATGCCACGACGAGCACCACCAACAGCCAGAGCGGCGCCTTTCCCGGCCACAGCAGGACGGCCGTCCACGCGGTCGCCGTCGAGCCGACGATGACGAACACCATCCACGACCGCCGGGATGGGAAGCGCCCGGCGAGATAGCCGACGAGCGGCCCGCACGCCATCCCGAGCACGGCCAGGACCGTGAGCAGCACACCTGCCGTCTCTGGCGACCGGCCCTGACCCTCGACCAGGAACGGATATCCCCACAGCAGGATGAAGGCGGCCGCGGAGGACTGGGTGGCGGCGTGCGCCCACATGCCGAGCCGCGTGCCCGGCTCCGCCCACGCCGCGCGGAGCCCGCGGGAAGTCTGCGTCCCGCTGGGCCGGTCACGGAGGACGAGACCGACCGTGATCACCGAGATCACGGCCAGCGACCCCACGGCGAGGAAGGTCGGCGTCCACCCGAACGCGCGCAGCGCGCCGATCAGCGGGACCGCCGACGCGACCCCGCCCAGCGCCCCGAGCAGGCCGGTGATCTGCACGAACAGGGCGTTCCTTTGCGCCGGGAACCACAGGTGCACGATACGGATCACGCTGATGAAGGACATCGCGTCGCCGCAGCCGACCAGCGCACGCGCGGCGATCGCCGCGGCCACCCCGGGGGCGACGGCGAAGACGACCTGGCCCACGCCCATGAGCGTGGCCCCGATCACGAGCATCCGCCGTGAGCCCAGCCGGTCGACCATGATCCCGACGGGCACCTGCATCCCGGCGTAGGTGATCAGCTGCAGCATGGCGAGCATCGACAGGCCGGCCGCGCCGAGCCCGAAGCGTTCGGCCGCGGCCAATCCGGTGACGCCGAGCGACTGCCGATGGAAGACCGCGATCATGTACGCGATCACGCCGGCGGACCAGTAGAGCAGGGGGCGACCGCGCAATCCAGTCTCCCCCATAGACCGCACTTTATAGGTCTATGTCTGGATCTTTACCTTTGGGGGGTCTGGTCGCGATAGACGCGATAGAAGTTGACCCGTGAGAATTCTGGCAATCGCAGCCGCCGCCGTCGTCGTGTTCTGGGCCCCACCCGCCTCAGCCGCGACCCAGGTCAGCGGTGGTGTCTTCTTCAAATACGGCGCGAGTTCCGGCGTCGACGTCTACACCTACCGGAACGGCGCGTTCGTGAAGACCTCGGTGGGCGGGCTGGCCCAGTTCGCGGCGTCTCCGGACGGCACGAAAGTGGCCTGGATCGACATCGACGGCAAGGTCCACGTCAAGCAGGGCGCCAGCGACAAGGTCGTGGCCAAGGGCGCGATCGGCGGCGCGCCGTGCGCGACCCCCGTGTGGTCGGCCGACTCCTCCCGCATCGCGTTCCCGATGACCGGCACCGAGGGGAAGGCGCCGATCGCGATCGTCGGCGCGACCGGCACGGGATTGAAGAAGGCCGGCAAGTCCTACGGCGTGTGCCACCTCGCCTGGTCGGCCAACGGCCGCTATCTGGCCGGATACGCGGGCGGCGCGGACGGGGTGTACCTGCTCGACGTGGTGCGGCACACCACGCGCAAGGTGCCGGGGATCAAAGGGGTCAGCCACGTGCAGAGCCTGTCGCCCACGGGAGGGCAGGTCGTCGTACGCCGCCTGGGCGCCAACGCCGAAGGCGGCGACGGGGCATGGCCGTACGGGTATCCGCCTTCGCTGGTGAACACCACCACTGGCAAGCAGGCCAAGCTCCCGGCGCATGCGATCGGCGCCATGTTCCTGAAGGACGGGCGGCTCGCCGTCCGGATCAAGGGCTCGGGCCACAACGTCATCAGGATCTACAAGGGCGGCAAGCTCGTGCAATCTTTCGCCGAGCCGAAGTCGGTCCGCAACGTCGGCTGGTTGTGGAGCTTCTGAAGCGCTTGTAATCAAAAAGATCCTGTACGGCTCCCGCGACCGCGGTGCGGGAGCCGTACAGGACGATCATGGGGGTCAGACGAGAGCTGGAACGCGTTCCGGCTCCGGCTCGTCGGACCCGTGGTTGAGCTGCGGCAGCCACCCCAGCCAGCGGGGCAGATACCAGTTCCAGTCTCCCAGAAGTTTCATTGTGGCGGGCAGCAGTACGGCGCGCACGATGGTGGCGTCGATGAGAATGGCCGCGGCCAGCCCGAGGCCCATCTGCATGAAGCTCAGAAGCGACAGGGTGGCGAAGGTGGCGAACACCGCCACCATGATCAGGGCTGCGCTCGTCACCACCGCGGCCGTGCTGCGGATGCCGTGCGAGACGGCGTCTTCGGTGGACATGCCCTTGTCGTAGGCCTCGCGGATCCGGCTGAGGATGAACACGTGGTAGTCCATCGACAGGCCGAACAGGATCACGAACAGGAACAGCGGCAGCCACTCGATGATCGTGCCGGTCGAGGTGAAGCCGAGCAGGCTCTCGCCGTATCCCTTCTGGAAGATCAGCACGAGCACGCCGTAGGCGGCCGCGACCGACAGCAGGTTGAGGACGATCGCCTTGATCGCGACCACGAGCGACCTGAACGAGGCGAGCAGCAGCAGGAACGCCAGCAGGAGCACGAATCCGAAGACCAGCGGGAGCGACTTGTTGAGCTGCTCGTTGAAGTCCATGGAGCCGGCGGTCTGGCCGGTCACGTGGGCGCCGGGCAGCGTCTGCGGGATCACCTGCTCGCGCAGCGTGTGGATGGCGTGCTTGGAGGTCTCGTCGATGCCCGAGCCCTTGATCCCGATGTCGATCGTCGCCACCGTCTTATCCGGATTTATGGTGACGTTGAAGGGTTCGTTCATCTCGCCGGTGGCGAAGGCGGCCTTCTTGAGCGGCTCGAGGTCGACCTTGGTGACGTCCGGAGCCTTGATCACGACCACGGCCGGGCCGGTGCCGCCGGGGAAGGCCGTGTCGATCCGCCGGAAGGTGTCGGCGATGGCGTAGTTGCCCTGTAGGTCGTCGATGCCCGGGTCGCCGGTCTTGAGGGACAGCGCCGGGAAGGCCAGCGCCAGCAGCAGGCCGGTGGCGACCACGACCGCCACGACCGGATAGCGCAGGACCGGCTTGAGCACGGCGCCCCAGATGCGGCCCTCGCCGCCGCGCACGCCCAGGATCCGCGGCCAGGTCACCCGGCCACGCGTGATCACGCGGACCGTCCCGTGGATCACCCGGGCGTTGATCTTGTCGCCGAGGAGCGAGAGCAGCGCGGGCAGCACGGTGAGCGACCCGATCATCGCGGTGAGGACGACCAGGATGGTGCCTTCCGCGAAGCCCATGAACACGCCGTTGCCGGTGAAGAACATCCCGGCCATGGCGACGATCACGGTGACGCCCGAGATCAGGATGGCCCGGCCCGAGGTGGCGGCGGCGATCTCGATGGAACGCTGCTTGGAGCGGCCCTTCGCCCGCTCTTCACGCTCGCGCATGATGTAGAACAACGAGTAGTCGACGCCCACCGCGAGGCCGATCAGCAGCATGACGTTGCTGGTCGCGCTGTCCACGTGGAGGAGGTGGCTGGTCAGGGCGAGCAGCCCGGTGGCCGAGAAGATCGCCGTCATGGCCAGCGCCACCGGGATCAGGGCGGCCAGCAGCGCGCCGAACGCGGCGAGCAGGATGCCAAGCGTGAGCGGGAGCGACAGCTGCTCGGCGCGCACGAAGTCCTGGTCGATGGCCTCGCCGATCAGCTTGTCGCCGCTCGCCGAGCCCGCCTCCTCGACCCGTATGTCGGAGTGGGCCTTCTGGACGCGCGCCACGGCGTCGAGCACCGGCTGAACGCGATCAGCGGCGGTGTCGGCCTTGCCCTTCATGTCGAAGGTGACAAGCGTGGTCCGTTTGTCGGGGGTGATCGGGGACGGCTTCTTGTCGTAGGGCGTGCGCAGGTGCTCGACCTGGCCGGTGCCCTGCAGGGCCGTGGTGAGATCGGTCACGGTCTGGCGGAACGCGGGGTCGTCGACCGTGCGCGTGCCGCTCTGGACGAGCACCATCTCGCTCGCCACCTCGGGGAAGTGGGCGTCGTAGATGATCTGCTCGGCCTGCCGTGAGTCGCCGTTCTCGTCCTCGTACGACTTCATGTCGACGGTGTCGACGGCGCGCCCGATGAACACCGAGCCGGCGACGAACGCGATCCAGATGGCCAAGGCCCACCATCGGTGGCGGGCACTCCAGCCCCCCGCCCGGGCCGCTAAGTTCTTCACGTATCTGACGGTAGAAAATGATCATGGACGCCACATCCGCCTGAAGACGTGACCGTGGCGTCGTCCTTCAGGTCTAGGGGACAACCCGTACGGGAGTACTCCGGGTAGCCTCATTGACGTGATCCCAGCCAACGACTTCTATGCCGGCCTGCACCGCGTGATCCCCGCCGCCGCCGGGTTCATCACCGATCCGGACGGCAAGGTCCTGCTGGTCAAGCCCAATTATCGGGACCACTGGGGGTGGCCGGGCGGGCACATCGACGAGGGCGAGCGACCCGAGGAGGGCTGCGCGCGCGAGATCCGCGAGGAGCTCGGGCTGGCGCTGCCGGTCGGTCGTCTGCTCGTGGTGCACTGGGTTCCGCCGTTCGACGACCGGCCGTATCCATTGATCCACTTCATGTTCGACTGCGGCACGGTCGCCGACGGGAGCGGCATCCTCCTTCAGGCGGAGGAGCTCGACGGCTACGGCTTCTTCACGGCCGACGAGGCCGTCACGCTGATGCCGTCATTTCTCGTCACCCGCCTCCAGGCGGCCCAGGACGCCCGCAAGTCGGGCACTACCGCTTATCTGTCCCTGCTATGAGTTATCGCGACTTCGCGGTCCGGTTCGCCCGCACATGGGAGGACGGCTGGCGCGCCCACGACGTGGCGCTGCTGGCGAGCCTCTACGCCGAGGAGTGCGTGCACACGTCGATGCCCTTCCGGGAGCCGCATCGGGGCAGGGCCGCGATCCTCGACTACATCCGCTGGTCGTTCGAGGACGAGCGGGTGGTGTCCGTCGGCTTCGATGAGCCGCTGGTCGACGGCGAGCGGGCCGCGATCGAGTTCCGGGTGGAAGCCGAGGGCGGCTCGCTCGCCGGCTGCGTGTTCGTCCGCTTCACCCCTGACGGCCTGGCCGCCGAGACGCGCGACTACTGGCACTTCAGGGAAGCAGCTGAAGGTCCTCCGCGCTGAGCTCCAAATCGGCGGAGGCGACCGAGTCGCGGATGCTCTCCGGACGGCTCGACCCCGGGATCGGGATCACGACCTGGCTTCTGGCCAGCTCCCAGGCCAGGCAGACCTGCTGCGGCGAGACCCCGTAGCGGCCGGCGACCTCGGCGAACGGCGCCACCACACCCTGGCTGCCGAGCGTGTCGGCCCGGCCGATGCCGCCGAGCGGCGACCACGGCAGGAACGCCAGGCCCAGCTCCTCGCACACGTCGATCTCCGGCTCGCTGGAGCGGAAGATCGGCGAATACTGGTTCTGGACGCTCACCAGGTGCGGGCCGACGATCTCGTACGCCAGCCGGATCTGGTCTGGGTCGGCGTTGGAGATGCCGGCCATCTGGATCTTCCCGGCGTCGGCGAGCTCGCGAAGCGCCCCCATGGTCTCGGCGTACGGGACCTTCGGGTCGGGCCGGTGATGCTGATAAAGGCCGATGCTGTCCACACCAAGAGCCAGCAGCGACTTGTCACATGCCGCCTTCAGATATTCCGGGCGGCCGTCCACGTCCCACCCGCCACCCGGCCCCCGCGTGTGGCCGCCTTTCGTCGCCACCAGGATCGTGTCGCTGTCGCCATCCCACATCGCGAGGGCCTTGGCGACGATCCGCTCGTTGTGGCCCACGTCGCGGTGGTCCGGCGTATAGGCGTCGGCGGTGTCGATCAGCGTCACCCCGGCGTCGAGCGCCGCGAGGACGGTCTGGATCGACTGGTCTTCGTCCGGCATGTGACCGGCCACCGACATGGGCATCGCGCCGAGCCCGATCGCGCTGACGTTCTTCTTTCCAATGGTCCGCGTTTGCATGCCCCCACCCTGCCCCCTGGAGCGCACTCCACCTCAACTCCGCGGGCGTACCGTAGAGGCATGACCGATCCTTTGGAAAGCTTCCTCAAGCGCGTGAAGGACGTCTCGACGCGGGAGCGGGTCCAGCGCGCCGCGCTGGAGCCGCTGTGGCGGCTGCTCGTGCCGAGCAACGAAGACCTGACGATGGATCGCCCGGCCGAGCCGCGTGAGATGCCCGAGCGATTGATCACACGCTGGAAGTGACGCCGGTCAGCTTCTCCGACAGCTCCCAGAGACGGCGGGCCTGCTCGGGATCCTTGGCCGAGGCGACCGGCTGCACGACGACCGGATAGCCGCGCATGCCGTAACGCGGGCCGTAGAACTCCCCGCTCCGCGCGTCGGGCGAGACGGCCGCGTAGAGCTGCGGCAGCGCCCCCTGCCTGGCGCTCTGCGCGAGCACCCGGTTGCCGATCCACATGCCGGCCCGCATCAACACGTTCGACGCGCTGTTCTGCAGGTTGGTCGCCGCGTATCCAGGATGGGCCAGCAGGCTGCCCACCGACGATCCGGCCGCGCGCAGGCGCCGGTCGAGCTCGAGCCCGAAGAGCACGTTGGCGTATTTCGACTGCGAGTAGAACCCGGTCGGTGAGTAAGCGTCCGCGCCGTCGAGGTCGTCCCAGTGGATGGACCCGCGTCGATGCAGATCCGAGCTGACCGTGACCACGCGGGCGTCCGGCGCCAGCTTGCCGAGCAGGCGGGCCGTGAGCGCGAAGTGGGCCAGGTGGTTGCCCCCGAACTGCACCTCGAAGCCCTGCTTGGTGAGGGTGCGCGGCGGCATCATCACGCCCGCGTTGTTCATCAGGATGTCGATCGGTGCGGTCACGCCGTCGGCGAAGGCGGCGACGCTGTCGAGATCGGCCAGGTCGAGGTGGCGCACCTCGGTGTCGCCGTCCATCTTCGCGGCCGCGGCGGCGCCCTTGGCCTCGTCGCGTACGGCGAGGATGACGCGGGCGCCATGCCGGGCCAGCTCGGTGGCGCTCCAGAAGCCGAGGCCGCTGTTGGCTCCGGTGACGATGGCGGTCTTGCCGGTCAGCGACGGGATGTCGTCAGCGCTCCACATGTCCGCTCCTCTGTGTCGATGCGGAATCAGCATGCCGTTTATGGCACTAAGTGTCAAAGGTGCCTGTTAGGCTTATCGTGTGCTGAGACCTGGCAGCTTCGCCGAGCGCAAGCGCCGGCTCGTCCGTGACGAGCTGTGCCACCTCGCGCTGCGCCTGATCGCCGCCCAGGGCTACAAGGAGACGACGGTCGAGCAGATCGTCGACGCCGCCGGCGTCTCGCGGCGCACGTTCTTCCGCTACTTCAAGTCCAAGGAAGACGTGATCATCGAGGTGCTCGGCGACGTCGAGCAGTTCGTGGTCGCCGAGCTGACCGCCCGCCCGCCCGGCGAGCCGGCCGCCGAAGCCGTCCGCGAGGTGTTGCGGGCGCTCGCGCGGCTCCACGCCGGCGAGCCCGACAAGACGCTCGCCATCACCCGGCTCATCCTGGAGACGCCCGACCTTCGCGCCCGCTACCTCAGCCGGACCTACGAGTGGCGGCGGAGCATGGCCGCCGTGCTCGCCAGGCGGGATGGGCGGGAGGGGTCCTCACTGCGCGACGAGGTGACGGTCGCCGTGCCGTTCGCCGCTCTTGAGGCGGCCCTCACCCGCTGGGACGGCCGCACCGACCTTGCCTCCGACTTCGACCGAGCGCTGGAGATGATCTCATGAACGTGCTGCTCTACGGTGCCACCGGCATGGTCGGCCAGGGAGTGCTGCGCGAATGCCTGCTCGACCCCGGCGTGGAGGGCGTCACCGTCGTCGGGCGCAACAGCACGGGGGAGACGCATCCGAAGCTCCGCGAGTCCGTCCAGCTCGACGTGGGCGAGGTGCCGCCGGGCGACTATGACGCCTGCTTCTTCTGCCTCGGCGTCTCGTCGTTCCGGATGAGCGAGGCCGACTACAAGAGGATCACCTACGATCTGACCCTGCAGGTCGCCGCCCAGCTCAAGGATCTGACGTTCATCTACGTCTCGGGCGCGGGCACCGACACCAACGGCCGGGCCATGTGGGCGCGGGTGAAGGGCCGGACTGAAGACGCGCTGCTCGCGCTGCCGCTCAGGGCGTACATGTTCCGGCCGGGCTACATCCAGCCGCTGCACGGGATCACCTCGCGGACCCGGCTCTATCGGGTGCTCTACCGGATCGGAAATCCGATCTTCCCGCTGGTCAGGCGCATCGTGCCGTCGACCACCACCGAGCAGATCGGCCGCGCCATGCTCGCGGTCGCCCGAGACGGCTTCCCGCAGCACGTGCTGGGCACCCGGGAGATCAATAGTCTTTGAGCCCGATCGCGGTGGCGGCCCGGTGGATGCCCTCGGAGACGCGCCGGATCATCGCGTCCTTGCCGGGAAGGCGCGGCAGGAGCCGCAGCATGAACATCTGGAAGCGGATCTGGCCCCGCGACCTGAGGACCATGCCCTTGAGGTTGCCGGCCGCCAGCTTCTGGTTGGCCTCCGCGAACGGCCGCATGATCTCCTCGTACGCGCCGAAGAACGGCCCCTGGCCGGGTGTCTCATCGGCAAGGACACCGGATCTTTCACCGGCGAGGACGCCGGGTATTTCACCGGCGAGGACATAGGCGCCGACGAGGCTCACGCTGGTGCCCTGGCCTGACGCGGGCGACGGGCAGCAGGCGGCGTCGCCGACGAGAGCGATCCGGCCGGTGGTCCAGCGGTCCATGCGGACCTGGCTGATCGCGTCGAAGTAGAAGTCGGGGGCGTCGCCCATCTCGGCGAGCAGGCGCGGCACGTCCCAGCGCTGGTCCCGGTATGCCTCGGCGAGCAGGTCACGCTGCCGCTCGACGTCGCGCCGGTCGTAGGCGAGCTCGGGCGAGGAGAACATGAACAGCGCCTTGGCCTCGGTCATCTGACGAGTCGCGTACATCCCCGCGGTCCGGCCGGGAGCCGCGTGCATCATCTCCTCGCGGTCGAGGCCGCGATGGTTGGGCACCGAGAAGATCGAGATGTAGTGGCCGAGGTGGTGGACGTACCGCTCCTCGGGGCCGAAGGCCAGCGCCCGGACGTTGGAGTGCAGCCCGTCGGCCCCGACGACCAGGTCGAACGCGCGCGCCGGCGCCTGCTCGAAGGTCACCCGCACTTTGTCGGCGTCTTCGGTGAGCGATGTGATCGAGTCGCCGAAGACGTACTCCACGTCGTCTTCGGTGATCTCGTGCAGTAGCCGGGCGAGGTCGCCGCGCATGATCTCGATGTCGCCGGAGGACCTGCCGCCGAACAGCTCGGCGTCCATGGTGGCCACCTGCTTGCCGTCGCCGTTCACGAAGCGGGCCATGCGCATGTCGGTGCTCGCGGCGCGGACCTGGTCGAGCAGGCCCATCTTCTGGATCACGTCGACCGCCGCGCCGCGGATGTCGACCTTGTAGCCGCCTTCGCGCAGGGCGCCGGCGCGCTCGACGACGGTGACACGGTGGCCGTGCCGGGTGAGCCAGTAGGCCAGGGCGGGGCCGGCGACGCTCGCGCCGGAAATCAGGATCTCCATGACTCGGAAAGTACACTTGTCTTAGACGATTGTGCAAGACGCCTGTCTTAGACAATGATGGGCGCATGGGAAACCGTGAGGACCTGATCGCGGGCGCCACGCGCTGCCTGTACGAGAAGGGCTACGCGCGCACGACGGCACGCGACATCGCGTCCGCGGCCGGGGTCAGCCTCGCCGCCATCGGCTACCACTTCGGATCGACGAAGGCGCTGCTCAATGAGGCCATCTTCAAGGCGATGGAGGAGTGGGGCGAGGAGGTCGAGCGGGCCTTGGCGGCCGTGCGGGACGCCGATCCGGCCGAGCGGTTCGAGGCCGTCTGGAGCCGGGTGACCGAGTCCTTCACCACGCGCCGGGCCCTCTGGGCCGTCCAGTTCGAGGTGGTCACCCAGCTCGACCAGTTTCCCGGGGTGCGCGACCACCTCCTGGCCGGATATGACCGGGCCAGGCTCGGCCTGGCCGAGCTGTTCGGCACGCCCGGGTCCGCTGAGCTGGGCGCGTTCTATCAGACGCTGCTGGCCGGAATGCTGGTCCAGTGGCTGACCGACCCCGGCCGCGCCCCCACGGGCCACGACCTGGCCGGGTCGATCCGGAAGGTCGCCGCCGTCCTCGAAGGCTGAGCCCGGGGCCCGCTGTCGGTGCTGAGGCTTACGCCCGGAGTGCGGCGGCGACAGTGGCGGTCAGCGCGCCGACCGCCTGCTCCTCGGTGAACACGCCTTCCTCCACCTGCTCGGCCGCCGCCTGGATGAGCCGGTAGACGACCGTCACCAGCCACTCGACCGGCAGATCGGCGCGGAAGACGCCGTCGCGCCGGCCGCGCGCGATCAGCCGGTCGATCGCCCCGAGGATCTGCTCGTGGTGGGCCAGCACGTCGCTGTCGGGAAGCTGGCGCCGTACGGCCGAGAGCGTGCCGACGTGGTGATCGAGCACCTGCCAGGACGAGCGGAGCAGGCCGAGCAGGGCCGCGTCGGCCGGGCCCGAGTCGAGGTCGGCCGTGGCGAGCAGGCGCGAGATCCGGGCGAGCGAGTCGCGCATCAGCTCGTGCAGCAGGGCCTCCCGCGAGGGGAAGTGCCCATAGAGGGTGACCCGGCCGAGCCCGGCCCGCTTGGCGATCTCGGTCATGCTGGCGTCCGGGTTGCGGCCCAGGCAGGCCGCGGCGGCCTCGAGGATCGCCTCGACGTTGCGCGCCGCGTCCGCCCTCAATGCCATGGAGGCAAGCCTATTTGCGGACACGTACTGAACGGTTAGTGGACGGCCACGCCTTCGGGCAGGTGCGCCACCCCCTTGGGCACGAGCACGGCCGCCGCCCCCGCCGCGGCCAGGGCGACGATCGCGAGGATCGCGTACGCGCCGGAGAAGCCGCTCGCCGTGCCGGACACCAGGCCCGAGGCGGCGAGAGTGGACGCCAGGGCGATCCCGACGGCGCCGCCCACCTCGTGGAAGGTGTTCACGATTCCGGCGGCGAGGCCGGCCTCGCTGGGGGCGATGAATCCGAGCGCGCTCGTGGTGGCCGCGACGAACGCCGGCACGATCCCCGCCACGGCGATTGCCAGCCCGATGACGATCCAGACCGTGCCGTCGACCTGCGTGAGAATGAAGGCGCCCAGTGCGGCGGCGGTCAGCCCGGCCACCGCGACCGGCCGTGCGCCGCGCCGCCCGATCGCGCGCCCGGCCAGGTGCCCGCCTACCGCCGTCGCGGCCGCGACCGGCAGGAACAGTGCGCCGACCGCGATCGCCGACAGGCCGCCGACCTGCTGCAGGTAGAACGAGCCGAGGAAGACCAGGCCCAACATGAGGGCCGTGCTGGCCAGCATGAGGAACGCGCCGGTCGCGACCGGCCGTCGGGCGAGGACTCGCGGGTCCATCAACGGCTCGCCGATCGTCCGCTCGACCCAGGCGAAGGCGCTGTACGCGACGGCCGCGACCAGCAACCCGACCAGCGTCCACGGCGATCCCCAGCCCGCGTCGCCGGCCTTGACCAGGCCGAAGATGAGCGCCGCCGTACCACCGGTGGCCAGGACGGCACCCGGGAGATCGACCCGCCGCCCTGTGCCCGGGGCGGTGGCCACCACGCGCGGCAGCAGCGCGAGCAGCGCGAGGCCGACCGGAACGTTGATGAAGAACACCCAGCGCCAGCCGGGTCCCGAGGTCAGCGCGCCGCCGAGCACGGCGCCGACGGCGAACCCCGCGCCGCCCAATGCGGCCCACACGCCGAGCGCACGGTTGCGTTCGGCGCCGTGGAAGGTGCGCGTGACCGTGGCCAGCGCGGTGGGGGACAGCAGAGCGGCTCCGACGCCTTGCGCCACCCGGCCGCCGATCAGGACCGCGGCGTTCCCGGCCAGGCCGGTGACCAGCGACGCGGCGGTGAACAGGGCCAGCCCTGCCAAAAGCGTGCGGCGGCCGCCGATCGCGTCGCCCAGCCGTCCGCCGAGCAGCATCAGACCGCCGAAGCAGAGGGTGTACGCCGTGACGGCCCAGGTCAGGGTCTCGCGGTCGAGGTGGAGGTCGTGGCCGATGCTGGGCAGCGCCACGTTGATCACCGTCACGTCCAGGATCAGCATGAACTGGGCCGCGGCCAGCAGCGCCAGGGGTGTCCATCGCATGTTCGCTCCTAACTCGTACAGGTGTGTACGAGTTTTGCATGAACGTTGGAAATTGAACAGCCCTGTATGAGTTCTGGGAATTGTCGGTGGGATGAGGCAGGATCGAGGGGTGGTGGATGAGCGGGCGACTTACGGGGTGGATGCCCCTGGGGTGCTGTTCGGGATGACCGTGGGCGGCCTGGTCGAGCTGACCGTCGCCGTCGCGCTCTTCATCATCGGGTGGGCGATCCCCGCGATCGTCCTGCTGGTCGGTGGGCTCGGCTTGGCGGTGAGCGCGGCCGTCTTCGCGCACACGACGTTCCGCGGGAAGTTCCGCGTATGGGATGAGGAGCTCGACGCGCTTCGCCTGGCGGGCGACGAGCGCGTGCTCGACCTCGGATGCGGCCGCGGCCTCGTGCTGCTCAAGGCGGCCAGGCGCGTGCCCAACGGCAAGGTCACGGGCATCGACCTGTGGAGCGGTCGCGATCAGCTGGGCAACACCGAGGACGCGACGCTGGCCAACGCCTGCGCCGAGGGCGTCGCCGACCGCGTCGAGCTGGTCACCGGAGACATGCGCGAGCTGCCCTTCGAGTCCGGCACGTTCGACCTGGTCGTCTCGAGCCTCGCCGTGCACAACATCCCCGACGCCGAGGGCCGCGCCCGCGCGATCGCCGAAGCGTTACGCGTCCTCAAACCCGGCGGCCGCCTCCGGGTCGCCGACTTCCGCTACGCCAAGGCCTATGGCGAGGTCCTGCGCGAGTGGGGCGCGGCCGACGTCCACACCCGCGACCTCGGCTGGCGCTTCTGGTACGGCGGCCCCCACGCCCGCACCACCATGCTCACCGCCACCGCCCCTGCCTAACGCCCCGCCCCTGCTCACCGCCACAGCGTCCGGTGCTCCGCCCGTGCTCACCGCCACAGCCCTTGCCTGGTGCCCCGCTCCTGCTCACCACAGCGCCCGGTGCTCCGCCCGTGCTCACCGCCCCTGCCTGGTGTCTCGCCCCTACCTGGTGGCCCGTGCTCACCGCCACAGCGCCCTGCCTGGTGCCGCGCCCTGCCTGGTGCCGCGCCCTGCCTGGTGCCGCGCCCTGCCTGGTGCCGCGCCCTGCTCTGCGCCACAAGCCGGTGCCTGGCGCCCCGCCTCTGCTCACCGCCCCGCCCCTGCCTGGTGCCCCGCCCCTGCTTAGTGCTTCGCCCGCCGATCTTTGCCCCGTCGCGTCGCCCAGAGGGGCATCTCGCCGCGTTGTCGCCCTTCCCACGAACCGCCCGCAAGCTGACGCTTCCGCGGGACCCCGGGCACCGAGCAGGTCACCGGGCCGCCGGGCCGGCTCCCTCCTCCGTCTTTGCGATGCACGCACCTGGATCGTCGCTCGCGACGGACGAGGCATTGGTCAGACACTGCCTAGTCGTGGGTTGGTGACGGTGGTGGAGGTGATTGAGTAGGTGTACTCAGTCCAGCGGGCGGAAAATCACGGACGCTGAGGCCATGGATCTGATTGTCAGCCGGCTCGAGCTTGGGCGCGTGGAATGGATCAAAGTCGCCGCCGCCGGCCTCGTGGGCGCACTATCGCCTCTGGTCTTAGTAGGTGTGGCGAGCATCGAGGGTGTGTCCGGATTCGGCGCTCTCATCTGCCCCAGCGGTGGCCTGGAATGCGTGATTCCCTTCGGCGCTGTCGCCCTCGCGGTCACCGAAGCGCTCGCCTGGGTTGCCCTGGTGCTCATGCGGGTCCGCCCGGCCTGGGCGGTGGCTCTCACCGGATCCGGGTTGACCCTTGCCATCGGCTGGGTGACCATGCAGCTGATCTTCGCCCCCGCTTTCCGGCTCGCCCCGCTGCTCACCGGCGCCGGGTTCGCCGTCGGCGCGCTGCTCACGATGCGGACGACCGATCTCCTGCCACGGGCCGTGGTCGCGGCCACGATGCTCGCCGTCTATCCGGTGGCCGTCGTGACCACGCCGCAGCAGACCGAGCTGGACCACAGGGACGAGCTCGAACGCGTGCACGTTCCGCTGGTCGTGGCCGATGTGCCCGGCTATCGACTGGGGCGGGTATCCACGTATGGGATGTCTGGAATGACCTACCGGCTTCTGCCGGACGGCAGCCCCGATCCGGCAACGCCGTACGAAAGGCGGAGGCCGGGAGAGATCGAGGTCTCCGTGACGACCATGCCCGCCCGCTTCACACTGCCCGCGGATTGCGGCGACGCCGCCTCCGCCTCCTCCGCCGCGCAGCCCTGCCAGGCCCTTGACGCGCGGACGTGGCGGCGCCAGACGGACGGCGAGGTCACCTACATCGCGCACGACGACACGATCCTCATCACGGCCACCATGGACGCCGACGACTCCTCGGATGCGCTGGTTCGGCAGCTTGTCGCGACGGGAAGGCCGCGTTCGGCGAGTGACCTGGCCCAGCACATACCGTGAGCCGTGCCGTTCCGCTGCTTTTATGGTTATCAAGCGGCGCCGGGTAGATCGTTGGTGTTGAGGCTGGTGGATAAAGATGTCGAGGTGCTCGTCGCCGAGAATTCGGCGCTGAGCTCTGAAATGAAGACTGGGCAGGTGACGAGTTTGACGACACCCGTTCCGAGCCGGTCGCCGACTCCATTTATGGCGTGGCGGAGACCGCTGTGCTCTATGGGGGGAGACTTTCAGTGGTCGGAGGAGCCATGAAGGTTGTCGTCTGCTAAGGACCCGTCGCGGGCTTGCAGGTCCGCCTCGTCGGGGTTGCGACCGCGCACACTCCATATTCGCCTGCGCGGCATGGCCGCTATCTCGCCTTCCCACGCTGAAACGATCTCGATGTCATGCGGCAGGATTCCCTCGAGCGTGGCCAGGATCGCCGGCATCTTCCTTTCGAGGTCGAAGCCGTCGGTATCCCTCTCCATGAAGGTGATCCATAGGATGTCGTCCTCACTAGGGCAGGGGTGCACCCACCGGAAGTGCCGGCGTAGCACAGCGAGGAAGCGTTCCGCGTCGCCCTGGTTGGCGTAGAGGAATTCGGTGACGTGGGTATGACGCCAGGTCATGGAGGGATCTTGTCATCTGCCGTCACAGGAGACGAACCAATTTCCTGATCGGTCGAGCCATTGAAGAGCGCCCCCGCGCCGCAGCCGAATGGGGCACCCGCTCCTGGATTCTGCTAGGGCGTGTATCGAAGGCGCCGGTCACAGCCACCCGTTGCGCTGAGGCAGCGGTAAACCGCTACTTCAGCGGTGGATGTGGCGAGTACGGTGTGGCTGTGGCCAGTGATCGCGCGCAGCGGCGGCTCACGGAGACAGGCGCGCGGACGCGAAGGAGCGGATGGTGCCAGGCGCTGTACTGCGAGGGGTGATTCTGGACTGTGCCGACCCGCAGGCGCTGGCGGGCTTCTACGGTGCACTGACCGGGATGCGCGAACTCTTCAGTACGGACGAGTTCGTCGCTCTGACGGACGACTCCGGCTGTGATCTGGGATTCCAGAGGGTTGACCGATACCGGGCTCCGCAGTGGCCGGGTCAGGACGTGCCACAACAGTTCCACCTGGATTTCCGCGCTGACGACCTCGATGCGATGGAAGAGCTGGCGCTGGAACTCGGCGCGACCAAACCGGACCATCAGCCCGGCGACGGACGCTGGCGGGTACTCCTGGATCCGGCCGGCCACCCCTTCTGCCTGACGTCTTCCTGACATCACCGCCGTTGACAGGTTAATGCAGACGGGCGGCATTACTAATGCGTGGCGCATTGCATATGTGCGCATGCTTGAAGACCGCGTATACATCCTGGAGGCAGAACAGCAAGTCGACCCTTCTTTCCGCGCGGTCGAAATAAGGCGGACGCTTGACATGACTCGGTACGGGCATCGTCACGATTAGACGCACGATAAGAGAGCTCTCATGACTTCGGCTCCCCGGTAGCGACCTTAGCCTGGCCACTCGGATCACGTACTCGTCGCAGCAGGGGCGCGGGGTACGTGCTACGCAGGGCACGCCACTTCAGAAGGGGTTTCAGATTCTGCCCGGGGCCCCTTTCTGTTCTCCAAGGTCGTGAGGAGCCGAACGGGGAGCCATCTCGGGCGGACTTCTCCGTGCCTTTGCGCGCCTATCGCTTGTGGTGCTGGCCTAATTGCCGGTTTGGTGGCGCCACCGACCCGCTGCGACCGGCCTTTCGCCACTTCCCACGGATCGGCGCGCGCCTTTCCGGCCGGGGGTCAGACGGGGTCGCGGAGGATGGGGCAGGTCATGCAGCGGCCGCCGCCGCGACCTTTGCCGAGTTCGAAGCCTTCGATCTCGACGACGTCAACGCCGTGCTCGCGGAGCTTGCGGTTGGTGAACTCGTTCTTGTGGTAACCGACCACGACGCCTGGCTCGAGGGCGACGAAGTTGCTGCCGCTGTCCCACTGCTCGCGGGCCCGCTGGTAGTCGTCGCCTCCTGTCGGGATGATGTCGAGCTTGCCGATGCCGAGCGCGTCCTCGAAGGCGGAGGCGAGGCTCGGCTCGCGGTGCACGTCGAGGGTGCCGTCCTTGTCGCCGGGCCGGAGCGAATAGACGGTGGCGTGTTCCACGACCGGCGGATAGCCGGTGGCCTTGTCGACGTCCAGCAGCGTGAACACGGTGTCCAGGTGCATGTAGGACCGGTGCGGCGGGATGCTGACGGCCAGCACCCGGGTCGCCGCCTGCTTGGCGAACAGGGCGAGCGCGATGTGCTCGATCATCCGGGTCGTCGTGCGTTCGCTGACCCCGATGGCGACCGTGCCGTGGCCGATGGGCATCATGTCGCCGCCCTCGATCGAGGCCCGGCCGAAGTCCTCCTCGTCGAAGCCGCCGTCGTCGCCCATCGGGGGATACCAGTATTCGAAGCCCTCACGGGCGAACATCGGGTGATGGTGGTAGACGATGCTCTGGTTGATCGTCTCCTGCCGGCGGGCGTGGTAGAAGAGCGGGTTCAGCGACACCCCGCCGTACAGCCAGGCGGAAGGGTCGCGCTGGTAGAGCGAGTTCGGCAGCGGCGGCAGCAGGAAGACCCCCGGCGCGGCGAGGGCCGCGGACAGCGAGCGTTCGTCGAAGCCTTCCCTTCTGGCCTGGACCGCGGTCAGGAACTCCTCCTTGGTGAGCCCGCCGATGAAGTGCTCGGCCAGCTTGGCGCCGGGCCACGAGGCGAGTTCGGCGCGGATGTCGTCGACCAGGATCGGGCCGACCGACAGGTGGGTGACCATCCGCTCCACCGCGTGACGCTTGGCGTCCTGGCTGGTGTCGAGGGCCTCGGCGAGCAGTTCCTGGTGGTAGAACACCTCGATGCCGCGGCTGCGCAGCATGGCCACGAACGCGTCGTGCTCCAGTTGCGCCCGGCTGACCCAGAGCACGTCGTCGTAGAGCAGTTCGTCCTTGTTGGATGGGGTGAGCCGCTTCAGGCTCAGGTCCGGCCGGTGCACGATCACCTGACGCAGCGTCCCGACCTCGGAGTGCACTCCGTATTTCGTGGCCATAGGAGCAGCGTGCCCGAATACTGACGGCAAAACGATAAGTATCCGCTATCGTCGCTCGGTTCTATCGTGTCTTGGACTTATAGCCGCAGGCCGCGTACGTTCCGAGCATGAGCATGAATGCTGGAATGCGGCGGCGGCTGATCACCACGCTCGCCGCGTGGGCCGGGGCGTACACGATCGTCGGGCTCGTCTTCCTCACCGGCGGCGACTGGCTCGCCGCCATACCGCTGCCGATGCGTCTGCTGGTGGTCAGCGGTATTCTCGCGATCATCATGGTGAACGCGATGATGCCGTTCATCGGCAGGCTGGTCGCCCGGCTGTTCGCGCCCCGGGCCTGAGGTCGTCACGTGGAGTTGCGGCAACTGCAGTACATGGTCGCGGTGGCGGAGGAGGGCGGCTTCACGCGGGCGGCGGCCCGGGTGCGGGTGGCGCAGCCGGCCATCAGCCAGCAGATCGCCCAGTTGGAGCGGGAGCTCGGCGAGAAGCTGTTCGACCGGTCGGATCGGCGGGTCAGGCTCACGGCCGCGGGCGAGGCGTTCCTGCCCTACGCCCGCGCCGTGCTGGGCGCGGCCGAGCAGGGGCGAGCCGTCGTGCGGTCGCTGACCGGGGTGCTGACCGGACGCCTCGATGTGGCGGCCGTGCAGGCGCCTCCGCCGGTGCTCGCGCGGCGGCTGGCCGGTTTCCAGCGCCGATATCCCCATGTACGGATCACTCTTCGGATCGGCCACCCCGAGGAGCTCACCGAGGCCGTTGCCGGCGGCGTCGTGGACGTGGCGGTGCTGGCGCTCGCCGGGCAGCGGCTGCCGGCCGTGCTTGAAACGCGGGAGCTTCATGTCGAAGCGCTTGTCATAGCCGCGCCTCCCGGGCATCCCCTGGCGACGGAGGCGGAAGCCACGCTGGACGTCCTCGAGGCGTACCCCGTGGTGACCATGACGACGGACGGCGGGTTGCGCGCCGCGCTCGAAGAAGCGTGCGCCCGGGCCGGGGTGCGGCCACGGATCGCCGCCGAGACCGACGACGTGATGCTGGTGGCGGACCTGGTGGGGCAGGGCGACTGGGTGGCACTGCTGCCGCGTTCCGTCGCCGAGCGGGCCCGCCGGCCGCTGGTCGTCTTGCCGCTGAAGGAGCCGGCCCTGACCCGGGAGACCGTCCTCGCCTGGCATCGGAGCAACCTTTCGGCTCCCGGCCGCGCCTTCGTCGAGTACGACGATCACGCCTAGGCTCCGAAAGTTTCAAAACAGAAGACCTGGGCGGCGCAGGTCGGGCGGCTCGTCCCTTATGTGGTCGATGACCTCTGTTGACACCTATTTCAGGCGAACTCAGCATTCATGAGGCCACTTCGATCAATGTTTGTCGATGGGACTTCCAATGCCGACTCGCCGGCTTTCCGCTGCCGCAGTGACGGTGTGTCTGGGGGCGTTCGCCCTCGTCGGGATCGACCCGCCAAGCGCGGGCGCGGACGTCACGCCAGTGACCGTCACCGTGAACGCCAAGGCCGGTCTGGCCACGGTTCCCGCCACCGCGCTGGGCGTCAACGACGCTGTCTGGGACACCAACCTCGGCTCGAACCAGGTATCCGATCTGCTGAAAGCCGCCGGGGTGGGCACCATGCGCTACCCAGGCGGCTCGTACGGCGACATCTACCACTGGGAGACGCACACCGCGCCCGGCGGCTACGTCGCCCCGAACACCGACTTCGACACGTTCATCAACTCGGTCCACCGGGTGGGCGCGCAGGCGATGATCATCGCCAACTACGGCACCGGCACCCCGGAGGAGGCGGCCGGCTGGGTCAGGTCGGCGAACGTGGTCAAGGGGTACGGCGTCAAGTACTGGACCATCGGCAACGAGAACTACGGCAACGGTCTCTACGGCGCTAACTGGGAGGCCGACAACCACGCCGACAAGAGCGCCACGGCGTACGCCAACGGGGTGGTCGCCTTCTCCGACGCCATGAAGGCCGTCGACCCGACCATCAAGGTCGGCGCGGTGCTCACCATGCCAGCCAACTGGCCGGACGGCATCACGGCCGGCGGCGACGCGGGCAACTGGAACAAGATGGTCCTGTCCATCGCCGGTTCGAAGATCGACTTCGTCGACGTGCACTGGTATCCGGGCGGCAGCTCCGCGGCCGACTCACTGACCAAGTCCGCCCCCATTGACGATGCGCTCTATCTGCTGCGCCGGCAGATCGCCCAATACGCTCCCGCGAGCGCGAGCCGCCTCGGCATCAGCCTCACCGAGACCAACGTCGGCGTCGGCCAGACCACCCAGCCGGGCGCCCTCTTCCTGGCCGACATCTACAGCGGGCTGCTGGCCAACGGCGTCTTCACCATCAACTGGTGGAACGTGCACAACGGCATCGGCAACGTCTCCACCGTCGCCGGGCAGACCGACTACAACGACTTCGGCATGCTGTCCAGCGCCACCTGCGCCTCCGACGGCGTGACCTGCGAGCCGGCGCTCAACACGCCGTTCGCGCCCTACTACGGCCTGGCCACGATGAAGGCCTTCGCCCACACCGGCGACCAGTTCATCCGCGCCGCCTCCGACCAGGCCCTCGTCACCGCCCATGCCGTACGCCGGTCGAACGGCGACGTCGCGGTGCTGCTGATCAACAAGGACCCGGACAACTCCTATCCGGTCACCATCGGCTACAGCGGCTACAGCGTGTCCACGGCCGCCCCGACCGTCTACTCGTACGTGAACGGCGGCACCGCGGTGACCACCTCGACCACCGGAACCGCTACCAGCCAGACGCTCCCGCCGTACTCGCTGACCGTGGTCGTGGCGCACGCCTCGGGCTCGACGGCGGGCGCGCCAAGCCGTCCGGGCCAGCCGACCGCCTCCAACGTCACCGACCGCAACGCCACCATCTCCTGGCCGGCGGCGACCGCTGGTAGCAGCCCGATCGCCAAATACGAGGTCTACCGGCAGAACGGCGCGGTCAGCGAGCAGCTCGGCGAGACGCCGGGGGCCTCGTTCACCGTCGGCAACCTCAACCCGGGCAGCCGCTACACGGTGAACGTGCTGGCGCGCGACAACGCGGGCAAGGTCTCCTGGGCCTCGCCGCCGCTGACCATCACCACCGGCGCCCCCGCCACCAGTTCGTGCACGGTGACGTTCACCGACGCGAACGACTGGGGCAACGGCTACGTGGCCAGCATCGACATCACCAACACCGGCACCGCCGCCATCGACGGCTGGACGCTCACCTACACCTGGCCGACCGTCTGGCAGTCCATGAACGGCGGCTGGAACGGCACCTGGGAGCAGACCGGTCGCAACGTCCGCGTCACCAACGCCGACTTCAACGCCAAACTCGCGGCCAACGGCGGCACGGCCAACATCGGGTTCGTGGCCGGCTACAACGGCCCCAACATCCTGCCCGGCGTGTTCACCCTCAACGGCACCGTCTGCCACACCTGACCCGCGCCGATCCCCACACTTGTGGCGGGCCCGGTCCTCCACCCCGAGCCCGCCACAACCCGCTTTCCTCGGGGTGGGCGGGCGGGGAGACTGGGGGCGTGCTGATGCAGGTCCTTTCGGCGGCTGGCGTGCTGGCTCTGCTCACGATGGCGCCAGGGCCGGACACGGCTGTGGTGACCAGGCGGGCCGTCACGTCGGGGTGGCGCGATGGGCTGTGGACCGTCGGCGGCATCACGGCCGGGCTGCTGGTCTGGGGCGCCCTCACGGTGGCCGGGCTCGCCGTCGTCCTGGCCGCGTCGGCGGTGGCCTACACCGTGGTCAAGCTTGCCGGCGCCGCCTACCTCATCTTCCTGGGCGTACAGGCGCTGCTCCGGCGCCACCACGACGAGGTCGCGTCCTTCCCGGCGCCGCGGGGCGGGCCGTGGCGGACAGGGCTGCTCACCAACCTGCTCAACCCCAAGATCGCCGTGTTCTACACGAGCCTGCTGCCGACGCTCGCGCCGCCCGCGCTGCCTCCTCAGGCCGCCATGGCGCTGCTGGTCCTGCTGCACGCCTTGCTCACTATCGGCTGGCTGGGCGGCTATGTCCTGATGCTGTCCCGGGCCCGGGCGTTCTTCGCCAGGCCTGCCGTACGCCGCTGGATGGAGCGCATCACCGGAATCGTGCTGATCGGCTTCGGCCTGAAGGTCGCGGCGGATCATTAGAAAGGGGTACGGCCCGCTGGGGGCCGTACCCGGATAAAGAGCTGCATCAGGCGGCGAGGACCGCGGACGGGGCGGGAGTCGTGGCGATCTCGTCGTCGTTCATGCGGATCATCGCGAGGCCCATGGCGCCGAACGTGATGACCAGGATCACCGGACCGGCGAGGCCCAGCAGCAGCGTGCCGCTCTGCGCGCCGAAGACGAACAGCGCCAGCCCGAGGACGATCCCGATCGGGAACCACCAGCCGGCCACCCGCGCCCGGGCGACGGCCAGACCGACCAGCACCAGCCCAAAGAGGGACCCGAACATGCCGGGCAGCTGCCAGCCGAAGACGACCGCGGGCGTCCCGGCTGCGTCGATCAGCGCCTGAGCCTGGTCGGCGGGGAGCGCGCGATAGGCGGCCGACTCGAAGAAGTCGACCAGCATGAGCGCCGACAGGTTGATCATGCCGATCACCGCGATCGTTCCGGCGATGTTCGCCAGCACGCGCCCTCTCTCACGGACGAGGTGGAGCAGGCCGATCACGCCGGGGACCAACAGGACCCAGCAGTAGTGGAGCAGCGTGGCGGAGACCCCCACGGCCTCCGGGTGGGCGGCGTAGGCGAGCCCTTCGGTCTGCCCGCCCTGCGGCGTCGGATCAATGATCATGCCGAGGAGCAGGGCGACGGGAGCGAGCATGAGGCTGATGCCGGCCATGATGCGGCGCGACTTGTTTGCGTTTGTCATGCCACGAAAGTAGAAATCGGGCATGCTCCACGTCGTCAGCGCGCTCCACGACCCTGCGTCCACGCCGAGGTGGACGACCGGGTCAAACCAGGCATGGACGTGACATTCGGTGCGCCCCCTCTACGCTCGGCATATGCGATGGCCTGATTCCCTCCCACGCCTCGGCGCCGTGGACTACCTCGTGGCCGCCGCCGTGGGGCTCTTCGCGGTGACCGAGGAGGTCACCGGAGGGACCGACCTGCCCGCGCGGCCCAGCCTGGCGCTGTGGGTGGCCGCGGGAGTGACCACCGCGCTGCTGGTGCTCATCCGGCGGTGGTTTCCGTTCGGGGTGATGGTGGCCTACACGGCGGTGTCCGTCGCGGTATTCCAGCTCGGCGGGCAGGAGGCGGGCGCCTGGCAGTGGTTCACGCAGCTGCTCTTCCTGTTCACGCTGCTCAGCCAGGTGCCGTTGCTCAGCTGGAAGGGCCTGTCAGGCCCAGTGGCCACGGCCCTGTTCATGGCCGGGATGGCGGCCTCGTTCCGCAGCGAGTTCGCCGAATACGCGATCGCGGTCGCGATGGCCGCCATCGCCGGAGGCGCCGGTGTCGGCGTACGTCGCTATCGCCTGCACGCGGTCACCGCTGAGGAGCGCAGCGAGCTGCTCGCCGCGCAGAGCGAACTGCTGGCCCGCGAGGCCGTCGCCGAGGAGCGCGCCCGTCTGGCCCGCGAGCTGCACGACATCGTCGCGCACAGCGTCAGCGTCATGGTCATGCAGGCCGGTGGCGTACGGCTGATGCTCCGCGACGACCAGACCAAGGAACGCGAGACCCTCGCCGTGGTCGAGGAGACGGGCCGAGGCGCGGTCGAGGAGCTGCGGCGCATGCTCGACCTGCTGCGCGGCCCCGGCGCCGACGGGCTCACCCCGCTCCCGGGTCTGGCGCGGCTGGACGACCTGGTCGAGCAGGTGCGGTCGGCCGGGCTGGACGTCAAGGTGGAGGTGGAGGGGGAGCCGGGGCCGCTTCCGGCCGGGCTGGATCTGTCGGCATATCGGATCGTCCAAGAGGCCCTCACCAACGCCCTCAAGCACGCGGGCCCGACCGAGGTCACCGTCACGATCACCTATCGCCCGAACGAGCTGGCCCTCGAGGTCGCCGACTCCGGACCCCGCGGCGGGATTCGCGAAGCGCCGGCCGCCGCGGGCGGCCACGGATTGATCGGTATGCGGGAACGTGTCGCCCTGTTCCGCGGAGATCTCACGGCCGGCCCGCTTCCCGATCGTGGCTTCGCCGTACGAGTCGCCCTACCCCTGACCGCCCGATGACCGTACGCCTTGTCATCGCCGACGACCAGGCCATGATCCGCACCGGCCTGCGGCTGATGATCGCCACGCAGCCGGACCTGGAGGTCGTCGCCGAGGCGGCCGACGGGCGCGAGGCCGTCGACCTGGTACGGCGCGAGCGCCCCGACATCGTGCTCCTCGACATCGCCATGCCCCACCTGGACGGCGTCGCCGCCGCGCGGGAGATCCTGGCCTCCGCCGCGCCCACTCCGGGTGTGATCATGCTGACCACGTTCGACACCGACGAGAACCTCGACGCGGCCCTGGCCGCCGGGGTCAGCGGGTTTCTGCTCAAGACGTCGCCACCGGAGCAGCTGTTCGCCGCGATCCATACGGTCGCCCGTGGTGAGGCCATGCTCGACCCGGCCGTCACCTCGCGCGTGATCGCCCGCTACGCCTCCCCCCGGGCTCAGGCCGCGGCCATCCCGCCCGAGCTGACCCCACGCGAACTCGACGTGCTCCGGCTCGTCGCCCGTGGCCTGTCCAACGCCGAGATCGGCAAGACGCTCTTCATCGGCGAGGCAACGGTCAGTACGCACATCAACCGGCTTTTCGCCAAACTAGGCCTACGTCATCGCGCGCAACTCGTCAGATATGCGTACGAGTCCGGAATCGTGCACGTAGGAACGGATTAGGTGTTGAAAGCTCTGGTGGCCCCCGGGATCGCGGCCGGGGGCCTGCTGCTCACGCTGGCCGGATTCGTCACGACCACGCCGGCGGCGGCGTTGGGACCGCTCGTGTTCGTCGTCCTGGCGTGGCTGCTGTGGCGGGCCGGGCAGAAGTGGGCGGCCGGTTTCGCGCTCGGCGCCGTCGTCGTGTCGGGCGTGCTGGCCGTACGCGTGCTGGTCACCCCACCCGTGACGACCTTCCGGTATGCGGGGACGGCCGTGGACCCCGCCGCGATCCCGTTGTCGGAGGCGGGAGCCGTACCACTGACGACCGATCCCCTGGAGGGCGAGATCCACGGCGGGATCACCCCAGCCGACATCGGCGAGATCCAGGTCAGCTGCACGGTCGAAGGCGAGATCAGCGCCGACGGCCTCCTCACCGAGATGGAGTGGGCGAGAGTCGTCGACGGCCGTTTCGCGGCGTCATGGGTGCCGAAGCCCTTCCTGTCCGGCCTGGCCCCCGGACCGGCCCGATCTCTGCTGCCGTGCAAGGACTGGCGCTGGCAGCTCCACGGGCTCGGCGTCGGGCTACTTTGAGGTATGGCTAAAGACCGGACGATCCCGGCCGGGCGGCGGCATCAGCGTGAGGTCCACCACGCCAACCTGAGCGACCTGCTGCGCCGGATCCATCTGGGCGGCCCGATCTCCCGTACGGCCGCGGGCGAGCAGATGCGCCTCAACCGCAGCACCGTCATGGCGTTAACCGCCGAGCTGACCAAAGCCGGCCTGGTCGACGAGGACCTGCCCACCGGGACGGGCCGCATGGGCCGGCCGTCACTGGTCATCCGTCCGACATCCGACCGGGTGCACGTCCTGGCCTTCGACGTCGCGGTCGACCGCCTGGTCGCGGCCCGAGTCGGCCTGGGCGGCGTAGTGCAGGACCGCCGGTCCGCGCCACGCCAACGGGCGGGCGTCGACCTGGAAAGCGTCGTCGACGCCCTGGTCGGCTTCGGCCGCGACCTGCTCGCCGGCGCCCCAAAGGATTCGATCTGCGTTGGCGTGGGCGCTTCGTACTGCGGGATGATCCGGCCCGGCGACGGGCTGGTGCGGTTCGGCCCCGACCTGGGCTGGGTCGACCAGGCATTCGGCCAGGAGATGAGCCGCCGGCTCGACATCGGATTGCCCGTCATCGTGGGCAACGAGGCCCACCTGGGAGCCCGCGCCGAACACGAGCGCGGCGCGGGCGTCGGCTTCCGGAACGTCATCTACCTGCACGGAGACGTCGGCGTAGGCGGCGGGATCATCGTGGGCGACCGGCTGCTCGACGGTGACAACGGATACGCGTGCGAGCTGGGCCACATGGTCGTCAACCCATACAACGGACGGCCCTGCGGCTGCGGCTCGGCCGGATGCCTGGAGGCCGAGGTCGGCGAGCGCGCGCTCCTCGAGGCCGCCCAGCGGCCGGATTCGGTCGGCCGCGAAGCCGTACGCGACACCGTGGCCGCGGCCGCCGCCGGAGACGAACAGGCGCGCCGAGCCCTGGATGAAATCGGCGACTGGCTGGGAATCGGCGTGGTCAACCTCATCAACCTGTTCAACCCTGCCGTGGTCATCTTCGGCGGCATGCTCCGCGACGTCTACCCGGGCGCCGCGGCGCAGGTGCAAGCCCGCGTGGCCCGCAATGTCCTGCCCGTCTCCCGAGAACGCGTACGGCTCTGCGTTTCCGCCCTCGGCGACGACACCACCCTCATCGGCGCCGCCGAACTCGCCTTCACCGACCTCCTGAACAGCCCGATCGAGACCCTGCAAAAGCTCACCGAGCACGCCAAGGAATAGCAATCGCCCCGACCCCCGCGTGAAACCCGACTCCGTGCCATCCTCGGCGCGGGGTCGCGCCTATTCGACGACGGAACGTATGTGTCGACATGCGGCTGCGGTTCGCCGGCGTGCGCCACTCGAGACCGCCAAAAGGCTTGGTCTGATCGGCCGCGAGGCTGTACGCGACACCTGCGGCCGCGGCTGCTGCCGGAGGCGACTCCAATCCCGTGGCAATGTTCTGCGGGTCTCCAGAGAACCGCACGGCTCTGCTGCAGAAACTCGAGCAGCACAGCTTGAATGAGCCGGCAAGTAAGGGATATGTCGCTATCTCCTGCCTTTCGGCTTACGGCGGTTGGTGAGTTTGCTTCCTTTACCGAAGAAACGCTTCAGCTGTTCGCGGATGGTCTTCTGCTCCCCGCTCAACCGATTGGACGGCTCCTTCGACAGCCAGGAAAAGTTCTCGAAGATGATCGATTTCTGTCGAATTTGCTCGTGGGGCGCATCAAGGATCGACACCAGCTTCCATGCGATATGGGAAGTAAGCGGGTTTCTCTGACCATGGATGCGCTTACTGACAGCGAGGGCCTCCACGATTAGGCCGTGTGCCTTCTCTGTTTCACCAAGCACGTGAAGGCTGATCGCAAAGTTGATCAACGAGGTGAGGGTGTCGGGATGTTCGTTGCCGAGGATTCGGCGACGGGCTTCCAGCGCCTGTTCTCGGAGGGCGTGTGCGCGGTGGTGTTCGCCTTGTGCAGAGAGGGTTCCTGCGAGGTCGCCGATGGCGGTGAGGGTTGCGGGATGTTCGTCGCCGAGGAGTCGGCGACGGGCTTCCAGTACCTGTTCTTGGAGGGCGTGTGCGCGGTGGTATTCGCCTTGTGCGTGGAGGGTGCCTGCGAGGTTGCCGATGGCGGTGAGGGTGTCGGGGTGTTCGTTGCCGAGGAGTCGGCGACGGGCTTCCAGTGCCTGTTCTTGGAGGGTGCGCGCGTGGTGGTGTTCGCCTTGTGCAGAGAGGTTGCCTGCGAGGTTGCCGATGGCGGTGAGGGTGTCGGGGTGTTCGTTGCCGAGGATTCGGCGCTTGGCTTCCAGTGCCTGTTCTTGGAGGGTGCGCGCGTGGTGGTATTCGCCTTGTGCGTGGAGGGTGCCTGCGAGGTTGCTGATGGCGGTGAGGGTGTCGGGGTGTTCGTTGCCGAGGATTCGGCGACGGGCTTCCAGCACCTGTTCTTGGAGGGTGCGCGCGCGGTGGTATTCGCCTTGTACGTGGAGGGTGCCTGCGAGGATGCTGATGGCGGTGAGGGTTGCGGGGTGTTCGTTGCCGAGGATTCGGCGACGGGCTTCCAGTACCTGTTCTTGGAGGGCGTGTGCGCGGTGGTATTCGCCCTGTGCGTGGAGGGTGCCTGCGAGGTTGCCGATGGCGGTGAGGGTGTCGGGGTGTTCGCCGCCGAGGATTCGGCGACGGGCTTCCAGTACTTGCTCCTCCAGGGTGCGCGCCTGCCAATAGTGTCCGGCGGTGCGGAGCAGCGTCGCCTGGTAAGCCACAGCCTTTACGGTTTCGAGGTCCTCAGTACCAAGAACGGCGGTGAACGCGTCGACGAGTTGATTCTGCAATTCGGTGGCCTGCATCCACTGACCCTGCCGGAAGAGCGCCTCAACGAGGTCTCGACCTGCGCGCAGCGTGTCGAGGTCGCTATCTCCCCTTTTCCGGATTCTGGTCTGATAGACCTCTTCCTGTGCTAGGCATGCCCCGTGATGATCGCCCTGATTGAGGAGGATCAGCCCTTGGGTGTTGCGGCAGTGAAGATACTCGTCAGCCTCTGCGGGAAGCTCTTTTGATGAGTTCAACGCGTCTTCAACGACGGCGGCGGCTTGGTCCAGCCTTCCCCGCGCTAGGAGATATCGGGCAATTCGCTCCAGCAGATCGATTGCTTCCGCGATGTCGACGTGGAGTCGCCGCGCGTGCTGGGCGCTGGAAAGCGCGTGCGGGAGCAGAGGTTCGCAGGCCGGCCAGAACGCGGGATCGCCTACCTCGATGGGAAACGCAATGCTCATCGTGGCGAGCGCGAATCCTGCCCATCGAGGTTCCTCCGCGCCGAGTGCGGCCCGAGTGACGGCTTGAACCATACGATGAATTGACATGAGGCCGTCACCGGTCTTGGCCAGGGAGTATTCCCCGAGTGCCTGGGTGGCATCGCTACGGCGGAACGGGTCTGTCAACGTTTGGGCCAATTCGGCAGGCATATCTGGCACTGGAAGGATCTGGTCGATCGGGATCGCCTCGGCCCCGAGAAACGCCGCCAAGCGGAAGAGGGCGACCGCGCTGGGAGATCGAGCAGCCAAATGGTCGAAGGACACTCGCCATGTTGACGCGATCGTCGCTTGGTGATTTCCGGAGGCTCCCGGCGCGAAGAGTTCTGGTGACTGCCGATGAAGCAGGTCGAGATACTCGCTAGCGGACATTCCCCTGATCGTGCTCGCCGCATGTGTCAGGGCCAAAGGCAGACCTCCAAGGGCCTCCGCCAGATCTCGCGCCGTGTCGGAGCTGGATACCCCTCCCCATTGGCGCAGGTACTCCGTGGCGGCGGCGCTGGGGAGGACCTCAAGATGTTTGATTTCCGCGTGTGGCCACTCGGGCCGCCTGGAGGTGATGAGCACATGCCCCGAGGTCTTGTCGGGGAGAAGTGGCAAGAGCTCGTCGGGGTCCTCCGCGTTGTCGAAGATCAACAACCAGTTCTTGCGCCGACGTAGCGTCTGGCGGAGCGCTGCTATCGCTTGGTCATCTTTGTCGAACGGGAGGTCCAGTTCCGTGGCGAGTTCGGCGTAGTCTCCGCGCAAAGTGGCAGGATCCTCGGCTCGCACCCACCACACCACGTCATAGGCGGCCGCGTGACGAAAGGCGTACTCGACAGCGAGTTGGGTTTTGCCCAGGCCGCCCAAGCCGACGATCGCCTGGATCGGAGAAGTCGGACGACCTGCGCGTAGGGCGCGATATAGGTCGGTCAGCATGTCGTCGCGCCCGATGAAACTCGGCTCAGCACGTTTCCCGCGAAGTTGGAAGACCTCCGGCTCGTCGCCAGGGAATCGGGTCTTCTTTGCGGATTTGTTGGGAAACCCGGATCGAGCGACCCGCTCCACTTGCTTGGCGACCCCTGCCAGCAGGCGGCGCCGGGCCTCGCTTTCCTCCGCACCGCGGAGGTCGATCGTCACGAGAGTCTCCAGCAACGGTGGGATGTCACCGTCGCTCACCCGGATGGGAATCAGGGCCCGGTCTTTGCCGTCCAGGCCCTGATTCAATGCAGCGGTGCGAGCCGCAATATCCGCGTTGTGTTTGTCGGACAGAACATGGAGAGTGTGCCGGCAGGTAGACAGCGCTTCGTCGATCTTGGCAAGAAGGTTGTGCCCGGGGAGGATGTCCCACCCCTTGTGGATCACCGTGTAGCCGTTGTTTTCCAGTTCCCCAGCTATCCACTCCGCCCAGTGGACATCAGCGTCCGCATGGCTGATGAAGAAGTCTTTGGTGTATTCGGCGTCCGACACAGAATCTCCTGGCTACTCCCGTATGCAGGCCCGCCCCTATGGGATTTACCGGCGTGAGGCTCCCGGGAACCCGGATGAGCGACGGGGTCGGCCGGTCGAGTCGGCGACGCCGGCCAGGAGCCGACTGCGGGCCTCGCCTTCCTCCACATCAACTAGATCAATGTAGACCAGAGGCCCCAGCAGCGGAGTCACATCGCAGGCGGCGACTCTGACCGGTATGAACCCACGTGTTTTGCCTAGCAACGTTTCGCGATAGGCCGCAGTCCACTCCGCTCGGGTGAAGACCGAGGTGAGATAGTCCGGTGACAGCACCCCGAGAGCATGTCGGCAGGTCTTCAGGGCATGATCCATCGCTGCCATGAAGTTGTCGCCCGGACGGAAATCCCACGCCTGAATCGCCGTGGTGTATCCAGCGGCCTCAAGCGTCTCGGCGATCCAGGTGGCCCAGTCGGCGTCATTTCTGTTGTAGGTGATGAAGAAATCAACCGGCTGAGTTGGATCGTTCGTCGCCATGGGTACCCTCCACTGACGCCAAAATGAATCACGCTGTTACGAAGATATCGGCTCACAACGCAGCGATACTGTCGATTCGCTTGTCTGGGCCCGCTGATCTCGACAGGCATGGTCCGTCAGACATGGCCGCTTCGGCATGGCGCGAAGTAGACGCGCTACCACTGGCCCAAGTTGATGATCAGCATCGCCGTCGGGTGACTCCCCGTCACAACCTTCGAAAACCAGAAAAGGGGCTCCGGACTTAGTCCGAAACCCCTTCTGAACTGGAAAGATCCAGTCGGGATGAGAGGATTTGAACCTCCGGCCTCTTCGTCCCGAACGAAGCGCGCTGCCAAACTGCGCTACATCCCGATCGCACGTGACGGGAGTGTCCCCCGCTGGTGCCTACGAAAGTCTAGCGGACTTTGGGGGTGCTTGCGTCACCTGGCGAGCCAGGCCCCGTCAGATCCGGGTCGATGGCCGCCGTCAGCTGGGGAGGCGGGGGATGAGGGTGAGGAGGGTGGCCTCGGGCGGGCAGGCGAAGCGGGCCGGGGCGTACGGGGAGGTGCCGAGGCCTGCGGAGACGTGGAGCCAGGCCGTGGAGTGGCGGGAGAGGCCCTTGACGCGTGCGCGGTCGATGCCGCAGTTGGTGACGAGGGCGCCGTAGAAGGGGATGCAGACCTGGCCGCCGTGGGTGTGGCCGGCCAGCAGGAGCTGGTAGCCGTCATCGGCGAAACGGGTCATGTTCCGGGGCTCCGGGGAGTGCATGATGCCCAGCCGGAGGTCGGCGTCGGTAGGGGCGGGGCCCGCGATCATGTCGTAGCGGTCGTGGTCGATGTGGGAGTCGTCGATGCCGCCCACGTGCACGTCCAGCTCGCCGATCTTGAGGCGGGCGATCGCGTTGTTCATGTCGTGCCAGCCGGCGTCCCGCATCGCGGCGCCCAGCTCCGTCCATGGCAGATCGGGGATGTGCCGCCGGTGATTGTCGCCCTTCGACGTGCGCCACAGGTAGCGCAGCGGATTCTTCAGGACGGGCGAGTAGAGGTCGTTCGAGCCGTAGACGAACAGGCCGGGCCGGTCGAGGAGCGGCTCGACGGCGCGCAGGTAGGCGGGTATGGCGTCGGGGTGGGCGAGCGTGTCGCCTGTGTTCACCACGAGGTCGGGCTCCAGCGCGGCCAGCGACCGCACCCAGTTGATCAGCCGCGCCCGCCCCGGAGTGAGGTGCAGGTCGGAGATCTGGAGGATCCGCACGGGCCGCTGACCTGGGCTGAGGACGGGCACGTCGAACCGCCTGAGCCGGAACCAGTTCCGCTCGATCACGGACGCGTAGGCGAGCCCGGCGAGGCCGAGCCCGGCGACGCCGGCAGGTACCGCGACAGCTTTCCGCACCTCATCATCATGCCCGAACAAATGCGCTTGTGTGGCACGGCAAGATGGATCCCATGACCGCACTGAAGGACAAGCTGAAGTCCGACCTTTCCACGTCGATGAAGGCGCGCGACGACGTTCGCGTGCGGACCATTCGCATGGCCCTCGCCGCCATCAACGTCGAGGAAGTGGCCGGAAAGGTGGCTCGCGAGCTCTCCGACGACGAGGTCGTGAAGGTCCTCACGAAGGAGGCCAAGAAGCGTAAGGAGGCTTCTGAGGCTTTCGCGAACGCCGGGCGTGCCCAGCAGGCCCAGGCCGAGCTCGACGAGCAGGCGGTGCTGGAGGAATATCTGCCCGCTCAGCTTTCCGATGAGGAGCTGGGCCGGCTGGTCGACGAGGCGATCGCGGAGAGCGGTGCCAGCGGGCCGAAGGCCATGGGGCAGGTCATGAAGGTCCTCAACCCGAAGGTCGCGGGCCGGGCCGAGGGTGGGCGTGTGGCACAGCTGGTGCGGGCGCGCCTGGCCGAGTGAGGTGACCCCCTCTGGGGCTCTCGTCCGTGGCTCGCCTGTTGTCCGTGACTCACCGGTCGGTCCGTCCGGTCTCGGGCGCCGTCCAGGGCCTTCAGGTCAAGGCTGAAGAAAGCGTCAGGGCCGCCGCCTTTCGCAAGGCAGCGGCCCCGCCGGTCATTGGACGATGATCGGGTCGAACGGGCCGCCGCCGCCGTCTCCGCCACCATCGCCGCCGCCGTCTCCACCACCACCGTGGTCTCCACCGTGGTCGCCGCCGCCGTCTCCGCCGTTATCGGAGGGCTTCGGCTTGGGCTTGGGCGCGCACATGCCGGGCGAGCAGCCGCCGAAGCGCTCCATGTCCGGCCGGACGAACTGTGACGGCGGCGTGTCCTTCAGCGCCGCGATCATGGTGGCCTTCCAGATGGGGCCGGGGATGCTGGCGCCGAAGACGGTGCCGTAGTAGCGGCCGCCGATGGTCTGGCCGCTCAGCGGATACTTGACCGGGCCGCGCGGGTCGCCGAGCGACACGGCGCCGGCCAGGTCGGGGGTGTAGCCGGCGAACCAGACGGTCCGGGACACGTCGCCGGTGCCGGTCTTGCCGGCCGCGTCGCGGCCGATGCCGCCGACCCCGGCCATGGTGCCCTTGGTGAAGACGCCTTCAAGGATGTTGCTGGCCGCGTCGGCGATCTCCGGCTCGAGGACCTGCTTGCACTTCGGCGCGAACGACGTGACGTGGTTGAACCGGTCGGTGATCTCGGTGATCGCCATCGGCGGGCAGTACTTGCCGCGGGCGCCGACCGTCGCGTACGCGCTGGCCACGGTGATCGGGTCCATCTCGTTGAAGCCGAGCGTGAACGGCTCGAACTCCTGCAGCGGCTGGCCGTCGGCGCGCTTGATGCCGAGCGACTTGGCCGTCTTGACCACGTTGCAGAGGCCCACGTGCTGCTCGAGCGTGAGGAAGAACGTGTTCACCGAGCCCCAGGTGCCGGTCTGGAGGGTCTTGAACCCGCCGGAGCCCTCCGCGTTGTGCAGCAACCCGTCCTTGGGGTCGATGGCGCCGACGTTCTGGCCCTTGCAGTTCTTGAAGTCGGAGTACGCCTTGGCGATGTAGGTGCCGCCCACGTTGAAGCCGTCGCCGAACTTCATGCCTTCCTTCAGCGCCGTGATCAGCGTGAACAGCTTGAACGTCGAGCCCGCCTGGAAGCCCGAGCCGCCTCCGTGCGCCGCGTCGGCGACCACGTTGAAGCTCATCTCGTTCTTCTTCTTGTTGTTGCCGAACTTCCGGCTCGCGGCCATCGCCCGGATGGCGCCGGTGCCGGGCTCGACCAGCGCCTCGGACGCCACGGGCTTGTCGCTGGAGAAGACGAACTTCTTGATGGACTTCTCGGCGGCCTTCTGCATCTTCGCGTCGAGCGTGGTCCTGATGGTGAGGCCGCCGCGGTTGAGGTATTCGGCGCGGGCCTTCGACGTCTTACCGAACTCGGGGTTGTTGAGGATCTCGTTCTGCACGTAGAGGCAGAAGTAGGGGTAGCTGCTCTCCTCGCACCCGCCCGGGATGGGTTTGTCCTTGAAGCCGAGTTTGTCGCCCTTGGCCTCGGCCGCCTCGTTCGTGGTGATGAAGTTGTGCTGCGCCATGACGTCAAGGACCAGGTTGCGCCGCGCCAGCAGCCGGTCGCGGAAGGCCTTGCCGAGGTTGGGGTCGGTGATGTTGGGATCCTGTACGGCCCCGGCCAGCGTGGCGGCCTCGGTGAGGTCGAGCTCGGCGGCGTGCTTGCCGAAGAAGCGCTTGGCGGCCGCCTCGATTCCGTA
Organism: Streptosporangiaceae bacterium NEAU-GS5; assembly: GCA_017592665.1. Classification (GTDB taxonomy): domain Bacteria; phylum Actinomycetota; class Actinomycetes; order Streptosporangiales; family Streptosporangiaceae; genus NEAU-GS5. Next base: position 124,204 of record JAGFNW010000003.1, on the reverse strand, counting down.
CGAGCTGGCACCGAAGTAGGCGATGTTCAGATAGCGGTCGAGGATCTCGTCCTTTGAGTACTTCTGTTCGACGGCCATCGCATAGCGGATCTCCTGCAGCTTGCGCGCCGTGGTGGGCGCGAGGGCCGCCCGCTGCTCGGCCTCGGTCTCGGCGGCGTTGAGCCGGACCTGCTTCACGTACTGCTGGGTGATGGACGAGCCGCCCTGGCTGACGGCGCCGGTGCTCAGGTTCTTGACCAGCGCGCGCGCCGTGCCTTCGAGGTCGAGCGCGCCATGCTGGTAGAAGCGATAGTCCTCGATCGCGATGATCGCCTTCTGCATGATCGGGGCGATCTTGTTGAGCGGGACCGATTCGCGGTTCTGGAAGTAGAACTGTGCGATCTTCTTGCCGTTGGCGTCGAGAATCTCGGTCTTCTCGGGGAGCGGGGGCTCCTTGAGATCCTCCGGTGAGATCCGCAGCGCCTCGATGCCGCCCTTGGCGGCGATTCCCGTGCCACCCACCGCGGGCAGCACGACGGCCGCCGTGAGGACGCCGGCCGCACCCGCCGCGGCGATGAGCCGCACGACGTTCCACAGCGCCGTTACCTGAGCATTGCCGACAGCTTGCACGAGACTAAGAGTACGTCGGACGAGGGAGTCGACTGGTACCAATCGCACCGGTCTGCATTACCCCGTCCCCAGAGGACTAGTCATTCCCGGCCACTTGGCCTGACCTGACCATGACGGAAATTGGTCCGCCCGGGTCTGTCCACATGCCTTGCCGGTTCCGTAAGTTCTCCTTCTGCGGCAACTGCAACACGGAGGCTCGACGCCCGCGCCCGTCGGCCGAACTGACGACTGACCACCTAAGGGGAGTGGGGTCGAACATGTGGATCACGGATTGGACCTCCCGTGCCGCCTGTCGAGGAGCGGATCCTGACGCGCTTTTCGTTCAAGGCGCCGCCCAGAACCGGGCAAAGCTGATCTGCCGAGGATGCCCCGTCCGTACCGAATGCCTCGCGGATGCGCTTGACAACCGCATCGAGTTCGGGGTGTGGGGCGGGATGACGGAACGGGAACGCAGGGCGCTGCTACGGCGGCGGCCCGACGTCGACTCCTGGCGCGACCTGCTCGAGTCCGCCAAAGAGGAGTATGAGCGCACCAATGAGCTTATCGCCGGCTGATTCGGTCGGCGGCCCTTATACCGGCATCTGAACCCTAGACGCCCGCCAGGCGTGCACCGATCTCCCTCAACCCGGTGAGATCGTGCACGTCTTCTGGCATCGCGGGAACCTGAACGATCGGCACGGCCGGATGCGCCGACGCGAAGTGTTCCTGTTCCCGCTTCTCACGGGCGGCCAGCTGCATCCGTCCGGCGTGCAGCCGCAGCACGGCGGCGGTCAGCTGATGCTCGCCACGTGTTTCGAGGTCTTCGGCCGCAGCCCCGCTCCGCGTCGCGGACAGGGCCGCGGCGGGAGAGCGGTGCACCCGGTTGACCACGAGTCCAGCCAGGGGCATCCGCTCTTCCGCGAGCCGCTCCACGAAGTAGGAGGCCTCGCGCATGGCGTCCCGCTCCGGCGCGGCGACCACGATGAACGCCGTCCCTGGCGCCTGGAGCAGCCGGTAGGTCTGGTCGGCGCGCTGCCGGAATCCGCCGAAGACCGCGTCGAGCGCGGACACGAAGGTCTGGATGTCCTTCAGCACCTGCGCCCCGAGCACCTTCGTCAGCGCACCGGCGACCAGCCCGAATCCCGCGTTGAGCAGTTTGAACGCGCTCCGCCCCCCGGCCTTGGCGGGGGCGCTGAGCAGGCGGATGAGCCGCCCGTCGAGGAAGCGGCCGAGCCGTTCGGGGGCGTCGAGGAAGTCGAGCGCCGACCGCGAGGGCGGCGTGTCCACGATGATCAGATCCCAGTCGCCGGATCGGCGCAGCTGGCCGAGCTTCTCCATCGCCATGTACTCCTGCGTGCCGGAGAAGCTGGACGACAGCGACTGGTAGAACGGGTTGGTCAGGATCTGGCGGGCCCGTTCGGGGTCGGCGTGCGCCTCGATGATCTCGTCGAAGGTCCGCTTCATGTCGAGCATCATGGCGAACAGCTCGCCTTCGGCCCCGGCGACCTTGCGCGGGGTGTTGTCCAGCTCGCTCAGGCCCATGGCCTGGGCCAGCCGGCGGGCCGGGTCCACGGTCAGCACGACCACCGAGCGGCCGCGTTCGGCGGCACGCACGCCCAGGGCGGCCGCCGTCGTGGTCTTGCCGACGCCGCCGGAGCCGCAGCACACGATGATCCGGGTGCCCTCGTCGTCGAGGACGGCGTCCACGTCGAGCACCGGCGCCTTGCGCGGCATCAGGCGGCTCCTTGTTCCCGCATGGCCTCGGCCAGCTCGTAAATGCCGGTCAGATCGGCGCCGTCGGCCAGCAACGGCAGGTCGTACATGGGGATGCCGGCGGTGGCCAGCGTCTCCCGCTCACGCTTTTCGAGCTCCACTCGGTGGGCGTGCTCGGAGACCTCCTGGGCCAGCGACTCGGCCAGCCCCGGCGCGTCCGGCACGCCGGCCGCCTTGAGCCCCAGCACCAGCTCGGAGACGTCGACCTGGCCGAGCTCCTCGAGCGCCGGCCGGACCATGTTGATGAAGATCCCGCCGATCGGTAGGCCGGCGGCGCGCAGTTCGGCGACGCCGTCGAGCGTCTCCTGCACGGGCATCTCCTCCAGCAGGGCCACGAAGTGCACGGCCGTCTCCGGTGAGGCGACCACGCGGCGCACGAGGTCGGCATGGGTCTTGATCGGGCCGACCCGGGCCAGCCCGGCGATCTCCTGCGTGACGTTGAGGAACCGGGCGATCCTGCCGGTGGGCGGGGCGTCGAGCACCACCGCGTCGTACACCCGGCGCCCGTCGGCGCGGCGCCGTACGGCCTCGGAGGTCTTGCCGGTGACCAGGACGTCGCGGAGCCCGGGCGCGATCGTGGTGGCGAAGTCGACCACCCCCATCCTGGTCAGCACTTTGCCCATACGGCGCAGGCCGTAGAACATCTCCAGGTATTCGAGCATGGCCTCTTCTGGGTCGACGGCCAGCGCATAGACGTCGCCGCCGCCCGGGGCGACGGCGATCTTCCGTTCCCCGTACGGCAATGGCGGCACGTCGAACACCTGGGCGATCCCCTGCCGCCCCTCGACCTCGACCAGCAGCACCTTGCGGCCGCCCGCGGCGAGGGCGAGCGCCAGCGCCGCGGCGGCCGTCGTTTTCCCGGTGCCGCCCTTACCCGTGACGACGTGCAGTCGCACCCCGTCCCAATCCGTGTCGCGCATGCCCACGTTTTGAGGCTACCCAAGCCCGACCAGGCTGTTCGCGGAGAGGGGAACCTTGCATGGTGATCTGTACGTCGGTTAGGTGGGACCTCACAACTTCAATCGAAGGGGGGCGCCGGCGATGGAGTCGGTGCTTATCGTGCTGATCATGCTGGTCGGCCTATTCCTCCTGGTCGCCGTGGTCCGGGGGATCAGGGTGGTGCAGCAGTTCGAAACCGGGATCGTGTTCCGGCTCGGCCGCATCCAGTCCGAAATCCGCGGGCCCGGCCTGCATGTGATCGTGCCGATCGTCGATCGCATGCAGAAGGTCAACATGCAGATCATCACCATGGGCGTGCCCGCCCAGGAGGGCATCACCCGTGACAACGTGTCGGTGCGTGTGGACGCGGTGGTCTACTTCCGCGTCATCGACCCGATCAAGGCGATCGTCAACGTGCAGAACTATCTGTTCGCGATCTCACAGGTCGCGCAGACCTCGCTGCGCTCGGTCATCGGCCAGTCGGAGCTGGACCAGCTGCTGTCGGATCGCGACTCGCTCAACACCCAGCTGAAGGCCGTGATAGACGAGCCGACGGAGGGCCCGTGGGGCATCCGGATCGAGCGCGTCGAGGTGAAGGACGTGACGCTGCCGGAGGGCATGAAGCGGTCCATGTCCCGTCAGGCCGAGGCCGAGCGCGAGCGGCGGGCCCGCATCATCACCGCGGACGGCGAGTTCCAGGCGTCCAAGCGGCTGGCGGCGGCGGCCCGTGAGATGTCCGCAGACCCGGCCGCGCTGCAGCTGCGCCTGCTCCAGACCGTCGTCGAGGTGGCCGCGGAGAAGAACAGCACGCTCGTCATGCCGCTGCCGGTGGAGATGCTGCGCTTCTTCGAGAAGGCCTCGGGCGGCGCCGAGCCCCGCAGGCCGGAGCCGGAGCCCGAGCCCGAGCCGGTCGAGGAGGCTCTGGAGGAGCTCGAGCCGGTCGAGGAGCTTCCGCAGGGCGAGGAGATGCCGCAGATCCAGGCGCCGCCGGTCCGCGATCACGCGCCGACCGTCCAGACTCCCGTATGGAAAGAAGAGGATCGCTAATCTTGGCCTCATGACCAAGTGGGAGTACGTGACCGTGCCGCTGTTGACGCACGCAACGAAGCAGATTCTGGACAACTGGGGAGAGGACGGCTGGGAGCTGGTCTCGGTGATCCCCGGCCCCAACAGCGAGCAGCTCGTCGCGTACATGAAGCGGGCGAAGTGAGCTCCGCGATGACGCCCGAGGAAAGGCTCGCGGAGCTGGGGCTGTCGCTGCCGGGGGTGGCGACGCCGCTGGCCGCCTATGTTCCGGCCGTGCAGACCGGATCGTATGTGTACACCTCCGGCCAGCTGCCGTTGGTCGACGGGAAGCTCGGCGTCACCGGAAAGGTCGGCGCCGAGGTTTCCGCCGAGGACGCCAAGGACGCGGCCCGGATCTGCGCGCTCAACGCGCTCGCCGCGCTCAACTCCGTCACCGGCGATCTTTCGGCGATCGTACGGATCGTCAAGGTCGTCGGCTATGTGGCCAGCGACCCGGGGTTCACCGGCCAGCCAGGGGTGATCAACGGCGCCAGTGAGCTGATCGGCGAGGTCTTCGGCGAGGCCGGCAGTCACGCGAGAAGCGCGGTCGGCGTGGCCGTGCTGCCGATGGACTCGCCGGTCGAGATCGAGATCGTGGCCGAGGTCCGCTGATCATGCGCGTTCCGGACGACCTCGCCCAGCGGGCACGGGACATCGCGGCCGGGCTGATCACCCCGGTCCCGACGCGCGACGCGGCCACCGTGGTCCTGCTGCGCGAGCCGCCCGTGGAGGTCTACCTGCTGAAGCGGCAGTCCACGATGGCCTTCGCGGCGGGCGCGCACGTGTTCCCCGGCGGCTCGGTCGACCCGCGCGACACCGACCACGCGGTGGCGTGGGCCGGGCCGTCTCCGGCCGACTGGGCGGCCGTGCTGGGGTCGGACGAGGCGACGGCGCGCGGTCTGGTCTGCGCGGCCGTACGGGAGACCTTCGAGGAGTCCGGGGTGCTGCTGGCCGGGCCGAGCCCGGACGCCGTGGCGCCCGACACGACCCACTGGGAGGCCGAGCGGGCCGCGCTCATCGACAGGTCGCTGTCGTTCGCCGAGTTCCTCGCGGCGCACGGGCTGGTGCTCCGCTCCGACCTGCTGAAGGCGTGGGCGCACTGGATCACGCCGGAGGTCGAGACCCGGCGGTTCGACACGCGGTTCTTCGTCGCCGTGCTGCCTCACGGGCAGCGTACGCGCGACGTGGGCGGCGAGGCGTCCCTGGTGACCTGGCTGACCCCGCAGGCCGCCCTGGACGCCTCTGACGTCTTCCTGATGCCGCCGACGCACCACACGTTGACCGAGATCGCGGGCTTCGAGACCACCGATGCCGTGTTCGCGGCCGACCGGAAGATCATCACCCACCTTCCGCGCGTCGTGGACGGGGAGCTGCGCTTGTGAGCATCGACGGATCGGGCACGGCCCACGCGACGAACGTGCTGGCTCCGAACGCCTCCCCGATGACCCTCGACGGCACCAACACCTGGGTGATCGGACGGTCGGAGCGGGTCATCGTGGTCGACCCCGGCCCCGACGACGAGGCGCACCTCCAGCGCGTCCGCGCGAAGCTCGGCGGCCGCCGGGTCGAGATCATCCTGCTCACGCATGGTCATCCTGACCACAGTGGCGGCGCCGCCCGGTTCGCCGAGATCGTCGGGGCACCCGTACGCGCCCTCGACCAGCGCCACCGCCTGGGCGAGGAGGGCCTCGGCGACGGCGACGTCGTCACGGTCGACGGGTTCGAGCTCCGGGTGGTCGGCACGCCCGGCCACTCGTTCGACTCGCTGTGCTTCTGGCTGCCTGAGGATCGCGCGCTGCTGACCGGCGACACCATCCTCGGCCGCGGCACCACGGTGATCGCCCCCGACGGCGACCTCGCCGACTACCTGCGCAGCCTGGACAAGCTGCGGGCCGGCGCCGAGGTCACGGAGGCCGAGGTGCTGCTCCCCGGGCACGGCCCGATCCTGCCGGATCCGGTGGCAACGCTGGACGAATACCTCACTCATCGCCGCCAGCGGCTCGACCAGATCCGCGCGGCGATCCGCGCCGGGGCGCGCGACGCCCGCGAGATCGTCGAGATGGTCTACGCCGACGTCGACAGGTCGCTGTGGCCGGCTGCGGAATGGTCGGTCGCGGCCCAGCTCAACTACCTGAAGACGCTTTAACGGGAGCGGTTGCGGAGCAACAGCCGGAGCGGTTGCGGAGCCTAGCGGGAGCGGTTGCGGAGCCGCTCCATGTCCATGATGACCACGGCCTTGGCCTCGATCCGCAGCCAGCCACGCTGGGCGAAGTCGGCCAGCGCCTTGTTGACGGTCTCCCGGGACGCGCCGACGAGCTGGGCCAGCTCCTCCTGGGTGAGGTCGTGGTGGACCCGGATGCCTTCGTCGGTCTTCTGGCCGAAGCGGTCGGCGAGGTCGAGCAGCTGCTTGGCGACCCGGCCGGGCACGTCGGTGAAGACCAGGTCGGCCAGGACGTCGTTGGTGCGGCGCAGCCGCTGCGCCAGCGCCCGCAGCAGGTGGAGCGCCACCTCGGGGCGGCCGGTCAGCCAGGGCCGCAGGTCGTCGTGGCCGAGGCCGGCCAGGCGGACGTCGGTCAGCGCGATGGCCGAGGCCGTACGCGGGCGGGGGTCGAACAGGGACAGCTCGCCGAACATCTCGCCCGGACCGAGCACGCTGAGCAGATTCTCCCGGCCGTCCAGCGACGTCCGGGCCAGTTTGATCTTGCCTTCGAGCACGACGTAGAGGCGGTCGCCGGTCTGGTCTTCGCTGAACAGGACCTGACCCTTGGACAGCTCGATCTCGGAGACGCTGGTCCGGAGCGCCGCCGCGCTCTCCCGGTCGAGCGCCGCGAAAAGCGGCGCGCGGCTCAGTACGTCGTCGCTGCTCATCGGCCGCTCACCGTGCTCATGGCGCCTCCATCAGACCGCTCGACCCCTCGCCTCCGTGGTAGCCATTGTGACCTACGGCACGGGTGCGTCCTTCAGTGGGCCGTACATGGCCGCGATTTTCGGCGGCCCGGGTTTCGATGATCACGGAGCGGCGCTGCCACGGCCACGGCAACGCGCGCGCCGCCGCGCTCCTCCAGTCGGTGATCGCCCGCGGCGGCGCCTTCGATTCGTTGTCGGCCTGAAGTCCGCTCGCGGGGTTTTACGCTGGCGTCATGGCGACGCAGCTGACCCCCCCGAAGAGAGCTCGACGGTTCGACAAGGAAACCCAGCTCGGCCTGGTCCGCAGGGCTCGGCGGATGAACCGGATCCTGGCCGAGACCTATCCGGACGCGCACTGCGAGCTCGACTTCGAGAACGCGTTCCAGCTGCTGGTGGCGACCGTCCTGTCGGCGCAGACGACGGATGTGCGGGTCAACCTGACCACGCCCGCCCTGTTCGCGAAATATCCGACACCTGATGATCTGGCCGCCGCCAACCCTGACGACGTGGAGACCATCCTCAAGCCGACCGGCTTCTTCCGCGCCAAGACCAAGTCGGTGATGGGCCTCGCCGCCGAACTTCGCGACCGGTTCGACGGCGAGGTGCCGCGGACCATGGCGGAGCTGGTCACGCTGCCCGGAGTGGGGCGCAAGACGGCCAACGTCGTGCTCGGCAACGCGTTCGGGGTGCCAGGGATCACCGTGGACACCCACTTCGGCCGGCTCACCCGTCGTTTCGGCTGGACCCAGGAGACCGACCCCGTGAAGGTCGAACTCGAGGTGGGGGAGCTCATCCCCAAGGCCGAATGGACCATCCTGTCCCACCGGCTGATCTGGCACGGCCGCCGCATCTGCCACGCACGCAAGCCCGCGTGCGGCGCCTGCCCTCTCGCCGATCTCTGCCCCTCGTACGGCACGGGCCCCATCGCCGCCGACGAGGCCGCCAAGCTCGTCAAGACCGGCCCCTTCTCGTGAGTGGCGTCCCCCCGTGGCTGACGGCGCTGGCGGCACAGGACGTCGCCGTGCCCGTGGGGCTGCGGCCGCCCAAGCAGGGCGGCAGGCCGGCGGCCGTCCTGCTGCTGTTCGGTGAGGGCCCCTACGGGATGGACGTGCTGCTGATCCAGCGCAGCGCCAAAGGACGGCTGCACGCGGGGCAGCCGGCCTTTCCCGGCGGCGGCATCGACCCCGAGGACGACGGCCCGATCGCCGCGGCCCTCCGCGAGGCGGAGGAGGAGACCGGGCTCGACCCCTCGGGAGTGCGGGTGGTCGGCACCATGCCGGAGCTCTACGTGTGGCGCAGCGACAACCGGGTGACACCCGTGCTGGGCTGGTGGCACACCCCTTCGAAGGTGCACGCCGCCTCTCCGGACGAGGTGGACGCGGTCGAGCGGGTCCCGATCGCCGAGCTCGTCGACCCGGCCAACCGGCTGCGGCTGGCCCATCCGAGCGGCTTCTCCGGCCCGGCCTTCCGGGTGCGCGGCCTGCTCGTGTGGGGATTCACCGCGATGGTCCTCGACGGAGTGCTGGCGGCCACAGGACTCGAGGTCCCGTGGGATCGGTCACGGATCGAGGATCTGCCGCCCGACATCCTCGGAATGGCCGCCCGCTAGTCGAAGAACACGTGCACGACAAGGGATCGCGGTGGATACCGTGTGGGTAGGGAAACTGGGGGTGTGAGTGGGCGGCGATCTTCTCGATCTGATCCTGGTGGGGCTGGTCGTGGCCTTCGCCGTTTCCGGATATCGCCAGGGTTTCATCATCGGCGCGTTCAGCTTCCTCGGCTTCGTGGGTGGCGCCGTCGTCGGGATGTTCATCGCCCCGCCCATCTCCAGCGCCGTGGTCACCGGCAGCACCGAGCGTGCGCTGCTGGCCATAGTGATCGTCTTCCTGGCCGCGACCATCGGCCAGTTCGCCTCCTCGACCGTGGGCGCCGTCGTGCGCAGCCACGTCAGCTGGGAGCCGGCGCGCACGGTCGACGCCTTCGGTGGCTCGATCGCGGGGGGCCTTTCGGTCCTGCTGATCGCCTGGCTGGTCGGGTCCCTGTTCCTGTCCATGAGCATCACGTGGCTGAAAGAGCAGGTCAACGGCTCATTCGTGTGGCAGACCATGGATCAGGCGGTGCCCGACGGGGTCCGCGCGCTGCAGAAGCCGATCCGCGACTTCGTCGATGCCGCCGAGTGGCCCACCGTGATCAGCTCCATCGGCGGCTCCAACGTGCCGCCGCCCGATGTGAGCGTCTCCGACGACCCGGTCCTCAAGCGGGTGCGCAAGTCGATCGTCAAGGTCGAGGGCACGGCCGCGGCCTGCCACAAGCGGATCGAGGGCACCGGCTTCGTCTACGCCCAGCACCGGATCATGACCAACGCCCACGTGGTGGCCGGGGTGACTCAGGAGCTGCGGGTCACCGACTCTCAGGGCACCATCCATCCGGCGCGTGTGGTGCTCTACAACCCTGATCGCGACATCGCCGTGCTGCTCGTGCCCGACCTCGACGCGACCCCGCTGCGCTTCGACTTCGACGCCAAGCGGGGCGACTCGGCCGTGGTCGCCGGATTCCCGCGCAGCCAGGGCTACACCCTCGCCCCGGCCCGCGTCAGGATCAAGCAGCTGGCCGAGTCGTTCGACATCTACAACGACCACAAGGTCGAGCGCTGGGTGTATGCCATCCGCGGCGTCGTGGTCCCAGGAAACTCCGGTGGCCCGCTGCTCAGCACCGACGGCCGGGTCTACGGCGTGGTCTTCGCCGCGGCCACCGACCAGAAGGAGACCGGCTACGCGCTGACCGCCGAAGAGGTCCAGCCGGACGCCGACGACGCCAGCGCCGCCGTGGCCAAGGTCGACACTCAGGAATGCGACTGAAGGACGGCGCCGACCGCCTCGAGCGGATCAGGCTCGCGGGCCGCGCGCCCGATCGCCTCCAGATCCATCCCGTACGGCTCTCGCTCGGCGTACGCGGCGATCCGGGCCGTCCCCCGATCCAGCAAGGCCTCGGCGCCTTTGACGTTGCCACGCTGCAAATGAGTGAGGCCCACGCAGATCTGGGCCAAGCCCTGCCACAGATCGCGCTCATGATCCGGCCCGGTCTTCCAGCGGGCCTCGAAGACCTCGTGCGCATGGAAGGGGCGTCCCGTGGCCAGCAGGCGGGTGGCCTCGGCGACCGCCTCCTCCGCGGTGGGGGCGTAGTCGTCGGGCACGCGTTCGCTGGTGCCGGGCGAGCCATAGGGGAGGGGACGGCCGAATTCGTCCCGCGGGCGCATGTTGCGCTTGCCGGTCACCGGTCAGGCTCGGGATCGGACAGCCACGCGGCCAGCTCGGCCTCGAACCGGTCGGGCTGCTCCTCGTGGGGGAAGTGGCCGGCGCCCTCGATGAGCCGCCACCGGTAGGGCGCGGCCACGAAGCGGCTGGAGCCCTGGGCCGTACGGGGAAGGATGCACTGATCCAGCGCGCCGTGCAGCTGCAGGGTGGGCGCCTCGATCTCGGCGCGCATCTGCCGCGCATAACGCAGGCCGTCCGGGCGCAGCTGGGAGCGGGCGAACCAGCGGTGATACTCCAGCGCGCAGTGCGCCACACCAGGGATGCGGAACGCGTCCCGATAGGTCTGTGCGACATCCTCGGACGGGAACGACGGCCCTGACCACTCGTCGATCAGCCGCCCGACCAGCGAGCCCTCATGCTGGGTGAGCCTGCGCTCGGGAAGGACGGGCAGCTGGAACCCGAAACTGTAGCCACTGGCGCGCAGCTGGCCCATCGGGTCGGTGAGCAGCGCCGCGCGGAGCCGCAGCGGATGCGGCGCCGAGACGGCCACCAGGCGGCGCACCACCTTGGCGTCGAGCGCGCCCATCGTCCAGGCCAGCAGGCCGCCCCAGTCGTGGCCCACGACGATCGCGCCCGTCTCGCCCAGCGCGCGGATCAGGCCGGCCCCATCCTGCGCGAGCGTGCGGAGGTCATAACCGCGGGGCGGCTTGTCGCTCGCGCCGTAGCCCCGGAGGTCGACCGCGACCGCGCGATAGCCGGCTTTCGGCAGGGACTCCAGCTGATGCCGCCATGTCCACCAAAACTGGGGGAAACCGTGCAGCAGCAGGACCAACGGCCCCTCGCCCGCCTCGACCACATGGAACCGGGTCCCCCCGGCATGCACCGAACGGTGCTTCCACGGCCCGTCGAGGCGGACAACGGACTCGTCAGGAGCCATCGCTGGTCACTGCGGCTGGACTCGGCCCGGCGGGCGTCCCGCTCTTGAGGACCTGGAGCGACCGGGCCGTCTTGGTGAACCCGGTCATCCCCTTCAGCCGCCGATAGCCGATGAGCACCGCGATCGCCGCGAGCACGAGGTAGAAGAGCGTGACCACGCCAAAGGCCTGCCACTCCTTCCAATGCGCCCACGAGACCAGTCCATACGCCAGGAAGAACGAGGCCAGGATGATGACCAGATGCAGGATGAACGCCGCGGCCGCGAACAGCCCGGCCGCGACTCCGACCCGCTTGGCGTTGAAGCTGAGCTCGGCCTTTGCCAGCTCGATCTCGGACCGGATCAGCGTCGAGATGTGCGTGCTCGCCTGAGCGACCAGCGCGCCGAGCGATTCGTCCTCCGCCATCAGCGGTCTCCTTCCATCCGAGACCAGCCTAGACCGTGATCAGTCTTCACTCTTGGCGGTGGGCAGCTTCTCGGCGATCAAGTTCATCACCGAGCTGTCGGTCAGCGTCGTCACGTCGCCGAGCGACCGGTTCTCCGCCACGTCACGCAGCAGCCGGCGCATGATCTTGCCGGACCGGGTCTTCGGCAGCTCCGGCACGACCAGGATCTGCCGCGGCTTGGCGATCGGCCCCAGCGTCTTGGACACATGGTTGCGCAGCTCCGCGGCGATGTCATCGCTCTCCTCGGCGGTGCCGCGGAGGATCGTGAACGCCACGATGGCCTGCCCGGTCACCGGGTCGGTGGCGCCGACCACCGCCGCCTCGGCCACCTTGGGGTGGCTGACCAGCGCGCTTTCGACCTCGGTGGTCGAGATGTTGTGCCCGGAGATGAGCATGACGTCGTCGACCCGGCCGAGCAGCCACATGTCGCCGTCATCGTCGCGCTTGGCGCCGTCGCCCGGGAAATACATCCCGTCGAACCGCGACCAGTAGGTGTCGATGTAGCGCTGGTCGTCGCCCCAGATCGTGCGGAGCATGGCCGGCCACGGCTCGCGCACGACCAGGAAGCCGCCGCCCCCGTCGGGGACGCTGTTTCCCTGGTCGTCGACCACGTCGGCGACGATGCCGGGAAGGGGCTGCATGGCCGCGCCCGGCTTGGCCGCCGTCACGCCCGGCAGCGGGCTGATCATGATGCCGCCCGTCTCGGTCTGCCACCAGGTGTCCACGACCGGGCAGCGCTCGCCGCCGATGTGCTCGCGATACCAGACGTACGCCTCCGGGTTGATCGGCTCGCCGACCGACCCGAGCACGCGCAGGCTCGACATGTCGAACTTGGCCGGGATGTCGTCGCCCCACTTCATGAACGTGCGGATGGCCGTGGGCGCCGTGTAGAGGATCGTGACCTTGTACTTCTGGACGATCTCCCAGAACCGGCCGCGGTGCGGGGTGTCCGGGGTGCCTTCGTAGATGACGCTGGTCGCGCCGTTGGCAAGCGGCCCGTAGACGATGTAGGAGTGCCCGGTCACCCAGCCGATGTCGGCCGTGCACCAGTAGATGTCGGTGTCGGGCTTGAGGTCGAAGACGGCGTGGTGCGTCCAGGCGACCTGGGTCAGATAGCCGCCGGTGGTGTGCAGGATGCCCTTCGGCTTACCGGTCGTGCCGCTCGTGTAGAGGATGTAGAGCGTGTCTTCGGCGTCGTGCGGCTCGGGGGCGTGCGTGTCGGCCTGGCGGTCGACCAGCTCGTGCCACCAGACGTCCTTGTCCGACCAGGCCACGTCCTGGCCGGTGCGGCGGACGACGAGGACGTTCTCGACGCCGGGGCACTGGGCGACCGCCTCGTCGACGGTCGGCTTGAGCGCGCTCGGCGCGCCACGGCGATAGCCGCCGTCGGCCGTGACCACCAGCTTGGCGTCGGCGTCGTCGATCCGGCTCTTCAGCGCGGTCGCGGAGAAGCCGCCGAAGACGACCGAGTGGATGGCGCCGATGCGGGCGCAGGCCAGCAGTGTGATCGGCAGCTCAGGGATCATCGGCATGTAGACGGCGACCCGGTCGCCCTTGCGCACACCGAGCTCGGTGAGGGCGTTGGCCGCCTTGGCGACCTCACGCTGGAGGTCCGCGTAGGTGATGACCCGGGTGTCGCCCTCGGGCTCGCCCTCCCAGTAGTAGGCGACCTTGTCGCCGCGCCCGGCCTCGACGTGCCGGTCGACGCAGTTGTAGGCGACGTTGAGCGTGCCGCCGGTGAACCACTTGGCGAACGGGGGATTCCATTCGAGCGTGGTGTCCCAGCGCTTGGCCCAGCTCAGCCGGTCGGCCGCGCGCTCCCAGAACGCGAGCCGGTCTTCTGCGGCCTCGGCGTAGGCGTCCGCCGTGACATTCGCGGCCGCCGCCAGGTCGGCTGGTGGAGCGAACCGCCGGTTCTCGCGCAGCAGGTTCGACAGCGTCTCCTGGGTCTCGTGACCAGGGGTCTCGGGGGCCACTACGTACTCCTTCACATGGCCGTGCATGGGGTTGGTGTCGCGTCTCACTTCACCAGCACCGGCCCGGGCTAGACAAGAGGTCTAGACAGGTCTGTACCAATGCGTGTTCCGCTCGTATACGCCATTCAACGACATGTCGTGAATGGAGCGGTTTTGGGGTCTCCGGATGTGCGACAAGCGGCCCGGGGTCTTCGATGAGTGGTCCTACCGATCGGTAGGGTGGCCAGATGAACGACCCGCAGGTAGCCGGCTCCCACGAGGACGCGGCGCGAGCCGACGCCGTACGGGAGGACATCGCACCCGTGGACCCTTCGCTCGCCCACACGCCACGAGCGGCCGCCTCACAGGTGGGCATGCGGGAGGACCCGTTCGCTCTTGTGGCCGAACTGCCGGGCGTTCCAGAAGCCGTGCAGGAGGCGCGGCAAGCGGTCGATCGCCTCTACGGGCATCGGATCCTGCGCCGCCGTAGTCCCGAGGTGTCCGTCGAGTCGGCGCTGCGCGGCGCTCGTGCGTCCGCCGCCCTCGAAGGCATCGTGGTGACGCTGTCCGACCTGCGTGCGGGCACCGGGCCGGGCGCCGAGGGCGCGCTTCGTGTGTCGGCCGAGCTCGGCCGCCTCGGCGGAACGTGGCGTACGGCCCCGCGGCAGGCCCTGGCCCGGCTGCACGCCCTGGCGGTGGCCGGCCACCCTGGAGTCGACCCCGGCCGTCCTCGCACCGACCTTGGTCAGCCGATCGACGATGTGCACGGGCTCGGTCCCGCTCCAGACCCCCAGGAGGCGGCGGCCCGGATCGGAGCCCTGGCCGAACTGCTGATCGCCACGAAGGCGCCGGCGGTGGTCGTGGGCGCGATCGCGCACGCTGAGCTCGCCGCCCTGCGTCCTTTCGGCACGGCCGATGGCATCGTGGCCCGGGCGGCCGAGCGGCTGACGCTTGTCGAGCGCGGCCTCGACCCCAAGTCGCTGGTCGCCGTCGAGGTCGGCCATCTCGAACTCGGCGACGCCTACGCGGAGGGCCTTCGGGCCTACCTGTCGGGGACCTCCGAGGGTGTCGCGGCCTGGATCGTCCACTGCGCGTCGGCCGTCGTCCTTGGCGTACGGGAGACCATGGCCGTCTGCGAAGCCCTGTCTCGCTGAGAGACTTTCATCCGGCATCGGCCTCAAAGTGGACTTATTGGTATAAAGCGGACGCCGGGGAGTTTGGACAAAAAGGACGGCGCCCCGAGATGGGACGCCGCCTGTAGGTACGGTGCGCCAGGTTACCAAGCGTGCACCTGTATTTGCCGGATGGGACAAGCCCACCTCGGCACGCCTCCCGCGGCTGGTCGCGCGTGGGTGCCCGGCGTCCGTACCAGGACACTTAGTCCGTGTACTCTTTCTACGTCGGATTCCCCCAGTTGGGAAGCCCTTGAACCAAGACCTTTGCCGCGTGACGGCATCCTCCTGGAACGTCCCTCGTGATACTTCTGTAATGGTTTGTCGTCCGTTGGGCGGTTGGAGCGGTGCACCACCCGTGATCACTGAGGGTGATCGTTTCTGGTGGGGCCGGAGCGGGCCCTTGTAAAAAACTTGGTTCAAATTGAAGATTGCTGCTCGACGAAACTTGACCGGATCGGGCAGCATACGGTGGTATCTCCCCATTCTGGGGGACACTGTGCGGAGGGCAGGTTTCCAAGTCCCTTGCCAGGCCATGGTCACCTGTTGAAAGCTTTCTTCTGAAACGGGAACCGGCTCTACCCCCCCGGAGCCGGACCTGTCGGCGACCCGCGCTCTCCCCCCCGGCGCGGGTCGCCCCCTTTTCCGGGGTTTTCCCACATTTTCCCGTCCTTTTGCGGCGGCCGGGACTTACTCCTGGCCCAAGCGCCAGGGGCCAGGGGCCAGGGGACCCGGCGAGCCGCTGGGCGCCCCGGTTTTCCACAGGACGTTGGTTATCCACAGACCGCCGCCACGCCCACGAGTTGGCCGGCGCATGCGGCCAAGGTGGTGGCCATGCGGAGGCCACTCGCCGTCACGGCGGATCAGGAACTACTCGACGACCTTCTTCGGATCGCGGCCGCGGCCGGAGTCGAGCTCGACGTGGCGCACGATGCCCGCCACGCCAGAAGGGGCTGGGCGGCAGCCCCTCTGATCGTGGTCGGCGACGACCTGGCCGACGATGTCGCCCGCCTCTCCCCACCACCCCGCCCCGATGTCGTGCTGGTGACACTCACCGGCGAGGATCCGACCACTTGGAGGCGCTGCGTCGCCGTCGGCGCCCGTGCCGTCCTCGAACTCCCGGAGTCCGAGCGCCTGCTCGTCGACGAGTTCGCCGAAGCGGCCGAACCTTCGACCCGCTCCGGCCAGATCATCTGCGTCGTCGGCGGCCGTGGCGGAGCCGGCGCCACCGTCCTCGCCGCTTCCCTCGCCCTTGGCGCGGCCCGCTCAGGCATGCGCACCATGCTCATCGACGCCGACCCCTTGGGCGGCGGGATCGACGTGGTGCTCGCCAGCGAGCACGACACGGGCGCCCGCTGGCCCGACATCGTCGGCCGAGAAGGCCGGGTCAGCTTCTCCGCCCTCCAGCGAGCGCTGCCCAGCATCGGCGAGTTGACCGTCCTCTCGTGGGATCGCGGCGAGCCTCAGCACATCCCTCAGGTGGCCATGCGAGCCGTTCTCGAAGCCGCCCGCCGCGGCTGCGACCTGGTTGTGGTCGACCTGCCCCGCCACATCACCGAGGCCGCCGCCGAGACCCTCTCCCGGGCCACGGCGACCCTGCTCGTCGTCCCATCAGACGTCCGCGGTGTCCTCGCCTCGGCCCAGTTGCTCGCCGCTCTCCGCCGGCACACGGCCGACGTCCGCATCGTCCGCCGCCCCGGCACCGTCACCGCCGACGTCGTGGCGACTTCGCTCGGCGCCCCCTGCCTGGCCACCATCCCCCAGCGCCGCGGCCTGACCGAAGCCCTCGACCGCGGCGACCCGCCCCCCATCCTCCGCGTCTGCTCCACCCTCCTCCACGCCCTCCTCCAAGCCGCCTGACCACCAAGGCCCGACGCCGCGACACCTAGAGCCGACCTCGGCCCCCTCATAGGCGCCCGACGCAGAACGGACGGAGACCCGCATGTCCCCACGCCCCACTTCCAAGCCGCCTGACCACCAAGGCCCGACGCCGCGACACCTAGAGCCGACCCCGGCCCCCTCATAGGCGCCCGACGTAGACCCGACGGAGACCCGCATGCCCCCACGCACGACCGACGGCCCGAAGACCACTCCCCGGCCATCCGCTTCGGGAGCATTCGCCTCCAGAGCAGCGGGCCGCAACCCACTTCCAGCGCCGGAACTCTTGGAGGCCGTTCGCGTGCGCCTCGCACGCACGGGAGCCGAGCCCACCGCCGCACAGGTGGCCACGGCTCTTCGGGCCGAGCGGGCAGTGCTGGGCGACGCCGAGATCCTGGCCATCGCACGCGCCCTCCGCGCCGACCTCATCGGCGCCGGCCCTCTTGAGGGGTTGCTCTCCGAGCCGGGCGTGACCGACGTCCTCGTCAACGGGCCGAATCAGGTCTGGGTCGACGACGGAGGCGGTCTTCGCCGCGTCCCCCTCGCCTTCTTCTCCGACGACGAGGTGCGCCGCCTCGCGCAGCGTCTCGCCGCGGCCGCAGGCCGTCGGCTCGATGACGCCTCGCCCTACGTCGACGCACGCCTGTCGGGCGGAGTCCGCCTCCACGCCGTGCTCCCGCCCATCGCCCCGGAAGGAACCTGCCTGTCACTCCGCCTGCCGCCTCGTCGCACATTCACGATCGAGGAGTTGGCCCCGCCGGCCGGAGCGGCCGTTTTGCGTGCGATCCTCGCCGCTCGCCTGGCGTTCCTTGTAACCGGCGGCACGGGCACCGGGAAGACGACCATGCTGTCCGCCCTGCTGTCCGAGACCGACTCACGCGACCGCCTCCTGCTGGTCGAGGACTCCGCCGAGCTGCGCCCCGATCATCCGCACGTCGTCCGCCTCGAAGCCCGCCCGCCCAACCTCGAAGGCGTCGGTGCGGTCAGCCTCCGCGATCTCGTACGGCAGGCCCTGCGCATGCGACCCGACCGCCTCGTCGTGGGCGAGGTCCGCGGCCCGGAAGTGGCCGCCCTCCTGGCCGCCCTGAACACGGGCCACGAGGGCGGATGCGGCACGCTTCACGCGAACACCGCAGCCGACGTCCCGCCCCGCGTCGAAGCCCTCGGATGCGCCGCCGGGCTCTCACGCGAGGCCGTGCACAGCCAGCTCGCCGCCGCCATTGACGTGGTCATCCATCTGGCACGCGACCCGGCCGGCGGTCGCCGGCGCATCGCCGAGATCTGCCTCCTCGATCGCGACCACTCCGGTCTCGTGCACGCGATCCCAGCCCTCACCTTCGGCTCCACCGGCCAGGACGCCACCCCTGGCCCAGCCCTGCCGATGCTGACGGCCCGCTGCCCCTCCCTCTCCCACCTTCAGGAAGCCGTGACAGCCCAGAAACGGAGCGCGAGATGACCGGAGCCGCAATCGTGCTGATCGCAATGTCGGCGTGGCTATGGGCCGGCCCCAAGGTGCCCGACGTACGCGTGACGGGCCTGTTCGGCACGCGCTCCGCGCAACGCCCGCGACCCCTCGCCACGTTGCTCAGGCGTCCACGGCTGGCCCGTACGGCCACCGAATGGCGGCGCGCCTCCATCGAGCTCTGCCAAGCCGTAGTAGCCGAACTCGCAGCAGGCCGAACACCCGGGGCCGCGCTGGAGCGGGCGGTCGACTCTCTCGTCTGGCCGGACCCCGCGCTCCTCATACCGGTCGCCGTGGCCGCTCGCGACGGCGGCGACATCCCCGCCGCTCTCGTCGCCGCCGCACCAGAGCGCGGCGGCGAAGGGCTGGTCCGGCTGGCGGCGTGCTGGCGAGTGGGCGTAGCCGCAGGAGGAGGCCTGACAGCTCTCGTCGAACGCGTCGGAGCGTCCTTACGCGAGGCCGAAGCTCATCGACTGGACGTCGCCGCCCAGCTGGCCGGCCCCAAGGCCACGGCACGCCTGCTGGCAGGCCTGCCGATCGTGGGTCTGCTCATGGGCACGGCCCTCGGCATGAATCCGGTGACATTCCTGTTCGGGAGCCCAGCCGGCTATGCCTGCCTCATCCTCGGGCTCGTCCTTGACGCCGCGGGCGTCTGGTGGACCCATCACCTCGTCACCCGCGCGGAGCGCGCATGATGGCCGTTCTCGCGGCGGTTCTGGTCGCCGGCGCCATATTGACCTGGCCAAAGCACACGACCTCAACAGACCGCCTCAAACAGCTCCTCCTCCGGACATCGGTAGTGGAACCAACAGAACCATGGCCAGTGGCCCAGGAAGATCATCCGCATTCACGTAGCAGGCAGCTGCTGATCGGCGGAGCCGTCGGCCTCATGAGCCAGATCGTGATCGGCGGCACAGCCGGGGTCGTCGTAGGCGCGCTGCTCGCCATCGCCGCGAGCACGATCGTCATGCGCCGCGAACCGCCGGCCGTACGCCGAAGACGTGACAAGACGACGGCAGATCTCCCTTTTGCCGTCGACCTGATGGTGGCCTGCCTGCGCGCAGGACAGCCGATCGGGTCTGCGCTGGATGCGGCCGCCCACGGCGTAGCAGGACCGTTGGGGGAGCGACTCGCGTGGGTGGGCGGGCAGATCCGATTGGGCGCTGCGCCTCAGGCCGCGTGGGCCACTCTCGCGGGCGAACGCTCACTCGCCCCGCTCTCCAGGACCATGACCCGGGCGGTGCTGAGCGGCGCACCCGTCGCAGAGGCCCTCGTCCGGCTTGCCGACGACGCCCGGCAGGAGGCGCGCGCCACAGCCTCGGCGGCCGCCCGTCGAGTAGGCGTTCAGGTCGTCGCGCCACTAGGGCTCTGCTTCCTGCCCGCATTCGTCCTGCTCGGCATAGTCCCAGTGGTGGCCGGCCTCATGAGCCAAATCGTGCTGCCCTAAGAAGCGCCTGGCAGAGACGACCTACCCCGACGGCCCCGCGAGCCCCGCCGACACACACCCATACGCCGACACCTACGAGGGAGCCTGGACAGCGCCGATACCCAAAGTGCTCTGCGAAGGAAGCATTCCCGTCTCGAAGACGGCCCCGAGGAGCGGCAGATTGAGCTGCGCCAGGCGTTCCGCCTTCGCCGCGCCGAGACTTCTCCACGGTCCGGCCGCCAACTGGTCGGTCATCCGCTCGACCTGATCGCGGAGACGGCGGCCCTCTTCCGTGGCCGTGCCCGTGCCGTCAACGAGACCACGGGCGGCCAACCGGTCCTGAGCGGCGGCCCACTCATCGCTGGTCCAGCCACGGCCCTGGAAGTTGGCCACGGGGGCGGCGCCGATCGCGGCGAATGAAACCAGGCTCTCGCAACCGTCGAGCTCCGCAGCGGCCAGCGCGGCAAGGTGGCCATCGCCGCGGTGCTCGCGCAGGATGGTGTACGCCTGCCAGAGGGCGAGGTGCGGCTCCTCCGCCCACGGCTGGTCGAGGTTGGCGGCGGCAAGCGCACGCCCGGACACGTTCGCGCTCTCTGCGGCCTGCTTCGCCAGCTCGGCCGCCTCCGCGATCTCCGGAAACCCGACCTGGTCGCCGATGAGGCTGCGGAGCACCCGATCCATGGCCTCGAGCCGTGTCTTCACCACGAGCTCGGGGGCCGCAACCGTCCACGCGTCGCTCACGTACTGCGCCACCGTGGCCGGGCTGAAGCTGTAGAAGGTGGCTGTGACCAGGTTCGGTCCTGCCGGTCCGAGAGGCGCCGCGCGCCAGGCGAAGTAGCTCGGCCAACGCGACTCGATGTCGTAGCCGAGCGAGGAGGCGGCCTCGAACGCTTGCGGAGCGAAGTACAGCGGGGCGTGCACGGGCTCGATTTGGTGCCACATCTGGCGCGCCAGCCGGGGGGACTCGGACATTGCTACCTCGATTCGTCACTATCTATGTAAGCTATGACGGTGACTCTAGAAGGCTGGCGCATCACTGGTCAACCCCAAATAGACAGTTATGTAGGAACGTGGGTTCAGTTCGCGGCGACGCTCGTCAACCGGCTCGCGGTAACCTCCGCGCTCGGCCGCTCAACCCAGCCGCCCGTTTCAGGCCTGGATCGGCTCGCTGTCGTACGGGAGGTTCTGGCCGAGGGCGGATGGCCTCCGGAAACGACGGTGAGCGAGACCGATGCCCATCAACTGGCCGACGTCGCGACCGAGCTGTCGGCCGTCTTCTGCGCGGGCGACGCGCTCGACAGCGATCGCTTGAACGCCCTGCTCATACGGCATGCCGCCGTGCCCAACCTGCACGGAGGCTCGACGCACCCCTACACGCTGACCTTCCACAGGCCCGGCGCGACCATTGTCGACGCGTGGGCGGCGGACGCCGGCACGGCGCTGGCGATGGTCATCGGCGTCGGCCAGTCGGCCAGGCTGGGCCATTGCCAGGCGAGCTCCTGCGATCTCGTCTTCTTCGACACCACCCGCAACGCCTCCCGCCGCTTTTGCGGCGTCTCCTGCCAAAACCGAGTCAAAGCCTCCGCCTACCGCGCCCGCCGCGGCTCCCCATCCCCAACCTGACTCCCACGAACGAATCACCCCGAACCTGACCCCCACGAGCGGGTCGCCCGGAATCTGAGCCCCGCGAGCGGGTCGCCCGGAATCTGAGCCCCGCGAGCGGGTCGCCCGGAATCTGAGCCCCGCGAGCGGGTCGCCCGGAATCTGAGCCCCGCGAGCGGGTCGCCCGGAATCTGAGCCCCGCGAGCGGGTGGTCCAGCTACCCACACCCGGCGGCTACCCACACCCGGTGGAGAAAGTTATCCACAACTGTGGATACCCAAGGCCCCGCCCTGTGGGATTTCCGCATCCGCGCAGCCCTCTCGCGTGCCGACTTATCCACAGCCCCAGTAGCGATGGCAGGTTATCCACAGCCAGGATCTGTTCGCCCCTGCGCTCGTCGTGCGCGGGGCAAGCTGCTTCCGGACTCGACGGAAGGCCCGCTCGAGCCGACGGGAGGATCTCATGCGCATCTGCATCACCGGCCACCCCACCGCCGCCCCTCACGTCGCCGCTCCCGACGCCGCCACTCCTCACGCCGACGTCCCTCACGCCGACGTCCCTCACGCCGACGTCCCTCACGCCGACGTCCCTCACGCCGACGTCCCTCACGCCGCCACTCCTCACGCTGCCACCGATCCGGACCCCATTCGCACCTCGGAGCCCGATGCCGAGGCGAGCTTCGGCGCCGGTCCGACTCCTTTCGCCGTCCCGCAACCGATGGCCGGCTCGGCGCGTCCCGCCGCAAGAGTCACACATGCCGGCCGGAGGTTCTTGCGGCGCGAGGCTGCGACGTCGGGATCTGTGGCGTCGGGATCTGCTGCATCGGAATCTGTTGGGTCCGGATCTGTGGCGTCGGGGGCGGTGCGTCGGAGAGTGCGTGCCGTAATGGCAGGCGTCCGAGCGCGAGGGGTTCAGTGGATCCTGGCCGCGAGTGCGCGCAGGGAGGCGGGCATGTCGACTGCCGAGTACGCGGTGGGCACGATCGCCGCGTGCGGGTTTGCGGCTCTCCTGTTCAAGGTGGTGACGAGTGGCGAGGTCCGCCAAATGCTCGCCGCACTGGTCCAGAAGGCCTTGCACCTCGCCGGCTGATGTCTGGATCCGATCACCCTGACGCCGGGAGCGGTGCGAAACAGGGCCTCAGCAGCTCGGATCAGGGGTTTGTCACTGCGGAAATGGCCGTCGGACTTCCAGCACTGGTGGTGGTCCTAGGCTTTGTGCTTTGGGCCATTTCTGTGGTCGGCGCCCAGCTTGAATGCGTGGATGCGGCCCGGGCCGGGGCTCGGGCCGCCGCTCGCGGTGAGGCCAGTGCGGCCATTCGGGTCGCCGTGTCCCGGGCGGCTCCGCCCGGCGCGGACATTGCCATCGTGATAGGCCCTGACCTGGCCCGGGTCGATGTCCATGCCGTGGTCAGGTCGGCCTTTACGTCCCTACTGTTGCCCGCGGTGACGGTCGAGGCGTCGGCGACATC
The DNA here is from genome assembly GCA_017592665.1 of Streptosporangiaceae bacterium NEAU-GS5. Taxonomy (GTDB): domain Bacteria; phylum Actinomycetota; class Actinomycetes; order Streptosporangiales; family Streptosporangiaceae; genus NEAU-GS5. The sequence goes on along the minus strand of JAGFNW010000003.1, from coordinate 101,335 downwards.
GGCTACCGAGCCGACCGAGCCGGCCCTCGCCACAGGGCTGCCACCGGACCAGTGGGAGTCGACGCCGTGACGCGTATCGATCCGCGGCGATTCGGTCGGTGGCGGCCTGATCCGTCGCGACTCGGGCGGTGGCGATTCGGGCGGTGGCGGCGGGATCTATGGTGGCGCGGCCTGTGGCGGCCTGATCCGTCGCCACTCGGCTGGTGGCGGCACGATTCGTGGTGGCACGGTCCGTGGCGACTTGGCCGGTGGCGGCGGGAACTTTGGCGGCGCGATTGGTGGCAGCGGGATCGGCGGCGAGTTGGTTGGCGGGGGTGTGGTGAGCGTGGGGCGGCGACCGTGTGGCTGGTGGCGGTGATAGCTGTGGTGTGGGTGGCGGGGGTCGCTGTTTGTCAGGTGGGGGTCGCTCGGGTGGCCAGGCACCGTGCGCAGAGTGCTGCCGATCTTGCCGCTCTTGCCGGTGCGCAGCGCGCGTTGACGGCTCCCCAGGAAGCGTGCGACCAGGCCCGGCTGGTGGCTCGGGCTAATGGCGCGACCTTGGAGTCGTGTTCATCGACGGGTGTCGTGACGGATGTGGCGGTGTCGGTGGCCGTGCCATTGGTGGCGGTCTTCGCTGGCGACGGCTGGAGAGCAGGCGCGATCGCGCAGGCCGGGCCAGTCGAGTAGCGGAGGTGCACGACTGATCGTTCTGGGTAGTACGGCCCCGGCTATCTATCAGTGATCGACGAAGGCATCAATCGAATCACGAGTTCTTAGACGAAGTGTCCAAGAACTTGACGGCTGGAATAAGGTTCCGGTTACTCGTTGGTTCGATGCGGTTTGAGGTTGGAGTCCTGAGATGCTCCAGTCTCCAGGATTAGGCCGCACGAGTCCCGGAGAGGCTGGGACTCTCGACGAAGGGATGCGTCGTGACGACGGCTCGCAGACGGACTGCGATCGTGTTGCCACTTGCGATCGCAATGATCGGTTTTGGTGTCGGCGGTCTCGGCGTCTGCACGCCCGCTGGGGCGGTGGCCATCACGCCTGCCGCTGCGAGTCTGCCCGGCGCCGGGAGCTTGCCGGCCGTGGGAGGTTTGGCTGGAACGCGTGAGTTAGCGACAACGCGCGCCTCGGCCGCTGGCCTTGCCGCCAGCCGCGCCGCGGCAATCGACGGGAAGATCACTTCCCCGGGCGACGGGGCGAGAGTCAGCGATGGGCGGGTTTCGATATCAGCCACTCTCTCGTGGGTCTGCCAGGCCAAACTGACCGTCGATGGCGAGGGCGTGTCGGGCACCACCGTCGCCGAAGGCGGCAACTGCCTCGGTAACACCACCATCAGCGGGTCCTTCGCGCCTCCCTCCAGTGCCCCCAACGGAAGCTACAAGGTCACGCTGAAGGGGTCGCTCACGCAGACGGTCTTCGACTCGGTGTCGTTTGTGGTCAGCAGACCGCCTGCGACACCCTCTGGCGTGAGCGCCAAGCTCGACGGATCGTCCAAGGCTGTGGTGACGTGGTCCAAGGGTGAGGAGCCCGACCTTCAGGACTACAGGATCTCGGCGACACAAGGCGGAGCATCGGCATCTGTGACCGCCGACCAGGCGTGCTCGGGGTCTTCATGCCAGGCCACGCTGTCGCTTCCCGCAAAGTCGGCCGGCCACAAGGTCGGCTTCTCGGTCAAGGCGATCCGGGCCGACGGCGCCGGTGGGACCATCGGTTCTGGTAGCTCCAGCGCGGCGTACGTGAACGTGCCCGCTCCCAAGGTCACGCAGAAGCCGAGCCCGCGCCCCAGCGGATCGGTCAAGGAACTGCCCCAGCTGCCCGCGGGTCCCACACATCAGGCCCAGCGCATCGCGCTGCCCAAGTCGATCCCCACAAAGGCCCCCAAGCTGCCTGATCCGGGAAAGACCGACTTCACGCTGCCGGAGGTCACGCAGGTGCCGACCGCAGCGCCGCCGAAGGTCGCTCCTGTGCAGGCCGCCGCTGATTCGTCGTCTTCGAACGGCCTCAGGTACGGGATCTACCTCGCGATCGGTCTTCTGCTCCTGCTCGTCGGCGCCCACATCGGCGCCTGGATTCGGCGTCGTACGGCTCCCGCCGGCGCGGCCATGACGGGGCAACCGGTGATGCGGTCGGGTGCGAAGGGCGCGGCGGCGGGTGCTGGGGCAGGCGTTGCCACGGTTCGCCGTCCCACGGTCATCCTGTCGAGGACCAAGCTCTCATCGCCTTCGCCGGAGGACGGTGTCGCGGCTGCCGTGGCCGATGCGGGTCCGCTTGCTCTGCCGCCACCCGCTGACGACCTTGCCCCGCTCGAGGGCCGTCCTCTCGCGCCGGTCGATGCGGATGAGGTTGGCGCCGTCGTCGCGGTGGTCGATCAAGACACGGGTGGTTGGGACAGTTACCTCCCGCCTCAACCTCGTTCGTTAGAGGACAGCGGCTTCTGGAAGTCTTCGCCAGTGCCTCAAGACTCCCGGCTCACGTCGTTCAACTCGTCTGAGTCCGCTGCGGCTGATAGCGCACGTGGCGAGAATACGGATCCGCTCTACATGGGCCGTCGCCGCCTCGACGATCGCTGATCAACCGCGGTCGTGTCCTCCTGGCGTCTACCGCTGGGGCTTGGGTCTCCTCGTTCCGTGGGTCATGTTCTTCTGCCTCGCGGGTGTGGCGGGTGGGTGGAGGTTGCGCCGCTACCTGCCGAGGAGGATGTCGAGGAGGAGGATGGCGCCCCGTTTGTCCAAGGGGTCGTTGCGGTTGCCGCACTTGGGAGACTGGATGCAGGACGGGCAGCCGAAGTCGCATTCGCACGAGGCGATGGCGTCACGGGTGGCCGTGAGCCAGTCGACGGCGCGGGCATAGCCGCGTTCAGCGAAGCCGGCGCCGCCGTCGTGACCGTCATAGACGAAGACGGTCAGCAGCCCCGTGTCGGGGTGAAACTCTGTCGACACGCCGCCGATGTCCCACCGATCGCACGTCGCGAAAAGCGGGAGAAGGCCGATTGAGGCGTGTTCGGCCGCATGGGCCGCGCCGCCGAGATGGATGTCACGCCGACGTCCGCCGCCCGAGACACTACGGGCCCGGTTGCCGATTCCGCTACCAACGCGATCACCGAGATGGCTCGTAACGCCGCTGTCAGCGCGGCCCCTGGTCGAGTCTTCGGCGGCAACGGCGCCGTGCTCCGCGGTGTCTGGAGTGGGCTGGTCCATGTTCGTTGCGTCTGCGGTGGGCTGGTCCATGTTCGCGGTATCGCGAGTGATGGTCGGGTGGTCCGCGGCGGCGGGTTCGTTCTCGGTTGCGGATTCGTTCTCGGTGGTGGTGGGGACGGAGCCGCTGGCGTTGGCGGCTGTGTTCTCGGCGGTGGCGGAACCGCTGGTGGTGACGGCCGCGGCGGTGGTGGCGGCGGAGCGGCTGCTGGGGGCCAGGTGCTCTGGGTCCGAGGTGCCGGGTGCGGTGGTCTGGTGGTCTGCGGTGGCGGTGGTGGCGGCGGTTGGGTGGTCTGCGGCGGTGGTAGCCGAGCCGCTGGTGGTGGCGGTCGGGTGGTCTGTGGTGGCGGGTTCGTTGTCGCTGGCGGGGTGGCGAAGGCTCGCGGCGTGGGCGTCGGCTGTCGGCTGGTGGGGGGCGAGGGTGGGTGGCGAGAGTGAGGTGAGGGCGGAGGCCTGCTGGGGGGTGCTGGTGGGTGTGTGGGCGGGGGCCGGGCGGGAGGCGATGGTGGACGTGGGGGCGGGTGTGGGGGTGGGTGTGGGTGTGAGGCCGGGTGTGGGGATGGGCGTAGGGGTGGGTGCGGAGGTGGGGGTGGGCGTGGGCGAGAGGGTGGGTGTGAGGGCGGAGGTGGGGAGGGTCCACCAGACGGCGCGGGTGCGGAGGGTGCGGGGCGGGAGGTCGAGGGGGTCCTCGCCGATGACCTCGCCTGACTGGGTTTTGCGGCGGAGGTAGGAGACGACCTGCCGGGTCACTTCGACGGATCCGAAGTGGAGCTCGCCGGGGCCGAGGGGGCGGGAGCGGAGGGATTCGATGACACTGATGTCGGTGACGTCGCGGGCGAAGGTGGAGTAGTCCGGTTGGGCCGGGTGCACAAGGGCGACGCCGGAATCGAGGTCGAGGAGGTCGACCATGTACGTCTCGCCCTGATGGAGGTAGACGGCGCCGGTGTGGACCGATGTGTGGGCGGAGGGCTCGTCGATGGTTCCGACGAGGCGGCCGGTTTCGGCCTCGACGATCTGTACGGGCTGGCCGCCGGAGCCGCGGATGTCGGCCAGGTCCACAGCGCGCTCGCGGCGGGCCCAATACCAGCCGGCCGGGCGGGCGCGTAGCAGGCCCTGGGCGACCAGGTCGGCCAGGACGGATCGGGCGGCGGGGCCGAAGATATCCACGTCGGCCTCGGTGAGCGGGATCTCGGCGGCGGCGGCGCAGAGGTGCGGGGCGAGGACGTGGGGGTTGTCCGGGTCGAGGACGATCGCCTCGACCGGTTGACCGAAGAGGGCCTCGGGATGGTGCACGAGGTAGGTGTCCAGCGGGTCATCGCGGGCGACCAGAACGGCCAGGGCGTCCTGGCCGTCGCGGCCGGCGCGTCCGGCCTGCTGCCACAGGGAGGCGCGTGTGCCGGGCCATCCGGTGATCAGGACGGCGTCGAGGCCGGCCACGTCCATGCCGAGTTCGAGCGCGTTCGTGCTGGCCAGGCCCAGCAGCTCGCCGGATCGGAGGGCCTTCTCCAGCAGCCGTCTGTCGTCGGCGAGGTATCCGGCGCGGTAGGCGGCGATGCGGTCGTCGAGGGGGATGCCGGCGTCGAGCAGGTGTCTGCGCGCGGACAGGGCCACGGTCTCGGCGCCGCGCCGCGACCGGACGAAGGCGAGCGTCCGCACTCCGTCGGCCACGAGATCGGCGAGCAGGTCGGCCGTTTCGGCGGGCGCCGTACGCCGGACGGGTGCGCCGTGCTCGCCCCGCAGATCCGTCAGGGGCGGCTCCCAGAGCGCGAACGTAACGGAACCCCGGGGTGAGGCGTCCACGGTCACCTCAGCCGTCTCAAGGCCCGTCAGGCGTATCGCAGCCACCGCGGGGTCGCTCGCGGTCGCCGACGCGAGGAAGAAAGCGGGGCGGGAGCCGTACCGCAGGGCGATTCGGCGGAGACGGCGCAGGATCTGGGCGACGTGCGAGCCGAAGACGCCGCGGTAGCCGTGGCACTCGTCGACGACGACGATCCGCAGCCGCCGCCAGAACGTGGTCCACGCCGAGTGCCGGGGCAGCATCGTGCGGTGCAGCATGTCGGGGTTGGTGAGGATGTAGTTGGCGTGCTGGCGGACCCACTCGCGTTCCGCGCCGGGGGTGTCGCCGTCGAAGGTGGCGGCGCGCAGCTGCGGGAGCCGTAGCTCGGTGAGGGCGCGTAGTTGGTCGGCCGCGAGGGCTTTGGTGGGTGTGAGATACAACACCGTGCCGCCCTCGAGCACGGAGGTCACGGCCGGCACCTGATACGCCAAGGATTTTCCGGACGCCGTGCCAGTAGAAATGATCACGTTTTGGCCACGGCGAATCAGTGACGCGGCCTCGTACTGATGCGGCCAAAGTCCGGAAATACCGAGATTTTTCAGACGGTCGGCGAGGACTTCTGGCACCCAATCCTCGAAACGGGCTTGACCGGCTTGACGTGCTGGAACATGCTCCACATGGGTGACGCGCTCCCGGCGGCCGGGCACTGCGAGCAGGCGTTCGAGGAGGGAGCCTGCCCGAGGCGAGGGACGATTCGTGGAAGTCACTGGTTTCCAGTCTGGCATCTGTGGGGAGAGTCGCCCGGAGTCGTGATTTCGTATAGACACGGAGACGGCGCGTGGTTGAATGCCGCGCATTAGGGTCGAGTGTGCTGGGGCTTCCAGGATGCACGACCCGTGACGAGACCTACGCACGCATGGCGCTGGAGGATCAGTGGATCTGAAGTTGGACCACCGTACCGAGGACCGACTCACCATTGTCGAGGTCGAAGGTGAGATCGACGTCTACACCGCGCCGAGATTGCGTGAGCTACTCATCGACCTCGTCAACAAGGGCAACTTCCACCTTCTTGTCAACATGGAGAAGGTCGACTTCCTTGACTCGACCGGCCTCGGCGTTCTCGTCGGAGGCCTCAAGCGGGTTCGGGCGCACGACGGTTCACTCGAGCTCGTCTGCACGCAGGAGCGCATCCTGAAGATCTTCCGGATCACCGGGCTGACCAAGGTCTTCGGGATCTACGCCTCAGTGGACGAGGCCAAGGAAGCCCACGGCAAAGACAAGTAGTCATGGCCACCGTCGAACTTACGTTCAGCGCTCTTCCGGCCCACGTGCGTACGGCACGGCTGGTGGCGACAGCCATCGCGCGCCGCACCGGCGTGGCCGAGGCACTGCTGGACGAGGTGCGGCTCGCCGTCGGAGAGGCATGCTCTCGGGCCGTGGAGGCGCACCGCGTCCACTGCCCGGGGGAGCCGATCCGGATCGAGCTGCGAGATGACTCAGGTCGCTTCGAGGTGACGGTCACCGACGTCGCGCCGAGCGACGACGTGCAGCCGCACGTGTTCGAGGTCAACGGCGCCCCCGGTGGTGGGCTGGTCCCGGAGATGCCCGGGCTGGGCATCGCGGTGATCGCCGGGCTGGCCGACGACGTCGAGGTCTATCCGGGGCCGAAGGGCATGCGCATCCGGATGAGCTGGCCCGCGACGGTCTAGCGTCCCCTGTGAAGACGGCCGAGGATCCCCTCAAAGGGTCCGAGGCCGGCTTAAGGGAGGCCGGGCCGCTCAAGGTGGCTGAGATCCCGTCGGCGGCGGGTCCGGCGATGCCGTTTGGACATAAGGCTGTTACAGGTTGCTACTGGACTTGTTCTCAATTAGCAGCGTGGAGGGCCTTCATATCCGCCTCGAGCCTGCGTAGACTCCCCGCACCGGCCAAGGTTTAGTCTCGCATGCACCACTGCGGGGAGTCTGCGGACAACCGGAAGCGGCACTGCCAATGACCCGGAGTGCGCCGCTAGGCCCGTGAGAATAATGCAGCGCCGTCCGGGCAGGACCTACCGTCTGGCCGAGGAGGACGGATTGTCTGCCTATGCAGCCGCGCGCAATGACGCCGCGGTATCTCTTACTGGATCCCATCTCACCATCGTGATCGTGGTAGCCGCGATCGCGTTGTTGGCGCTTGCGGTCGCGGGTGCTCTGGTGCGGGAGGTGCTCGCCGCAGGTCAGGGCACCGAGCGCATGCAGAACATCGCGCGAGCCGTACAGGAAGGTGCTGCGGCCTATCTGACGCGGCAGTTCCGCACGCTTGCGATCTTTGTCGTGCTCATCCCCTTCCTGCTTTATCTGCTGCCCGCCGAGTCGACCAGCGTGGCGATCGGGCGCAGCGTGTTCTTCGTGATCGGCGCGTTGTTCTCCGCGCTGACCGGCTTCATCGGCATGTGGCTCGCGGTGCGCGGCAACGTGCGCGTCGCGGCCGCGGCTCGCGGAGACGGCGAGAAGGCCGCCATGCGGATCGCGTTCCGCACAGGCGGCGTGGCCGGCATGTTCACCGTCGGGTTGGGCCTGCTCGGCGCGGCCATCGTCGTGTTCGTCTACAAGGGCGACGCCCCGTCCGTGCTCGAAGGGTTCGGGTTCGGCGCGGCGCTGCTCGCCATGTTCATGCGTGTCGGCGGCGGCATCTTCACCAAGGCCGCCGACGTGGGCGCCGACCTGGTCGGCAAGGTCGAGAAGGGCATCCCCGAGGACGACCCGCGCAACGCCGCCACCATCGCCGACAATGTGGGCGACAACGTGGGCGACTGCGCCGGCATGGCGGCCGACCTGTTCGAGTCGTACGCCGTGACCCTGGTCGCCAGCCTCATCCTGGGCAAGGCCGCCTTCGGCACCGAGGGCCTGGTGTTCCCGCTGATCGTGCCGATGATCGGCGTGATCACCGCGATCGTCGGCATCTTCGCCACCGCGCCGCGGAGCGGCGACCGGTCCGGAATGTCGGCCATCAACCGCGGCTTCTTCATCTCCGCGATCATCTCGGCGGTCCTGGTCGGGGTCGCGGCGTTCGCCTACCTGCCGAGCAGCTTCTCCGAGCTCACCGGCAGCAGCGTGCAGACGCTCGACGCCAACCCGCGCTGGATCGCCATCGGCGCGGTCCTCGTCGGTCTCGTCCTGGCCAGCGCCATCCAGATTCTCACCGGCTACTTCACCGAGACCAACCGCCGTCCGGTGCGCGACATCGGCAACAGCTCGCTGACCGGTCCGGCCACCGTCATCCTCGCCGGCATCAGCGTCGGCCTGGAGTCCGCGGTCTACTCGGCGCTGCTGATCGGCGGCGCGGTCTACGGGGCGTTCCTGCTGGGCTTCGGCAACGTCACGGTCGCCCTGTTCGCGGTGGCCCTGGCCGGCACCGGCCTGCTGACCACGGTCGGCGTGATCGTGTCCATGGACACCTTCGGCCCGGTCTCCGACAACGCGCAGGGCATCGCCGAGATGTCCGGTGACGTCGAGGGGGAGGGCGCCCGCATCCTGACCAGCCTCGACGCGGTCGGCAACACCACCAAGGCGATCACCAAGGGCATCGCGATCGCGACCGCGGTCCTCGCCGCCACGGCGCTGTTCGGGTCGTTCCGCACGGCGGTCGAGGGAGAGCTGGCCAAGGCCACGCAGGGGGTGAAGGACGCGCTGGGCTCGTTCGGCACCTTCAACCTGAGCGTCGACTCGCCGAACGTGCTGGTCGGCCTGATCATCGGCGCGTCCGTGGTGTTCCTGTTCTCGGGTCTGGCGATTGCGGCCGTGGGACGCGCGGCCGGCCGGGTCGTGATGGAGGTCCGCAACCAGTTCCGCACCAAGCCGGGCATCATGGACGGCTCCGAGCTGCCGGACTACGGGCGGGTCGTCGACATCTGCACCCGTGACTCGCTCCGTGAGCTGGCCACGCCTGGTCTGCTCGCGGTGCTGACGCCGATCGCCGTCGGTTTCGCCCTGGGATACGCGCCGCTCGGCGCCTATCTGGCCGGTGCGATCGCCTGCGGCACCTTGATGGCGGTGTTCCTCGCCAACTCCGGTGGTGCGTGGGACAACGCCAAGAAGCTGGTCGAAGACGGTCACCACGGCGGCAAGGGCTCGGAGGCGCACGCCGCGACGGTCATCGGCGACACGGTCGGCGACCCGTTCAAGGACACGGCCGGCCCGGCCATCAACCCGCTGATCAAGGTGATGAACCTGGTCGCGCTGCTGATCGCGCCGGCCGTCGTGTCGTCAGCCGACAACGCGGCGCTGCGCATCGGCGTCACGGTCGTCGCGGTGGCGATCGTGGTCGCCGCGATCGTGGTGTCGAAGCGGCGCTCGGCCACCATCACGCCGTCCGAGGACAACCACGAAGAACTGGTCAAGACCCCGTGATGTGAGGCGGCCCGGTGACGCTCATAGGCTTGGCAGGGTGAAGACCCTGATCGTGCTGAGGCACGCGAAGGCCGTGCACGTCGCCGGGCTCGCCGACATCGAGCGGCCGCTGACCGGCCGCGGCGAGCGCAACGCGCGTGAGGCGGGCGAGCTGATCCGCCCGCTCGCCCCACAGCTCGTGCTCTCCTCCCCCTCGGTCCGTACGCGCCAGACGGCCGAGTTGCTCGGCTTGAACGCGCCGATCGAATACGACCGTGACATTTACGGCGCCTACCCGGACGAGCTGGTCGACGTCGTGAGACGGGTCGATGCCGAGGTCGAGACGCTGGTCCTCGTGGGCCACAATCCCGGCGTCCAGGAGCTGACCCTGCTGCTTTCCGGCGGCCACGACGAGGGGTTTCCACCGGGCGCGTTCGCCGTGATCGAGCTGCCCGGGCCGTGGTCGGAGATCGACCCCGCGACGGGCCATGTGGTCCAGTCTCACAAACCTTAAGCCGGGCCTCGGCCACGGGCTGACGGCGTCCGCATGCGTGGTCGCGCCCCTGGTCGTCGGCGCCGTCACAGGTCATCCCCTCGGCGGCGGCACCGTGGCGCTGGGCGCGTGGCTGGTCGCGACGCGGGCCAACGCGGATCCGGCCGGCACCCGCCTGCCGTACATGCTGGGCGCGACGCTCGCCCTCGCCTGCGGCGTGCTGCTCGGGATCGCTCTGTCGGGGCACGGCCTGCTCATGGTGCCGGTGGCGGCGCTCCTGGGCGGGATCGGCGTGCTGGTGCCGTTCACCGGGCCGACGGCGGCGCTGACGCTGCTGCTCACGGTCGCCAATCCCTTGCCGATCGACCCGCTGCCCCATCTCGGGCTGCAGCTGCTCGGCGGGCTGATCTCCAGCGTGACGCTGACCCTGCCGTGGCCGTGGCGCGAGACCCGCCCGCTGCCGACCACGCTGGCCGAGGCGGCGGCCGCGCTCGCCGACCTGGTCGCGGCCACCGACGGTCCGGCCGAGGAGTGGGACGCGCGGCGCCACGTCGCCTCCGCCCGTCTCACCGAGGCCCGTACGGCTGTCGCACGCTACCGCTGGCAGCGCCGTTCGACCGCGGCCGAGTCGCTGACGGCGGCGCTGCGGCGCGTGCTGTACGAGGCGGTGGCGCTGCGCTCGCTGAACGAGGCGCTCACCAAACGCGCGCCCGACGTCAAGGTCGGCATGCCGGAGTTGATCGGCTCCCTGGAAGCCGGGGTGCGAGCGTTCGCGGACGTGCTGACCGGCGCGCCCGTCACGATCCGCGAGCCGCCCGACTTCGCGCGGCGGGTGGACGCGCTCCGCGGCCAAGCACCCGACGGGGAGCGCGAACTGCTCGTCCTGGTCGTCCTCCGGCAGATCGGCCACTGCGCCGACCGGATCAGGGAGACGCTCACCGCGGTCGCCGAACCGCTGCTCGAGGTGGCCACGCCCGGCTGGTCGCCGCTGCGGTTGGCCTCCATGCCGAGGGCGCCGCGGTGGTCGCTTGACGACCCTCATGTGCGGCACGCGCTGCGGGTGGGGCTCGGCACCGGCATCGCGTCGGCGATCATCGCCGTCTATCCGCTGCAGCACGCCCAGTGGCTGGCGATCAGCGTGCTGCTGACCATCCAGCCCACGTACGGCGAGACCTTCGCACGCGTGTGGGCCCGCATCCTGGGCAGCACGATCGGCGCGGTGGCCGCGGCCCTGGTGTTGTTCGCCCATCCCTCTTACGGCCTGTTGGCCTTGGGCGTGTGGGTGTCCGCGGTCGCCGCGTTCACCCTGGTCGCGGCCCACTACACCTACTGGGCGACGTTCATGACGGCCTGCATCCTGCTGCTGATCGACTTTCAGATCCCGCAGGACCCGGGGGTGGCCGGGGCCAGGATCCTGCTCACGATCATCGGTTGCCTGATCTCGCTCGTCTGCACGCGCCTGCTGTGGCCGCGGGGCGAGGTGGTACGGCTGGGCGCCCGCGTGGCCCGGATGCTGGCCGCGCACGGCGCCGCGGCCCGTACGGTGGCCCAGCTGAGCCGGGGCAGGCCCGACGGCGCGAAGACGGAGGACCGGATGGCCGCGGCGGCGCGTGCGGCCGAGGCCGTGTCCGGCGCGCTCGGCGTCATCCCGCACGAGCCGGGCGGGGCCGCGCCGGAGGGGATGCGCGAGGTGGTGGAGGCGGCGGAACGGGTCCGCGACGATCTGATCACCGTGGCGGCCGTGCTCCGCGAGGATCCCGGTGATGTGGGCCCGGCGCCGAAGGTGCTGGACGCGGTCGCCGACCGGCTGGAAGGCTGCGCCGACGCGGTCCGGGCACGCGAGCCCTACCGGTCGAGCGGCGACGTCGACACGGCGCTGGCCGACCTCGGGGCCTGGCTGGGCGACCTCGCCGACCGGCGCATGGACGAGCTCGAACTCGAGCCGTCCGACTCCCGGACCGAGGTGCGCCGCGCACTGCTCCACGCGGCCGCGGCCGACCACGCGCTGCGCTCCCTCGGCCGCGACTCGTCCCGCCTGTGCAAAATCGCGACGGCCCAGTGCGAGTAGGACGATCTAGCGGAGGTGTTCCATGACGCCGTCTTCGGCGTCGGCGGCCTCTACTTCCTCGCGGGAGATGCCGAGCAGGTAGAGGATCGAGTCGAGGTGGGGGACGGTGAGGGCGGTGTCGGCGGCCTGCCGTACGACGGGTTTGGCGTTGAAGGCGATGCCGAGCCCGGCGACGGCGAGCATGTCGAGGTCGTTGGCGCCGTCGCCGATGGCGACGGTCTGGCCGAGCGGGATGCCCGATCCGGCGGCGAAGCGTTCGAGCGCGCGCGCCTTGCCGGGCCGGTCGACGATCTCGCCGATGACGCGCCCGGTCAGGCGGCCGTCGACGACTTCGAGCGTGTTGGCGGCCGAATAGTCGATGCCGAGGTCTTCGACCAGCGAGTCGGTGATCTGGGTGAATCCGCCGCTGACGATGGCGAACCGGTAGTCCAGCCGCTTCAGCGTGCGCACCAGGGTCCGCGCGCCGGGAGTGAGCACGACCTCCTTGCGGACCCGCTCGAAGACCTCCTCCGGCAGGCCTTCCAGCAGCGCCACCCGGCGGCGCAGCGACTCGGCGAAGTCGAGCTCGCCGCGCATGGCCTCGTCGGTGACCCGGGCCACCTCGTCGAGCGACCCCGCGTGGGCCGCGAGCAGCTCGATGACCTCGCCCTGGATGAGGGTCGAGTCGACGTCCATCACGATCAGCCGTTTGGCCCGGCGCGACAGGCCGGTCCGCTGCACGGCCACGTCGACTTCCTGTACCACGGCCTCGGCGGCCAGCTCGGCGCGGAGCGCGTCGGGGTCGGCCCCGGAAATGGCCAGCTCGATGCAGGTGACCGGATAGGCCGAGAGCCGTTCGATGCGATCGATGTTGGCCCCGCTCGCGGCGATCCGCCCGGCGATGCCGGCCATGGCGGCCGGCAGCAGCGGCGATGCGAGCACCGACACGTGCAGGCGCCCGCGTCTGCGCTTCTCCTGGGAGACCGTGCCGGTGGCGATCTCCAGGTCGAGGCCGAGGTCGGCGGCGACCTGCTCGATGGCGGTCCACAGGCCGCCGATCGTGGTGCCGGTGCCCGTCGGGCGGCCTCCCGCGTACGCGACGAGGATGCCCAGGGTGAGCCGGCCGCGTATCACGACCTGCTCGATGTCGGCGACGGTGACGGGAAATCCGGCCAGCACGGTGAACAGCCGGGAAGTGACGCCAGGCCGGTCTGGACCGGTCAGCGTGATCAGAAGCGTGCGCGCGTTCATGATGCCGCTTACGGTACTTGAACCAGTTGAACGCCAGACGCGCGGCCGTCACCTACCTCTGCGGCAATACCACCATGACCGTCACAACTGAGGTGATAAGGGACGCCAAGGGGCGGTATTCCGTCGGGCTGGCCCTCACCGCCGCCGATGTCCAAGCCGCTCAGCGGCTTCGCTACGAGGTTTTCGCCGGTGAGATGGGGGCACGGCTCGACTCGCCGCTCCCCGGGCTCGACGTCGACCCCTTCGACGCCTACTGCGACCATCTGCTCGTCCGCGAGGGCGACACCGTGGTCGGGACATATCGGATGCTGCCGCCGGGCCGCGCCGACCGGCTCTACTCGGACGGCGAGTTCGACCTGGCCAACCTGAAGGGCCTGCGGCGCGAACTGGTCGAGGTGGGCCGCACATGCGTGCACCCCGATCACCGGCGCGGCGCGGTCATCAGCCTCATGTGGGCCGGGATCGCCAACTACATGATCAAGGGCGGCTTCCAGTGGCTCGCGGGCTGCTGCTCGGTGCCCCTCGACGACGGCGGCGCGGTCGCCTCCGGGGTGGCCTCGAAGATCGGCCTCGGCCCCGAGGAATACCGGGTCACCCCGCACAACCCGTGGAAGCCCGGCCGCGAGCCGGACTCGTTCCTGACGCCGCCGCTGCTCCGCGGCTACCTGCGGGTCGGCTCGTGGATCTGCGGCGCTCCCGCGCACGACCCCGACTTCGGCACGGCCGACTTCTTCGTGCTGCTCTCGCTCGCCAACGTGGACCCCCGGTACGTTCGCCACTTCCTCGGCGGCGTCGGGTGAACCCCTGGTTGCCGGCCGCGCCGTGCAGCACGAGCACGTGCATCGACCCGCCGGTCGCGACCGTGGGACCAGTCCGGCAGGTCCTGCGGCTGGTGGGCGCGATGATCATGCTCTTGTCGGGGGTGCCGGTGTCGTTCGCGGCCCGCGTCTTCAGCACCGAGCGGCGCACGCGGATCACCCAGACCTGGGCGCGCGGCCTGCTGCGGGCCCTCGGCGTACGGGTCGACTCGCGCAACGGCTTCGCCTTCATGGGCGGCAGCGGGTCGGGCGCCGTGTCGGCCATCGACGGGCCGGACACGGGCGTGCTGCTGGTGGGCAACCACATCTCCTGGCTGGATCCGCTGATCACGGCCGCCATGATGCCGTGCCGGCTGCTCGCCAAGAGCGAGGTCGGCCGCTGGCCCGTCATCGGGACGCTGGCGACCGGCTCGGGCGCGCTGTTCATCGACCGCACCCGGATGTACGCCCTTCCGGACGCGGTGGCCGACGTGGCGGCGGCCCTGCGCGAAGGGCACACGGTCGTCGCGTTCCCCGAGGGCACCACGTGGTGCGGGCGGGGAATGGGCGCGTTCCGGCCGGCCGTCTTCCAGGCGGTGGTCGACGCGGGGGCGGTGGTGCGGCCCATGGCGCTGCGCTTCCACTCCGGCGGCCAGCTCACCACGGGCCCGTGCTACGTCGGCAACGACTCGCTCGTCGCCTCGATCCTCCGGGTGACGGCGCTCCGCGACCTCGTGGCCGAGGTGACGCTGTTTCCTCCCGTACGGCCCACGCTCGCCGGCATTCAGGCCAGAAAGGCGCTGGCGCGGCTGACGGAGGCGCAGGTCCGGACAAGCGTGACCGATTCCCATAGGGATCTCATATCTGCGTAAGATCCTGGTCATGGGGCAAACGATCACGGTTCGCGACCTCCACAAGAGGTATGGCGATGTGCACGCGGTCGACGGGGTGAGCTTCGTTGTCGAAGAAGGCGAATTCTTCGGCATTCTCGGGCCTAACGGGGCAGGGAAGACGACCACCCTCGAAATCATCGAAGGGCTACGCGAGGCCGACTCCGGCGAAGTCGACGTTCTCGGCATGCGGCCATGGCCGCGTAATTCCAAACTGCTGCTGCGGATCGGCGTGCAACTACAGGCGACCTCGTTCTTCGAGCGGCTGACCGCGCGCGAGCAGATCCGCACTTTCGCCTCCCTCTACGGGGTGGGCGCGAAGAAGGCGGACGAGATGCTGGCCACGGTCGGCCTTGAGGACAAGGCCGACACTCCGGCTCAGCAGCTGTCCGGTGGACAGGCCCAGCGCCTGTCGATCGCCTGCGCGCTCGTCCACGGGCCCGACGTGGTCTTCCTTGACGAGCCGAGCGCCGCGCTCGACCCGCAGGGCCGCCGCAACCTCTGGGACCTGCTGCGGAAGATCAACGATGCCGGGCGCACGGTCGTGCTGACCACGCACCACATGGACGAGGCCGAGTCGCTGTGCGACCGGGTCGCGATCATGGACAACGGGAAGATCCTGGAGCTCGGGCCGCCCGCCTCCCTCGTGCGCGGCCTGGACAGCGCGACGCGGATCAGCATCGAGACCGGGACCATGTCCGTAGAGCAGGCCAAGGAGCTGGCCGGGCCGGATGCCGACGTCGATGACGACGGCGTCTCGCTCACGATCGCCACCCGCACGCCCGCGCCGGTGCTGGCCGCGCTCGCCGAGCGCAACGCGCTGGCCGGCCTCCAGGTCAGGGGCGCCACGCTCGAAGACGTCTTCCTTAACCTGACCGGACGGGAGTACCGCGCATGACCGCCTTCCGTTCGCTGTCGCGTGCCATGCTGCTCGGCTTCGTGCGCGACAAGTCGGCGCTGTTCTTCGCGATCCTGTTCCCCATCATGTTCCTGGTGCTGTTCGGCGGGCTGTTCAAGGACCAGGGGATCAGCAAGTCGAAGGTGCTCGAGGTGGGGAACGTCGCCATCCTCCAGCAGCAGGGCCTCGGCGACTTCCTCGAGATCACCAAGAGCGGCGACCTGGCCGACGCGCAGGAGAAGGTGCGCAAGGGCGACTACGCGGCCGCGGTCACGCAGCAGGGTGGCACGGTCCAGCTCTACTTCTCGGCCGCCGACGCCGTGCGCGCCGGGACCGTGCGGGGCGTGATGTCGTCGCTGGTCAACGACGCCAACGCGGCCGGGGTGCCCAAGCGCTTCGAGCTGAAGGCCCAGCAGGTCGAAGACCAGTCGCTCAAGACCATCCAATATGTCACCCCGGGCCTGCTGAGCTGGGCCATCTCCATGGGCGCCGCGTTCGGCGCGGCGGCCACGCTGGTGACGTGGCGGGAGAAGCGGATCCTGCGGCGGCTGCGGCTGGCCCCCGTTTCGACCAGCTCGATCGTGCTGGCCCGGGTGGGCGTCAGCGTGGGCATCGCGCTCCTGCAGATGGCCATCTTCATCGGCATCGCCAGCGTCCCGTACTTCGGTTTGCGCCTGTCGAACTACTGGTGGATGGCGATTCCGCTGGTCACGGTCGGCACGCTGTGCTTCATGGCGATCGGGATGGTGGCCGGCGCGGTGAGCAAGTCGGCCGAGGCCGCGAGCGGCATCGCCAACCTCATCGTGCTGCCGATGGCGTTCCTGTCGGGCACGTTCTTCCCGCTGGACGGCGCGCCCGCGTGGCTCCGGACACTGTCCAACGTGTTTCCCATGAAGCACATGACCCAGGGCATGCTCGACGTCATGGTCCGCGGCCAGCCGCCGTCGAGCGTGCTGCCCGAACTCGGCATCGTGCTGGGTTTCGCCGTGGTGATCGGTGCGATCGCGGTCAAGCTCTTCCGCTGGGACGAGGTCTGAAAGCACGGGAAAGCGCGAAGCCCGCCCCGGACGGCCGGGGCGGGCTTGTTTTTGAACGTTCCCGAACGCGGAATGCGCCTAGCGGATCTTGGTCTTCAGCGTCTTCAGGAAGTAGAAGTGCTTGACATTGAGTTCCTTCCAGCGTGCCCGGTCGAGTTCGAGCGCGCCGTGCGGAAGGTTCCAGGAGTCGGCGCCGAGCTTGGCGACCGCGGTGCCCTTGGTGCCCTTCTTGAGCTTGATCGTGAGGTCGAGCGAGCCGACGTCGTCGACTTCGAGAATGTACGGCAGTGAGCACCAGAACCCGTCGCTGTAAAGGGTGCACTCGGTGCCCTTCGTCGCGACGTAGCTGGAGTGCGCGAGGTCGATGCCCTTCGGCAGCTTGCCGCCGATGAAGTAGGCGTCGGCCGGCTCGGGCCCCCGGTTGACGATGTCGATCTGGTACTTGATCTTGCCGCCCTTCTTCACCTTCTTGGTCCACTTGGTGAGGACCTGGAAGTTCGACCACGGGTCCTCCGCCTTGGTGGCGGTGGTCTTCACCGTGGTCACTGAGGCGGGTGCGGCGACGGCCGGAGAGGCCGACGCGAGGCAGGTGGCGCCCACGAGTGGAGCGACCAGCGCCAGGCTGCCAAACCTGGCGAGCTTGAGATGCATACGTGTCTCCCATGACAGGTGGGGGAAACATGGAGCCCCCGTTCGGGGAGAATATTTACCACTCCTTTAACTTTCTACCAACATCATTTTTATGAAGATCTTATGGAGATCCTGTGAGTAGGTGGACGTCGCCGAATTCGTGCCACAGGTAGCCCTCCTCGAGGGCCGCGTCGTACGACCGGGCGACCAGGTCGGACCCGGCGATCGCGGAAAGCATCATCAAATGGCTCGACCGCGGCTCGTGCAATCCGGTGAGCAATCCGTCGACCAGTCGCACGCCTTCGTCCGGGGTGACGACATGCGACGTCCACCCTTCCCGCTGTCCTTTCGCCAGCGTTTCCAGCGCGCGTACGACGGTCGTTCCGACCGCGATGACGCGACCGCCGGATCGCTTGGTCATCCGCACGAGCCGGGCCGTCTGCGGCGGCACCTCGAATCGCTCCGGATAGGGCGGCTCGTGCGCCTCCGGCGAGGCCACACCGGTGTGCAGGGTGATGGGGGCGACGGTCACGCCACCCGAGACCAGGGCGGTCACCAGTTCGGGGGTGAACGGGCGGGCCGCGCTCGGCATCTCCGCGCTGCCGGGGATCACGCCGAAGATCGTCTGGTAGTAGTCGAGCGGCCAGTCCTGTCCCACGTACGAGTAGCGGATGGGCACGCCGTAACGGCCCAGGTAGGGCTCCACCTCGCGGTCGAGGCGGGCCTTCCACAGGCGCGGCGTCTCCCGCGCCAGCAGGCGGAGCGTGGCCCGTCCCGGCATGGGCAGCCATTCGCCCGGCGCGCCCCCCGCGTACGGCTCGGTGGCCCACGAATCCGGCACGGCCGTACGGCGGCGCAGTTCCACCAGCCACTCACCGGTGGGCAGCTCGGTGGAGAAGTGCACGGCGAGCCGGTCCAGCCGCACGGCGGCGGGCAGCGTGGCCGAGTTGTTGACCACCAGCAGGTCGCCGGGCGCGAGGACGGACGGCAGGTCGGGGAACGCGTGATGGGTGATCTCGCCGGTGTCGCGCCGCGAGACCATCAGCCTGACCTGATCCCGCCGCAGGCCGCGCGCCTCGGGCGGCTCGTGGGCCTCGCGGACCGCGGGGAGCGCGAAGTCGATGTCTGTGGCGCTCACAGCTCTCTCCTGATGTAGCGCCCGCTCGCGGGCCGATCGGCGACGAGCCGGACGAGAGTGGCGGCCACGTCCGCGGGATCGTCGGCGCCCGCCGCCTCCTCCGCGCCGACCGCGTCGGCCAGCATGCCGGTGCGCATCTCGCCCGGATCCACCCACCACACGGCCACGTCCTTCTCCTCGGCGGCGAGGACGTTCGACAGCTGATCGAGCGCGGCCTTGGTGGCCCCGTAGCCGCCCCAGCCCTCGTACGCCTCGACCGCCGCGTCCGAGGTGACGTTGAGGATGGCTCCCTTGGCGCGGCGCAGCGCCGGCAGCGTGGCCTGAATGAGCGCCAGCGGCCCGAGCACGTTGGTCTCGACGATGCCCCGCAGATCGTCGAGCGGATAATCGGCCAGCGGCGGAAGCGGCGTCGTCCCCAGCCCGCTCGCGTTGTTCACCAGCAGGTCCAGATCCGGCGTGGCCTCGGCCAGCCGGCGCCGGTGCTCCGGGTCGGCCACGTCGCCCACGATCGCCGCGGCGCTCAGGTCGAACGCGGCGGCGAGCAGATCCTCCTCGCCCCGGGCGGTCAGCGTCAGCGTCCATCCGTCCGCGGCCAGGGCCTGGGCGAGAGCCAGCCCCAGTCCCTTGGACGCCCCGGTAATCAGTGCATGCTTCATAGCTCATGACGCTAGGAATCGGGCGGCGTCCGCGCATCGGGCCGAAGCCAGGCCTGGGATCGGCAAATGGTCCTAGGACCACGACCTAGGGTGGGGGCATGGGGTCGGAACGCGACGAGGTGCTGCATGCGGTCAGCTCCGCCGTGCTGGCCGTCACCCGGCACCTGTCGGTCCGCGAGGTCCTCCAGGTGATCGTGCGGTCGGCCGGGCAGCTGCTCGACGCGCGCTACGCGGCCCTCGGCGTGCCCGACGACGACGGCGCGTTCGCCGAGTTCGTGGCCGAGGGGATCACCGACGAGGAGTGGCAGGCGATCGGCCCCACGCCGCGCCAGCACGGCATGCTCGGCGCCATGCTGCGCGAGGGGTCCCCCGTGCGGCTGCCCGACATCCGGCGCGATCCGCGCTTCGAGTGGTGGCCGCGGGCGCATCCGGTGATGAAGGACTTCATCGGCATGCCCATCCGCGACGGCGAGCAGATCCTCGGCATCATCTTCCTGGCCAACAAGCGCTCTCCCGGCGGGTTCACGTCCGACGACGAGGAGGTCCTGACCATGTTCGCGGCGCACGCCGCGATCGCGCTCACCAACGCCCGCCTCTATGAGAGGGCCCGGCAGGTGACCGTCAACGAGGAGCGCACCCGCATGGCCCGCGAGCTGCACGACGCGGTCACGCAGAAGCTGTTCTCGCTTCGGCTGACGGCTCAGGCGGCGGCCGCGCTGCTGCCCACCGACCCCGTTCGCGCCGGGTCCGAGCTGGCTCGCGTGGAACGCCTGGCCGGCGAGGCGCTGGCCGAGCTACGGGCGGTGATCGTGGAGCTGCGTCCGGCCGAGCTCGACCGCCATGGCCTGGTGGAGACCCTGCGCAAGCATGTGCGGCTGCTCGACCGGCTCAACCAGGTGCAGATCCGGTTCGAGGGGTGCCGGCTCCCGGAGCTGCCACCGGAGATCGAGGTCGCCGTGCTGCGGGTCGCGCAGGAGGCGCTGCACAACGCGCTGCGCCACGCCGAGGCCGCAGCGGTGACCGTGCGGCTCGGGCACGACCGCGGCCGGCTGTCCCTCTCGGTGTGCGACGACGGTCAGGGCTTCCGCGAGGCGCGCGACGGCCTCGGCCTGGCCTCCATGCGCGAGCGCGCGGAGAGCGTCGGCGGCACGCTCGACGTCGACTCCACGCCCGAGGGCACCACGATCCGGATGGAGGTGCCGATGTGATCCGGGTTCTCATCGCCGACGACCACCCCGTCGTACGGCAGGGCCTGCGGACGTTCCTCGACATCCAGGACGACATCGAGGTGGTCGGCGAGGCGGCCGACGGCTCGGAGGCGGTGTCCCTGGTCGAGCGCCTGGGGCCGGACGTCCTGCTGCTGGATCTGAAGATGCCCGTGCTCGACGGGCTGGCCACGCTCTCCGAGCTGGCCGCGCGCGATCTGAAGGTGCGCGCGATCGTGCTGACGTCCGTCAGCGACCGCGGTGACGTGGGCCCGGCGATGCGCGCGGGCGCGGCCGGGTTCCTCTACAAGGACGTCGACCCCGGAGGCCTCGTGTCGGCCATCCGGGCCGTGCACGGCGGCCAGTTGCTGCTGGCCCCGGAGGCGGCCGAGGCGATGATGGCCGCTCCCGCGCCGGATGCGCCCGTGCTCACCGACCGCGAGCGGGAGGTCCTGACGCTCATCGCGGCCGGGCGATCCAACCGGGAGATCGCCCGCGCGTTGTCGGTCGCCGAGAAGACCGTCAAGACCCACGTCTCGAACGTGCTGATGAAGCTCGGCGTGCAGGACCGCACCCAGGCGGCCCTGTACGCCGTACGCCATCACCTGGCTTGATCAGGTGCTCTTCCTGCGGTTGTGGTGCACCGGCTCGTGGGGTGGCGGCTTGGGCGGCGGCGGCACGTAGATGTGCCTCGCGGCCTTCTTCGAAATGATCGTCGTCTTGACGGTCTTGGCCCAGAAGTAGTTCTTGATGCCGAGGCGCTTCCATTCCTGACGGCTGAGGCCCTCGCTGCCGGTGGGGCAGTCACAGGTCTCGCCGCCGAGCTTCGCCTTGAGCGTGCCCTTGGTGCCCTTCTTCAAGGTCACCGTGATGGCGAGCCAGGTCGATTCGCCCACCGGCACCTCGTACGGCCCCCAGCACCAGAATCCGGCGAAGCGATACCAGACGCATTGGGTGTTCTTCGGGCCCCGCCAGGTCAGCGTGGTGACAATGCCGTCAGGCAGAAAACCGCCGAGATCCCAGTCCGCGGAGTATGGACCCTTATTTGTGGCATTAATAAGATAAGTGTACTTCGTGCCTGCTTTGACCTTCTTGGGGCCTTTAACGCTTACCGCGAAGACCGAAAAAGGTTCGCGAGCCTTGGCCGTCACGCTCGCCGCGCTGGACGGCGCCGCCGCCGCGCCGGCCTGGGCGGACGGCCCGATTGGGACAAGTGCGCTGGTCGCGAGCAGGACGGTGCCTGCGATCATGCCGAGTCTTCGGCCCATGGAGTCTCCGTGCCCTAGTCATCTTTTGTCGTGAGTTTTCAGATGATTATCACTTTGAGACTATCGGTCGCCAAGACATTCGATCTTTCAAGAAATATGCTGCTTGCGTACGATAGGCGGCTCGGGGTTCAGCAATGGGGGTAACGCTCAGGTGCCGCAGACGCAGCCTCTCCAGCCCGGTGACCCGGAGGCTCTGGGGAGCTTCAGGATCGTCGGCCGGCTCGGGGAGGGCGCGCAGGGGGTCGTCTACGCCGCCACCGCGGCCGACGGCTCGGCCGTCGCTATAAAGCTGCTCCACTCCCGGCTCGGCGAGGATCGGGTCGAGGCGGAGCGCTTCCTGCGTGAGGTGGCCGCCGCCCGGCGGGTCGCCCAGTTCTGTACGGCCCAGGTCCTCGGCGCCCACATGGAAGGCTCCCGGCCGTACATCGTGAGCGAGCTGGTCGACGGGGTCTCCCTGCAGCGGATCGTGATGGACCAGGGCCCGAGGACCGGCGGATCGCTCTACCGGCTCGCGGTGGGCACCGTCACCGCGCTGGCCGCCATCCACCGGGCCGGCATCGTGCACCGCGACTTCAAGCCCAGCAACGTGCTGCTCGGCCAGGACGGCCCGCGGGTCATCGACTTCGGCATCGCCCGGGCGCTCGACTCCGGGGTCACGCTGTCCAGCGGCGTCGTGGGCACCCCGGCGTACATGTCGCCCGAGCAGGTCGCGGCGCATCGCGTCGGCCCGCCGTCGGACATGTTCAGCTGGGCCGTGACGATGACGTTCGCGGCCACCGGGCGTCCCGTCTTCGGCTTCGACAGCCTGCCCGCGGTCATCTACCGCGTGATGAACGAGATCCCCGACGTGTCGCGGTTACCCGACCGGCTCCGTCCGATCGTGGAAGCCTGCCTGGCCAAGAAGCCCGAGCAGCGCCCCACCGCGGCCGAAGCGCTGTTCTCCCTGCTCGACCACCAGTCCGACGAATCCGACCAGGAGCCGATCGGAGCCGACGCCCTCGGCCTGCCGGCCGCCTCTCCGATCTCCCTCGGGGCCCCGCCTCCCGCCCCGCCCCCCGCCAAGACCGGACCCGACCCCGACGAACTGGAACGCTCGCTCACCCACGGCTGGCAGGTGGCGGCCGCGCTGCCCCAGGCCCCCGCCGCCCCCGTGCGCCCCGCGGCAGCCGTCAGTGGCAAGCCGGCGGCCCCTCCCGTGCACGAAGACGGCATGGCCGTCACGAAGGCCGTCACCCAGCAGGAGTCCTTCGTCGCGCCGGCGCCCCCGAGCCCACCCCCACCTGGGGATCAGCGGCCGGACGCCCTCTTCAGCGAAGAGGACCGCCCGCGCAAGAACCGCACCGGCATCGTCACCGGCGCCCTCATCGCGGCCCTCGCGCTTGCCGCGACGGCCCTGTTCGTCGTGCCCGCGCTGCTGGGCAAGAACAGCCGGCAACAGCCGGTCGCCCAGGTGACCTCGTCGGCGACCTTGGCGGCCTCGGCCGGCGTGCCGTCGTCCGGCGCCTCCCCGGCGGCGACCGGTCCATCTCCGGCTCCGACCACGAGCGCGTCACCTGCCGCCCAGATGCTGGTGACGATCGGCGCCGAGATCGGCTCGCCGCTCAAGGGGCACTCCAAGGCCGTCTACTCGGTCGCGAGCGGCACGCTCAAGGGCGACCCGATCGTCGCCTCGACCGGCCTCGACGGCCGCCTGCGCATCTGGGCCGCCGGCAGCGGCAAGTCGTCGGGCAAGCCCATCAATGCGGGCGGGGGCGAGGTCTACGCGGTCGCGACGGCCCAGGTGGGCGGTCGCACGCTGGCCATCACCGGCGGCTACGACGGCGTGCTGCGGCTGTTCGACCTGTCCAGCCGCAAGTCCGCGGGCACCATCTTCAACGGCGGCGGCGCCGTCTACACGGTGGCCGTCGGCACGCTCAACGGCACGCCCGTCGCCGTGACCGGCGGCGAGGACGGCCGGATCAGGATCTGGAACCTCAAGACCAGGCGAATGATCGGCTCGCCCTTCCGGGCGACCCGCAGCGTGATCAACTGGCTGGCGTTCTCCACGCTCGACGGCCGCGAGGTGGTCGCCGTGGCCGCCGGAGACGGCACGGCCCGTGTCTGGGATCTCGGCAAGCGCAAGGCGTACGGCAAGCCTTACAAGGGACACAAGAAGGGTGTCTACTCGGTGGCGTTCGGGACCCGTGGCGACCGGGCCGTGGTGATCTCCGGAGGCAAGGACAGCAAGATCCGCGTCTGGGACCCGAAGACCGCCAAGCCCGTCGGCTCGGCGCTCACGGGGCACCACGGCAACGTCTACTCACTCGCATCCGGCACGGTCGGCGGCCTGTCGATCCTGGTCTCGGGCAGCACCGACGGCACGATCCGGCTGTGGGACGCCGACGCCGGAAAGGCGCTCGGCAAAGCCGTCAAGGCGCACAAGGGCGGCGTGCTGTCGGTGGCCATCGTCAGCGTGGACAGCGATCCGGTGATCGTGTCCGCCGGCAAGGACCACAAGGTCAAGCTGTGGAGGGTGGTCGTGCCGGTCACGGCCTCATGAGGTCGCCCTTCACGGCTGCGTGGGGCTTCGTGGGCCTTCGTTGGGGCCGCCTTCACGGTCGCGTGGGGCCGCCTTCACGGTCGGGTGAGGTCGCTCGAGTCGGACAGCGCGTGGTGCGCGGCGACCCGGGCCCGGCGCACGGCCCGGTCGAGGTCGCGCAGCGCCTCGGACCGCGTGGACACCTGGGCCACCGTCAATCCCCGCTCCTCTGCCAGGCGCAGGGCGAGCGCGAGGCGCGCCGCGAGGGCTCCCACCCGCACGGCCCGGCCCGGATAGCCGGGCGCGAGCGTCTGATCGGGCTCGGGCAGCGTCGGGAAGCCCTGCGCGGGGCCGTCGACCGACGTCAGGGCGTCGGTGGCGGCGAGCATGGCCCGCGTCAGCTCCCGCTCGGCTTCCGCGAGGTCGGGGATGTAGGGCTCCCGCTCGGCCGCCTCGTAGAGGGTCCATCGGACACCGCGATAGGACGACCCGCGCTGGTCCTCCTCGGGCACCAGACCGGCACATCCTCCAGCGCGTACGGCCACCACGGCCTGACCGGCGTCGAGCGCGGCCACATTGAACGGGGGCGGCCCCGTGAGCCCGAGCGGATCGCCGGGCGCGGGCAGCGCGAGCCGGAACGCGGTCAGGCCCTCGGCGCGCAGCGCCGCGAGGAAGGCTCGTAGAGGCACATCGCCATCGCCGGCCGGGTCATGGACGAGCTGCGGGCCGACGGCGGCCTCGACGCGGTCCACGACCTGGTCGAGCCCGACGTGTCCGGCCAGCCAGGAGGCGCCCCACGCGACCAGCATGGCGGAGATCTGAGAGATCCCCGTAGACGGAGAATCGGTGCTCACCCGATCCACGATATGTGCTCGGGCAGCGATAGCTTTGTCTGTGCGCGAAGCGGGGGACACGATAGGAGAGTTGCATGGGCGGTCAGGTCCTGAGGATGCAGGACGTCGCGGTCCGCAGAGACGGCGCGGCCCTTCTGCGAGGGATCGACTGGACCGTTCTGGAGGACGAGCGCTGGGTCGTCATCGGGCCCAACGGCGCCGGTAAGACCACGCTGCTCCAGGTGGCCGCCGCGCTGATCTACCCGACCGAGGGATCGGTCGAGATTCTCGGCGAGCGGCTGGGCCAGGTCGACGTCTTCGAGCTGCGGCCGCGGATCGGCCTCGCCAGCTCAGCGCTGGCCGAGCGGGTGCCGCCGGACGAGAAGGTCATCGACCTGGTGCTGACCGCGTCGTACGCGATCCTCGGCCGGTGGACCGAGGAGTACGACTCGCACGACCTCACCCGCGCCGTGGAGCTCATCGACCAGCTCGGCTGCGCCCACCTCATCCGCCGCCGGTTCGGCACGCTGTCGGAGGGCGAGCGCAAGCGGGTGCAGATCGCCCGCGCGCTGATGCCCGACCCCGAGCTGCTGCTGCTCGACGAGCCGGCCGCCGGTCTCGACGTCGCCGCGCGCGAGGATCTCGTACGCCGCCTCAACTTCCTCGCCACCGACCCGAAGGCGCCCACAACGGTCCTGGTCACGCACCATGTCGAGGAGATCCCGGCCGGATTCACGCACGCGCTGCTGCTGCGCCAGGGGTCGATCGTGGCCCAGGGCCCGATCGACTATGTGCTGACGGCCGACAACCTTTCCCTGGCCTTCGGCCTCCGTCTGGGCCTCGAGCGCGGGCGCGAGGGCAGATGGTATGCCCGCACTTTCTAACACGTAAAGACAAAACCAAATAGCATCTCCAGCCGGGGGTCACAGACTGGAGACACATGATGACGCAGCTGGTCGTAGCTCTGATCGTGGTCGGGGTCGCGGGGTTCGCGCTGGCGCGCACCATTCGCATCGTCCCGCAGGCGACGGCGCGCATCGTGGAGCGTTTCGGTCGCTACCACCGCACGCTCAACGCCGGGCTGAACATCGTGGTCCCCTTCATCGACCGGGTCAAGGTCGAGGTCGACCTCCGCGAACAGGTGGTCACCTTCCCCCCGCAGCCGGTCATCACCTCCGACAACCTGGTCGTGTCGATCGACACCGTCATCTATTTTCAGGTCACCGATCCGCAGGCGGCCACGTACGAGATCGCCAACTTCCTCACCGCGGTCGAGCAGCTGACCGTCACCACGCTCCGCAACGTGGTCGGCGGCATGGACCTGGAGCGCACGCTCACCTCCCGTGAGGACATCAACACCGAGCTGCGCGGCGTGCTCGACGTCGCCACCGGCAAGTGGGGGATTCGGGTCAACCGCGTCGAGCTGAAGGCCATCGAGCCGCCCGCCTCCATCCAGGATTCGATGGAGAAGCAGATGCGCGCCGACCGCGACAAGCGGGCCGCCATCCTCGCCGCCGAAGGCAGCAAGCAGTCGGCCATCCTCACCGCGCAGGGCGAGCGCGAGGCCGCCGTGCTGCGGGCGCGCGGCGAGGCCGAGGCCGTCGTCGTACGCGCCCAGGCGGACGCCGAGGCCGCCGCCATGCGGGCCAAGGGCCAGGCCGACGCGATCGCCATGGTCTTCCGCGCCATCCACGAGGGCAAGCCTGACCAGCGGCTTCTGGCGTATCAATACCTGCAGACCCTTCCCGAGATCGCCAAGGGCGACGCGAACAAGATCTGGATCGTGCCCTCGGAGATGGGCCGGGCTTTGGAGAATCTCGGGGGCCTGTTCAGTCCGCCCAAGGACGAGTAAATAGTGTTGCTCCATGACGCCGTGGGAAGCGGTCGCGGTCCTCGCGGCCGGGATCGGGGCCGGAGCGATCAACGCGATCGTCGGATCCGGATCGCTGATCACCTTCCCGACGCTGCTGGCCGTGGGCCTGCCCCCGATCACCGCCAACGTCTCCAACAACATCGGCCTCGTGCCGGGCGGCGTGACGGGCGTGCTCGGCTATCGCGCCGAGCTGAAAGGCCAGGCCCCCCGTCTCGTACGGCTCGGCGTCGCCTCGGTGACCGGATCGCTCGCGGGCGGGCTGCTGCTGCTCCGCCTGCCGGAGCGCGCCTTCCAGATCATCGTGCCCGTGCTGATCGCGCTCGCGTGTGTGCTCGTGGTCGTCCAGCCGAAGCTCAACGCCTGGCTGTCCGGGCGGCAGTCGCACCCGCACGGCGGGCCGTGGCTGTGGCTGGGCGTGCTGGCGGCGGGCGTGTACGGCGGCTACTTCGGCGCGGCCCAGGGGGTCGTGCTGATCGGGCTGCTCGGCACCTTCCTGGATGACGACCTGCAACGGGTCAACGCCGCCAAGAACATGCTCTCGCTGCTGGTCAACACGACCGCCGCGGTGCTGTTCACGCTGATCGCGAAGGTCGACTGGATGGCGGTCCTGCTGGTCGCCGTCGGCTCGGCCATCGGCGGCTTCCTCGGCGCCCGGGTAGGCCGCCGCCTCCCGCCCACGGTCCTCCGCGGCGTCATCGTCTGCGTCGGCGTCGCCGCCATCATCAAGCTCCTCGCCTGACCCGCTATCGGCCCCTGACTTGTTGGGCACCGCCGCCCGTCAGTGGAGTCCGGTAGCCCGGCCGCCACCGTGACGCCCGCCATGCTGCCCCGCGCCGTGTTGCCCTCCGCGGTGATGCCCTCCGCCGCTGTGACCGAAGAGCTCGTCCAACGCGTGGTTCAACCTGCTGCCACCACCCCCACCGCCCCAACGCGCTGGGCCGCCGCCACCGCCCCAGCCTCCACCTCCGCCGGCACGCCCCGGGCCGCCGCCCCAACCTCCACCTCCGCCGGCACGCCCCGGACCGCCGCCCCAACCTCCGCCGTTGCCCCAGCCGCCGCCGTTGCCCCAGCCTCCGCCCCATCGAGAGTGGCCCCAGCTGGAGCCACCCCAACTGGACCCACCCCAGCTGGAGCCACCCCAGTTGGACCGACCCCAGCCTCCGCCGCGACCGCAGCCGCTGCGCCAGAAGCTGCAGCCACCCCATTCGGCTCCGCCACCTCCACCACAACCCCCACCGTTGCAGCCGCGACCACAGCCACCGGCCCAGCCTCCGCCGCAGCCCCCGCATCCTCCACGACACCCGCCGCAGCCGCCGCCGCACCCACCGCCGCATCCTCCACGACAGCCCCCGCACCGGCCTCCGCAGCCCGCGCCGCATCCAGCGCGGCATCCGCCGCCGCCGCAGCCGCCTCCGCGGCAGCCCGCGCCGCATCCTCCTCGACACCCGCAGCCGCCGCCGCAGCCGCTGCCCCCGTGGCAGGAGCGGCAGCCGCCGCCACCACCCCCAGCATGGCCGCCACCCCCGGCATAGCCGCCACCCCCACTACGGCCGCCGCCACCGCCACCGCCGCTTACGCCTACGCGACCCGTGGCGAGGTCGGCGCGGAAGGACCATCCCCAATGTCCGTTGACCCCGAGAACCTTCACCCATCCACCGGCCGACTCGCATTCGCCGCGAACCGTCGTGCCCCATGAGATCGCGTCGATCTGCCGGTAGCCGGTGCCGGGTCCACTGCGTACCCAAAGGTTGACGGGACTCCCCGCGCTGATGTGGTACCAGCACGCGGCGGCCGCCCCCTCAGCCGCCGCCCGCGCCGATTGAGCAGTGGCGGCCCACGCCGATTGAGCGGTGGCCGCGCCGCCACCACTGAGCAGAACGGCGGCCGTGAAGATCCTCAGTCGTCGCATGACCGTACACACTCTCGGTAGCCAGTTCATGACATTTCGTGATTTGCCCGACATAAACTGGACATAAACTCCGGCCGGAATAATGCGACTTAAAGTGAATTCGTATGTATGTTCGTAACGTCAGCGGGTATGACTAGGACATGAAGGGCGACAGGGTCGAAATCGTCATCGACGCCGGCGGAACCCCGCGTACGTACGAGGTGATCGCCAGCAAAGCGGGACGGCGCGTCGAAGTGACCACGGGTCGTGGGATCGTCGAGGTCAGCGAAGTCACCAGGAACGGCACGCCCGTGCGGACCGCACGATTCATGTCCAACCGCATTCTCGCCCTGGTCGAGCACCCGGCCGACGACAAGAGTGCATGACCACGAAACGGCTGTCAGTCGTCGAGCGAGCCCATGGTGAGGTTGACGGTGGTGCCGGTCATGCCGGTGGCATGATCGGAGGCCATGAAGGCCGCCACGGCCGCGACCTCGTCGAGGGTCATGAGGCGCCGGGGGTGGGTTCTGCTCGCCAGCAGCGCCTCCCACTGCTCCCAGGTCATTCCCGACGCCTTGGCGCGGGGCTCGAAGGCGTCCCTGATCGTACGCGTGTCCGGCATGGCCTGGGGCCGGAGGCCGACGACCCGGATGCCGTGCGGCGCGAGTTCGGCCGACAGATCCCGGGAGAGCGCCTCCTTCGCGGCCATGGCCGGGCCGTAGCCGCCCACTAGCGGCAGGCCCGTACGCGAGTGGAGGGCGGTGACCGTCATGATCACGCCCGATCCGTTCGGCACCATCCGCCGCGCCGCCAGCCGCGCGGTCAGGAAATACGACGTCACGTACGTCGTGAGCGGCAGCGCGAACCACCCCGTGTCCAGGTCGGTGAGGGGCACGCCGAGAATGTTGTCGTTCGAGATCCCGATCGCGTTGAACGAGATGTCGATCCGCCCGGCCTTGTCGATCACGGTGCGCAGGTGCTCTTCCAGGGCCTGCTCGTAGACGGCGTCGACCTCGGCCGCCTCGGCGGATCCGCCGTCGGCGGCGATGTCCTTGGCGATCGTCTCGATCGGCGCGAGGACGCGCCCCGTGAGGAACACCCTGGCCCCCTCGCGGGCGAACGCGCGCGCGACCGCGCCACCGATCGCCCCGCCGGCTCCGTAGACCACCGCGACCTTGTCCTTCAGCATCATCTCTGAGCTCCCATCTGCGATCCGTCGAGGAGACAGACACCGCGACATCGCGAAATCGGGCGACCCGGGACCGCCCAGTTCGACCCCCGGCCGGTGTCCATACGAGGATGGGAATGATGACTGACGCCACTGACCTGCTCTCGAGGGCGCGGGCAGGGGATGGCGACGCGTTCAGGGAGCTCGTCGAGCCGCACCGCCGCGAGTTGCAGGTGCACTGCTACCGGATGCTCGGCTCGATCCAGGACGCCGAAGACGCCCTGCAGGACACGCTGCTGACTGCCTGGCAGGGTCTCACCGGATTCGAGGAGCGCGCCTCGCTGCGCACATGGCTCTATCGGGTCGCCACCAACCGGTGCCTCAACGCGCGCCGATCGGCCGGTCGTCGGCCCGCCAAGCAGTGGGACATCCCCGGCGTCGAACCGCCCGAGCCCACCCGCCTCGGCGAGGTCGTCTGGCTGGAGCCCTACCCCGACACCCTCCTCGAAGGCGTCACCGATGTGCCGCTCGGGCCCGCTGCCCGCTATGAGCAGATCGAGTCGATTTCACTGGCGTTCGTGACGGCCCTGCAGACGCTGCCGCCCCGCCAGCTCGCCGTACTCATCCTGCGCGACGTGCTCGGATTCCACGCGGGCGAGGTGGCCGAGATGCTGGATTCGACCCTCGAATCGGTCAACAGCGCGCTCAAACGGGCGCGCGCCGGCCTGGAGCGGCGACGGCCGCCGGCCGCCGGTCGTGAACCGGCTCCCGCCCCGGCCTCACCGGCCGAGGACGCGATCGTGGCCAAGTTCGTCCGCGCGTACGAGTCGGCCGACCTCGACGCGGTGGTGGCCCTTCTGACGGACGACGTGTTCATATCGATGCCGCCGATCCCGTTCGAATACCAGGGCCGGGACATGGCGGCCCGCTTCTGCGCCGGCCTGTTCGACGCGGGGCGGAGGTTCGACCTCGTGCCGACGCGCGCGAACGGTCAACCGGCGTTCGGCGCCTACCTTCGGACGGCAGGCGACGTCCGGCGCGGGATCGGCCTCATCGTCATCGCCCTCACCGGCGATCGGATCAGCGCGATGATCCGCTTCGAGAACAGCGTCCTGCCGTGGTTCGGCCTGCCCCGGTCAATCCCCGGCTAAGGCTCTGCCGTGGTGGGTGAACGCCCCCCAGATCGTCACGTCGCCGAAGTCCGCCTCGGCGACATGCCGATAGAGCTCGGGGGCGACATCCCGGAGGAGGTCGCGGTCGCCGCCGAGCATCCAGACCTGGGCCAGGCGCAGCGCCTCGGCCGGATCGCGGCTATCTGCCAGGAAGGTGTGGAACATCACCATCATCGCCGCCGTGCGCGCGTCGTCCGCCACCATCCAGCGCGAGCCGACGACGTCGCTCGCGCCGGCCACACGAAGCGCCGTGGCGAGCGTGAGCGCCTCGTCGAAGTCCTGGTCGGAAAGGTCGGTCATGCAGGCCGACAGGACCACCAGGGAGCCCGGGAGACGGGCCTCGCGAAGGATCCGCCGCACCGAAAGAGCGCCGTCGGCCAGGCGTAGGTGGGAGGCGGTGGGCCGGCCGGCGTCCCCGTGCCCGGCGTAGTGGACGAGCCGTGCCGTACGCAAGGCGGCGAGCACGGCGTCACAGCCGGCGGCGTCCGGTGCGCTCTCCTCGGGCCCGCACCAGCGGCCGAGCCGCTCACGGCCACGCCAGCGGCCGAGCCGCTCGGCATCGGGGTGGGCGCTCACGCGGACCTGATCGCACTCCCAGCGCAGCGGGGCGCCGACCGGATCCGCGATGACGACGGCCGCCTGCTCTGCGGACCGCGCCGGCGCGGCCGCCACGAGCTGGCGGCCGGACGCGGCGTAGGAGAACAGGGCGACCTCGCAGGCGTGTGTGCCGTCCCACCGGGCCGCCTGCCAGGGCACGACACTGGCCCGGCCCCACGGCACGAGGACCAGCCGAGGCCGGCGCTGCGCGTCCAGGCGACGGGCGCCGAAAGCCGTGAGGAGGGGACCCACGACCTCAGCGCCGGCCCAGCCGCACACGGCGTCGAGGGCCTCCGCCCAGCGGCGCCGTAGCTCGAGGCCGTTGGGCTGCGCGCGCCGGTCGCGGTCGGCCGCGACGAACGCGTCCACGGGCGTGTCGGGCCCCGTGCGTAGACCGGGCAGCTGTACGGGCCGCGCCCTGCCATCGGGCGTGATCACGACGGCCATCCCGTCGGCGTGCCGTGACTCAGGGAGCAGATGCACCATTCCGTCCCAGCCACCGGCGGTCAGGGCGGCCCCGATCTGAGCGGCGGACGGCGGTTCGAACAGCCGTCGCCCGGCCACGGCGCCCCGGAGGGCCTCGAGCGCCCGGGCGCGCAAGGCACTCGGAACGTCCACGCCAAGGCCCGCGTCCACCCAAGCGCCCGGGCCTGCCGCACCTCCCGCGTCCGCCGCACCGCCCGCGTCCGCCGCACCGCCCGCGTCCGCCGCACCGCCCGCGTCCGCCGCATCACCCGCGCCCGCCGCACTGCCTGCGTCCGCCGTGCGGCTGGTGTCTCGCGAGCGGCCGGTGTCGCGGGCGGCGGCCTCCCATTCGGCCGCGAGTTCTTCCGCGCCCGCCTCGCGCAGGATCCCCGGCGCGTCGTCGACGAGTGTGGCGGCGTGGAGGACCAATCCACGGCCCAGCTCCAGCGCCTGGACCGCCTTGCCACGCCGGTTGTCCTCCAGCGCCCAGCCAGCCACTTCCAGCGCCACGTCGGCCGCCTCGGTGGACATCGCGAGCGACCGCTCCGCGCCGCTCTGCAGGAGCAGATCGCCGAGCCGCGCCCGCAGCGACTCCAGGCCCGCTTCGACGGCGGACCACGCATCCTCACGGCCGCGATCGTCGCGATGCCGGCGCGCCCGGGCCAGATTGGCGAAGATCTTGCCGGCCCACCGGGCTCCCGGCTCCGAGCGTGCGCGAGCGGCGGCGCGTTCGAGGAGTTCGACGGCTTCGTCGAGGTCGGCGCCCTTGTCGTCCCACCCCCGGCAATACAGCGCGAGCCCAAGGGTCGCCTCCGTCGGCGCGTAGGTCAGGACGTACGGCGAGGGCAGGGTCATGGCGTGCCGGAGCATCGCGATGCCCTCGTCGAGGGCCTGGGCGTCGCCCGCGAGACCTCGCTGCACGAGCACCACCCCATGACGCTCGACGTCGAAGCGGGCGTCGCCCTCGAACAGGGAATCCAGCGGCTCCAGCTCGCGCGCGTCCTCGAGCCCGTCGAGCGCCAAGCCGTTCGCGGTCGCCGTGAGCAAGCGCATGAGCCGCTCGTGGTCCGCATCCATCGGGACGCCGCGGAGCGTCTCGACCGCGCGGCGCGCCGAGTCGGCGTCCTGAGTGAGGATCGACCGGTGCATGGACACCCCAGCGCGGAGGGCGGCGATCGCGGCCACCTGCTCGGGGTCGTCCCGCACTCGCTCGGAGTCGGCCAGCAGGTCGCAGCAGTGCTCCGCGCGGTCGAGATACTCCAGGTTGTTCGTGGCCACCCACCGGTCCTGGAACAGCGTGATGGCCGTGAAGCAGAGCATTTCCGCCAGGGCTCCGGAAGCGGAGTCGTCCGTCGTGGCGCCGCTCTCGATCAGCTCGGCGATCAGGTCGGCCGCGACGGTGATCTGGGATCCGTCGCCGTCCATCCAGAACGTGGCCATGGCGGCGACCGCCCGGTCGAGGGGAGCGGCGCCGAGGGCGGCGCGCAGGCGCGGAAGATCGGCGGAGACCTGACTGAGCAGCAGGGTGTTCGACATGGCCAGCAGGGCGAGGACCAGGGACTCCTGGCGCACCTCCCGGGAGCCGCGCTCGATCAGCTCGGCCGTCAGCTCGAGCGCCTCGCTCAGCTCTGCGATCGTCGCGCCGGAGACCGGCGTGGCGCTCAGCCGCCGCGCCAGGGGGAGGGCGATCAGCGTGCGTCCGGCGTGGCCCTCGGGGAGCAGGCCGAGCGCGTGCCGCAGCGCCTCGGGCCCGCGTTCTCCGGCGGCCGCCGCGCCGAGGACCGCGGTCAGCGCCTCGGCATGCGGGGCGTCCACGCCCAGGCCCGCGGTGCGTGCCGCGATGGCCGCGGCATCCGCTTCGATCCCCGTGTGCAGGCACATCGCCCCGTACGTGACCTGGGCCGCCAGGTCGGAGGGCGCCAGTTCCGCGGCGCGGCGCAGATACGCGATCGCGCTCTGCGCCTCGTCGGTGTCGCCTTCCCACACCGGATGGAGCAGGGCGGTCGCGAAGTCTTCGGTGCTGCCGCCCATCAGCTGCTCGGCCCCGAGATGATAGGTGTGCACGAGCAACTCGGTGAACTCCGCGCGACGCGGATGATCCGACGCCGTCTGGGTCAGCCACGCCTCGATTTCCTCGATGAGGAACCACGTCGCGCGGCGGTCGTTCGTCCTGATCCCGTACGCCAGGAAGAGCCCGGCCCGTAACGCGAACACCTCGGTGTGCTCGGGACTCCCCACCGGGAGACGGCTGAGCAGTTCGTCGAGCTCTTCCAGGTCATCGGGCTCCTCGACCATGTCCCCTCCCAGGGCGGCGGCGTTCCGTCTGCATCGGGAACGACCCAGGGAAGATCGAAGTTGCGCCCGGTATCGCCTCTGTCACTATGTGGCAGGGCGGACCTGTACGGTGCCGTCGCGGCGGGTGCGGGTGTGGAAGGCCGGCTGGCGGGCCGTGGCCGGGCCGTGGACGACGGAGCCGTCGCTCAGCCGGAAGACGCTGCCGTGCCACGGGCACACCACGCAGGCGTCGTCGTCCTCGACCGTGATCCGGCCCTGGTGCAGCGGGCCCGCGAGGTGCGCGCAGTGATCGGCGAGGACCGTGACGTCGTCGCCCTGGCGCAGCACGAACAGGTCGATGTAGCCGAGCCGCCGCGACACGGGACGGCCGTCCGGCAGGTCCTTCAACGCGCAGAGGTCATGCCAGCCGAGTGGCACGAGGTGGGCCACCGACTCGGCGTGATTGGCCCCGGCGGCCTGACGGAAGGCCAGGTGGCCGCCAAGATAGGCGCCGGCGGACGCGGCGCAGAGCCCGGCCAGCCCGAGCATCCGGCCGGCCTTGGCGCGCCCGGCGAGCCGGGCCACCAGCGAGCTCGCGAACAGGCCGAAGCCCGCGAGGTTGGTCAGCCCGTGTACGAATCCGACCCGCTGCTGCTCGCGATGCAGGGTGGACCAGTCGGTGATCCCGGCCGCGGCCGTCGGCACGCTGGCCGCGACCCCGGCGAGGAGCACGGTGCGCGCGGCGCGTGGATCGGCGCCGGTGGCGTCGAGCAGGGCCGTGGCGAGGAAGCAGCCGATGCTGGCGGTCGCCAGCGGCGGGTGCAGCGGGTGCCCGAACGGCACTCCGTGCAGCAGGTCCCTCAGCCGCCCTGGGCCGATTTTCTGGCGTACGGCCTTGGCCAGGCCGCGGATCGGCCGGTCCATGACGGTGGTCCGCTCCAGCCGGTCGAGGGCGTCGGCGCTCGCGTTGACCCGCGGCATCCGGAGCGCCCGGCGCGACTTCGTCTTCTCCACATATTGGCCTTACCCGGCCATACCGCCGCTGAACACAAAGCCAGGTCAGGGGGCCAGATGTCCCCTGGCCACCGACGCCTGGACGATGCCCGTCGCGTACTCGCCGAGCGTGGGCGACCCCTCGGCGATGATCTCGACGTTGGACAGGACCTGCCGCGCCGTCACCTTGTACAGCGCCCAGGTGCCGCCCTCGGTCAAATGATTGGCAAGGATGGGCGCCAGCCGGTCGAGCGCCTTGGCGAACCTCGACTCGGGGGTCGCGCGCGCCTCGAACTCGTCCCACAGCGCCCGCAGCCGGACCGCCTGATCTTCGGGCAGCAGGTTGAATATCCGGTCGGCCGCGGCGCGCTCGGCCTGAGCCTGTTGCTCGACCGCGACCCGGTCGTAAATGAACGTGTCTCCCGCGTCTATTTCCACGATGTCGTGCACCAGCAGCATGGTGATGACCTTCTGCAGGTCGGTGCCGGGTGGCGCGTGCTCACCCATGATCATCGCCAGCATGCCGAGATACCAGGAATGCTCGGCGTCGTTCTCCCGGCGCGACCCGTCCATGAGGGTGTTGCGCCTGATGACGCGCTTCAATTTGTCAATCTCTATGGCGAACGCGAGCTGCGCGTGGAGGCGGTCGGACGTCACTCACGCAACCCTAATCGTTGGTGATCAACCAGGTCGACCAATCAGCACGGGAACTCCGTTGAATACGGCGTTTCCGGAGACGGGGTCGAGGACCATGTCGTCGGTGAGGACGTTGGCGCTGGCCTCGCTCCAGCCGTGCGGGAGGCTCACCACGCCCGGCATGATCGTGTCGGTCGGTTCGAGCGGCACGGTCAGCTCGCCCGCGGTCGAGCGGACCACGGCCGTGCCGTCCAGCCCGAGCCGTTCGACGTCGGCCGGGTTGATCTGGAGCGTGCAGCGGTTGGTGCCGCCGGTCAGCCGCCCGACGCCGTGCAGCCAGCTGTTGTTGGAGCGCAGGTGACGCCGTCCGATCAGCACGAACTCGGGCGCCTTGCCGCCCAGCCGGGCGCG
The DNA here is from genome assembly GCA_017592665.1 of Streptosporangiaceae bacterium NEAU-GS5. Classification (GTDB taxonomy): domain Bacteria; phylum Actinomycetota; class Actinomycetes; order Streptosporangiales; family Streptosporangiaceae; genus NEAU-GS5. The sequence continues at coordinate 64,877 of JAGFNW010000003.1, read as the reverse complement.
GAGGCGGTCGAGGTCGGACACGATGGCCTCGGGGGCGAGTTCGACCTTGCCCGAGGCCGTACGCAGATTGTCGGGAATGCGCGGCTCGAGCGGGCCGAGGTCGATCCCGTGCGGATGATCGAGCAGGGTCTTCAGCGAGAGCGTCCCGCCCTGGCGTGGGCTGGGGTTCCAGTCGCCGTACGGGCCGAGCCGGAGCATGGCGTCGAGCCGTAGTTCGGCGCCGTTGGCGCCGTTGAGCTGGGCCCGCTGCTCGGGCGTCACGAGTTGGCCGAGGATGAGCTCGTCCAGCAGGGCGGGATCGGCGTCCGCGCCCTGCCCCGACGCGATCATGGCGAGCCGGGCCAGGATCTCACCCTCCGACGGGCCGTCGAGCGGCAGGATGGGCGGCGAGTAACGCGCGTAGTTCCGTACGGCCAGCGTCAGCAGCGCGAAGTCATAGTGCCCGGCCGTGAGCATCCGCGGCGGCGGCAGGACGACATGGGCGTGCCGGGTCGTCTCGTTCAGATAGGGGTCGACGCTGACCATGAAGTCGAGCCGTGCGAACGCCTCGCCGAGGCGGGGGCCGTTGGGCGCCGACATCACCGGATTTCCGGCCACCGTGATCAGGGCCCGCACCTGGCCCTCGCCCGGCGTCTCGATCTCGTCGGCGAGGGTGGCCACCGGCAGCTCGCCGTTGGTCTCGGGCAGGCCGCGGACGCGGCTCGTCCAGCGCCCGATCGCGTACGGCTTTCGCCGCGGCCGTCCCTCGGTCGCGGACATGGCGAACATGGCGCCGCCGGGGCGGTCGAGGTTGCCGGTGATGACGTTGAGCACGTCCACCAGCCACTGGGCGACCGTGCCGAACTCGGCCGTGCAGGTGCCGATCCGGCCGTAGACGGCGGCCGTGGGGGCGGCGGCCAGCTCGTGCGCGAGCCGTACGATGACGTCCTCGGGGACGCCGCACACGGGCGCCACGGTCTGCGGCGAGAAGCCGGCGAGGGCGGCCCTGACCTCGTCGAGGCCGTTGACCGGGACTTTCACGGTTACGAGGCTCTCGGAGAACAGGGTGTGCGCGATGCCGGCCAGGAGGTAGGGGTCGGTGCCGGGGCGTACGAATATGTGCTCGTCGGCGAGCGCGGCCGTGCGCGTGCGGCGCGGGTCGACCACGACGAACCGTCCGCCGCGCTTCTTCAGCGCCTTGAGCCGGCCGGGGAAGTCGGGCGCCGTGCAGAGCGAGCCGTTCGACTCGAGCGGGTTGGCGCCGAGCATGAGCAGATAGTCGGTCCGGTCGAGATCGGGCACCGGGATGGCCAGCGGGTCGCCGAACATCAGGCCGCACGAGACGTGCTTCGGCATCTGGTCGGCCGTGCTGGCGGAGAAGACGTTGCGGGTGCCGAGCGCGCGGACCACCGCGCCGCCGTAGAGGCTGCCTCCCATGTTGTGCACGCTTGGATTGCCCAGGTAGATGGCTCGCGCGGGGCCGGGAACGTCCTTCAGACCGGCCTCGACCGCGGCGAAGGCCGCCGCCCACGTCGCGGGCTTTCCGTTGACGAGAGGGGTGGTCAGGCGGTTGGGGTCCTCGTCCAGGGAGCCGAGTGACGCGCCTTTCGGGCAGATGAACCCGCGGCTGAACGGATCCTCGTGGTCTCCGCGCACATCGACCATCCGGCCCTGGTCGATGGTGAGCTGCAGGCCGCAGACGGCCTCGCAGAGCGGGCATGTCCGGTATGCGGTGGTCGTCATGTACGCCTCCTGAGTTCGTAAACCATACTCAACGAGGCGACGAAGATAGGGAAGGCCCCAGAATCGGATTCTGGGGCCTTCCCTGTGCCCGTGCGCCCCCGCGCCGCCCGGGCACGTACTGGACAAGCCCTGGGGTGATACGAAGGGGCGCAAATCAGACGAGGACCTGCCGCCCTATCTCCTCGACCTCGCGTACGAGATCGAAGCGCGGGTCGCGGTAGTGACGCGCGCCGAAGCCTCGCCAGACCACGGTCCAGCCGAGGTCGCGGGCCCACTGATCCTGGTCTCTGCAGAGCGCCAAGTCGGCCTGGGTCTTGCTTCGAAAGAACCAGACGGTAACGTAGTGATGCATAAGAGACTCCTTTTCGGTGGATTCGAGCTGGAGTTCTCGCCGGGTCGACAGGTGGCAGCCTCTCGGCCCGGCTTTTTTCGCCGGTTTTCCTCGCGGATTTTCCTCATTCGGGAACGGCGTCATTGCCATGCACGTTAGAGGGACCGGATCCCCTGGGACGGGCCGGGATGATCATCGGCTGAGATCCCGATCGACAGGGAACCTTCCTGTCTCGATCGTGACCCAGAAGAGATTTCGCGGCAATACTCGGTGCACGGAAACTTGTAAGAATCTTTCGTGGTTGCATCGCATCCATCGGTGCAAGTTGCACTACGATCGGCGTAGCCCTGCAAGGGACACCTCAACGTCGCGGTGAGGAGGTCGGTCGGGAAATGCCGGGAAGTGGCAGCCCTACCGTCCGCCAGCGCATGCTCGGCAACGAGCTGCGCCAGGCCCGCCTGCGCCTCGGCCTGTCCGGTGACCAGGTCGCGACCAGCCTCGGCTGGTCCGGCGCCAAGGTCAGCCGGATCGAGACCGCGAGGATCTCCCTTCGCGAGGGCGACCTGGAAGCACTCCTTCGTCTTTACGAGATCAGCGGAGACCAGCGCCAGAAGCTGCTGGGCTTACGTCGCGACGCCGCCCGCAAAGGGTGGTGGGAGGATTACCAGGATTCGCTGCCTCAAGAGCTCACGACATATCTGAGCCTGGAGGCGGAGGCGACCGAGATACGCACGTGGGAACCACAAGTCGTGCCGGGCTTCCTGCAGACCGAGAAGTACGCGTGGCAGATCATCGACTCCGGGCGTAAGAGCACCGTCGTGCCTCCGACGGGAGTCAGATCCCGCGTGGAGGTGCGCATGGCCCGCCAGCAGATCCTCCTCGGCGAAGACTCCACCGTCACCATCTGGGTGGTCCTCGACGAGTCGGTCCTGCTGCGCAGGCATGGTGAGCCGCAGGTCATGCACGAGCAGCTGCAGTGCCTGCTCGACGTCGCGCGGCGGCCCGGCATCCGGATCCAGATCCTGCCCCTCGACTTCCCGGTGCATCCGATCAGTTCGGGCTCGTTCCTCCATCTGAAATTCGCCGAATACCACGACGTCGTCTTCCTGGATTCGCTCCTCGGTGGCCGATTCGTGGAAGAGGAGGAGCTGGTCTACGGCTACGAGATCGCCTTCGACACCCTGCGCGATCGAGCGCTCGGCGAAGAGGAATCGCTGGCCGTCATACGCCAATCCATGGAGCGCTGGGTGTAGGACAACGGCACCCGCGCGTTAGCCCCTCGGAGAAAAGCGCTCCACCTCTCCAGGGAGAAAGAAATATCTCAACAATGCATTCAACCGAGTTCTCGGCCGTCGTCTGGCGCAAAAGCGCCCGCAGCAGCACGAATGGCGCTTGTGTGGAAGTGGCCGACCTGCCCGACGGGCAGGTCGGCGTACGCGACAGCAAGGACCAGGAAGGTCCCGTGCTGGTTTTCACCCCCAGTGAATGGGATGCCTTCATCGGCGGCGTCAAGGACGGCGAGTTCGACCTCTGAGCCCTCATGACCGCTGATCGCGTGCCGCTCGTGTGACCATCCGGGGTCCCGCGAGCGGCGACCCGCCTTCCCAGACCCATTCCGATCAGCAGCCCCGCCGCCGCGGCAGCCAATCCCACAACGGTGAGCGCGCCTGCGTCCTCCCTCCGCGGTGGGCTCGGTGGGACGGAACGTGAGCCCGCCTTGACGGGCGGGCGGCGGGCTGCGGCCGCACGGTCATACTCATCATCGACGATCCGGCAGAATCGCCGGTGGCGCCGTCCAGTCCACTGGTGCTGCCAGCTCTCCGCAACGGTCTGCCAGTAGCGCCGCCCCAGCTCACCTTGGAAGAATTCGGCCAGGTAGACGCGTAGCGCGGATTCTGTCAGATAGCCGATCTCGTGTAGGGACCGCCAGAAGACCATCCACTGATTGGCGTAGATTCGCTGGCGGATCAGCGTGGACTCCGTGAGCGACCCGTCCCACTCGATGCCGACCGCGGGCAGCAAGTCGGGTGATTCCATGACAGTGCGGAGAAGTTCGTGGTGTAGCGCACGGGTGGACTGCTCCCGATTGAGCTTCGCCTCGGTCGTCTGAAGGAGAAGGGAGGTGGTCACCCCGCCAAGCGTCAGGGCGGCCAGAATGGCTGCTATTCCGCCATATGTCTGGCCGATGTTCGCCAGGTTCGCCCAGTCGATGCCCGGAAACGCGGTCAACCCATTGAATCCGAGCGGCGAGAAGATGACCAGCACCACGAACGCCAGGAGAGCGGACACTACCCATAACCGAAGCAACACCCGGCGAACCATGCCGCCGAGCATAATCTCGGGCGCTATGAATGTCCGCGGTCGTGCCATATCGCTACGGCCCCCGGCGCCTGCGGGCCAGGGGCCGTGGTGGGCCGGGCGGTCAGGCGAGGCCGAGGGCCTGGGATACGGCGTGGCCGAGGTCCTTGTGGACGTTGGTCCAGTATTCGACGACCCGCTTCTTGGTGTCGGTGGTGACCTCGGGCGCCGAGGCGTGGCCGGCGATGTTGGTGACGAGGTGGGCGCGGTCGGTCTCGGACAGGACGTTCTCCCACAGGGCGCGCGGCTGGACGAAGTCGTCGTCGTCGCGGTGCAGGCTGTTGGCGCTGCGCATGATGTCGCCCGCGACGTGGTAGGTGTCCCCGGCCCAGAGCGCGGGGTCGGCGACCGGGCCGCCCGCCGAGTTGGGCGCGTAGACGGGGTCGGGCATGTTCCGGTAGGCCATGGGCCCGTCGAAGTTGTAGGAGTGGACCGCGTTTCGCGGCGCGTTGACCGGCAGCTGCAGGTAGTTGGGGCCGATCCGGTAGCGGTGCGTGTCCGGATAGGAGAACAGCCGCCCCTGCAGCATCTTGTCGGGCGACGGTCCGATGCCGGGCACGAAGTTGGCCGGTTCGAAGGCGGCCTGCTCGATCTCGGCGAAGTAGTTCTCCGGGTTCCGGTTGAGGGTGAACCGGCCGATGGTGATCGGCGGGTAGTCGCCGTGCGGCCAGATCTTGGTCAGGTCGAACGGGTTGAACCGGTAGTCGGCCGCCTCCTGGAAGGGCATCACCTGGATCTCGACGGTCCACGAGGGGTGATCGCCTCGCGCGATGGCCTCGTGGAGGTCGCGGATGTGCACGTCCGGGTGCTGCAGCGGGACCTCGTCGGCCGTGAAGTTCTTGATGCCCTGGTCGGTCTTGAAGTGGTACTTGATCCAGAACTTCTCCCCGGCCGCGTTGTACCAGAGGAACGTGTGCGAGCCGAAGCCGTTCATATGCCGCCAGGAGGCCGGTGTCCCGCGGTCGCTCATCAGGAACGTGACCTGGTGCGCCGACTCGGGTGACAGGGTCCAGAAGTCCCACTGCATGTTGTTGTCGCGAAGGTGGGTGTCCTGCCGCCGCTTCTGGCTGTGGATGAAGTCGGAGAACTTCTGCGGGTCGCGGATGAAGAAGACCGGTGTGTTGTTGCCGACGAGGTCGTAGTTGCCCTCATCGGTGTAGAACTTCATGGCGAAGCCGCGCGGGTCGCGTCCGGCGTCGGCGCTGCCGAGCTCGCCGGCCACGCTGGAGAAGCGCAGCAGCATGTCGGTGCGCGCGCCCTTCCGGAACAGCCCGGCCTTGGTGAATTGGCTCACATCCTCGGTGATCTCGAGGAAGCCGTACGCGCCGCCGCCCTTGGCGTGGACCACGCGCTCTGGGACGCGCTCCCGGTTGAACTGCGCCATCTTCTGGATCAGGTAGTGATCCTGCAGCAGCAGCGGGCCATCGGGCCCGACGGACTGCGAATGCTCGTCGCTGGGCGCGGGTGTGCCCGCGTTGGTCGTGGTCACGGGACGGTCAGTCATGGTGCGCCTCCATGAGCGTTTCCGGCTTCTCCCACGTCTCCCAACTTATCGATCAAAAGTAGAATCATTCAAGTAAAGGAATTATCCAACTTTCGTGGCGTAGGATCTCCCAATGTGTGATCAGTGGCATGCTCTGACCGTGAAGCGCAATGCCGTGGTTATGGCCGCTCTTGTCCTGGTTGGTACCGCGGCTTGCTCGGCGGCCGAGGGCGAACGGTCCCCGGCGCCTTCCGCTGCCGCCACTGACGGGGCCGCCGGCTCCCCGAAGCCGCAGCGACAGCCGTACACGATCTCCTTTGCCGGAGACGTGCACTTCGAAGGGGTGCTTCGCCAGCGCCTGGACAGCGATCCGAGCACCGCGCTGGGCCCGATCGCCACCGTTCTGCGCAAATCCGACCTCACGGTCGTCAACCTGGAGACCGCGATCACGACCGGCGGGTCGCGGGCGCCCGGCAAGCAGTTCACGTTCCGGGCGCCGGCCACCGCGTTCCGCGCGCTCAAGGCGGCCGGGGTCGACGTCGCCAACATGGCCAACAACCACGGCATGGACTACATGCAGGGCGGCCTGCAGGACACCCTGGCCGCGATCAAGCAGACCAAGTTCCCCACGATCGGGATCGGGAAGAACGCGGCCGAGGCGTACAAGCCCTATCGAGCCACCGTCAACGGCAACAAGGTGGCGGTCATCGGCGCGACGCAGGTGCTCGACGCCGAGTTCATCCAGGCATGGACGGCCACCGACGGTCAGGGCGGGCTGGCGTCGGCCAAGAACGAGCCGCGCCTGCTGCAGGCCGTGCGGGCGGCTCGCAAGACGTCCGACACGGTGATCGTCTTCCTGCACTGGGGGACCGAGCTGGTCCGCTGCCCGACGCCCGCGCAGCGCGACCTGTCGGCCAAGCTCGTGCGGGCCGGCGCCGACGTGGTCGTCGGCAGCCACGCGCACATCCTGCTCGGCGGCGGCTACGCGGGCGGCGCGTACGTCGACTACGGCCTCGGCAACTTCGCCTTCTACAACTGGGGCCCCGACACGGGCCTCACCGGCGTGCTCACGCTCACGATCAACGGCCGCAAGGTCCTCAAGGACCAGTGGCTGCCCGCCCGGATCAACGGGGGAGTGCCCATCCCGCTGAGCGGCGCGGCCCGGCAGCAGGCCCTGAACGGGTGGCGTGGCCTTCGCGGCTGCGCGGGCCTCAGCGCCAAGCCCGCGGCCGGATGACGTCCGAGACCTACCCGACTGGTCGGTAAGGGCTGACCCGCGGCAGGCGACGGGGCAAGATGGGAGCGTGTCCAGCGAGGCGGTCGAGGAATTCGACGAAAACGGGACGCCGCTGCGGCGCCGTCCCACGCAGCGTCGCAGCGCCCGCCGGGTGGAGCGGATGCTCGACGCGTGCGCGGAGCTGCTCGACCAGTTCGGCTACGAGGCGCTGTCGACCACGCGGATCGCCGATCGCGCCGGCGTCGCCATCGGCTCGGTCTACCAGTTCTTCCCCGACAAGCGGGCCATCACCCAGGCGCTGACCCGGCGAAATGTCGAGCTGTTCGTGACGCGCGTCGGCCGGCGGTTCATGTCGGAGGAGTACGCCGGGTGGTGGGCGGCCATCGACGCGATCATCGATGAATACGTCGACATGCACCGCACCGTGCCCGGCTTCCGATCGCTGCACTTCGGCGACATGGTCGACCTCAACATGCTCGACGCCGTCGCCGACAACAACACGGTCATCGCCGGGCGGCTGCGCTCGATGCTGCTCGAGGAGTTCGGGCTGACCGACAGCGAGGATCTGGATCGCGCCGTCCTCGTCGCCGTCGAGGCCGGCGACGCCGTGCTCAAGCTCGCCTTCCGCCGCGACCCCAACGGCGCCGACGATCTTGTACGCGAAGCGAAGGAACTGATCAGGGGCTACCTGTCGCGGCATCTGCAGACTGGCCCGCAGACCGGCCAGACCGCCGCGACCCCCCTTTCTGCCGATCCTGACCCCGGTCGTGCAGCGGGATCAACGGCTCCAGAGACGACTCGGTGAGCGCCACCGGCAGCCCTTCACGCTGTTCCAGCTGATCCTGGAGCTCCTGCTCTTGAGCGGCCTGCCTGGCCGCGTCCCTGGCGGCTTCCTTCGCGACCTCTTTGGCGGCTTCCTGCGCGGCGCTGAGCTGAGCCTGGAGGCGCAGCACCTGTCTGTGCGCGCGATCGAGCGCCTCGAATTTGGCGGTGGCATATCCGGCGAAACCGGGGAGCACCCCGGCCAGCACGGTCACCGTAGCGAGAGTCAAAGTCACCTGCCTGGATACACCCATCGCAGCTCCCCCGGCCCGCTCGTTTCGCTCAGGCGGCAGAAATATGCCCGGTGACCTCGAACGACACACTGTCTGTAGCAAGTCGTGCCGCAATCGTGGCAGAACCAATGCCTGCTAATCCGCGCGCGAACGGCCGCTCACGTCGGTAGCCTCCGGTGTGTGGCCCATGTGACGCGGGAGCAGCTAGATCGACTGCTCGAACAGGCTTTGCTGCTCGATGAGCACGGCACGCTCGCGCGGCAGCTCGACACGCTCGCCGAGACGTATGTGTCGGGGGAGGTCTCCCGGGCCGCGATCTTCGTGCTCGCGGCCGAGGAATGGCGGCAGGCGGGGCAGCCCGCGGCGGCGCTCGATCGGTTCCAGCGCGCGGCCGAAGACGGCGGGGAAGTCCTCATCGATCCACGCGCCGGAATCGCCGACACGCTGTTCGAGCTCGACCGGGCGACCGAGGCCCGGGATGTGATCGAGGCCATCGGCGGCGACGCGTGGAACCCGGCGACCGCTCTCACGGTCGCCGAGACCCTCGCCGCATACGGAGACCTCGACGGGGCCCATCAGTGGGCGACGGCCGGCATCGCCGCCTGCGCACCCGAGGCCACCATGCGTGACGCCCTGCTCCGCACGCGCTATCGCATCCGGCTCGACCTTGGTCTCCCGGAAGACGAGCTGGACGCCCTGCTCGCCTAGGGCTTGTTGGGGAACTTCACGGTCGTGACGCGCCTCGGCTCCTTGGCGTGCTTGGGCGCCTTCGGCGTGTTCGGGTTCTGCGGCGTCCTGGGGGCCGGCGGCAGCTGAGCCTGCGGCTTGGCGGGCGTCGGGGCCTTCGGCAGCGTGGGGGTCTTGACCAGTGCCGGGGTCTTCGGCAGCCCACCGCCGGTGACACCGTTGATCGCGCCGGTGACGGCCGTGGGCAGCGACTGCCCGGGATCCGCCGGGACGGCGGGGGCCTGCCGCGCGACAGGAGCCTGCGGAAGCGTCGCCTTCGGCTGATCGGCCGGCGCGGGCATGGCCGCGGGCTTGCCGGCGGGCTTGGGCAGCGTGGCCGGCTTGGGCAGGGTGGCCGGCTTCGGCAGGATGGCGGGCTTCGGCATGTCGTTCAGGCCGGGCGTGGCTGGCAGGTCCGGCAGGTCCGGCAGCCACAGGATCTGGGGCAGCGTCGGCAGCCCCGGCAGTGCGGGAAGGGCGGGCAGGCTGGAGACGCTCGGCGCGCCCGGAAGGACGGGCTTCTTCGCCAGGGAGGAGGCGCCGTTCATGACCCAGCCCACCGGCACGGCCCGCACGGGGGACACGGCCGAGCGGGCGGGCTGCGCGATGCTCGGCAGATCGTCGAGCTCGGGCAGCGGCGCCAGACCCGGCAGCTCGGGCAGATCGGGCAGCCTGAGCAGGGTGGGAAGGGCCCCGTCCGGCAGGGCGTCCGGGAGCGCGTTGGGGAGCGCGTCCGGCGTGCCGGGGACGGCGTGGGGGAGCCCGGTCGTCGTGTCGGGCAGCACGTCGTTGAGCGTGTCGGTCAGCTGGTCCGTGACGGCGATGGGCAGCGAGTCCTTCGCGGCTTCCGGCACCGTGTGCGTCGCGGCGTCGGTCAGCGGCTTGGCGACGGCGTCCGGGGCCGGCCTGGGCAGGCTCCCCAAGCGGGCCGGAGACGATGCCATGGGCAGCGCGTGGGTCGCGGCGGTGCCGGCCGCGTCGGCGACGCCGAGGACGCCGTCCGCTCTGCCCAGCCCCGCCAGGTCCAGCATTTCGGCGAGCGCGTCAGGGTCGGCCAGCCCGGCGTCGGCGGCAAGCTTGGAAAGGGCCTCAAGGGCGCCCGCGTCGTCCGGCTTCGGCGCCGTGGGGCTGCCGGGAAGCGGTCGGGGACGGCCGGTGCCCTGCTCGGGGGTCCGCCCGGGAACGTGGCTGACAGCGCTGGCGAGAGCGCCGCGCTCGGCGTGGGAAAGGGACTGGACACAGGCGTGAGCGAGGTTGGCGGCGGCGCAGGGCTCGGCGGCCGCGGCGGCCAGGCCGGCACCGGCGAGCCAGGTGACGCCGGCCGTGAGCGTGGCGACCGTGGCGATGCGCCTGTGACCCGACCGCCGTCGATTGGATGACTTGTGGCGCGATGTCTTGGACATGCACGTCCCCCTGATTATCTACGGTGTTCCGACGAACGCCGAACGTAGTCAGAGGCGGTCAGAGTCGAGGCGCCCTTGTGTAAAGGTGGCGAAGACCTTACCGGCCCGGATCCTTTCGCCGGATGACCAAAGGACCCGGGCAACGGTCACGCGGGGGTGTTCTGGTCCTGCGGCTGCGAAGCGGCGGCGGACGCGATGGACAGGGCGTCGCCGGCCTCGTCGAGGTCGACGACCACCTCGTCGCCGTCGAGGATCTCGCCGGACAGGAGTTTCCGGGCGAGCGGGTCGCCGATGGCGGTCTGCACGAGCCGCCGCAGTGGCCGCGCGCCATAGAGCGGGTCGTAGCCGGTCAAGGCCAGCCAGTCGCGGGCGCCAGGGGTCACGATCAGCGTGAGCCGCCGATCCTGCAGCCGCTTGGCCAGATGGGCCACCTGAAGATCGACGATCTGCGACAGCTCCTCGGTGCCGAGCGCCTCGAAGACGATCACGTCGTCGAGCCGGTTGAGGAACTCGGGCTTGAACGAGGCCTTGACCGCCTGCAGCACCGCATCGCGCTTCGCCCCGTTTTCCAGCGTCGGATCGACGAGATACTGCGAGCCGATGTTGGAGGTGAGGATCAGGATGGTGTTGCGGAAGTCGACCGTGCGGCCCTGGCCGTCGGTGAGGCGGCCGTCGTCGAGCACCTGCAGCAGGATGTCGAAGACCTCGGGGTGCGCCTTCTCCACCTCGTCGAGCAGCACGACCGTGTAGGGCCGCCGCCGGACGGCCTCGGTCAGCTGGCCGCCCTCCTCATAGCCCACGTATCCGGGCGGGGCGCCGACCAGCCGCGCGACGCTGTGCTTCTCGCCGTATTCGCTCATGTCGATGCGGGTCATGGCCCGCTCGTCGTCGAACAGGAACTCCGCGAGCGCCTTGGCCAGCTCGGTCTTGCCGACGCCGGTCGGGCCGAGGAACAGGAACGAGCCGGTCGGGCGGTCGGGGTCGGAGATCCCGGCCCTGGCCCTTCGCACGGCGTCGGACACCGCGGTGACGGCCTCCTGCTGGCCGATCAGGCGTTTGCCCAGCTCGTCTTCCATGCGCAGCAGCTTGGCGGTCTCGCCTTCGAGCAGCCGGCCGGCCGGAATGCCGGTCCAGGACGAGATGACCTCGGCGATGTCGTCGGGGCCGACCTCCTCCTTGACCATCTGCGGGCCGCGCTCGGCCTCCTCGGCGGCCTTGGCGGCCTCGGCCACCTCCTTCTCCAGCCGGGGCACGTCGCCGTACATCAGCCGGGAGGCCTGCTCGAAGTCGCCGTCGCGCTGGGCCCGCTCGGCCTGGCTCCTGACCTCGTCGAGCTGCTTCTTCAGCTCGCCGACGCGGTTGAGGCCGGCCTTCTCCCGCTCCCAGCGGGCGACGAGCGCGTTCAGCTCCTCCTGGCGGTTGGCCAGCTCCTCGCGGAGCTTGTCGAGCCGCTGCCGGCTGGCCTGGTCGGTCTCCTTGGCGAGCGCGAGCTCCTCCATCTTCAGCCGGTCGACCGTACGCTGCAGCTCGTCGATTTCGACGGGGCGCGAGTCGATCTCCATGCGCAGCCGCGACATGGACTCGTCGACGAGGTCGATCGCCTTGTCGGGCAGGAACCTCGCGGTGATGTAGCGGTCGGACAGGGCCGCCGCGGCCACCAGCGCGCTGTCGGAGATCTGCACCTGGTGATGGGCCTCGTAGCGGCCCTTCAGGCCGCGCAGGATGGCGATGGTGTCCTCGACGGTCGGCTCGCCCACATAGACCTGCTGGAACCGCCGCTCGAGCGCCGGGTCCTTCTCGATGCGCTCGCGGTATTCGTCCAGCGTCGTGGCGCCGATCATGCGCAGCTCACCGCGGGACAGCATGGGCTTGAGCATGTTGCCGGCATCCATTGCGCCCTCGGCCGCGCCGGCGCCGACCATCGTGTGCAGCTCGTCGATGAACGTGACGATCTGCCCGTTGCTCTCCTTGATCTCGTTGAGCACGGCCTTCAGGCGCTCTTCGAACTCACCGCGATATTTGGCGCCGGCCACCATCGCGCCGAGGTCGAGCGCGACCAGCCGCTTGTTGCGCAGGCTCTCCGGCACGTCGCCGGCGACGATGCGCTGGGCGAGGCCCTCGACGACGGCGGTCTTGCCCACGCCGGGCTCGCCGATCAGCACGGGGTTGTTCTTGGTGCGCCGCGACAGCACCTGGACCACGCGGCGGATCTCCGAGTCGCGGCCGATCACCGGGTCGAGCTTGCCGGCCCGGGCGCGCTCGGTCAGATCGACACCGTACTTGTCCAGGGCGCGGTAGGTCTCTTCCGGGTTCTCGCTGGTCACCCGGGTGTGGCCGCGCACCTTCTCGAACGCGTCGAGCAGCGCGGCCGGGGTGGCGCCCTGCGCCTTCAGCAGCTCGGCGATCCTGCCGCCGTCGGCCGCCAGGCCCACCAGCAGGTGCTCCGTCGACACATACTCGTCTTCGAGCTGCTTGGCGCGCTGCGAGGCAGTGTTGAGCACGGTGAGCATCTGCCGCGAGGTGGACGGCGCGGCCACCGTCGAGCCCTGCGCCTTCGGCAGCGCCGCCAGCTCCTGCTCGGCGGTGGTGCGCAGCTGCTTCCAGTCGGCGCCGACGGCTTCGAGCAGCGGCACGGCCGTGCCGCCGGTCTGGCCGAGCAGCGTCGTGAACAGGTGCGCGGGGGCCACTTCGGGGTGGCCTTCCGCGGCGGCCCGCCGCACGGCGCCGGACAGCGCCTCCTGGCTCTTCTGAGTCAGCTTGTAGTCCATATCCCGTCTGTCCCCCGAGTGCTCACGCAGGTGGAAGTTCGTAGCGGATCAAAGCGCGCATCATGGCCACCTCGGCCGTGAGCCGGGCCATCTCGCTGCGGATGCGCAGATTCTCGTTCTCCAGCTCGAGGATCCGCTTGATGCCGGCGAGGTTGATGCCCTCCTGCTGGGAGAGCCGCTGCACCTCGCGGAGCAGCACGATGTCGCGCGTGGAGTAGAGGCGGCCGCGGCCGGCCGTACGGCCCGGGCTGACCAGCCCGAGCCGGTCGTACTGGCGGAGCGTTTGCGGGTGCAGCCCGGACAACTGGGCGGCCACCGAGATCACATATACCGGGGTCTCGTCGGAAAGGTCGAAGAAGTTGGCATCCATAGGCTTACTCGCTTCTGGCCTGCTTGATCAATTCTTCGCGGAGCTCGTTGCCGCCCTCCGTGGCGTCGCGGAACTGCTCAAGCGCGGCGCGTGCCTTGTCGTCGAGGTGCTCGGGGACCACGACCTGGTAGGTGACCAGCAGGTCGCCCTTGGTGCCGTCTTTCCGGGTGACACCGCGGCCGCGGATCCTGGCCGTCCGCCCGTTGGGCGTGCCCTCATCGATCCGCACGGTCACCGGCAGGCCCTTGAGGGTCGGCACCTTGATCGTGCCCCCGAGAGCGGCCTCGGTGATCGTCACCGGGACGGTGATCGTCAAATTGTCGCCGGCCCGGCCGAAGACGGCGTGCGGCTTCACGTGGGTCAAGATGTACAGGTCGCCGGCCGGCCCGCCGTTCTCGCCGGGCGCGCCCTTGCCCTTCAGCTTGACCCTGTTGCCGTCGTTGACGCCGGCCGGGATGCGGGCCTGGATGGTGCGGGTGCTCTTGCCCCGGCCGCTGCCCTCGCACACGGGGCACGGGTCGTCGACGATCAGGCCGCGCCCCTTGCAGTCGCGGCACGGCTCGGAGAAGGCGAAGTTGCCGAGATTGCGGCTGGCCGCGCCCGTGCCCTCACAGGTGGGGCAGACCCGCGGCGTGGTGCCTGCCTTGGCGCCCGTGCCGGCGCAGGCTGCGCAGGCCGACGAACTGGTCAGCCGGAGCGACACCGTGGCGCCGTCGACGGCCTCCGAGAACGACATCGTGACCTCGGACTCGATGTCCTGGCCGCGGCGCGGCCGCGCGGTGGTCGGCCGGGTGCGCGCGCCCGGGTTGAAGATGCCGCCGAAGAAGTCGCCCACACGCTCGCGGGTCCCGCCGGTCTGCGTGCCGCCGAACAGGTCGCCGAAGTCGAAGTTGAAGCCACCGCCGCCGGCGCCGCCGGGCGCGCGGTAGCCGCCGAGGCCGGACCCGAACAGCGTGCGCGCCTCGTCGTACTCCTTGCGGCGCTTGGCGTCGGACAGCACGTCGTAGGCCTCGGAGACCTCCTTGAACTTCTCCTCGGTCTCGGTGTTGCCCTTGTTGGCGTCTGGGTGATATTTCCTGGCGAGCTGGCGGTAGGCCTTCTTGATCTCGTCAGGGGTCGCTGTCTTGGACACACCAAGGACGCCGTAGTAGTCCTTCTCCAGATAGTCCTTGGTGCTCATCAATCGCTTCCTTCGGTGCGCAAAGGCCGATGTAGTCCTGTTTCTGTGTGCGTTCTCGCCGGGTCGGCCGCGTGGGCGCCGATCGGGGCGCCCACGCGGGCCGGCGCGACGCTCAGTTGTCGGCGCCCTTGTCCGCGTCGGCGGACTCGTCGCTCGCCGACTCATCGGTGGCCGCCTCGCTCGCAGTGTCGGGCTCGGCCACCGCGACGCGGGCCGGGCGGATGATCCGGTCGCCGATGCGGTAGCCAGGCTGCAGGATCTCCACGCAGGTCGGCTCGGTGACGTCGGACGAGTAGCTGTGCATCAGCGCCTCGTGCACCATCGGGTCGAACACGTCGCCCTTGGCGCCGTAGGTCACCAGGCCCAGCTTGCCGACCGCGGCCTCGAGCGACTCGCTCACCTTCGCGAAACCGCCGGTGAGCTCGCCATGGTCGCGGGCGCGCCCGATGTCGTCGAGAACCGGCAGCAGCTCGGACAGCACACTGGACACGGCCTGCTCGCGGACGGTGATCCGGTCGCGCTCGACCCGCTTGCGGTAGTTCGCATACTCGGCCTGCAGGCGCTGCAGGTCGGCCGTGCGCTCGGCCAGCAGGCCGTCGGCCGCGCCCCTGAGCGCCGCGTCGGCCGTGCTCGGCTCGGCGGACGCCTCGGCCTGGTCGCCGGCCTCGCCGCCGACCTCGGGCTCGGGCCGGTGGTGCGCGCCGGTCTTGCCGGAGCCACCGCCCGAGCCGCTTCCCGAGCTCGCCTGCATGCCCGGCTCCTTCGCCGAGGAGCGCGCCTTGCCGGTCACCGGGTCGATCTTGCGGTTGTCGCGGATCACCGGCTCCTCCTCGGAACCGTTCTCACGCGTCGTCACTTCTTGCCGCCCTCCGGCTCGTCGTCGACGATCTCGGCCTCGACCACGTCGTCGTCCGCCCTGGACTGCTCCTCCGCACCCGGCGCCCCGGCGCTCTGCGCGCCCTCGGCGTTGCCGGCGGCCTGGGACTGGGCGTAGATCGCCGAGCCCATCTTCTGGCTGACCGTGGCCAGCTTCTCGGCGGCCGAGCGGATGGTGGACGTGTCGGTGCCCTCCAGCGCCTTCTTCAGGTCGGAGAGCGCCTCGTTGACCTCGGTCTTGACGTCGGCCGGGACCTTCTCGTCGTTCTCGTGGAGGAACTTCTCCGTCTGATAGGCGAGCGCGTCGGCGTTGTTGCGGACCTCGGCCTCCTCGCGGCGCGCCTTGTCCTCCTCCGCGTAGGACTCGGCCTCGCGCATCATGCGGTCGATGTCCTCCTTCGGCAGCGCCGAGCCGCCGGTGATGGTCATCGACTGCTCCTTGCCGGTGCCGAGATCCTTGGCGCCGACGTTGACGATGCCGTTGGCGTCGATGTCGAAGGTGACCTCGATCTGCGGAATGCCGCGCGGCGCGGGCGCGATGCCGGTCAGCTCGAAGGTGGCCAGCTTCTTGTTGTACGCCGCGATCTCACGCTCGCCCTGGTAGACCTGGATCTGCACGGAGGGCTGGTTGTCTTCGGCGGTGGTGAACACCTCCGACCGCTTGGTCGGGATCGTGGTGTTCCGCTCGATGATCTTGGTGAAGATGCCGCCCTTGGTCTCGATGCCGAGAGACAGCGGGGTCACGTCGAGCAGCAGGACATCCTTGACCTCGCCCTTGAGCACACCGGCCTGGAGCGCCGCGCCGACCGCGACGACCTCGTCCGGGTTGACGCCCTTGTTGGGCTCCTTGCCGCCGGTCAGCTCGCGCACCAGCTCGGTGACGGCCGGCATGCGGGTCGAGCCGCCGACCAGCACCACGTGCGCGATGTCCGCGACCTTGACGCCGGCGTCCTTGATGACCTGGTGGAAGGGGCCCTTGCAGCGCTCGAGCAGGTCGGCGGTGATCCGCTGGAACTCGGCGCGGGTGAGCTTCTCCTCCAGGTGCAGCGGGCCCTCGGCGGAGGCGGTGATGTAGGGCAGGTTGATCGAGGTCTCGGTCTGCGCCGACAGCTCGATCTTGGCCTTCTCGGCGGCCTCACGCAGCCGCTGGAGCGCCATCTTGTCCTTGGACAGGTCGACCCCGTGCGCGTTCTTGAACCGGGTCACCAGCTCGTCGACGACGCGCTGATCCCAGTCGTCGCCGCCCAGGTGGTTGTCACCGCTGGTCGCCTTGACCTCGACGAAGCCATGGCCGTCTTCCTGGCCGACGTCGAGCAGGGACACGTCGAACGTGCCGCCGCCGAGGTCGAACACCAGGATCGTCTGGTCCTTCTCCTTGTCCAGCCCATAGGCGAGGGCGGCGGAGGTGGGCTCGTTGATGATGCGCAGCACGTTGAGCCCGGCGATGGTGCCGGCCTCCTTGGTGGCCTGCCGCTGAGCGTCGTTGAAGTAGGCCGGGACGGTGATGACCGCGTCGGTGATCTTCTCGCCGAGGTAGTCTTCCGCGTCCTTCTTCAGCTTCTGCAGGATGAACGCGCTGATCTGCTGCGGGGTGAACTTCTTGCCGTCGATCGTGATCGACCAGTCGGTGCCCATGTGCCGCTTGACGGAACGGATCGTCCGGTCCACGTTGGTGACGGCCTGCCGTTTGGCGACCTCGCCGACGAGCACCTCACCGTTTTTCGCGAACGCGACCACGGACGGCGTGGTCCGAGAGCCCTGCGCGTTCGCGATGACCGTGGGCTCACCGCCCTCGAGGATCGAGACGACGGAGTTGGTCGTCCCCAGGTCGATACCTACCGCACGTGCCATGAGTACGTCCTTGTAGTCAAAGTTGAGTCGGTCCGGCTCAATATTAGGTCGCCTGAACCCTTTGTCAAACGACTTGAGCCTACTTGACTCAACCCCGACCGCGGCGGATTAGTTCCTGGCTCCGTCCACGATTTTGCGGTGGCCGAGGGGATGCGGCAGCTTGATCGTTGCGACCTTCTTGACCGCGATCGCGACGCACATGACGCCGCGGGAGCCGCTCCGGGCGCCCTCGTAGAGGGTGACCGTGACCGTCTTCCTGCTTTCCCGCACCTTGATGTGGTCGACGACCGTACACGGGGCCACGCCGGACCACCAGGTGATGCGCAGGTATCGGCCGTGTTTGATCGGCGTCGCGGTCTGCCACCGCGTCTTGTGCGGGTGGAAGGTGTGGCCTTCGGGCTTGACCGGGGTGGGCTTGGCCGATCCGAGATCGGACGCGTGGGCGGGAACCGTCCCCGCGACGAGCAAGGGGATCGTGAGCAGAGCCGCTGCAAAACGTCGCATACCCGTTGGACGACGCGTTCTGCGGCCAGGTTCACGGATAGGCGGATATGGTCTCGCCCCGGTGCGGACGGGATGGTCGCGCGCACCGGGGGACCGGATTCAGATCTTCGTCCTCAAATCTTGAAATGTCAGGGCATCGACCAGATGTGGCCGATTGAGGACATGAGGTAAACCCCGGCTCAACGCGCGCCGTCTACGACCTTGCGGCCGTCGAGCGGCTTCTTCAGCGGGACCTCCGTGGACTTCTCCACCGCGATCTCGATGCACGCCGCGTCGGGCTGGGTCTTGTCCCGCCCTTCGTACACGGTCACCGTGACGGCGTCGTCCGTCTCGTGCGCCTCGACGCGGTCGAGCGCGTAGCAGGGCTCCACCCCCGACCACCACACCACCGTGAGCGTGTGGCCGTCGCCCGACGGGGTGACCTTGGTCCACGCCACCTTGTGCGGATCGAGGGTCTGGCCTATCGGCGTCACCGGAGACGGCCCGCCCACGCCCGGGGCCGGACCAGAACTGGCCGGTACGCTGACCGGCTGATCAGGGTCCGCCGGCGTCGCCGCGGACGGAGAACCGCTCTCCGAGCCGCACGCGACCAGCAGGAACGTGATCGCCAGCATCCATATCGTGCGCATACCACTTCGACGACCGAACCCCATTTCAGGTTCATTAACCCGTTGACGTCGGTATGGATTGGCCTTAATTTCAACGCATGATGAGTTTCGCTCCACCATCCGAGATCGCGGCGGTCGCCGTACGGGATCTGCGGGTGTCGCGCGGCGGGCGCGAGGTGCTGCACGGCCTCACGTTCGATGTGCCGAAAGGCCAGATCACCGGCCTGCTCGGGCCGAGCGGATGCGGCAAGACCACGCTGATCCGCTCCATCGTCGGCGTCCAGATCGTCGAGCGCGGCGAGGTGACCGTCCTCGGCGAGCCGGCCGGCAGCCCCGGCCTCCGCCGCCGGATCGGTTACTCGACCCAGAACCCGGCCATCTACCGGGATCTGACCGTGACCGAGAATCTGCGCTATTTCGCGGCCGTGCTCAAGGCGCCCAAGGGCGACATCGCACGCGTCCTCGACGAGGTCGGCCTCGCCGGCGCCCGCGACCAGCTCGGCAGCACGCTGTCGGGCGGCCAGCTCACCCGCGCGAGCCTGGCCGTCTCCCTGCTCGGCAGCCCCGAGCTGCTGGTCCTCGACGAGCCCACGGTCGGGCTCGACCCGGTGCTGCGCAAGGAGCTGTGGGAGCTGTTCCAGGGGCTCGCGGACCGCGGCGTCACGCTCATGGTCAGCAGCCACGTGATGGACGAGGCGGCCCGGTGCCAGCGGCTCATCATGATCCGCGACGGCGACATCATCGCCGACGACAGCCCCGACGCCCTTCGCACGCGCACCCGCACCACCGACCTGGAAGAGGCCTTCCTCCGGGTCATCGAAGAAAGGGCGGTGGCATGAACCCCGCGATCACGCTGGCCACGGCCCGGCGAATCCTCACCCAGCTGCGGCACGACCACCGCACGGTCGCCCTCATGGTGCTGGTGCCCACGCTGGTGATCGTCCTGCTCTACTACGTCATGGACGACCAGCCCTCGTTCGACGCGTGGGCGCCCGTGCTGCTCTGCGTGTTCCCGTTCCTCGTCATGTTCCTGGTGACCTCGATCGGCACGCTGCGCGAGCGCACCTCCGGCACGCTGGAGCGGCTCATGGCCTCGCCGCTCGGCAAGCTCGACCTGCTGCTCGGCTACGGCATCGCCTTCGGCGTGATGGCCGTGTTGCAGGTGACGCTCGCGCTGACCGTCTCGCTCACCTGGCTCGGGCTCGACCTGCGCGGCGACCTCTGGCCGCTGGTCGTGGTGGCCCTGCTGAACGCCCTGCTCGGCACCGCGCTCGGGCTGTTCTGCAGCGCGTTCGCGCGCAGTGAGTTCCAGGCCGTGCAGTTCATGCCGATCGTCATGCTGCCGCAGATCCTGCTGGGCGGAATCCTCGTGCCGCGCGACCAGATGGCCACCGTGCTCGAATGGATCTCCAACGTGCTGCCCATGTCGTACGCCATCGAGGCCATGAAGGACGCGGCGCTCGGCGCGGACATCGGCGGGGAGTTCTGGCGCGACATCGTGGTGGTCGGCGGGTCGGCGCTGCTGGCACTGATTCTCGGCGCGGCCACGTTGCGCAGGCGAACGCCGTAGCCGGAGCGTAATCTGGGCTGCGGGAGGCCCAGTGCTACGCCAGATCTTGCTTGCCGCGTCCCGCAGCCCACAAGCCGAGCGGGTCGTCAAACACGCCCGGCTCAGCGGGCTGGTCGGGCGCTTCGTCGCCGGCGAATCCGCCGACGACGCGGTGCGCGTCGTCCGGCGCCTGGCCGGCCAGGGGCTGCGGGTGACCATCGACCACCTCGGCGAAGGGGTCGTCGAGCCGGGCCAGGCCGCGCGCGGCACCGACGCTTATCTGACGCTCCTCGACCGGCTCGGCGGGCTGGCCAAGGGCGCCGACCTGTCGGTCAAGCTGTCGGCGATCGGGCTCCACCTGGATCACGGGCTGGCCCGCGACAACGCCGCCAAGATCTGCTCGGCCGCCGCCGACGTGGGCGCGACGGTCACCCTCGACATGGAGGATCACCCGGCCGTGGAGCCCACGCTCGTGATCCACGGCTCCCTCCGCGAGGAGTTCCCCGACGTCGGGGCCGTCGTCCAGGCTTATCTGCGCGGCGCCGAGGACTACTGCCGCGCTCTGTCGGCCGGGCGCGTGCGGCTCTGCAAGGGCGCCTACGACGCCCCCGGCGACGCGGCCTTCACCACGGCGCGCGACGTCGACCGGTCGTTCGCCCGGTGCCTGCGACTGCTGATGAGCGGGCACGGCTATCCGATGATCGCCACGCACGACCCGCGGCTCATCGAGATCGCCTCGGCGCTCGCCGTGCTCAACGAGCGCGAGCCGGGCAGCTTCGAGTTCCAGATGCTCTACGGCGTGCGATCGGCCGAGCAGCGCCGTCTGGTCGCGCTCGGCCAGCTGGTCCGCGTCTACGTCCCCTACGGCGACGACTGGTATGGCTATCTCGTCCGGCGGCTGGCCGAACGCCCGGCCAACCTCGCGGTCCTCGGCCGGTCCCTGATCACGCGGCAGTGATCACGCGGCAGTGATCACGAGGCGGGGATCACGAGGCGGGGATCACGCGGCACTGAGTAGGCTCGGCCGCATGATTGCCATTCTCGGCACCGGCAAGATGGGCGAGGCGCTGCTGTCCGGCCTGCTGCGCGCCGGCCGCGCCCCCAGCGAGATCGTGGCCACCGCGCGCCGCGCCGAGCGCGCCGACGTGCTCCGCGACCGCTACGGCGTGCAGGTGATGACCAACGCCGAGGCCGCCAAGTCGGCCGACACGCTGGTCCTCGCGGTCAAGCCGCAGGACATGGCCGCCCTGCTGGCCGAGATCGCGCCGCACGTCCCGTCCGGGCGGCTGGTCATCACCGTGGCGGCGGGCATCACGACGGCGTTCGTGGAGTCACGGCTGGGCGAGGAGACGCCGGTCGTCCGGGTCATGTCCAACACGCCGGTCCTGGTCGACGAGGCGATGAGCGTGATCTCCGCCGGCGCGTACGCGGCCGAGGAGCACCTGCGCCACGCCGAGGATCTGCTCCGCCCGGTCGGCAAGGTGCTGCGCATCCCCGAGTCCCAGCAGGACGCCGCGACCGCGCTCTCCGGCAGCGGCCCGGCCTATTTCTTCTACCTGGTCGAGGCGATGGTCGACGCCGGCATCCTGCTCGGCATGCCGCGCGCGGCGGCCCTCGACATGGTGACCCAGTCGATCGTGGGCGCGGCCATCATGCTGCGCGACTCGGGCGAGCACCCGGTCATCCTCCGCGAGGCGGTCACCTCGCCGGGCGGCACCACCATCTCGGCCATCGCCGAGCTGGAGCGGCACAAGGTGAGGGCGGCGTTCCTCGACGCGATCGAGGCGGCCAGAGACCGGTCGCGCCAGCTGGCGTCCGGTTAGGGTCACAAAGGGGCTATTCGGGAGCGTGCCGGGCTACTATCCGACGGCACGTTCCCTACGCACCATCACGAGGACCACGTGAAAAAGCTCCTGTTACTGGTTCCGCTCATCGCACTGATCGCTCTCCCCAGCCCGGCCCGGGCCGACGTCCCGGAGACCGACGCCCAGCTCGCCGCCGAATGGCAGCTCGCCTGGGACTTCTACAAGTTCTACCAAGTCCTGACCAACCCGCTGCCGATCACCGGTCGCGCCACCCGCAGCCAGGACATCTCGGTCGACATCAACTCCCCCCGCCAGCACGTCTTCGACGCCTACTCCAACTTCGACAACCACATCGGCCGCGCGGCGTTCCTCGTACGAAACGTCTACCACCAGGTCACGGTCGCCAACGGGGTGCGGACCAACAACCTGACCGCGATCGAGGACATCCCCCTCCCGATCGTCGGCATCGTCACGAGCGACAAGACCCACGCGCAGCAGCGCATCCACCTCAACGAGTACTACTACGAGACCGACAGCTGGACGCTGCCCAACGTGGTCACCCACCAGAAGATCGTCTTCGACGACCTCGGCGGCGGTGTGACGCGCGTCACCGAGCACCTCACGTTCGAGGCGAGCATCGCCCTCATCGACTACACGGTCACCAACGGCGTCTCGTCCCACCAGCAGACACAGGCTGGTCTGAAGGCCGCCATCGAATCGGGCGTCCTTTAATTAATTAGGAAAGTTTCCGTTTTGACGGCATGATGCTGCATCGTGCCGCAAACCGCGCAACGCGCCACGACGTCCCTTTGGACCCGCGATTTCAGCCTCTACTTCGTGGGCCGCGCCGTGGCCCTGTTCGGCGACGCCATGCTGCCGGTGGCGGTCACGCTCGGCGTGCTCAAGCTGTACGGGGCCACCGGCGCGGGCATCGTGCTCGCCGCGTGGATGGCCTGCTTCGGTGGGCTCGTCCTGTTCGGTGGGGTGCTGGCGGACTGGTTCACGGCGCGGCGCATGATGATCGCCGCGGACGTCCTCCGGGTGGGGACCCAGGCGGTCGTCGCGGCGGCGTTCTTCGCCGGGCGGCCGGCGCTCTGGCTGCTGATCGTGATGTCGGCGCTCAGCGGCGCGGCCGCGGCCCTGTTTCAGCCGGGCGTCAACAGCATGGTCCCGCAGCTGGCACGCGACCCGCAGCGGGCCAACGCCACGCTGCGCGTCGCCGACGCCATCGCCCGCCTGGTCGGGCCGGCCGCGGCCGGGCCCATCTACCTGCTCGGCGGGCCCGGCGTGGTCTATGCGGTCAACGCCGCCACGTTCGCGGTGAGCGCGCTTTCTCTGCTGCTGCTCCACGTCCGCCCGATACCGATGCCGAGTTCGTCCATGCTGAGCGACCTGCGCACGGGATGGCACGAGTTCCGCTCCCGGACCTGGATGTGGGGGGTCATCCTGGTCTGGTCCGTGTACGGCGTGCTGCTGTTCGGCCCCTCGTGGCCGCTGGGCGCCGAGATCATCAGCGACAACCTGGGTGAGGCCGCGTACGCCTGGGGGATGGCGGCGGAGGGCCTCGGCAGCATCGTGGGCGGCGTGATCGCCATGGCGTACCGGCCGCGCCGCCCCCTGGCCGCCGGGGCCGTCGCGATGACCGGCTTCATGGGGATGCCGCTGGTGATCGCGCTGCGGCTGCCGCTGCCCTGGTTGATCTCGGCCATGGTGCTGGCCGGCGCCGCCTGGGCGTTCTGGTCGGTGATGTGGGCCACGAGTGTGCAGACCCAGGTCAGACCCGACGTGCTCAACCGGGTCACGGCGTACGAGGTGGCCGGATCGGTGCTGAGCATCCCGATCGGGCAGGCGCTCGCGGGGCCGGTGGCCGCGCGGCTGGGCGCCGAGAACGTGGTGCTCTTCGGCTTCGGTGTCGGGCTCGCCGGCATCGTGGTGCTGCTCGCGACCCCGGCCATCAGGAACCTGCGCGCCGTGCTCCCTGCCCGAACGGCCGGGTAACCGCCCCTTTACCATGTTCCGGGTGACGATGTTCCCGACGACGATTCGTCGCGGTATCCCCCCGCTTCTCATCGCCCTTCTCATAGCCGGCACCGCCGCCTGCTCGGCGGACGACCAGCCGAAGGTGCAGCTCGGCCAGGTGCGGCGCGCCCCGGTCAGCGAGATCGTCGAGGCGCCCGCCACGGTGGGCGCGCGGGCCAGCGCCACCCTCACCTCGCCCGCGTCCGGCACGGTGGCCAAGCTGTACGTCGAGGACGGCGAGACCGTCGAGAAGGGCCAGATCTTAGCCAAGATCAAGTCACCGCAGGCCGAAGACCAGCTGCGCCAGGCCAAGAGCGCGGCCAAGCAGGCCTCCAAGGCCCCGGCCGGAGCGCCTTCCCTGTCGGTCGCCCTGCCGAAGGTACGGCTCCCGGCCTCCCTCGACCGTGAGGTCCAGCGCTGCTTCGACGACGCCAAGGCGGCGGCCCGCAAGATCGAGGATCCGACCGTGCGCGCCCGGCTGCTGGCCGCCATCGACACGGCGCAGGCGCAGCAGCGGGCCCAGCGCAAGGCGCTCGGCGAGGTCGTGAGCGGGCTCAACCGGTCGGTCGGCAGCATCCTGTCGCAGGTCACCGGCCAGATCGGGGCCGGGCTCGGCGGGCTGACGGCGTCCATGAGCCAGCTGCAGGCGGCCTCGAAGACGCAGGCCAAGGCGGCCGTGAAGGCCGCGCGGGGCACTGTCGAAGGCCTGGTGATCAAGGCGCCGTTCGGCGGGGTCGTGACGCTGGGCGGCGGCGGATCCCCGGGCGGTGGCGGCGCCGCGAGCAGCCTGAGCGGCCTGCTCAGCCAGCTGCCGACCGGCGGTGGCTCGGCCGCGGCCGCCGCGGCGGCGGCCCCGAGCACCGGGCGATCAGGCGGGACCATCGCCACCGGCGTGCCGGTGTCGGCCGGCGACGCGATCGTCACGGTGACCGACGTGTCGGTGCTGACCCTGTCCGCCGACGTGGACGAGACCGATGTCCTGCTGGTCTCGCCCGGCACCTCGGCGCACGTCGAGTTCGACGCGGTCAGCGGCGGCACCTATCAGGCCAAGGTCACCGGCGTCGGCGTCACCCCCAAGGAGGGCGCGACCGGCGGCGTGAGCTACCCAGTGCGGATGCGGCTCGGCTCCGGGACGTACGACGACGGCAGCCCGGCCCCGCACCCCAAACCGGGAATGAGCGCGGTCGTGCGGCTGACGGTCCGCGAGTCGCCGGACGCGGTCGCGGTGCCCGCGTCGGCCATCGTCAGCAGCGGCCGGGAGAGCGTGATCTGGGTGGTGCGCGCCGGCCGGGCGGAGCGCCGGGTGGTCAAGCTGGGCGCGCAGGGCGACGCCGAGGTGGAGGTGCTGAGCGGGGTCTCGGTCGGCGACCAGATCGTGGTCCGCGGCGCCGACACCGTACGGCAAGGCCAGGCCGTGCCGTGACCCGAGTGCATGATCAGCAACGCGCTGAGCTGGGACGCGGGAATTCCTGCATGATCAGCGGGTCTGTGACCTGCGGGAAGGGAATTCGTGCAAGATCACGCGTTTGAGGGGGTGGGGTTGACGCGGGCTTATCAGTTGGAGGGGGTGACGGTGGAGGCCCTGCGGGGGGTGGACCTGCGGATCGGCCAGGGGGAGTTCGTGGCGATCCTGGGGCCGTCCGGGTCGGGCAAGTCCACGCTCATGCACCTGCTCGGCTGCCTCGACCGGCCCACCTCGGGCGTGCTGCGGGTCGGCGGCGTCGACGTCGCCACTCTCGACGACAGCAGCCTCGCCGACCTGCGCAACCGCATGATCGGGTTCGTGTTCCAGTCGTTCCACCTGCTGGCCCGCACGTCGGCGCTGGACAACGTGGCGCTGCCGCTGGTCTACCGCGGCCTGGGCAAGGTGGAGCGGCGCGCCATGGCGCGGCAGGCGCTCGAGGCCGTGGGCCTCGGACACCGGATGGACCACCGGCCGTCCCAGATGTCCGGTGGTGAGCAGCAGCGCGTGGCCATCGCCCGGGCGCTGGTCGGCGAGCCTCAGGTGGTGCTGGCCGACGAGCCGACCGGAAACCTCGACACCCGCAACGGCGCAGAGGTGATGGCGCTGCTCGACCGGCTCAACGCCGACCGGGGCGTGGCCGTCGTCATCGTCACCCACGAGCCGGAGATCGCCGCCCACGCGCGCCGCCAGATCCACGTCCGCGACGGGCTGATCGAACAGGACACCCATGAGAACCGCTGAGGCGCTGCGCATGGCGCTCGAGGCGCTGCGGGTCAACCGGCTGCGCAGCGGGCTCACCATGTTCGGCGTGATCGTGGGTGTGCTCGCGGTCGTGATCCTGGTCGCCATCGGCACGGGCGCCAAGAACACGGTCGAGAAGGAGATCGCGGGCCTCGGCAGCAACATCATCCTGGTCGTGCCCGGCCAGGTCGGGCTGGGCGCGGCCCCCACGCAGAGCCGGCTCGACCTCACCGACGTCGCCTACGTCCGGCGGATCGTGGGCGACCCGTCCAAGGTGACGGTGGCCGTCAACTCGGGAGAGTCCGTACGGGTCGGCCGGACCGAGGTGTTCACCACGCTCACCGGCACCGACCAGAACATGTCGAACATCTTCGACCGGCCGCTGCGGCGCGGCCGCTACCTCAGCCAGACCGACGTCGACACCCGCCGCCGGGTCGCCGTCCTCGGCGCGGATCTCGGCGCCAAGCTGTTCGGCGACGTCGATCCCATCGGCCGCCAGGTCACGATCGCCGGCGTCCGGTTCCGGGTGGTCGGCGTGTACGAGACGGTCGGCTCGACGTTCGGCGTCGACCGCGACCAGGAGGTGCACGTCCCCGTCACCACGGCGCAGCGGCTGATCGGCCTGCCGAGGATCAACGGCATCGCGGTCGGCGCGTCCGGCCCGGACGAGATCGAGCCGCTGCAGAAGCGGGTGGTCGCCGGGCTGGAGGCGCGCTATCCGGACGAGAAGTTCTCCGCCGTCACGCAGACCCAGCTGCTCGGCACGATCGGCACGGTCCTCGGCATGCTCACCGGCGTCCTGGCCGCCATCGCCGGGATCTCGCTGATCGTCGGCGGGGTCGGCGTGTCCAACATCATGCTGGTCAGCGTCCGCGAGCGGACCAAGGAGATCGGCCTGCGCAAGGCGCTCGGCGCGCGGCAGCGCGACGTGCTCGGCCAGTTCCTGATCGAGGCCGTGCTGCTGACCACGATCGGCGGGATGATCGGGATCGCCATCGGCGTGGGCGGCTCGCTCACGATCCAGGCGCTGACCCCGGTGCCCGCGGTCGTCACCTGGTGGTCGGTGGCCCTGGCGTTCGGGGTGTCCGCGGCCGTCGGGGTGTTCTTCGGCGTCGCGCCGGCCCGCCGCGCGGCCCGCCTCGACCCCGTCGTCGCACTGCGCGCCGAGTAGCGGCGCGCGCTCAGCCTGGAATGGTCGGGCCGGGGCCGCCGGGCTGGGTGTAGCGGATGGTGACGGTGCACTTGGACGTGGTGCGGCCGGCGGGGTCACCGCAGGCCCAGACCGTCTGGCCGCTCCCGAGGGTCAGCGGGCGCGTGGTGGCCGAGCTGTGGCCGGGCGACACCCGGGCGGTGACGCGGACCGAGGTGGTGCCGTTGCGGACCCATACGGCGTCACCCGGCCGGCCTCCGCTGATGGTGGCGTGGAAGCCGCCGGTGCTTCCGCACTGCCAGAGGGAGACACGGCGGCCCGCGAGGCCTTTGGTGGTCGTCGCGACCCGGTGCTTGGAGCAGCGCGCGTGGGCGGTGGCCGGCGTTTGCGCGGTGGCCGGGGAGGAGAGGGCGTAGACGGAGGCGCTCGCGCCCGTGAGGACGACCGCGGCGATGACGAGGGATTTCATCGAGGGCTCCTTTCCGTGCGGCTACGGTAGGGGTCGGCTGTTCAGGATCGATTCAGCCTGGGCTGATGGTCAGGCCGCCCACCTCGACCTCCGCCAGCCAGGCGCGGAACACGAACTGGCTGCCCAGACAGTCGGCGAGCAGGGGATAGCCGCCCGTCGCCGGATACCAGGCGGTCTGGGTGATGCCGTAGTCGAGTTGATAGGCGACCTTGCCGTGGTCGTACAGAATCCGCCAGTGGTGTGTGGAGTTGTCCAGGCCGCGCGGCGGATCGGCGGGCTGGGCACCGGGATGGGCGTTGGCGGCCGGCAGCCGGACCACGCCGAGGTGGTTGGACTGCTCCTGGTCGCCCTGGTAGAAGGCGTATTGCAGGGACAGGCCGCGCGGCTGGCTGCCGTCGAAACGGGAGCAGACGCCGAGGCCGTAGCCCCACCCCAGGCCGGCATAGGCGTCCTGAGTGGGGCCGTGCACCGTGACGTCGAGGTCGACCTGGTAACCGCACCAGTCGGGGAGCGCGCCCGCGAGGCCCGTCCAGGTGTAGTCACCGTTGGAGGTGATCTTCCAGAGCCCGCCGGCCACCTTGACCGAGCTCTTTCCGGTCGTGTCGAAACCGCTCGCCGCCAACGGCCGGGCGGCCGTCTGGCCGGGCTCCTCGCAGGTGCGCATACCGATGGGCACCGCGCCGGTGGCCGCATTGAGCGGGAGCAGCAGCCCGGCGACGGCTGTGGACACGCCGATCCACCGATGCCGGCGTCGGCGCCACGGAACGGGCGCGAGCAGTGGGATCAGCCCGAGCGCGGCCAGCGCCGCCGCGACGACCTTCACGGCGCCGGTCATGGTGAGCGCGCCGGCGACACCCAAGATCGCGACCGCGAGGCCCGCGAGGCGCTGCGCGGCCCTGGAACCACGTCCCGCTGAGGGCCGCCCTGGGCCCGCAGGGTCGGGCACGGTCCAGGCCATCGAATCGACCGGCACCCCCTCGCCCGGCGAGGTGAGCGCGGCGTGGAGCCGCTCGGCGTCGGGCCGGCGGTCGGCCGTCTTGTGCATGGCCCACGCGATCAGCTCACGCGGCGGCTCGGCGACGCCGTCGAGATCCGGCTCGGCGTACACGACCCGATAGGTGACTTCCGGATTCGAGCCCTCGCCGAACGGGCTGCGGCCGGTGGCGGCGAACGCCATCACCGCGCCCCACGAGAAGACGTCCGAGGCGGTGGTGAGCGGGTCGCCGCGCGCCTGTTCCGGCGACAAGTAGCCGGCGGTGCCCACCGCGCTGTGCGTGACCGTGCCGAGCGTGCCGGAGACCACCTGGGCGACGCCGAAATCGATGATCTTCGGGCCGGTCGGGCCGAGCAGCACGTTGCCCGGCTTGAGATCGCGGTGGATCACTCCGGCGGCGTGCAGCGCGCCCAACGCGGACGCCATCCAGATCCCGAGGTTCACCAGCTCGTCCGGGCCGAGCGGGCCGTCCTCGCGCACCCGCCGCGCCAGATCGGGACCGTCGACGTACTCGGTCACCAGATACGCGGCGTCGTCGGAGACGCCCGAGTCCAGGATCGCGACGGTGCAGAACGGCGCGGACTCCGCGACCCGCCGCAGAATGCCGACCTCGCGCTCGAACCGCCGCTGATAGCCGGGCTCGGCCACCCGCTCACCGCGGATCACCTTCACCGCGACCTCGCCGCCGTCCGGCCCTTCCGCGAGGTAGACCACGCCCATGCCGCCCTGGCCCAGCACGCGCAGCACCCGGTAAGCCCCGATGCGGCGAGGGCGGTCTGCCATGGCGGGTTCCGTCCGGTGGCTGGACGAGGTGCTCGACAAGCTGCCGATCGTACGGCGATATTTCAGATCAAAACTAAACATAACCCGATAACTGAAGACTCATACGGGTTCAGGATTGGTTCAGGCCGGGCTCTCCAGTGCCGGTCCGGGCGGCGCCGTAGACCTCGCCCAGTTCGACGAAGATCGAATGGGCCAGCTCCCGCTCGTACGGCCGGCCGGTGATCGCCGCCAGCGCCGCCAGCGCCCAGGCCTGGCCCGATCGATCCCCGAGAGCGCGCAGCCGCGCCGCCGCCTCACCGGCGTGGCGTTCCGCGTCGGGATCGCCGTCGACGTGTCCGACCCTGGCCAGGCTGAGCAGCGCGTATCCGGTCAGCCGCGGGTCGCGCAGCCGCCGGTCGGCCAGGTCGTGCTCGTCCTCGGCATGCCGCCGCGCCGGCCCTGTCTCGCCCCGCGCCAGCCGTACGGTCACCAGCTCGTGCAGGCAGGCCGCCTGCGCGTACCTGTCGCCGAGGTCATGGGCCGTGCCGAGGGCTCCACGCAGGCAGTCGAGCGCCACGTCGTGGTCGCCGAGCCGGTGCCGTACGACGCCGAGGGCCCGCAGGCATCCGGCCTCGCCGCGGCGGTCGCCACACGCCCGGAACTCGGCCCGGCCCTCCGCGAGGTGGCTCTCGGCGGTCGCCGCCAATCCTTGCTCCAGATGGACCAGACCGAGCCGGAGCAGGACCCGCGCCCGGTCCTGGGGATCGCCGTGCCGCACGAGACGGCCGAGGCTCGCCTGGTAGGCCGCCACGGCGGCGGGCAGGTCGCGCTCGGCCCGCCGCAGGTCGCCGAGATCGCGCAGGATCAACGCCTCGGCCTGCGGATCCGCCGTCACCACGGCCTGGGCGAGCCGGTTGACCACGCGCCACTCGTCCAGCCGGAACCGGGCCTCCAGATACGGCGTGAGCGCGTGCGCGAGCCGCCACGCCTGCTCGGGCTCCACATCGCCGATCAGGGCGACGAGGAACGCCAGCTCCGCGTCCAGCCATTCGACCGAGTCGCGGATGTCCGTGGTCCCCATGCTCATGACCTCGCCGCCCTCGCCGGGCGCGAACTGCTCCGAGGTGAGCGGCAGTACGGCGGCGCGCACCCGGGCCAGCGCCACCGAGGCCAGCCGGGACAGCGGCACGGCCGGCTCGTCGGCCGCCGACAGCCGCCGCGCGAACAGCCGGGTCAGCGCGTGCAGCCGGTAGCGGTCCTGACCGGCCTCATCGGAGGCCAGCCGCTGCAGCAGCCCGCGATCGGCGATCGCCTCGACGCCGCCCGCCGACCCGGTGAGCGGCCCTATGAGCGGCCCTATGAGCGGCCCTATGAGCGGCGCGGCCACCCACCCGGCGAAACCTGGCGCCGACAGCGCCGACAACCGCCGCAGCAGTGTCCGCAGGTCCTCACTCAGGCCTTCGTAGCCGAGATCGAGCAACGGACGCACCGCGACATCCCCGGCACGCAGCTGGTCGAGCGGGTCGTCGCGTAATCGCCGGGCCAGGGCCCGGGTGGAGTCGTCCCGGCTGGAGGCCAGCCGTGAGCCGACCACGCGGACCGCGATCGGCAGCCCGCCGCACGCATCGAGCAACTGCGCCGTGGCCGGCTCGTCGGCCGCGACCCGTGCCGGTCCGCCCAGCCGGTCGAGCAGCCCGCGGGCCTCGTCCGGGGTGAACACCTCCACCTCGTACGGCTCGGCCCCGGCCAGCCCGGCCAGCGGGGACCGGCTCGTGACGATCGCGGCCGACCCCGGACCCGTCGGCAGCAACGCCCGGGCCTGCTCCTCCGCCGACACGTTGTCCAATACGACCAGCAGCCGGCGCCCCGCCGTCAGGGTCCGGTAGGCCGTGAGCCGTTCGGGGAACGACGCCGGAATCGTCCCGGCCGGGGATCCCAGGGAACGCAGGAACCGGGCGAGGATCGCCCCGATGTCCGGCTGGTCGGCCAGCTCCTCGAACAATTGCCCGTCGGGGAACCTGGCCCGGTGCCGCCACCCCAGATGGACGGCGAGGGTCGACTTGCCGACGCCGGCATGGCCGTAGAGGACGATCGCGGCCGGCAGCGCGTCCAGGCGCGCGAGCAGCGCGTCGCGGCCGGTGAAGGTGGGGTCGTCACGCGGCAGCTCCGCCGGAGCGGGCACCTCCTCCGCGTCCAGCCGGGGATCCTGACGGAGGATCCGCTCGTGCAGCCGGCGCAGTTCGGGAGACGGGTCGGCGCCCAGCTCCTCGGCCAGGACCTGGCGCAGCCGCGCGTAGGAGGACAGCGCGCCGCCGGAGTCACCCGACCGGTAGAGCGCCAGCATCAGCAGCCGGTAGGGATGCTCGCGCAGCGGGTGGGCGCCGATCAGATCCTTGAGGTCGTCGACGGCGTCGCGATGCTCGCCCAGCTGGATCCGGGCCTCGCAGAGCCGTTCGCGGGCCGACAGCCGCAGCTCCTCCAGCGGCAGCGCCTCGGTCTGGTGCAGCCGGTCCGACTCGACGTCGTCCAGCGCGGGGCCGCGCCAGAGCGCGAGCGCCTCTTCCAGGACGTGTGCGCGGGCGTGCGCGTCCTCCGGACGACGGGCGGCCAGGTCGCGGAAGCGCCAGGCGTCGACCTGACGTGGCTCGATCCGGAGCCGGTAGCCGCGGCTGCCGGGGACCGTCTCGATCAGGTCGCCGGGAAGGATCGCGCGCAGGTCGCTGACGTACACCCGCACCACGGTCGCAGTGATCTCGCCGCCGAGCGCCTCACGCAGGCGCTGGACCGAAACCGGGCGACCGGCCGCCAGCGCGAGCGCGGCCAGCACGGTCCGGTGCCTCGGCGCCCTGACCGGCAGGACGCGGTCGCCGTCCCCGACCTCGAACGGCCCCAAGAGCCTGAACTCCACGAGTCACAGCCAAACGCATCCCGAACGGTTCCTGAACCTCTCGTCCCTAGCGTCAAGGCCCTCATCTAGAACACAGGAGGTCAGGCCATGAAAATCCGCCGGATCGCGGTCCTGCTCGGGGCCGCCGCGCTGCTCACGGAGACGGCGCTCAGCGCGCCCGCGTCCGCGGCCACCATCCAGACCGAGCGGGCCAGGTCGCCCATCTCGGTCGACTGCGGATGGGTGACCTGCAGTCTTTACTTCAGCCGGCCGTTGACCCGGCGCATGGCAACGCCCCTCGGCGCCATCGCGGTCCTCACCGGCAAGTGCTCGCACCCGGCGTGCAAGGCGGTGTCCGCCGCGAGCGCGCTGCTCGCGCTGAAGGCGGGCGAGGCCGCGCGCAAGCATCAGTGTCTACGGATCCGTTTCATCCCCCCGGCGCAGGTCGTCGGCCTCTATTCGAGCGGCAACAAGCACTGCCACTCGTGAGTCGGTGCGTCGCATGCGGTAATTTCGCGGTATGAGCGACGCGGTGCGGGTCATTTGGGACGACGCGCTGACGTCGTATGACTTTGGGCGAGGGCATCCGCTGGCGCCGATCAGGGTCGAATTGACCATGGCGCTGGCGCGTGCCTTCGGCGTGCTCGACGAGGTCGAGGTGGTGGGCTGCGCCCCGGCCACCGACGAGGATCTCGCGCTGGTCCACAAGCGGGACTACGTGGACGCCGTCAAACGGGTCTCGGTCAGCGGCCGCCCCGACTTCGCGTACGGCCTCGGCACGACCGACAACCCGGCCTTCAAGGGCGTGCACGAGGCGTCGGCCCTGGTGGCCGGCGCGACCCTGGCGGCGGCCCAGGCCGTGTGGAGCGGCGCGAGCCAGCACGCGGTCAACGTGGCGGGCGGCCTGCACCACGCGATGGCCGCCAACGCCAGCGGCTTCTGCGTCTACAACGACCCGGCCATGGCCATCGCCTGGATGCTCGCGCAGGGCGCCAAGAAGATCGCGTACGTGGACGTCGACGTCCACCACGGCGATGGCGTGCAGGCGCTTTTCTACGACGACCCCCGGGTCCTGACCATCAGCCTTCACGAGTCGCCCCGGACCCTGTTTCCCGGCACCGGGTTCGCCGAGGAGACCGGCGCGGAGGGCAGCGCCGTCAACGTGGCGCTCCCGGCCGGATGCGGCGACACGGGCTGGCTCAGGGCCTTCCACGCGGTGGTGCCGCCGCTGCTGCGCGAGTTCTCCCCGGACATCCTCGTCACCCAGCACGGCTGCGACAGCCACGCGCTCGACCCGCTGGCCAACCTGATGCTGAGCCTCGACGGGCAGCGGACCGCCTACGCCGCGCTGCACGCGCTGGCCCACGAGACGGCCCAGGGCGGCCGCTGGCTCGCCACTGGAGGCGGCGGCTACGAACTGGTCCAGGTCGTGCCCCGGGCGTGGACGCACCTGCTGGCCGAGGCGGCCGGCCATCCGATCGACCCGGCCACGCCCACGCCGGACGACTGGCGCGACATGGTCCGCAGCCGGACCGGCGAACTCGCGCCGCTGTCGATGACGGACGGGCGGACCCCCGCCTTCCGCGACATCGCCGAAGGCTACGACCCCGATGACCCCATCGACCGGGCGATCATGGCCACGCGGAACGCGGTGTTCCCGTACCACGGGCTCGACCCCATGCCGTGATGGAATCACTGCGATCCGAGGAGCGCTGTACCTCCCGTGACATCCCGCCTAACCCGTGACGAACTGCGCGACCACCTGATCAGGACCCGGATCGCCGGCGACGTGGCCACGAGCCGCGAGAACAACCTCGACCACTACCGGTCGCTTGCGCTGCGCGACCCGCACTACATGTTCGGCCTGACCTTCGAGGGCACGTGGGCCTACCGGGACGTGCTGGCGCTGATGTCCAAGTCCGCGGGCGTGGTCGCCGATCCGGGCCATCGGGATGGTCAGGACACGATCGACCCCGACCGGACCATCGACGCCCTCGAGGCCATGGCCGACCGGATCGCCGCGGCCCTCCGCAGGGGAAGCCCGTTGATCGCGGTGGCGACCGGGCATCCGACCGGGTTGCTCACGGTCCACATGGGCCTTGCCCGGCTGGTGGCCGCGCACGGGGCCCGGCTGGTCGACGCGGCCGAGGGGTGGACCTACGTGACGGGCGGCTTCGGGCGGCGCCGCGCCATCCGCTACGTCGACGACGTGGCCCTGCTCGACGACGGCGGCGGCCTGGTGCACACCCACGACCCGCACCCCATGCGGGCCATCCTCGCCGAGGTCCGCCCCGACCTCGTGATCGCGGATCATGGCTGGGCCGGCGCCGCGGGCGAGGCCGGGATCGAGACGGTCGGGTTCGCCGACAGCAACGACCCGGCGCTGTTCGTGGGCGAGGACGAGGGCAAGATCGCGGTCTGTGTGCCGTTGGACGACAACGTGCTACCCCGTTATTACGGTCCACTGACCGTCTACCTGGTCGATCGGATCACCCGAGGACTTTAGGACCGCCCAAACCAGGCATTTCGCTCCTACCTTTCCACCAGTGTGTCCATCGGTTGCCAACTTTTTTGTGATCCCAGGCGACTCTTATGTGAGAGAAGTTGGTCCGTTCCAAGATCGAGGCGAGGGGCACGGTCCGGCTGCTTACCAGCGATTTTCTCGGATTCGACGGCATGCGGCTCCGGCAGCTGATGAAATGGGGGGTTTGCCTACTCGGAGTCCCGACTTACGCTGACAGCAGTACACGTGCGTGAGCAATGGCACCAGTGGGGATAACCCGTAAACACGTGCGGAAGAGGCGTCCGATGGGTGCAGGCGAAAGACCTCTCAGCGAGGTGAAGTTCCTGACGGTGGCGGAAGTCGCCACCGTCATGCGGGTGTCCAAGATGACGGTGTATCGGCTCGTGCATTCGGGCGAGTTGCCGGCCATCCGGGTCGGCCGATCCTTCAGAGTGCCCGAGCAGGCGGTACACGACTACCTCAGGGATGCGTTCATCGAAGCGGGGTGACGTTTCCCAGAGACCGGGGTGCCCCCAGGGGCGATCGAACAGTGGATCGCCGGTAGGGTGTTGTGCTGGTGTGCGCGTGCGCACCGGTTCGCATCGAAACCTACCTATCACCTGGGGGTCCCGTGGGCTCTGTCATCAAGAAGCGACGCAAGCGCATGGCCAAGAAGAAGCACCGTAAGCTGCTGAAGAAGACCCGCATCCAGCGGCGTAACAAGAAGTAGCTCCGGATCCCTGCGAGGCGTCAGATGACCCAGTCCGTGCTCGTCACCGGGGTCTCTCGTCACATCGGCGCTCGGTTGGCGGGCGTTCTCGCAGCCGACCCGGAGATCGACCGGGTCATCGGGGTCGACACCGTGCCACCACGCGCCCGTGATCTCGGGCGTGTCGAATTCGTCCGCGTCGACCTGCGTAGCCCTGACATCGGTCAGGTGATCGCCGCGGCCGACGTGACCACCGTCGTCCATATGAGCCTTGTCAGCGTGCCCGCCAAGAGCAGGTCCGCGATGAAGGAACACAACGTCATCGGCACCATGCAGCTGCTGGCGGCGTGTCAGCGATCGTCGACGGTGCGCCGCGTCGTGGTGCGCTCCACCACGGCCGTCTACGGTTCGACCCCGCACGATCCCGCTGTCTTCACCGAGGACAGCGAGCCGGTCGAAGTCCCCCACTCCGGCTACGCCAAGGACGCCCACGAGGTCGAGGGCTATGTGCGCGGCTTCGCACGGCGCCGCCGCGACGTGGTGACCACGACCCTGCGCTTCGCCAACTTCATGGGCCCCGCCGTCGACTCGCCGCTGACCCGGTATTTCGGGCAGCTTGTCCCGCCCACGGTGCTGGGGTTCGACCCCCGCCTGCAGTTCGTGCACGAGGACGACGCGGTCGAGGTGCTGCGCCGGATGGCCACGGAAGATCATCCTGGCACGTTCAACGTGGCCGGCGAGGGCGTGCTGCTGCTGTCCCAGTGCATGCGGCGCGCCGGCCGGCTGTCGATCCCGCTGCCGTCGCCCGCCTTCCGGATGCTGGGAGAGGCGGCCCGGGCCGCGGGCCTGCTCGACTTCTCGCCCGAACAGCTGGGGCTCATCTGCCATGGCCGCGCCGTCGAGACGCTCCGGCTCGCGGCCACGCTCGGGTGGAAGCCGAAATTCACAACGGCCGCGGCATTCGATGACTACCTCCGCTCTCGCGGGATATCAGGTAATTTGCCACTCGCAGTTCTGGACTACTTCACGAGAAGGTGATCGCCATGGAGGATTTCCTGGCCTTCCTCCGACGGCGGATCACCGGTGAGTACGAGGTCGACGAGTTCGGCTTCGATCCAGAGCTCAACGACAGGGTCCTGCTCAACCTGGTGAGGCCGCTCTACCGGAAGTGGTTCCGGGTGGAGGTGAGCGGCCTTGAGCACGTGCCCGCCGAGGGCGGCGCGCTCGTCGTCGCCAACCACTCGGGCACCGTGCCGATCGACGCGCTCATGATGCAGGTCGCGCTGCACGACGAGGCCGGTCGCGCGGTCCGGCTGCTCGGCGCCGACCTGGTCTATCAGCTGCCCGTGCTCGGCCACCTGTCCCGCAAGAGCGGGCACACCCGCGCCAGCCCCGAGGACGCCGACCGGCTGCTGCGCAAGGGCGAGCTGGTCGGGGTGTTCCCCGAGGGGTTCAAGGGCGTCGGCAAGCCCTTCTCGCAGCGCTACAAGCTGCAGCGGTTCGGCCGGGGCGGCTTCGTGGCGTCCGCCGTCAGGGCGGGCGTGCCGATCATCCCGTGCGCCATCGTCGGGGCCGAGGAGATCTATCCCAAGATCGGCGACCTGACGACGCTGGCCCGCGCCCTCGGCCTGCCCTATCTGCCGATCACGCCGTTCTTCCCGCTGCTCGGGCCGCTCGGCCTGATCCCACTGCCCTCGAAGTGGCTGATCGAATTCGGCGAGCCCATCAGGACCGACCGCTATGAGCCGGCCGACGCCGACGATCCGATGGTGATCTTCAACCAGACCGACGAGGTCCGTGAGACCATCCAGGCCCAGCTCAACGAGCTCCGGCTGCGCCGCGGCCCGGCTTTCCCACCTCTTCTCGCGGGTCTCTGACCCGCAGACCCAGGGCCGTGGCGATCAGCACGGCCTGGGTGACGTCGATCACCGCGTCCTTGATCGTGGTGTCGAGCGGGTCGAGGCTGGTCAGGTCGCTGCCGCGCAGGTCGCACTCCGACAGGTCGGCGCGGTGCAGGGTGGCCCCCGACAGATCGACGTCGCGGAGGGTGGCGCCCGAGCAGCGCGCGCCGGTCAGATCGGCCTCACGCATCCGCACGCCGGTGAACGACGCGCCGCGGAGATCGGCGTCGCGCAACCCGGCGAACGACCAGTCGCCGCCCTCGACCTTCAGCAGCGGGAACTCGCACTGCTCGAACGTGCCGCCGACCACCTTGCACTCGGTGAAGGTCGCGTCGAAGAACGAGCACCGGACGAACTTACAGTTCAGGAAGGCCGCGGTGACGTGCGTGGACGCGTTGAACCTCACCCGGCGGAAGACGCACTCGGAGAACACCGCGCCCTGCCCGGTCGCCTCGGTCAGGTCGACGTCGCTGAAGACCACCTGCTCGAAGCGCTCTCCGGTCAGATCGCGGGAATCCCAATCCTCATCGCTGATCGTCTGCTCCGCCACGCGGACAGGCTACCCCTAGAGGCCGACAGAACCGGGCCGCCGGGTGTCGGCCAGATAGCCGTCGAGGTCGGGCTCGTCAGGAACGAACATGTGCCGGACCCAGGCCGATCGCTCGTGCTCCAAGGCCGGCAGCTCCCACACGCAGCCGAACCATGGCCGCGTCTCGAGGATGAAGTGCGTCGGGTCCTCGTCCGGGCAGCCGAGGATGGGCTGCCCGGCCGCCGCGACGTGGCATTCGACCACGTTGTCCCAGACCCAGGTGTACGCGAGAAGGTAGGCGCCGGTGTCGCCGCCCCGGTGCAGCACGATCCAGCCGGCCGGGGAGTCGCCGGCCGGCTCGGGCACCAGGCGCGGCAGGAACGCGTAGGCGGCCTTCTCCACCTCCGGCTCGATCTCGTGCCCCGGCCGGTCGACGTGGTAGCGCTTGTACGGCCGGTCCTGCACGGTGATCGGAGCCAGGGCGCGCAGGTTCTTCTCCATGAATGGCATGCGGGCAACCTAGAATCCCTCCACTGACACGTACTGTCAGTGGTATGCGCGCCTCCCGACTGTTGTCGATGCTCATGCTCCTCCAGGCGCGCGGCCGGCTGACCGCGCGGCAGCTCGCCGACGAACTGGAGGTGAGCGTGCGCACGGTCTACCGCGACGTCGAGTCCCTGCACTCCGCCGGCATCCCCCTCTACGGCGAGGCCGGCCACGACGGGGGCTACCAGCTGCTCGACGGGTTCCGCACCCGGCTGACCGGCCTGACCTCCAAGGAGGCCCAAGCCTTGTTCTTCGCCGCGATGCCGGGTCCCGCGGCCGAGCTCGGCCTCGGCGCGCTGGCCGCCGCCGCCGAGCTGAAGGTCGAGGCCGCTCTCCCGCCGGACCTGCGCGCCGGATCGCGCCTGGTCCGCGAGCACTTCCACCTGGACGCCCCTGGCTGGTATCACGACGGCGACCAGGTGCCCTATCTGCCGGCCGTGGCCGATGCCGTGTGGAACAGGCGCGTGATCCGGGTGCTCTACCGGCGCTGGCGCGAGCCGTGCGAGGTGGAACGGCGGCTGGAGCCGTACGGGCTGGTCCTGAAGGCCGGCAAGTGGTACGTCGTGGCGGGCGCGCCCAGCGTCAGGACCTTCCGGGTGGGCGCGATCCTGGAGCTCGAGGCCACCGGCGAGAGCTTCGACCGGCCGGAGGGGTTCGACCTCGCCGGTTACTGGCGGGCGCACCTGACCGACTTCCGGTCCAGCCTCATCCAGGGAGAGGCGACGATCAGGCTGTCGGCGGCCGGCCGCGAGCGCGCGGGCGAGATCATGAGCTCGGCGGTGAACGCGGCGATCGAGGAGACCGGCTCCGCGCCCGGCGCCGACGGCTGGGCGACCGCGACCGTGCCGATCGAATCCCTCACGCACGCCCACACGGAGTTCCTCAAGCTGGGCGCCGAGGTCGAGGTCATCGAGCCGGTGGAGCTGCGCGACCGCCTGGCCGCCACGGCGCGATCCCTGGCGGCCCTCTATCGGTGATGGATCAGACGGACCGAAGGCGCTTGCGCAGCGCGATGCCGGCGGCGATGCCGCCTGCCACCGCTCCCGCCCCGGCCATGATCGGCAGCCCGATCAGGGTGGCGCGGCGGCCCGTCCTGAAGTCGCGGATCTGCCACTCGTGCTCTTCGGCGTGGTCGCGAAGCGCGCCGTCCGGGTTGATCGCATACGGATGGCCGACCAGCGACAGCATCGGCAGGTCGTTGTAGGAGTCGCTGTAGGCCGAGCAGCGGGACAGGTCGAGCCCTTCCTTGCGGGCCAGCGCGCGGATGGCCTCGGCCTTGGCCGGGCCGTGCAGCAGGTCGCCGACCAGCCGCCCCGTGTAGGCGCCGTCGTGCGTCTCGGCCACCGTGCCGAGCGCGCCGGTCAGCCCGAGCCGGTGCGCGATCACTCGCGCCAGCTCGACCGGGGTGGCGGTGACCAGCCACACCCGCTGCCCGGCGTCGAGGTGGGCCTGGGCCAGCGCCCGCGTGCCGGGCCAGACGCGGTCGGCCATGGTCTCGTCGTAGATCTCCTCGCCGAGCGCCACCACCTCGTCGACCTTGAGACCGGCCACGAAGGCGAGGGCCATCTCCTTGGCCTTGGCGATGTGCTCGGGGTTCTCGCTGCCGAGCAGCCGGAACATGGCCTGCCCGAGCCCGAACTTGACAAGGTCGCGCGTGGTGAACATGCCCTGGGCCGCGAGGCCGCGGGCGAAGTGGTAGATCGACGCGCCACGCATGATCGTGTTGTCGACGTCGAAGAACGCGGCGGCGGTGGTGTCAGGCTCGGCGGTGGGCAGGGGTTCGTTGGCCGCGACGCCGGCCGCCGCCGCGACCTCGCCCGCCCATTCCGCTTCCCGTCGTCGTAGTAGCCGCTTCATAGCAGCGAGCTTAACCGCCGGACATTAGCGGATCGTGTCGTCAGTGCTGGCCCGAGGTGAACGTGTCGACGATGCTCAAGATGGCCTCGGCCTGGTCGCGGTTCTGCTCGTCGAGCTTGGGCAGCAGCGGTTCGACCAGGTTGTGTTGCTCGCGGGCGAACCTGCGGGCCGCCTCGTGCTTGCGCACGTGCCGCAGCGCGGCCTTGGTGCTGCTCGCCACGTCTTCGAGGGTCGTGTGCAGCAGCGTGTCGCGGTCGGGGGAGGACGAGCCGACGAGCGCGGCCACCTCGGCGAGCCGGATCCGCGCCGCCTTCATCTCACGTTCACCGAGGTCTTCGCCGTCGACGCTGAGCCGGAGCACGGTCGACTCGGCGGCCCGCTTCACT
This sequence comes from Streptosporangiaceae bacterium NEAU-GS5, assembly GCA_017592665.1. Classification (GTDB taxonomy): domain Bacteria; phylum Actinomycetota; class Actinomycetes; order Streptosporangiales; family Streptosporangiaceae; genus NEAU-GS5. The sequence goes on along the minus strand of JAGFNW010000003.1, from coordinate 24,133 downwards.
GGATAGAGCAGATCTCCGGGGACCGAGGCGTAGGTGCGCATGCCTGTGACGAACATCACGCCGAGCAGGCCGGCGAAGATCAGGACCGGGCGGAGCCGTACGATCATGGGCCGGGGACGGCGGACCTCGGGCCGCTGCTGCGGCGGCACGCCCGCGGCGACCTTCTCGTCCTCGTGCACGCGCAGCAGATCGGCGCGGAGCCGCGAGCGGAATTCCGGGCGTGGCGAGGCGACGTCCCAGCCCATTTTGGCGAGCCTGGCCAGGACGGCGTCGGTACGACGGCCCGGCCCAGGCCAGAACCTCCGCCCCATGAACGCTCCCGCGTGAAGATCCCCTCCCTGCACATGCAGAACGAACAGGTGGGTGTGCAGGTTACGGCTAGCTGAGGTCCTTCGGTAACGCGCGAGCCAGCGCCTTGATCGCCCGGAACTGCAGGGCCTTGATCGCGCCGCTCTTCTTGCCCATGATGACGGCCGTTTCGGCGAGCGACAGGCCGTGCAGGAACCGGAGGATCACGCACTCCTGCTGCTCGGGTCCGAGCTGCTGGACGGCACGCATGACGTGCTCGTTGACGATGTTGGCGACCACGGCGTTCTCGGGGATGTGCTGCCCGTCCAATGGGGTGTCGAGGATCTCGGCGGTCGACACCTCCAACCGGTTGCGGCCCGACTTGAAGTGGTCGGTCACCAGGTTGCGCGCGATCGTCACCAGCCAGGCGCCGAAGTCGCGGCCCTGCCAGGTGAAGTCGGAGATGCCGCGGAGCGCCCGTAGGAACGTTTCACTGGTGAGATCCTCCGCGAGGGCGTGCGATCCCACGCGGAAGTAGACGAACCGATAGACGAGCTCGAGATAGCGGTCGTACAGCTCGCCGAAGGCCTCGGTGTCACCGGTCTTGGCGCGCAGGACGAGAACGCGCATCTCGTCGTATTCGGGCTCGGTCAGACGCGCGGGCGAGGCCACTCCGGCGGCTACTGGAGAGGCGAGTCCGCTGATGGACCGCGTGTCGGGCATCCGGCGTCCTGGGGGATGGGGAAGTCGGCGTGCTCGAACACTCTAGAAATCAACGCGGGATTACACAATCCACTTGGACTCAGTAATCCCACCCCGTAACGAGGCATTGCCGGAGAGGGGGTGATACGCGACATCTCGCCCACCGTATTCACCCGCTCTGAACTGGGGAAACGCGACCGCCGGGGCGGGCCGTCCGGGACGCCGGCGGCGGGCGCGGCCACCTCGACGAGCGGCCCGGCTACCAGTCAGATGGCAAAGTCCGGCAGCATTGGTACCACCATGGAAGTCCTTGTCGCTGTCATCGCGTTCGCCGGCGCCCTGCTTGCCGCCATCACGACGGGCGCCCTCACCGGGCGGCTCCGGGAAGAGCCGACCGGCTGGTTGATCGCGTGGACGGTGACCGCGGCCGCGCTCTGTCTCTCGCTCGGGGTCATCGCCACCGGCACGCTGGTCGGGTTCGGCCCCGTGACATTCCGCGCCTATCAGATCACCGGTTCTCTGCTGGCGCCGCTCTGGCTGGCCGTGGGCGTCTGGCAGCTGCTGGCCTCGCGGGCCGCCACCCGTCTGTTCCACTGGCTGCTGGGCATCGGGCTCAGCGTCATCGGCGTCGTGATCATGGTGCTCGACCCGGTGACCGGCGCGTACGACAAGCTGCTTCCGGGCGGCGACGCCCACTGGGACCTCTGGCCGGAGAAGCTGCTGCTCGCCGTGCACGCGCTCGTCGTGCTGCTCTTGGTGATCGCGCTGATCGTGGCCGTGCTGCGGTGGCGCGTCGGCGACGACTACGACGCCGACAACATGAACGCCACCGCGATCGTCGCGCCCACCGGCATGGCCCTGGTCGGCGCGCTCTACTTCGCGGTTCCCGGGGTCTTCGTGGTCGTGCTGATGGCGCTGACCGCGGGCGCGATCTGGTATTGCGTGCTGCGGCCGCTCGCGCCCTACGAGGAGGACGACGAGGACGAGGGCGACGACGCGCCGCCGGTCCGCCGCAAGGAGCCGGCTCCGCCGCCGCCCGTGGCCGCCGAGGCGCCACGCCGTCCGGGCGGGCTGGGCGACCTGGTCGCCGAATATCGCGCCGAGGGCCCGGGCGAGCCGGTCGACTACGCGGCCCGGATGCAGGGCGGCGACTTCCCTCCGAGGACGCCGCCGATGCCGGGCGCGCCCGATCCTTTCGGCGGTCCCGCGACCGGTCAGTTCATGCCGCCGGTGCCCGCCGCGCCCATCCCCGCCGCGGAGCCCGACTACAGCATGCCGGCCACGGGCGTGGTCTTCCCCGGCGCGGGCGCACCGGCCCCGCAGCCGGGTCCGACGCACGCGGGGGCGCCGTCCGTTCGTCCCGCCGCCGGGATCTACGGCCTGCTCACGGTCTTCACGCTGCTCGACGGATCGGGCGACGCCTTCGACAAGCTGGCCGAGGAGACGGTCGACGCGGTGCTGCGCAACGAGCCCGACACCCTGATCTTCGTGTGCCACGGCGTGAAGTCGGCCCCGCTGCAGCGGATCGTCTACGAGCTCTACCGCGACGAGGTGGCCTTCTCCGAGCACCAGCGGCAGCCCCACATGGAGCGCTTCGCGACCGAACGGCAGCCGCTCGTGCTGGCCACCAACGTGATCGAACTGTCGGTCAACGCGGCGAAGGTCGTGCCGCTGCCCACCGCGTTCAGGCGGTGAGCCCCCTTCGCGCGCGCCGTGAGGCCGCGAATCTTTCAGTCAACTTCCCTCTAGGGCTTTTCGCAGCCGGGTCTCGTCGACCCGCCAGAAGTCGTGCTGCACGCCGTCGATCAAAGTGACCGGGATCATCTCGCCATACTTGGCCAGATCCTCGGGGGAGGCGGTGATGTCCCGCTCCTCCCACGGCACCCCGAGTTCGGCCGCGACGCGCTCGATGACCGCCCTCGCGTCGTCGCAGAGATGGCAACCCGGCTTGCCGTACAGAGTGATGACGTGCGCCATCATCCCAGCCTAAGTTGAACACCCACTTTGTGCATCCGTTCACAAGGGGACTAACCTGAAAGAGCCCTACCGTCCCCCTGGAGCATTGGCGAAAGTGATCCGGCGAATTCCGTCCGCACGAGAACGTGGCATCCCCGACGCGACAGTCGCGCGGTTGCCCGTCTATCTCCGGGCCCTCAACGGCCTGGCCGAGCGTGGCACCGCCACCGTGAGCTCAGAGGACCTCGCCCTCGCCGCGGGAGTGAACTCAGCCAAACTCCGGAAAGACCTGTCACACCTGGGGTCATACGGCACGCGAGGAGTGGGTTACGACGTTCAGTACCTGATATACCAGATTTCGCGGGAGCTGGGCCTGACCCAGGATTGGGCCGTCGCCATCGTGGGCGTCGGCAACCTCGGGCGGGCGCTCGCCAACTACGGCGGGTTCGTCTCGCGTGGGTTCCGCGTCGCGGGATTGCTGGACGCCGACCCCGGAGTGGTGGGTGACCGGATCGCGGGCCTCGTCGTCGAGCACATCGACGGTCTGGAGTCGGTGATCCTGAACAGAGGGGTGTCGATCGTGGTGATCGCGACGCCGGCGGCGGCGGCCCAGCAGGTGGCCGACCGCGTCATCGCAGCCGGGGTGACGAGCATCCTGAACTTCGCGCCCGTGGTGCTGACCGTTCCGGATGGTGTGGACGTACGTAAGGTCGATCTGTCCATCGAACTGCAGATCCTTGCCTTCCACGAGCAGCGCAAGGTGACTGGGGGCGCGATGTTGCCCGAAGACTGGGCCGGTGAGGTCGGATGACACTTCTGGTCGTCGGTCTCAGCCACCGGAGCGCGCCGATGGCGCTTCTGGAGCGGGTCACCGTCAGCGGTGACGCGCTGGCGAAGCTGCTGCACGACGTGCGCCGCGACGCGCACGTGGCGGAGGCCATGGTCGTTTCCACCTGCAACCGCGTCGAGGTGTACGCGGACGTCGACCGCTTCCACGGCGGCGTGACCGCGGTCACCGAACTGCTGGCCCGGCATTCCGGGGTCGGCCAGGAGCGGCTGGCCCCCAGCCTCTACGTGCACTACGAGGATCGGGCCGTGCAGCACCTGTTCTCGGTGGCGTGCGGGCTCGACTCGATGGTGGTCGGCGAGGGCCAGATCCTCGGCCAGCTCCGCCAGGCGCTGCGGCTGGCGCAGGACGAGGGCACGGCCGGCCCCACGCTCAACGAGCTGGCCCAGCACGCCCTGCGGGCCGGCAAGCGGGCGCACGCCGAGACCGGCATCGACCGCGCGGGCGCCTCTCTCATCGGCGTCGGGTTGCGGCTGGCCGAGCGGGTGCTCGGTCCGGTCGCCGGCAAGCGGGTCCTGGTCATCGGCGCCGGCTCGATGAGCGGCCTTACGGTGGCCACCTTGTCGCGGGCCGGCGCCACCGACATCGTGATCGCCAACCGGACCTTCGAGCGTGCCGTACGGCTGGCCGATACGGTCGGCGGGCGCGCGGTCGAGCAGGCCGCGATCCCGGCCGAGCTGGCCGAGGCCGACCTCGTGGTCTCCTGCGTCGGCGCCGGCACGCTGGCCGTCACACCGGACATGCTGGTCCCCGGCCGGAAGATCTTCCTGCTCGATCTGGCCCTGCCGCACGACATCGACCCCGGCGTCCGGGTCATCCCCGGCGTGACGCTGGTCGACCTCGACTCGATGCAGCAGGCCGGGATGGCCGACGACGGCGGCCGGGGCGCCGACATCGAGGCCGTGCGGCGGATCGTGACCGCCGAGGTCGCCGCCTGCCTGGACGCGGCGCGCGCCGCGCGGGTCACGCCGACCGTGATCGCGCTGCGCAGCAAGGCCGCCGACGTGGTCGAGTCCGAGCTGAACCGGCTCGTCTCCCGCATGCCCGACCTCGACACCCGCGCCAGGGAAGAGGTGGCCCAGACCGTCCGCCGGGTGGTCGACAAGCTGCTCCACGAGCCGACCGTGCGTGTCAAACGGCTCGCGGCGTCCGCCGCAGGTGATCATTATGCGGAGGCGCTACGCGAGCTGTTCGGCCTGGATCCGAAGGCGCCAGACGCGGTGTCCCAGATCTCCGTGTTCCATAGAGAGGCAGACCAGTGAGCGCCCTGCGGTCCGGCACGCTCCGGCTCGGCACGCGCAAGAGCCTGATGGCGACCACGCAGTCGCGCAAGGTCGCCGAGGCCCTCACCGCGCTCACCGGACGGCCGGTCGAGCTGGTCGGCGTGACCACCTTCGGCGACGTGACCAAGGCCCAGCTGACCCAGCTCGGCGGCACCGGCGTGTTCGTCAGCGAGCTGCGCGCCAAGCTGGTCGAAGGTGAGATCGACTTCGCGGTCCACTCGCTCAAGGACCTGCCGACGGCCGTCGACGAGCGGGTGACGATCGCCGCCATCCCGCCGCGGGACGACCCGCGGGACGCGCTCGTCGGCTCGCACAAACTGGCCGACCTGCCGCCCGGCGCCAGGATCGGCACCGGGTCGCCGCGCCGGGTGGCCCAGCTGCGCGTGCTCCGCCCCGAGCTCGCGTACGTGCCGATCCGCGGCAACGCCGACACCCGGATCGGCAAGATCGCCAAGGGCGAGCTCGACGGGGTCGTGCTGGCCTCGGCCGGGCTCGGCCGCCTCGGCCGCGACGGCGAGGTCGCGCAGCTCTTCGACTTCGACGAGATGCTGCCCGCGCCCGGCCAGGGCGCGCTCGCGGTGGAGTGCGCGTCCGCCGACCAGGAGCTGATCGAGCTGCTGCGGGTGCTCGACGACGCCCGGACCAGGGCCGCCGTGACCGCCGAGCGGAGTGTGCTCGCCGCACTCGAGGCTGGTTGCGCGGCTCCAGTAGGTGCATATGCGGTCGACGATGGGCACATTATCAACCTGACCGCAGCGGTCGTCGCCATCGACGGCTCGCGAGCGGTGCGCAAGTCCACCTCCGGACCGCCCGAGGCGGGCATGGACCTCGGCCGCGAGCTCGCGGCCGCCATGATCGCCGAGGGGGCCGGCACGTTGATGGGGGAGCAGGCCCATTGAGCTCCGAAGAATTCTTTACCAGCGGGATCGTCGCGTTCGTCGGCGCGGGACCCGGTGACGCCGACCTGCTCACCTTGCGTGGCGCCGAGTTGCTGGCCAGAGCCGACGTGGTCATCGTCGACCGCGAGGCGTACGGCTCGTTGCTGCGGCACTGCCGCCCTGACGTGACCGTCATCGACGCGGCGACCTCGCCGGAGGGCGAGACCGTGTCGCTGACCGCCGTGCAGGAGGCCAAGGCCGGCCGCACGGTCGTCCGGCTGTGTCCCGGCGATCCGTCGTTCTTCTCCTCGGTCACCGAAGAGGTCGCGGCCTGCGCCAAGGCCGAGGTCGACTTCGAGATCGTGCCGGGCGTGCCGCCCGCGACCGCGGTCCTGACGTACGCGGGCATCGCGCCGGCGGCGTCGGCGCCCGAGTTCCGGATCGTCGACGCGGCCCAGACGCAGGATTGGGCCAGGCACGCGACCTGTGAGGGCACGCTCGTCGTCTACAACGGCGTGGCCGACGCGGTGCCGATCGCCAAGGCGCTGATCCAGGGCGGCAAGCCCGACAGCACCCCGGTCGCGGTCACCATGGACGGCACCACGACCGAGCAATACACGGTCGTGTCGTCGCTGGCCAGGCTCGGCCCCGACCTCAAGCACGCGGGGATGACCGAGCCCGCCGTGATCGTCGTCGGCGAGGCGGTGGCCGAGCGCGAGCGGCTGTCGTGGTTCGAGACCAAGCCGCTGTTCGGCTGGCGGGTGCTCGTGCCGCGCACCAAGGAGCAGGCGCGCGGCCTTTCCGAGCAGCTGCACTCCTATGGCGCGGTGCCCGAGGAGGTGCCGACGATCTCGGTCGAGCCGCCGCGCACCCCGCAGCAGATGGATCGCGCCATCAAGGGCCTGGTCACGGGCCGCTACGAGTGGGTGGCGTTCACCAGCGCCAACGCGGTCAAGGCGGTGCGCGAGAAGTTCGAGGAGTATGGCCTCGACGCCCGCGCGTTCGCCGGGCTCAAGGTGGCGGCTGTGGGCGAGGCCACGTCGAAGGCGCTGGTAGAGTTCGGGGTGAAGCCCGATCTCGTGCCGACCGGCGAGCAGTCGTCGGAGGGCCTGCTGGCCGAGTGGCCTCCGTACGACTCGATGCTCGACCCGATCAACCGGGTGCTGCTGCCGCGGGCCGACATCGCCACCGAGACGCTGGTGGCCGGGCTGACCGAGCTCGGCTGGGAGTGCGACGACGTGACGGCCTACCGCACGGTCCGCGCCGCGCCGCCGCCCGAGGCCACTCGTGTGGCGATCAAGTCGGGCGGCTTCGACGCGGTCCTGTTCACCTCGTCCTCGACCGTGCGCAACCTCGTCGGCATCGCCGGCAAGCCGCACGCGGTCACGGTCATCGCGGTGATCGGCCCGCAGACCGCCAAGACGGCCGAGGAGTTCGGGCTGCGGGTCGACGTCATGGCCGACAAACCCTCGGCTTCGGCTCTGGCGGCGGCGCTTGCGGAGTACGGTGCCAAGCAGCGGCAGGCGGCCATATCGGCGGGCGAGGTCCCGCGCCGGCCGTCCCAGAATCGCCGGGGAGCCCGCCGCCGCGCGAAATGAACCCCCGAACGAAGGAGTGTCGATGTTTCCGGTCGTGAGACCGCGCAGGCTGCGGCGTACGGCGCCGCTGCGCCGGCTGGTCGCGGGGACCCGGTTGCACCCGGCCGAGTTGATCCTGCCCCTGTTCGTCAAGGAGGGGATCACCGAGGCGCAGCCCGTGCGGTCGATGCCGGGCGTCGTGCAGCACACCCGCGACTCGCTCCGCGAGGCGGTCGTCGAGGCCGCCGAGGCAGGTGTGGGCGGCGTGATCCTGTTCGGCATCCCGGCGCGCAAGGACGCCCGCGGCTCGGGCGCGGACGACCCGGAGGGCATAGTCCAGGTGGCCCTCGCCGACGTGCGCAAGGAGGCCGGCGAGGCGCTGGTCGTGATGGCCGACACCTGCCTCGACGAATACACCGACCACGGGCACTGCGGGGTCCTCACCGCGGCGGGCGAGGTCGACAACGACGCCACGCTCGAGCGCTACGCGTCGGCCGCCGTCGCCCAGGCCCGCGCGGGCGCCCACGTGGTCGCCCCGAGCGGGATGATGGACGGCCAGGTCGGCGCGATCCGCGCGGCCCTCGACACGGACGGCTTCGCCGAGATCCCGATCCTCAGCTACTCGGCCAAGTACGCCTCCGCCTTCTTCGGACCGTTCCGCGACGCCGCCGAGTGCGCGCCGCAGTTCGGCGACCGGAACGCCTACCAGCAGGATCCGGCCGGGCCGATCGGCGAGGCGCTGCGAGAGGTCAGACTCGACCTGGAGGAAGGCGCCGACGCGGTGATGATCAAGCCGGCGATGGCCTACCTCGACATCATCCGCCAGGTCCGCGACATGGTGGAGGTGCCGGTCGCCGCCTACCAGGTGAGCGGCGAGTACGCGATGGTCGAGGCGGCGGCCGCCAACGGCTGGCTGGACCGCGACCGAGTGATCATGGAGTCCCTCGTGGCGATCAAACGGGCCGGGGCCGACATGATCATGTCCTATTGGGCCACGGAAGTGGCGCGCAAACTGGCCTGAGAGGGCCATATCCGGGGGTCGCCCTGCGCGTCCCATCGGGAAACGGGCATTATCTGTGGCACAACGTCGCAATGCTGTCGGACGCTTTGGGGAGGATGGCCCGATGGTCGGGGTGCCGCTGACTCGCCGTACGAGCCGGGCGAAACGACGCGCGCACAGATCCCCCAAGAAGGCCACGGCCGCCCTGGAATACGCCGCCTACGGCTGGGCCAGCGTGCAGGGCGCCCATCCGCTGACCTCCGGCTCGCGCGCCTGTTCGTGCGACCGGGTCGGCTGCCCCGATCCGGGCACGCATCCGTTGTCGCCCGCCTGGCGGATGCAGGCCACGGCCGATCCGGCCCAGCTGACCCGCTGGTGGGAGCAGAATCCGGACGCCAACGTGATCCTGCCCACCGGCCGCGTATTCGACGTGTTCGACGTCCCGGAGGCGGCCGCGGTCGCGGCGCTCGCCGCGATGGACGCCTCCGGCTTCAACTCGGGCCCGGTCGCCGCGAACGGCGACCGGGTTCTTTTTTACGTGGCCACCCGGGGCAACCCCGAGGACGAGGACGAGTGGTGGACCTGCCACCTCGACTACGCCCCTGAGACCATCGAGGCCGTCTCCGGGCTGCGCTGGCACTGCCGGGACAGCTATGTGCTGGCCCCTCCCTCGACGCTCGCGACGGGTTCGGCCGTGACCTGGCTCCGCCCGCCGGACGGCCGGCCGCTGCCCGACCCGCTCCGGGTTCTCGATCACCTGGCCGATTGACCCCCGCCCAGCACGCCCAGCACGCGGACGTCAACCCGCACAGCCGGGCTTGCGGCGGAGGAGACGGTCTGCTGAGCTCGCCGGGGTCGAGGGCGGGCGGGGAAGGGGGTGAGCCCATCCCGGAGCCGGAGCGCCCCCGCCGGAGGCACCACCACCAGCCACCTCCCGCAAGCACCCCACGTCAACACGCCCTCCAGGCGGCAGCCGTTCCAGCGTTCCAGGCGTTCCAGGCGTTCCAGCGCATCGGTGACCCCCTCGGATGCCAGGCGACAGGACATGTCAACGGTCGAGGTGTTCCAGCCCTGGCAAGCGTTCCAGCCCGGCGAACGTCCGAGCCAGGTGACCGTTTCAGCCAGGTGGCCGTTTCAGCCCGGCCGGCGTTCCAGGGCCAGCGTTCCAGTCAGGCTGGCGGGCCGGGCGGGCTGGGCGGGCTGGGCGTGCTGGGCGGGGTCAATCGGCCAGGTGATCGAGAACCCGGAGCGGGTCGGGCAGCGGCCGGCCGTCCGGCGAACGAGCCGCCGATGTCATGTCCGGGCCAGGGCGGCCAGTACTCGGGCCTCGAGCGGTTTCGAAACGGGCTTAAGAGTCCGAAATGCAATCGATCAACTCTTGACGTTGGCGTGTGCGTCTACGTTACTTTGTGGGTGGCTGTGGTGGATCTCGTTGGAACCTGTTCGAACGGAGGCATCCATGTCGGACCCCTCGCAGAGCCTCATCCGTGCCGCCGGCCCCCTGAGCCGGCGGTCCGCACTCAAAGGAATGGCCGGCGCCCTCGGGCTGGCCGCACTTCCCTCCTTGCTCGCCGCCTGCGGCAGCGACGAAGGATCCAGCCAGGGCGCCTCGGCGCCCGCCACTGCGGCCAGCAGCGCCGGCGGCGGCGCCGTCACCTTCGGCTCGAACTACTCGGACGAAGCCACCAAGAACGCGTTCGCCGCGCTGGTGACGGCCGCGACCGCGGCCACCGGCGTCAAGGTCACCGTCAACACGGTCGACCACAACACGTTCCAGAACAACATCAGCAGCTACCTGCAGGGCACGCCGGACGACCTCGCCACCTGGTTCGCCGGCTACCGGCTGCAGTTCTTCGCCGCCCAGAATCTGCTGGAGCCGCTCGACGACGTCTGGGAGAAGATCGGCGGCACCTTCAACGACGCCGCCAAGAGCCTCTCCAAGGGCGTGGACGGCAAGTATTACCTGGTCCCGCTGTACAACTATCCGTGGGTCGTCTTCTACAACAAGAGCGTTTTCAAGGACAAGGGCTACGAGGTCCCCGCCGACTGGGACGCCTTCGTCGCGCTCTGCAAGAAGATGCAGAAGGACGGGCTGGTCCCGCTGGCGTTCGCGGAGAAGGACGGCTGGCCGGCGCTCGGCACCTTCGACATCATCAACCTGCGGGTCAACGGCTACGACTACCACATCAAGCTGATGAAGCACGAGATCCCCTGGACCGACCCCGGTGTGACGGCCGTGTTCGACCACTGGCGCGAGCTCATGCCGTTCATGCAGAAGGGCGCGAACGGGCGGCTCTGGCAGGACGCGGCCAAGGACCTGGAGAACAAGAAGGCCGGGATGATGTTCCAGGGCTCCAACCAGGTGGCCGCCAACTATGACCCGTCCAACCTGGGCGATCTCGACTTCTTCCCCTACCCGGTGATCAACGCCCAATATGGCCAGGACTATATGGACGCGCCGACCGACGGGTTCATGCTGCCGAAGAACGCCAAGAACAAGGACGCGGCCAAGAAGATCCTCGAATACCTGGGCACCGGCGACGCCGAGACCACGTTCCTCAAGACCGACCAGTGGGACACCGGCATCGCCAACGGCCTGGTCGCCCCGACGTACAACGACATCCAGAAGAAGGGCGCGCAGGCGATCGCGGCGTGCAAGGCGGTCTCCCAGTTCATGGACCGGGACACGGTGCCCGACATGGCGACGGCGATGATCAAGGGGATCCAGAGCTTCATCGACAACCCCAGCGCCGCCAACGTGACCTCGATCCAGAAGAGTGCCGAGGACCAGGCCAAGACGATCTTCGCGTGATGGCTGTCAGCGCACCGGCGGCGGCCGGGACGGCCAAGGGGCCGCGCCGCCGCCGCCGATTCTCCAGGCGAGACCGGCTGGTCATCGTCGTCCTGCTGGGCATCCCGCTGCTCATCGACCTCGCCTTCGTGTGGCTGCCGGCCTTCGCGTCGCTGCTGCTGTCGTTCACCAAGTGGACGGGCGTCGGCTCGATCACGCTCGAGTCCTGCTCGGACCTGCCGAAGGTGCCGGGCATCCCGCAGCCCGGCTGCCTGTACGGGCTGGAGAACTACCACCAGGCGTTCACCGTCTATCCGGACTTCTGGCCGGCCGTCCGGCACAACGCGATCTGGCTGGGCGTGTTCATCATCCTCGCCACGCCGCTGGGGATGCTGTTCGCGGTCGTGATCGACCGGGGGATCCGGGGCAGCCGGATCTACCAGAGCGTGCTGTTCCTGCCGGTGATGCTGTCGCTCGCGCTGATCGGCATCATCTGGGAGCTGATCTACTCGCCGAACTACGGCCTGATCAACTCGCTCATCGGGCGGACCGGCAACGACAACCTGATCGACTGGCTGGGCGACCCCAACCTGAACCTCTGGGCCATCCTGGTGGAGGCCACCTGGCGGCAGGCCGGCTACGTCATGGTGCTCTATCTCGCCGGCCTGAAGGCCGTCGATCCGGCGCTCCGCGAGGCGGCGCTGGTCGACGGGGCGAGCGCGCGGCAGACGTTCTTCCGCGTGGTCTTCCCGGTGCTGCGGCCCATCAACATCGTGATCCTGGTGGTCACGGTCATCGAGTCGCTGCGCGCCTTCGACCTCGTCTACATCACCAGCAAGGGCAATCCGCTGCGCGGCCTCGAGTTGCTGTCGGTCGCGGTCACCCAGAACATCGTCGGCGAGACCCAGCGCATCGGGTTCGGCTCGACGCTCGGCGTCGTGCTGCTGGTGATCTCCCTGGTGCCGATTTCGGTCTTCCTCTATCAGGTGCTGCGCAAGGAGGAGGCATGACGGGCCGAAGCCGCCTGGGCGGGGTGCTGGCCCAGGTCTTCATGGTCGTGGCGGTCGCGCTGTGGGTGACGCCCATCCTTTTCGCGCTGTACGTCGCGCTGCGCCCCATCTCCGAGACCAACCGGCTCGGCTACTTCTCCGTGGCGAAGAAGCTGACGTTCGAGAACTTCGCCAACGCCTGGACCCAGTCCGACATGTGGCGCTTTTTCTTGAATTCGATGTGGATCACGGTGCCCGCGGTGATCCTCACGCTCGTCCTGGCGTCGGCCGTGGCGTACGTGATCGCCCGGGTGAACGTGAAGTTCAACCTTTCCCTGCTGATCCTGTTCACGGCGGGCAACCTGCTGCCGCAGCAGGTCATCATCACCCCGCTCTACCGGCTCTACCTCGCGATCCCGCTGCCGAAGTTCCTCAGCGAAAGCGGCCTGATGTACAACTCGATCACCGGGCTGATCGTCATCAACGTCGCCTTCCAGCTGGGCTTCTGCGTGTTCGTGATGAGCAACTACATGCGCACGATCCCCAAGGAGATCGACGAGGCGGCGATCGTCGACGGCGCGTCGCTGTGGAAGCGCTACTGGCGGGTCACGCTGCCGTTGTGCCGTCCCGCGCTCGCCGCCCTCGCCACGCTGCTGACCACGTGGATCTACAACGACTTCTTCTGGGCCATCACGCTCATCTCGACGGGGAACAAGCGGCCCATCACCTCGGCCCTCGCCAACCTGCAGGGCCAGTTCGTGGCCAACCAGAACATGATCGCCGCGGCGGCGCTGTTGGCCGCCATCCCGACCCTCGTCGTGTTCATCCTGCTGCAGAAGCAGTTCATCCGCGGCCTGACCCTCGGCGCCACCAAGGGCTGAGCTGGCTAATCTGCAGTAGTGAACATCGACAAGTCGCGAGAGCTGTTCGATCGGGCGCGGGAGATCGTTCCGGGCGGGGTGAACTCGCCTGTGCGGGCCTTCGGCGCGGTCGGAGGGACGCCCCGGTTCATGACCTCAGGCGACGGGCCCTACGTCACTGACGTGGACGGCAACCGCTACGTCGACCTCGTGTGCTCGTGGGGGCCGATGATCCTCGGACACCGGCATCCGCTGGTCGTCGAGGCGGTCGCGCTGGCGCTGACGCGCGGGATGTCCTTCGGCACGGCGACCGAAGGCGAGGTGCTGCTGGCCGAGGAGATCGCCTCCCGGGTCGCGCCGGTGGAGAAGGTCCGGCTGGTCAGCTCGGGCACCGAGGCCACCATGTCGGCCGTACGGCTGGCACGCGGGTTCACCGGCCGGAGCAAGGTGATCAAGTTCGCCGGGTGCTACCACGGGCATGTGGACGCGCTGCTGGCCTCGGCCGGATCGGGTGTGATCACGTTCGGCCTGCCGGACACCCCCGGCGTGACCGGGGCGTCGGCCGCCGACACGATCGTGCTCCCGTACAACGACGTGGCGGCGGTGGAGGAGGCCTTCGCGACCTTCGAGGTCGCCTGCGTGATCACCGAGGCGTGCCCGGCCAACATGGGCGTGGTCCCACCGGGCACGGGCTTCAACCAGCGGCTGCGCGAGCTGTGCACGGCCAACGGCGCGCTGCTCATCGTCGACGAGGTCCTCACCGGCTTCCGCGTCTCGGCCTCAGGCTGGTATGGCCTCGAGCCGGTCGACGCCGACCTCATGACGTTCGGCAAGGTGATGGGCGGCGGGCTGCCGGCGGCGGCGTTCGGCGGCCGGGCCGACGTGATGGCGCTGCTGGCCCCCGAGGGGCCGGTCTACCAGGCGGGCACGCTGTCGGGTAATCCGCTGGCCTGCGCGGCCGGGCTGGCCACGCTCCAGAACTGCGACGACGACGCCTACGACCGGGTCGACGCGGCCGCGCTGATCATCGGCAGGGCGGCGTCGGACGCGCTGGCCGCGGCCGGGGTGCCGCATCGGCTCCAGCGGGCCGGCAACCTGTTCTCGGTCTTCTTCACCGAGGATCCGGTCACCGACTTCGCCTCCGCGCGCAAGCAGAACACCGACGCCTTCCGCCTGTTCTTCCACGCCATGCTCGATCAGGGGATCTATCTGCCCCCCTCGGCGTACGAGGCCTGGTTCGTCTCGGCCGCGCACGACGAGGAGGCCATCACCCGCGTAGTGGAAGCGCTCCCAGCGGCGGCGAAGGCCGCCGCTCAGTCGGTCGGATAGCGCCCCTTCCGGTGCATGCGGCGGGCTCTGTTCTGGATCGCGAGGGTGCGTAGGTAGCCGGAGACGGGGGCCTTGGCCGGCGTGCTGGACTCGGTGGCTCCGTGAAGAGCAGTTTCATTGATTCGCATAAGTTCATTGTCCAGCGCTAAACAGTTGAGGACAAGCGAGATTTTCTAAGGTGGACGGTTTAGACTGGCTTACATGTTGGATCTGAACCGGCTGAAGGCCCTGCATGCCGTGGCGATCTACGGATCGGTCGGCGCGGCGGCGGAAGCGCTGATGGTGACCCCGTCAGCGGTGTCCCAGCAGCTGGCCAAGCTGGAGCGGGAGACGGGCGCGGTGCTCGTGGAGCGCAACGGCCGCGGCGTCAAGCTCACCGACGCCGCGGGGCTGCTGGCCGAGCACGCCGAGAAGATCCTCGCCCTGGTCGAGACCGCCGAGGCCGACTTCGAGGCGCTGCGCGGCGCGGTCGTCGGCCGCCTGACCATGGGCGCCTTCCCGACCGCCGTGCGCGGGATCATGCCGCAGGCGCTCACGATGATGCACGAGCGCCACCCCGAGCTGGAGATCCAGCTCTACGAGCGCGACCCCGAGCGGCAGGTCCGTGAGGTGGCCAGGGGCGAGCTTGACGTCGCGCTTGTCCAGGATTGGCTGAATCGCCCGATGGCCATCCCGGAGGGCCTGTCGCGCGCCATGCTCCACGACGACCTGGCCGACATCGCCGTGCCGTCCGGTCATCCGCTCGCGAACCTCGCCGAGATCAAGCTCGACGCGCTGCCCGGCGGCAGCTGGATCGCCGCCAGCCCCGGCACGGTCTGCCACGACTTCCTGATGTTCCTGCTGCACACGGCCGGCCTGGAGCCGGACATCGGGTGCATGGCCGACGAATATGCGACGCAGCTGGCGCTCGTGGCCGGCGGGCACGGATTCGCGCTGATCCCGCGGCTGGGCCGGGGTGTGGTCCCGGAAGGGGTCACGATGGTCCCCGTGCTGCCCCGCCTCACCCGGCGGATCTTCGCCATCTGGCGCACCGACGCCGCGCGCCGCCCCGCCATCAGGGCGTCCGTCGACGCGTTGCGCACGGTGTGCGAGGAACTCGGCCTGACCCCGGTAGTCTGACGGGCGATGACACAGACCACCACCACCGTCCACCTGCTACGGCACGGCGAGGTCGCCAACCCCGGCGGGGTGCTCTACGGCCGGCTTCCCGGATATCACCTGTCGGACAACGGGCGGGCCATGGCCGAGCTGGCCGCCAAGGCGCTCCACGGGCGCGACATCGTGGTGCTGCGCAGCTCTCCCATGGAGCGCGCGCAGGAGACGGCCGCCCCCATCGCCGCCGCGCTCGACATCCCGGCGACCATCGACGACCGGCTCATCGAGGCGGCCAACGTCTTCGAGGGGCGGAAGGTGGTCGGCGGCGAGGGCGTCTTTCGTGAGCTTCGCCACTACCGCCACTTCGTCAACCCGTTCCGGCCCTCGTGGGGCGAGCCCTATGTCGAGGTGGTGGCGCGCATGCGCGCGGCCGTCGAGCAGGCGCGTGAGGAGGCGGCCGGGCACGAGGCGGTTCTGGTCAGCCACCAGCTGCCGATCTGGGAGATCCGGCTCGCGGCCGAAGGGCGTCGCCTCTGGCACGACCCGCGCCGCCGCCAGTGCGCCCTGGCCAGCCTGACCAGCTTCACCTTCGAAGGCGGGCGGCTGGTCAGCATCGGATACAGCGAGCCCGCGGCCAGCCTCATCAGAGGAGAGGGCCCACCGGGAGCCTGACCGCTGCACAGGGCCGGTAGAGTGGCAGAACTCTACCGGTTGTAGTGCAAGGAGATCGTTCTCCCGTGTCCCGTATCGCCGCCTCCTGCCTGGCGCTCGCCGCGCTCGCCCTGGTGGCCGGGTGCGCGGGCACACAGGCCGGCCAGCCGCAGGCCGGAGACATCCGCTTCGTGCCGGGCGACGGGCAGGTCGAGTTCTTCGCGCCGGCCGACCGCAAGCCGGCGCCGAAAATCGAGGGCCAGACGCTCGACGGGAGCCCCGCCGCGCTGGCCGGCGGCACGGTCTCGGTGCTCAACTTCTGGGCCTCCTGGTGCGCTCCCTGCCGGGCCGAGGCGCCCGTGCTTAAGGACATCGCCGCCCAGACCAAGGCGCAGGGCGTCGCGTTCCTCGGCATCGACTTCAAAGACCAGAAGGCCGCCGCGCAGTCGTTCGAGCGCACCCAGCAGACCGGCTACCCGAGCCTCTACGACCAGGCCGGCACGATCCTGCTGCAATTCCACGGCACGGTTAACCCGGCCGCCATCCCGTCCACGCTGATCATCGACAAGCAGGGCCGGATCGCGGGCCGGACTTTGGGCCGGGTGAAATACACCGACCTGCTGAATGCGATCACCAAGGTCGTCCATGAATGACGCCCGGCGAGCCCTCGCGCGGCGCCTGTCCGAGTGGCGCCGATGAGTAACACGGTCGCGACCGGATCCCTGCTGGTGGCACTGCCCATCGCGGTGCTGGCGGGGCTGGTCAGCTTTCTTTCGCCGTGCGTGCTGCCGCTGGTCCCCGGCTACCTGTCGTACGTGACGGGGATGAGCGGCGACCCCAAGCGGAGCCGCCTGCTGGCCGGAAGCCTGTTGTTCGTGGCCGGGTTCGCGCTGGTGTTCCTGCTGGCGGGGGTGCTGGCGGGTGGGATCGGGGCCGCCGTGCTCGGGCACGCCGACCTGATCACGCGGGTGCTCGGCGTCGTCACGATCGTCCTCGGGCTGGCGTTCCTCGGGGTCCTGCCCGGACTCCAGCGCGACTTCCGGATCCACCGGTTCCCCGCGGCCGGGCTCGCGGGCGCGCCGCTGCTGGGCGTGGTGTTCGGGCTCGGCTGGACGCCCTGCATCGGGCCCACCCTCGCCGTCGTCCTCACGCTCGGCCTGCAGGAGGGCAGCGCCGTCCGGGGCGGCGTCCTCGCCATCGCGTACGCCCTGGGCCTGGGCCTGCCGTTCGTGCTGGCCGGGCTGGCGTACCACAAGGCCGTGCACACGTTCCGCGCCATCCGGCGGCACACGCCGCTGATCACGCGGATCGGCGGCCTCATGCTGGTCGGGGTTGGGCTTTTGCTGGTGACCGGGCTGTGGGGGCAGCTCGTCGCGACCATGCAGACCTGGATAGGCGGATTCGAGCCGGTGATCTGAGATGACTGTTACCGAGGCGCAGACCGAGGCGGAGCGGCCCGTCGGGCTAGGCCCGGTCGGCTGGCTGCGCTGGTTCTGGCGCACGCTGACCTCGATGCGCACGGCGCTCATCCTGCTGTTCTTGTTCGCGCTCGGGTCGGTGCCGGGGTCGATCTATCCACAGCGGTCGGTCGACGCGGCCAAGGTCGCCGCGTATTTCAAGAACGACCCGAAGCTGGCGGCCTGGCTCGACCGGCTGTGGCTGTTCGATGTCTTCAAGTCGCCGTGGTTCGCCGCCATCTACCTGCTACTGTTCGTGTCGCTGTCGGGATGCGTGCTGCCCCGGGCGCTCGCCCACTACAAGGAGATGCGGCGCAGGCCGCCCGCCGCGCCGCGCAACCTGTCCCGGCTGCCGCACAACGCCGTGGTCGAGCGCGAGATCGGCGTCGACGAGGCGGCCCGGGTGCTGCGCCGGGCCCGGTTCCGGGTGGCGACCGGCCCCGGCTGGGTCGCCGCCGAGAAGGGCTATCTGCGCGAGACCGGCAACCTGCTGTTCCACCTGGCGCTGCTCGCGCTACTGCTGGCCGTCGCCGCCGGCGGCATGTTCGGCTATCGCGGCAACGTGCTGGTCGTCGAGGGTGACGGCTTCGCCAACACGGTCGCCGCGTACGACCGGTTCATGCCGGGTCAGCGGGTCACCGCCGAGACGCTGGCGCCGTTCGCCTTCACGCTGAAGGACTTCCAGGCGACGTACGTGGCGGCCGGCCCGAAACGCGGCCAGCCCCTCGACTACGTGGCCAAGCTGTCGGTCACCGACCGTCCCGGGGCGCCGGCCCACGACGCCGACCTCAAGGTCAACGACCCGCTCGATGTGAACGGCACGCTCACCTACCTGATCGGCCACGGCTACGCGCCGTCCTTTCAGGTGCTGGACGGCAAGGGGCAGGTCGCCTTCGACGGCGCCGTGCCCTGCCTGGTCGACGACCAGTCCACCTACACCTCCGAGTGCGTCGTCAAGGTGCCCGACGCCGAGCCCGACCAGCTGGGCTTCCTGGTCCGCTTTCTGCCCACCACGATCCCCCAGGGCGGCGGCTGGGTGTCGGTGTTCCCCGGCGCGGCCAACCCGACCGTCCAGGTCTTCGCGTACAAGGGCGACCTGGGGCTGAAGACCGGTGAGCCGCAGTCGGTGTATCAGCTCGACGCCAAGAAGCTGGCGCCCATCGGGAAGATGACGACCCAGCCCACGCCCCTCAACGTCGGCGACACCCTCGACCTGGAGGGCGCCGGCAAGATCAGGTTCACCGGCGTCAAGGAGTGGATCAGCCTGCAGACCACCTACGACCCGGGCCGGGTGCCGGCGCTGCTGGCCGCGGCCGCGGCCGTGCTCGGCCTCGTCCTGTCGCTGACCGTGCGCCGCCGCCGGGTGTGGGTCCGGGTGGGAGACCGCCAGGCCGAGGTGGGAGGCTTGACCCGGACAGAGGGCGGCGACTTCGGACCGGAGTTCGCCGGCATCGTCGAATCCCTCTCGCAACCCCTGTCGAAATCCCTGGAGAACCGATGAGCTCCGATAGCCTCGCGACCCTGAGCGACCAGCTCGTCCTGGGGACCGTCCTGCTCTACGTGGCGGCCATGCTCGCCTACGCCGTGGACCTGGGGTTCGGACGCGCGCCGGCGCGCAAGGCGCCCGAGCTGGTGACGGTCGGCGCCGACGCGCCGGTCCCCGCCGAGCCGGATCCCCCTGTCGCGGCCGTGCGGACCTCGTCCCGGGCCGGGACCATCGCCGTCGTGCTGAGCTGGGCCGGATGGGCCGCGCAGCTGGCCGCGATCCTGACGCGCGGGCTCGCGGTCGACCGGTGGCCGTGGGGCAACATGTACGAATTCGTCATCGCGATCTCGTTCGCCGCGATGACGGTCTTCCTGTTCATGCAGCTGCGCTATCCGGTGCGGTTCCTCGGGGCGTTCGTCTGCCTGGTGGCCGCGCTCGGGCTCGGATTCGCCGTGCGCTACCTGTACACGCAGGCGGGGCCGGTCATGCCGGCGCTCAACTCATATTGGATCGCCATCCACGTGACGGCCGCGATCACCGCGAGCGGCCTGTTCATCGTGGCCGGGGTTTCGGCCGTGCTCTATCTCGTACGCCGGGAGGGGGCGTCACGGCTGCCCGGACGTCCCGAGCTCGACCGCGTCGTGCACCGGGCGATCGTCATCGGCTTCCCCATCTGGACGTTCGCCGTGATCGCGGGCGCCATGTGGGCCGACAAGGCGTGGGGTCGCTACTGGGGCTGGGACCCCAAAGAGGTGTGGGCGTTCGTGACGTGGATCGCCTACGCCGCTTACCTGCACGCGCGCGCGACCGCCGGATGGAAGGGGCGCGCCGCGATGATCGTTTCCCTGATCGGGTTCGGCTGTCTGCTGTTCAACCTGATCGGGGTGAACGTGCTGCCCTGGTTCGGCGGGACGCTGCACTCTTACAGCGACGTACCGCAGTAGCGCTTATTTATTAATCGTCGCCGCGAATTCGGCGATTAAGGCTGCGCAGAAACTCGGGGTCGTCATCGGGGCCGCGCGGGGCGCCGCCAGGCGATGGACGGCCCAGCTGGCTGGGGTGCACGATCTGGTCACCGACCTGATCTATCGTCATGGTCCGCGGCCGCCCCAGCAGGAACCAGGCGATTCCGCCGATGTCAGGTAGAACGATGACGATGATAAGCCAGAGAATCTTGGGGAGATTTCGAACGGACTCCTCAGGGGTGGTGATCACGTCGAAGAGGCAGTAGAGCCAGAACGCCAGCAGCGCCAGACCGAGAATCACGCTAGGCATGTCCACACGGTAAGCCATTGAGCGGATTGATCGCTGATAGCCGTAGATACAGAGGGGATGACTCCCCGACAATCGCCGCGTACGGTGAACGCGACGCGACCGGCGGAGGCAGAGGGGTTCCATGGCGCAGGCAGGCGACAAGGGCCGTCACCGGCGTGGGGCGTGGTGGTGGCGTCGCGGTCAACGCGGCCGGCGGTATGCCCGGTCCAAGGTGACAGAAGTCGTGTCCGACGCCGTGCCGACGCCGCGCGCGGTGCCCAGAGAGGCCCCCCGGCGGCCCGAGCGCCTCATCGAGCGGATGCATCCGGTCACCGCTCCGGTCCGCGACCGCCCGCAGTACACCTGGCGCGACTTCGAGCTGGACGACGAGCGCGAGCGGGCCGAGCCGCACAAGCCGGACGCCCCCGACATCCGCGACGGCCGGCGCAACTGCGGGCCCCTGGAAGCCATCCTTCACCGCCAGTGGGATTCGGCTTACGGCCCGCCCTCCGCGGACGCCGTACGGGCCGTAGACAGCCTGGCACGGCTGCCTGAGCGGCTGAAGGCCACGCTGGCCGCGGGCCTCGACGGGATCTACGTCGGCCGCGGCGGCGTGCCCGACCTCGACGACATGGCCTACTTACGCGGCGCGCCCCTCCCGTCCGGCCGCGCCACCTGGGACATCTGCGCCGGCGCGTACGGCGACCGGAAGATCGTCGTGGGCGACTGCCCGTCGCCGACACCTGACGTGATGATGCACGAAGTCGGTCATGCGCTGGACGACGTGGACGCGCATCCGGGAGAGTGGGTCTCGGACTCCACAGAGTTCGTAGCGCTCTATGAGGAGTGCGTGCCGCTCCTGGCCTCCGCGTTCCACCGGCAACCGGGCGGCCTCGGGCGCAAGGAGTTCTTCGCCGACGCGTTCGCTGCGATCGCGTCCCGGCAGCGTCCCGCCCTGGTCGACATGCTGGGAGGGGACACCCGGACGGCGCTCAACATCATGTTGTTCTTCAACCGGAGATATGGAATCTAGGTGGTCGTCGATGTTCGTGATCCGGCTCGCTGACGGGACCCTTCGCGTGCCGCAATCACTGACCAGCAGCGACGGCCGTCTGATCGGCAACGCCTACGTGGAGATCCCGCCGGGGGATCCCGACTACGAGCGATGGCTGCCCGAATCCATCACCGAAGAGGAAGAGGCCGAGCGCCGGCAGCGCTGGCAGGAGGAGAACGACGACCTCGAACGCGAGTTTCTCGCCTTCAAGGCCGAGCAGGACTGAGCCGTCGAGCCCCGATGGATCGGGGTCAGGGCCGACCTGGGGAGGGAGTCCCAGGAAGGTCCTGCGGAGAGATCTAGGTGGAGAGACCTAGGTGGGGTGGATCTGTGGGTGACCCTGCGGCATCCCGGAGCGCGCAGGATCACCTGGTGCGTGTCGCGATCGCCCTGGCGGTAACCGTGGGCGACCAACTACTCGTCAGATTCGCGGGGAGTCGCCGTTAGGCCGATCGGCCGTCAGGACATCCTCTCCGCGCAGAAGGGCGTGCACTTCCGACTCACGGAACCGCCGATGCCCTCCGGGGGTACGGATACTGCTGATCCGACCCGCCGCGGCCCAACGGGTCACGGTCTTCGGGTCGACCCTGAAGAGGGCGGCAACCTCTCCTGGGGTCAGCAGTCGCTCGCTGCTACTCTCCACAATCTCTCCCCCTCGCATCCCGCGTCCTGCAGCGGGCGGACAGGTAACCAGTGTGCCGAGCGAAGCCTGATTTATCCGTGGTTTTCGTAGAAGATCACGGGTTGTTACCGGCTCACTGCCCGATTGTTATATGATAGAGCCTCTTTGGGGCGCCCTTGGGTGTTTCTTTACGAAAGCGCCTTGTTGGGAACACTAGCAGCGGACGCGTCCGATGCGAAGAGCTTCGATGCGAAGAGCGACGAGACAGTGACATAACCTCGAAGATGTGCGTCAGGTCTTCGTCTACACCCTCTCCCGTATCGCGCTGTTCGCCGTGACCCTCGGGGTCCTGTATCTCCTCGGCCTCCGCAACGGGTTCGTCCTGCTGGTCGCCGCGCTAGTGATCAGCGGGCTGGCCAGCTACGTTCTGCTGTCGAAGCAGCGGGACGAGCTCAGTGAGCGAATCGCCGGCAAGCAGCCGGACATGCGCACGGGGGAAGGAGTCCAGGGCACGCCCAACGGCTCTCACGAGGAGGGCGCGGGGGACGCTTCCTAGGTCATCGGGAACAACCCGACGCGGGCATGGTACTCATGACCGAGGCGCGTTGTGTCACTTCCCACCAAAAGACCGTTCCTTACGGCCAAGAACGCTTTGACACCGATTCCTCTGTCCCGAGTGGGATTCCAACTCAATGCCTTACCTGTGCGGGGGTCGATCGCCCCGATGCCGGGCCGGGAGACCGCCCCCCGGCCGGCCGAGTTGGCGCCGAGCGGGTTGTCGAGCCAGCGTTGGTGACCTCCTACATAGACCGCCGCCCCGGTCACGCTCACCGCGTAGAGCGAGTCGCCGCCGGTCAGGTTGACCCAGGTCGGGGCTACCCGGCCGGTGCCATACGTCTCGAAGCGGGCGGCCGAGTCGCACAGCTTGCCGGTGCGCCGCGCCGAGCCGCCGGTGGCGACGACGACGAAGAACCTCCCGTCGGGCGACATGTCGAGGCCGCGGACATAGGACGGGAAGGTGTGCTTGCACTCGGGGGCGTAGGCGTCGGTGCGCCACGGCGTGACCCGCGATGTGGTGAGGTCGATCACGCCGACCTGCTGCCGCGGCTGCCCGTCGAGCGTCGTGAACGAGCCGTCGACCACCAGCCGGTCGCGCGAGGCCGCCATCGCGTACACCTTCGGGTCGCCGCCTCGGCCGCCTCCCGGTGTGACCGCGAACGCGGGATCGACGGCGCCCGTCGCCGCGTCCAGCCGCGCCAGCCCCGCCCGGCGAAGCCGCCCCACCTGGGTGAAGTCGCCCCCCACGTAAAGTTCGTCACCCCGCCCCACGAGGCTCGTCACATGGCCGCCGGCCACCCGGAGCCCTGCCCCGGCCGCGGGCCCGCCGGGAGCGGCGCGGTAGGTGGATCCGTCGGCCACCCGGAGTCGGAGCAGAGCGCCGGTGAAGGAGCCGCCCACATAGACCGTGCCATCCGGCCCCGGCGCCAGCGCCGCGACAGGCCCGTCGAGCCAGGGCGCGAAATCCGGCGAGATCCGGCCGGTCCGCAGATCGAAGGCGAACAGATTGCCCCGCTTCGACGGCCGGCCCTGCGCCTGGCCCCCCTGCGGGGCCGCCTCGGCGACCGAGGTGAAGGCGCCGCCGACGATCACGGTGTCTCCCACCACCGCGAACGCGTTGACGATCCCGTCGAGCACGTGCGGTGTGAAGCCGACCGGATCGGCCGATACCACGCGCGCCTGCCGGACCGCACCGACGGGGGCGGCGGCCATCGACGCGCTACCGGTCGAAATGGCGAGGGCGGTCAAAGCGACGGCCAGGAGTCTCACTAGCACTCTTCAAGTCCTAGCAGACGCTGCGTGACCGCAGCGCCACTTTCCGTGCCGCATCTAGGAGCTGTTCGGGGTTCGGATCTTGGTGAGGTCCGGCGGTGGGCTGATCATGGCTGGTAGGACTCGGGTGTGGCGCGTTTCGATGTGACCGATGCCGAGTGGGCGTTGATCGAGCCGTATCTGC
>JAGFNW010000029.1 GCA_017592665.1 Streptosporangiaceae bacterium NEAU-GS5 | reverse complement strand
GACAGGTACAACGCGACGGCGTCCGCCTTGAACTCCGGCGGATACGACTTCATCGCCACGTGGAACTCCTTGTCTCCGGACTCCATCATCCGGCACTCAAGGTGTCCACACCTCGGGGGGAGCGCCCATCCCCCGTTCGCCCGCTCGGCTGTCGCGGATGCTTTCGGCGGATCGGGCGAAGGCCGCCGCCTCACGGGCCAGGCAGGTGGCGAAGTCCAGGTCGCCGGTGGTGAGCTGGTCGGCGGGCGGCAGAGCGATGAGGACCTGAACGCCACCGATGATTAAGGTCAGGACCGGCGAGCGGCGCGGGTAGGTGTGGTTGGCGGCCGAGGATCCCGGACTGGTGGTCAAGCTGATCGTGGCGGGCGGATAAGGCTTGCGCCGTGTCGTCATGAAGAAACCTCCTTTGCGTTGGGGGCGTGGGCGGTGGTGCTGGCGGCTCTGCGGCCCGTGGCAGGGGTGCGCATGTCGCGGGCCTTGTAGGAGTAGGCCAGCCGGCCGGAGCCGTTGACGTACGGGGTGACGGTCATCTGGTCGAACTCGACCGGGGTGAAGGGAAGGCCCGCCATCGGGGCCGGGGCACCGGCTGGACCGGGGCCAGGAGTTTGACCGCGACGGTCTTCTGTGACGGTTTGACGGCCGGGTCGGCGTCCATCACCGCGATCTGCCAGACCAGTTCTCCGGTCTGCTTGTCGCGGGCCTGGACGAACCGCTGGGGGGTGGAGGCGTCGAAGTCCTTGACGGGCTCGACGTCGCCGACGGCGTAGCAGCCGTGGGGGAAGGCTTGGTGGTAGTGGATGGGGATGGGTCCTTGCAGTGCCATAACATGTGCTCCTTGTTGTCTTCTCGACAACTCGTATTGTCAAGTGATTCGAGAGTAGCACACACTTCCCTGGACTCGACAAGTCAAGCTGCCAAGATTCCTTCGATCCGGCCGCTACCCTGATCGCCATGACCGCCGAAGGCATCCCCCACCCGCACGGACCGACGTGGATCGGCTCGCTCGGCGGACCCCTGATCGTGATGCCCGAGTCCGCCCTACCCTTGTGGCACGGCTCCCCCATCGACGCCGTGACCCTAGACGGCGACTACGGCCGCGCCTGTGCTATCCCTGGCTTCATCGGCCTCATCCCAGTCGGCCCACGCCTCGCGCTCGTACTCGGCGACGACCCCGCCGCCACAACTTTCCTGTCCGAGTACGGCCTGTTCATCCGCCTCATCGCGGCCGACTCTTTCGACGACGCCATCCGCACAGCAATCGACATCATGGATTCAGTCACCTGGGACGAGACGCTGAACTGGGACATTCACGAGCCGCTACTACTGTTCGATTCCGTCTACAACGGCGCCGAGGTGAGCGACGCGACTCCAGGCTTTGAGCCCGCTGTCGTGCGAATGTCCGTGACCCCGGGGCCGTACCTCGTGCGCGCCGGCTACGTGCACATAGCGCACACGCGGCTGATCGTTGTCCAGCTGGAGCCACACACGACTCACAGCGAATAGGCGTCTTCCAGTTCATGCAGGTCCCCGGGAAGCACCAGGTCCACGACCAGGACCGGCTGACCACCGCCGTTGAACACGCTGGCCAGCACCCCCAGCACCGGGGCCGTCCGCTTCAAATCCAGCAGCTTGGCCTCTTCGGTCGACGGGTAGCGGGCACTGATCCGCTCAGCCACGTGATGCAACGTCAGCCCCTTCGCGACCTGGAGGTGCTCGCGGATACCCACTCTTAGCGCCTGGTCGCTGCCTAGGTCGCTGCCGTCCGCCAGCTCGACGGGGCACCACACAGTAACCAGGTCCACCGCCCGGTCCTCATCGCGTGACAACACCTGACGGCGAAGGACCGGAGTCTTATCGGCCACGCCGAGCAACTTGGCCACATGGGCAGGCGCCGGATGCGGACCGACCTGCACCGGGGCAGCGTTCTCATCGGTTTCAGCCCGATCCAGCACAGCCCCACCAGGGCGGGTGCTGTCGTCCTCGGAAACCGGCGGCAAGGCTTTCACGTAGGAGCCTTTGCCGTGCTCGCGGATGATGGACCCGCGCAGTTGGAGGACCTGAAGGGCGCGGACCACGGTCGGCCGGCTGACGCCGAACTCCTTGACCAGTTGCGTTTCGGAAGGGAGGAGGGAGCCAGGCGGGTATGTGCCGTCTGCGATCTTGCGGCGGATGGCCTGCACGATCTGCGCGTACTTGGGCGGAGCGAACTCTTCAGACGACATGACGACTTCCCTACAACTCGACTTGTCGTGAAGTCTAGCTATGCCGCCTCGCTATGTCTCCCCCTCACCGGGAACTTTCCGAGAACGGCGACGTGCTACCGCTAAAGAAGCCGCTGACATGAACGCTCTCGTCATGTCGCGCCACACCACTCCCCGGCAATTCGGTCGGGCCGCCTTCCCCCTCAGCAGTCTGGCCCTCCTCGACCTGCGGCCATGCCTCCTTCGGCACGGCGAAACTTCCCTTGCCCGCCAGCGTGTAAATCCATCCCTCTGCCTGCAACCACCGCAACGCACCACGCGAGGTGCCCAGGCTGACCACGAATTCCCGCGCCAACTCCAACTGACTCGGCAACTTGCGATGCGCCTCGATCACACCCGACCGGATACGCGAGACCATCTCATCAGCGATCCGCCGATAGCGCGGCACGGCCGAACTCTCCTCCGCCCCGCCCGTTCGCCTGGGTGATTCCGCAGGTCCCACCACCGACCGGTGAGCCCCCACGATATGCACCAGGTCACCGAGACAGAGCAAACGATAAGAGCGCCGTACCGTCGACAACCCGACATCTAGGCGTCTGCTCATCGCCACCATGCTCGGCAACACCACCCCATGAGCGAGGTCCCCGCGCCGGATAGCCTCACCGATCGCGTCCGTGATCTGCCGGTACAGCGGAACAGGGCCGTAGCGGTCGAACTTCTCCAGCAATTCCCATACGACCTCGTCGTGTGAACCGGCTGCGGCGTCTGACGCGGGCACGATCGGAGTCGATATGGCTGAAGTGGACATGGTCATTTCTCTCCTCTTAAAGGTCATTGCGGCCAGGCCTGCACGTACTGGGCACGGGTCTGCTCACGGCGAAGGACTGCATAGCGTCGCGCGACCCAGCGGGCCGCCGTAGGCACATCAGAGGCAGGGCAGATCGTGTACAGCAGACGCCTACGGCTGGAGATCCGGCCCACGGACCACCAAAACCACCGGCCGTTACTCCACACGACCAGACCGGCCCACACCGACACGACCGCCATGCCCTGGCCCGCGTTCAAGTCGGCTTCGATGCGATGCCGCACGTACAGCTCCGCCCGTAGCAACCCTGCGGCGTACCGGGCATCAACGATCAGCTCCCGCCCACCGCCGGACATTGCCGATCACTCGCCGTCCAGCACGGCCGCGCCATTGCCCTGGCAGCTCAGGCAATCGACCTTCACGCGCCCCTCCGTCGACACTTCGATCGGGCCGCGTGTAGCGATGACCCCACGTCGAGGGGTCAGGTATTTCCATCCCCGTCCGCCACATGAACATCCGGAAGCGGATCCGTCGGGCCTTTCGCTGGTCGCCATGCGGACCAGGGTTGCCCTCTATGCATTCCGTGCCCATCGCAAACCGGTATCCCTTGACGGGATAGGCGATCGACCCGTCAGGATGGAAATGACCGTCAGCTTGCGGGACCTGCGCGAAGGAATTGCCCTCTGATGCATGAGATTCCCGGCTTGCTCTGGGAACGTCCGGAGATGCGTAACGCCCTCCAGGCCCGCGACTTCGGCCGCGTGTTTGAGCTGCTTCGCCAGTATGCCGGACTCTCCCAGACCGCCATCGGGAGCCTTACAGGCCTGGCTCAGGGCAAGGTCAGCGACATCATGAACGGCCACCAGCAAGTGACCGCATTCGAAGTCTTCGAACGCATCGCCGACGGCGTATCCATGCCCGACGCCGCCCGCATCACCCTCGGATTAGCCCCGCGCACGGCTCTTGCCCTGCTCATCCCTCGCCAGGATGACGGCCCGGGATTCGCCGCACCGACAGCTCCACCTAGCGTGGATCGCATCGGCGACAGCGAAGGGGATGAGATGCGACGACGCCAGTTCGTTGGCCTCACAGGAGCCGCCTTGTTCAGCGCGGTCGTCGGCAAGACTGACGCTACCCACGACACCGCATTCGGCATCGAGGACCTGGCCGCCGCCCTCACAGAGCCACTCATGACGGTGGACCGAGCCCCGGAGATCGCCCCACTCGCCCAGATCGTGGCCGAGGCAAAGGCGTCCTATCAAGCTTGCCACTACACCCAAGTCATCACCCTCCTCCCACCGTTGCTCCGCTCCCTTCGGATCGCATGCCAGGTGCTCGACGGTGACCTACGAATGCGCGCAAACGAGCTCTCCGCCGAGGCCTACCACGTAGCTGCCTCCATCCTGCTCAAGCAGGAAGACAAGGGCCTAACCTGGCTCGCTGCAGACCGAAGCGTCCAAGCCGCGTACGCATCCGAGAACCCGCTGATGCTCGGATCCAGCGCCCGAATCATCACCCACGCGTTGATGGACGGAGGCCACCACCGCGCCGCTACCGACAATGCCGCCAGGTCAGCCGAGCGGATGGGCGCGACCTTCACCGCTCCCAGCGACAACGACCTGTCGGTCTACGGCTCTCTCCTGCTGCGGGGGGCCGTCGCAGCCGCTCAGCACGGCAACCGGAACACCACCCTTGAACTTCTCGACGAAGCTGCCGACGCCGGCCAACGACTCGGGCACGAGGGCAATCACCTGTGGACCGCATTCGGTCCGAACAACGTCCTCTGCCACCGCGTGAATATCGCCCTCACTATGGGGGACGCTGGAACAGCTATCGAGCACGCACGCAAGGTCGACATCGACGCGCTGCCCATCGCCGAGCGCAAAGCCACACTCCTGCTCGACACCAGCCGCGCATTCCTCATCTGGGGCAAAGACGACAAAGCCCTCCACGTGCTACGCGCCGCGGGACAGATCGCCCCCGAGGAGATCACCAGCCGACCCGCCACGCTCCGCCTGGTCCGCGACCTGGTCGAGACCGCCCCCATCAGCGTCCGCCGCGAAACTCGTGAGTACGCCGAATCGCTCGGAGTCAACGCGTGACCGACCAGCCCAGCAAGGTCCTGTACATCATCGCGTGTGCCGCCGGCCCCGCCGCCGACGTCGGCAAGCTCGTCGCGATCGCCCAAGACGACGGCTGGATCGTCCAAATCGTCGCCACCCCATTGGCACTCGACTTCATCGACGTCCCCGCGCTGGAGCTCCAGACCGGCCGCCCCGTCCGCAGCCAGTACCGCAAGCCGGACGAACCCAAATCCCCCCGGGCAGACGCCATCATCGTGGCCCCCGCCACCTACAACACCATCAACAAATTCGCCCAAGGCATCGCCGACACCTACGCCCTAGGCCTCCTCGCCGAAGCCCCCGGCTTGGGCATCCCCGTCGTCGTCCTGCCCTTCGTGAACACCGCCCTCGCGAGTCGTGTCCCGTTCCGCCAAGCGGTCGATTCTCTGAAAGCCGAGGGCGTTCAGATACTCCTTGGCGTCGGCCAGTTCGAACCGCACCTTCCCAGCAGCGGCGCCGACCGTATAGACACCTATCCCTGGCATCTAGCCGCCGAGGCGCTCCAACGACGCCGCTAGGCAGCGCGCCAAGCTCCTGAGCTCAACCGACCCCGAGATGACGAGTGCCGTCTCGCCGCATCAGATAGCTGCCGAATTGAGCTTTTAGGAATCAAGGCGGCGCTCCGCGCCGCCTGTCGGCCGGGCATGCGGCCGGGGGGCCGGTCCCGGCCGACGGCGGCCTTGGTCCCGTCTCAACTGCCCGCGTTCAAACTGGCAGAGTCCATCAGGCAGGCTCCTTGACTCCCCGCTCCGCATCGGATCACACCGTCAGGTTGCATCACTCTGGTTGAAAACCACTGTCCGCGCATGCAACAAGGAACCGCACAGATAAGGGTTCCCGTCAACTTAGAATTTAGTGTATGGGTCCAGGATCGCCCCAGAGTCTTCCCAAATTTTGGGGGGCGAAATTTCCAAAGTACTCTTCCGCATGGTTAAGGGCAACTCGGCATTGCGTAGGTCAGCACCACGCAGATCCGTATTCTGCAGGTGCGCGTCGCGCAGATCCACACCGCGTAGATCCGCACCCTGCAGGTCGGCATTAGTCAAGGTCGCACCTGCCAGGTCCACGCCACGCAGATCTGCTCTAGTCAAGGTCGCACTCGTCAGGTCCACATCACGCAGATCTGCTCTAGTCAAGGTCGCATTAGCCAGGTTCACACCACGCAGGCTCGATTTAGCCAAGATCGCATTAGCCAGGTTTACACCACGCAGGCTCGCCCGGGATAGATCCGAGTTCCGAAGATCCGCGGCATGTAAGGTTGCATTGTCTAGGCTCGTGTGGGACAGGTTCGAACCGAATAGGTTCGACCCATTCAGGTTAGATCCGTTCAAATCCACATCACGCAGGTCCGCACCATGAAAATCGGCAGCTACCCATGTAACTTTCCCTGCGTAAGTGTCGACTTCGCCAAGAACTCGAACGGCTACGACAAGATCGGCACCGGGCACCCAGCGCTCCACCAGCGAATCCGACCGGTCATGCGCCTGGATAAAGGCATCTATGACTGCCTGGATTGTATCCAGGCGACTACCTGAGTCCTTAAATGAAATTGAGTCCTGGGCTATGTGGGCGAGCACATAGAGAGCATCGACCCGAACCGACACATTGAGCGAGTCGAGTTGATCGATCGCGCTGGCGTATCTCTCAGCGGTCTGTTGTTGCTGATAGGAAGCCACCCAGTGAACAGATAAAACGGTCGTACCTACGATGACTAGAAACATGCTGACCAAGGCAACGATCGGCATTGCCAAGCGAGCTACTCGCACCCAGCTCCTGGCATGTTTGGGCGGCACGAGTATGAAATTCGAAGGCCCAGCCAATTCCACAAGATAAGCAGGCCTTCCGCCTTTTCTGATATCGACCTTATGCCGCACACGCTGCCTACCGAAATCAGGCTTTGACTCAAGTTGGCCGATCCACGGGTGTGACACGTGAGCAGCACCCTTTTGAGTTCCAATATTGCTACGAAACGCTTGACTCACGTCTGCTGCCGCAATAAGGAACCTGTGAAATGGTGAACCGATTGCCATATGCGGAGCAGGGGTAAATGCTGGCGTTGCGTCGGCGACTGCGAGTAGAAAACGCCGCCAAACCCTAGTTAACATCTTCTGGGGCCTCCTGGTCAGGTTCAGTGCGAGGGAGAGCTGCGAGTGCATAGCGACCGATCTTCGCCATGACCACCGGGGCACCGCTGCCTAGGCCAAGCGCTATCAAGGGTGAAGAGACTATGTGTGAGGTAGCAGCCGCGTAGGTGACGATGGAGCCGATTCCGCAGTGAAGGATTGTCGCGAGCGCGTAGTAGCCACCTCCGGGACCCTCGGGGTATCTCCACGCCGGACCCTTAACACGGCGGTTCGCTTCCAGGAAGACCAGCGCACGGTTGACCGCCGCGCCGGCTAATCCCCACAAGGCGTACTCCCACATGTACCTAAGGTACGCGGTTCTGCGAATCTGATGAGAGTCATCGGCGGTTCCGGTTGTTGTCTCTCCGCCGACGCCGTTCTCCAACTGGCCGCCATACTGGTTTGAGAACATCGCGCGCGAGCACGCGCTGAGAACGACGAGTTCGATCGGCAGCGACTCCACCCTAGCTATCTCGGTGCATAAGCATGATCGTCGTGCAGCCAGCGTGCAATTGGGTAGAGAACGAGGGTCAATCACGGTTACTCGCGGAGGCGCCGGCGACGGCCGTACGCTGGGATCGCCCCTGGGTATGGCGGGGTGGTCAGTGCGGCTCCCAAGCTGACACCTGCGGATTCGGTGGGTTCTCGCATCATCAGCCCAGCTCTAAGGGCACCGCCGGCTGGGGTCTCCGGCTCCGGGATGATGGGATCTGCCAAGGCTCAGGTCGATTGATGGCTGAGGTGACCCTGATCATCTCGACCGTCATCGACCCGGGACGAGCCAAGCGGACCGTGGGAAGGGTGTCCAGGTGGAGCGCCCAACCGGACGAACGACCTGGACACCCTTCCCGCGGCCCGCTTCCCCTTCGGGCGGGTCGACGGCGGACGGGATGCTCAGGTGGCAAGCGTGCACTTAGCGCCGACCAAATCCGTATCGTCAGCTCAGGTGAGGAGTGGCAGCCATCCTGCCAGTGCCCCCACGCCGATCTCCCGCAGCGTGTCTAGCGCTGCTCGTATGATCAACTTTCCGTTCATACGCGATCTCCTTCCTGCTTCGCTTGTGCATGACCTCTGGTTGGCGATCATCTAGGACCAGACTTGCGAATCCTGCGGTGACGAGCACGAGGAAGATCAGAACGAGAACACCGATCTGGGTCGAACAGATCCCTCCCACCCCTAGCCTCAACTGACGATGACCATCATCCTTCCAGATGAACCGCGTGCCCGCTGCGTGCCCGATAGGGCGGTCAACGACGGGGTGTCACAGGGAGTCGGGGACAGGGTCGCAACCGCGATGACCTCGGCCGCAGCAGATCAGGCCAGCGTGCGCCGAAATCTTCCAAACTGGCTACGCGGGTTCGATTCCCGTCGTCCGCTCTCGCGTTAATAGGCCAGGTCATCCCGTACGGGAAGCCTGGCCTTTGATCTTTAAGCGTCGCTATCGATCTTCCGTGCCCGATACGTGCCACTAGCTCTCATCGATCTTGGGCCGGATCGAGTCGGCGAACGCCTGCCCGAGAGCTCGCGCGATTGCGTCGTCGCGGTCGCGTGTCCCGTGCAGATAGATCAGGGCCGCTCGTGATCCATCCGCGCCATCAGCTCTTTGAGGCCCGCCCCGTTCGACGCCGCCAGAGTGTTGCCGACATGGCATAGATCGTGGAAATGAAGCGTCGGCCGACCCACGGCCGCGCGGGTCTTGTTCCACGTACGCCGGAACGAGGAGCGCCGAAGCCAAGCGCCCCTCTCCCCCACGAAGATGCCCACCATCGAGTTTGACCAGCGCGCCGACGACACGGACTGTGCCGTCGTCAAGGACGCTCCGCGCTGCCTCGTGGCCCTGTGTCCGCTCGCCGACCGGGCATGCGGCCTGGGGGCCGGTCCCTTCCAGCGGCAAACTCGAGCCGCGCCATAATCAATCATCACCCAGACGAACACGTTCCATAATATCGATCACGTAGTGGACAACCTCGTTTGTGCGGTTCGTACCGCCAAAGATCATCGGGTCAACGCCCATTCTGGGATCGAACCGTGCGGCGTGAATGATCACAGGAAGGTCTATACCTCGGGCTCGAAATGCTTCCAGCATCTTGATTCCAGCTTGATCATCCACACCACGGTGGATGTCGCTGATCACCAGATCATACGAGCGCCGATCGAGTAAGACGAGTGCTTCCTCTGTTGATAAAGCCTCATCGACCGTCATGCCCAGCTGCTTAAATAGAGCCGTCAGGTATGAGTTATTTTGCGGCAGATCATCGACCCACAGGATATGGCCGGCCCTCAGATAGTCAGCCGCATGATCAAGCCTCCGGATAACCGCCCGGCGGCCAGCTCGGCTAACCTCAGGCTCGATCCCACTGCTTTCATCGCCACTCTCGGCGGCCTTGACCAAGAGCCGCTCTACCTCAGCAAATGTAACCTCAACGCCGAGGGCTCCGATTTTCGTCATCCGTGGCATGGCCTCCATCAGAGGTCGGCGCAGGCTGAAGTACACCACAAGAGCAAAGACGACCCAGAGCAAAGCCGGAATCGCGTCTATAAGCTTGCCCCACAACGCTTCAGACACGGCACTCCCATGAGATCGAAACTCGACCACCTAAAGATTAAGCACCCAAGCCATACCTGGCCTAAGGAACCTTGAGCCGTTATAACAATGTGCCTCCGACGAAGGCGCTCCAGCTCCGGGATGATCATTAGTATTCTCGTTACTGCCGCACGTCAGTGACTGAGGCAGTGGCCTGAGGCGAGGCATGCACGGCGTACAGGGAAGACCAGCTCACGAGCTAGTCGTCCGGCAATTGGCGTGTGCTTGCGAACGAAGGTCAATCACGGTCACTCGTGGGGGTGCCGGCGACAATCCTACGCTCGGATGGCGTGGATGCGGCGCCATGGTCAGTCCGGTTCCCTAGCTGACAGCACGGATTCGACGGGCTATCGCCATCGTCGAGCCCAGTTCTGAAGGCTCACGGCGGGGGTCTCTGGCTCCAGAACGATGGGAATCTACCAGAGTGCAGGTCAATGATGGCTGAGGTGGGCCTGATGAACTCGACCGCCACCGACCCGGGACGAGCCAAGCAGACCACGGGATGATCGGGCCGTTCATGTGAGCGTCCACGGCCGGGTTATCCACTAGTTCGTCATCTCAGGTCAGGAATGGCCAACCAACCAGAGTCCCACACCAATCTCCAACACTGTCCAACGCGGCTCCTGCGATCAACTTCCAGATTGCGCGTGCCCGTTACGTGCCCGATAGGGCGGTCAGCAAGAGGGAATCATGGGTAGTCACGGGCAGGGTCGCAATCGCGATGACCTGCATTGCAGCAGGTCAGGTCGTCGCGCGCCGAAATCTTCCAAACTGGCTACGCGGGTTCGATTCCCGTCGTCCGCTCCATGCTCAAAAGGCCAGGTCATCCCGTACGGGGAGCCTGGCCTTTTTGATCTTTAAGCGCCGTTACCGATCTTCCGTGCCACAAACGTGCCACTAGCTCTCATCGATCTTGGGCGGATCGAGTCGGCTCGCCCCAACCCGCCGCCGCTACCCTGATCGCCATGACTGTCGAAGGCATCCCCACCCACGCGAGCCAACGTGGATCAGTTCGCTCGGCGGTCCGCTGATCGTGATGCCCGAGTCCGCCCGCCCGCTCTGGCACGGCGCGCCCATCGACGCCGAAGACCTGCTACGTGACGGGGACTACGGCCGCGCGTGCGCCGTGCCGGGCTTCATCGACCTCATTTCGGTCGGCACACATCCGCATCTCGACTCGTCCTCGGCGACGACCCCGCGACCACGACATTCCTGCCCGAACATGGCCTCTTCGTCCGCCATATGAGCGCCAGATCTGACGAGGACGCCATCCATGAAGCCATCGTGGCCGTGGAGTCGATCACCTGGGACGAGTCCTTGGTCTGGCGGATTCACGAGCCGCTTGTGCTGTTCGATTCCGTCCACGACGGCGACGAGTCGACCTACGAGCGGGACGAACTCAAGCCCGACGTCCTCCGGATTACGGTGGCACCCGGGCCGTACCTCGTACGCGCCGCCCACGCGTACCAGAGCACGCGGATCTGATCCTCACGCAGCTGGTGCCACGCACGACTCATAGCGAATAGGCATCTTCCAATTCGTGCAGGTCCCGGGAAAGCACCGTCCTTGTTCCGCCAGCGGAGTGTGGTCGGCAACGGCTCAGGAGTCGCCGATTCGGTTGGTGAGTGGCCAGTTATGCCCGCTGTCATGTAGTCCGCTCAAAGCGACAAGGTCGTTCATAACGACTACTTGTGCCAGCCGCGCCGCCGCAGCCAGCACGGCCTGCCAGCCGGGAGATTCCAGATACGCCTCGTCCGGAGCGGCTGCACCGGCGCCGAGCGTTGCCATCAGCGAGACCTCCTCGTCTGTGCGCAGGCTCACGCCTAGCCAGGACTGCGGAGCGGACGCATCGCAAAAATCATCGAAGAGGACGCGAACGACGTAGTCGAGATTCTCGAACTCGTCGGGATTCAGCCATATCTCCCGTTGCCAGGACGGGCACGCGAGCGCGAGGACCGCGGGGACCAAATGCAGGCGGTATTGAGGAAACTCGATACCGTGATCGATCATCTGCCGAGCGTACTAGGGCACTCACGCCGAGACTCGCGGTGTCCGTTGGCTTCTTGTGGACTGGGGGCGGACCACTCGCTGGCGGTGGGCGGCGCACACCTCGGTCTCCGTCGATGTTCCGGAGCGGGGTTGATCGCATCGATCTGAGAGACTACTTTCGAAACATGTCTCTCACAAACCCGTACGGAGATATGGAGCTGACCTCTCCGCAGGCGCTGCGGGCGTTGGCTCATCCGGTACGGCTGGCTTTGCTCGACCGGCTACAACGACACGGCCCGGCGACGGCCACACAGCTCGCACCGCACGTCGGCGCCACGCCGTCGGTCGTCAGCTGGCACTTGAGGCATCTCGCCTCCTTCGGCCTCGTCACCGACTGGGACGGGGCGACGAATAAGCGGGAGCGGTGGTGGCAGGCGGCGGGCAGGGGCTTCCGGTTCACCATGCCCGACGATGCGGAGGGGCAGGACGCGGCGCGGCAGCTGCGCTCCGCGATGTTCGCCCAATCCGCGGACGTGCCCGCGCAGTGGTCGATGCGGGACGAGCCGCGGCTGGATCCGGAGTGGCGCGCCCTGGCAGGGCTGGCCGACACCCGGTTCGCCGTTACCTCCGAAGAGTTGCGGCAGCTCGAGGAAGCGATCGAGGCGCTGCTCGCGCCGTACGTCCGGCGTAAGGACGGCCAGTTGCCGGACGGTGTGCGGCTCGTCCGGATGCTGCGCTATCTGCTTCCTGAGCCTGGCGACGACGACCCGGCGGCGTCATGACCGCCACCGACACCAGGCCACCGGCGATCCTGCGCGGCAATCGGCGATTCCGAACTTTCTGGATCGGGGAAAGCATCTCCCAGTTCGGCGACCGAATCAGCGAGCTGGCCCTGCCGCTGATCGCCGTCACCGTGCTCGCCGCTACCCCCGCGCAGGTCAGCATCCTGACCGCACTGATCTGGCTGCCCAACCTGCTGGGCATGTTCGTGGGCGCGTGGGTGGACCAGCGGACCCGCAAGCGCCGCCTGCTGATCGTGGCCGACCTGGTCCGCGCGGCGGTGCTGCTCAGCCTTCCGGTGGCCTACCTGCTGGATGCGGTCACCCTGACGCATCTCTATTCGGTCGCCCTGCTCACCGGGGCCAGCGCCGTCCTGTTCGGCATGGCGCGCCAGGCGTTCTTCGTCGCTCTGGTCCCGCCGTCGGCCTATGTGGAGGCGAACAGCAAGCTGAGCCTGAGCCGGGCGGCCTCGTTCGCGGCTGGGCCGGCCCTCGGCGGCGGTCTGATCCAGGCCCTCACCGCCCCGGTCGCGGTCCTCGTCGACGTGGTGTCCTTCATCGGCTCCGCGCTGTTGATCAGCCGGATTCCAGTGGACGAGGCCCGGCCGGCCCCACGGCGATCCTCGACCCTTGGTCTGGTCCGGGACGGCCTCGTCCTGGTGCTGCGTAATCCGGTGATGCGCGCCGCTCTCGGCTGCACCAGCACCGTCAACTTCTTCACGCTCATGACCAGCGCGCTGCTCGTCCTGTACGCAAGCCGAGATCTTGGTCTGTCGGCCGGGGCCATCGGCATCGCGTTCGGCGTCGGCGCGATCGGCGGGCTGGCCGGTGCGGCACTGGCGCCTCGGCTGTCGCGCACCATCGGGCTCGGCCGCACCGCGATAATCGGAGTGATTCTCTTTCCCGCTCCCTTGGCGCTGACGGCGTTCGTGTCCGGCCCGACCTGGGCCCGAATCGCGGCGCTGGCGGCCATCGAGATGGTCTCCAGCGTCGGTGTCATGCTGATGGACGTCAACCTCAACGCCCTGCTCACTTCGGTCACGCCGGACGACGCGCGGGGGCGGCGGGCGGGTGCCTACAGCGCCGTCAACTACGGGATCAGGCCGCTTGGAGCGCTGGTCGGCGGCTGGTTGGGCACCACCATCGGCCTGCGTCCGACGCTGGTCGTGGCCGGCCTTGGCGGTGCCCTCGCCGTACTGTGGCTGCTCACTTCGCCGGTGCGGCACATCTCCACAATCGGTGAGCCCCATGCCGCCGCACCGCGAGCGGCACAGGTTCGATCCATGATCAAAAGGCCAGGTCCTCCCGTACGGGAAGCCTGGCCTTTCGCTCAGCCCACCACGGTGCGGGACCAGCCGGACGAGCCGTCGGAGTTGCGATAGACGATGACGCGGCCGGCGGCGTCACGGGCGGAGATGGTCGACGAGGAGACGCCCCGGACGATGGAAGGCGCCGTGAACGTGGTGCCAGGGCCGGCGACCTGAACCTGGTTCCAGGGACCGGCCGAGTCGCTCGTCCAGAAGAAGAGCAGGCTGTTGTTGGGCCCCTGCACGGCTATGTGGACTTCCGAGTCGTCGTCGTTGGAAGCGATCGCCGGCTCGGAGAAGGCGGTGCCGTCGGCGGCCACCCCTCCGTTTTTGAACCAGTTGGGGTCGCCGTGGTAGTTGCGGTAGAGGTCCAGGCCGCCGTTCGGTGTCCGCACGACAATGGTCGTCGAGCCGAGTTTGAGGAACGTGTTGGAGGACCGGAGGATCGCCGGGGTTGTGCTCGTGGCGCCGGATCCCACGACCACGACCTTGTGCCATCCGGCGTCGCCATCGTTCTGCCAGTAGAAGTTCAGTGAGTTGTTCGGTCCCTGTGCCGCCATGCCCACCGCCGAGTCCGAGTGGGCGATGGCCGGCGAGGAGAGGATGGCGCCGGGGCCGTCGACCTGGATCGCGGGCCAGCTCGGGCTCGTGTCGCGGTTCCACCTGAACCACAGGCTGTTGTCGGACTGCCGCGTCGCGATCAGCGTCGTGTTGTCGTCGCCGCGGGTCATGGTCGGCGCCGAGGCCGCGGTCCCGGCTCCGCCGAGGGTCTGTTTGTGCCATCCGGAGTCGCCGTTGTTCTGCCAGTAGAAGTCCAGCGTGTTGCTCGCCCCGGCGGCGGCGATCCGGACGGAGCCGTTGCCGGGGGCGATGGCCGGGTCGGATGTCACCGGCCCCGTGGTCACCCTCCGCGTGCTCCACCCTCCCCCGTTGACGGCCCAGAAGAAGTCAAGGCCGCCGCTCGGATTCCGGGATGCCATGCGGATCGTCTCCACGATCCGGCCGGGGCTCTGCACCTGGATCTCTTCGGCCATAGGCGTGTTGGGCTGCGCCCATACCGGGCCGCTCAGCGCGGTCGTGCTCACAGCGAGGATCACGGCGCCCGCGCCGAGCGAAGCCGCGCGGATCTTGTGCAGAACTGTCACTGTTCTTCGCTTTCCTTGGCGGTAAGTGGTCACACCAAGGACGCGTGCCATGCGGTGCCGTACCGAGGCTCAGGACGAGCACGGCCACATGGCGTTGACGAGGCGTGAGACGCCGGCCGGGCTCGCCGGCCGGCGCCGATCACATCTCCTTGGGCAGCACGTTCACGAGGATCTTCCTTGAGGACGGCGACTGACTGTAGAAGCCGCCGACGGTGAAGTATCGACCTTGGACCTCCGTGTAGAACCGGTCGCTGGTCTCTCCTGGCACATAGTCGTCGGAGAAGTTTCCGTGCTC
This sequence comes from Streptosporangiaceae bacterium NEAU-GS5, assembly GCA_017592665.1. Taxonomy (GTDB): domain Bacteria; phylum Actinomycetota; class Actinomycetes; order Streptosporangiales; family Streptosporangiaceae; genus NEAU-GS5. Next base: position 102,858 of record JAGFNW010000029.1, on the reverse strand, counting down.
ATCGGTTCTCGCCGACGTGCGGTAGTCCGAGTCCGACGCCGCGTGAAGTTCGATGAAGACGTTCCGCGCGTCCTTCCATCTGCCGTTGACGAGGACTTCGGCGTGCCCGGAGAAGTAGAACTTCTCGTCCGGGTGGACGACCCGGGGATGGATGCGGAAGTGCGTGATACGGCTGGCGTAGCTGGTGTAGTAGACCTGCGATTCGGACTTCGTCTCTCCGTCGGCGCTCGTGGCCGTCGCGGTGGCATCCCAGGTGACAGAGGGAGTCGACTTGTCAAAGACCGTGTAGAACGTCCACTTCTGGCCGTCCTGGTGCCCCCTGAGGTTCCTCGTCTGGCTCGCGATCTGGCCGGGCCGCGTCGCCAGCGTCAGCTCCACCTGGGGAGCGTCGCTGGTGACCTCGAATGTGACCAGTTGACGTCGGAAGTCGATCGTCGCGTCAAGGGGGTGGATGTTGTCGATGTGGACCGTCGGTGCGGTCCTGACCGTCGCACTCGCGTGTCCGGCGACGAAAAGGGAACTGGCCATCAAGCCGGATATCGTTCCGGCGACTATGCGCCTCAATGCACTCATCTCCTTCGCTCGGGCATACGCCCGCACTTATGAGGTGTGCCATCGCGTTCCACATGCGAAGGAGAGATGCGCGGTCAGAGGTCGGCCAGTCTTCTGCGCAGGAAGGCGCGCTCCCGTTCGTTGTCGACGAGTTCGAGCGCGGCCCGGTAGGCCGTGGCGGCCTCGGCGGTGCGGCCGAGTCTGCGCAGGAGATCCGCCCGGGCCGCGGGGAGCGGGTGATAGCCCCGCAACGCGTCAGCGTTCAGCGCGTCGATCGCCGCGAGGCCGGCCTCCGGGCCGTCGCGCATGGCCAGGGCCACCGCCCGGTTGAGCTGGACCACCGGTGACGGGGACACCCGCAGCAGCACGTCGTAGAGCGCCACTACCTGTGTCCAGTCGGTCGTGGCGACGTCGGCGGCCTCGTCGTGCACGGCCGCGATCGCCGCCTGCAGGGCGTACGGGCCGGAGCGTGGCCCGCACAAGGCGGCGACGACCAGGTCGCGGCCCTCGGCGATGAGGTCGGCGTCCCACAGGGAGCGGTCCTGGTCCTCCAGCGACACCAGCTCTCCCGCCGCGTCGACGCGGGCGGCTCGGCGGGCGTCGACCAGGAGCAGCAGCGCGAGCAGCCCGCTCACCTCGGGTTCGGCGGGCAGCAGCCGGCGCAGGATCCGGGCCAGCCGGATCGCCTCGTCGGTCAGATCGGCCCGCACCAGGTCCTCTCCTGCGCTGGCGGCGTACCCCTCTGTGAAGATCAGGTAGATCACCCGGAGCACGCCGGGAATGCGCTCGGGCAGTTCGCCGGCCTCGGGCACGCGGAATGAGATCCGCGCATCGCGGATCTTGCGTTTGGCCCGGACGATCCGCTGCGCCATGGTGGCCTCCGGCACCAGGAAGGCCCGCGCCACCTCGGGTGTGGACAGCCCCGCCAGACACCGGAGCGTCAGCGCGACCTGGGCCTCGACCGACAGCGCCGGGTGGCAGCAGGTGAAGAACAGGCGCAACCGTTCGTCGGGAACATCGTCGCCGTCCCGCTCGGGCGCCGCCGGGACCACCTGCCGCGCCTCGACGTGCAAGATCGCGAGCCGCTCGGCGTACGCCCTGTCCCGCCGCAACCGATCGACGGCCTTGCGCCGCGCGGTGGTGAGCAACCAGGCCACCGGCGTCGTCGGCACCCCGTCGACGGGCCAGCGCGCCAACGCGGCCTCGACGGCCTCGGACGCGACATCTTCGGCCAGGTCGAGGTCGCCGAACTGGCGCACGAGCATGGCCAGCAGCCGGCCGCGTTCCTCGCGGAACACCGCCTCGACCAGGCCGGCCGCCTGCCCGCCGGTCATCACCTATTGAAGTCCTGGATCGGACGCACCTCGACCCGCCAGGCCCGGGCCCCTGGACAGCGTGCCGCCCAATCGATCGCGCACGTCGCCGTGGTGCGGCGACACAGGGATGACGAACGGCGAGGCTCGGATCGACAACCTTGCCCCACGAATTTCAAACCAATCTCGCAGGTCACCCCCTGTCAGGGTTGGATGACCGTGTAAAAGCTCAAGCGGTTTCCGTCGGGGTCGGTGAACTCGAAGTATTCGATGACGTCGTCGACGCGATGGATCGGCCCGGCAGAGATGCCAAGCGTTTCCAGGCGCGCGTGTTCGGCCTGGACGTCCGGGACGCCGACGCGGAAGACCCAGCCCCCTGGATCCGGCGGAGCCTCGGCGAGTTGCAGCCAGCAGCCCCCGATGAGGTATTCCACGATTCCCTCGACAGGCTCCACGCTCGGCCCGTCCAGCTCGAAGACGGTCTGATACCAGCGCGAGGCGGCCGGCAGATCACCGACGAGGACGCCCACGGTCACGCTCGTGGTCTTCATTCGCCCAGGTTCCCACAGCGTTCGGATCCGTCGGACTACTCAGAAAGTTGAGTATTTCCGCCCTCCGTCCGCGAGTCGCGAGAGGTCACGCTTTTTTCATGACCGATACGCCGAAACGCATGCGTTCCACCGCGTGGGCCGCCGTCGCGCTGGCGCTCACCACGCCGATCGCCATCTGGGGACTGCTGGGTCAGCAGGATTCGCCCGGCTTTACTCCCGGCGAACTCGACTACATGGTGCGCCCCTGGAACATCCCGCCGGTCGCGGAGCATGCCGCGACCATCGGCGCCGCCGTGCTGCTGGTCCTCGCGGCGGCCCACCTCATCAGGGCCGCGATGCGCGGCCTGGTCGACGTACGCTGGCTGACGGTGCTCGGCCCCCTGCTTGCCGCCGGTACGGCATCGGCTCTCCTGCAGCGCGCGATGACCGCAGGGGGAATCGGCGCCAACATCGGCGGGGCCATCGCGGAATACGCTCTGATCCCTTTCATCGGCCTGATGCTCGTGGTCGCCGCCGCCTTCTCCCTCTACATGTGGAACGTGGCCGGCAACGCTCGACGACCGTTGTAGGCCGCGTCCCCGCTTTAAGGGATGGCGCACACGATGTCGGTCGTGGCGGCGGCGGTGGACGGGACGGTGATCCGGATGACGCGGGGGCACATGTTGGAGATCGGCTGCACGTCGTAGTCGCCCGGCGGGAGTTCGACGCGGTAGCGGCCCTGGGCATCGGCGACCGTCCGGGCGACGATCCGGTGCCCGGCCGAGAATCTCAGTTCGACGCCGGCCATCGGTTGTCTGATGCCGGGCGCCGGGCCGCCGGCCACCAATGCCACGCCTGAGACCTGCTGCGAAGCGCAGCCCGCGGCCAAGAAGAGTGCCGCCACGATCAGCGGGCGCATGGGACTCATGCTGACATGACGCGGGCGCGGGCCACCGCGGTTCACCGCTGACAGCCTGTGACCACGCGCGATGGTGGTCACAGGCTCGTCGCGTCGCACGTCGCAAGGGGCTGACATCGGCGGCCCGGCGGCGGAGACTGACACAGGATCACTCCCCGTCGCCGTGGAGACTGCACATGTCAGACCCTCGCAAGATCGTGCTGGACGAGTCCCGCATCCCGCGCAACTGGTACAACATCGTCCCCGACCTGCCCGCGCCCCCTCCGCCGCCGCTCCACCCGGGGACCCGGCAGCCGGTCGGGCCGGACGACCTCGCCCCCCTCTTCCCCATGGAGCTCATCGCGCAGGAGGTCAGCGCCGAGCGCCACCTGCCGATCCCGGACAGCGTGCTCGACGTCTACCGCCTGTGGCGGCCCACGCCACTGATCCGCGCCCGCGGCCTGGAGCGGAGCCTCGGCACGCCGGCCCGCATCTACTACAAGTACGAAGGCGGCTCGCCGTCCGGCTCGCACAAGCCCAACACCGCGGTCCCGCAGGCCTACTACAACGCCCAGCAGGGCGTGCGGCGGCTCACCACGGAGACGGGGGCCGGTCAGTGGGGGTCGGCGCTGGCGTTCGCCTGCGCGCAGTTCGGGCTGGAATGCGAGGTGTGGATGGTCCACGCCTCCTACGACCAGAAGCCTTACCGCCGCTCGCTCATGCAGGTGTACGGCGCGACCGTGCACGCCAGCCCGTCCGCCGTCACCTCGGCGGGCAGCAAGATCCTCGCCGAGGATCCGGATTCGCCCGGCAGCCTCGGCATCGCCATCAGCGAGGCGGTGGAGGTCGCCGGCTCCCACGAGGACACGCGGTACGCCCTGGGCTCGGTGCTCAACCACGTGCTCACCCACCAGACGGTGATCGGCGAGGAGGCGATCGAGCAGCTCGCGGCCGCCGGCGAGACGCCCGACGTGATCGTCGGCTGCACTGGCGGAGGCTCCAACTTCGCGGGCCTCACCTTCCCGTTCATCCGGGAGAAGCTGGCCGGGAAGATCGACCCGGTGATCCGCGCGGTCGAGCCGGAGGCCTGCCCGTCGTTCACGCGCGGGATCTACGCCTACGACTTCGGCGACACGGCGGGCTTCACCCCGCTTCTGATGATGCACACGCTCGGCCACCTGTTCATGCCCGACCCCATCCACGCGGGCGGCCTGCGGTATCACGGCATGTCGCCGCTGCTGTCCCACATGTACGAGCTGGGGCTGTTCGAGGCGGTGGCCAAGGGCCAGAGCGAGTGCTTCGAGGCGGGCCTGCGGTTCGCGAGGACCGAAGGGATCATCCCGGCGCCCGAGCCGACGCACGCGATCGCGGAAACCATCGCCGAGGCAGTGCGCTGCCGCGAGTCAGGGGAGGAAAAGGTCATCCTAACCGCTCTGTGCGGACACGGACATTTTGACCTAAGTGCGTACGAACGCTTCATGTCAGGGCAGATGGAGGACTACGTGCTTCCGCAGGAGCGCATCGACGAAGCACTCGCGCACCTGCCATAAAAGCCGGAATTGGCATGGACGGCCCTCGTACGATCTGAGGACGATGAACCGGAACTGCGTGATCAAGGAGCCCGCGGCGGGCGACCGGGTCGAATGGCGGCGCAACAGCGCCGCCTCGGCGCATGAGCGGCTCGCGTTCCTCAACGACGCGAGCCGCCGCATCGGCACGACCCTCGATCTCGCGGAGACCAGTCGCGAGCTGATGGACGTGTCGGTTCCCCGGTTCGCCGACACGGCCGCCATCATGATCCAGGATCGGCTCGTCACCGATGGCGAGTTCCCCTCGCGGCCTGTCGACGGCACGGCGCCGGTGCGGCGGGTCGCGATGGGGCTGGCCGTCGACAACCCCGCCGACTCGATCGAGGCCTTCCCCATCGGGGAGGTGACGGTGCATTCGCCGGATCTGCCACACGCGCAGTGCATGGCCACCGGCCGCCCGCTCATGTATCCGCGGCTCGACGAGGACAAGGCGCGCCGCATCGGCGCCACCTTCGACCGGGAGGTGCTGGTCAGCAAGCTGCTGGCGGGCTCGTCCTTCCTCGCCGTGCCACTACGGGCGCGCGGCCGCGTCCTCGGCTGCGCCATCTTCACCCGCCGGCCGGACAGCCAGCCGTTCGAGGAGCAGGACGTCACGGTCGCGGAGGATCTCGTCTCGCGTACGGCCGTGTGCATCGACAACGCCCGCCTGTACACCCGCGAACGGCGTACGGCGCTGACCCTGCAGAGCAGCCTGCTCCCGTCCGACCTCCGCCCGCCCCTCGGCATGGAGATCGCCTCGCGCTATCTGCCCGCCAGCGACCTGGTCGGGGTGGGCGGCGACTGGTTCGACGTGATCCCCCTGCCCGGCTGCCGCGCGGCGCTGGTCGTGGGCGACGTCATGGGGCACGGCACCCGCGCCGCCGCCACCATGGGCCAGTTGCGCACGGCGGCGCGCACGCTCGCGAGCCTCGACCTGCCACCCGACGAGGTGCTGTTCCGGCTCGACCGGATGAGCCAGGATCTCGATCCGACGCAGATCGCCACATGTGTTTATGCCGTTTATGACCCGGTGACCCGGAACTGCGCCATCGCCAGGGCCGGGCACGTGCCGCCCGTGCTCATCCACCCGGACGGTGAGTCGGAGGTCATCGACGTTCCCGCCTGCCTGCCGCTCGGCATCGGCAGCGACGCCCTCGAGATCCGCGAGCTGGTGCTCCCGCCGGGCAGCGTGCTCGCCCTCTACACCGACGGCCTGGTGGAGAGCCGGGAACGTGACATCGACGCCGGCATCACGGCCCTCCGAAAGGTGCTCTCGGCGTCGCGCCAGGATCTCGAGGACATGTGCGACCTCACGATCGGCACCCAGCGGCCCGGCCACGACCGTGACGACATCGCGCTGCTGCTGGCCCAGGTGCGCGAGCTCACCCCCGACGAGGTGGCCACCTGCTCGGTGCCGGCCGACCCGCGCTTCGTCGGCCACGCCCGCCGCTTCGCGCGCATGACCCTGGAAACGTGGGGGCTGAGCGCGCTGGCCGACACCACCCAGCTGGTCGTCAGCGAGCTCGTGACGAACGCGCTCAAGCACGGCTGGCCGCCCATCGAGCTCCGCCTGCTGCGTGGCCGTACGCTCGTCGTGGAGGTCTCCGACGGCTCCCCCACGCCGCCCTCGCTCCGCATGCCGAGCACGGCCGACGACACGGGCCGCGGGCTGCAGCTGATCAAGCGGTACGCCTACCGGTGGGGCAACCGCTCGACCCCGCTCGGCAAGATCGTCTGGGCCGAGGTCCGCATCACCTGACGTCGGTGCCGTCGATGAGGGGCCGGGCCCAGCGCGTGGCCGGATCGGAGTCGATCAGCAGGGCCCGCGCGAACGAGCTGAGCGGCACCGCGAGGATGGCGCCGACGGCCCCCAGCACGTACGTCCAGACCAGCAGCGAGACGATGGTCAGCGTGGTCGAAAGGCCGGCCGACCGGCCCGCGTACTTGGGCTGGATGAGCGACTGGATCACGAAGTTCAGCACGCAGTAGATGACCACCACCATGAGCATCGTGCCGACGCCGGAGTCGAGCAGGCCGAGCAGCGCGGGCGGCACCAGGCCGATGATGAACCCGATGTTCGGGATGTAGTTGGTGATGAACGCCAGCAGCCCCCACAGCAGCGGCAGCGGCACCCCGAGCACCCACAGGGCCAGCGCGTCGAGGACGGCGACGATCAGCCCGAACACCGATGACACGACCAGGTAGCGCACGGTCTGCGACCCGAACTCGCTGAGCGCCTCCCGGACCGGAGGCGCCAGCCGGGCCAGGCCGCGCTCGGTCATGGGGGCGTCCATGCTCATGCCGTACAGCAGCAGCGTGATCAGCAGGACCATCGAGATCACGCTGAGCAGGCTGGCGAGGAAACTCTGCACGAGGCCGACGAGCTGGGCCGGGTCGAGCTTGGCCAGCGCCGCGTTGATCTGGTCCTGCGTGATGCCGAGGCGGTTCAGCTCGGCCGTGGCGGCGCGGACGAGGGCGGCGTACTGGCTCGCGTACTGCGGCAGCACGTCGGCCAGCTGAGCGACCGACACCACGACCGAGGCCAGCAGCGCGATCAGGATGAGCACCACGACCAGCAGCGGGACGGCGACGATCACCCACAGCGGGGCGCCGCGGCGGCGCAGCCAGATCCGCAGCGGGCTGACCGCGATCGTGAGCGTGAGCGCCAGGAACGCGGCCCCCGCGACGTCGCCGACCGCGCGCAGCCCGGCGAGCACGACGACACCCGCCGCGCCCCCGATGAGCATCCGCAGCCCCCGCGATGATCCCCCCATGGGACGGATTGTCGCCTGGTGTTCCCGATGACGCTTTCTGCCACGCCGACCGGCATGACGTGATCGGCGGGAAGAGCTACGGTCGAAGTATGAGTCGGCTCGACATCCGGGACGCCTTCCGGCGCGCCCTCGACGGGTTCGGTCAGCGGGTGCACCTCATCAGGCCTGGCCAATGGAGGCTGCCCACCCCGTGCTCCGGCTGGGACGTGCGCGCTTTGATCAATCATCTGGTGAGCGAGTGCCTGTGGGCGCCCGAGCTCCTATCGGGCCGCACCGTGGGCGACGTTGGCGACCGCTTCGACGGCGACCTCCTCGGCGACGACGCCGTCAAGGCGTACGAGACGGCCGCTCAGGGGGCGGCGCAGGCGGCCTACGCGGACGGCGCGCTGACCGCGGTGACCCACCTGTCGTTCGGCGACGTGCCGGGCGAGGAGTATCTGAGCGAGCTGTTCGCGGACGCGCTGATCCACACCTGGGATCTGTCGCACGCCATCGGCGTCACCGACCGGCTCGACCCAGAGCTCGTCGAGCGGTGCGCGGAGTGGTTCGCCGGAGTGGAAGAGAGTTACCGCGAAGCAGGCGCAATAGGAGATCACGCCGACGTCCCGGAGGACGCCGACGCGCAAACACGCCTCCTGGCCGCATGGGGCAGGGGCTCCTGAAGGCTAGCTCCCGTTGGGGCGCTTGCCGTGGTTGGCCTTCTTCTTCTTGCGGCCCTTAGCCTTGCGTGCACTCTTACCCATGGGCCACATCGTAGACCCTTCCTCCTGTCATCACGATTCAACAATCCGTCTGGCATAATTTGTTGGAATCTGTTGAGCAGGAGTGATGATGCTGGCCCAGCAACGGCAGCAGGCGATTCTCGAGCGCATCCGGAGGACCGGTGGCGTGCGCGTCGCCGATCTGGTCCGCGATCTCGGGGTTTCGGACATGACGATCCGCCGCGATCTGGAGGTGCTGGCCGATCGCGGCCTGGTTGAGAAAGTGCACGGCGGCGCCACGGCCGCCGGGTCGGGCTCCACCGAGGAGCCCGGATTTGCCGCCAAGTCGGTGCGCCAGCAGGCGGAGAAGGAGGCGATCGCCCGCCGCGCGGCCCAGCTGGCCCGGCCCGGCACGGCGGTCGCGCTTTCGGCCGGCACGACGACGTGGACGCTCGCGCACCATCTGATCGACGTGCCCGAGCTGACGGTGATCACCAATTCGGTGCAGGTGGCCGACGTGTTCCACCGGGCCGGCCGGTCGGATCAGACGGTCGTGCTGGTCGGCGGCGTGCGCACCCCTTCCGACGCGCTTGTGGGTCCGGTGGCGGTGGCCGCGATCCGCTCGCTCAACGTCGACACGCTCATGCTCGGCGTCCACGGGATGAGCGCGCGCGCTGGTTTCACCACGCCCAACCTGCTGGAGGCCGAGACCGACCGGGAGCTGGTCGGCGCGGCCCAGCAGCTGGTCGTGCTGGCCGACAGCACCAAATGGGGAACGATCGGGATCAGCACCATCGCGCGCCTCGACGAGGCCGACGTCGTCATATGCGACATCGGGCTGCCGGGCGAGGCGCGTGCCGAGCTGCGCTCGCACGTCAACGAGCTGGTGCTGGTCGATCCGGCCCCCGCCGACGACGAGGCGGCCGGGCTGTGAGCGTTCTCAAATCGGAGTGGGCACTGTGAAGCGTACGATCACGCATCTCGCCGACGGACGCGAGCTGATCTACTTCGACCGGCGTGACGACTGCGACCACAGCGCCCGTGACACGCGTGACCTGCCGCCCCGGCCGTACGCGTCGGAGCTGCGCTACGACCCGCTGATGGACGAGTGGGTGGCGATCGCCCGGCACCGCCAGACCCGCACGCACCTGCCCTCCGTGGAGGAGTGCCCGCTGTGCCCCGGTCATCCGGGGTCGGAGATCCCGTCCGACTACGACGTGGCGGTCTTCGAGAACCGGTTTCCGTCGTTCAGCTTCAACATCGGGGCGTATGAGCAGGTGGGCGGGCTCAGCGAGGTGCGGCCCGGGATCGGGCGGTGCGAGGTGGTGTGCTTCACCTCCGACCACGACGCGTCGTTCAAGGACCTGTCGCCGGAACAGGTGGAGCTGGTGATGGAGGCCTGGATCGACCGTACGGCGGAGCTGTCCGCGCTGCCCGGGGTCGAGCAGGTGTTCTGCTTCGAGAACCGGGGGCCCGAGATCGGGATCACGCTCCCCCATCCGCACGGCCAGATCTACGCCTATCCGTACGTGACGCCGCGGACCCGGCAGATCCTGGACGCGGCCGCCCGCCACAGCGGCGGCGACCTGTTCGCCGCCATCCTCGCCGCCGAGCAGGCCGGGCCGCGGGTGGTGGCGGCCAACGAGCACTGGACGGCGTTCGTGCCGGCGGCCGCGCGCTATCCGTTCGAGGTGCACCTGTATCCCCATCGCCGGGTGCCCGACCTGCCCTCGCTCGACGCGGCCGAGCGCGCCTCCTTCGGGCCGGTCTACACCGAGGTGCTGCGGCGGCTGGACGGGCTGTTCGGCGTGAAGATGCCCTATATCGCGGCCTGGCATCAGGCGCCGGTCACCGCCGGGCGCGACCTGGCCTACGCGCACCTGCAGCTGTTCAGCATCCGCCGGGCGGCCGGGAAGCTGAAATATCTCGCCGGTTCGGAGTCGGCCATGGGAGCGTTCGTGAACGACATCCTCCCTGAACAAGCCGCCGATATGTTGCGAGATGTCACACTTTGATCTCTGAATTATGTCGCTTCGGGTAGCATCCGCCCGGGCTTTACCACTACTATCCATCGCACCGGCTGATCCCATCGGAACCAGCCGGTGCGCTTAATCCCGGACGCCCCGTCCGGGAGCCGGGGACCCAACCACTTCCTGGGGTGAACGCACGCAAGTGCCAGGGCAGCTCTCGCCCGAACCCGTCAGCTAACCCGGTCGGCAGATGGAGAGGAGTGGGGCATTGTCCCCCGTGCGTGTTCTTCGGGCTGTACGGCCCCGCCCTGACTCAGGGCGCGTGGGCCTTCCCCTGGTCTCGCTCTCGATCGCGACTCCCCACCCGCCTGCCGCGGCGCGCTGAAGCCACCTGTCCCACCCCCAAGAGATCACGGGGTGCGCGGTCCACCTGCCCCCGCGTCCCGCGCACCCCGTGATCGTTTTATCCGGTGCGGCCTACCGCAGCGCACCGCACGTCAGAGGATTAGCGCTTGCCGCCCAGGGCCTCGGCCACCACGTCGTCCAGCACCGCCGGGTCACCAGGATGAGCGGCCGCCGCGTCGGCGAGCCGGGTGAGCGTGCGGGCCAGCGCCTGCCGCTCCTGCGGCTCCCAGTCGGCGATCAGACGGTCCAGATAGGCGCGCCGGTGCCGGATCACCGCCTCGAGCACGCGGGCGCCCGTCTCGGTGAGGACCAGGCGCGCGCGGCGTGCGTCGACCTGGGAGGCCTCGCGCCGGACGAACCCGGCGGTGAGCGCGTCGTTGACGAGCCGGCTCGCGGTGGACGGATCGACGTCGAGCGCCTCGGCGACCGCCCCGACCGTCACCTCTCCGGGGCAGGCCGAAAGGCGTTGCACGGCATGGATGACCATGACATTGGACATCTGCACGGTCCGCCCCCGCCCCGGCCGTGACCACATCCGGCGCAACCGGAACAGGGCCGCGTCGATCTCGGAGCCAGGCGAGCTCATCCGGTCAGTTTAACGGGATTCACCAGGTCGGCGTAGATCAACAAAGTGCCCATGACCAGCAGCACGGCGGCCATCGCGTACGTGATGGGCAGCGCCTTGGCCACGTCGACGTAACCGGGGACCGGACGTCGGAACACCCGCGCGAACGCGCGCTTGAGGCCCTCCCAGAGGCCACCGGCGATGTGGCCGCCGTCGAGCGGCAGCAGCGGGATCAGATTGAACAGGCCGACCGCCAGGTTGACCCCGGCGAGCAGCGTGATCAGGCCCATGATCTCGCTCTCCGCGTCTTCGGCCGAGGCGGCGATCTCGCCGCCGATCCGGCCGACGCCGACGATGCCGATCGGGCCGTTGGGGTCGCGCGCCTCACCGGAGAACGCGGCCTGCCAGACGCCGACCATCTTCTGCGGGATGTTGACCATGGCGGCGGCGCCGCGGGCCGTCATGTCCCACATCTGGGTGGCGACGAAACCGACGCCCTGCTTCTCGATGGCCCTGGTCGGCGCGACGCCGAGGAAGCCGACCCGCTTGTCGATCTTCTCGGGGTCGGTCAGCGACTTCATGTCCTGCGCGACCAGCGTGGCGGTGAGGGTCATCGGCTTGCCGTCGCGCACGAGGCCGAGCGTGACGGGGCCGGCGCCGTGCGCGCGGATGGTCTTCACGCTGTCGAGCCAGGTCGTGATCTTCTTGCCGTCGATCGTGGTGAGGACGTCGCCCGGGCGCAGCCCCGCCTTGGCGGCCGGGGTGGGCGGGTCGAGCAAGCCGCAGGTGTAGCCCTCGACGGCCTTGGAGGCGGGGACCACGCACTTGGACACCAGCGAGATCTTCGGTGTGTCGACGGCCACCCCGAACCCCATGAACACGATCGCGAACAGCCCGAACGCGAGGGCGAAGTTCATCAGGGGGCCGCCGGCCATGATGATGACCTTCTGCCACCAGGGTTTGCGATAGAACACCCGGTTTTCGTCGCCGGGGCGGATCTCCTCGGAGGCGACGGCTCTGGCGTTCTCGATCAGGCCCTGCCAGGGGCCCGTGGAGACGCTGCGCAGCTTGGTCGGATCGTCGTGGGGACGTGGCGGCAGCATCCCGATCATGCGGATGTAGCCGCCGAGCGGGATCCATTTCAGGCCGAACTCGGTCTCGCCTTTGCGGCGCGACCACAGCGTCGGCCCGAACCCGACCATGTATTGCGTCACGCGGACGCCGAACGCCTTGGCGGGCACGAGGTGGCCGACCTCGTGCAGCGCGATCGAAGCCAGCAGACCGACGAACACGACGACGATCCCGATCAGGTACGCCATGCGTTCGAGCCTAGTCGACGGGGGCAGTTCAAGAGACTTCGTTGACACTCCGCATCCATTCGATCACTCTTAGATCGTCACAGCGAGGTCCCTGGAAGGGAAAGTCTTGATCCGGATTCTGGTCGCCGAACATCTACCGCTCGTCCGGCGAGGGCTGGTGGCGTCGCTGGAAGCCGAGCGGGACATCGAAGTGGTGGCCGACGTCGCGCTCGCCGAAGACATCGTCCCCACCGCGCTCTACCTTCAGCCCGACGCCGCCGTGATCAGTGTCGATCTGCCGGGCGTCGACGGCCTGACCGCCGCCGCCCAGCTCCACGAGAAGGCCCCGGGTTGCCGGGTGCTCATGCTGTCGGGCCAGCCCAATCCCGGTCAGGTCAAGCGTGCGTTCGCGGCCCGCGTGCTCGGCTTCCTGAGCATCGAGGTGGCGCCGGAGCAGCTGGTCGACGGGGTGCGCAGGGTGGCCGCCGGCCGCCGCGCCGTCGACGCCGACCTGGCCGTCGCCGCCCTCGAGGCGGCCACCAACCCGCTCACCCCTCGCGAGCTTGACGTGCTGCGCGCCTGCGCGCAGGGGGCGCGCTCCAAGGAGATCGCCGAACGGCTCTTCTTATCCGTCGGCACGGTCCGCAACCACCTGTCCCGCATCATGTGCAAGACGGGCGCGCGCAACCGCGCCGACGCCGTCAGGAGCGCCTTGGACGCCGGCTGGTTGTGAGGCGTTCTGGTTGTGCGGCGTCACGGGCGCCAGATCAACACCAGCGCGCAGTCGTCGTTGTGACCTGACGACATCGAGTTGACCAGCTGCCGCGCGCCCGAGGAGAAGCCCGAGGGCACCAGCCGCTCGGCCTCTCCGAGCAGCCGGTCGAGCCCGGCGTCGATGTCGCGGCCGGGCTGCTCGATCAGCCCGTCGGTGTAGAGCATGAGCGCGTCGCCGCGGCGCAGCACCCCGCGGTCGGCCTCGCAATGAAGATCGGGCACGACGCCGAGGACCACGCCCTTCGCCGTGGCGACCCGCCACGTGCCGGTCCCCGAGTCGAAGCGCACCACCGGCGGATGACCGGCCGAGGTGATCACGTACTCCCCTGTGGTGAGGTCGAGCCGCAGGTGGACCGCGGTGACGAAACCCTCACTTTCCCGCTGGCGGTGCAGGTAGGCGTTACAGGCCGGCAGGAAGTCGGAGACCGAGCCGAGCAGGCCTCCGAAGGTGCCCGACAGCATCAGCGCCCGCGTGCCCGCGTCGACGCCCTTGCCGGACACGTCGACGACGGCCACCTCCATCTTCCGGCCCTCGCGCATGGACACCACGAAGTCGCCGCCGAAGGACGAGCCGCCCGCCTGCTTGAGCACGACCTTGCCGCCCCAATCCTTGGGCAGCGCCGGCAGCTCGCTCTGCCGCTTCAGGCGATCGCGCAGCTCGAGCAGCATGGCGTCGCCGCGCAGCCCGCCGACGCCGAGCTTCCCCCGGGTGCGCGCCATGGTCCAGGCGAGCATCCCGGTGAACGCCATCGAGATCAGCAACCCCGGGCCCACCTGCACGAACCCGCGCACCACTCCCATGTACACCAAGGAGACGACCACCGCGCAGAGCAGTGTCGCGAAGCCCCGCAGGCGCAGCTGCAGACCGCCGATCAGGGTGAGCGGGATCAGCAGCGACGGCGAGAACCAGGGAGCCGAGACCTGCGTGTCAAGGACGCCGACCAGAAGGGCGGCCAAGACCAGCGCGATCAGGAGCGTGCGATCTTTCGACGAACTCTTCCTTACAAAACGGACCAGCGGCACCAGAAAAGGCACGCGCACCAGCAACGCGCGGAGCCGGGGCGGGATGAGCGGCGCCGGACGTGAAGACATGATGCGCTTGACTGTATCGGTCCGTCCTTGATGCCGGGCACCCCTTGACCAAGACCTTGATCATTTAGAACGGATATTGGGTGGCCGTCATATTTTGTCCGGCCTACGCTCGACCAGACTAAGGAGGCGTCATGTATCCCATCCGCCCGTTCAGTGAAGACGAGTGGGACGCCTTCTGCGTCGTCCTCAGCGAGGCCTTCAACCAGGAGTGGTCTCCGGTCCAGGCGGATCGCTTCAAACAACACGTCGAGTTCGACCGCACGCTGGCCGTCTACGACGGCGACCAGATCATCGGCGGCACCGGCGTCTTCAGCTTCTCGATGACCGTGCCGGGCGGCCCCATCCCGGTCGGCGGCGTCACGGCGGTCGCGGTCCTCCCCTCCCACCGGCGGCGCGGCGTGCTGCGCACCATGATGACCCGCCAGCTCGGCGACATCCGCGAGCGCGGCGAGGCGGTCGCCGCCCTCTACGCCTCCGAGGCCGGCATCTACGGCCGTTTCGGATACGGCAGGGCGGGCGACAACCTGTTCTTCCGCATCCCCAAGCACGGCTCGGCCTTCCGCCCGGACGCCCCCGCCGATCCCACCCTGCGGATCCGGGTGGCGCGCCCGGCCGAGGCGCGCCTCGACTTCGTGAAGGTCTTCGACAGCCTGCGGACCACTCGCCCTGGCTACTACGACCGGACCACTTCGCGGTGGGACTCGCGGCTGGCCGACGAGGAGGCCGACCGCGGCGGCGACGGTCCGCTGCGGTCGCTCGTCGCGTACGACGACAACGGGCCGCGCGGCTACGCGCTGTTCCGCGTCCGGTCGCGCTTCACCGATCACGACATTCCCGACGGCGAGGTCCAGCTGTACGAGCTGTTCGCGACCGACCCGGCGGCGTACGCGGGACTGTGGCGCGGCGTGCTCGACCGCGACCTGTGCTCGGGCCTGTACGCCTGGAACCGTGCCGTCGACGACCCGCTGATCCACCTGCTGGCCGAGCCCCGATACCTCAACGCGGGCTGGCTGGACGAGCTGTGGATCCGCGTGGTCGACGTGGAGCGCGCGCTGACCCAGCGGGCCTACTCGGCCCCGGCCGAAGTGGTGATCGAGGTCGAGGATCAGATCTGCCCGTGGAACGAGGGCCGCTACCGGCTCGTGACGGCCAAGGGCACCTGCGAGCGGACCGAGGATTCGCCCGACCTGACCCTGCCCGTGCAGGTGCTCGGGGCCGCCTACCTCGGCGGACGGTCGCTCATGGCCTATCGGGACGCGGGGATCGTGCGCGAGCACCGCGAGGGCGCGCTCCGCGAGCTGTCGGCGGCCATGGAGTGGGATCCGAAACCGTGGTGCGGGCTCGTGTTCTAATCGACCTATGGCCCTGCAGAGCTTGCAGATCACCGCGATCACCGCGATGCGGGCGCGCGATGTGTCGCGCCCGACCAAGGAGCAGGAGGAGGCGGCCGACCGGCGTCCGCTCCGCGACGAGTCCTCGCGTCGCGGGCCCGCCAAGCCGCCGCCCTACGGCAGGGGCGGCAGCTCTCCGGTCTCCTCGTAGACCGAGAGCTGGTCGATCCTGCGCTGGTGCCGCTCGGCCCCGGAGAACGGCGTCGCGAGGAAGAGCTCCACGAAGCGGGTCGCGTCTTCCACCGGATGCATACGGGCGCCCACGCTGATCACGTTGGCGTCGTTGTGCTGGCGTCCCAGCGTGGCGGTCTCGTCGCTCCAGGCCAGCGCGGCGCGCACGCCGCGCACCTTGTTGGCGGCGATCGCCTCGCCGTTGCCGGACCCGCCGATGACGATGCCGAGCGAATCCGGCTCGCGGGCCACGCCTTCGGCTGCGCGCAGCACGAATGTGGGATAGTCGTCCTCGGCGTCATAGACGGCGGGACCGCAGTCGACCACGTCGTGGCCGTGCTCCTTGAGCCAGCCGACCAGGTGGTTCTTCAGCTCATAACCGGCGTGGTCTGATCCGATGAAGACGCGCACGACCACAGTGTGACAGGTCGTCTAAGGTAAGAGTCACTTGACCCTGTGAGGCCTTACATGCATGAGATCCGCCATGTCGGAGACCCGGTGCTCCGCACGCCCGCCGAGCCGGTGACCGACTTCGACAAGGAGCTGCGGCGCCTGGTCGACGAGATGTTCGGGATCATGTACGCGGCGGACGGCGTGGGGCTCGCCGGGCCCCAGATCGGCGTGCCGCGGCGGGTGTTCGTCTACGACATCAGCAACCGCAAGGGCCATCTCATCAACCCCGAGCTGATCGTGGACGACGAGGAGCAGGTCGTCGAGGAAGAGGGCTGCCTGTCGGTGCCGAGCCGGGAGACGGGCAAGCCGCTGTACGCGCCGACGCCGCGGGCCGCCGGGGTCACGGTGATCGGCGTCGATCGGCTCGGGCGGCCGGTCAGCGTGACGGCGCGCGGCATGCTCGCCCGCTGCTTCCAGCACGAGTTCGACCACCTCAACGGCAAGCTCTACGTCGACCATCTGCCCCGCGAAGAGCGCCGCCACGTCCTCGCCGCCACCCCCCAGCCGTGATCTTGCGACGGGTCAGAACTGGAGGGATTTGACTTCGAGGTATTCCTCGAGGCCCTGCTGACCGAGTTCGCGGCCTACGCCGGACTGCTTGTAGCCGCCGAAGGGGGCGGCCGGGTTGAAGGCGCCGCCGTTGATGGCCACCTGGCCCGTGCGCAGGCGGCGCGCGACCTGGGCCGCGTGGTCTTCATCGCCGGCCCACACGGCGCCCGCCAGCCCATAGGGCGTGCCGTTGGCGATCTCGACGGCCTCGTCCTCGGTGCCGAACGGGATGATGGCCAGCACCGGCCCGAAGATCTCTTCCTGCTCGATGGTCATGCCGGGCGCCACGCCCGCGAAGACCGTCGGCTCCACGAAGTAGCCGCGGTCGAGCGGGGCGTCGACGCCGCCGATCACCAGCCGCGCGCCCTCTTCCTGACCGCGGTTGACGTAGCGGATGACCCGCTCGCGCTGCGCCGCCGACACCAGGGGGCCGAGCCGAGTGCCCTCGTCGAACGGGTCGCCCACGGTGTATTTGCGGGTCGCCTGCACGGCCAGATCGACGGCGTCGTCGTACTGATCCCAGTGCACGAGCATCCGCGTCCAGGCCGAGCAGGTCTGGCCGGAGTTGATGAACGCGTTGGCCACCCCGACCTTGACCGCCGTCTGGAGGTCGGCGTCCGGCAGGATCACGTTGGCGGACTTTCCGCCCAGCTCGAGGGCCACTCGCTTCACGCTCTCGGCGGCGAGCGCCGCGACCTTTCGCCCAGCCCGGGTGGACCCGGTGAACGAGACCATGTCGACGTCCGGGTGGGCCGCGATGGCCTCGCCGACGACCGAGCCGTAGCCGCTGACCATGTTGAACACGCCCGGCGGCAGGCCGGCCTCGGCCAGCACGTCGGCGAGTTCGTACGCCGCCAGCGGGGCCACCTCGCTGGGCTTCAGCACCACCGTGCACCCGGCGGCCAGGGCCGGCGCGACCTTGCAGATGACCTGGTGCAGCGGATAGTTCCACGGAGTGATGGCGCCGACCACGCCCACCGGATCGCGCACCACCAGCGAATTTCCGACGCGGGTGTCGGCGACCTCGCAGTTGTCGGCATACCAGGCCAGCACCCCGGCCGGCATGAGCGTCTGGACCTTGAGCGCCAGCCCGTACGGCGCGCCCATGTCGGTCGCGATCGTGGTCGCGATCCGCTCGGCGCGCTCCTTCAGCAGCTGCGCCGCGGCGCCCAGGATCTTGCCGCGCTCGGCCGGACTCGCGGCCGACCACGACGGGAACGCGGCGCGCGCGGCGGCGACAGCGGCCTCCACATCGTCGGGCGATCCCGCGGGGACCTGGTCGATGATCTCCTCGGTGGCCGGATTGACGACGGCGACGGCCTCGCGGGACGCCGAGGGCACCCACGCTCCGTGGACGAAAAGGTGACGCATGAACTCATCCTCGCGCGGTGACTGTCAGATGGCGAACGGCACTGTGTTGACAACCCGGTGGGGCCCAGCCTACGACCACACGCGCCACGAGTCCTCGCTGTTCCGGATAGCGGACACTCGTGACGCGGCGGCCGAGGCGCTCAGTCGAAGATCGGCTTCCTCGTCCTTGAGCGTTTCAGCTCGAAGAAGCCGTCGGTGGCGGCCACGAGCGTGACGCCGTCCCATAGCCGTCCGGCATCCTCGCCCTTGGGAGCGGGTGAGATGACGGGCCCGAAGAAGGCGGCCTCGCCGTACGCGACGATGGGGGTGCCGACGTCGTCGCCGACCAGCGCGATCCCCGCCTCATGGGAGCGGCGGACGGCGTCGTCGAAGCCGGGGTCCAGCATCGCGTCGGCGAGCCGGCGGTCGAGCCCGACGGCCTGGAGCGACTGCTCCACGGTCTGATGCAACTCGGATTGAGGCCTGCCTTCGTTGTGGATACGAAGCCCGAGTTCGGTGTAGAGGGGACCGAGCACGACATCTCCGTGTTCGGCGGACGCGGCGGCCAGCACGCGTACGGGTTCGATGGAACGTACTAGACGTTCCCTGTAGGACTGAGGAATGTCCTTGTGCTCGTTGAGCATATAAAGGCTCATGATGTGCCAGTGGATCTCGACTGGACGGACTTTCTCGACCTCGAGCATCCACCGGGAGGTCAGCCAGGCCCACGGACAGAATGGGTCGAACCAGAAATCGGCCTGTGCACGATCAGTCACGACGTAACGCCTCTCGACTGAGATGTGATTCCATCTGTCGAGAACCGCGGTCAGTCTTACGTGAATTCCTGGTGGGGACATCTTGAGTGCGATTTTGTCCGCGTGTCATGGCAGGATTCAGGCAAGTCTGCCGCGACGTTGCGGCCGATGTTGATGAGGAGCGGATGTGGCAGGCAATCTCACCCGTGACGAAGCCCGGGAGCGCGCCCGGCTGCTGACCGTCCAGTCGTATGCCGTGGAACTCGACCTCACCGAAGGGGAGCAGAGGTTCGAGAGCGTCACGACTGTCCGGTTCACGGCCACACGTCCGGGGGCGGACACCTTCATCGACCTGCACGGAGCCCACGTCAGGTCGGCCGTGCTGAACGGCGTCGAGCTCGACGTCGAGACGTACGACCCGGAGAAGGGCCGGTTGCCGCTGCCGTCCGTCGCCGAGCACAACGAGCTCAGGATCGACGCCGACTGCACCTACATGCGCACGGGCGAGGGCCTGCACCGCTTCGTCGACCCCGTCGACCAGAAGGTCTACCTGCACAGCCAGTTCGAGACCGCCGACGCCCACCGGATGTACGCCTGCTTCGACCAGCCCGACCTCAAGGCCGCGTTCGAGCTGAGCGTCCTCGCGCCCGGAGACTGGGAGGTCGTCTCCAACGCCGCGCCCGACACGGTCGAGCCGCTGGACGAGCACGCCGGGCGGCACGGCACCCTGCAGGCCGCCAAGCGCTGGCACTTCCCGCCGACCCCGGTCATGTCGAACTACATCACGGCGCTCATCGCCGGGCCGTACGCCGTGGTCAAGGACGAGCACGACGGCATCCCGCTGGGCATCTACGTGCGGCAGTCGCTCGCCGAGCACCTCGACGCCGACAACATCTTCGAGGTCACCAAGCAGGGCTTCGACTTCTTCCACCGGGTCTTCGGGGTCCGCTATCCGTTCGGCAAGTACGACCAGCTGTTCGTGCCGGAGTTCAACGCGGGCGCCATGGAGAACGCCGGCGCCGTGACGTTCCTCGAGGACTACGTCTTCCGGTCGCGCGTCACCGACGCCATGGTCGAGCGGCGCGCCGAGACGATCCTGCACGAGATGGCCCACATGTGGTTCGGCGACCTGGTCACCATGCGCTGGTGGGACGACCTCTGGCTCAACGAGTCGTTCGCCACCTACATGTCGGTGCTCTGCCAGGCCGAGGCCACCCGCTGGGGCCAGGGGGCCTGGACCACGTTCGCCAACGTCGAGAAGGCCTGGGCCTACCGGCAGGATCAGCTGCCCTCGACCCATCCGATCGCGGCCGACATCCCCGACATGCATGCGGTCGAGGTCAACTTCGACGGCATCACCTACGCCAAGGGTGCGAGCGTGCTGAAGCAGCTCGTGGCCTACGTGGGGCTCGACAACTTCCTCGCCGGCGTCCGCGACTACTTCAACGAGCACGCCTGGGGCAACACCACGCTGGCCGACCTGCTGTCCGCGCTCGAGCGCACCAGCGGCCGCGACCTTTCCGCCTGGTCGAAGGAGTGGCTGGAGACCTCCTGGGTCAACACGCTGCGCCCGTCGTTCACCGAGGCCGACGGCCTGCTGGCCGACTTCGACGTGCTGCAGGAGGCGCCGGCCGACTATCCGACGCTGCGCTCGCACCGGATCGCCGTCGGCCTCTACTCGCTCGCCGAGGGCAGGCTCGTGCGGACCAAGCGAGTCGAGCTCGACATCGTCGGCGCGCGCACCCCGGTGCCCGAGCTCAACGGCGTGCCCCGCCCCGACCTGATCCTGGTCAACGACGACGACCTGACCTATGCCAAGATCCGCCTCGACGAGCGGTCGCTGCGCACGCTGGTCGACGGCGGGATCGCGCAGGTCACCGAGTCGCTGCCGCGGGCCCTTTGCTGGTCGGCGGCGTGGGACATGACCCGCGACGCCGAGATGGCCACCCGCGACTACGTGAAGCTCGTGATGTCCGGCATCGGCTCGGTGTCCGACATCACGGTCGTGCAGACCGTGCTCCGCCAGGCGCGCCTGGCCACCCAGCAGTACGCCGACCCGGCCTGGCGGTCGACCGGCCTCTCCGAGATGGCCGTCGGCCTGCGCACGCTGCTCGACGCGGCCGAGCCCGGCTCGGACCACCAGCTGGCCTACGTCACGGCGCTGAGCGCCGTCTCGACCTCCGCGGCCGAGCTGGCCTTCCTGCGGGGCATCCTCGACGGCTCGGCCGTTCCCGAGGGCCTGACCGTCGACACCGACCTTCGTTGGACGCTGACCCAGTCGCTGGTGTCGGGTGGCGCCCTCGGCGCGGCCGACATCGACGCCGAGCTGGAGCGTGACGCGACGGCCACCGGTGAGCGGTCGGCCGCGGCCTGCCGCGCGGCCATTCCCACGGCCGAGGCCAAGGCCGCGACCTGGGCCGCCATCGTCGGCGGCGAGCTGAGCGGGGCCGTCCTCCGGTCCACGATCGGCGGCTTCATCGACCCGCTCCACGTCGATCTGCTCCAGCCCTACGGATCGATGTATCTGAACGAGGTCGGGCGGATCTGGAAGACGTGGACGTTCGACTCCGCGCAGAACTTCGCCATCGGGTGCTACCCGGCGTTGCTCGTCGGCCAGGAGACGATCACGGCCACGCACGACCTGATCGACCGGAGCCAGCCCCCGCACGCTCTCAAGCGACTGCTCCTGGAGGGCGCGGACGGCGTCGCACGCGCGCTCAAGGCGCGCGCGAAGGACGCCTCGGCAGCGCGCTAGCCGAGCGCAGCCACCTGCAAGCACGGTGCAAGGGCCCCCTGGTCACATCAGCCTGTACGGTCTACCGTTCCGGCCAGGAGGCCCCCCGTGATCGCACTCATCGTCCTCGCCGTCGTCGTCATATTGCTCCTACTCTTCACCGTCTCGAGCTACAACGGGCTGGTCCGCCGCCGCAACAGCGTCGACAACGCCTGGTCGCAGGTCGACGTGCAGCTCAAGCGCCGCTACGACCTGATCCCCAACCTGGTCGAGACGGTCAAGGGCTACGCCTCGCATGAGCGGCAGACGCTCGAGGCGGTCGTCGCGGCCCGCGCCCAGGCCATCGGCGCCCAGTCGCCGCGGGAGCAGGCGGCCGCCGAGAACATGCTCTCCGGGGCCCTGAAGAGCCTGTTCGCAGTGGCCGAGGCCTATCCCGACCTGAAGGCCAGCCACAACTTCGGCGAGCTGCAGGAGGAGCTGGCGCAGACGGAGAACCGCATCGCCTACGCCCGGCAGTACTACAACGACGCCGTCCTCGGCTACAACAACGCGATCCAGACGGTGCCCGCCAACATCATCGCCGGGATGACCGGATTCTCCCAGCGCGAATACTTCCAGGCGCCCGGCGAAGAGCGCGGGCCGGTCCAGGTCCGGTTCTAGCCATGGTCGCCTGGCTCGCCGCAGGAGTCGCCACCTGCCTGTGGGCCCTGCTGTTGCTCGCGCTCGCGGTCGCGACCCGCAATCCCGACATCGACCCTGGGCCCGCCACCAGCGAGCTCGGGCCGGAGTCCCCGGCCGTGGTCGATCTGATCACCGGAGGCTGGCAGCTTTCCGACGAGGCGTCCGCCGCGACCCTGCTCGACCTCGCGGGCAAGGGCGCCGTGCAGATCGAGGAGATCGGCCCCGAGCTGTCGCTCGTGCGGGTGCGCCGTGATCCCGGCGACCTCAGTCCGTACGAGAGGCTCGTCTATGAGCACGTCTCGTCGCTGGCACGCGACGGCGTGGTCGCGACGGGCGCGCTCGCCGAAGGCTCGCGCAACCTCGGCCGCTGGTGGAAGAGCTTCCGGCGCAAGGTCGTCGACGAGGCGCGCGCCGCGGGCCTGTCGCGCACCAGATGGAGCAAGGCGCAGGCGCTCCTGCTCACCGTGGCCGCCGCCGTCCCGGCCGTGGCCGTCGGCATCGCCGTGACGGTCACCGACGACAAGCACGAAGGCGGCCTCGGCGCCGGGGTCATCACGATGGCCGCGCTGGTGGCGTGGATGGGCAAGCTCAACGGCGAGCGCGGCACGAAGCTCGGCGCCGAGCGCGCGTCATATTGGATGGGCGTGCGCGAGCACTTCGCGGCCGGCCAGTTCAGCGAGCAGCCGGCCGCGGCGGTCACCATCTGGGGCCGCCACCTGGCCTACGCCGCGGCGCTCGGGCTCACTCCGCGCGCCGTCAAGAGCCTGCCGGTGAGCACGCCCGCCGACGACAAGAAGGCCTGGTCGGACTACGGCGGCATGTGGCACGTGGTGAACGTGCGCTATCCGCGGCGGCTGCTGTGGGGCCGCGCCCCGTGGCCCACCATCGGGCGCGCGCTGCTCGCGGCCCTGTTCGTCGGCATGTGGACGTGGATCGCGCTGCTCGTCCTTTCCGCCTTCGACCTGTGGCCGGACGGCCTGGTCCAGCCCGTCGCCTGGGGCGCGGCAGCGGTCGCCGCGGCCATCCCCCTGGCGTACGCGATCACCGACATGACGACCAAGGCGACCGTGGAGGGGCAGGTCATCCGGCTGCGCCGGGTCCAGACCGGGTCCACCGACGGCCACCCGAGATACGCCTACTGGTGTGCCATCGACGACGGCCGCGCCCGCGACGTCAAGGCGTACGGGCTGACCGAGATGATCTGGAGCGGGCTCGGCGAGGGCGACCTCGTGCGGCTCGCCGTGGGCAGGCGGCTCGGCTGGATCACCGGCGCGGAGGTCCTGCAGCGGTCCCGGCTGCGGGACGCGGCCGTCTACGACGACACGGGCGAGCACACGGTCGACGCGCCCATCAACCTCGGCGAAGTGCTCTCGGTGTCCGCCAGGACGGCCTCCAGGTCGCGGCAGAACGGCGACGGGATCGTGCCCGCGGAGTTGGTCACCCCCGAGGACCTGCGCCGCGCACTCGGCATCGTGGCCGAGCCCGCGCCCTATCAGGACCGGCTGCCGGCGCCGTCGTGGCTGGACATCCGCTCGTGCCGCTACACGGCTCCGCACGGAGTGGTGGTCGACGTGCACGCGGCGACCGGGAAGCGCTCGCGCTACCTCATGGTCCTCGGCCACATGCTGACCCGCGTGCAAGGACAGCCGATCCAGGGCGTGGGCACCAGCGCGATGCTCTATCCGGGATTGGTGTCCGCGCAGACCGACCGGGGTACATTCGCGATCAACGTGTCCTCTCCCGCGGGCCCTCCACCGCCGGACCCACTGATCGATCTGGCCCGCACGGCGGCTGCCCGCCTCGGCTGAAGGGTGTCTGTTGGATTCGCCTCGAGACGTGCTGATCGCTCTGGCCAGGCGGTATTCGTTCGGCGACGTGGGGGCGCTGGCGCCGGCCGTGCTCAGCGACCAGGCGCGTGCGGCGCTGGTCGCCTCGGTGTGCGAGTTCGGGCACCGGCTGCTGGTCCTCGACGCGGAGGACTTCGCCACCGACCCCGCCTCCCGCGACCTGCCCGACGACCTGCGGCGCGCGGCCTGGGCCTGCCATCTGCCGCAGACGCCGCGCGAGCAGCCGCGCGGGGTGCTCGGCTCGATGCGCCCTCTGTACGCGCTGCTGCTCGAGGTGATCCGGATCCGCTGGGAGCAGCGCGAGCTGAGCGCGATGATCGCCGCGGTCCACATGGCCAGCGAATACCTGCCGCTCCTGGCCTTCGAGTCCGAGCTCGGCCACGGCGGCGACCCAGCGCGCTGGCCGGCCGGGTTGCGCGCGCCCGGCAGCCGGTTCGGCGTGATCGGCGACCGCGAGTGCTCCCACACCAACTCCGAGAAGTCCGCGGCCGAGCGAACGCTCCGGGTCGCGGGCGAGCCGGCCGAGGGCTGGCGCGCCTACTTCGACCGGCAGCACAGCCAGGTCGCCGGGGCGCTGGCCACCTGCGTGGCCCGCTGCCGCAATCCGTGCACGGCCATGGATTGGGTCTCCGACCGTTCAGGGCTGGTCGAGCGCTGCCGGGTGGCCCTCGAGTTCGCCGAGACCCCGCTCGTACGGCTCAGGCACGCGGCCCCCGTCGGTCACGGCTTCGGCGAGCCGTCTCCCGAGGAGCTGCTGGACGCCTGGGCGCGCAGCCGCGCCCACCTGAGCCGCAACGGGGTCGGCCACCACGCCACCAACGACGACGGATATCCGCTCGCCGGGCTGCCCAGCCTCATCTCCGCCGTGGCCGCCGCCGAGATCAGGCCCGCGACGCTGCTCGCCGACGTGGCCGGCGAGGTCGTGGCCCTGCTCGACCAGCCGGTGCTCGACCAGCCGGTGCTTGACTAGCCGGTCTTTCGCGAGGCCTGGTCGGAGAGCGTGCCAAGGCCGGCGACCAGGCCGTTGACCAGATTGCCCGCGCTGAACGCGGTGGCCATCGCCATGGCCGCAAGCCGGCATTGGCCGTCGGACAGCCGCTCTCTGGCCCGCTCACCGGTGACGATCTCCAGGCCGCGGCCCACCGTGTCGACGACGAGCAGCACGGCGCGCGCCGCGTCGTCGCCGAGGGCCGCGTGCATCCGCTCGGCGAAGTGCCGGCGCATCGGCCTGATCGGGCCGACGTAGATCGCGAAGCGCAGCCCGCTGCGGCGTTCGGCCAGGGTGAGGGCCGAACGGATGTCATCGGTCTGTAACGAGCTCAGCGCGCGCACGACGGATCACCACCCCGCGGAAGCGCCGCCGAGATGGCGGCCCGGCTCCGACATGTCGGCCAGCTGAGGCCAGTCGACGTTGGCGCCAGGGGCCCAGTGCGCCTGCTCACCGGTCAGCACCTGGCTTATCGAACTCACGCCGTGCTCGCTGCCGGACGGCCCGCCGAACCAGATCACGTCGGACGCGATCGACTCGGCGGGCCAGGAGTTCTTCGGCAGCATCACGACAAGGGCGACCAGCACGAACAAGCCGGCCGATACTCCGACGAGAAACGCGAGAATGCCGATCGCGCTGTCCACACCCCCGAACGTAGACCCGTTGGGACCCCTTTACCAGATCATGGGGCCCTTCCGGATCACCAGGCTCACCAGATCGCCGGGCGGCGATCTCCCCAGAAGCCGCCGACGGCCGCCTCGACCTGCGCCGACAGTGAGATCAAGGTGCCCTCGTCGCCGAACTTCCCGGCCACCATGACCCCGATCGGCAGGCCCTCAGGGGTCCAATAGAGTGGAAGATTCACCGCGGGCTGGCCGCTCACGTTGTAGGTGGCGGCGAACGGCGCGAATCGCTTCATCCGCTCGAAGGTCTCCTCCGGGTCGTCCACGTCCTCGAACCAGCCGACCGGGCGCGGCGGCTGGGTCACCGTCGGCGTCAGCACGGCGTCGTATTCGTCGGTGACCAGCAGCGCGAACCGGGTCGCCAGCTGCAGGGCCGCCTGGGCCTGCAGGAACGTGGGCGCGGGGGTGGCGAAGCCGCGCTCGCGTAGCCATGTCGTGAGCGGGCGGAGCTTGGGGACGAGCTCGTCGGCCACCGGGTGCATGCACGCGAAGGAGTACCACATGGTGACGAACTCCGGCACCATGTCGGCGCCGAACGGGGTCGGGATGTCGACCACCTCGTGCCCGAGCGAGCTCAGCACGGCCGACGCGCTCTCGTAGGCGGCCATGACCTCGGGGTCGACCTGGGTGTCCGGGACCACGGGGTCGCTGTAGCGGGCGATCCTCAGGCGTCCGGGCTCGCGCTCGGTGTAGGCGTAGAAGGAGCCGAGGGCGGGTGGCGGGGCCCAATAGTGGTCACCGGGGTTGTTGTGGGTCATCACGTCGAGGAGGGCGGCCGCGTCGGCCACGTTGCGCGTGATGGGGCCATTGGTCGACAGGCCCGCGAGGTCGGGGATGATCGGGGCGAAGGAGATCCGTCCCCGTGAGGGCTTGATGCCGTACAGGCCGCAAACCGAGGCCGGGATGCGGATGGAGCCCGCCCCGTCGCTCCCCTGCGCGGCCGGCGCCAATCCAGCCGCCACCGCGGCGGCCGCGCCGCCACTGGATCCGCCCGCCGAGCGGGTCAGGTCCCATGGCGTACGCGCCGGCTCCGAGACGTAGGTCTCGGTGTAGCAGGGCAGCCCGAACTCGGGCGTGGCGGTCTTGCCCAGCATGATCGTGCCGGCGTCTCTCAGCCGTTCGACCACGCTGTCGTCCACCGGCGCGATGAAACCTTCGTACGAGGCCGAGCCGAAGTAGATCGGCACGTCCTTGACGAGGTTGAGGTCCTTGATGGGAATGGGCACGCCGCGTAGCGGCGAGTCCGACTCGGGAAGGTTGCCCGCCTGGGCGAGCGCCCGCTCCGCGGTGACCGTTACGTAGGCCCCTACCTGCGGATTCAGGCGTTCGATGCGGTCCAGATAGTGCTGAGTGATCTCAACGGGGGAAAGCTCTCCGTCACGTACGGCAGCAGCCTGCTCGAGGGCAGTAAGATCGTGAATGTCCGCCACACTACTGAACGGTAGGCTGGAGGGGCGTAGATAGCTAGAGACGATACCCACCTTTAGACCAAGCAAATCGACAAAACCCCGCCACAAAAGTGTGAACTCGGCACCACTAGGCATGTTGTGGAGAGCGCGACTACCGTGAGTAACGTGGATACCGGTTTGGGGCCCGATGACGGCCGCGACTCGTCCCCGATCTGGGTGAGCGACCGTGAGCCGGAGCGAGACTCGGCGCTACGCGAGGAGCCCGCGTCGACCTATGCGCCTGTCGAGCGCGCGTCCCTGATGAGCCTGCTGAGGCAGGACAAATATCGGCATCTGCAGCGGCGTGTGCTGCTCGCGTTGGTGGCGGGGATCGCGGGATGGTTCCTCACGAAGAGCCTGCCGTTCGGGGTGACGCTGGCGATCGTCGTCGCGATTCTGCACACGGTCTATCGGGCCAAGACCATCTCGACGGTGCCCGCCTGGCGCCGCCCGTCGGTCGCGGAGCGTAAGACCGAGGCCCAGCTGAAGCGGATGGAGCGCGGCGGCTACCGCTCGCTGCACGCCCGCGCGATTCCCGGCAGCGAGGCCCAGATCGACCACCTGGTCATCGGCCCCACCGGCGTCTACGCGGTCGACTCCGAGAAGTGGGATCGGCGACTGCCGGTGCGTGTGCAGTCGCACCGCAAGCTCTTCCATGGACCGTTCAACCAGAAGGCCCGCCTCGACGAGGCCCGCTGGGAGGCCCAGTCGGCCAGCGACCTGATCTCCAAGGGGCTCGGCCGCGAAATCAGCGTCATTCCGTCGCTCGCCATCTACGGCCCGGCCATCCCGTGGCGGATCCTCAACGTCCGCGACGTCGACGTGTTCTCCGGCTCGATGGTCCGCAAGTGGATCACCAAGCGGGAGCAGTCGCTGACCGGCTCCGAAGTCGACGCGATCTACAAGGTCGCGGCCCGGGTGCTGCCCCCGAGGTATCCGACGTCCTGACCCTCGCGGGGGGACTACCATTTGGAGGACTCGGTGCAGTCTTCTGATGGGAGTCCTGGCCATGCCCGCCCTCAGGTCTCGTACGGTCACCCACGGCAGAAACATGGCCGGTGCCCGGGCCCTGCTCCGGGCCACCGGGGTAGCCGGCAGTGACTTCGGCAAGCCGATCGTCGCCGTCGCCAACAGTTTCACCCAGTTCGTGCCGGGCCACGTGCACCTTCGCGAGGTCGGCGACGTCGTCGCGGGCGCGATCCGGGAGGCCGGGGCCATCCCGCGCGAGTTCAACACGATCGCCGTCGACGACGGCATCGCCATGGGCCACGGCGGCATGCTCTACTCGCTGCCGTCCCGTGAGCTGATCGCCGACGCGGTCGAATACATGGTCAACGCGCACTGCGCCGACGCGCTGATCTGCGTCTCCAACTGCGACAAGATCACGCCGGGCATGCTGCTCGCGGCGTTCCGGCTGAACA
This sequence comes from Streptosporangiaceae bacterium NEAU-GS5, assembly GCA_017592665.1. Classification (GTDB taxonomy): domain Bacteria; phylum Actinomycetota; class Actinomycetes; order Streptosporangiales; family Streptosporangiaceae; genus NEAU-GS5. The sequence continues at coordinate 73,947 of JAGFNW010000029.1, read as the reverse complement.
TTCCGACCGTGTTCGTGTCGGGCGGCCCCATGGAGGCTGGAAAGGCCTCAGGCGGCCGCAAGCTCGACCTGATCGACCCGATGATCGCATCCGCCGACGACTCGGTGTCCGACGCCGAGTTGCTGGAGATGGAGGAGAACGCCTGCCCGACCTGTGGCTCGTGCAGTGGCATGTTCACCGCCAACTCGATGAACTGCCTCGCCGAGGCCATCGGGCTCGCGCTGCCCGGCAACGGCACGATCCTCGCCACGCACGTGGCGCGCAAGGAGCTGTTCGAGCGGGCCGGGCGCCAGGTGGTCGAGCTGGCCAAGCGCTACTACGACGGCGACGACGAGAGCGCGCTGCCGCGCGCGATCGCGACCAAGGAGGCCTTCGAAAACGCGATGGCCCTCGATGTCGCGATGGGCGGCTCGACCAACACGATCCTGCACATCCTGGCCGCCGCCCGCGAAGCCGGGGTCGACTTCGGGCTCAAGGAGATCAACGAGCTGTCGCTGCGTGTGCCGTGCCTCTGCAAGGTGGCGCCGGCGACCGCGAAATACCACGTCGAAGACGTGCACCGGGCCGGCGGCATCCCCGCCATCCTCGGCGAGCTCGACCGGGCCGGGCTGCTGCACCGCGAAACGCTGACGATCAGCGGCGGCACCATGGGCGACCTGCTCGCGAAGTGGGACGTCCGCTCGCCGGGCGCCGAGACCGAGCTCTGGCACGCCGCGCCGGGAAACGCGCGGACCGTCAAGCCCTACTCGCAGAACGCCCAGTGGGACGATCTCGACCTCGACCGCGCCGAAGGCTGCATCCGCGACCTCGACCACGCCTACACCCGTGACGGCGGCCTCGCCGTGCTGTACGGCAACATCGCCGTCGAGGGCGCCATCGTCAAGACCGCGGGCGTCGACGAGTCGATCTGGACGTTCTCCGGCCCCGCGGTGGTCTTCGAGTCCCAGGAGGACGCGGTCGACGGCATCCTGGCCAACCAGGTCAAGCCGGGCGATGTCGTGGTCATCCGCTACGAGGGGCCCAAGGGCGGGCCGGGCATGCAGGAGATGCTCTATCCGACCTCGTTCCTCAAGGGCAAGGGCCTCGGCAAGGCGTGCGCCCTGATCACCGACGGCCGCTTCTCGGGCGGCACGTCGGGCCTGTCGATCGGGCACGCCTCCCCCGAGGCCGCCGAGGGCGGCACGATCGCCCTGATCGAAAACGGCGACGTCATCGACATCGACATCCCCGGGCGTTCGATCGAACTGCGGGTCCCCGAGGCCGAGCTGGCCGCCCGCCGCGACCGGCTCGTGGCCGACCTCGGCGGCTACCGCCCGCGCGACCGCCAGCGCGCGGTCTCGGCCGCCCTCCAGGCGTACGCGGCCCTCACCACATCCGCCTCCACAGGCGCTTCCCGCGACCTTTCGCAGCTGTCCCGTTAGTAAGCGATTCAGATTCCGATCGCAGTTTCGAAAAATGTCAGTGCCGGTGGGTACTGTCTGAGTATGGCCAACGTCATCAGGCACGCTCCCCGGCACCCCGACACGCTCGGCCCCACCGAGACCCTCGGCCCCGCCGTCCCGCCCGGCCCCGCCGTCCCGCCCGGCCCCGCCGACACGCGAGGCCGATCGGAAACCCCGCCCGGCCATCCTGACACCCCCCCGCCGCCGGCCCCCCAAAGCTCGCCGCCCGGGCCAAATGCGAGGGCCCTGCCGACCGTCGCAGCGGCACTGTCGGCGGCCGAACTCGCGGCGCTCGCGCTGTCGTTGGCGCACCTCGGAGCGGGGCCGCAGTCGCACACAGCGCGCCGGGGATTACGTCACGCCTTCGAGCACCTCGACCTCGACGATGACGTCATCGCCACCACCCTGTCCACGCTGACCGCTCCCCTGCCGCCCGACGTCGCCCGGCGCGCCCGGGTCGTCGCCAACGCCATCACGGCCCGCCTGGTCGTCCGGATCCAGTATCACGACGCCGAGGGCCGCGTCACCGTACGCGATGTCGAGCCCGTGACCTGCCTGGTCCACCGCGAGTTCTGGTATCTCGTCGGCTGGTGCCGGATGCGCCGGGCCATCCGCGCCTTCCGCTTCGACCGCATCATCTCCGTCGAACCCACCGACGTGCCGTCACGCCCGCATCTCGCCGAGCGCTTCCTGCCCTTCCAACGCCGCAAAGCCGCCTAAGAAGCGTCTGGCACACACCCGCCCGTCGCGAGCGGCGATCCAGGCCCGTGCGACGCCCGCCGAGGATTTAAGTCAGCCTGAGTTCACCCGGCAACCGCCAAGACCAGCAACCGACAAGGCAGACGGCGAGGCGCAGGCCCGGCCGAGGCCGCATGCCTGGGCGAGGGGCGTGCTGGAAGGGGCGGAAGTTGTCAGACACGACTAGCACAGCCTCCACGCCTTCCCAAGGGCGGCGTGTCGGACGTACGGGATGATCGCAAGCCCTGCACAATCCAGCCATGAGGGCTTTGGGGGATCCGCTCGCGATCATCCCATTCACAATCACACAAGGCGGGACTGCCGGGCGCCTCGCGACGGCGTCGCTCCTTCTGATGCCACTGGCGGCAGGATGCTCGATGCCGGCCGCATATCACCGTCCGGCGCCGGCTCCGCATGCTCAGCCGCCGCCCGCGGCGGCGGGGCCGCAGCAGACGCTCGCCACGCGCGCTCCGGGCGAGCCGCGCGTACCCGAGACGATCAGGCAACAGGTGAAGCCGGGCCACGGGCTGCTCGAGCAGCCCAAAGAGCCCAAAGAACAGGCGGAAGATCGAGGAAGCGGCCGGGGGGCCAGCGCGCCCGGGTTCGCAGCGCTGGTGCAGCGGCGACTCGACCGCTATCTCGCCGACCGGGAAGGGCGGGCATCGGTGGCGGCCTGGGATCGGACCACCGGGGCCCGGTTCAGCTATCGGGAACAGCCCACATACCTGCTGGCCAGCGTCGCCAAGATGGACATCCTCCTGGCTCTCCTGCTCAAGGCGCAGGACGAACGCCGGCAGCTGACCCGCGCGGAGCGCACGCTGGCCGCCCGAATGATCCGCTACAGCGACAACCTGGCCGCCCACTCGCTATACGACGAGATCGGCGGCAAGCAGGGTCTCACTCAGCGGCTCATGAGGCTCGGTATCGACGGCGTCGAGCCCGGACCCGCCAGCTGGGGCTCGACCCGCAGCGGGCCATCCCAGCAATTGGCCGTGCTCGACGCGCTCACCTCTGACAAAGGGCCGGTCAACAGCGCCAACCGCGACTACGCGACCGCGCTGATGTCGTCAGTCACTCAGTCGCAGTCATGGGGCGTCTCGATCGCCGCCCGCCCCGGTGATCACGTGGCGCTCAAGAACGGATGGCTCCCGGCCCGGGCACATGGGGGGCTCTGGATCGTCAACACCGTCGGCCGCATCACGGGCCACAACCACGACCTGCTCATTGCCGTGCTGACCGACCACAACCCCGGCATGGCCGTCGGCATCGCCACGGCCGAGCGGCTCACCCACATCATCATGCGAGCCCTGACCGCCGACGGCCGACCAGGCTGAGGAGTGTCTGGCAGATGCCGCCCGTCGCGAGTGGCGACCCACGTGCATGCATGCATCGCAAGACGGAGAAGGCCATAGCGCGGAGCTGTGGGTGACGACGGCAACGCGCCGAGGTGCCTGCATGGGCGGGGCGCGTGGGTGGGGCAGGGGGTGTCAGATACGGGGCAGGGGTCAGCCGCAGCAGGCTCCGCCGCAGCAGCCGCCACCGCCAGCGCTGCCACCGCTGCCGGCGCGGGGGCTGGGGGAGGTAGAGCGGGCCGCGCCGGTGATGGCGACGGTGGACAGCAGCTTCACCGTGTCATCGTGGCCGTCGGGACAGACCGCGAGCGCGTTGGCCTCGGCCATCGGGCGGTTCAGCTCGAAGGTGGACCCGCAGGCCCGGCACCGGTAGTCATATCGCGGCATGTGCCAAGGATACGCTCACGTGAAATGGATCGACGCATGATCGCCGATGGGCACGTAGCCGAGCGTCTGGTAGATCGAGTTGGACGTCGGGTTGGCCAGGTCGGTGAAGAGCAACACCTCGGCGGCTCCCGCGGCCCGCGCTCTCACCGAGCACGCATGCGTGACCGCTGAGCCGTACCCCTGGCGCCGGTGCTCGGGCGGGGTGTAGACGGGGCCGATCCGCGACATGCCGGCGATCGGCATCGAGCAGCCGGCCAAGGAGACGGGCTCGCCGCCGTCCTCCCACCACACCAGCTCACCCCGGTTGATCCGGGCCGCGGCGGCGGGCGTCAGGTCGCGGGGCGGCCATCCGGGGTCGGCCTCGTTGGCGAAGGCCGTCAGCCATTCGACCACGCGCGGGATGTCGTCGGCGTCAGCCGTACGGGCCGAGCCTGGCACGTCGATGTCGGCGAGCACGCCGAGCCGGTAGAGCCGCTCCGAGCGGCGGTCGGTCTCAGGCCGCCACCAGGCGCCGGCGAACGCCTCGGCCTGCGCGACGGGGCCGGTGACGCCGGCGAGCGGATGCTCGAGCGCGATCAGCTCGGTGGCGAGGGGGGCCAGCAGGCCTGGGTCGACCGCACCGAGCAGCAGCGGGAACGGCTGGGTGTGCAGGGCGACGCCGTCGATTTCACCGTCGGCGACGTGGTCGGGGATGTGCCAGCCGAGCATGACGTCGTCGATGAACAGGCCGGTGCGGATGCCGCGAAGAACGGTCAGCGGGACCGTGTTACGCACCGGGTCGCGCAGCAGCCACGCTTCGGCCGCCGCCGGAAACTTCTCCTGCGAGGAGACCAACGTCCACGTCATGACCACATTGTGGGCACGACGTGGACGCGCGGGCCAATCAATATCCGCCCCACCGGAGAACGTGTCAGGCCGCGTACTCCGTGAGGTAGGGCGCCCACTGGGGGTCTCCGTCGAGCTGCGCGCCGATGAGCCGCCAGTGGACGCCCCGTGGCACGACCGGGCTGACGCGCAGCGTCCATCCGATCTCCTCCAGCAGCTTGTCGGCCTTACGGTGATTGCAGGTCATGCAGGAGGCGACGCAGTTCTCCCAGGAGTGCGCGCCGCCCTTGGAACGCGGGATGACGTGGTCGATGGTCTCGGCCCGCTGCCCGCAATAGGCGCAGCGGAAGTCGTCCCGGCGCATGAGCGCGGCTCTGGTGAGGGGAATGCGTGATCGATACGGGATCCGGACGTAACGCCGAAGCCGGATCACCGACGGCACATCCACCGTGCGGCTGGCCGAGCGGAGCACGGCGCCGCGGCCATCTCGGTGGACGACATCCGCCTTCTCCCTGAGCACCAGGATGACGGCCCGATGCAGGGAGAGCGTTGTCAAGGGTTCGTATGTGGCGTTGAGCAGCAGGACTTGGCGCATCAGCCGGCCTCCATCACAAGCACGACTGTGCGCCCTCGTTGTTGTGGCCCCCTTGGTGGGGGCCCGGGTGCATCCGTCACGGGGAACCTCCGCCGGACGGTCAGGCGGATGGACTCCGCCGGGCACCGTCCTTCCACAAAATAGTGGCCTTCCGGACGTCCCTCCCGCCACCCCATAACCAGAACATCCGGACGCCCTGCGCGCTTTATGCCCCGCTGATCGCCTCTTTACGCACGCGTCGTGCCACCGGTCGCGTTCATGGTCGCCCATGTCCTTCCTCCTCGGACTCGGGTTCGCATCTCCGTCGGTAGAGTGCGATCTATGACGCCACAGCCATATCCGCCCGCTCGCCGTGACGAGATCGTTGACGACCTATACGGGACGCGGGTTCCCGACCCCTATCGCTGGCTGGAAGATCCAGACGCGCCGGAGGTCAAGGAGTGGCTGGACGCCCAGGCCGAGCTTTTCAAGCACGCCGCGCTGCCGCGCCGGGAGGAGTTCCGCGATCGGGTGGCCGAACTGCTCCGCTCGGGCTCGGTCGGCACTCCGGCGTGGCGTGGCGAGCGGCAGTTCTTCACGCGGCGTACGGCCGATCAAGAGCATGCCGTCCTGTACGTGGACGATCAGGTGCTGATCGACCCGATGGCGCTGGATCCCAGCGGTCTGACCACGCTCGACTCGTGGCAGCCCGACAAGGAGGGCATCCGGCTGGCGTACCAGATCTCCACGGGCGGCGATGAGGAGTCGCAGCTCTATGTGCTCGACGTGGCGACGGGCGAGATCATCGAGGGTCCCATCGACCGCTGCCGCTACTCCCCCGTGGCGTGGCTGCCGGGTGGAGAGGCGTTCTACTTCGTGCGCAAGCTGCCGGCGTCCGAGGTGCCGGCCGGAGAGGAGCAGTTCCACCGGCGGGTCTACCTGCACCGGGTCGGCACGTCGCCCGACGACGATGTGCTGATCTTCGGCGAGGGCCTGGAGAAGACCAACTACTACGGCGTCTCGGTGTCGCGGGACGGCCACTGGCTGACGGTCTCCGCCTCGCGTGGCACGGCGCCGCGCAACGACCTCTGGGTGGCCGACCTGACGACCTCGTCGCTCGAGACCCCGGCCCTGGTGACCGTCCAGGAAGGGGTCGACGCGCAAACCGGCGTCCACTTCGGGCGCGACGGGCGGATTTACGCCTTCACCGACCGGGACGCGCCGCGGGGGCGGGTGGTCGTGGCCACGCCCGATGAGCTGCGGGCCGATCCGGAGGCCGGCATGCGCTTCCCCGACAATCCCGCGTGGACCGACCTGATCCCCGAGGATCCCGAGGCGGTGCTGTCCGACTTCGCGATCCTCGACGACCTGGACGACCCGGTCATGCTGGTCAGCTGGACGCGCTACGCCATCGCCGAAATATCAGTACATCGTCTGTCAGACGGGGTGAAGACCGGCGATGTGCCCACGCCGGGACTCGGCACGGTCGGCGGCCTCAGCGAACGCCCCGACGGCGGCTATGAGGCCTGGTTCGGATACACCGACAACACGACCCCGGCCACGATCCAGCACTACGACGCGCGCACCGGCGAGACCACGCTCTGGGCCCGCTCCCCCGGCGCCGTCGAGGTCCCTCCCGTCGCCACCGAGCAGGTCGTCTATCGGTCGAAGGACGGCACGCCCGTCCACATGCTGATCATCTCTCCGGCCGACGCCGCCGGCCCGCGTCCCACCATCCTGTACGGCTATGGCGGCTTCGGCATCTCGATGTCCCCCGGCTACTCGGCCTCGATCCTGACCTGGGTCGAAGCCGGCGGCTCGTACGCCATCGCCAATCTCCGCGGCGGCGGCGAGGAGGGCGAGCGCTGGCACCGCGACGGGATGCTGGCCCACAAGCAGAACGTCTTCGACGACTTCCACGCCGCGGCCGAGCACCTGATCGCCACCGGGGTGACCACACACGAGCAGCTCGGCGTATCCGGCGGATCGAACGGCGGGCTCCTGGTCGGCGCGGCCATCACCCAGCGTCCCGAGCTGTTCGCGGCGGCCGTCTGCTCGGCGCCGCTGCTCGACATGGTGCGCTATGAGCGGTTCGGTCTCGGCGCCACCTGGAACGTCGAGTACGGCTCGGCCGACGTGCCCGAGGAGTTCGCCTGGCTGTGGGCCTATTCGCCGTATCACCACGTCCGCGATGGAGTCGAATACCCGGCGACGCTGTTCACGGTGTTCGCCTCGGACACACGGGTGCATCCGCTGCACGCGTGGAAGATGGCCGCGGCCCTGCAGCACTCGCAGGCCGCCGGCGACCGGCCGATCCTGCTGCGCAACGAGGCCGAGGTCGGGCACGGGGCGCGCGCGGTCAGCCGCTCGGCCGAGCTGTCGGCCGACACGCTCGCCTTCCTCGCCGCCCACCTCGGGCTCGGTCGACGGTCTTAACAAGTCTTAACAAGCGGTCTTAACGAGGGAAGACGACGGTCTTGTGGCCGTCGAGCAGAACCCGGTGCTCGCTGTGCCACCGTACGGCCCGGGCCAACGCTTGGCACTCCAGGTCGCGGCCGATGGCGACCAGGTCGTCGGCGGTGTGGGTGTGGTTGACCCGCGCCACCTCCTGCTCGATGATCGGCCCCTCGTCGAGGTCGGGCGTGACGTAGTGCGCGGTCGCGCCGATCAGCTTCACGCCGCGCGCGTGAGCCTGGTGATAGGGCTTGGCGCCCTTGAACGACGGCAGGAACGAGTGGTGGATGTTGATGATCCGCCCCGGCAGTTTGGCGCAGAGATCTTCTGAAAGTATCTGCATGTAACGCGCCAGGACCACGAGGTCGGCCCGATAGTGGTCGACCAGGGTGAGGACCTCGGCCTCCTGCCGCTCCCTGGTCTCGGCGGTCACCGGCAGGTGGTGATAGTCGATTCCGTACGACTGGGTGAGCGGGCGCAGGTCGGGATGGTTCGACGCGACGGCGACCAGCTCGATGTCGAGCAGCCCGGCCCTGGTCCGGTAGAGCAGGTCGTTGAGGCAGTGGTCGAACTTGCTGACCAGCACCAGCACACGCGGCTTCACCGCCCGGTCGAACAGCTGAAACTCCATGCCGAACTCGGACGCGAGCGCCGCGAACTCGCTGTCGAGGGCCTGGTCTCCGGCGAACTGCACCCGCATGAAGAACCGCTGGGACGCGGGGTCGCCGAACTGCTGGCTCTCGGTGATGTTGCAGCCGCGCGCGGCCAGGAGGCCCGACACGGCGGCCACGACACCTGGCCGGTCAGGGCAGGACAGGGTCAGTACATGCTCACCGCTCATCGGCCGCATGATATCCGTATCCGTATGGCTGTCGCGCGTCCTGCCGCCCGGGTGATCTGTCTCGATGGGTCGGGCCGGGTGCTGCTCCTGCGATGGCACGACCCGGTGGACGACCGGACGTTCTGGGAGCCCCCAGGCGGCGGCCTCGATCCCGGTGAGACCGCCCTGGACGCGGCGCGGCGCGAACTACGTGAGGAGACGGGGCTCCCCGGCGAGGCCGTGCTGGACGTGTGGGTGCCCGTGCGGCGTGACTTCCGCTGGCTGGGCGTGCGTTACGTGACGACCGAGCCCTTCTACCTGGCCCGATTCGACGGCACACCCGACGTGCTCCCGGCCGCGCTCACCGCGCAGGAGTCGGGTGCGTACGCCGGGCACGGCTGGCACCGGCCGGACGACCTGCCGGAGCCGGTCGAGCCGCCCGACCTGGAGGTCGTCCTGCGATCCCTGATCCAGCCCGAAGGCTCCTAGAGCTGCTCGGGCTCCAGCACGGCGGCGAAGTCGGGGATGTCCTGTTGCGCCCGCTCGAGCGCGACCTCGCGCAGCTCGTCGAGCCCGTTGACGCCCGGCCCGTATTTCGTGGTCACGCCCTTGATCAGTTCGTTCACCCGGGCGATCACCAGCTCGGTGCGGTGGATCGGGTCGATGGCCCGCAGCGCGGAGATGGCCGTCTTGACGGCATCTTCCGGGTCGCCTTCGAGTAACCGGCACTGGGCCAGGTCGATGCGGATGAGCGTCTGGTCGAGGGGCTCTCCGGCATACTTCTCCAGCGCCTGCGACAGCACGATGTCGGCCTCCATGGCCTCGCCGAGCTTGACCAGCACGTCACCCTGGTAGAAGTAGAGCTGCCGCTCGGTGTAACCGAACGCCGTGTCGCCCTGATCGTCTTCGCTCATCTGCGAGAACGCCTGCCGGGCCCGCGACAGCGCCTTCTTGGCCTGGTCGACCACGTCCTTCTTCGACGAGGAGCCGCCGGCCAGCATGGCGAGCGCCCTGGCCTCGACCACGGGCGCCATCGCCTTGGCCGGGCACGGGGCCTGGCCCGCCATGTCGCGGCTCTTCTTGGCGAGGTTGAGCGCCTCGCGCGGGTCGCCGTAGTAGAGCGGGACCAGCGCCTCGCGGGCCGTCACCCAGGCGCGCAGCGCGCGGTCGCCGGTCTCGTCGGCGGCCATCCGGCCCGTGCGGAAGAACGACCGGGCGAGCCGGTGATCCCCGAGGTCGATCATGATCATGCCGGACAGCCCGGAGAGCTGGGCGGCCATCCGGCACAGCCGCTCCTGCACGTCGACCGGCTGGCGCCGCTCCATGGCCTTGCGCACGGCGGCGAACTCCAGCAGCACGTCGCAGAGCAGCCTGAGCGGCGGGGTGTTCATGTATTGCCGGCCGAAGCCGATGGTGGACTCCTCCCACTGATCGAGCATGGCCGGTGAGACCGTGGCCGACACCAGCGTGTCGTCCATGCCTCTCCGGATGTTCTCCACCGCACCGAGCACCTGGCCGTCCAGCGCAACCCCGGTGCCTGCGAGGAGCTTCAGCAGCGTCCTGCGTAGCACGTTCTCGTCCTCCTCGCCCCCGCCCGTCGAAGGGATGCTGCTGTCCGGCTGTAGCCACAGCTCACGCGGTCTGGGGGAAGTTTCGCGTATACCTTCGTGAAGATCGCCACCGCGGACGACGCCCGGCATCTTGTGGCCGTGGCCGCAGATGCAGGGGCCGTCGTAGCCCAAGGCGGTCGGCTCGACCCGGTAGACGGTGCACAGGTAGTGGAGATATTCGGGACCAGGTCGCTTGAGCCCGCTCTCGTACGCCGAGAGGAGGGTCTCGCCGATGCCCGGCGTCGGCTTGCCGTCGCGCTCGAACAGGGCTCGCACCTGCTCGATCACGTCGGCCAACGCGATGCCGTGCGCGAGGCGATGCGATTTGACCCGGGTCGTGCCGAACAGCTTGGCGCAAGCGTCCTGAATGTCCTCCGCGATCTGCGCCGTGCTCCGCCCGGCGGCCAGGCCTCGCGCCCTGACCTGCCGAGCGATCTCCGTTTCCTTGTGCTGCCTGCCGGCCATCCCGGCCCCTCTCTGGCGGCCGACCGCAAGGCCAACCACGGTGTCCCGACCGGTCCTCAACTGCTGACGCTCCGTGACTTCGAAGTCGCAGTGCGCCCACAGTAATGATGGACCAGTTTTTCCGCGCTGTGGTCCAGCCATTGAACGTGCTGATAAAGGATCGTCCCCCGGTGGACGGATTCTTTCAACCCGCTTGGGGATACAGCCCACCGCGGGGACGAATTATTCGCGTTGACCACGGCTTCCTTGTGAGTCATGTTTGGCCGACCAGCCCCGACATGCGGGGCGGTGGACCCGAAGGAGGGCGTGCGGTGGGGGACGACGACTTCGGTCATCTGAAGCGTCTGGTTTCGGAGCTCGGCTCAATGGGACTGCACGCGCGACTGGTGCGGAACCAGTCGGGCCGGCCGTACGTGCGTGTGATCAACCCGAAGGCGACGAGCCTTTCGGAGCACGTCATGTGCCGGTCTGAGGACTATTACTGGTGGTCGTGGGGGGAGCCCATGCACACGACCCAGGATCCGGCAGGCGCGGCCACGAAGGTCGCGCGGGTGCTCGCCGCGGTGGGCGAGTGAGGTAGGGCGGCGTGCCAGGTGAAGCGCAGTCACCTCGGCGCGCCGCCGCCACCGCGGCCTCGCGGGGCCGGCGGGATGCCTGGGTGCGGAGCGTGCCGGCGCTACGCGGCGGACGGCACGCTGGGCATCCCGCCGGTTCCAATGCACGAAGAGCGCATAGGGATCTGAACGACTTGGAGTCCATGGAGGAAAAGCGCAAATCATGAGATTTCCTGATTTGCCCGGAGAATCTCGTTCGGGTGGCGAGGTTTCCGATTTAGCCCCCTCTCGGAGAACGACAAGGGATGCGCTTCCGGGTGCGCGTCTCATGTCCTGCCCGCGTCACAAGGATCGTTTCGGACCACCCTCCGCGGCCCTGGTCCAGACGATCCCGTCCTCCCCGGCGTGATGTGACGCGGGCCGGTTCGATCGGCAATATGGGATAGGTTGACCTGCTGGTTACCGTCTCATCAGCCGATCGAACCGATCCGAGGGGGATCTACACCCGTGCAGACCAAGTTCGACTGCCCGGCGAACGACTCCATCTGTACCGCCATCCAGAGCACGCTGCCGAACGTGACGTGGGCCCCGCTGGTGGCCTGGGCGATCACCGTAGTGATCATCCTGCTCGGGGCGCTGGTGCTACGTACGCTGATAAATCGGGTAATCCTGCGAATCACCCAGCGCGCCGCCAGCGGCGTGCTGCCCGAGCGATTGCGCGGCCGCACGCTCGCCATCCTCGACAACGGCGCGATCATGACCGAGCGCCGCCGGCAGCGGGCCGAGACGCTCGGGTCGGTGCTGCGTAGCCTGGCCTCGGTGATCATCCTCGGCACGGCCGTGCTGATGATCATGGCTCGGCTCGGCATCGAGCTCGCACCGCTGCTCACCAGCGTCGGCATCCTCGGCGTCGCCGTCGGCTTCGGCGCGCAGGAGCTGGTCAAGGACTTCATCGCCGGTGTGTTCATGCTGCTCGAGGATCAGTACGGCGTCGGCGACCACATCGACACGGGACAGGCGATCGGCACGGTCGAGTCGGTGACCCTGCGGATCACCCGGCTGCGCGACGCCGACGGCAAGGTTTGGTACGTGCGCAACGGCACGATCACCCGGATCGGCAACGAGTCGCAGGGCTGGTCGAGGGCCGTGGTCGACGTCCCCGTGGCGTACGAGACGGATATCACAGCCGTCCGCGAGCTGCTGACCGGGATCGCCCAGGACCTCTGGCAGGACCCGGACTACCACGAGACGGTGATCGTGGAGGAGCCTCAGGTCTTCGGCCTCGAGCAGATCTCCGACAAGGCGCTGATCTTCCGGATCAACGTGAAGACCGTTCCGAACGAGACCGCGCGGGTGGCGCGTGAGCTGCGGTTGCGCGTGAAGCAGGCCTTCGACGCGCGCGGACTTGTGTTCGTCGCCGCGTAGGCTGACGCTGTGAACACCGAGGAGAGCTTTTACGAGGTGGTCGGTGGCGAGGAGACCTTCCGCCGTCTCGTGCACCGGTTCTACGAAGGGGTCGCCGACGACCCGGTGCTGCGTCCGCTGTATCCCGAGGCCGACCTGTCGGGGGCCGAGGAGCGGCTGAGAGGCTTTCTCATCCAATATTGGGGCGGCCCGACCACGTATAGTCAGCAGCGCGGCCATCCGCGGCTCAGGATGCGGCACGCGCCTTTCGTCATCGGGCCGGTCGAGCGCGACGCGTGGCTCAAGCACATGGGCGAGGCCGTGCAGTCCCTGGGGCTTCCGCCGGAGCGTGAGCAGCAGTTGTGGCAATACCTGGTCTACGCGGCGCAAAGTCTGGTGAATACACCGGGCTGAGTGAGGGCAACCCTGGATCTATGGACCAAAACCGTACCCCCTGGTGGCGTGACGCCGTCGTCTACGAGATCTACGTGCGCAGCTTCGCTGACGCCTCGGGTGACGGAGTGGGCGACCTGCCTGGAGTGACCAGTCGCCTGCCCTACCTGGCCGATCTCGGCGTCGACGCGATCTGGCTGACCCCGTTCAACCGGTCCCCCATGGCCGACGGCGGCTACGACGTGGCCGACTATCGCGCCGTGGATCCGCTGTTCGGCTCGATGTCCGACTTCGACGCCCTGGTCGCGGCGGCACACGAGCACGGCCTGCGGGTGGTGGTCGACATCGTGCCCAACCACAGTTCTTCGCAGCACGCCTGGTTCCAGGAGGCGCTGCGCGGCCGGCACCGCGACCGCTACATCTTCCGCGACCACACCAACAACTGGGTGTCGGTCTTCGGCGGCCCCGCGTGGACGCAGGTGGACGACGGCCAGTGGTATCTGCACATGTTCGCGCCGGAACAGCCCGACTTCAACTGGCGCAACCCCGAAGTGCAGGACGCGTTCCTCGACATCCTGCGGTTCTGGCTGGACAGGAACATCGACGGATTCCGCATCGACGTGGCCATGGGCCTGTTCAAGGCGGAGGGTCTGCCCGACACCGACCCCGGTTTCACCGCGTCGTCGCCCATCTGGAGCCAGCCGGAGGTGCACGACGTCTATCGGGAGTGGCGCAAGATCGTCGACACATATCCGCACGAACCCGCCCTGATCGGCGAGGTGTGGACAGACTCGGCCCACGACCTCGCCGCCTATGTGCGGCCCGACGAACTGCATCAGAGCTTCAACTTCGCGTGGCTGGAAGCCCCGTGGGCGGCCGCGTCCTTCCGGAAGGTCATCGACGACACGCTGGCCGCGGTGCCGGCGCCGACGTGGGTGCTGTCCAACCACGATGTCGTACGGCATCCCACGCGCTACGCCGAAGGCGCCGACCCGGCTCGAGGGCTCGTCCGCGGCAACGCCGCCCTGCTTGCCATGCTGGCCCTCCCTGGATCTGTGTATCTCTACCAGGGGGAGGAACTAGGCCTCCACGAGGTGAAGGATATTCCCCCGGAGGCGCGCCAAGATCCTATCTTCTTGCGGACTAAGGGGGAGGTTCCGGGGCGAGACGGATGTCGCGTTCCGCTCCCCTGGTCCGGCGACACCGCGCCGTACGGCTTCGGGCCGGGCGGGTCGTGGCTGCCGCAGCCCGCGGAATGGGCCGACCTGACCGCCGAACGCCAGACCAGCGATCCGGCATCGACCCTGTCCTTCTACCGCCGGGCCCTGGCCACCCGTCGCAGCCTCGGCGGCACCCTCCCGGACACGATCGCGTGGCTGGACTCTCCGACGGACGCGCTGTTCTTCGCCCGAGGCAAGCTCATCTGCGCCATCAACTGCGGTGACGAGCCCGTGGATCTGCCGCCTCACGAGCAGGTGCTCATCTCCAACGGCCGCCTCGACGGCGACATCCTGCCCCCCGACACCGCCGCCTGGCTCCTCACCGAATAACTTTGCGCGCATGAAAATGGCGGGGACGCGGATGCGGCCCCGCCACTCTGATGCGCTGTGCTACTCCCGAGTGAGCTTGCGATAGGTGACGCGGTGCGGACGGGCCGCTTCGGCGCCGAGACGCTCGACCTTGTTCTTCTCGTAGTCGGCGTAGTTGCCCTCGAACCAGAACCAGTTGGACCCTTCCTCCCAGGCGAGGATGTGGGTCGCGATGCGGTCGAGGAACCACCGGTCGTGGGACGTGATCACGGCGCAGCCCGGGAAGTCGAGCAGCGCGTTCTCCAGGGACGACAGGGTCTCGGTGTCGAGGTCGTTGGTGGGCTCGTCGAGCAGCAGCACGTTGCCGCCCTGCTTGAGGGTGAGCGCCAGGTTGAGCCGGTTGCGCTCGCCGCCCGACAGGACGCCCGCCTTCTTCTGCTGGTCGGGGCCCCGGAAGCCGAAGGCGGCGATGTAGGCCCGCGACGGCATCTCGACGTTGCCGACCTTGATGTGGTCGAGGCCGTCGGAGACGACCTCCCAGACGTTCTTGGACGGGTCGATGCCGCCGCGACTCTGGTCGGCGTACGAGATCTTGACCGTGTCACCGATCACGATCTTGCCGCTGTCCGGGGTCTCACTGTCGGTGATCATCCGGAAGAGCGTCGTCTTACCGACGCCGTTGGGGCCGATGATGCCGACGATGCCGTTGCGCGGCAGGTCGAAGGAGAGGTCGCCGATCAACAGCCGGTCGCCGAAGCCCTTGCCGAGGTGCTCGGCGCGGATGACCGTGGTGCCGAGCCGCGGACCCGGCGGGATCTGGATCTCGTCGAAGTCGAGCTTGCGGAATTTGTCGGCCTCGGCCGCCATCTCCTCGTACCGCTGGAGACGGGCCCGGCTCTTGGTCTGCCGCGCGCGGGCGTTGGAGCGCACCCACTGCAGCTCGTCTTCCAGGCGCTTCTTGCGCTTGATGTCCTTTTGGCCCTCGACCTTCAACCGGGCCGCCTTGGCCTCGAGATAGGTCGAGTAGTTGCCTTCGTAGGGGTAGCAGCGGCCGCGGTCGAGCTCGAGGATCCAGCCGGCGACGTTGTCGAGGAAGTAGCGGTCGTGCGTGACGGCCAGAACGGTGCCCGGATATTTCTCCAGGTGCGACTCAAGCCACTGCACGCTCTCGGCGTCGAGGTGGTTGGTGGGCTCGTCGAGCAGCAGCAGATCGGGCTGCTCGAGAAGCAGCTTGCAGAGCGCCACCCGGCGGCGCTCGCCACCGGACAGGCTGGTGACGTCGGCGTCCGGCGGCGGACAGCGCAGCGCGTCCATGGCCTGCTCGAGCTGGCTGTCGAGATCCCACGCGTTGCTGTGGTCAAGCACGTCCGTAAGCTGGCCCATCTCGTTGAGCAGCTCGTCGCTGTAGTCGACGGCGAGCAGCTCGCCGATCTCGTTGAAGCGCGCCAGCTTGGCCATCGTGTCGGCCACGCCCTCCTGGACGTTGCCGAGCACGGTCTTCGACTCGTTGAGCGGCGGTTCCTGCTGCAGCATGCCGACGGTGTAGCCCGGCATGAGGCGCGCGTCGCCGTTGGACGGCTGCTCCAGACCGGCCATCATCCGCAGCAGCGTCGATTTGCCGGTGCCGTTGGGGCCCAGAACGCCGATCTTGGCGCCCGGCAGAAAGGACAGCGTGACGTCGTCGAGAACGACCTTGTCCCCGTGAGCCTTCCGCACACGCTGCATGGTGTAGATGTACTCGGCCATGCCCTAAAGCTTAGTGGCCCCCGCCACACGCGACGCCCGCCCAGAACCCCACCCACCCAAGGCCCCTGATTTCCCACAACAGATCTCAACAGCCCATCATCACGACCGGAGATCTGGACCGATGACTACGACCGATGATGTTGGACGGGTGATGTTGGACCGGTGATCACGACCGGCCGCCGAACTGCCACTTGTGGACCTCGATGCCGGCATACCCGTCCAGGGTGAGCACCGACCGGGCAGCATCCGGATCCGGCGCGCGGACCAACACGGCCGTGCCCAGCCAGCCGACCCCATCGTCAGACAGCAGCGGCCCGTACGCGATCAGCTCATCCCGATCGGCCGGCACGTCGTGGTCAACGCCGTCCCCCTCGCCAAGGCCGAGCACCAGATACCGATTGCCGCCGTCCCGGCCACCGGCGAAGTCCCACATGGTCCGCCCCAGCAAATTCCGCCACCGCCGCAGCAACACATCCCGATAGACCCCGGCCTGATAATTCGGCTCATCGAACGCGAACGCCCGGGCTGCGGCAGGATCCGGCAGGTCGACGATATGCACGCTCCCGGTGGCCACCTCATCGTCCTCGTCAGCGAGCGTCGGCCCGCGAGCGATCATCTCCGCCGCATACCCATCCATGTACGACCAGTGTGCCTCCAGCAACTCATCCCGCAACGCCAGAGAGCCGACCCGATCCCGGTGATAACAGAAGAATTCCACACCCCCAGTCTTCACCCCAGCCACCACCACCGCGCCCAGATGCCGTGTGTCCGAGGTCAGGAAGCGAGAGGTGGCGGGCCGGGATCTTTCTGGGTCACGGGGAGGCAGATGCGGTCGCGGCCGAGTTCTTTGGCGCGGTAGAGAGCCAGGTCTGCGGCGGCGAGGAGCTCGATCAGGTCGGCGCCGTGCATGTTCATGATGGCGACGCCGGCGGAAATGGTGACGGTGATCATCGCGTCTTCGGCCGGGACGGCCATCCGGCTGACGCGCGTGCGTAGGCGCTCGGCCACTCGGCGGGCTTCGGCGATGTCGGCGCGCGGAAGCAGGACCACGAACTCCTCGCCGCCGAAGCGGCCGACCACGTCGTAGTCGCGGAGCTGACTGCGAAGCGCCGCGGCCACGCTGATCAGCACCTGGTCGCCGATGAGGTGCCCGTAGGTGTCGTTGACGCGCTTGAAGTGGTCGATGTCGACGATCAGCAGGGCGAGCGTGTCGCCGGTGCGCTGGGCTCGGACGATCTCGGTATCGGCCTCGCGCTGCCAGGCGGCCGCGTTGAGCAGTCCCGTCTTGGCGTCGGTCCGCGCCGCGGCCTGCAACTGCTGGTGGAGCAGGCTGCGCTGAAGTAGCACGACGGGCGGCAGCGCGAGTAGCAGCAGCGCCAGGTTGAGCCCGCACGTGATGGCCACGAGCACGCCGAGGCAGAGCTCGACGACATCGAGCAGCAGGCTCTCGCGATTCCAGAAGACGTCGCGCCAGCGGCTGTCGGGGTCGGCCATGTGGGCTGCCACGGCGATGATGCTCGTGTTGAGCACGGCGAACGCGATGGCGCAGGCAATCGCGGCCAGGATGGCCCAGCCGTTGCCCTGCGACAACCCCGACGCCTCGCCGCCGGCAGCGTGAAACACGCCCCAGACCCGTGACGAGCCAAATCCCCCACCATCGGCGCCGCCCGCACCGCCGTCAGCGGTGACAGCCGAAGCACGCGTCGGGATGGCTCCCCTCCAGGCGACGCCTGTGCCGGCCACGGCCTCCGGATGAACGGAGACGGCCCCGGCTTCAGCGTGAGTAGCAACGGCGGCACGCAGAACAACAGCGGTGCCCCCGGCATGGCCAATCCCCACATGGCCGACCCTCGGATGGCCGACCCCCGCATGAACAGCCCCGGCATGCGCGGTCCCGGCAGCCCGGGGACGAGAGGCGGGGGTGATTGCGGTGTAGGTGGTGGCGGCGTGAGTGGTGGCGACGGCGGCCGCGACCCTAGCCCAGACAGCGTCGGGCACCGTTCCGGCACGGACGGCGCCCGCGCTAGTCCCAGCGTGGGAAGAGACGGCTGCGGTGTGAGGTGCGATGGCACCTTGCGAGGCAATGGTGGTGTGCGTGGTGGCGGCTGCGATGTGGGGACCGACGGCGGCGTGGGAGGTAACGGCGGCGTGGGAGGTGACGGCGTGGGAGGTGACGGCGGCGTGGGAGGCGATTGCGGGGTGGGGGCCCCCGATGGCGGCGATAGCGGCGTGGAAGGCGACGGAGGCGATGCAGGCTGAGAGGCCGATGGCGGCGGCGCTGAAGACGCGGCGGTAGAGGACCGTGGGACGCACCCGGAGCTGCAGTAGGAGCTGGAGGGGCACGGGGGCGAGCAGGGCGTATAGCGGGGGCAGGAGGAGCGCGACCGGGAGCCACCAGGCGGAGAGGAGGTCGCGGGCGACGCCGGCGGGCATGCCGAGGCGGCGGGTGGCCTCGATGCAGACGGCACCGCATGCCATCAGGGCGCAGAAGGTGATGACGTCGGAGAGCCAGAATCCGTGGGACACGCCCAGGATGGCCGGAAGATCTGATGCGCTGGGCAGGCGTGCCTGGCCGGCGAAAGGCAGGAGCCCGGGGGGAGCCACGGCCCCTGCGGAGACCGGGGAGGAGACCGGAGCGGCGGCGGAGGGCAGGGGCCCTGCGGAGGTGGGGGAGGTGGTGGCGGACGAGGGGCCTGGGGAGGCTGGCAGGCCGGGGGGAGGCAAGGCTCCTGCGGAGACCGGGGAGGAGACCGGAGCGGCGGCGGAGGGCAGGGGCCCTGCGGAGGTGGGGGAGGTGGGGGCGGACGAGGGGCCTGGGGAGGCTGGCAGGCCGGGGGGAGGCAGGGCTCCTGCGGAGACCGGGGAGGAGGCCGGGGCGGCGGAGGGGGACAGGGTCGGTGCGGGGGTTGGGGAGGTGGGGGAGGTCAGGGTGGTCGTGAGGGCGGTGGTGAGGGTGGCGGTGAGGAAGAAGAGGATAGCGAGGAGGTAGAGGGCGACGATCGTGGACAAATAGATCACGAGGGCACGGCGCTGCCCGAGGAGTGGCCATCGGCCGGTCCGGGACGGCGCTCCGTCACGAGCCTTGGCCGAAGCCTTGCCGGGCGCCGTCATCCCGTCCCCCAATCGCTTCTCACGATGCGTAACACAATAATTGCGCTGAGTGCGTTGCGCGATGAGAACCGCTACCTTGGGTGCGCGGTCGATTTCAGAGCGGATCCATGCGAAGGCAGGCTCGGCACGCCGTCGGTTTGGCCGTAGGTCAGGCCTGACGGATGGCGAACCGCGTAGTCTGCGCAGTGGCCCCGGCCAGTTTGATCGAGGCCGCATGAATGGCCTCCGCACGCTTGGGCTACAACGGTCTTGAGCCACAACGGTGGGGGCCGCTCTTCATGAGCGGGCCGGTTGGAAAGGAGCAGTCATGGTGCGGGGCGTTACCTGGACCTGATCCGGCGTCCTCGCCGGACCGAGCAGCACCCGGGTCTCATCCGGTGCTGACGCCGGATCGAGTCGCGCCGACGCCCGTGACCTTCACACACGGGTCCCTCCTGTCCTGAGCGCGGCAGCCGCCTGGGTGCGCACCCAGGCGGCTGCCGCGTTTTGTCGTGCGTCGTCTCCGCTCGGACGACCGTCTCCGCTCGGACGGCCGTCTCCGCTCGGACGGCCGTCTCCGCTCGGACGGCCGTCTCCGGTCGGACGGTTTGTGGCCCTTTGGGCTGGGGGGATGCCTCCGGTCAGGCGGCTAGGGGAAGGGGTTCGCCCTCGCTGGGTGGGGTGAGGTCTGCTTGGGGGTGGGCGCCGACTTCGGCGGGGTCGCCCGTGGGGTGGGTGCCGACTTCGGCGGGGTCGTCCGTGGGGCGGGTGGGGGCGTCCGTAGGGCGGGTGGGGACGTCCGTAGGGCGGGTGGGGTCTTCTGTGGGGAAGGGCAGCTCGTCGTCGGGGACGGCTCGTAGCGCGGGAAGGGCCGTTTCCAGGTCGCGGGAGTCGTCTTCCATGCGGCGGCGCTCGTCCTCGGACATGAGCGGGGCGGACGCGCCCCGGGCCGGGCGGTCGAAGCTGCTGATCCCCCACTTGAGGTCGTGGCCCACGGACATGGCCTCGACCTCCACCCAGAACCGCTGCTCGCTGTCGCGCTCGAACTGCTTGATGCGCAGCTTGCCCGAGACGATGATCGGATGGCCGCGTCGAACCGATTGCGCGACGTGGTCGGCGAGGGCGCGATAGCACCGGACGGTGTAGAACGTGACCTGCTCGTCCTGCCACGTCTGGGTCTCACGGTCGTAGGACCGCCGGTTGACCGCCAGCCGCAACGATGTCGCGCGCGAGCCGTCCCTGAACTGGAACTGGCGTGGTTCCGCGGCGACGTTGCCGCTCAGCGTTACGTAGATCTCGCTCATGACCTGCCTCCAGCGTCCGGACCCTCGCCGGACTCGGAGGACAGGTTGCCGCTTGAGGGCGGAGGTCGGTGGGGCCGAAAGGCGTTCTGTGGATAACGTGCCGGCGCCCAGTCACCGCCCGCGCGCTCGCCCAATCACCGCGCGTACCCACGCGGTCCATGTCCGCGCGCTCGCGCGGGCGCTATCTGCGGGCTGTGGACAGGGCGGCGTAGAAATCGTTGTAGCGGTGGAGTTCGCGTTCGACGGGTTCGACGACCATGTCTTGGGACACGGCGGCGACGCGGCGGCGCATGTCGCTTTCCAGGCGGTCGCGTTCCTTGCCGGCTCCGAGCACGACACCGTTTCGGCTGGCCACGGCGGTGAGCGCGCCGAGGCCCAGGACGCTGGCCATCATCAGGCCGAGCCACGGCAGGGCCGCCGGGTCGCCGAAGATCTCGGCGGGGGGCGCGCCGTCCTTGAAGACGCCGTAGAACAGGATCGCGCCGATCCAGACCAGGCCGGCGGCGAAGGCCAGGACCAGGGCGTACTGCCAGAACTTGAGGACCCACCACCAGCCGGGCACGCGGTCGAGCGGCGGGGCGATCTCGGAGAGCTCCTCCGACAGGACGCGCGGCAGCTGGTCGGCGCGCGAGCGCGCCGAGTCGCGGACGCCGTCGCGCCACACGTCGGGCATGCCGCCCGCGAGCCCGTCGGCGAGGGCCTGCACGGCGTTGTCCACTTCGGCGGGCTGGGCGCTCACGGCGCTGCCCACCAGGGCGCGGATGTCATCCTTGACGTCGCCCAGCTTGAGGCTGCTGAGCGGGTCGGGGCGGAATTTCGCGGCCCATCGCGCGTACGGCCAGCCGACCCAGTCGACCGAGCGCACTGCGTAGACGTTCTCCATGGCCTCGCCCACGGCCGGCACCCCGACGGCGTCGCAGAGCGCGTCGGCGAGGCCTGCGCGGCGGGCGCCGTCGATGGTGGGCTCGACGCGGAGCCGTTCGGGCATGTCCTTGGCGAGGCGGACCATCAGCCGGTCGAGGTCGGCCTCGAGGCGCTGGAAGGCGGCGCGGCGGGCGGCCACGGACTCGGCGAGCACGGCCTTGAGGCTGTCGACGCCCTTTCCGGTGGCCGCGGAGGTGGCCACCACCCTCGGCCGGGTCACCCCCTCGCGGGACAGCAGGTCTTCGAGGTCGGCGATGCAGATCGCCTGCTCTTCGGGGGTCAGCTTGTCGCACTGGTTCAGCACGAAGACCGTCACCGCGTCATGCCCGGCGTGCTCGGCGACGTAGCGGCGGTGGATGGAGGCATCGGCGTACTTCTGCGGGTCGAGCACCCACACGACCAGGTCGGCCACCGAGATGAGGCGGTCGGCCTCGGTGTCGGTGAGGGCCCGGATGGAGTCGTGGTCGGGCAGGTCGAGCAGGATCAGGCCGTGCAGCTGGCTTTCGCCCCGGTCGAGCGCGCTGGCCCGGGCGAATCGGTGGCGCCACTGGATCTGCAGCCATTCGAGCAGTGAACCGGCGCCGTCGAGGCCCCACACGCAGGCGTGGGTGCGGGCCGTGGTCGGGCGGCGTACGCCGATGGGGGAAAGCTCCAGCCCGGAGACCGCGTTGAACAGCGACGACTTGCCGCTGCCGGTGCCTCCGGCGAGCGCCACCACCGTGTGGTCGGGCGACAGCTTCAGCCGGTCGCCGGCGCGCAGCAGAAGCTGGGCGGCCTCGGCGTACAGCTCGGGGTCGATGCGGCCCTCTCCGAGTTCGACGACGCGCGCGAGCGCGGCGAGCCGGGATCCGAGTCCATGGCCCGTGCTGGTGGTGACGCTCATCTCGCGACCTCGAGGTTGTACGTTGCCTGGTAAAGCCGGGTGGCGGCGGCTTCGTCAGGAATGCCCGCGGCGTCCAGCGCGTCGACGTAACGCAGGGTCTCGTCGTCGAAGATCAGGCCTATCCTCGCCCGCAGGTCGCTTCGGGCCTTGGCGCTGATGCTGCGCAGCGACTCGGCGCCGAGCAGCCCCCGCAGCAGCCGTTGTGGCAACGCTCCCCCGCTCCCGGTCTTACGGGACGGCGACAGCTCGGTGGTGCCGTATCCCAGCAGGCCGACCATGAAGATCAGCGACAGTGAGTCGACGTCGAAGGTGACGACCTTCGCGACCGACCGCTTGGTGACGCCCTCGGTGCGGATCAGCTCGGAGACGTGATCCTGCCAGCCGGAGATGGCCCGGGCGGCGCGGCGCACGAGCTCCTCGGAGGGGCGGCCGAGACCGGGCGTGGCGGCGAGCCGGTCGCCCGCGCCCGCACGCTGCCTCCAGCGCGCCACGACCTCTTCTGAGGCCCGCAGCGCGGAGGAGGTGATGACCGACTCCAGCCCGGCCCGCAGCGCGGCCTTGAGGGCCCGAAGGCGCTCGGGCCCCTGCGGCTGGGCCTTGCTCTTGCGGAGCGACAGGCTGCGCATCAGGTCGCCGGATCCGGCGAAGTCCTGCCAGCGGGCCAGCACCTCGCCGCGGAGCAGCGAGCCGTTGCGGGTCGCCTCGTCGATCTCGGCGATCGCGCCCATGAAGGCGGCGTCGACGTCGGACCGGAGGTCGGCGCGGAGCGCGACCTGGGTCTCCAGGTGCCGGGCCAGCGCGGGGACGCGGCTGCGGAAGCTGTTGAACACGCCGTTGAGCGTGGACTGGATCGCCTGCGCCCGGCGCTGCTCGTCGACGGACAGGTCGGCCAGCCACATCCTGAGGTCGACCACGTCGTCGTCGGTCATGCGCCCGTCGACGACCTTGGTCTCGTTGATGACGAAGCGCTCGACGTCGGCCAGGCCGTACTCGTCGAGCATGCGGCCGAAGTGCTTGACGATGACCTCGCGGGACTTGATCGGCACCCGGGACAGCACGATGACCAGGCGCGCGCCGCGCTCCTTGGCCAGCCGCAGCAGGCCCCACGACGGGGCGTCGGCGTAGCGGGACGCGGTGGTGACGAACACCCACAGGTCGGCGGCGTCGAGCATGCGGTGCGCGATCTCGCTGTGGACCTCCACGACCGAGTCGATGTCGGGCGTGTCGAGCAGCGCGACGCCCTGCGGCAGGCGCTCGGTGGGCACCACGACGATCGACTCGGTGGCCTTGCCGTCGATCGGCTTCTCGAGCCTGGTGAGGCCGCCGAGCAGGTCGCCCTTGGCGAACCACCCGTGGTCGTCGGGATGGCAGGCGAGGACCGGGGTGCTGGTGGTGGGGCGGCGCACGCCGGTGGCGCTGACCGACTGCGCGGCGAGCGTGTTGACCAGCGTGGACTTGCCGGCTCCCGTGCTGCCCGCGATGACGATGAGCGCGGGCGCCGTGCTCATGTGGACGCGCGGGATGACGTAGTCCTTGAGCTGGGCGAGCACCGCCAGCTGTGCCTTGCGCGCCTCGTCGGCGCCCGGCACGTCGAGGCCGAAGTGGAGGTCGGTGACCGCCTCTCCGAGCTGCCGCAGCGCCGCGGTGAGTCCTTCGGACACCGGCTCGGGCAGGGACACCTCCCTGACCCGGTCTCCCGACCCCTCGGAATCCGGGGCGCCGGACGCGTCGTCGCGGATCGCTGGAAAGGACAGGGTCTGCTCCCCAGGGGTCTCGGCGTCGTCAACCCGGGCATGCTCAACGCCGGGCGCGCCCTCGCCCTGCTCAGGCCCCGTGGACGTGTCACCCGCCTCCGGAGGACCAGGGCGCCGCTCGGTCTTCCTCGCAGGCGACGTCACGGGACCCGCTCCGCTCGCACCATCTCGATCTCCTGGCCGACTCTGACGACGTCACCGACGATGACGATCGCCGGTGGGCGTATCCCAGCCTCGGTCACGCGTTCCGCCACTGTGGTCAGTGTGGCGGCGATTGCCCGTTGCGTGGGAAGAGTACCGTCCTGCACCACCATTACGGGAGTTTCCGGGGACAGCCCATATCGCACCAGGCTTCCGGCGATCTCCGTGATCCGCTCGACCGCCATCAGAAGTACCAGGGTTCCCCCTGTTTTCGCCAGTCCCTCCCAGTCCACCGTGGACTTTGGATGCTCTGGTGCCACATGTACGGAAATGACATGAAACTCCTGGCTGACACCACGATGCGTGACCGGGACACCCGCCACGGCGGGCACCGCGACCGCGCTCGTGACGCCGGGGACCACGATCACCGGGATGCCGGCCTCGGCGCAGGCGATCATTTCCTCGCCGCCGCGCCCGAAGACGAACGGGTCGCCGCCTTTCAGCCGGACCACGAACCTGCCCTGCCTCGCCCGGTCGATCAGCACCTCGTTGATCTTGTCCTGGGGCAGGGCCCGGCCGTACGGGACCTTGGCGGCGTCGATCAGCTCGACGTCGGCCGGCAGTTCGCCGAGCAGGCCGCGCGGGATGAGGCGGTCGGCGACCACGACGTCGGCCTGGGCGAGCAGCTGCCGCCCGCGCACCGTGATCAGCCCGGGGTCGCCCGGCCCGGCGCCGACCAGGGCGACGCCGACCGGCTTGGTGCGGTGCCGCCGCGCGTCGACGGTGCCGTCGCGGAGCGCGGCGACCACCGCGTCCCTGATCCCGGCCGCGCGGCGCGGGTCTCCCCCGGCCGTGACGGCCACGCCGATCTCGTCCACCCGGCCGCTCGCGGGAGTCCACGCGGCGGAGGCGTCCTTGTCGTCGGCCCGTACGCACCAGATGCGCTTGGCCTCCGCCTCGGCGGCGACGGCCGTGTTGACGTCGCGCTTACTGGTGCAGGTGTGGACGATCCAGGCGCCGTCGCAGTCGCCCACCCGATAGGGCCGGCGCTCCCAGACGATCCGCCCGTCGGCGATGAGATCGTCGAGCGCCGGGGTGACGCTCGGAGACACGAGGGTGATGGCCGCGCCCGCCTCCAGGAGAGCGGGCACGCGCCGCTGGGCGACGCGCCCGCCCCCGACCACGAGGACGCGCCGGCCGTCGAGCCGGAGGCCGAGCAGATACGGTGCCACCTCTCCGCGGGCCATGTCTCCCTCATTCAGTCAAGCTCGGTGTGTTATGACGTAAACCTACCGGCTGACCTGTGACGCCACTCACTCATCGGACTTATCGTCCGTCAAGAAGCGGTTGTCGGGGGTCCCAGGTAAGCCCCTTACGGCGGCGCGCCAATCCAGACAGGGCCTCGAGCACGACCCGGTTCCCGAGGAACGCCGTGATGTCGGCGTGGTCGTACGGCGGGGCCACCTCGACCACGTCCAGGCCGACGACCGGCAGCTCGTAGCAGATCCGCCGCACCGAGTCGAGCAGCTGGCGCGCCGTCAGCCCGCCGGGTTCCGGCGTGCCGGTGCCGGGCGCGTGGCCGGGGTCGCACACGTCGATGTCGATCGACACGAAGACGCCGTCGCACTCGTCGAGGGCGATCCCGAAGGCCTCGTCGAGGCATTCGGTGAGGCCGCGTTCGACAACTTCGGTCATCTCGTACGCGCGCATGCGCTGCCCGGCCATCCACGTCAGGGTCTCGGGCTCGGGCCAGTAGCCGCGGAGGCCGATCTGCAGGAATCGGTCGCCGCGCAGCGCCCCCGACTCGATGAGCCGCCGCATTGGCTGCCCGTGGCCGTACAGGTGGCCGAAGGCGATGTTGCCGGTGTCCGCGTGCGCGTCGAAGTGGATCATCGAGATCCGGCCGAAGCCGTGGTGCCTGGCCACGCCGCGCGCGTCGGGCAGGGCGATCGTGTGGTCGCCGCCGAGGATGAGCGGGATGGCGCCGGACGCGGAGATCGTGTGGACGGCGTCCTCGATGTTCCTGATCGATGTCTCGATGTCGCCCGAGTAGCACTCGACGTCGCCAGCGTCGAGGACCCTGATGTCCTTCAGGGCGTCCACGCGGAGGGCGAGGCTGGGGCGGGAGCCGTCGTGCGGCAGGTAGCAGGCCATCCGCAGGGCCTGCGGGCCGAATCGGGCGCCGGAGCGGTAGCTCGTGCCGCCGTCGAAGGGGGCTCCGACGATCACGACGTCCGCCCCCGCGAAGCTGCCGGGGTCGGTCAGGTCGCAGCGGTCGATTCCGAGAAATGTGATGTCCGGTCCGAACATGGGGCCATATCTCGCCATGGCTCCATCATCCGGCAATGATCAAGACGGCTTGTCGGTGACCCCCGCGGAGTCGAAGGTGGCCACCTCGTGCATGACGCGTACGGCCGCGCCGACGAGCGGCAGGGCGAGCAGGGCGCCGGTCCCCTCGCCGAGCCGCAGCTCCAGGTCGACCAGCGGCCGCATGCCGAGGAATGCGAGGGCGGCCGCATGCCCCGGCTCGGCCGACCGGTGGCCGGCCACGCAGTAGCCGATCGCGTCGGGCGCCAGCGCCGCGGCGGCGAGGGCGGCGGCGCCCGCGATCACGCCGTCGAGGATGACCGGCACCCGGGCCGCCGCGCCGCCGAGGATGAAGCCGGCGAGCGCCGCGTGCTCCAGCCCGCCGACGGCCGCCAGCACGTCGAGGGGCGTGTCGCGGGGCAGGTTGACGGCCAGGGCCTCCCGGACCACGGCGATCTTGCGTTCGTAGGTGACGTCGTCGACGCCGGTGCCGCGCCCGGTCGCGTCGGCGGCGTCGCGGCCCGTGAAGGCGCAGATCAGGGCGGCCGACGCGGTGGTGTTGGCGATGCCCATGTCGCCGGTGATCAGGCAGCGGACGCCGCTTTCCACCAGGTCGCCGGCGGTCTCGATGCCGGCTTCGAGGGCCGCCACGGCCTGCTCGCGGGTCATGGCGGGGCCTTGGGTGATGTCGGCCGTGCCGTACGCGATCTTGCGGGAGCGCAGCGCGGGCGCGGCCGGAAGATCGGCGGCGACGCCCACGTCGACCACGGTCACGGACGCGCCCACGTGGGCCGCGAAGGCGTTGGCCACCGCTCCACCGGCCAGGAAGTTGGCCACCATCTGGGCCGTCACCTCGCGCGGCCACGGCGTGACGCCACGGGCGTGCACGCCGTGGTCGGCCGCGAAGATGGCGAGCGCGGCCGGCTCGGGCAGCGGCGGCGGGCAGGCGGCGGCGATGCCGGCGAGCCGGACCGCGACGTCCTCGAGCGCGCCGAGCGAGCCCTTCGGCTTGGTGAGCCGATCTTGGTGAGCCCGCGCCTCCGCCATGGCGACGGCGTCGACGGGTTGGATCATCGCGAGTGTCTGGTCCAGCACGCGCTCAAACCTACGCCGATTGCTCGAAAAGACGCTAAACCTACGCCGAGGCCAGCACCTCGAGGAGCCCGGGGACCTCCATCACCTCGGTGGAGACGGCCTGCTCGTAGCGGTCGACGACCACGTCGGCGAGGCCCTCGCAGTCGCCGACGACCTCGGCGCAGCGGATGTCGATGCACTCGTGGTTGGCGCCGTACGCCATGGCCTGCGCCAGCACGCGCTCCAGGACGGCGCCGGCGAACAGCAGGTAGGGCAGGACGATCACGCGTCGCGCGCCGAGCCGGCGGCAGCGCTCCAGCCCGCCGGGCACTCCCGGCCGCGTGCGCGAGACGTACGCCGTCTCGACCGTCAGGTAGTCGGACGCGTGCCGCTCCCAGAACAGCCGCGACACGCGGTGGACCTCGGCGTTGACGGCCGGGTCGGCGGAGCCGTGCCCGACCAGCACGACGGCCGTGTCGCCGAGCGCGATGTGCTCGGCCTCGTCTTCGGCGGCGCTCGCGAACGTCATGCGGGGGATCTCGGCCTGCGCGTCTTCGAGGCGCTCGGCCAGGAGTCCGAGGATCCGCGGGTCGGGGCCGAGCGCTTTGCCCAGCTCGTACGACAAGGTGGGGTGGCGCTCCTGTTCGAGCGCGAGCGTGCCGGGGATGTCACCGAGCGCGTGCCGGTCGCCCGTGAGACTGAGCGGCAGCGCGATCACATGGTGGTGGCCCCTGGCCACGAGCGATGCGACCGAGTCGGACAGCGCGGGGCGTGCCCCGGCGACGAATCCGCCCGTGACGTCGGCGACGACCCCGTCGAGACGGCAGCGCAGGCGATGGACCAGGCGGCCGAATTCGGCTGCCCCGGTCTCGTCGTGCGTGCCGTGCCCGACGAGCAACAGCGGGGGTTTCACGTGCCGATCTCCAATGTCTTGACCCGTCTCGACCTGGGGATTCGCGGTCCGGTCCGCGAGGATAGCCGACAGCCGGGCCCCGTGGGGAAGTGCGTCAGGTCAAATTAGGTTAAAGCGGGTCAGAGTTCGCCGTGCAGAAGACCGAAAATAACGCCGTCCGCCCAGCCCTCGGGCACCGGCAGGGACCGCCGCAAAATGCCCTCCTCGATGAACCCGGCCCGCCGGGCGACGGCCTGGCTCGCGCGGTTGCCGATCGCGGCGATCAGATGGACCCGGTGCATGCCCCGCTCGAACAGGTGGGCGGCGACCATGCGGGTGGCCTCGGTCGCGTAGCCACGGCCGCGGGCCCAGGGCGCGAGCCAGTAGCCGATCTCCGCGTCCCGGCGCTCGTAGTCCACGGCCCCGACGCCGATGGCGCCGGCGAGGCGCTCCGACCCGCGCGGCTCGATCGCGTAGTTGACGCCGTCGCCGTCGAAGGCGTAGCGGACACACCAGTCGACGGCCTTCTCCAGGCTGTAGTCCTGAGCCCACACCATCCAGCGGGCGATCTCGCCGTCTCCGCGTACGGCCGACAGGACATCGAAGGCGTCGCGTTTGCCGAACGGCCGCAGCAGCAGGTGCTCGCCGTCGAGCCGGCTGTCGAAGCCGGTCCGCACGTCGTCTCTGAGCAGTCCGAAGACGGCCAGGTCGTGCGGTCCGTCGTCCTCGAAGCCGCCCGAGCGCAGCACGCCCTCCCGGGTGAACCCGGCCTTCTCGGCCACCCGGATCGAGGCCGTGTTGTCCATGTTGGCGCGGAGCTCGATCCGGCGCAGCCCGCCCTCTCCGAGCGCCCACGCGGCCAGGCCACGTACGGCCTCGGGCGCGTACCCACGGCCTCGGTGGGCGGTGTGCACGCCGTATCCGACCTCGGTGGTCCCGGCCCCCCACTGGGTCTTGAACAGGCTGATCGCGCCGACGATCTCCCCGCCGGTCTCCATGGCGAGGTGGATGCCCTGACCCGAGCGACGCAGCTCGTGCACGCCGTCGGAGAGCCACTGCGCGATCCCGGACGGGTGCCCGGGCGCGCCGGGCGGCAGCGCCGTGCCGTACTCGCCCTGATCGAGGACTCTGCGTACCCGACGGGCGTCATCCCGCCGGAAAGGCCGCAAGACGAGCCGTTCGGTCTTAATCGTCAGGTGCTCGTCGAACACGACTCCCCCTGCCTCAACCTTGCCAAAGTCCCGATATTTCCACGTAAATCATCACTTCATCGCAGCTCAACCATGTGACGCAAGATGTTTGTCCCCCAACAGACGGGTACGAGGGCCCCGACGGACCCTTGATTCGGGAGGTGACGCCAGTGTCGAGCGAACGTGGCACCGACAAGCACGGCCCTCGCCTGGACGACCAGCACACGCATGAGGCCGACGGGACGGTGCGGGACGGCGACCCGGCGACCTTCGCCGGCATCAGTCCCGCGGACGTCGGGCGCCGCAGCAACCTGGCCAAGTGGCTGAGCGACGCGCGCTATCCGGCCACCCCGACCGACCTTCGGGCACACGCGGAAGGGCTGACCGCGCCCGACGAGGTGATGCAAGCGCTGGGCGAGCTGCCCGAGCTCAAGTTCCACAACGTCGGCGAGGTCGCCGAGGCGCTCGGTCTGGGCCTCGATCGCCAGAGGTGGTGAGGGGGATGCGACTGGACTTCATCCGCGACCTGTACGAGCGGAGCGGCCCGTACGCGTCGGTCTATCTGGAGACCTCGCGGAACACCGAGGACGCGGCGACCGTCGTCGAACTGCGCTGGCGGCAGACGCGTGAGCTCCTCGAGGAGTACGGCGCGCCGGGGGACGTGGCCGACCGGATGGGCGATCTGATCACCGATCCAGGCGCGGCCGCTCCCGGCCGCGCGGTGTTCGCCTCTGCGGACACGCTGTTCACAGAACCACTCCCGATGCCGCCGCGCCGCGAGATCGCCCGCTGGTCGCCGCTGCCCCACGTGACCCCGCTGCTGGCCCAGCGGGGCGAGCAGGCGCCGCACATCCTCGTGCTGGCCGACCACGCGGGCTCCGACGTGATCGTGGTGGCCCGCGGGCAGCGCCGAGAGCTGGTCGTGCGAGCCGACGACTGGCCCATCCAGAAGACCGGCCAGGGTGGCTGGTCGCAACCGCGCTACGAACGCGAGGTCGAGGAGACCTGGCGGCGCAACGCCGCGGCCACGGCCGAGGTCGTCAGCAAGGAGGCGGCGGCCGCCGAGGCCGAGGTCATCGTGGTCGGCGGCGATCCCCGCAGCCGCCACATGATCCTCGAACGGCTGGGCCCGGACGCGGCCGCGCGGGCCGTGGCCGCCGCCCACGGCAGCCGCGCCCCCGGCGCGATGCCGGGGGCCTATCTGCACGACGTCGAGAGCGCCCTGAGCGCGTGGCTGAGGCGTCGCCAGGCCGATCTGGTGGACGAGCACCGGCGCGGGCCGTCCGTGGCCGGTCTGGCCGAGACAGCGCGCGTCCTGCGGGAGGCGCGGGCCGAGCGCGTGCTCATGGCCGACGACCCATCGTCCACCGCGACCCTGTGGATCGGGCCCGAGGGCACCCATCTGTCCGCCGACCGGGACGAACTGCGCGAATGGGGGGTCGCCGACCCGGTCGAGGAACGGGCCGACGCCGCGATCGCGCGCGCCGCCGCCGTGACCGAAGCCGAACTCTGGTTCGTCCCCTCCCTCGACGTCCCCGACCGCATCGGAGCGACCCTGCGCTACTGAAGGATCACGACCACTTCGAGCGTCCGCGGGCCGTGCACGCCTTCGACCCGGTCGAACTCGATGTCGCTGGTGGCCGACGAACCGCTGATCCAGGTCAGCGGGCGGGCCGGGTCGAGGCGCGCGATCGCCTCCGGGACCGACGAGACGATCTGCCCGGCCCGCACCACGCACAGGTGGTAGTCCGGGACGAGCGTCAGCGCGCGGCGGCCCTGCCCCGGCCCGGCGTCCAGCACGATCGTCCCGGTCTCGGCGATGGCCACCGCGCATCCGGTGATCACTCCGTCGGCCGCGTCCAGGTCGCGCGCGCTCAGCGGCGGGTCGTCGGTCAGCGCCTCCATGTCCGCCATGGCCGACATGGCCGCCATGCCCGCGGCGTCCGGCACGGCCGTCCAGCCGCCCGGGACCACGAACCGGCGCCCGCCGCGCCGCGCCAGCGCCTCGGCGATCACGGTCCCGGCGTCGGCCGTGACGTGGACCGTCGCCTTGTAGTCGCGGACCCGCTCCGTGAAGCGTTCGACGAGGTCGTCGGCGCTTCCTTCGGTGCGATAGGCCCTCGGGATCTCCGGGTCCGGAGCCCCGGCGGCGGCGGCGCGGATCCGGGCCAGGATCGCCTCGCGCGCGCTCATCTCGCGCCTCCGTGGGTGCGGGTCCACCAGTCGCGGAAGGACTCGGGTGGGATGGGGGGGACATCACGCGTGTCGGTCCAGGCGGCTCCGGGCCCGGGCAACCGGCGTGGGACGAATCTCCGTAGCCGCGATGCCGTCCGCTGGGCTCGCGCGAGTCGCGAAGGACGGTTGAAGATCCATCCGGCGGCCGCCATCCCGAGGCGTTCCATGCGTGAGTGCCGCGCCTTGGCTCGCAGGTCGACGAGGACGGACGGGATGTCGATGGCCACCGGGCACACCTCGTAGCAGGCCCCGCAGAGCGTCGAGGCATACGGCAGGCTCCGGTCGAGCGGCGTGTCCATCCCGCGCAGCTGCGGCGTGAGGATCGCGCCGATCGGCCCCGGATAGACCGACCCGTAGGCGTGGCCGCCCGCCCGCTCGTACACCGGGCACACGTTGAGGCACGCCGAGCATCGGATGCAGCGCAGCGCCTGGCGGCCCACCTGGTCGGCGAGCACGCTGGTGCGCCCGTTGTCGAGCAGCACCAGATGGAAGTCCTGGCCTTCGACGGCGCCGCTCCACATCGAGGTGTACGGATTCATCCGCTCCGCCGTGGAGCTCCGCGGCAGCAGCTGCATGAAGACCTCGAGATCGCGCCAGGTCGGCACGACCTTCTCGATCCCGACCACGCTGATCAGCGTCTCCGGAAGGGTCAGGCACATCCGCCCGTTGCCCTCGGATTCGAGGACCACGAGCGTGCCCGTCTCGGCCACCATGAAGTTGGCCCCCGAGACCCCCACCTTCGCCCGCAGGAACCGCTCGCGCAGGTGGCGGCGGGCCGCCTCGGCCAGCTCGCGTGGCTGGTCGCCGAGGTCGGCCGGCGCGTCCGGCATGGCGCGCAGGAAGATCTCGCGGATCTCCGCCCGGTTGCGGTGGATGGCCGGGACCAGGATGTGCGACGGCCAGTCGTCGCCCAGCTGCACGATGAGCTCGGCGAGGTCGGTCTCGTAGGCCGCGATGCCCTCCCGCTCCAGCGCCTCGTTGAGGCTGATCTCCTGGGTGACCATCGACTTGACCTTGACGACCTCGGTCTCCCCCGTGGCCTTGACCAGGCCGGCGACGATCCGGTTGGCTTCGGCCGCGTCCCTGGCCCAGTGCACGTGCCCGCCCCGCGCGGTGACGGCCTCCTCCAGCTGGATCAGGTAGTCGTCGAGGTGGCGCAGGGTGTGGTCTTTGATCGCCTTGCCCGCGCTCCGCAGGTCCTGCCAATCCGGCAGCTCGGCGACCGCGGTGGCGCGCCGGGCGCGGATGGTGCCGGTCGCCTTCCTGAGGTTCACCCGCAACTGCGCGTTCCGTACGGCTTTCGCCGCGTTGGCGGGGAAGGGGCGATCGGTCGGCATGCCCAGGAAGGTGCTCATCGGCCGGCCTCCGTGGTCGCGAGGATCTCGGCCAGATGGACGGCGCGCACGCCGAGCTTCTGCCGCGAGAGCGTTCCCCCGATGTGCATGAGGCACGAGTTGTCGGCCGCGCAGACCACCTCCGCGCCGGTGGACGCGATGTTGCGCACCTTGTCGCCGCACATGGCGGCCGAGATGTCAGGGTTCTTCACGGCGAAGGTGCCGCCGAAGCCGCAGCACTCCTCGGCGCCCGGCAGGGGCGTCAGCTCCAGCCCGCGCACGCTCTCCAGCAGCCGCCGCGGCCGATCCCCCAGCTGGAGGATCCGCAGCGAGTGGCAGGTCGGGTGGTAGGTGACCCGATGCGGGAAATACGCCCCCACGTCGGTCACGCCCAGCACGTCGACCAGGAACTCCGACAGGTCGTACGTCCGCTCGGACGCCCCTGACTCATGGTGCTCGCGGATCATGGCGGCGCAGGAGCCGGACGGCGTGACGACGGCGTCATAGCCGGCGAACACCTCGGCGTAGCGCTCGGCCAGCCGCGTGGCCTCCGGCCGATAGCCGGTGTTGAGGTGCATCTGACCGCAGCAGGCCTGCCCCTGCGGGAAGTCGACGTCCACGCCGAGGCGGCGCAGCAGGGTGACCACGGCCCGCCCGGTGTCTGGGAACAGCGTGTCGTTGACGCAGGTGACGAAGAGGGCGACGCGCACGGCTCCTCCAAATCAGGGTATGGTCAGACCATACACCTCATCATTTCGGAGAGGCCATGGCGAAGGCGTTCGAGCAGGTTCTGGCCCGGATCGAGGAGGCCATCGCCACCGAGGGGCTGAAGGTCGGCGACCGGCTCCCCGGAGAGCGGCAGCTCGCCGAGCAACTGAGCGTCAGCAGAGCGTCCGTCCGCGAGGCGCTGCGCGCGCTGTCCACGCTCGGCGTGGTGTCATCCCAGGTCGGCCGTGGCCCCGACGCGGGGGCCGTGCTCACCTCGCGGCCCGGCGCCGCGCTGGCCGGTCTCGTGCGGCTCAATCTCGGGCTGGACGCCTTTTCCATGCGCGAGGTGATCGGCGCCCGGCTGATGATCGAGCAGTGGGCGGCCGTCCAGGCGGCGCACCTCAAAAGCGGGACCGCGGAAATGGCCCGCGCCATCGACGCCATGGACCGGGCGGCCGGTCCCGAGGAGTTCGTCGCCGGCGACATCGCGTTCCACCTGGCGCTGGTCGCGGCGGCCGGCAACCGGCTGACGACGGCGGTGCTCGAGGCGCTCCGCGCGTCCGTGCACCGCTACGCGATCGCCGCCGTCGTGCGCCTCGGCGACACCTCGGGCCTGCAGGAAGGGCACCGCCTGATCCTCCGCGCGGTCGAGGACGGCGACGCCGGCGGGGCCGTGACCGCGGTCACCGCGCATCTCGCCTACGCCTACCCAGAATAGCTAGAACGTGTTCTAATTCAGCCATGAGACTGGGCCTCAATCTCGGGTACTGGCAGCGCGGCGCCAACGACGCCACCGAACTCGTCCAGGCCGCCGAACGGCTCGGCTACGACTCGGTGTGGACCGCCGAGGCGTACGGGAGCGACGCCTTCACGCCGCTCGCCTGGTATGGCTCGCGGACCAGCACGATCAAGCTCGGCACCTCGGTCGTCCAGCTGTCGGCGCGCACCCCGGCCGCGACCGCGATGACCGCGTTGACGCTCGACCATCTCACCGGCGGGCGGCTCATCCTCGGCGTCGGCGCGTCCGGCCCGCAGGTGGTCGAAGGCTGGTACGGCATGCCGTTCGCCAAGCCCCTCGCCAGGACCCGCGAGTACGTCGAGATCATGCGGAAGATCTGGCGGCGCGAGGAGCCGGTCACCAGCGACGGGCCGCACTATCCCCTGCCGCTGCCCGGCGGTCTCGGCAAGCCGCTCAAGTCGATCACCCATCCGCTCCGCGCCGACATCCCGGTCTACCTCGGCGCCGAAGGCCCCAAGAACGTCGCGCTGGCCGCCGAGATCGGCCAGGGCTGGCTGCCGCTGTTCGCCTTCCCCGAGAAGATCGAGACCATGTACGGCCCGGCCCTGGCCGGCGCGGGACCCGACTTCGACATCGCGGCCATGGTGACGGTCATCGTCACCGACGACCTCCGGGCCGCGCTCGACATGGTCAAGATGACGCTCACGCTCTACATCGGCGGCATGGGCGCGCGGACCCGCAACTTCCACGCCGACATCATGGGCCGGATGGGCTATGCGGAGGAGGCCGCCCACATCCAGTCCCTCTACCTCGACGGCCGCAGGGACGAGGCGTTCGCCGCCATCCCCGACGAACTCGCCGACGGCATCGCGCTGCTCGGGCCGATCGGCCGGATCCGTGAGCGGCTGGATCTGTGGCGCAAGAGCCCGGTGACGAACCTGCTGGTCATGGGCCCGCGCGACGTGCCGACGCTGACCGCCGTCCGCGACGCCGTGCTCGGCTGAAAATCACCCCAGACCGAACCTGAACCGAACTTGCGTTCGATCTTCTGAGAACATATGTTCGAAGCAGGCAGCTTGAACCCGTTCTTCCCCCGGGTCGCAGATCATGGGGAGAAGATCCACCTTGAGCAGACTCTACGGCGAGCCCATAGAGGTGTGGGTCAGGGACGGCGATCCGGTCCAATTCGTCTGGCGTGACCGCCTCTACTCGGTCCGCCAGGTGCTCGACCAGTGGGTGGTCGCGCGCGAGTGGTGGAAGACCTCGGACACCGATCCCGGCGAGCGTCGATTCTGGCGGCTCGAGGCCGCCGCCGGCCGCGAGATAGGCACCTACGAACTGCGTTACGACACCGCGAGCGACGCCTGGCTGATGCTGAGGGCGTGGGATTGACGTGGCCGATTCGATCTCTCGTCTGGGAACGTTCCCGCACCTGCATGTGGCGTCCGCCTACTCCCTCCGCTACGGCACCGCCTTCCCCGCGGCCCTGGTCGAGCGGGCCAGGGCGTACGGGATGGAGACGCTCGCGCTGACCGACCGCGACGGGCTCTACGGCGCGATCAAACACGTCCAGGCCTGCCACAAAGCGGGAGTCCGGCCGATCGTCGGCGCCGACCTGACGTTCGACCCCGGCGAGGAGGCCTCCCGCCGCATCCCCGCGCCGCCCGTGAGCGACCGGCTCGGGCCGGGATGGGCGGGCGAGCCCTCCCGGCGCGGCGGGCGGCGGACGGCGGCCGAGATCCCCGAGCCGCCGCGCGTGGTGGCCCTGGCCCGCGCGGACGGCTGGGGGAATCTGTGCCGGCTGGTGACGGCGGCGCACCACGCGGGTGAGCGCGGGGAGCCGCGGGTCACCCTCGCGATGGTGGCCGAGCACGCCACCGGCCCGGACGGCCTGCCGCGGCTGACCGTGCTGCTCGGGCCGCGCTCCGACGTGGGGCGTGCGGTCGCCGAGCGGCGCGACGACGAGGCGCGGTGGCTGCTCGACGCCTGGCGCTCGGCCGTCCCCGGCGTGGTGGTCGAGCTGACCGACCATTACGGCTATCGCGAGGCCAACGCGGCCACCCGGATGCTGGGCCTGGCCGAGTCGATGGGCGTGCCGGTCGTGCTCACCAACGCGGTCAGGCACCTCGACCCGGCCGACTACCGGATCGGCAACGTGCTCGACGCGGCGCGCAAGCTCGTGCCGCTGGACGCGCGGCACGTCGAGCCGTCCTCGCACGCCTACCTGAAGGACGGCGCCGAGATGGCCAGGATCGCGCACCGGATCTGCGGTGGCGACCAGGCCAGAGCCGCCCGGCTGCTGGCCCACACACGCGAGCAGGCCGAGCGGTGCGTGCTCACTCCGGTCGACGTCGTACCGCTGATCGACAACGAACGGCCGAAACTGCACCTGCCGGGGATGGGGAGCGACCCGATCCCGCTGTTGCGGCACCGCTGCGAGGACGGCCTCCATGACCGCGGCCTGGCCAGGTCGCGGGATGCCCGCGCCCGGCTCGCGGACGAACTGCGGATCATCGAGAAGAAGGAGCTGTCCGGATATTTCATCGCAGTCGCTGGGATAACGGACATGATCCGGACGATGGGGATCCGCTGCGCGATCCGGGGCTCGGGCGCGGGCAGCCTGGTCAACTACCTGCTCAAGATCGGCGAGGTGAACCCGCTCGACCACGGGCTGCTCATGGAGCGCTTCCTGTCCGAAGGCCGGATCGGCCTCCCCGACATCGACGTGGACGTGGAATCGGCCCGGCGGCTCGACTGCTACCAGGCCATCCTCGACCGCTACGGCGCCGACAGCGTGGCCTGCGTCTCGATGATGGAGACCTACCGGGCGCGCAGCGCCATCCGCGACGTCGGCGCGGCCATGGGGCTGCCGCCGCACGAGATCGACACCATCGCCAAGGCGTTCCCGCACGTGCGGGCCAGGCAGATCAGGACGGCCCTGAGCGACCTGCCCGAGCTCCGCGGCAGCGGCCTCAACGACCGCGCGCTCGACAGCGTGTTCCAGCTGGCCGAGCGGCTCGACGGGCTGCCGCGGCACGTCGCCCTCCACCCGTGCGGCGTCATCGTCGGCAACCGCGGCCTGCGCGAGCGCACCCCGGTCGAGCGCAGCCTGCTCGGCTTCCCCATGTCGCAGTACGACAAGGACGACGTGGAGGACGCCGGGCTGCTCAAACTCGACGTGCTCGGCGTGCGCATGCAGTCCGCCATGGCGTACGCGCTGAGCGAGATCAAGCGGGTGGACGACCTCGACGTGGCGCTGGAGGAGATCCCGCGCGACGACGTCGCGACGTACGAGATGATCCGCGCCAGCCGTACGCTCGGCTGCTTCCAGATCGAGTCGCCGGGGCAGCGCGAGCTGGTCGCCAAGATGGAGCCGCGCACGATCGACGACCTGATCGTCGACATCTCGCTGTTCCGGCCGGGACCGGTCAACTCCGACATGGTGACGCCCTATCTGGAGGCCAGGCACGGGTTTCGCCGGGCCGTGTTCGCCCACGAAGACCTCCGGAAGCCGCTGGCCGAGACCGAGGGCGTGGTCGTCTTCCACGAGCAGATCCTGAAGATCATCCACATCATGACCGGTGAGACCCTCTCCGAGGCCGAGAAGATCCGCCGCAGCCTCGACGACCCGGGCCGCCGCGCACTGGTCCGCGAATGGTTCGTCGAACGAGCCGGCCGCAGATACGACCAGGCCACCGTCGACCAGGTGTGGCAGGTGATCGACGCGTTCGGCGCGTTCGGATTCTGCAAGGCGCACGCGGCCGCGTTCGCCATACCGACCTACCAGTCGGCGTGGCTGAAACGGCACCACGTGGCCGCGTTCTTCGCCGGCGTGCTCACCCACGAGCCCGGCATGTATCCGAACCGGGTGATCCTCGACGAGGCCCGGCTGTGCGGGGTCGACATCCTGCCCCTCGACGTCAACCGCTCCGGCCGCACCTGGCACGTGGAGCGGAGCGGCCCGTCCGAGGAGACCGACGACCTGTCCAGGATCGGCGCGGGGTACGCGCTGCGGGTGCCGTTCTCGGCGATCAAAGGGATCAGCGAGGCCGAGGTGGAGCGGATGGTCCAGGGCCGGCCGTATTCGTCGATGGCCGACTTCTGGGAGCGGGCCCGGCCGTCCCGCCCGGTGGCCGAGAAGATCGTCGAGGTGGGCGGGCTGGACGCGCTGCACGGCCTGCGGCCGGGCGAGCCGCGGTGGCGGCCCGGGGAGCTGACCAGGCGCGACCTGATCGCCACGATCGGCGCGCTCGACCGGGCCGCGCTCGCCGGTGTCGCCCAGCTCTCGCTGGGCTTCGTCGAGCCGATCAACCCGGGCGAGCTGCCGGAGATGACCGAGGCCGAGGCCGTACGATCCGAACTCGCGATCCTCGGTGTGGACGTCAGCCGCCACGTGATCAGCTTCTACGAGGAGCTGCTGGCCGCGCTCGGCGTGACCCGCTCGCGCGACCTGCTGCGCTGCCGCAACGGCGCCGAGATCCTGGTCGCCGGGGTGAAGGTGGCCACCCAGACCCCCGCGGTCCGCTCGGGACAGCGGGTCATCTTCACCACGCTCGACGACGCGACCGGGCCGGTCGACCTGACGTTCTTCGAGTCGGTGCAGGCGCACACGGCGGCCACGGTCTTCGGGTCGTGGATGCTGGTGGCGCGCGGCGTGGTCCGGCGGACCGGACGGCGCGCAGTGTCGCTGCGCGCCGTCCACTGCTGGGACCTGACCGCCCTCGACCGCCTCTGGCGGGCCGAAGGCCTGGAATCCGTCCAGAAGCTCCTATCCGAACGCCCCACGGAAACCCGCGGCATCCCCTCCCGGGCGATCGAATACCCCAACGGCTACCGCATCTCCCCCTACTCCGACATCGGCCCCACCCCAGGCGTCCACCACCCCCCGAGCAATCTCTCCCACACCAGCCAAGGCTCCCCCACCCTCACCCTCACCCCGACGTGAGAAGTGCAAGATCACAAACTCGGTGAGCTGGGCGCCGGGAAAACCTGCAAGATCACGCGCAGGGGGCGGGGGTGGCGGAGGGTGGGGGTGAAGGCGCGGGTGAGGTCGCGGACGGTGAGGGCGCAGAGCGCGGCGGCCACGGCGGCGGCGGCCAACTCGGGGAGGCCGAAGCCGGTCAGGTCGGCGCCGGGCGCGACCTCGCGCAGCGGGAGCCGTACGAAGACCAGCCAGAGGGTCACCAGCCAGCTCAGCCACCACCCGGCGACCAGCGCGGTCCGGCGGGCCGCGTCACGCCCCTGCGTGACCTCGCGCCACACGTCGAGCAGCAGCAGCGGCGGGGCCACCAGATTGACGACGGGGATCAGCCAGGCCGCCCACACGGCGGGCACCCCGCCGTCGCCGCGCGCCCGGCGCCGGTAGAGCTCCCAGGAGTCCACCTCCTGGCAGATCCGGCGCAGCCAGGACAGATAGGAGGCCGCCGAGGCGATGGCGGCCAGCACGACCACCATCATGACCACCGCGAACACCGTGACGGCCCCGACGACGGCCCGCGCGCCGGGCGCCTGCGGATCGCCGTGGAAGACCGCGATCTGCCGGGCCAGCCGCTGCCCCCGCGTCTCCTCGAACACGACGAGCGCGACGAGCGCGGCGACCTGGACGGCCAGCGACACGTAGACGCACAGCGCGGAACGGCCTATCCAGGCTGGTCCTCCGGCAATCCGCATGTGTCTCTCCCCCCGGCACGCGCGGCACTTGCCTTTCTTGTATCCCGCTCGCTTCTGTGTTAATCAGCCCTTTCAGTCCAAAGAGCTGAGCATGAGCAGGGCCGGGATGTCGGCGACACCGGGCAGCAGGTGGGTGTGGCGGACCGCGCCGAGCGAGGTGGCGTCGAGGCCGCCGGTGAGCACGCCCACCACGTAGCCCGCGCCCGCGTTGTTGCCCGCCTCCAGGTCGCGGGTGGTGTCGCCGGCGACGAGCACGCGCCGCACGTCGCGCACGCCGGTCGCCTCCATCGCCCGGAAGATCATGTACGGCGCCGGCCGGCCGGCCGCCACGTCGTCCACGCACACCACGTGGTCCACGACGCCGGTGGTCCAGCCGATGCGCGCCAGCAGGCCGTCGGTGACACCGCGGTCGAATCCGGTGGTGAGCGCCACCTTGACGCCGGAGGCGCGGAGCCGGGCCAGGGCCTCGGGCACGCCGGGGAGCGGCGACGGCGGGTCGGCGTCGTAGGCGGCGTCGAGCCGCGCCCGGAAGTCCTTGAACGCGGCCTCTGTCTGCGCGCCGGAGGGCTGGCCGAGCAGCGCGGCGATGGCCTCGCGCTTGTCGGCGCCCATCCAGCGCTCGATGTCCGATTTGCGGGGATCTCCTCCGGCGGCGCGTACGGCGTCCGCCAGCGCCACGTAGACGGCCCCGTGCTCCTCGACCGTGGTGCCCGCGATGTCGAGGACGGCGAGATCGATCATGCGATTGCCCTTCTGACCTGCTGGAAATTCTCAATGGTGAAGGCGACGAGGTCGGGCCGGTAACGGTCGTCCGAATACTCGACCGGGTCGCCCTCGGCGGTGGACGTGCGGCGTCGTTCTCTGAGCAGGGCCGCCCCGGCCGATATGCCCAGCAACTCGGCGTCGGTCTCGTCGGCGCCGATCGCGTCGATGACGTGGTGGGCCTGGCTGAGGTCGGCCCCCTGGTCGCTCAGGAACGCGTAGATGGACCCGGAGTCGCAGTCGTGGTCGAACAGCAGCCGCCCGACCGGCCACACGAACGTGGTCCGTTCGATCATCGTGGGCGAGCCGTCCAGCAGCCGCAGCCGCAGCAGCTGCACGACCGGCTCCCCCTCGGCCAGGCCGAGCACGTCGCAGGCCTCGGCCGAGGCGGGCCGCCGGGCGATCTCCAGGGTCCGCTGGCCGGGTGTGCGCCCCATGTCCTCGGCCCATCGGGAGAACGACAGGAAGGTCTCGAACGACTGGGGCACGGCCCGGCCTCGGACGAGGGGCGGTTTGCCGCGCCCGCCGCCGATCAGGCCTTCGGCCCGGAGCGCGGCGAGCGCCTGCCGCACCGGCCCGCGCGAGACCCCCCATTGATCGCACAGTTGCGACTCCGACGGCAGCGCCGCGCCCTCGGGCAGATCGCCCGTGGCGATCCGGCGGCGTAGGTCGGCGGCGATCTGAATGTGCAGCGGCCGGTCCACGTCACTTGACAATACAGGTCTTCCCTCAGGTCGCCATTGTTAAAGTTTGCGAAACCCCAGGTGACCGGGAGATGACATCTCAAGCCTCACGATTGACGGAAATCCCACAAAACATCATCGTACTTGTCATGACAAGTCTTGGCTCGGCTGATCTCGTCGTGGTCGGGGCGGGCATCGTGGGACTCGCGCACGCCGTGGACGCGGTCGCGCGCGGCCTGTCGGTCACCGTCGTCGAGCGCGACGAGCGGGCCACCGGCGCGTCCGTGCGCAACTTCGGGCACGGATGCGTGACGGCTCAGGACGGCCCGGCCCTCGCGTGCGCGCTGACCGCCCGCGAGCTGTGGCTCCGCCTGGCCAAGGAGGCCGGCTTCTGGGCCGAGGCGACCGGCACGATCGTCGTGGCACGGGCCGAGGACGAGCTGACCGTCCTGGAGGAGTTCGCTGGTCTCCGCGGGGGCGATCAGGTCGAACTGCTCACGCCGGAGCGGATCGGGCTGCCGCTCGGCCCGGGGGTGATCGGCGGCGCCCGGCTCCCCCTCGACGTACGGGTCGACCAGCGTCAGGCCTCGCGGGCCATCGCCGCCTGGCTGGCGGCGCAGGGGGTGCGGTTCCACTGGGCGACCTCGGCGCACGCGATCGAGCCGGGGCGGGTGGACACCAGCCGGGGCGCGATAACGGCGGATCGAATCGTGGTGGCGGTCGGCCACGACGTCGACCGGCACTTCCCGGATCTCGCCACGGGGGTGCGCCGCTGTGCGCTGCGCATGCTCCGCGTGCGCAATCCGACCGGCGCCCCCATCAGGCCCGCCGTGCAGACCGGATACGCGCTGCTGCGCTATGCCGGATACGCGGCCTGCCCGACCCTGCCGGCCGTACGGGAAAGGCTCGAGGCCGAGCGGCCCGAGGCGGGGCCGGCCGGGCTCAACCTCATGTTCACCCAGCTGCCGGATGGCGACCTGACGATCGGCGACACGCACGTGTACGCCAAGACGCTGGAGCCGTTCGACGACGACGCGCTCGACGAGCTGGTCCTGGGCGAGACGGCGCGGCTGCTGGGGGTGGAGCGGCTCGAGGTGCGCCAGCGCTGGCGCGGCGTGTACGCGTCCGCTGACGAGCCGTTCCTGATCGCGACGCCGATGCCCGGCGTGGGGGTGGTCTCGGTCACGTCGGGGATCGGGATGACCACGGCGCTCGGCCTGGCTCCTGCGGTTATTGACCAGTTGCTCGGGTGACGTCCCGAAAGCCGTTCACCAACCGCAATCGCAATGACCTCCTCCGTTCACCCATCTATGGCTTACTGAGACTGGCTTGTTTGTACAAGTTCGTCCAAGAACCATTTGGAGGCAGTGTGTCCCCCCGTTCTTTCGGCTCGGCGGTCGCCGCTCTTCTCGCGATAGCGGCACTTTCGGCCTGTGGCTCTAAATCCGACACCGCCACCCCCACCACCGCCGCCTCGGGCGCGGCGGCCAACGGGCCCTCGGCGGCCACCGCGACCTCCGCGCAGGACATCGGCGGCATGGACGCGCTCATCGCGGCCGCCAAGAAGGAAGGCAAGCTCAACGTCATCACGCTGCCCCCCGACTGGGCGAACTACGGCGAGATCATCCAGGCCTTCCAGACCAAGTACGGCATTCAGATCACCAGCGACAACCCCGACGGCTCCAGCTCGGACGAGATCAACGCCGTCAAGACCCTGAAGGGGCAGGACCGGGCCCCCGACGTGCTCGACCTCGGCCCCGCGTTCGCCCAGAGCGGCGCTCAGGAAGGGCTGTTCGCCAAGTACAAGGTGGCCGCCTGGGACAAGATCCCCGATGGCCAGAAGGACCCCGAGGGCGCCTGGTTCTACGACTACGGCGGCTACGTGTCCATCGGCTGCGACGCCAAGCGGATCAAGAACTGCCCGCAGACCTTCGCCGACCTGCTCAAGCCCGAGTACAAGGGCAAGGTCGCGATGAACGGCAACCCGACCAAGTCCGGCTCGGCCTTCGCCGGCGTGTACGCGGCCGCGCTGGCCAACCAGGGCACGTTCGACGACATCCAGCCCGGCCTCGACTTCTTCAAGAAGCTCAAGGACAACGGCAACTACAACCCGGTCGAGTCCACCCCCGCCACGGTCGAGAAGGGCGAGACCTCGATCAGCATCGACTGGGACTACCTGAACGCCGGCTACGCCAAGGAGTTCGCCACCAAGGGCGTCGACTGGAAGGTCGTGGTCCCGGCCGACGGCAAGTACGCCAGCTTCTACTGCCAGGCGATCAACGCGACCGCGCCGCACCCGGCCGCCGCGCGCCTCTGGGAGGAGTTCCTGTACAGCCCCGAGGGCCAGAACCTGTGGCTGAAGGGCT
Organism: Streptosporangiaceae bacterium NEAU-GS5; assembly: GCA_017592665.1. Classification (GTDB taxonomy): domain Bacteria; phylum Actinomycetota; class Actinomycetes; order Streptosporangiales; family Streptosporangiaceae; genus NEAU-GS5. The sequence continues at coordinate 29,598 of JAGFNW010000029.1, read as the reverse complement.
TCGCCCGGCCCGTCCTGCTGGACGCGCTGACCACTGACGGCACCGTCGACCAGGCTCTGCTCGCGCAGCTGCCCAAGGTCGAGGGAACCCCGACGTTCCCGACCCCGGCTCAGGTCGACAAGGCCAAGGCCACCCTGGCCTCCGGCTGGGGCGCGGCCGTACAGGGATGAGAGGGTCCTCTAACCGGAGCTGGACGGCCACTGTCCCCCTGCTGGCGGTAGCCACGCTGGTGTTCGGGTTGCCGCTGGCCGTCCTGCTCGGCGGCAGCCTGATCCGCGACGGCTCGTTCAGCGGGCAGAACGTGGCCGAGTCGCTCCAGGGGGCATACCGGACCGCGCTCATCGGCAGCGTGAAGCTGTCGGCGGTGGTCGCGATCGTCGGGGCCGTGCTCGGCACGTTCCTCGCATACGCCGTGGTGACCTCGCGATACCAGGCCCTGCGCGAGGCCGTGCTGACCGCGTCCGGCGTGCTGGCCAACTTCGGCGGCGTGCCGCTGGCGTTCGCGTGGATCGCCACGCTCGGCAACGCGGGCGTGATCACCACACGTCTCGACCTGACCTGGTGGAACCTGTACAGCTTCTGGGGCCTCGCCCTGGTCTACCTGTACTTCTCGATTCCGCTGATGGTCCTCGTGGTCGTGCCGGCCCTCGACGGGCTCAAGCCGCAGTGGCGTGAGGCGGCGCAGAACACCGGGGCCAGCACCTGGCAGTTCTGGCGGTGGGTGGGCATCCCCGTGCTCACCCCGGCCATCCTCGGCGGGGTGGTGCTGCTGTTCGGCGGCGCGTTCGCCGCCTACGCCACCGCGTACGCCATGGTCGGGGCCACGGTGCCGCTGGTCACCCTGCAGATCGCGGACGCGCTCACCGGCAACGTGCTGGTCGGCCACGAGAACGTGGCGCTGGCGCTCAGCCTCGACATGATCGTGATCGCGGGCATCGTCATGGCCGTCTATCTGCCGCTGCAGCGCAGGAGCGCGCGATGGCTACAGTGATCATTCCGCCCACCGAAAAGGTGGCGTCCGTTCCCAAGCCACGCCGCGTGCGTGTGTGGCGGGGCGTGATCCTGCTGCTGGCCCTGGTGTACTTCGCCGGACCGATGCTGGTGTCGTTCCTGTTCACGATCGACAACCACGAGCAGGGCTGGTCGCTCGACGCCTACGGCCAGATCTTCTCGGTCGAGGGCTTCACCCAGTCGCTCCTGCTCTCGCTCGAGCTGGGGGTCAGCACGATCGTGCTGGTCCTGCTGCTGACGCTGCCCGCGATGCTGGCCGTACGGCTCGGCGCGCCACGCCTTCGGCCCGTGCTCGAAGTGGTCTGCACGCTGCCGCTGGTGGTGCCGCCGATCACGTTCGTGGCCGGCATCAGCACAGTGCTGCGCTGGGGCCCGGACTACCTGGCGGACTCGCCGTTCTACCAGACGATCATCGCGGTCCAGAACCCGTCGTTCCCCCTCGTGCTCGTCTTCGCGTACGTGATCCTCGCCCTGCCGTTCGCGTATCGTGCGATCGACGCCGGCCTCGCCGCGCTGGACGTGCGGACGCTGGTGGAGGCGGCTCGCAACCTGGGGGCGTCCTGGCCGCACGTGATGTTCCGGGTGATCGTGCCGAACCTGCGGTCCGGCCTGGCCAGCGCCGCGTTCCTGACGCTCGCGCTGGTGCTCGGGGAGTTCACGGTGGCGCAGCTGCTGGCCTTCCGGACCTTCCCCGTGTGGATCGTGACGATCTCCGGATCGCAGGCCCAGGTATCGGTGGCGGTGTCGGTCTTCAGCCTGCTGCTGTCATGGTTGATTCTGTTGTTCGTGTCGTACGCGGGAAGGAAGCGGCGTTGAACGGCGCAAAAGTGGAGTTCCGCGGGCTGCGCCGGCAGTTCGGGACAACGGTGGCGCTCGACGGTCTCGACCTGACCCTCGAGCCGGGCGAGCTGGTGGCCCTGCTCGGGCCGTCCGGGTGCGGCAAGACGACGGCGCTGCGCTGCGTCGCCGGCTTCGAGCACCCCGACGCCGGTGCCGTGCTCGTCGACGGCAAGGACATCACCCGCGTGCCGGCCAACCGGCGCGAGACCGGCATGGTGTTCCAGTCGTACAGCCTGTTTCCCAACCTGTCCGCCATCGACAACGTGGGCTTCGGCCTGCGGGTCCGGCGGATGGGCCCGGCACAGCGCCGGAGCAGGGCGCAGGAGCTGCTCGAACTGGTCGGCCTGCCCACCCAGGGCGACCGCTACCCGCACCAGCTGTCCGGCGGGCAGCAGCAGCGGGTCGCGCTGGCCCGGGCGCTGGCGGTCGAGCCGCGCGTGCTGCTGCTCGACGAGCCGCTGTCGGCGCTGGACGCCAAGGTCCGGGTGCAGCTCCGCGAGGAGATCCGGCGGCTGCAGCTGACCCTGGGCATCACGACGATCTTCGTCACGCACGACCAGGAGGAGGCGCTGTCGGTCGCCGACCGGGTGGCCGTCCTGCGGGACGGCCGGCTCGAGCAGGTGGCCGAGCCGCCCATGCTGTACGACCGGCCGGCGACGCCGTTCGTGGCCGAGTTCGTCGGCACCATGAACCACGTGCCCGGCAGGATCTCGGGCTCGTCGGTGACCGTGCTCGGCAAGCTGCTGCCCGTCGACGGCGAAATACCCGCGACGCCCGACGTGGAGGTGCTGATCCGGCCCGAGGCCGTGCTCGTCTCGCCTGATGACGAGGGGCGCGGGCTGATCGTCGCGTCGTCGTTCCGCGGGTCGTCCGTACGCCTTCGGGTCGAGCTCTCCGACGGCGTCGAGCTGATCGCCGACGTGCCGGGCCACGATTCCGTACGGCTCGCGCCGGGGACGCGGGTCTCCGTCGACCTGGTGCAACGTCCGGTCCTTGTGGCCGCGGGCGCGCCGCGGGAGGCGGCGACCGTGACGGCCGAGGCCGTAGAAGCTGGTTGACCAGTCAATTGAAAGGCATGTCGGTAATCTGATCGGTCGTGACACAGCAGCACCCCCTCCAGATCGGGAAATATCGCATTCTGGACCGCTTAGGGCGGGGCGGAATGGGGACGGTGTACCTCGGTCAGGACGAGTCCGGCCGACGGGTCGCCGTCAAGGTGATCAACCCGGAGTACAGCCAGCACGACAACTTCCGGGTCCGCTTCCGGCGCGAGGCCGACGCCGCGCGCCGGGTCAGGCGGTTCTGCACGGCCGCCGTCATCGACGCCGCGCTGGACGGGGATCAGCTCTACGTCGTCACCGAATACGTCGAAGGCCCCAACCTGGAGCAGGTCGTCGAGCGCGCCGGGCCGCTGGAGGGGTCGAGCCTCGACGGCCTTGCCGTCGGCGTGGCCACGGCGCTGACGGCCATCCACGCCGCCGGGATCATCCACCGCGACCTGAAGCCGTCGAACGTGCTGCTGTCCTCGGTCGGCCCACGCGTGATCGACTTCGGCATCGCCCGGGCGCTGGACACGTTCGGCGGCGTGACGCACACGGGCGAACTCGTCGGAACGCCCCGCTACATGGCCCCCGAAGTGCTGCGCGGCGAGGACATCTCCCCCGCGTGCGACGTGTTCTCCTGGGGCTGCCTGATCGCGTACGCGGCGAGCGGGCGAGCGCCCTTCGGCGGCGAGGCGTTGCCCTCGGTCATCTACCACGTGCTCAACAACGAGCCGGTCCTGGCCGGGTTGGAGCCGGGCCTGCGTGACCTGGTGCTGGCGGCGCTGGCGAAGGATCCGCGGCAGCGCCCGACCGCGCAGCAACTGCTCGACCAGATGGTCGGCCGGGTGACGCCGGAAAGCGCCCAGCACACGGCCGTGGAGGCGTGGCGGCAGGGTCCGTCGTTCGACCGGACCGCCGTGGCGAATACTGTGGCGAACGACGCCGCCGACCCGCCGCGGTCCGGCCGGAGCCGGATGCGGACGATCGGCGTGGTGGCGGCAGCCGTCGTCCTGGCGCTCGCGGGAGCGGGATACGCGCTGCGGCTCGCCCTGGAGTCCGGCGGGCCGCCGGAGAACCTTCCCCTGCTCTACCAGGACGACTTCACCAACGAGAACAGCAGCTGGGACGGCCCGACGTACGACACCTCGGACGAATCGGTCAAATACGGTTACGCGCCCGACGGCTTCTACGCGGTCGACCTCGACGGCGACGACCCGGAACAGAAACACAAGGCGCCCATCCCGTTCGTCGCCGTGCAGAATCCCTCTCCCGGACCGACCCCGACGCCCGTGACGCCAGGGACGGTGCTGATGGGCGTGGACGTGTCGACCCGATCGGCCGTCGGCTCCGGCGAATACGGCCTCTACTGCCGGGGCGACGACGAATCCCAGGCCAGCCAGTACGAGTTCCTGGTGACGACGAAGGGCGAGGCCCACATCAGGCGCGTCGCGAAAGGCTCGGGCGGCGACGTCGCCCCGCCCGTCAAACTCGACCAGGCGCCCGGCGCCAAGACCATGCGGCTCGAGGCCTCCTGCCAGGTGGACGGCGCGGCCGTCAAACTCTCCATGTGGGTCAACGGCGGGCTCGTCCAGGAGTTCACCGACGCGAACGGCCTGCCACCGGGCGATCTCGGCGTCCTCGGGCGCGTGTCTCCGCATGGCACGGCGAAGGTCAAGCTTTCGTTCGACAACTTCACCCTTCGCGGGCCGGGAAATAAGGGATGAGAGCTGAGCGGTTGGGCACAGCAGGACCTCGATAGGAGTGCAACGATGCGTGCGATAGTCGTCTCCGAACCCGGTGACTCATCCGCCCTCGCATACCGCGAGCAGCCCGACCCGACGCCCGGCCCAGGCCAGGTCGCGGTCGCGATCGCCGCGGCCGGCGTCAACTTCGTCGACGTCTACCAGCGCGAGGGCCGCTATCCGCTGCCACTGCCGTTCGTGCCGGGAAGCGAGGCCGCCGGCACCGTCGTCGAGGTCGGCCCCGGCGTCGACGACCTGACCGTGGGCGACCGGGTGGCCTGGGGCGACGCGATCGGCTCCTACGCCGAGCGCGCGGTCGTGCCGGCCGCCAAGGCCGTGCGCCTGCCCGAGGGCGTGGACCCCGAGACGGCCGCCGCCGTCATGCTGCAAGGGATGACGGCGCACTACCTGACCACGGACACCTACGCCGTCCAACCCGGCGACGACGTCCTCGTCCACGCGGCCGCCGGAGGCATGGGTCTGCTCCTCACCCAGCTCGCCAAACTCCGCGGCGCCCGCGTCATCGGCACGGTCTCCTCCGACGAGAAAGAGAAACTGGCCCGTGAGGCCGGAGCCGACGACGTGCTCCGTTACGACGGCTTCGCGGCGGCCGTACGCGACCTGACCGGCGGCGCCGGCGTCCACGTCGCCTACGACGGCGTCGGCCTGGCCACCTATGAGGGCTCGTTCGCCTCCCTGCGCCGCCGCGGCATGCTCGCCCTCTACGGCGCCGCCAGCGGTGCGGTCCCCCCGATCAACCCGATGATTCTGCGCGACACCGGCTCGACCTTCCTCACCCGGCCCATGCTGGCCCACTACATCGCCACCCGCGAAGAGATGCTCGGCCGCGCCGGCGACCTGTTCGGCTGGATCGCCTCCGGCGCCCTCAAGGTCCGCATCTCCCGCCGCTACCCCCTCGCCGAAGCCGCCCAAGCCCACGATGACCTGGAATCCCGCCGCACCACCGGCAAACTCCTCCTCATCCCCTGACGCAGGCGCTCCGGCAAGCGAAAACGGCGCGACCCATGCCCAACGGGCCGGGTCGCGCCGTTTCGCGTCGCGTGCCCTTTACGGCCGCATCAACTCAAGAATCGCGAGGATCTTGGTCTGCTGCGCCTCCAGGGACTTGAGGCTCGCCGCGACCTGCACGAGCTCGCCGGTCTCCGGATCCCTCAGGCTTTCCTCGATGGCGCTCAACCGCGTGTCGAACTCGCTGAAGCGTCCGCTCAGCCGATCAACCCGGCCGTCCAGCCGATCGAGCCACGCATCCATCCCTTCCAGACGAGCATCCATCCGATCGAGCCGAGCGTCGATGCCGTCGAAACGAGCATCCATCCGATCGAGCCGAGCGTCGACCGCATCGAACCGGGCGTCGACGGCGTCGAAGCGGGCGGCTACTTGGACCAGTTCGCCCGTGGCGGGGTCGGTCAGGCTGCGGCGGATCTCCTCTATGACTTCATCGGCCATGATGAGTCCCTCCATTTCGCTACGAGCCATGCTCACCGTAGTCATGGCGCCTCCTCTGTCGCTCGGGGAAAATGCGACACGGAGAGCATTGCAGGGGTTACCGAAAGTACAGGGGTAGGGCGGGAGAGGGTGCTACACCGCTGGGAGAGGATCCTTATTTCAGGGGTTGGTCGGGCCAGTCGAGGAGGCGGGCGCCGAGGACGGCGGTCTCCAGGGTGAAGCGCTGGGTAGGGTCGGATGGGGAGAAGCCGGTGAGGCGGCGGATGCGTTCGAGGCGGTAGGTGATGGCCCGGGTGCTGATGCCGAGCCGGCGGGCGGCGGCCGTCTGGTTGCCTTGGAAGGCGAAGACGGCCTCGAGGGTTTCGAGCAGGGGCAACGGGCCGCCTCGGGCTTCGGTGAGAGGGCCGAGCACGGTGCCGACGAGGTCGATGATGGCGGCCCGGTCGCGCAGCAGGACCGGGAAGACCAGCAGGTCGGCGGCTTTGAGCACGTGGGCGCGGAGGCCGAGGCGGTCGCCGAGTTCGATGGCGTTGACCGCTTCACGGTAGGACGTGACGATCCCGCCGGGTCCGTGGTGGGGGCGGCCGACGCCGGCACGCCAGCCGTCGGGCTGGGCCGTACGGACATGGTGGGTGAATTCGCCCACGGCGGCCTGCAGGGACCCGGGGACGGCGCACACGATGAGGCCGTCGCTGTCGGCGACGAGGATGTTGTGCGACCCGAAACGGGCGAACAGCTCCTGTTCGATCCGTTTGGCCAGCCCGGCCGGCGCGGGAGTGGCCACGGCGACCACGTAGGCCTCGGCCAGGCGCAGCCCGAAGTGCTCGGCCCTGCGGGCGTCGGCCCGGCCCTGGAGCAGGTCGTCGATGAAGGTCCGGCGTGCTTCCTCCTCTTCGCGTACGGCGAGCAGCTGCGCGTGCTCGTAGCCGTCGGCGTACGCGGAGAGGCTGCGCCGGACGGCCGGTATGGAGGCGCCGGGGACGCGCTCGGCGGCGCGCAGGCAGGCGTCGACCAGGGCGCGGAAGGGGATGCCGAGCGCGGCCGCCCGGCCGCCGCATTCCCGCATCGCGTCCATCTCGGACCGGCCGGGAAGGCGGCCGGAGGAGGCGGAGTGGCCGAGCACGGAAAGGTACCCGCCGAGCAGGTCGGCGGGCACCTCCTGGATGTCCATCAGACTCCCACGTCACGCCGATCGAACGCGAGGACGGCTGTCAGCAGCAGCACCGCGGTCGCGCCTGCCAGGACCAGGTAGTCTCCCACGGGCCAGCCGGCGTACAGCGGGCGGCCGTCGAGGAAGTAGTGGAACGGCGACAGCCAGCGGGCCCAGGAGATCCAGTCGGCGTTGCGGCCGAGGGTTTCCACGACGTAGCCGGCGACGGCCCACACTCCGACGACGGTGAGGGCCGTCTGCCGTCTGCCGACCGCGGCGCCGACGGCCAGCGCGACCGTGCCGAAGAACAGCGCGACCAGGAACAGGCCGGTGTGGGCGGCGAGGACGTGGCCGACCGGCACTCCCATGCCGGCGCCCGACTGGGCCGCCAGGATCACCAGGAGCGTGATGACGGCGATCGTGAGCAGGCCGAGGAACAGGCCGACCCAGCGCTGCAGGACGAGCTGCTTGCGGTCGATCGGGAGCGTGAGGGTCAGCTCCAGCGTGCCGGACTGCTCGGGCGCGGCGATGGCCCGGTTTCCGAGGATGGCCGCGCACATGACCAGCAGCAGCGGGCCGAGCATCTGGTAGGCGATGGCCTGCAGATATCCGACACCGGTGCCGATGTCGAGCATGCCGCCCATGAGGTCGCGCAGCGCGCCCGGATACTTGGCGAGCGCGGAGCGGCTGAGGATGTCGGGAGAGTCCTTCATGCTCGCGTAGATCGAGATGTACATGCCGAGGAACGCGCACATGCCGACGGTCCACCCGATGATCGCCCGGCGATACTCCTTGAGCGTCTTAAGCGTGAGCGTGGGCATGGTGCCGCTCCTCGTCGCTGTAGTAGGTGAGGAAGATCTCCTCGAGGTCGGGCTCGGCGCTGACCATGTGCACGGTCGTGAACTTGGCCGCCGCCTTGATCAGCGGGTCGGGCCGGCCGTCGATCGTGCAACGCACGGAAGCGCCTTCGACGACCAGGTCGCGGAGGCCGGGCAGGCCTTCGAAGGCCTCGCGCGGCACGGGCGCGTCGAAGTGGAACTCCACCTTGCGGACCGCGCGCTCGCGCAGCGCCGCCACATCCTCCACCGCGACCAGCCTTCCGGCCCGCACGATCCCGACCCGGTCGGAGACGTGCTCCACCTCGGCCAGCACGTGTGACGACATGAGGACCGTGCGCCCTGTGGTGCGCACCTCCCGGACCATGGCCAGGAACTCCTGCTGGACGAGCGGGTCGAGGCCGCTCGTCGGCTCGTCGAGGATCAGCAGCTCCGGGTCGTGCATGAACGCCTGGATCAGCCCCACCTTCTGCTTGTTGCCCTTGGACAGTTTGCCCATGGCCACCGACAGATCCGCTTCGAGGCGTTCGGCCAGCTCGTCGATGCGGCCGCGGCTGACCCCGCCGCGTACGTCGGCGAGGAACGTCAGGTAGTCGCGAGCCTTCTCCTTGCCCTCGAGCTCGAGCTCGCCGGGCAGGTAGCCGATCCGGGCCCGCACCTTGGGGTCGCGCGGATCGGCGCCGAGCACGCTCATCCGCCCGGACGTGGGCCGGATGACGTCCAGAAGCAGCCGGATCGTGGTCGTCTTCCCGGCGCCGTTGGGGCCGAGGTAGCCGAAGACCTCCCCCGGCTGGATCGCGAGGGTGAGGTCTTCGAGCCCTCGCCGTTTGCCGTAGAACTTCGTGAGTCCTTCGGTCTCCACCACTGCTGTCATGTCCGTCATCGTGCTGCGCCGAGCCATAGGCACGGTATGCCCGGTTACCGACACCTACGCGCCTGTTCCCTTCGAGGATCCGGAAGCCAGGCACCCCGGGCAGGCACCCGACGACCAGGCCGCGGATTTGCGCAATATATGGCGAAATAACGTATTTATGGCATTAGCCTTCTCGGGATTTCCCGTAATCCATGGGCTCGCATTGAGCGTCCTCCACTGCGTAGATTGAATTCCGATCGTTGAGGACGGCCATGGGCAAGCCGATTTCCGCGAAGCAGGTCGTTTTCGTGGAACAAAGCGCCACGGTCGTTTTCCCCCGGCTCCGATTGGAGAAATCATGCGGGTCACACGATTCAATCCGCCGCCCGGATGGCCTGCGCCTCCCCCACGCTGGTCCCCGCCGGAAGGCTGGGAACCGGACACGTCATGGCCGGCGCCGCCGGACGGCTGGGAGCTCTGGGTCAAGGACGAGACGCTGGTCGGCACGCTGCGCAGGCTCAAGGTGGCGATGACGGTCCTGGCGTCGGGGGTCGTGCTCTCGGCATTCCTGCCCTTCGTCACTTTCGACGTGCCCGCGCAAATGGACGCGGACGCGCCCTCGGTGGTGCACTATCTCAACGCCGCATTCGGCGTGATTCTCCTCGCCGTGAGCCTGGTCATCTGGTCGCGTGAGATCGGGGAAACTCTGATCGCGTTCATGGGCGCGCTCTCGGTCTTCGGCTCCATGGCGTACCTCGCGCTGATTTTCCTCGGCCCGCTCGGAATAGAAAGCATCACCGGGTTCGGCGTGACGGTGTCGTTCAGATTCACGCCAGGGCTGGGCCTGGCCTCGCTGGCGGCCGGCAGCGTCACCACCGCCGTCGCCGCTTTCAAGGCCATCCACCTGTAGTCGCCAGGAGTGTCTCTCCCGGGTTCGGGAAACTAGGGTGAGGCCATGGCTGATGTCGCGGTTCACACCGCGTTCGTCTTGGGTGGCGGCGGCGTGCTCGGCGCGTACGAGGTGGGCATGCTGCGCGCGCTGGCCGAGGCCGGGATCAAGCCCGACCTGATCGTGGGCACCTCGGTCGGCGCGCTCAACGGCGTCATGCTCGCCGCCTCGCCCGCCTCGGCCGTCGATCGGCTGACCGTCCTCTGGGGTTCGGAAATCGTCAATACGGCTTTCGCCGGCTCGCTGATCACGAGGATTTCGACCCTCGCGCGTACGGGGACGCATCTGCACTCGATCGAGCCGCTGCGCGACGTGCTGGCGCGGTCGATTCCGGCCACGTTCGAGGAGCTGGAGCTCCCTTTTCAGTGTGTGGCGGCGTCGGTCGAGCGGGCCTGCGCACGGTGGTTCTCCGAAGGGCCGCTCGTCGACGCCGTGCTGGCGTCGTGCGCCGTGCCCGGGTTGCTGCCGCCCGTGGACATCGGCGGCGAGCATTTCCTCGACGGCGGGCTGGTGCACAGCATCCCGGTGGGCCGGGCCGTCCAGCTGGGGGCGCGGCGGATCTTCGTGCTCCACGTGGGCCGCATCGAGCATCCGCTACGCGTTCCGCAGCGGCCGTGGGAGGTCGGGCTGGTCGCCTTCGAGATCGCCCGCCGCCACCGGTTCGCCGAGGAGATGGCCTCGCTCCCCCCGGACGTCGAGGTTCACGTGCTTCCGGCCGGATCCAACGGCCGCTCCCCCCTGTCCGACCTCAAATACCGTGATATTTCCCGTATAACCGACAACATCAACCGAGCCCACGCCGCCACCACCGCCTACCTCACCTCCCTCCCGTGATCTTGCAGGAATTCCCGCCCGTCACCGCCGACCGGCGCAAACCCAGAACGTGATCATGCACGAACTCCCGACCCGCAGGCCGGCCGTGCCGTGATCTTGCAGAGGACGGTGCCATGCTCCCTCCCCGGATCGTCCGAAGGCTGATCTTCGCGCCCCTGGTGCTCGTATTGACCCTGGCCGTGATCATCACGCTGCCCATCTGGCTGCTCCTGGTGTTCCTGGCCTCGCTCCGCCTCCCCCCGCCCCGCCGCCGCGGCATGCGCCTGCTGTCGTTCCTGGTCGTCTGGCTCGCCCTGGAATCCGGCATGCTGCTCGCCTGCCTCGGCCTCTGGATGGCCGGCGGCTTCGGCGGCCGCCTCGACTCCGCCGACCACCGCGAACGCCACTACGCGCTCATCCGCTGGTTCCTGTCGCGCGTGTACGGCGCGGCCGTACGGATCTTCCAGCTCAGCCTCGATATCGACGAGCCGCTGCCGACCGAGGACGAGCTGTCCCGGCGGCTCACCCGTCCCGTGATCGTGCTCAGCCGCCACGCCGGCCCCGGCGACTCGTTCCTGCTGGTTCATCACCTGCTCAGCAGGTACGCGCGCAGGCCTCGGATCGTGATGAAGGCCGCCCTGCAGTTCGATCCGTCGCTCGACGTGGTCATCAACCGCCTGCCCAACGCGTTCGTCCCGCGCAAGGCCGCCGAGAGCGGCATCATCGCCGAGATCCGCCGCTTGGCCGCCGGAATGGGACCCTCCGACGCGCTTGTGATCTTTCCGGAAGGCGGCAACTTCACCCCTCTGCGCCGCCGCCGCGCCATCCGCCGCCTCCAAGAACGCGGCCTGTACGAAGAGGCCGACCGCGCCCGCGGTCTCCACAACCTCTTACCCCCGCGGCCCAACGGCACCATCGCGGCGATCGAGGCGTGCCCGTCCGCCGACGTCGTCTTCGTCGCCCATACCGGGCTCGACGACCTCATCACCATCGGCGACGTCTGGCGCCGCCTCCCCTCCCAGGCGACCATCCGCGCCAAGTGGTGGCGCTATACGGCGGACGAGGTCCCTCGTACGCGTGACGAGCAGATCGACTGGCTCTTCGCCCAGTGGGAGGCCATCGACACCTGGATCGCCGAAAACCGCCCCGTCAGACATCTGACGACTACCGAGTGACCTGCCACGGCCATGACCGCGGCGGCGAGGGATATCGCCCGCGATAGCCGTACGGAGCGGGAAATATCGGGAACGGCGGGGGGATCGCCGGCGCCGAGGTGAGGGCGGTGTTCGGTGTGGCCGCCGTAGGTGTTGGCGCCGCCGAGGCGCACGCCGAGCGCGCCGGCGAAGGCGGCCTCGACCTGGCCCGCGTTGGGGCTGGGGTGGTGACCGCCGTCGCGGCGCATGATGGCGTACGCGTTCCGGGACGAACCCCCCACGAGCGGCGCGAGGACGCACGCGAGGAGCCCGGAGAACCGGGCCGGAACATAGTTGGCCAGGTCATCGAGCCGGGCGGCGGCCCAGCCGAAGCGTTCGTAACGGGGCGAATGATGTCCGACCATGGCATCCAGCGTGTTGACCGCCCGATAAGCCAGCAACCCTGGGATCCCACCCACCACCCCCCACATCAGCGGCCCGACGACCGCGTCGGAGGTGTTCTCCGCGATCGACTCGACCGTCGCCCTGGCGAGTTCCGCCGGATTGAGATTCGAGGGGTCGCGGCCGCACAGGTGCGGCAGCCGCTCGCGGGCGCCTTCGAGGTCGCCGGATTCGAGCGCGCATGCCATGGACCCGCCTTCGCGCGCGAGCGTCGTACCACCCAGGACCGCCCACGTGGCGGCGGCCGCAACGGCCGTCCGGGCGACGGGACGGCGCCGGGTCACGCGGTCGGCCGCGACGCCGAGGGCGGTCACCGCGCCCACACAGGCCGCCGTGAAGATCACCCCTCGCACCCGCGAGTCACGATATATCCGCCTTTCTAGGGCGGCTGCGCGCGAGCCGAAGACGGCCACCGGATGTCCCCGCCGTGGATCTCCGATCAGCGCGTCCAGCGCGACACCAACCGCCATTCCCGCCCAAACCACGCGCCGATCCTAGTGCCGCGACCACCAAGGCTTGCCGGGCGGGCACTAGATCAGGTGATCGTGCAGCGCGTCCTCGTTGGCGTCCAGCCAGGCCGCGGCCCGGCGGATGCGGTCGCCGACGCCCTCGGCCCACATCCGGGCCCACCCGCCCCCATCGGCCTCGGCCCGGGCGCGCATGGCCGTATATGACCGGTCCAGCCGTAACCGCGCCTGCGCCAGCAGCCGGAGGCGGTCGCGGCCGCTCAGGCCGTACGCGTCGCAGAACAGCCGCAGCCGCGGCCCGATCTCGAGCCCGCGTTGCCGCGGGTCGCGGTCGACCGGGTCGGCGATCGGCGCCCAGTGCCGCAGCGTCGTCACCACGTCGAACAGCCGCGTCGTGGGCCGCGCCAGGTCGAAGTCGATCAGCGCGTACGGCAGGCCGTCCCGGAAGATGACGTTCTCCGGAGTGATGTCGCAGTGGCCGACCAGCTCGGGCTCGTCGTCGGTGAACGAGCCGTCCTCCCACACGGCGTCGCGCGGCGGGTTGAATCCGGCCGCCGCGTCATGGAAACGTCGCAGCAGCCTCGCGAGGGCGGCGAGCGTGTCGTCGGTCAGGGCGTACCCGGGGAGGGGGCGCAGCGCGGCCTCTCCCTCGAGGTAGGTGAGGACCTCCCGCCCCTGGCCGTCGATCCCGAGGACGCGCGGCGCGCCGTCGAAGCCGGTCGTTTCCAGGTGGCGCAGCAACGCGTGCACGGCCGACGTCGAGGGGCGGACGGGACGGCGAACGGTTCCGCCCACGCGAACCACACCGTCGGTGACATCGCCACCGGTCAACGGGATTTCCACGGGCGCCGCAACCATGGCAGAAGAGAATATCGCTCTAATAAGGTGAGGCGGTGCGGATTGGAATACTCGGTGCGGCCAGAATCGCGCCGAACGCCCTGATCAAACCTGCTCGTTCGGTGCCGTCGGTGGAAGTGGCGGCGGTGGCCGCCCGTGAGCGTGCGCGCGCCGAGGCGTTCGCCGCCAAGCACGGCATCCCGACGGTCCTCGACTCATACGACGCCGTGCTCCAGGATCCCTCGCTGGACGCGATCTACGTGCCGCTGCCCAACGGCCTGCACGCCGAATGGACGCTCAAAGCCCTCGAAGCGGGCAAGCACGTGCTGTGCGAAAAGCCGTTCACCTCCAACGAGGCGCAGGCCCGCACGGTCGCCGAAGCCGCCGAGAAGACGGATCTCACGGTGATGGAGGCCTTCCACTACCGCTATCACCCGCTCGTCACCCGCATGCTGGAGATCGTGGGCGAGCTCGGCGAGATCCGCAGCGTGGAGACGTGGATGTGCTTCCCGCTCCCCCGGTTCACCGACATCCGCTACTCGCTCGCGCTCGCCGGCGGCGCGCTCATGGACGCCGGCTGCTATGCCGTACATGCGGCCCGTGTCCTCGGTGGCGGCGAGCCCGAGGTGGTGTCGGCACAGGCGCTCCTCCAGTCGGCGGGCGTCGACCGTGCGATGACCGCCTCGCTGCGCTTCCCGTCCGGCGCCAAGGGCCGGGTCAACTGCTCGATGTGGTCGCGGCGGCTGCTGAAGATCGCCGCCAGGGTGACCGGCGTGCGCGGGGAGATGCGGGTGGCCAACTTCGCCGCGCCGCAGTACTTCCACCGCCTGTCGTACACCGTCGGAGGGGTCACCCACCGGGAGCGGGTCAACGGCGAGGCCACGTACACCTACCAGCTCCGTGCCTTCGAGCAGGCCGTACGCACCGGGGAGGGCAACCTCACCCCGCCGTCCGACTCGATCGCGAATATGGCCGTGATCGACGCCATCTACCGCGCCGCCGGCCTGTCGCCACGCGGATAGCCTGAGGCACCGCAGGGATCTATCCTGTACGCTGCGAGCTTGCCACCCAGCGCCCTTAGCTCAGCCGGATAGAGCATCGGACTTCTAATCCGACGGTCGGGGGTTCGAATCCCTCAGGGCGCGCCCGGTTCAACGCTTTGACCTGCCACTCCGGGAACTCCGCGACTCCGATGCTCGATCTGGTCGGATATGGGAGACCGAAGGGAGACCGCCAGTTCCGGACGGGTCTCCCCCAGTGATCGCCCGCGGCACCAACGTGGCGCTTGCCTCGGCCGCCTCATGCGCGAGCTCCGGCAGCACCGACGTATAGGTGTCGGCGGTGATCGCCTGACTGCTGTGCCGCAGCATCGCCGAAGTTGTCTTGATGTCATTCCCCGCCGCGAGCGACAGTGCGGCCGCGCCGTGGCGCAGGTCGTGTAGCCGGACCGGTGGCAACCCGGCCGCGAAGGCGATGCGCTCGAAATGCTCACTCACCCAATCCGAGCTTCGGAGAGCGCGCCGACAGCAACCGGACCGTCTCTTCCACATACCGCCACGCGGTCGTGGCAGACACCCCGAATCTGGCCGCGATCTCGGCGAAGGTCTCGCCTTTACGCAGGTAGACCAGGACGAGCAAGGCTTGCTCGCCTGGGTTGAGCCGCCGCCAGGCCGAGCCGATCGCCTTGCGGTGCCGGCGGATGACGCTGGCCACGTAATTGAGCGTTGAACGCGACAAATCGACGGCGGCACGGTAGAACAGCACCCGAAGCTCCTGGTTGGGACGGGACGGTTGTGGTGATCAACTCGTCTACCAGGAGCTTTCCTACGTCCGGGGACGAATGCCGGACTCGCGATCATGACGTGACCAGCGGCCCACTGCATGCCGATGAAATGTGTTCACTGGAGTGCCAGACGAGACGGAAGCCTCACATCCGGTTCGGCTGGAGGAGACCGAAAGGAGCAGTACCGCGACCCAGCGAAGAGATCATTCGATGCTATGACCTCGCCGGGCAAGGTTCCATCGCGCCATCTGGCGAACCTCCTCCCACGAGTCCTCAAGGAGAGGGACCACCACCTCCGTGGGCGTGTTCGTGTGGCCCGCCACTTGCTGATGGATCCCCTCGTCCTCATCATCCGCAAGACTCGCAAGAATATCCGCGGTCGCTTTATTCTTAGGAGCCACCATCGACCTTACCCGCGAGTCCTTGTCGCGAGCTAGTTCGCGCAGGACCTCAATCGGCACAGTTTTATTGAGGGCTACACCAAAGCGAGTATCAGGATAATCCTTGACCACTTCCATTCAAACCTCGAAAGGCGCTTCCTCTCCAGCTGCTCTCTTATTGTCGTCTGGGTCGCCGCTGCGGCAAAGGCGAACAAATTCCGCCACCGAAGTGATCATCCCTTTAGGTCCTTCCATGGAATAAATCTACCCACCCCACCCTTCCACTTATGGATCATAAAGTTGCCGTATTTGTCGGCGACCCACTCTAGGCCTTTGGCCGTCTGGCGATACACCTTCCACGCAGAGCCGCCGTCACCTTTCAGATCCTTACTCCACCAAAGTATGTCTCCATTTCTATTCGGTTTCTGCCGATAATATCTCGTCCCGAATGGCCCACCTCTCATAACTTTTGTCGATTTTTCCGCAGTAATCGTCCAGAGTTTGGGGCACCCAGCATTGTGTACGAGGACGTCCGCGCCACCGACTGTCACATGATACGTGTGCAGGTGCGCGATCGTGAGGTTGTAGACATGCTGGTCTGAGACGTGGCTCTTAACGATGGCTGTGACGCGTGGCCCACACTGCAGCCCCTACAGCGGCAATGACCGGAATGATCCACAGCCAAGCCGCGCGAGGAGTGCGCCGTTTCCTTGGGGGCGGAGGCGTATCTGGGTCGAAGCGGCGCAAGAAAGTCAGGCGCATCCTGTCATTTTCAACTCAGACTGGCCGCGGCTTCAGCTGAAAGAACCGATCCGCGTTAATGCAGTTGAAGAGCCGCTCCCACCGCCGACCGCATAAGCTGATCACAAAACGTAGGGCGGCCCCGGCACCACCCAAAGGACCGCCCCAACAAACAGCATCAACAACCGCTCACCTGCGGCAACCCCCCAGCGTACGACCACCAAGGGGCCAGCCGCATGCACCCAAACGCCCACCGACCAGACGCAGCCTGCAAAGGAGCCTGCACCTACCCCACCCTCCGAGCCCTCTCCGAGTACCTATACGCCCTCGACGACCATGAGGCCGCACTCCACACCCACGCAGCCGCACTCGACGCCTGGACCACAGCCGGCGCCGAAGGCACCCCACCCGAACCCCCCACACCACCCGAGCAGCCGAGACTGCGCTGGCGCGTCGGCGAACCCTACTTCTGCCAACGCGACATCGCCGCCACACGCCGCAGCCTGCTCGAACTCGATCCCCAAGCCGCCATCCTCGACGCCGGCAGCGACGGCCACCGCGGCCGCAGCACCAGCGACGGCAAGGTCTCGGGCAGCAAAACCACCATGTGAGCCCGGCCGCAGCCGCCCTCGACAAACTCCTCGGCGACCTGTACGACGCCGAAGACATGTGGCGCTACCTCAACCACTGGGAAGGCCGCCCCACCGGCCCCGCCAGCCCGCGCGGCGCCCACGCGCGCACCAAGACCATCAGCTGGCTCGCCCAGCACCTGACCGGCATGCTCACCCACCCGCGATTCGTCGACCTGCCCACGACGATCTACCGATGGGAACGCGTGCTACGCCACCTCAACCGCGACGACCGCGCCGCCAACAGCTCCCCCATCCGATGCAAGTGCGGCGAACGCCGCTACAGCTGGGACGACCAGCGGCACCACTACCGGTGCGGCAACTGCGAAAACGTCCTCTACCAGAACGAGCACGACGAGCACGCCCGCCTCCAAGCCGAAGCGCTCGCCGCCGCGCAGGAGCTCGAGCCGCAACCACCGGCCGTACCCCACCAGGCCCTCCACCCAGCCACGGGCGACGACACCGAGAGCCGCGCCGCCGGCCCGCGCGACCTGGTCACCCAGCCGATCCGGATCGACCCCGACACCCTGCTGCTCACGCTGGACGTGCGGTACGCGCGGCCGCTCGACGTCGACGAGATCGACGACCTGCCGTGGCCGACCTGCCCAAAGCCGACGAAGGCTGAGGAGACGAAAGAGGGCGAGGAAGCGCCCCCGTGCGGCGCGCCCATCTATGTCGACGGCCACACCGAGGTGATCCCCGGCAAGCCAGCGATGGCGTACGGCCCGGCCGTACTGGCAGCGATCCCCGACCAGCACGTGTTCACTCTGGAACGCTAGTGGTGCACCAAGACCGGATGCGGGGCAGAAGGTGGCATCGCATGATCCGCAACCTGGGAGAAGGGGATCACCGTGATCGGTCCTCCTCCCTGCCCGCCCGTCGTCCGCGAAGCACGCGCGAACGGCGACGTCTGGCTGTGGCCTTCCGTCATGCCGATCGTGCTCAGCCCCGAGCAGCGGCGCGAGCTCGCCGGCAAGCTCCTCGCCTTCGACGACCCCCCGGGAAGGATGACCCATGAGGGACCGACTCACGCCCGACCTCGACGCCGTCGGCAACGCCGTACGCCAGTGCCTCGCCGACTTCGCCCGGCAGATGGCCGAGTTCCAGCTCGACGACGAGGCTCGCAACCTGTTCGGCCGCGCCTACGATTACCCGGCGGACGGGCGCATCGCCGCCATGCTGCGCGGTATGCCGCGGGAGCAGGTCGACCGCATCGCGGCCGCCGCGACTGCGATCCTCGTCGCGGCACATACGAGCGACGGCCCCGAGGACCACCGGTGAGCCGCGTCTACTGGCACACCCGAGCGACTGAAATGGTCGAATCGTAGGGGGGTTGAGCGGCCCGCCGACCGGCGGTTGCGCGCTCACCGCCGCAGTCGAGTAAAGATGGCCTCTTATCTTTCTAATCGTTAGCTCTCACGCAGAGGCGCTTCACTAAATTCTTGCCCAAGCAGCACGCGCGTCGAGCCGTGAAGGAGAGCGGGCGATCGGAGGCGTGCGCGAACTTGGTAGAAGCGAAGAACGGCGGCTCCGGGCCTCGAAACGCGGAACCGCCGTGCGTCCTCGGAAAGGACCATTCTCATGCTAGACGACGCTCAAAACCTCCACAGCGACCAAGCGGATGCCGAATCCTCGGGCGACATTCCCCTGTGGCTTGCAGTCGCGTTCACGCTGGCAGTGATCTTGGGAACCAGCTTCGGCGTCCTCGGCTACCTGGCTACAGGTAACGTCGCCGGCGCAGTACTGACTGGTCTCACCGCCCTGGCCGCATCTTTCGTCTGCCTACTCCGACTGATCAAAAGGTAACTGCCCCGGCTCAAATCACTACGCCCCACCCTTATGGCCGAACCGACGAGCGGGCCCCGACCAACAGCGCGATGATGGCGCAGTCGACAGCCGAGCTGAAAGGCAGCGCCATGACCGAGCCGACCCTCGTGCCACCATCATCGCCACACTCCGCATCACCGCCGAACGGTGGACCGGCTGCGAGAACGACAGGGCTGTCCTTGAAGGCGTCGCCGAGTGTCGTTTCTATGGTCCTTCTGGGCGATGAAGGCCGTGACAGCGTTGAGGAACCAGCTCGGGTGAGTCGCCCCCAACGGAATAGTTGTGCGCGTGTACACACCCGCCCCTTCCGTTCCGCCCCCAGGGTGAGGGGGCCTCTGAGCTGGCCCCAGACCCGCGAACGTTCGTGGCTCTAATGCATGGCATGCAACGCTAGATGGTCTTGTTTGAAGGGCTCTCAGCGCATGGTCATGCCGAATCCGTGCCCAGGTGCCATCAGTCGCCGGAAGTAGAGCCGGAGACAGTGCAGGTCAGAGGGCTGCTGCCCTCTCGATGCGCCGCTGTCTTGTAATCCGACGGTCGGGGGTTCGAATCCCTCAGGGCGCGCCTTCTTTGTCTCGGGATCCAGCGTTCGAGCTGGCCCTGGACCGCGCCTTTTCCACGGGCATGCGGTGGTCACATGTCCTCCAAATCCTGCTATGGATCCGCAGATCGGCGTCCGACAGGGCAGATGAGCGGGCAGGTGGAGGTCGTCCGTACTCGTCGACACGAGGCAGGGGGACCGCAGCAAATGAATACCGACGATTGGAGAAGGGGCCTCGCGGACGCCTGGGCGTCGGTCGTCTCCTTCGTTCCCAAGTTCATCGCATTCCTGGTGATTCTGCTGGTCGGCTGGCTTATCGCAAGGCTGCTACGCAAAGCCGTCGACGTCGTGCTGGAGCGCGTCGGGTTCGACCACTGGGTCGAACGTGGCGGCGTCGGCCGGATGCTGGCGAACAGCAGATACGACGCCTCCGACCTGCTCGCCAAGCTCGTCTACTACGCGGTGCTGCTGATCACACTGCAGATAGCGTTCTCAGTGTTCGGCCCGAACCCGATCAGCGCCCTGCTCGGCGGCGTGGTCGCCTGGTTGCCGAGGGCGGCCGTGGCGATCATCATCATCGTCGTGGCGGCGGCCGTCGCCCGGGCGGTTCAGGACATCGTCTCAGCGATGCTCGGCGGCTTGTCCTACGGCCGGCTGCTGGCCAACATCGCCTCGTGGTTCATCATCGCTCTGGGCATCATCGCCGCTCTCAACCAGATCGAGGTCGCGACCACGGTCACTACCCCGGTGCTGATCGCCTTCCTGGCCACGGTGGCCGGCATCCTCGTCGTCGGCGTCGGCGGTGGCATGGTCAGGCCGATGCAGCGCCGCTGGGAGGGCTGGCTGGGCCGGGCCGAGGCCGAGACGACGGCCATCCGCAGTCAGGCGGCCACCTACGATCGGGGCCGTCGCGACGCCCTGGCGGGTGCCGAGGCGCCCACCGCGCCCACCACATCCGCCGCGCCGACCGGCGCGACCGGGGCGACGGGCCACACGACGGTCTCCGGAGGCGATCAGCCCCGCCCTGGTGAGGCTCTACCGCCGCGATAGTCGCGTCATCGGACCGGAGGCGGAGCACCTCCATAACAGGTGCTCCGCGTCCGGCCGGCGTCAGCTCACGGGCGCGGGGTCGAGCATCAGGCACACCGCGGTCATCCGCAACGTGGCGAAATCCAACGCCTGGCCCGGCTCCGGCGCCCGCCAGCCCTTCTCCTGAGCCCCATCCCAGAACCCGATCAGGTAGCCGAGCAGCGCCGCCGGGTTCACCTGTTCCCCAAGCGAGCGAATGGCGTGCCGTACGGCGGCGACGTGCTGATCCAGCAGCGCGACCACGGCCGGATGTTCGTGCCGTAGATCCAGCACCCAGTGGGCGAAATCATCCCGAATCCGTATCACCCAAGCGAGATCTGTCACCGTACCCCCCGGCAAGGTCTTGCCATACCAATCTGCAGGTAACCATACGGGCAGCTGCATACAGATCATGACAACAGCACCTCGCCCGACTGGCCACGGTTGCATCGGATTGGGCACGACCAGGAAGTTCAAGAACGGGCAGCAGGGCGTTCTGACGCGCCGGTCGGCGACGCGGAAACGCTGGAGCCCGGAGTGCCGGTAGAGCGGGTAAATCACTGCACCCGATGCTGTGAGTCACCCAGAGATGCGCGTCCGTTCTGTGGCGATCAGTTCCATGGGCATGGCGTCCGCGTAAACGGCCTCGACCAGCTTGGCTCGCTAGGCCTCGAGCCGGGGCCGCGGCCGGAGGTCCTGAAGGCGGATGGGTGGTAGCCCTGCGAGGTGGGCGAGCCGGCGGAGCTGGTCAGAAGACGTGCTGAGGAAGCAAGCGGCTGCTGTGGGGTTGGGTGAACACGGCTCATGCACGGGTTCTCGCCGGTGGCGTGGCCTTCGGCTGGGTGACGGCGGGCGAAACCTGCGGCGACAACGGGCCGCCGCGCCGCAACCGTATCCAATCCTTAAAGCGGCGCTCGATTTCCTACAGATATGTGTTGCGCTGGGTTGAGACGGTATCCCGTCGGGCATCTTGGCCACGGTCCCAGGTGCACCACCAAGGAGCGACGTTCGCTTCGCGCTATCCGGAACATTATTTGCGAGATTCGGCTGAAGGAAGAACTGATGCAGGAAGATGCCGCGGGTCGGGGCTCAGGTGAAACCGTCCGAGAAGCTACTCCTCGCCCAGCCGGCGAGCCCTCGCAAGGCGGCAGGATTTCCTATTGTAAGATTTTCCCGCCCATCGGGATCGCGCGGCTGGGAAACAGCCCCGATGAATACTTTGTGGGTCCGGAAGTGCCTGGACTGGTCCCTCCCAACGGGGGTGGCTACAAGGACGCGCAGGGCCGGGTCAAGCGCCAGGCCGCCTGCTTCCGCGTCTATGCCTTCGACGAACAGGGTCAGGTCGTCGCAGAGCTTGATGCCGACCATCCGGATGTCGCCGAGATCACCTGGAATGTCGAACTGGCCAACAGGAAGGCCGAGTGGTGGCAATTCGCCGGCGCCGGGCGGGTCGATCAGATTCTCAAAGGCGACTTCGAAGAAGCTCACCGACGCAATGGAGACGTGCAGGGAGACAGCAGGAAGGGGCTCGTTATAGGGCCCGTGTCCGCCGGCGTAAGCGGGCGGGGCCGACGGTCAGGGCCGCTGGACGGAAGATTTCTCACGTGGCCGGAGAAGGTCTATCTGGGTGAACTGCGTACTGATGATTCCGGCCGTCTCCTGGTTTTGGGTGGCAGAGGCCGGTCGGCCAGCACCGTTCCCAACAATCCGCTGGCGCATTATGCGAACAACGATCGCTGGTATGACGACACCGCGGATGGCCCCGTCACCGTGAAGGTGAAGCTGAACACCGGCGAGGAACTGCCGGTTCGTGGGCGTGCCTGGGTGATCGTCGCCGCTCCGCACTTCTCGCCGCACACCCAGAACGTCGTGACGGGCTATGACGTCATGACCGAGGCCGCGGTCGAGCACGACCTTGCCTGGTCAGAGGCGGAGCTGGGGCCCCGACCGGCCGAGGACGATCCGGTCATGTTCCTCCGTGACGTCTATCCGATTCTTCGTCGGCTGGGCATGTATCAATGGGTCAGCGATCGGGCGCGCCGGGGGCACTCGTCGGCAAAGCCAGGCGACTTCCTCGACCTGGCGACGCTTCAGGTTCTCGCTGACCCTGAGCTGGCCAAGGCGGCGCAATCTCCGCACCGCCGCATCTTCGCGCGCCTGCGAACCCCCTTGTTGCATCATCCCGGCCTCGATACCAGACCACCCACGGCCGATGAGCTTCACCCTTCCAGCCAGGAGGCGATCAATCAGGCCAATCTGTCGTTCATGCCGCCGCTTTCCGGTGACGAGGGGGACCTGACTCATCCCATCTATGACTTCAAGGACAACCGCAAGGCGCCGAGCACGTGGCTTTCGCTGACCGTCACGCAATATCGGAAACTCGCCCGCTGGAAGGATGGAGACTTCGTCAACGACTGGGACGGGTCCACGCCGCTGCCCCTGGCACCGCCGTCATCCCTTGATGGCGTGCCCATAGCGCAGCAGCCCGCCGCCCTGACTCGCGCGAGCCTCGAGTCGTGCCAGGGCGGAGGGTTCTTCCCTGGCATCGAGTTCACCTCTGTCGTTCGTTTCGCGCAGACCTACAGTGAGGCGTTCCGCTTCAGCGACGATCTTGCAGCGGGTGACATCACGCGCTGGATGGCGCTGCCGTGGCAGGCCGACTTCTACGAGTGTCGCGACCATTGGTGGCCTTCGATCCGGCCTGACGACGTCATTCCGGCCGAAGACTACGAGCGCATCCTCAAGGAGTTCCCCGACGAAGCGGCGCGAGGAGATCTCGCGAGCCTTCTTGTCGATCGCCGGCCGTGGGCCCGAGGCATCGGCCAGCAGTTTCCGTCACGCCCGCGGTTGTCATCCTGGCCGCCGCCGGATCCAGGGTCGCCCGACTGGGCCTCCATCACGAACGCGGCGGCCTATCAGGTGCTGTGGCGGCGACAGCTGGCGAACTTCGCCGGCGCCTACCTGTCGGTGGTGCCGGTCCCGGCCGAGGGAGAGTTCGAAGGCGCCTACGTACGCCGCCTGCAGGAATTTCTGGACCGTTCAGGCCTTACGCGTGACTCGGCCACTCCTTTCAGTCTCCCGAGGAAGAACCCGGACTGGACTCTTGCCGAGTACTTCGGCGATCCTGATATCACGGACCCAGAGGTGGCGCCCCATACCGTCTACGGATCAATTCGGATATTTCTCCGGGAACAGATCCGGATTCCCGCCCCGGAACCGACGGAAGCACTGGACGACTACGCCGCCCGCCTGGCAGGTGAGACGGCGGGCAGGCCCGTCTGGGAAAGCCTGTTCGATATGGAGTGGCGTCGGCGGACCCGTCACCGGGGGAAGAACGACCTGGTGGCCGAGAACCACGAAGGGATGCCCAACTGGAGCCGTCTCGGATTCGTGGTTCCACGTGATGCCTTCGGCGAGACGGTGTACGTGGAAGGCGAACGGGGTCGCTACGAGCTTCAGCCCTTCCGGGACTACTTCTACCGTCTGCTCAACTTGGAACAGCACGCGGATTTCCTGCCCAAGGCCCGGGAGCTCGCCGACGAATACCTGCGGCTGGCCTGGGAAGCAGTGAGCGAATACAACGAGCTGGAGCATTACGGGTTCTTCACCTATGACGCGGTCACCTTCCGAGCTCGGCTCGAGAAGATCTATGAGCGGGAACGCCGTGCGGCCGAGGCCTACAACCCGGCCACGGGTGAGGGTGAGCCGCTCTTCAGGACGGCGGACCAGGTGGTCGAGCGCATCCGGCAGCTCGCCCCCTTCAACCAGCTCGACGGATCGTGGCTGGAAAGGATCGCGCAGGCCGGGCCCGGCAGCGAGGTTCAAGGGTATCTGTTCGAGATCTGGTCGGACGAGATCGGCAACGGCGACCCAGGACAGAACCACGCCAACGTTTACACCGATCTGCTGCACAGCGCGGGAATCCATCTGCCGCCGATCGCCAGCAGCGCGTACGCCGAGAACCCGAGCATCTGGGACTCGTCCTTCATCAGCCCGGTCTACCAGTCGGCGATCGCTCAGTTTCCGGAGACATACGCCCCCGAACTACTGGGCATGACCCTTTTCCTGGAATGGGAAGCCATATTCCTGCCGGCCATGGTGAAGCTGTTCGAATATCACGGTTACGACCCGCTATTCTACAAGCTGCATGTGGCGATCGACAATTCCGTCAACGGTCACGGAGCCAAAGCCCGCGACGCGGTCATTCGCTATCTCGACCACGTGCGCGAGGAGAGCGGCGAACGGGAGATGCAGGAGCACTGGCGTCGCGTCTGGAACGGGTATCTGGCATTCAAGTTCGTAGGCGGCGGGGATTGGTGGTATTTCTTCACCAATCCCCCATCGCTGGAAGATCGCGTCTGGGACATGTTCGCGCGGAAGCGGCATTTTGCCCAGCTGAATCACGGCACGAGGCGCCTCGGCCCCAACCTGATCAACGACTGGTTCGACGAGCCCGACGCGTTCCTGCAGCAGCTCGTGCAATCGGATCTGATCACTCCGGGTGACGCGAAGAACAGCCGCATCTTCTCGCTGATGGAATTCGGCGGCCCGATGCTGAAGGTATTCGACTCCCAGGACAAGGAACTTCTGGCCCAGTACATCGACTCCCTGCCTCCGGCGCCGCTGGGAACCGGTCTTGACCCCGCTGGTGCGATGCTCGTGCTGCTGCGTGAACTCGGCCCACGCGCCATGGCGGTCCCCGACCATGCGGGCTTCGAACTGACCGGCACCTACGTCGATCCCGCCCAAGGGGAGGAACTGCACGTAACAAAGCCGGTGAGCTGGTGGTTCCAGATTGATCAGCCCGGACGGCTGATGGCCGCTCTGGCTGATCCCGACAACGGATGGATAATTCCGGGGAAGGTGGATGAGAGCCGATTCGTGCAGGAACTGCTGATACAACCTCGGCGTATGTCTCGTTTCCTGATCCAGACCATCCCGGAACTCGGTGATCGGTCGGCTCGCGAGGTGATCATCGATTGGATCATCGCCGGCTGTCCCTTGCCGGAGGACGAGCACATACCTCAGAAGAAGGCGGTCCCCGTGCCGAGGGCAAACGTCCGCGCTGCCGCTCCCATATCGGCGGACAACCCCGCAGAACCCCACGCCTCTGTGGTCCGGGCGCGCACGCTGAACTCCGCGCCTTTGACGCCGGAACAGCTCCAAGGGATACAGCGCCGCCACTACGGACCGGGTGGCGGGGCGTGCCACTAGTGAAAGGGAAGGCAACCGCGACGACGCGGCAATGCTGGTAGGTTCTCGTGCCGAAATCCTTGTGCGTGGACGTCGTCGTGGTTGGCGCCGGCCCGGCCGGAGCGACTGCGGCACTGTGCCTGGCTCGTATGGACGCCCGCGTGTTGCTGGTCGGGCGTTTTCGGAACCGGCCGATCAGCATCGGTGAGGGTCTGCCGCCCGCCGCACAGCCGCTCCTGGAGACGTTGGGCCTCTGGGAGCGGTTCCTGGCCGGCGGCCATCTCCCGTCGTACGGCAACCGTTCGGCATGGGGCGTCTCTCAGCTCATCGATACCGACTTCATCTTCAATCCTTATGGCCACGGCTGGCATTTGGATCGTCGCGTGTTCGACGCGATGTTCGTCGATGCGGCACGCGATAACGGCGCCGTGCTGGCCCGCGCCACGCACGTCGCGTGGCAGCCGACCGCCACCGGCGGGGTGATGAGACTCAGGGACAGCACGAAAGAAATGACGATCCACTCGGATGGGGTCCTTGATTGCAGCGGCCGGGCCGCAGTTGTCGCCCAGCGCCTTGGCGCGCGCCGGATCCACGAGGACAAACTCGTCGCCATCTCGGTGCTCCACACTCCGGGAATCGCAGGAGACGTCGATGCGATGACGATGGTGGAGGCGGGGCCCGAGGGCTGGTGGTATACGGCGCTGCTCCCAGGAGGACGCCGGATCTTCGTCTACCTGACGGACGGAGACCTCCCCGGCGTCAGGGCCATGCGAGATCTGGATCACTGGCTGGCACGGCTGAAGCAGACCGAGCACATGCGGCAGGTGCATCAGCGATTCCGGTATCGGCCGCTGGCCGGCCCGGAAATCTTTTCCGCCGGCAGTTCGGTGCTTCGCCCTCCTGGAGGTGAACATTGGCTTGCGGCCGGCGATGCGGCGATCTCGGCCGACCCCTTGTCCTCTCAGGGCATCATCACGGCGATCTCCACGGGACGTCTGGCCGCCATGGCGATCGCCGGCGCCATCGACCGGAACCCGCACGCCGTCGAGTCGTACCTTTCAGCCATCGATCAGATGGCCGAGCACTATCTGACCGAGCGCGCGAAGCACTACGCCGCCGAACAGCGATGGACGAAATCGCCATTCTGGAGCCGCCGTGTCGCGTCGGGCCGTTGAAGGTTCACAGGCGGGAGATTGATGACATATCTTCCGAGTCGCCCGTTGCGCTGTGTCGACGCGGGGGTATCAAGCACACGTCGTTTCGAGAGCGCCGTAAGAAAAGAAAGGGATCACCATGGCCGCAAGCGAGAAGTCAGTCACAGAGCTCCTGGAAAAACTTAAGGGGATCGACCCGGAAGATCTGACCGAACTCACCTTCGGGTCCGATGGCTCCGAAGCGGCCAGATCCTTCAGTAACCACACATTCAGGGACTCATTCACAAAGGCCCGATAAGTAAATCGACAGGTCAGATCTTGTGCTTCTGGATCCCAGGAGCACAAGACGCATTCAATATAAGGGTGGTCGACATTCGATGGGATCGGTCATACGACAGGTCATCCTGCAGCCCACGTCCTTGTGCAACATGAATTGCAGCTACTGCTATGTGCCGCATCGACGTGACGGCTTCATAATGTCACCCACCACCCTGGAAGCGTCGATCAAGAAGGTGCTGCACAGCCCGCTTACCCACCCAGACGTCCAGTTCATCTGGCATGCCGGCGAGCCGTTGACCGCCGGCGTGGAGCACTTCGAAGAGGCCATGCGCCTGATCTCGCTGCATAACATCCGAAACCTCAACGTGGAGAGATCCGTTCAAACCAACGGAACGTTGATCGATGAGCGCTGGTGCGACCTCTTCACAAAATATGACATGACCATCGGCATCAGTGTGGACGGGCCACAGTTTCTGCATGACGCCAACCGGGTCAACTGGTCGGGGAAAGGCTCGCACCGTGCGGTGATGCGGGGCTATCGGAAACTCAAGGAGCGGGACATCCGCCCGGGTGCGCTCTGCGTGCTCACCCGGACCAGCCTCCAGCACCCGGATGAGATATTCGATTTCTTCATCGACAACGGATTCCAGAGCGTCGGCTTCAACGTCGAGGAGATAGAAAACAGCAACACGGTTTCATCGCTGAGCGGCGAGAAATCAGAGATCGACAGGATCGCCGCAGAATATCGCGCCTTCGCGGCCCGTATCTTCGATCGGTGGCGAGAAGATCCGGCCGCCATCGAAATAAGGGAGATAGCCGACTTTCTGGCCGTAATAAAGAGCAAGATCGCCGACCCCGACTATCAGCGGATACCGTACGAGACCCAGCCCCTGGCGATCATCACCATTCAAAAAAACGGCGACATATCGACCTCGAGCCCCGAGCTCGCCGGCGGGAAGAGCGAAGAATTCAATGACTTCGTCATCGCCAATATCAACTCTCCAGGGTCGCTGGACTCTCTCCTGTCAGGCCCAGCCCTCGACCGCATTTCTGAGGAGATCTCACACGGAGTCGTGGCCTGCGCCGAGAAATGCACATATTTCGACATCTGCGGAGGCTCGTACACGTCCAACAAGTTCTTCGAGAACGGGTCCCTGCGCAGCACGGAAACAACGTCATGCCGGCTCCACCGCCAGATTCTCGGCGACGTCATCATAAGCAAGTTGAAGGGCTCCGCCGGCGCGTGACGGATCGAAAGCGCCAACTGACGGACCGAACCGCCCGCCAAGTGAGTGTTCGAGCGTGAGCTTCTGCCGGAGGGTGGCGGGCTGTCCGCGACATCCGGCGCGCAGCCGTTCGAGGTTTCCTCGTCACCTTCGAACGGGTTGTCCTGTTGTCGGCGGGACAAGCCCGTCAGCGGCGGAGGAGGCTGAGCAGCCGCCGCCAGCTGTCTCGCCGCGCCGCCTCGTTTGCCTGTGGCGTACCACCCAGTTCGATCAGGACGCCGGCCACGGGATGCACCAGGGCGCTGCTCGTAGCGAGATAGGGCACGCCGCACACTTCGTGACCGGCCCCGGGGAAGACGATGGCGTCGCCTGAGGTCCGCCGTTTGATCGTGTCGGCCGCGGCGGCGGACGGCCACAGCCGGTCGTCGGAGCCCGCGACCGCCAGCGTACGAGCGCGAATGGCGGCGAAGGGTATCCGCGTCTGGGGCTTGCCGTGAAAGGTCCACGCGTTGCCGGGCGTCGGGAACGCGCCCCAGACGCGATCCGCGGGGGCGCAGACCATCGTCTCGTCGACCAGGTCGGAGTAGAGCGCGGACAGCAGCAGAGCCGCCTCGGTCCCCCGCGAGTAACCGACGACCCGCACCGGCCCCGGCAGGAGCCTGGCCGCCTGGGCGAAATACTCGATAGGTATGTCATGTAGTGTCGCCGGGAGTCCGGGCAGCGCGAAATACCCCACGGCCAGCGCGGGATAGCCGTGCGAGGCCAGCAGCGCGGCGACGTATCTCGTGCTGACACCGCCCTCGGATCCGCCGATAAGTAAAACGCCATGGCGGCTCGGAGTGCCCGCCGCGGGCGAGTACAACTCGCCGGTCACACCATCCTTGTCGTGGGTCAGGGTGCGGTGCGTCGTACCCCGGCCCATCCATACGCGAGTCAGATCGACTGGCGACGAGGCGGGCCCGACGCCGGCCTCGTGCAGTGTCACCGTGAAGCCGGGCGCTACAGAGGTTGAATGGTTGAGGTCCTGCGGCGTGGTTGCGTGACGACGGCCAGGTCGGTGAGTATGCCGGTGGGATGCGATATCCGGATGGTGGTGGTCTGACCCCGGAGGCACGCGCCAAGCGGGAACGGATCCGCTTGGAGGCCGCGGGGTTATTCGCCACGGGCGTGCCGC
>JAGFNW010000028.1 GCA_017592665.1 Streptosporangiaceae bacterium NEAU-GS5 | reverse complement strand
GGCAGATACGGCTCGATCAACGCCCACTCGGCATCGGTCACATCGAAACGCGCCACACCCGAGTCCTACCAGCCATGATCAGCCCACCGCCGGACCTCACCAAGATCCGAACCCCGAACAGCTCCTAATGCGTTCGCCTCGGCCGGTGTGGTGGGGGCGGGTTGCAATTGGGCCGGCGGAGGCGCCCGACGGAATCACGACCAGGTCGCCAGCCCCTGGAACCTCGACGATAGCGATCTACGGGTGTCCGGTAACACATGAGGGTTGCGCGATTGAACCCAGCGCCCGCAGCCACGGCCGGCGCGCGAGGGCTCGATGACCTTGCGCAGCGGAGCCGTCGCCGCGACCATCCAGTTTCGAGCGGCTGCGCAGCTCGCCGTCGGCGGTGATGACGACAGGCATGCTTACGGCGTCTTCTTCGCGTGACCGGGCGGGGTCCCGCCGTGGCCAGGATTGGGGCCCGTGGTCGTCGGGGGCGCGGTTGTCGTCGGGGTCGTCGGGGTCGTCGTGGCCGTGGGCTCTGGTGCCGGATCCGTGGGGGAGGGCGCGGCCGTGGGAGAAGGGCTCGGCTTGATCGTCGGAGTGCCGGGCGGCGAGGGCTTACGGGACGGTGGACGCGTAGTGGTCCGGCGCGACGGCGTGGGACGCGAGGTTGGTTCGGCCGACGTGGCCGGCTCCGTCGTCATGGGGACGGTCTCCGACGCGATGCTCCCCGACGGGGCGGAACCACTGGGCCAGATCTGCTGCTGCTGTCCGGGCGGGTCCGCGCCGGGTAATCGGGTGTGACTGCGGACAGCGTTGATCAGCATGACCGAGAGGGTCAGCACGACGACGCCGAACACGAACATGGCGGCGAGGATGAACGTGCGATAGCGCTCCCTCTGGCCAACTAAGAATTTGCTCGGGTTCACGCCGCCGCATCCTACTGTGATGTCCCCATGCGTAGGTACCGGTCAACCCGGTCAGCGTGATCCGCATGACAACGACGCGTCGCGAACGCCGCCAGGGACCAGCGCTGGTCCGCGGCGACCTCGTCCCCGATTCGACCTACGACCAGCGTCTGCTCGACCGCAGAGGACCGGCCGACTGGCTGCACATGGACCCGTGGCGGGGTGCTGCGCATCCAGGCGGAGTTCGTAGAGGGGTTCGGCGCGCTGGCCGAGCTCCCGCCCGCGTGGTGCTCGCTCCCTCAAAGGGGCGTTATCGCGCGGCCCGCTCAAGCTGGTGGCGTCAGTACCTCGGAAAACCCTCGCGTCAGGCCTCCTGACGGGTGGACAACCGGCGGTCCCGCTGCCCGTTGGCGCGCCACTGTTCCGGCCTGGAATCGCGGCGGTTCCGGCAACAACGTGATCCAGCTCGTCCCGGTAATCTGCGCGAGTTAGCCGCCAACCCCGCCGCCGCGTCGACTCGTATGTGGATCGAGGAGGTGCGGTGGACAGATACGAGGGGTTCCGCGAGTTCGTGGCCGTACGCGGTCCCGCGCTCATGGCCACCGCATACCTGCTGACCGGCGGGCACCACCAGGCCGAGGACCTGCTGCAGACCGTACTGGCCAAGCTGGCGCTGAAGTGGCCGCACATCGACTCCGACGGCAACCCCGAGGCGTACGCGCGAACGGCGCTGTATCGCGAGTTCGTCTCCTGGTGGCGGGTCCGCAGAAACCGGGAGTTACCGCGCGCCGAGCTGCCGGAGCCCGCGGAGGGGATGGGCGATCCCGCGGACGCCGCGGTCCGCCGCCTGCTGCTGGAGAAGGCGCTCGGACTACTGACCCCCCGGCAGCGCGCGGTCCTGGTGCTGCGGTTCTACGAAGATCGCAGCGAGAGCGACACCGCGCGCCTCCTGCAATGTTCGGTCGGGACGGTGAAGAGCCAGACGCATCACGCGTTACGCAGAATCCGCGTCCTCGCTCCCGAACTCGCCGACCTGCTGCCCGCCAGGAGCGACTGATGACCCATCTGAAGGAAGCGCTGCACGACCTGGCGGCGCAAGGCCCTCCCCTCGGCGACGTGGCGGAGCGGGCGATCATGGCGGCCCGCCGGCGCCGCGCCGCCCACCGCGTGACCCTGGTCGCGGCCGTCGCCGCGGTGACCGCCGTCCTGCTGCAGGTCATCCAATCCCACAAGACCGCCGAGGAGCCGACAATGGGCGAGAGGACCGTACGGACGATCGCTTTCCGAAATGGAGCGCCCGAGCCGCTGCCGGACGGCCCGACCACCCCCGTCCTGCTGGCGTACACAGTGAAGTGCTGGCCGATCGACCTCGGCTGCCAGCAGTGGCGCGTGCTCACGTTGAACGGCCAGGAGTTCCAGGTGCGCGATGCCATTGCGCCAGAGAAGGACGGGAACCACGGGGGCGTCCTGTCGGTCGCGTCCGACGGCTCCAGGATCGCCTACTTCGATGCCAAGGGGCGTTTCGTGATCCGGGACACGCGCACGGGGACCGTAAGTCACCCGCTTTCTGTGCCGCTGAAGGTCCTCGCGGCGACCACCCCGCACGTCGCGTGGGCCCCCGATGGGCGGCGAGTGACGGTCGACTTCTCCCCCCTCGACGACGACAAGCCCACGAACCAGCCGGCCGTCCTCATCGACGTGACGACCATGAAGGTGACCCGCCTGCCCCGCAGTTGCTGCGTGCTCGGCGTCCCGTCTGGCGACGCCTCCATTCCGATGTACGACGCGTACGAGGCGGGCGTGGGCGATGGTCTGATGCGCTTTCTACGCGATGACGGGAGCCTCCACAGCATCGTTCCCATAGGGGCTGTGGAATCCGAGACCGTCTACTCCCTCGATCCTCAATGGTCCGTCATCTCCGCCGACGGCCTCCGGCTCGCCACTCTGATGTGGCCGCAGGGGCCCAAGGGCCCCCGGCGTCGTGAGGAGACGCCCGAGGGCACCCGGTGGGTCCGTGACGAGACACCCGAGCTCACCATTGTCGACACCAGGCGAGCGACAATGAGCGGCCACTATCGGTTCCCTGTGGGCTTTCAGCTCACGTTGCCGATGCTCGCGGGGTGGCGCGACCCCGATACCGTCCTGATCGCCCTGCTCTGGGACAACGCCGGGATCTACGCGATCGACACCGCAACCGGCGAGTCGTACCAGCTGATCGATTTCCCCACCCGCCCGGCCCGTCTCAGCGTCGCCACGGCCCTCCTGTGACCGAGCACGGCCCTCGATATGACCTGCCGGCCGCCTGCGGCGGCGCGGTCGTGCGTGAGCGGTTCAGCAACTGCCGTACCACGTCGGGGTCCATGACGGTCTCGCCGGCCGCGAAGCCGCACCCACGCCCAGCCGCTCGGGGGCGCGGGTGCGTGCCAGATGGCGCGCGACTAGCTGCTCCACGGTTGGGGGCCCATACGGCTCGATGACCAGCAAGGCCCTTCAAGCACTGTGGTAACCCTCGGCGGAGTGAACAAAGGCGTCCAACAACGGTCGGCCAGGCCGGGCGATCTCCGATATCCCGGTGCGCCACCGCGATGGGCTGAGATAGTCGGCCCGCCAAGCCAGATAGGCCGCGCTTGCGAGCAGGGCCAGAGCCGGTATCGGATAGCGCTGGGCAGCGCGGAGGGCCGAAGTCCCGGCTCCGAACAGATCGGTCTTGTCCGTTCAGGCCCGGATACCGCGGAGGAGATGGTCAACGATCTGAGCGGCGTAGCCAGGTTCGGGCGGCGCCAGCCGGCGACCCACGTGGTAGAGCAGCGCGCCGGCAAGCGCGTCGATCACTACATCGGGGTTGGTGTCGGCGCGCAGTTGGCCCCGCCGGATAGCCCGGTTAATGATCTCGCGGGTGCGTTGTCGCTGTGCGTCGTTGGCCCCGCGGATCGCCTCGGCCAAGTCAGGATGGTGATCGGCGGAAATGGTCATCGTCTCGGTTTCGAGGGCATAGGACTGTCGATCGCGGTAGACATTCGAAAATGATTCGGCCAGCGCAATCAGGTCGGCGGCGACATCGCCGTGGTCGTCGAGGTCGACCTGAGTGGCAAGGTGCACGTTGAGGGCGACCAGGATCTCTTCGATGGATCGGTAGCGGCGATAGATCGATCCCCGAGACACGCCTGCCTGGTGGGCGATCCGGTCCATAGTCGCACCACGGACCCCATGGGTGCCGATCACCTCGAACGCGGCAGTGAGGATCGCCCGGTCCACCGCCGGATCGCGCGGCCTGCCCCGATGCGCCTGCGATGGAAGCCCGCCCAGGGCGGGGCGCGGGTCGAGCTGAGCTTGCGTTCTTGTGGATGCCACCGACTAACGATACATTCTGTTCCTGAACAGCGTGTTCTCTAAAGGCGGGAAAGGTTGTGTCGTGTCCGCTCCTCGAACTGTCGTCTTAGTGCTTCTGGCCGTGATAATCGTCGCCGGCGCTCTCTGGTCACACCATGGGTTCAGAGTGGTAGACCTGGTGGGGTTGCTTGGGGCGGGCTTGGGCGCTGGCTTCCTGCTCGGGATCGCAGTGACCCGTCGCCGAATGTCGTAAGCCGCTGCTGGCGGATGGGTCAATCCGCTCACGCACTCCGGTGATCACCCACCGCACACGTCACCACCAGCGCGATCACGTAGGCCTGGTCGGGATCGTTTAACACCACTCGAAGCTTGGGATAGGCCGGCTGCCGGACGCTAGCTCCACGGGGCCCCTATGTCATACGCCACGAGCATCTACCGCTCGCGCCGACTGGAGATGATCTTCGGTGAGCGCGCCTCCCGCGAAACCCTGACCTGGGCTCATCTGGAGGCGCTGACCACGGCGCTGGTGCCTGAGGCCGAAGATCTTGACTTCAAACGCGATCTGTACGGCAACAGCGACAAGGACCGCAGGGCATTGACCACCGACGCCGCAGCGATGGCTAATACCCAAGGCGGGATTATCGTGCTCGGCATAGGCGAAAATACCCAGGCCTAGGCCGCTGGTCTGCCCGGCATCGCCATTTCGGATGCCGAGTTGGCCGAATGCGGTCCATCATCGTCTCCGGGGTCGACCCGTTCTTCGCGTTCGACGTCTTCACGATCGAGGACCCCTTGCGGCTGGGGATCGGCAGCTACGTGATCGCCGTACCCCGGAGCCCTCGTTCCGCGCACGGTATTGCCGTCAACAACGGCTATCGGTACCCGTGCCGCAACGACCCCTCGATCGTCTACCTTTCGCAGACCGAGATTGCCTCGGGGGGCCTGAAGTTCGGCGCTACTTTCGCTCGGGACTGGGCCGGTGCGGGCGGTGATGCCCTTTATCCGGGCCCGCATCTGTGCGCCCGGCGGCGGCCGGCCCCTCATGCTCACCACACGCGGCCCCGGCGGAGTGCAGGTACGTCTCGGCACCCGACCCGTGAGTGGCCTGTCCCGGCCGCCGAGCGTGTCACGCCTCTGGACGGCCTGGCGGGCGACACCCCAGACCTGGTATCGGCTACCGCGCTCCTGGTCGGCGACTTGTACCGGACGTTCGGCCAGCGCGACGTCCTTCACATCACGCCTGAGGGCAAGGTAGCGCCGGCACGGTGGGGGCATCTCCAATCCGAGATCGAAAAGTGGGCGCACGACAATGAGATCGACACCATCTAAGGAGGACTGATGCGCATCGCGGTTCAGAGTGAGACAGGCCGAGGCTCGCGCCCGAACCTCCTCCACGCCCTCATTACACCATCACTGGCTACCCACCCCAGAGCCCAGAGATCTCGCGTTTCACCTGGTCATGCGGATCATGCATTCCTGTACGACCGAGACGCAGAGGTCGCCGCTCGACGTGAACATCTCTCCCCGAGCGAGGCCGCGGGCGCCGCCGCTCCAGGGGGACTCCTGGGCGTACAGGATCCAGTCGTCGGCCCTAAACGGCCGGTGGAACCACATGGCGTGGTCGAGGGAGGCGCCGACGACGTTGGAGGCGCCCCAGGCGAGGCCATGGGCCAGCAGGACGGTGTCGACCAGGGTGAAGTCTGACGCGTACGCGGCGAGGACGACGTGCAGCAACGGGTCGTCGGGCAGGTCGGCGTCGTAGCGGAACCAGACGTTGTTCTCCGAGGAGATCAGGCTCGGGTCGCGCTGGGCCTCCCAGGTGAGCGCGTTGACGTAGCGCGAGTCGACGGGGCGCGGCCGGGAGAGCCACTCGCGCCAACCGGGGTCGTCGCCCACGACGCGCTGCATGCGTTCCTGGAAGGTCGGCAGCGTCTCGGGGTCGGGCGCCTCGGGCATCACGACGGCCTGGTGGGAGACGCCGTCTTCGGTGATGTGGAAGGACGCCGACATCGTGAAGATGGCCTTGCCGTGCTGTACGGCGACCACGCGGCGCGTGGTGAAGGACCGGCCGTCGCGCACCCGCTCCACGTTGTAGACGATCGGGATGGCCGGGTCGCCGGGCCGGATGAAGTAGGCGTGCAGCGAGTGGACCATCCGGTCGTCCGGCACCGTACGGCCGGCGGCGACCAGGGCCTGCGCGGCGACCTGGCCTCCGAAGACCCGCTGGATCCGCTCCTCAGGGCTGCGCCCGCGGAAGATGTCGAGTTCGATCTGCTCCAGGTCGAGCAGGTCGAGCAGCTCCTTGAGAGCTGAGTTCACGCGTCCCCCTTGCGGCACAGGTCCAGTACGGCTTCACCGTATCTGTCCAGTTTGACCCGTCCGATCCCGGCGATCGAGAGCAGGTCTTCCTCTGTTGCCGGAACGCGTTCGGCGATCGCCTGCAGCGTG
Source organism: Streptosporangiaceae bacterium NEAU-GS5 (assembly GCA_017592665.1). Classification (GTDB taxonomy): domain Bacteria; phylum Actinomycetota; class Actinomycetes; order Streptosporangiales; family Streptosporangiaceae; genus NEAU-GS5. Next base: position 121,834 of record JAGFNW010000028.1, on the reverse strand, counting down.
ACATCGGTGAAGACGACGTAGGCGGGGACTTTGGCCTCTTTGGCGACGGTCGTACGCCAGGCGCGCAGGGCCTCGAGGAGGGCCTCGTCGTAGTCGGCGGGGCAGGTGGCGCAGCGGCCGAGCTTCTGCTCGGCGGCCACGGTGATGGTCTTGCCGCAGATCCGGCAGGCGACGGGCGCGGCCATGGCCCGCCGGTCGCGTTTGGCGACCGGCTTGAACGGCTGCGCCGCCGTACGCGGCGAAAGGTTGTCGAGGAACCGGGACGGACGCCGCGAGCGGCGGCCGCCGGGCGACCGGGCGAGCGCCCAGGAGAGGTGCAGATGCTCGCGCGCCCGGGTGATGCCGACGTAGAGCAGCCGCTTTTCCTCCTCGACCTGCTCCGGGGTCTCCGCGTAGACGATCGGCACCATGCCTTCGGTGAGCCCGACGAGGAAGACCGCGTCCCATTCGAGGCCCTTGGCGGAGTGCAGCGAGGCCAGCGTGACGCCTTCGACCGGGGGCGCGTGCTGCTCGAGGGCCCGGCGCTCCAACTCGGCCACGAACGTGGGCAGGTCGTCGTAGCCTTCGGCCAGATTGGACAGGGCCCGGAGCGATTCCCACTTCTCGCGCGCCTGCTTGCCGGCGGGCGGCTCGCTTGTGAGCCCGATGCCCGCGAGCACGCCGTGCACGGCCTCGGCGAGCGGCTCGTCGGATCCGGCCGACCGGGCCGCGCCGCGCAGCAGCACGACGGCCTGCCGCACCTCGGGACGCTCGAAGAACCGCTCCGCGCCCTTCACCTGATAGGGCACGCCGGCGTCGGTGAAGGCCTGCTCGTAGGCCTCGGATTGGGCGTTGATCCGGAACAGCACGGCGATCTCGCGCGTGGGCAGGCCGTCGGCCATCAGCTTCTTGATGGTCAGCGCGACGCCGAGCGCCTCGGCCGGCTCGTCGTCGTATTCGGTGAACTCGGGCGCGGGGCCTTCGGGCCGCTGGGCGACCAGCTCGAGCCGGTGCGGCGACCTCGCCATCACGCGGTTGGCGAGGGAGACCACCTCCGGCGTCGACCGGTAGTCGCGGACCAGCCGGATCACGGTGGCCGATGGGTGTTCGACGGCGAAGCTGGTCAGATAGTGCGGGGTGGCCCCGGTGAACGAGTAGATCGTCTGGTTTGGGTCGCCCACGACGCACAGGTCGTCGCGCCCGGCGAGCCAGGTGTCGAGCAGCAGCTTCTGCAGCGGGTTGACGTCCTGGAACTCGTCGACCACGAAGTAGCGATACTGGGAGCGGATCTGGTCGCCGACCTCGCGGTGCTCGGTCATCACGGCCGAGGTGAGCTCGAGGATGGTCTCGAAGTCGACAAGGTGCCGCTGGCGGCGCAGCGTCTCATACCCCTCGTAGAGCCGGGCCACCTCCTCCGGCGGGATCGGCGGGGTGCGGCGCGCCTTGACCGCGGCGGACGGATAGTCATCGGGGCCGATCTGGGTGACCTTGGCCCACTCGATCTCGCTGGCCACGTCGCGCAGCTCGCCGCGGTCGGGGTTTCTGCGCAGCCGCCGGCAGGCCTCGATCAGCAGGGGCAGCTTCGACTCGACCACCTGCGGCGGGTCGCCGCCGATCACGCGCGGCCAGAAGTAGGTGAGCTGGCGCAGCGCCGCCGCGTGAAACGTGCGCGCCACGACGCCGGGCGCGCCGAGCGCGCGCAGCCGCTGCCGCAGCTCTCCCGCGGCCCGTGTGGTGAATGTCACAGCGAGCACGCTCTGAGCGTCGACAACCCCGCTCTGCACGGCGTACGCGATGCGATGGGTGATCGCGCGGGTCTTTCCGGTGCCCGCTCCGGCCAGCACGCAGACCGGTCCGCGCACCGCCTCGGCGACCTGCCGTTGCTCAGGATCCAACCCCGCGAGGACATCCATGGCATCATCCTTCCAGCAGTCGGCCACGGATGTGCCAACACCATTGGAGGCAGGGTGCGAACAGCGTTGGGTGTCGGCGCCCTTGCGCTTGCTGCCCTATTTGTGACTCAGGCCCCGGCCGCCGCCCGGGCCGGCGATCCCGTTCCTACTCCAAGCCCCGTCGTCACCGAGGTCAGGACGTTCTCGTACGGCTCGCACGTGCGTCAGCGGATGGACGTCTGGTGGCACCCGGAGGGTGAGGCACGGCCCGCGGTCTTCGTGATCCACGGAGGCTGGTGGGCGAGCGGCGACAAGAAGTACATGACCGAGGTGAGCCGGAGCTTCTCCCAGCTCGGCTTCACGGTGGCCAACATCGACTACCGGCTGTCCGGTGACGCTCCGTGGCCGGCGCAGCGGTCGGACGCCCTTACCGCGATCTCCGCCGTACGGCGGCACGCGGCGCAGTTCAACACCGATCCCGACCGCTATGCGGTGATCGGCTTCTCGGCCGGCGGGCACATCGCGGCGGCCGTCGACACCTACGGCGACGGCCTGCCCGGCCTCCGCGGCGTGGTCGGGATCTCGCCGGTGGTCTCCCCCATGACCGCCTACGCCGACGGCGACCAGGGCGCCGACGCCGAGCAGCGCCACCTGAGGAAGGCGGCGATCGCGCTGGCGGGTGGCTGCGGCCCGATCAAGTGCCCGCGGATCTGGCGGAGCATGGAGCCGGCCCTGCACGCCTCTCCGGGCGACGCGCCGATGTTGTCGGTCCACTCGGCGGACGAGTTCGTCCCGCCGTATCACAGCGAGATCCTGCAGGGTGCGCTCGCCGAGGCCGGAGTGGACATGACCATCATGACGATGCCGGGCACCCAGCACAGCGCGCCCCTCTACCGTGAGCCTGGCGTCGCCGAATCGGTCGAGCAGTGGGTCATCGGCAGGCTCATGAAATAGCAAAGATGTCCTTCGTGTTGCCAATGACTGCACAACGGACACGAAGGGATGAAGATGGCGCTCACGGTCTACACCACCAGCTGGTGCGGCCCCTGTAAGCGACTCAAGAGCCAGTTGAGCCGCGAGGGGATCGTCTTCCAGGAGATCGACATCGAGCGGCACCCAAGCGCGGCGGAATTCGTGATGAGCGTCAACGGGGGCAACCAGACGGTCCCGACCGTCCTTTTCGGTGACGGCAGCACGGCCACCAATCCCTCGGTGATCGAGGTCAAGGCCCGCCTGGGGATCTAGCGCCCCACTAGTCTCCCGGCAGCGGCTCGCCGTACCAGGTCTCGATGAGGCGGCGGGCGATGGAGATGGGCGACGGCAGGGCGAGCCGGCCGCTTTCCAGCTCGGCGAGCAGTTGCTCCCGGGTGAACCAGTGGGCCTCGGCGATCTCTTCGGGGTCGCAGTGCAGGTCGGTCGTGGTCGCGCGCGCGAAGAAGCCGAGCATGAGGCTGCGCGGAAACGGCCACGGCTGACTGCCCATGTAGCGCGGCGCGGTGACGGCGATGCCGACCTCTTCCCGCACCTCGCGGATGACCGCGTGCTCGAGCGCCTCGCCGGGCTCGACGAAGCCGGCGAGGACGGAGACCCGCCCCTCCGGCCACTGCGGGCCGCGCGCGAGCAGGACCCGGTCGGCGTCGTCGCGGATCAGCATGATCACCGCGGGGTCGACGCGGGGGAAGTGCTCGCTTCCGTCCTTCGGGCAGACGCGCATGTGCCCGGATGAGGTCACGTCGGTGCGGCTGCCGCATCGCGGGCAGAACTGGTGCGTGGTGTGCCAGACCTCCAAGGCCACGGCGTAAACGAGCAGGCCCGCGTCGCGGTCGCCCAGCTGCGCGCCGATCTGCCGCAGTCCACCGGTCTCCGCGCCGGGCGGCAGCGGGCCACGCACGGCGAAGTAGGCGACGCCGTCCTCGTCGACGCCGAGCAGATAGCGGTCGCCCTCCGGAGCCTCCGCGGGGGGCCGCAGCACGACCTCGACGCCGTCGCTGAAGCGGCGAATCTGCGTGTTGCCGTCGTCGATCACCAGGACGCGCGTCTTGTCGTCGGCCCAGGCCCGCTCCAGCCAGCCGCTGTCTCCGCGTAGCGCCGTCGATCGGTCGATGACGGTGCGCGCCAGCAGCAAGGGGCCCAACAGGCCTTCGGAGATCTCCACGTCCCCTTAACATAGCCCCCACGCGACCGGATTCCCCCACGCACCCGAACGTGGTCGATTATCATTGCGCTGGTTAGGTAAGCCTTGCCTTAGGGGGTTCCTTGCGGCTGTACCTCTCCGCGCTCAATCCAACCGACTCGGTCACGCACGGGTTCCTGCCCGCGGCAGAGGCCCTGGGATGGGATGTCACCATCCTGACCGATCAGCCGGACCGCTACGCGCCGGCCGGAAGCCGGGTCGAGGCCATCGAGACCGACGTGCGCGACGCGCGGGCCATGATCGACGTGATCGCCCGCCACCATCGGCCCGACGTGATCTTCTCGAACTCCGACCACATCCAGGCCGAGACGGCGCTCGCCGCCGCCTACTTCGGCCTGCCGGGCAAGGATTGGCGCGCCTGCGTCACCGCGAAGAACAAGGCGCTGACCCGCCGCGAGCTGACCCGCCAGGGCGTCGAATCGGTCCGGTCCGTACGGCTCACGCCCGGCGCGCGCCTCCCCTTCCCCGCCGTGGTGAAGCCGGCTCAGGGCGTGGCCAGCGAAGACGTGGTCCTCGTACGCGATGACGAGGAGCTGGCACGGGCGATCGTCCCGGGCCGGGCCATGGTCGCGGAGGAATACCTCGAAGGCCCCCTCTACACGCTCGAAACGCTCGGAGACGGCCGTAACCGGCAGGTCCTCGGTGGTTTCCGCACCACCTTGGGCCCGCTGCCGCATTTCGCCGAGGAGCGGCTCGACTGGTGCCCGCGCGACGAGCCGCACATCGAGAAGGCTCTCGACGCGATCGGGATCGGCTTCGGCGCCTGCCACACCGAATACGTCGTCACCGCCGACGGCCCGCGGATCATCGAGGTCAACTACCGGGTGATCGGCGACAACTGCGACCTGCTGATGGCCGACTTCCTCGGGATCCCGCTGTTCGAGTGGATCCTGCGCGTGCACGCCGGCGAGGCCGCGCCCCAGCCCCCGGCCCTGGCCGGATCCCGCGACGGCCACTGTGCCACGCTCAGCCTCATGGCCGAACGCCCCGGCACCGTCACCCAGGCTCCGCCCACGTACGCGTCGGACGGCCTGTGGCACCAACCGATCAGGAAGGTCGGCGACACCATCGAGATCACCGGGACCAACCGCGACTATCTGGGGATCGTTCGCGCGATCGGGCCGTCCCGGGACGAGGTGGACACGGCGATCGAGGGCTTCCTGCGCGACAACCCCTGGGTCGTCGCATGACGCAGCTGGCCCGGCGGGTCCTCGACGCGCTGTTGCGCGAGGACTACCGCGGTATCGCCGCGCGGATGACCCGCGACAAGGACGGCGCCGCGCTGGTCCTGACCTCGGGCCGCCGGGTGCGGCTCGCGCCGGGAGGCCTGTTCCAGGACTTCGCGGTGGCCGAGACCGAGGAGCTGACCCTCGACGAGGTGCTCGGCACCCTGACGGACATCGCCGACCCGGCCGATGACGTGACGGCATTCGCCCGCGAATGCCACGAAACGCTGACGGCGCTGCGGCTGCGGACGATCCCGGCGACCGGCACCATGCGGTTCGACAGCCTCGCCGCCGCTCTCGGCCACCCCATCTATCCCACGGCACGCGGTCGCAGCGGTCTCACCCCAGAACAGCTCATCGCGTACGCGCCCGAGTTCGCGCCCCGGTTCGAGCTGCGCTGGGCCCGGGTGCCTGGATCGTGGCCCACACCGGACTTCTTCCCCTCCGAGGGCCTCTTCCCGGTGCATCCGCTGACCGCGCCGTACGTGCCCGACGTCCTGCCTGAGCCCCATCTGACCGTACGGCCCACGCTCTCGATGCGCACGGTCGAGATCGACGCGCGCACCCACCTGAAGCTGCCGCTGCCGACCAGCACGCTCGGCGCGCGCAATCGGCGGTCGATCAAACCGGGCACGCTGGAGGACGGGGCCAGGGCCGAGCTCCTCCTTCGCGAAGTGCTGCGCCGCGAGCCGGACATGCCGGTGCTCGCGGCCGACGAGCAGATGTACGCGCACAGCGGCGACGAATACCTCGCCTGGATGGTCCGCAGGCTGCCGGAGGGCCGGATCGTGACCGTGGCGGCGCTGCCGCTGGTCCTCGAGGAGTTGAGCGCCGACCCCAAGGGGCTGCTCCGCGACTACCTCGACGTGCTGCTGCGCTGGAACGTGCTGCTGTTCGTCCGCTACGGCATCGCTCTGGAGGCCCACCAGCAGAACCTGGCGCTCGTCCTGCCGGGCCCGCGGCTGCTGATCAAGGACAACGACGGGCTGCTGGCCTCCCCCGGCCTGCTGCGGACGCGCGGCATCGACGCGCCGGCCTTCACGGACCGGCGGATGCTCACCGACGACCCGCACGCGCTCGCCGACGTGTTCGTCACGATCACGCTCCACCTGGCGGCCGCCGCGGTCGCCGTCGGCGCCGTCGGCGACCAGGGCCGGGCCCTCGTGCGCGACGCCCTGGCCCGGGCGCTGGCGCCGTACGCGGACGAGCCGATGGCCCGCCTGCTGCGGGCCCGCACGCTCGACGCGGCCAGATTGGTCGGAAAATCGATGGTCACCGCGGGCACGCTGGTGGCCAAGGAACGCACGGGGGCGAAGGACATCAACAAGTACTACGGCACGAGCGGGCCCAACTACTTGTGGGGGGCGTGATGCTCCTCCTCGGCCCGCCCGGCCAGGCCGCGGCCGCCTCCGCCGACACCACCGCCGAAATCACGGCCGACACCGCCGCCGACACGGCCAGCGTCGAGGCGCTGCTGCGGTGCTGCCTTCGCGAGCTGCCCGGCTGGGACGACGGGCCGCACCGGATGCTCCGGCTCGGCGGCGTGCCCGTCCGGGCCCGGGTGCGCGGCCTCGCCCTGCGTTTCGACGGCCGGCCTGAGGCGCTGCTCGACGGCGGCTGGGAGCCGCTCACGTCGGACCGGCTCGCGTCGCTGGCGCAGGCCGCGCTGTTCGGTGACAACGCCGAGTTCGCGGCCCAGGTGGCCGGCAGCAGGGCGACGATCGCCGAGATCCTGGCCGCCCGCCGAAACGTGGCCCCGCCCGCCGACCCGTGGCTGGCGTCCGAGCAGGCCCTGGTCGCCGGCCATCCGTGTCATCCGTCGCCCAAGTCGCGTGCCGTCCCCCTGGCGTACGCGCCGGAGACGCACGCGCGGTTCCCGCTCCGCCTGCTCGCCGTGCGCGCCGGCCTTGTGGCGGAGGAAGGCGATGTGTCCGCGCTCGACCGGATCGCAGCGGCCCCGGAGGGATACGTCCTGCTTCCCGCCCACCCCTACCAGGTCGAGCTGCTCGCTCCGGACTTCGGGGCGGATCTGGTGGATTTGGGGCCCGCCCCGGCCGATGTCGTCCCGACCTCGTCGGTCCGGACGGTCTACGACCCGTTGATCGACAAGTGCCTGAAGTTCTCGCTGAACGTGCGGATCACCAACTGTGTGCGGAAGAACGCCTGGTATGAGCTGTCCGGGGCGGTCGAGCTGAGCTCCCGGCTCGGGCCGGTCTTCGCCGATCTCGCGGCCCGGTTCCCCGGCACGGCGTGGCTTCCCGAGCCGGGCTATCGGTCCGTACGGCTCGGCACGCGGCTGCTGGAAGGGCTCGGCGTGCTGATCCGGTGCAGCCCGTGGGGGCGGTGCGCGCCCGGAGTCACGCCGATCCTCGCCGGGGCCCTCGCGACCGGGTTCACGCCGCTTGGCGACCCCGTGGCGTGGTGGCGCGCGTACGTGGAACGGGTGGCCCTCCCGGTCCTGGACGCCTACGCCCGACACGGGGTGGTTCTGGAGCCACACCTGCAGAACGTGCTGATCGGCCTCGATGCGGACGGATCCCCCGTTCAGGCCGTGTTCCGGGACATGGAGGGCACCAAGCTGATCGCCGGACGCCACGACCTGCCGCCGGGCCGGGTGTCGGAGGCCATGACCTACGACGCCGAACGCGGCTGGGATCGGGTCGTCTACTGCCTGTTCGTCAACCACCTCGCCGAGATCGCGGCCACGCTCGGCGGCGAGGAGCGGCTGTGGCCCGTGGCACGCGAGGTGATCGCCGAGGCCGCCGAGACGCACGGCTGGCCGCTCGACGACCTGCTGACCCGGCCGACGCTGCCGGCCAAGGCCAACCTGTCGGTGCGCTGGGCCCGCCTGGCCGACCGCGCCGCCGGATACGTGCCCGTCCGCAATCCTCTGCTGCCATGCTGACCATCCCCACGGGTCTGGAAGGGATCGCCGAGACCTTGGGCGACGTCCCGGCGTACGTCTATGACCTCCCTGGGCTGGACCGGCACGCGGCCGCCGTCCGCGCCGCGACCGAAGGACTGGAGCTCTACTACGCGGTCAAGGCCAACCCGGATCCGGCCCTGCTCCGCGTGCTTGCCGAGCACGTCGACGGCTTCGAGGTGTCGTCGGGCGGCGAGGTCGAGCACATCCGGGCCCTGCTGCCCGGCATGCCGCTGGCCTTCGGCGGCCCGGGGAAGACCGACGCCGAACTCGCCCTTCCCGTACGGCGCCTGCACGTCGAGAGCCCGGCCGAACTGCGCCGCCTCCAGGCGTCACGACGCCCGGCCGACGTGCTGCTCCGCGTCAACCTCGACGTCCCGGTCGGCGGCGCGGCGCTGGCCATGGGCGGCGGCGCGACCCCGTTCGGGATGGATCCGGACGACGTGACCGAATGCCTCAAACTGATCGCCCATCCGGTACGCGCGCACGGGATCCACGCCCACCTCGCCAGCGGCCTCGACGCTCCCGACCTGCTCACCCTCGCCGATGCGGTGCTGGCCTACGCCCGTTCGCTGAACCTGGGGGAGATCAACCTGGGCGGCGGCATGGCCGTCTCCTACACCGACCCCGCCCACCGCTTCGACTGGACCTCCTACGCCCACGGCATGCGCGCCCGCCGGGCACCGGGGGAAATCCTCCGGATCGAGCCGGGGCGCGCCCTCACGGCCTACTCCGGCTGGTATCTGACCAAAGTCCTGGACGTGAAGCGGGTCCACGGCGAGTGGTTCGCCATCCTCACGGGCGGCACCCACCATCTGCGCACACCCGTGACGAAGGGCCACAACCAGCCCTTCGTCGTCATCTCCCGCTCACACAGCCCTGACAGGGAGCTCACCCTGGCCGGCCGGTTGTGCACGCCCAAGGACGTCTTCGCCCGCCACGTCCGCGCCGCCCTCGCCGTCGGCGACGTCGTCGCCTTCGCCATGGCCGGCGCCTACGCCTGGAACATCTCCCACCACGACTTCCTCCTCCACCCCAAACCCGCGTTCCACTACCTCCCCTGAGGCCCTTACTCGGCCGCGGGGATCTGGTAGATCAGGGCGGTCAGGTCGTCGGCGTCCATGAGGTCGACGGGGCGGATGGTCTGATTGGACCGCACATAGTGGAAGGCCGCGCCGACCTCGTCGAGCGGCGTGCCGGAAAGACGTGACCACGCCAGGCGGTAGGCGGCGAGCTGCACGGCGGCGGCCCTGGCCGCCTTGCCGGTGGGGCGGTCGCCGGTCTTCCAGTCGACCACGACGTAGCCCGACCCGTCTTCGAACACGGCGTCCATCCGGCCGCGGACGAGCCGGTCGGCGATGACCGTCTCGAACGGGACCTCCAGGTCGACCGGACGCATGGCGGCCCAGCGGCTCTGCTCGAAACGCTCCTGCAGGTGCGCGAGCTGCGCGTCGGCGTCGGAGATCTGGTCGGAGGCGCCGGGCAGGTCGCCGTCGTCGATCAGCCGCTGCTGCCCCCAGCGGGTCTCCAGCCATCGGTGGAAGGCCGTGCCGCGCCTGGCCAGCGGGGCCGGCTTGTGCGGCTGCGGCCGGCGCACCTGCCGCGCGTACGCCGAAGGGTCGGCGGCCAGCTGGACCAGCGACGACACGGTGAGCCGCGACGGCAGCTCGACCACGGTGGCATCCCGGCGGCGTTCGCGCTCGCGCAGCAGCAGTTCGGTGTCGCGGGCCCACGACCGCATCCGCTCCCGGTCGCGCTCGCGGACCTCCCCGCCCGGATCGGACGCCAGGCCCTCCATGGCCTGCTGGACCATGCGCGCGCCCTCCGCGATGCCCTCCTTGATCGCGATCGACGGCCATTCCTGGCTCGGCGGCTCGGCCAGCAGCGGGTTGTCCTCGCCCTCGCCGTCATGCCAGACGGCCACGGCCGCGCCGCTCTCCCTGATCTCGGTCAGGAAATCGGACGGTTCGAGCGGCTTCGCGGCACTTCCCCACCGATAGCCCGACGCGATCAGCAGATAGTGCGCGCGAGTGATCGCCACATAGGCCAGCCGGCGCTCCTCCAGCAGGTCGCGGTCGCGGCAGGCCTCGTCGAAGGCGGCCAGCGCCTCCTTGTCGAGACCGGTCAGCGCGGGCAGGTCGGCCACGTCGCCACGGAGCGGATAGGGCAGCTTGCGCGGGTTCTCGGTCCAGCGCGAGTTGGTGATCGGGGCGGCCGGGAAGACACTGCCCTTGATCAGCCCGTTCTTCCCGTTCATCTGGCTCAGGCCGGGGACCACGACGACCGGCCACTCCAGCCCCTTGGACGCGTGCACCGTCATCAGCTTGACGCTGTTGGACTCGCCGACCCGACCCGCCTCCAGGCCGAACTCCTCGGTCTCGGCCGCCTTCAGATAGGCCAGGAACGCGCCGAGCGTGGGGTCTTCGGCGTCTCCGGCGAAGCGGGACGCCGCGTCGAGGAAGGCGTCAAGGTCGGCGCGGGCCGCGTAGAGGCTGCCGCCCCGGGCCGCCACCTCGACGTCAAGGCCGAGCCGACGCTCCACCTCGCCGATCAGGTCGGGCAGCGACTGGCCCGCGTGCGAGCGGAGCGTGCGCAGCTCGAGCGCCAGCGCCGGCAGCCGCTCCTGGGCCAGGGGCGAGAACGGCTCCAGCCATTCGGGCCGGTCGGGCAGCTCGTCGAGCGCGTCGACCAGGCTGCCGCGCTCGGTCTCCATGTCGATGACGACCTGTTCGAGCGGATCCTCGACCCGCCGCGTGGCGTCCCGGTTGAGGTCGCGCGCCCGGTCGCCGAGCAGCTTGAGGTCGGCCGGCCCGATCCGCCACCGGGGCCCGGCCAGCAGCCGTACGAGCGCATCGCCGGCCGTCGGGTCGTACATGACCCTGAGGGTCGCCACGATGTCGGCCACCTCGGGCACGGTGAGCAGGCCGCCGAGGCCTACCACCTCGACCGGGACGCCCAGCGCCTCGAGGTGGCGGCGCAGCGCCGGGAACTGCGACCGCTTCCTGGCCAGGATCGCCACGTCCTTGGGCTGGATCCGGCCGTCCTCCCAGGGCAGGCCGTCGGGCGCGAGCTCCATGCCGATGGTCCGGACGACCCCCTGGGCGATCCACTCGGCCTCGTGCTCGGCCGTCTCGTGGAACGCGCACACGATCCGGCCCCGGTCGGCCCGGTTGGCGCCGGGTTTGAGCACCGGCACGGCGGCCTCGCGGCGCAGCGGCGCCTGGATCCGGGCGGCCGCGTCCAGCACCCGCTCGCCGTTGCGGAAGCTCACCGACAGCTGCCTGACGTCCGCGGGGCGGCCCTGCGCGGTCGGGAAGTCGGTCGGAAACCGGGACAGGTTGCCCGCCGAGGCCCCGCGCCAGCCGTAGATCGACTGGCAGGGGTCGCCCACCGCGGTCACCGGATGCCCGCCGCCGAACAGCGACCGCAGCAACACGAGCTGAGCCTGGCTGGTGTCCTGGTATTCGTCGAGCAGGACCACCGTGAACCGCTCCCGCTCGATGGCGCCGACCTCCGGGTGCTTGGACGCGATCAGCGCCGCCAGCGCCATCTGGTCGCCGTAGTCGAGCACCTCGCGGCCCCGCTTGAACCGCTCGTACGCCTCGACCAGCGGCAGCAGCTGCTCCCGTACGCCCTGGGTGCGGACCGGGCGCTGCTGGGGCAGCGTGACGCGGCCGGTGAGCTCGTTCAGCCGGTCGAGCAGCCAGTCGCCGACCTCGCGCACCTCGCCCGGCGTACGCAGATGCTCGGACATCTCCCCGGCCAGCTCGAGCACGGCCGCCGTCACGCTGGGCGGCCCCAGGTCGACCTTGTCCATGGGCCCGTCGTACTGCCCGACCACGCGGGCCGCCATCTGCCAGGCCACAGCGGGCCTGACCAGGCGCATCGTCGGCTCCAGCGCCTCGCGGAGGGCGTGGTCGGTGACCAGCCGGGCCGCGTACGCGTGATAGGTGGACACCTCCGGCTCGTCGTCCATGGACTGCACGAGACCCGCGCTTTTCAGGCCTTCCAGGCGCTTGCGCACACGTTCGCTCAGTTCGGCCGCGGCCTTGCGAGTGAAGGTGAGGCCGAGGATCTGTTCGGGGCGGGCCAGGCCGTTGGCGACCAGCCAGACGACGCGCCCGGCCATGGTCTCGCTCTTGCCGGAGCCGGCTCCGGCGATCACGACCATGGGCGCCGGGTCGGCCGCGATGACCCCTGCCTGCTCAGGCGTGGGCGGCAGCACCCCGAGCCGGCCCGCCAGCTCCTCGGGTGTCAGCAAACCTGGCCCCCGTTGTCGTTGACCGGGCAGGCCAGCCGGGCCGCGCAGGTCCGGCAGCCGTCGTTGACCGTGGCCACGAACACCTTGGCGGCCATGCCCTCGGCGACCGTCGTGACCAGCTCCTGCGCCCAGGGATCGCCTTCGAGCGGGGCCTGCCGCTGCTCCTTGGCCTTCGGGCCCACGCCGACCGCCTTGCCGACCTGCACCAGGGCCGCGCCGCCCGGCTCCACCAGGCCGTGCCGCTTGAACGCGCCGAGCAGCGTGGCGAGCTGATAGACGCCGAGCTGCGGGTGCCGGTCGAGCTCGTCGTCGCGCGGCTTGCCCGTGCCGGTCTTCAGGTCGACGATCACGGCCCGGCCCTCGCCGTCCCGCTCGACCCGGTCCACCCTTCCCCGGATCATCACGTTGTCGCTGAGCGGCACGCTGAAGGCCTCTTCAGTCCGGACCAGTTCGCGCGGATTGTCGCGGTGCCACTGCAGGAAGCGCTCGACCATCTGCTCGGCCACCCGGCGCTGCTTGCGGTTGAACCACACGCCGCCGAAGTCGAAGCCGTCCCAGATGGCGTCGAGCCGCCCGGACAGCGCCTCGGGGTCGTCGTTGGCGGCCGCGAGCACGGCGATGGCGTGGATGACCGTGCCGAGGCTCTGCGTGACGCCGGCCGACCCGGCGCCGACGGCCGTCTCGAGCAGCCAGCGCAGCCCGCATTTGGTGAAGTTCTCCACCGAGGACGGGGAGATCCGGACCACGTCGTCGGGCCAGGTGATGGGGCGGTCGTCGGACAGCTCCTTCAGGGCGTACCAGTCGTCGGGGCCGGCCCCCGGCACGTTCTCGAGCGCGAGCCGCGCCAGGTGCTCGGCGGCGGCACGCCGTACGATCTCGGGACGCTCGGGGTCGCAGACGGCCGCGCGCAGGTCGGCGACCAGGGACGGCATGCTCAGCCAGCGGGCCCGATCCTCGATGGTGGCGCTCTCGATCCCGCTCGGGAGCAGCTCGGACAGGAAGCGCGAGGGCCGCTCGTCGGTGTCCTCGCCGCCGACCGCGGTCACCACGACCCGGCGGCGCGCCCGCGTGACGGCCACGTAGAACAGCCGGCGCTCCTCGGCGAGCAGCTTGGAGGTCAGCCCGGCGATGTTGGCGTCGTCTTCGACCAGGGCGTCGACGCTGAGGAGCGAGCCGCGCAGCCGCAGGTCGGGCCAGACCCCTTCCTGGACGCCCGCGACCACGACCACGTCCCATTCGAGGCCCTTGGAGCGGTGTGCCGTGAGGATCCGGACGGCCTCGCCCTCGGGGGCGTGCTCGGCCAGCGTGTTGGCCGGGATCTCCTGGGAGAGCAGGTCGTCGACGAAGACCTCGATGCCGGCCATGGGCACCCGGTCGGCGAACTTGGCCGCGTAGTCGAACAGCGCGACGACGGCGTCCAGGTCGCGGTCGGCCTGCCCGCCCCGCGGCCCACCGGAGAAGCTGGCATCCGTCCAGCGTTCGCCGAGGCCGCTGGCCTGCCAGACCTCCCACAGCACCTCTTCGGCCCCCAGGCGGCGGCGTACGGCTTCCCGGGCCTGTGTCAGGAGCCTTGCCACACGCGCGGCGGGCGCGGCCACGTGGGCCTCGACGTTGACCAGCTCTCGCTCGTCGCGAAGCGCGGCGACCAGCATCTCGTCCGACGATCGCGGCGTGAACGGCAGCGCGCCCAGCGTCTGCGAGGCGGCCAGCGCCTCGTGCTCGGCCACGCGGAGGGCGCGGCGCAACCGCCGTACGCCGACCATGTCGGTGTTGCCGATGGGGCCGGTCAGCAGCTCCTCGGCGGTGGCCACGTCGAGGCCCGAAGGCCGTACGGCGGCCTTGAGCAGCGTGGCGATCGGGCGCACGCCGGGCTCCTGGGCTAACGGGACGTCGTCGCCCGCGACCAGCACCGGCACGCCGGCCGTGAGCAGCGCCCGGCGCAGCAGCGCCACCTGCCGCTTGGCGCTGCGCACCAGGACCGCCATGCGCGACCAGGGGACGCCTTCCAGCAGGTGCGCGCGGCGCAGCGTGTCGGCGACGATCGCCGCCTCCTGGCTGTCGCTGTCGGCCAGAATCACCCGCACGCTGCCGGAATCCTGGGCGTCGGCGGGGATCAGGTCGCGGTGCCCCTGCTTCGGAGGAGCCGGGAGGCGGTTGGCGACCCGCCGCGACGCCTCCAGCAGCCCCGGCCCGCTGCGGCGCGACACGCGCAGCGCGATGACGGGCGCGTCGTGGCCGTCGGCGGTCGGGAAGCGCTCGGGGAAGCGCATGATCCCGTGCACGTCGGCGCCGCGGAAGCCGTAGATGGACTGGTCGGGGTCGCCCACCGCGATGAGATCGCGGCCGTCGCCGCCCAGGCGCGACAGCAGCAGCTCCTGCGAGGGATCGGTGTCCTGGTATTCGTCGACGAAGATCACGTCGTAGGCGTCCCGCTCACGCCGGCGGACCTCGCCGTTCGACAGCAGGCCCGCGGCCTCCCGGATCAGCTCGGTGTAGTCGAGGATCGGCTCCGGATCGAGGGCGAAACGGTCCTCGTAGCGGTCGGCGAAGCGGCCGGCGGCCGCCCAGTCGTCGCGGGCGTGCTCCTTGCCCAGCTGGACCAGGTCGCTCCCGCTGAGCCCGCGCTCGCTCGCCCGGGCCAGGAAGTCGCGCACCTCCTCGGCGAAGGCGCGGGTCTTCAGCAGCTCACGCATCCGCGACGGCCAGTGCCGGGCGCCGTCCTCCAGCTCGCCGTGGAGCAGCCTCCTGATCTCCAGCAGCTGCTCGGGCCCGGTCAGCAGCCGGGGCGGCTGCTCCCCCGCCTGTACGGCTTCGCGGCGCAGCAGCGCGTAGGCGTAGCTGTGGAAGGTGACCGCGAGCGGAGTCCTGATGGTCGCCCGCATCCGAGCCGTGATCCGGTCGCGCAGCTCGCCCGCGGCCTTGCGTCCGAACGTGAGCACGAGCACCCGCTCCGGGTCGAGGCCGCGCCGCTCGATGCGGTCGACCACGCTCTCGACGATGGTCGTCGTCTTTCCCGTGCCAGGACCGGCGAGGACGAGCAGCGGACCGGACATATGTTCGACCACGGCCCGCTGATGCTCGTCGAGCACGGGAGCCGAACCGCGCCCCACACCTCCACGCCGCACCAGCCGATAACTCACAGCACGTCATTCCATCAGAACAAACGTGATGATCGTGCCGAGTCCGCCCACGACACGCCCTCCCGTTTCCGGTCTGAAACGGGAGGGTCAGGCGGGGAAGATGTGGTCGACGAGGGTGGCGGCGGACTTGCCGTCGTCATGGGGGACGTAGGTGCGGGCGAAGGCGGCGTAGCGGTCGGCCATCTTGGCGTGGAGCGCGTCGATCCGGCTCACGGTCTCGATGACGTCGGACGAGGTCTCCACGCGGATGCCCGGACGCTGCGACTCCAGATCCAGGTAGAGGCCGCGGCTCGACCTGTACTTGGCCAGGTCGGGGGTGAAGAGGATCACCGGCCGTCCGGTGGCCACGAAGTCGAACATCGACGACGAGTAGTCCGTGACCAGTACGTCCGCGAACGCCAACAGATCAGACATATCGGGATAAGTGGTGACGTCGATGGCGAAGCCGCCCTGCGACGGGACGTTGGGGAACGCCTGCATGCTGTGCCCGCGGACCAGCAGCACGTAGTCGTCGCCCAGCTTCTTCTTCGCGTCGGCGAGGTCGATCCGGACCGAGGCGTTGCGCCGGTCGTAGTCGCGGAAGGTCGGCGCGTACAGCACGACCTTGCGGCCCTCGGGGACCCCGATCCGCCGCCGCAGCTCCGCCGACAGCGCCTCGCGGTCGCCGGTGACCAGCGCGTCGTTGCGCGGATAGCCGATCTCGACGATCTCACCCTCGTACGCGAACGCCTTGCGCATGATCGCGGCGGCCCACGGGCTCTGCGCCAGCAGCAGATCCCAGCCGCGCACCTCGGCCGCCTGGCGATGCCACACGGGCGGGCGCGGCTCGCGCCTCATGTGGGGCAGGTCGCGGCCCACGTGCTTGACCGGGGTGCCGTGCCAGGTCTGCACGTAGACCTGATCCTCGCGGGTGCGGAACCACTGCGGCAGGAACTGGTTGGCCACGATGTGCTTGGCCCTCGCCAGCGCCTCGTAGTGCTCCCTGCTGCCCTCGCGGACCACGGTCGGCACGATGTCGCCGCCGAAGCCGAGCTCGCGCGAGCCGGGCGGCACGAACGCGCCGTCCCTGACCACCCAGATGTGCTCGCGGTCGTCGCCGCGGCGCAGCCGCTCCTCGTAGACGGCCCGCGGGTTGTCGGAGTAGGAGCGGCCGTCGAACGAGGCGTAGACGGTGGCCTCGCGGATCGGCTTGGACCGCTCGCTCTGGTAGAACTGGCGGCTCAGCGCCCACACTCCGGCCGCGCTGCGCTCGTCGCCGGGCCGGTCTTCGGCCGCGATCAGCACGGGCACGTCGAATCTGGTCGCCACGAAGCGATAGACGCGGCCGGCGATCGCGCGCGGCTCCTCGTCGAGCCCGGCCAGGCTCTCGTGGGCGTATCGGGCCGGCACGCCCTGGCGGCCAGGAAGGGCCACCGACAGGTTCCAGCTGCCCTCGGCCAGCGGCACGGTCGACCCGAAGCGCGGCATGGCGCCGGGCGAGAGCCGTACGGAGAACGAGGCGCCCTCACGGGTCACGGGCACCCGGAAGATCAGCCCGCCGCGGTGCCGGAGCACCAGCTCGCGCGGACCATCGTCCGGGTCAGGGTAGTTGCCGGAGATCGCCAGCTCCTCGCCACGCCACTCGATGGACGTGACGACCGGCATGATCCGGTGGCCGGACACGACCACGCGGTCGCGCCGGTCGGCCTGGACCGTGATCTCGCGCTCGCCGACGATGAGCCGGGTCTCCTCGGCGCCCTCCAGCATGACGGAGGCGGCCGGGTCGCCCTTGGGCTCCACCCACAGCCGCCGGGCGTCGCCCGACAGCAGCGTCTGCACGCCGAGGGCCAGGCTGAACTCAGAGCCGCCGTCGACCGGGGTGAAGTCGGCGGACATCCGGTGGCCGCCGACTCGGGCCTTGCCCTTGGAGATGGGACGGCCGGGCAGGAAGCCGGTCAGCTCGACCGTGTCGTCGATCTGCCGCACGCTGGTCAGCTGCGCCCGGGTCGGCTGCAGCACGACCTGCAGGGCCTTGTCGGAGGTCCAGACGGGACGCACCCACCAGCGGGGCTTGACCTGCAGCCCGGCGGGGCGCTCGGTGCGGCCGATGGCCGGGCCGCGCAGCGCGCCCGACGCGCGGGCGGCGCGGCTCCAGATGACGATCTCGGCGCGCCAGGTGGTGGTGTCCTGGACCGTGTGCCGGCGGCGCAGCATGCGCTTGCCGCCGCGGACGACGGCCCGCAGGCCGGCGCGCCAGCGCAGCGCGAACGGATTCAAGTCGGCCGTGAAGCCGGACCAGTCGTAGTTGCAGCCGGGCTCACGCGCGGCGTGTGTGGCCTCCGGGTGGTAGATCCGGCGGGTCCGCATGGTCACCGGCGGCAGCCAGCGGGGCCCGCGCAGCACGACGGTGGCGCGGTTGAAGCGGCGGCTGCGGACCGACAGGCCGGCGAGATAGGCGTGGCCGGTGATCCGCAGGCGGTTGCCCTCCCACGTGATGTCGTCGATCTGGGTCACCGGGACGAGGTCGGCCTTGCGCAGCCGGAGCAGGCCGTCGGCGACGCCGTCGACCGGAAGGTCGGCATACCACCGAAGGCCCTTGCGGACGCGCCTGGACGGCTCGGCGGACGCCGCGGCGATCTTGGCCAGCGCGTCGCCGGCCGCGAGCTCTTCTGGATCTCGGGTCTCGACCAGGTGGAAGGCGACCCTGCGGCCGACCGGGAGCTCGCTCTTGACCCGTGGATCGACCTGCGCGAGATAGGGGCGCAACGCGTCGATGGCCTGACGGCGCCGGACCGGGCCGCGCTTGGCGGCCGCGTCGAGCCGCAGCCCCAGCGGACCGGCCAGCGCCTCCCGGTCGAGCTCGCGCCGCTCGGCCGGGGTCAGACCGCCCTGGGCCACGAGCGCGACCATGGCCTCTACAGGCTCGCCGCGGTCGTAAAGCTCCTGGACAGCCCGCAAACGGCTGGCGACGGCATCGCCCGTGGGAGCGGGTGTCATGAGCGGGGCACCACCCTTCGAAGACCCGATGTTCCCCAAATGGTAATGCCGGTCAAAGGGCCGATCCGTCCCAACGGGCCAAACGCATATCGGCACGATCTCCGCGAATCGGCGTCCCCTCCTCACGCCACCTGGCCAGACACTCGCTTTCCAGGCCCGGAGCAGGAGTTCCATCTGCGTGCACAACACGCCACCAGGGCACTCCACCGCCCCAGGTCGACATCACCCTGCCGACCTGCCGGGGTCCGCCCTCGCCGAGGTATTCGGCGACATCCCCGTACGACATGACCTGCCCGGACGGGATCGACTCGATGACGCCCAATACCCGCTCGGCATATTCCGAGCTGGTGGGCCGCGCACGGGCGCCGCCCTGCGCGGTTTCGGGCTTCGCGACCGCTCGTCCCTTGCTCTTCGGGCTCATGCGCTCCACTGGGCGGGACCCATGGCGAGGATCTCCTCCAGCTTCCCGAACTCGTACACCGCCGACCCGTTCACCTGCTCGAGAATGCCGTCGCGGATCTCGTACGACTCGCCGTCCTCGCCCACGAGACGGGCGCCGAGCAGCTCGCAGCACCGCGCCAGCTGGGCGACGTGCCAGTCGGAGCCCGGCTGGGCGGACAGGCGGCCCGCCCACAAACCCACCTGGTGCGCCGCGTCGTCGTGACGCGTCAGCAACTCGGCGGATTCACGCGTGCCCCGCAGCTCGAACCCGGCCGAGAGCACGCCTTCGAGATCGGCGTAGGCGAGCGGGTGCTCCCGCTCGACGCGCAGCTCATAGCCCATGGGCGGAGACCTTAGCCCGACACCAGGCTCTCAACGGCGTTTATCGGCACGACCGCAGCCGAAAAGCACCCAAACGGCAGCCAACATGTGATCACCGGCGTTTCGCGAGGATCACCACGGCGCCCGAGAAGGCCGCGATGCCGATCAGCACGCCGGCGCCGTAGACCCACAGCCTAATCGGATCCGGCCCGGGCGGCTCGGGTCCTTTCGACAGCATGCCGTGCCCGAAGTGGAGGTCGTCGTCGCCGACGATCGCGCGCTGGTAGCCGCCCAGCTGACCGGCCCTGGTGAGCGCGGCGCTCGCGTCGACCACGCCGAAGCCGACCTTGTCGTCGTAGCCGGCGGGCGGGTGCGGGCGCGCCGTCTCGGCCAGCGCGCGGGCCACGAACTCGGGCTTGAGCTCGGGATACTTGGCCTTCACGAGCGCGGCGACGCCGGCGACCAGGGCCGCCGAGCCCTCGCTCCCCGAGCCCTTGGCGCGCTTGCCGCCGGCCTGCACCACCGGCAGGTCGACGCCCGGCGCCGCCACCAGGACGGACAGATTGTCGCTGCTGAACGGCGCGTGCGCGCCCTGCTTGTCGGACGCGGCAACCCCGATGACACCGGGATATCCGGCCGGGAACTGCCAGAACGACGTGCCGCTCTCCTGGCTGTAGGGGGTGCCGCCGTCGTTGCCCACCCCCGCGATCACGACCGAGCCTCTCGCCAGCGCGTACGCCACGGCGTCACGATCCAGCCGCTCGACGCCGTACCCCCAGGAGGGGATCACGATGACGGCCGCGCCGTGGTTGGCGGCGTAGCGGATGCCGCGGGCCAGCGGGCTGTCGGCCGGGGCGTCCGGCTCGGCCTGCGGATCGACGAACGAGCCCTCGACCGCGGGCTGCGAGACGGCGATCGACATCACCTGCGCCTCGGGGGCCACGCCCTGCACCCCGCCCTTCTTGCCGGTGCCGGCGATGAGCGAGGCCAGCGCGGTGGCGGCGCCGTAGGGCTGGTCGGACCCGAAGATCCGGCCCGTCAGGTCGGGCCCGCTGACGACGCGGCCCTTCAACTCGGGAACCGCGCCGTCGACCCGGCCTTCGAGCAGGGCGACCGTGACGCCCGCGCCCTTGGTGGTCTTCCAGGCCTCCGCGACGTCGATGGCGGTCAGGATCCACTGATCCGACTGACCAGCCTTGTCGGGCTTGGGGGCGGCTTGAACGGGCGCGGCGGGCAGTGCGGCGAGGGCGAGCGCGAAACAGAGCGAGAAGGTCTTCAGCACACGTTCCCCTGGGTGCAACGAGGGACGTCGGGGGGTTCTGCCAGGAACCGGGCGATCCGCCCGGCGATGGCCTGCGCGGTCGGCCACAGCTCGGCGTTCAGCAGCTCCTCCGGCGGCACCGACTCCCTGGTCCGGCCGTCGGTGTAGCCGACGCTGGAAAAGACGATGTACGGCCCGGCGCCCACCCAGCCGGTGCGCTGCCGTTGCGCCGCGCCGAACCGGTCGGTCACCGTGCCGGGGAACGCCACGGGACGGACCCCCACCCGATCGTCGACCGGCAGCCGCGCCGAGGCGGCCACCCGCGTCTCCTCGTCGGGCAGCACGGCCACGCCGACCGTGATGGCGAAGGTCGAGGTCTGATCCACATAGGTGGCCCGGAGCATGGTCAGGCAGCCGGTCTCCTTCAGAACGGACGCCACCGGAGCGTCGACCACGGCCGTGCACGGGGCTTCGGGCGCGATGCCGACCCGTCGCGCGAACAGCTGGGTGCGCCCCAAACCGGTGTATTCCAGCTCTTCAGGAAAGACCATGCCGATCGGCCAGGCGTGCCACCGGCGGGCCACGTCCTCCTGCACATACCGGTCGCGCTCCTCGACGGTGAGCGGGCGCGACCTCGTCTCCTGCACCAGGCCGAGCGTGCCGAGCAGGACGTTGACGGCGCCGACCGCCAGCACGGCGCCCACCAGGATCATCAGGATCGAGCGGTAACGGATGCCGCGTTCCAGCTCAGCCCGCTCGCGGGCCGCCTTGGCCGCGGCGGCGCGCCCACGGGAAGCCGGCCAGGGACGCGCGCGCGCACGACTAACGGGCGAACGGCGCGACTCGGGCGGCATACCATGATGTTACCCCTTTGTGACCAACTCCAACGGACGGAAGCCAGGTCTTCTGGAGCGTCGTATGAGGACGATCATCGCAGCCACGGCCGCGCCCGCGGCGAGCAGGCCGCCGAGCGCGATCGCCCCGAAAACGGCGATGGCCCGGTGGTCGCGCCGGATGATCGGCACTCTGTGGACCGCTCCCGCCTTCGCGAGCCGGCGCTTGGGATCCTGGACGCCCGGACCGGACGCGACGGCGCGATGCCGGGACAGCCGGGCCGCCTCGTTCAGCGCTCGATAGGCGTTGATGACCCCGAAGCCGGTCCCCATGTTGTACGCCCCCTGCCCGGAGGCGCTCAAGGCCTGGGCCACCAGCGCGGGCGACATCTTCGGATAACGGGCTTTGATGAGCGCCACCACGCCCGACACCAGGGCGGTGGCCTGGGAGGTGCCGCGGCCGACCCAGTATTCGTTGTTGGGACCGGCCCCGAGCACATCCACCCCCGGCGCGGCCACCATGACCGAGGAGTTGCGGTTGGAGAACGAGGCCCGCCGCATGCCGCTCGTCGCCGCGGCCACCGAGATGACGCCCGGGAAGGCCGCCGGATAGGAGTAGGGAGCGGTGGACTTGCCGTCGCCGTCGTTTCCGGCCGCCGCGACCAGCACGACGCCCTTGCCGATCGCGTAGCGAATCGCGTCACGCTCGGCCTCGGTCGGCAGATCCTTGGAGATCGACAGGTTGATCACGTCGGCGCCGTGGTCGACCGCGTAGCGGATGCCGCGGGCCACCACATCCTCATATCGGGCGTCGGAGTTGAACTCGTGGAAGCCCGGCTCCTCGTCCTCCAGGATCACCCGGACCGACAGGATCCTCGCCTGCGGCGCGACGCCGACCACGCCGTCCTGCCCGCCCGGCCCGTGGCCGTGCCCCGCGATCAGCGAGGCCATGTAGGTGCCGTGCAACCGGACCGGCGCGGTGCCCGGCGGATTGGCGCCGGCGGTGAAGTCCTTGCCTGCGGTCACGGATCCGGCGAGATCCATGTGCCGGCCGTCGACACCCGAGTCGAGCACGGCGACGGTGATCCCTGTGCCTTTGGTGATCTGCCAGGCGTCGTTCACGTCGAGCGTGTGCAGCACGCGCTCCTGGCTGCCGCGCACGTCGTCGGCCAGAGCCGTGCTGACGAAGGCGGCGAGGAAGGCGGTGAGCGCGAGCAGCGCGGCCGGGAGCCTCAGCACGTCCACCCCTCGCCCGCGCAGTCAGGAGTGGCGGGGGTGGCCAGCGTCATGGCGACGCTGTCGGCGAGATCGGCGGTGAAGGTGAACAGGGTGGGCCGCTGCCGCGCGATGGCCCGTGCCGGCCGCCCGTCGACCTGGCCCGCCGTGGTCATCACCACGTACGGCCCGGCCTGCCGGATCGTGCCGGCCTGCCGTACGGCCGCGGTGAAGTGGTCGGAGACGGTGCCGGTGAAGGCGAGCGCGCGAAGCCCGGGCGAGGCCTTGCCGGCCTGGGGGAAGACGGCCTTGGCGGTCGCGGCCGCGGCGGGGTCGGGGAAGGCGGCCACGCCGAGCGTCACGACGATGCCCTGCAGTTCGTCGAGATAGGTGGCGCGGATGATGGCCAGGCACCCGGCGGCCCGCACGGCCGCGCGGAGCGGCGCGTCGACGGCCGCGGCGCAGTCGATCCGGCTGGAGATCCCCACGCGGCGGGCGCGCTCACTGCCGCCCTGCTCGCCCTTGTAGCCGATGGTCTCCGGGAAGATCTTTCCGGCGGGCCAGGTCTGCCAGCGCTGGGCGACCTCGGTGGCGGCGGCCTGCCGCAGCTCGGCGCCGCTCGGCCCGCGGGTCAGCTCGGCGCCCGCGGCGACGGCCGCGGCAAGAGCGATGAGCCCGCAGGTGAACGCGAGAGCGGACGTGACGACCAAGGCCGGCCACGCCCGCCGCTCACCTTCCTCTTCCACCCCTCCGACCTTATCGGCGTTTGGGGGTGATCTTGATGATCTAGAGCTAAATCAGTATGTCGGCAGCGAGGGGTCGACCGTCTTGATCCAGCTGAGCACGCCGCCGCCCACGTGCACGGCATCGGAGAAGCCCGCGTTCTTCAGCACGGCCAGCACCTCGGCCGACCGGGCGCCGGACTTGCAGTGCAGCACGATCCGCTTGTCCTGGGGCATGCCCGACAGCGCCGCGCCGTTCAGGAACTCGCCCTTGGGGATCAGCACGGCGCCAGGGATGCTGACGATCTCGTACTCGTTGGGCTCGCGGACGTCGATCAGGTAGATGTTGTCGCCGCGGTCCTGCATCTGCTTCAGCTCGGCGGCCGTGATGGTCGAGCCGCTCGCCGCCTGCGCCGCCTCGTCGGAGATCGTGCCGCAGAAGGCCTCGTAGTCGTCGAGCAGCTGGGTGACGGTCGGGTTCTTGCCGCAGAGGACGCACTCGGGATCCTTGCGCACCTTCACGTCGCGATACTTCATCTCGAGCGCGTCGTAGATCATCAGACGCCCGACCAGCGGGTCGCCTATGCCCGTGATGACCTTGATGGCCTCGTTGACCTGGATGGACCCGATCGACGCGCAGAGCACGCCGAGCACGCCGCCCTCGGCGCACGACGGCACCATGCCGGGAGGTGGGGGCTCCGGGTAGAGGCAGCGGTAGCACGGCCCGTGCTCGGCCCAGAAGACGCTGGCTTGGCCGTCGAACCGGTAGATCGAGCCCCACACATAGGGCTTGCCGAGCAGCACCGCCGCGTCGTTGACCATGTAACGGGTGGCGAAATTGTCGGTGCCGTCGACGATGAGGTCGTAGCCCGCGAAGATGTCCATCACGTTGTCGGTGGTGAGCGCCACGTTGTGGATCACCACGTCGACGCGGGGATTGATCTCGCGCACGCTCGCCGCGGCCGACTCGGCCTTGAGGCGGCCCACGTCCGACTGGCCGTGGATGATCTGACGCTGCAGGTTGGACTCGTCGACGATGTCGAAATCGACGATGCCGAGCGTGCCCACCCCCGCCGCGGCCAGATACATGAGAGCGGGCGACCCGAGCCCACCGGCGCCGACACACAGGACCTTGGCGTTCTTCAGTCGTTTCTGCCCGGCCATTCCCACGTCAGGGATGATCAGATGTCGCGAGTAGCGGCGCACCTCGTCGACGGTCAGCTCGGCGGCCGGCTCTACCAAGGGTGGCAACGACACGGTTCTGCTCCAGTCTCTGTACGGCTACCACCACTCAACCTAGCCGCGGGGTCCCCGCATTCCCCAATCCGGCAGACGAAACGCGGGGTTCGGAGAGTCGCGCGTCGAGGATGAGCCGGCGGGCCTCCCGTGCCACCGCTTCGGGCACCTCCATCTGCGCCACGTGGCCCGCGTCGGCCAGCGTGACCAGGCGTACGTCGCGGAACCTGCGGCCGGCCGGTATGGCCATCCGCCGGTGCACGATCTTGTCCCGCCGTCCGTGGATGACCAGCGTCGGCGCCGTCACCGCGTCGACGTCACGCCAGAGGCGGCCGGTGAAGTATTCGCGGACGATGCCGCGCGCCGACTTCAGCAGGGCCATCCCGGCGTACGGCAGGGCGTCACGCCGGCGCAGCTCTTCTATGGCGTCCCGCAGCCGATCGGGGTGGACCCGGTCGGCGTCGGCGTAACAGACGCTCATGGTGGCCCGGAGGCGGCGCTCCGGGGAGACGGCGCCGAACCGCTTGACGGCCCAGTCGCCGAGGCCGGGTGTGGCCGACACCGCGACGCGGGCCGGTCCGTAGCGGGGAAGCAGGTCGGGCAGCGCGGGCGAGACGAGCGTGAGGGTGCGCACCAGCTCGGGGCGGGTGGCGGCCAGGCGGACCGAGACGGCGCCGCCGAGCGAGTTGCCGAACAGGTGGACAGGGGCGCCGATCCGCTCGATCAGCCCGACCACGGCCCGGACGTGGCCGTCGATGGAGTAGTCGCCGTCATCCGGTGCCGGGGAGTATCCGGCGCCAGGCAGGTCGAGGGCGTGGCCGGTCACCTCGTCCTGGAGCAGGCCCATCAGATCGGTCCAGTTGGTCGCCGAGCCCGCCAGGCCGTGCACGAAAACGGCTTGCTCAGCGGCGTTTCCGGGGGTCGAGCGCACGTGCACCGGGCCGATCAGACGGCCTGGCCAGTGATCGATAGGACGCTCCATTTACCCTCCCTTTCCGGTTGCTTTCCCCAACGGTAACCAGATATATCACCGGACACTACCCCCAAACCGCAATAAATCGACACGAAGATACACAAACATATAAACACAGCATAAAATCGACTCTGAGTGGGTGATTTGGCACGAATTGCGGTCATATTCCTCATTGGAACAAACCGCTCAAAGGAGGACATCTTGTCCAGTCTTAGGACCGCGCTCGCGGCCACTGCAATGAGCGCCGCTCTCGCCACCGGCACGGTCGTCCTGGCCGCCACCAGCGCGTCCGCCGCCACCGTTACGGCTCCGGCCGTCACGGCCCCCGGCTTCGCCACGTGGGGTGGCCACGGCGGCTGGTGGGGAGGCCGCCGTTGGTGCCACAAGTGGTACCCGAGCTGGCGGAGCGCCTGGTGCCACCGGCGCTGCAGCCGCTGGTGGTGGTAAACGAGGGTGCGCCCGCGGCGGCATAGTCGCGGCGGGCGCCCCTTAGTGCCTAGTGCCCCTCCGCCAATCTTCGCCCTGTCGCGTCGCCCAGAGCGGCACCTCGCCGCGTTGTCGTCGGTCACCAGCCCACCAGGCTGGCTCCCTCCTCCGCCTTGCGATGCACCGCTCTGGACACCGCTCCTTCAGGGCAAATCTTGTCGGTCGCGGCACTAGCTCGCTCAAACGGTTCTAGTCGCACGCAGCTAATCGCTGCACCACACCGCTAAATCGCCCTATATGGCGATTTAGCGGTGTGTTGTGTAATCCCGATGTCATTGGACGGCAAAAGCCTGCCGAGTGCCGTTTATCTGCACGCATGGTCGGAGATCATGACAACCAGGAAGACTCTGGTAGCTAAGAGTCATCCAAGGCAGAGATCGGCGAAAGCGGTTGAAGCCTGAAAATGCGACAGAACCGTCGAGGGGATGTACAACAATGTTCAGTCTCAAGAAGGCGCTCACGGCCACCGCCCTCACCTCCACGCTGGCCGGCGGGTTCCTGGC
The DNA here is from genome assembly GCA_017592665.1 of Streptosporangiaceae bacterium NEAU-GS5. Classification (GTDB taxonomy): domain Bacteria; phylum Actinomycetota; class Actinomycetes; order Streptosporangiales; family Streptosporangiaceae; genus NEAU-GS5. The sequence continues at coordinate 95,252 of JAGFNW010000028.1, read as the reverse complement.
CATCGGCACCGTGGCCGGCGGGGTGACCAGCGCCAACGCCTCCGCCACCGGCTTCGGCCCGCAGTGGTGGGGTCCGCGCTGCGTCTGGATGCAGCACAACAACCAAGTTCGTTTCGGTCACAAGAAGAACAAGGTGACCGTCACCAAGTTCCGGCACTCTCCCTTCTTCGTCCGCAAGGAGATCGGCTGCGTTCGGAACCTGCACAAGGTCTGGTAAACCCACAAGAAGCCGACCCTGGCTCGTTAACGCCTTACTAAGGCCACCACAACGCAGCCAGTGAAACCCGAAAGCCGGGCAGGACTCCCAGTCCTGCCCGGCTTCTCACCCCATTTCCCACTACAATTCCCATTTCCCCCCACCCGCCCCGCGTGATCTTGCAGGAATTCACGAACGCCCAGGCGGCGCGAAGTGGTGATCTTGCACGAATTCCCAAAGCGCAGGTCAACGCGTCGGTGATCATGCAGTACGTGCTGTGTGCATGATCACCGACGGCGTCACCAGGCAAAAGGGAGTTCGTGCAAGATCACCAAAGCGCAGACCTGCGCGATGGGAACATGTGCAAGATCACGCGGGGGGTGGGGTTAGGCGGACTTGCGGGGGCGCTTCTTGGGGGCGGCCTCTTCCTTGTCCTTGGCGGGCTCGGCCTTCGCCTTGGCGGGCTCGGCCTTGGATTTGGTGGCGGCCTTCGAAGGTTTCTTGGTGGTGGCGGGGGTGGTTTCGCGTTCGCGTTTGGCGGCTTCGACGCTGGCGCGGAGGGCGGCCATCAGGTCGACGGCGGGGCCGGCTTCGGCGGGGGCCTCCGGGGCGACGAGCTCCCTGCCCTCGACCTTGGCCTCGATGACCTGCTGCAGGGCCTCGCGGTAAGCGTCCTTGTACTCCGACGGGTCGAAGTCGGCCACCATCGTGTCGATCAGCGACTCGGCCATCGTCAGCTCCTGCGGCCGGACTTCGATGTCCTCCTCCAGGAATGGGAACTCCACCTCGCGAACCTCGTCGGGCCAGAGCATGGTCTCCAGGACGAAGATCCCGTCCCTGACCCGGAGCGTGGCCAGCGACTCGCGCTGGCGCAGCGCCACCTTCACGATGGCCACCTGCCCGGACCGCTCCAGCGCGTCACGGAGCAGCACGTAAGGCTTGGAGCCCTGGGCGTCCGGCTCGAGGTAATACGCCTTGGCGAAGTAGATGGGGTCGATCTGCTCGGCCGGGCTGAACTGAAGCACGTCGATCCGGCGTGAGGTGCTGAGCGGCAGGTCGGCGAAGTCTTCGTCGGTCAGCACGACCATCTCGCCGGTCGCGAGCTCATAGCCCTTGGCGATGTCGGAGTAGGAGACCTCCTCGCCGTCGACGGTGCAGACGCGCCGGTATTTGATCCGGCCGCCGTCCTCGCGGTGCACCTGGTGGAAAGCGACGTCCTTCTGCTCGGTCGCCGAGTAGAGCTTTACCGGGATCGTCACCAATCCGAACGAGATGGCGCCCTTCCAGATGCTGCGCATAGCCACATTCTCGTCTCTTTGTTCGACTAAAACCACGTAGGGATTCAAGGCCCTTACCTCTGGGGCAGATACCCCACATGGCCCTGCCATACCCGATCGAACCCATGCTGGCCGTCCCCGGAATCCTGCCCGCGGACCGGTCACGCTACGCGCTTGAGGTCAAGTGGGACGGGATCAGGGCGATCGTCTACATCGATGACGATGGGGTACGGATCACCGGGCGCAAAGCTACCGATTTCACTCCCCGATATCCAGAGGTCTCGTCACTCAGCGTGGGCGGGCACCAAGTGATCCTCGACGGCGAACTGGTCGCCTTCGACGAGCTCGGCCGGCCCAGCTTCGAGCGGCTGCAGCGCCGCATGCACCTGACCGCGCCAGGCCCGATGGTCGCCATGGTGCCGGTGACCTATCTCCCGTTCGACCTGCTCCACCTCGACGGCCACTCCTTGTGCGACCTGCCGTACCGAGAGCGCAGAGAGCTGCTCGAATCGCTCGACCTCGTGGTGCCGCCGCGCTTCCCATGCGATCCCGCGGTGCTGGACGCGACGCGGGAGCAGGGCCTGGAGGGCGTGGTGGCCAAGCGCCTGGACGCTCCGTATCGGCCGGGCACGCGCTCGCCGTGGTGGATCAAGGTGAAGAACGTGCAGAGCACCGAGGTGGTGGTCGGCGGCTGGCGGCCCGGCAAGGGCCGCCGCGAGGGCGGCATCGGCTCCCTCCTGATGGGCATGTACGGCGAGCACGAGTTCGTGTTCGTCGGCCACGTGGGCACCGGCTTCACCGACGCGGCCCTCGACCGGCTCTATGCCATGCTCAAACCACTAGAAATCCGACAAAGCGCGTTCTCCTATCCTCTCCCTCGGGAGATCTCACGCGACGCGCACTGGGTGCGGCCCGAGCTCGTCGGGGAAGTCACCTACACGATGTGGACCGCGGAAGGCCGGCTGCGCAACCCCGCCTGGCGTGGCCTGCGGCCCGACATAGTCCCCGCGGAGGTACGGGTATGACCAAGGTGCGGCCATGAGCAAGGTCCCCGTCAAGGTCGACGGGAAAGAGCTCATCCTCAGCAACCTCGACAAGGTGCTCTATCCGGACGCGGCCTTCACCAAGGCCGAGGTGATCGACTACTACTCGCGCATCGCGCCGTACATGCTGCCCCACCTCGAAGGCCGCCCTCTCACGGTCAAGCGCTACCCGAACGGCGTCGCCGGCCAGTTCTTCTTCGAGAAGAACGCGCCCCGCCACACCCCGCCCTGGGTCCGCCGGGTCACGCTGCCCGTCCCCGGCAGCACCATGAACCGCGAGAAGATCGATTTCGCGGTCGTCGAAGACCTGCCGACCCTCGTCTACTACGCCAACCTGGCCGCGCTCGAGATCCACGTGCCGCAGTGGCGGGTCGACGGCGATGACCAGCCGCTCCCGCCCGACCGGCTCGTCTTCGACCTCGACCCGGGCGCGCCGGCCACCATCGTCGACTGTTGCCGGGTGGCGCTGCTGCTCCGCGAGGCCCTCGACGTCGAATGCTTCCCCAAGACCAGCGGCAACAAGGGCATGCAGGTCTACTGCGAGTGGGAGGGCGACGACCCCTCCACGTACGCCAAGGAGCTGGCGCAGCGGCTGGAGGCCGAGCACCGGTTCATCACCAGCACGATGGCCAAGCGGGAGCGCCCCGGCCGGGTCTTAATCGACTGGAGCCAGAACAACCCGGCCAAAACCACGGTCGCGCCGTATTCGCTCCGGGCCAACCGGATGCCCACTGTCTCGACGCCGCTGTCGTGGGAAGAGGTGGATGACTGCACGAGTCCGGATCAGCTCGTCTTCACCGCCGACGACGTCCTGGCCCGGGTGGAGGCCCACGGCGACCTGTTCATGGACGACGGAGCGTAATGTGGGCGGTACGCGACTAAGGGGAGGCGCTCGATGTCCGACACATCCGGCCTGGAGGCCGACGAGCTACCGATCGAGGCGCCCGAAGCGGACGCCGCCGAGCAGCACCGTCCTGTGACGTCTTCGGACGATCCCCGTTGGCCTGGGGAGATACCGCTGGAAGCAGATCCGGCCGACACCGCTGAGCAGCGCCGGGAAGTCGACCTCGACGAGGACGACTATCGCTGAGCTGGGTTACCCCCGCGTAGGATGAGCGACGCGATACCCGATGCCTGCCCTTCGAGGAGTCTCCTGTGACCGCTACCCCGGACGCCAAGCCCCGGGGCACCCGCCTGCCCCGCGTGGCCCGACGTCGCCAGTTGCTCAGCGCGGCGCAGGAAGTGTTCGTGGAGAACGGCTATCACGCGGCCGCGATGGACGAGATCGCCGAGCGGGCCGGGGTCAGCAAACCGGTGCTCTACCAGCACTTCCCCGGCAAGCTCGAGCTCTATCTCGCGCTGCTCGACGTGCATGTCGACGACATGGTCACCAGGCTCAAGGACGCGCTCGCCGGCACCACCGACAACAAGCTCCGCGTGCAGGGGGCCATCGGGGCGTTCTTCGACTTCGTCTCCAGCCAGGGAGAGGCGTTCCGGCTGGTCTTCGAGTCCGACCTCCGCAACGTGGCGGCCGTGCGGCAGCGCATGGACCGCTCGCTTCGTGAGAGCGCCGACGCCATCGCCCAGGTCATCCAGGAGGACACGGGCTGTTCCAGCGACGAGGCCCATCTGCTCGGCGTCGGGCTGGTCGGCATGGCCGAGGTGAGCGCCCGCTATTGGCTGCAGAGCGGCGGCTCCATTCCCAAGGAGGCCGCGGCCCAGCTCATCGCCCGCCTGTCCTGGCGCGGCATCAGCAACTTCCCGCGCACCAGCTGACCGTCCCGGCCGGGCGGTTACGCCCGTCGCGATCAAAGCCCCTTGAGAGCCCGTGCGGGGCCACGATGGAAACCCACTCGAAAGGGGACGCCCCAATGGAAGTAAAGATCGCCGTCCGTTCAGTGCACCGGGAGCTCGTCGTCGAGACCGAGCTGAGCGCCGACCAGGTCGAAGAGGAGCTGCGCAAGGCGCTCGCCGCCGACAGAGGGGTCTTCTCCCTCACCGACGTGAAGGGGCGCAGGGTCGTCGTGCCCGTGTCGGCGCTCGGTTTCGTCGAGCTCGGCGAAGAAGAGACCCGGCCGGTCGGATTCGGCGGGACGCTCTAGACCCCGGGCAGCTCGTTCTGCGGGTCCTCCGCGTACGCCACGAGCCGGTCGAGGATCGAGGCCCAGCCGGAGGAGTAGCTCGACGGGTAGCGGGCGGCGAGGGCGGGAGAAAGGCGCTCCCAGCCACGGTGCTCGAGCTCGACGCGGGTCAGCGCCGGGCCGAGCTCCAGGAAGCGCAACTCGACCTCGGTCGCCGCGCCCTCGGGCGACAGCTTCAGATCGTCGGCCCCGTGGTCGTAGCGGGTCGACTCCCACGTCATCGCATAGCGCTCGGGCGGCTCCCAGAGCAGGACCTCGCCCCACACGCATTCGGTGCCGTCATCCCACGTCTCATAGACGCGGCCGCCCTCGTGCCGCTCGACGGTCACCTTGGCCAGCCGGTCGCCACCGAGCGAGTGGGACATCGTCGGCCACCACTGGCCGAGCTCGCCCACGAAGACCTCGAAGACGTGCGCCCGATCGCTGCGCACCAGCACCGACCGGCGGATCGGCGGGATGGCGCCGGCCTGCTCAGAGAACGCCATGCACGCATCCCCGCGGCCGGCGACCTTGGACGACAGCCGGATGGGCGTCACCCCGCCTCGGACTGATGGTCGGACAATCCGCGCTCCCTCTCCGCAATGCGGCGCGCGACGTCCAGCGATTCGGCCCACATCTCGTCAAGGAACTGCCGTAGCGGCGCGAGGCCCTCATGCCTCGCACGGTACAACCGTTTAGTGCCTTCACGCCGCTCGATGAGCAGACCGGCTTCCTTGAGCACCTGAAGGTGCTGGGAAACAGCGGGCCGAGTCACCTCGAAATGCTCGGCGATCCGGCCCGCCGGCATCTCCTGGCCCGCCACGAGCCGCAAGATCGCGCGCCGCCGCGGCTCGGCGATCGCCTTCAGCGCCTCATCCATGTCGCCCTGAGGCTCGCCGCCGGGTGTGTCCCTGGTCACTTGGCCGCTCCGCTCCCGCGCTCCTCAGCCGAGACTGACAGCTCCTCGTCGAGACAGCTCCTATGTCACGACAGCTTCTCAGTCACGACGCCGGCGCGCACCCGCGGCTCATCGGCCCATCACCGCTGCCAGACGCCGATCCTGTTGCCCTGCGGGTCGGTGAACTCGGCGAGCTTGCCGACGCCCGGGACCTCGTACGGCGGGACCACGGTCTTGCCGCCGAGCGTCTCGGCCCGGTCGAGATAGGCCTGCGCGTCGTCCACGTCGACGTAAACGCTAACGCCTTTCGCCGAACCCTCCTCCGCCGTGCCGATGCCGCCGCCGATCCCGCCCTCTCCAGGCGTGATCATTCCGTACCCCATGGGGGTGTTCTCGATCTCCCAGCCGAACAGCTCCTGGTAGAAGCCGAACAGCGCCGGGCCGTCGGTCGTCGCGATGTCGAACCACACTACGGGTCGTGTCATGACCGAAATTCCTCTCTCGGGGACCTACCCCAAGAAAGTTAGTCATCGCTTTCGTAAGTGTCAACTATCAGAGTTTGAGCTCCGCCATCCGGTTGTTGTGCTCCTCGGTGAGCTGGGCGAACATCCGGCCGATCCCCGCCAGATCCTCCGGGGACACCAGCGTGGCGAGCTCGGGACGCGACGTGGCGACCCGGTGCGCCTGGCTGAGGGCCTCCCCCACGAGACGGCGCCCCCACAGGGCCAGCCGCCCGCCCAGCGCGGGATCGGACTCCACGGCATTGCGCACCCGCTCCACCACGAACTCGGCCCGCGCCTGGTCGGCCAGCACCTCTTCGACCAACCCGCCCACCGACGGGTCGGCCGCGCGCGCCATCTCCCGATAGAAGTCGTCGGCGATCCCCGTCCCCACATACGCCTTGACCAAGGCCTCATGCCAATCCGCCGGACGGGTCTGCTCGTGCCAGCCGTCCAACGCGGCCACGAAAGGCGCCATGGCCGCCTCGGAATCGGCTCCGAGCGACTCGAGCCGATCGCGCACCAACCGGAAGTGGCGATATTCGTTCGCCGCGACCTCGCTCAGCGCGGCCCGGTCGGTCAGCGTGGGCGCCAGCCGCGCCGCGTCCTCCGCGAGCCGCAGGAACGCGCTCAGCTCCGCGTACGCCAGCAGGCCAAGGAGGTCAACGACGCCGGAAGGGGTATCACTCATGGGGGCAGCGTAAGTGAAATAGGTTCCCTCTTGTGCTATCGAGTAGACTGCTCAATGAAAGTGCGACCGCACTGCGTTGATCCGGGGTATTAGGTTCCCGGACCCCCAAGAATTCGGATGCCGCGGTCGCGAGACGCCGAAGGCGTCACCTCCGCGAGGACCCGGCACGGGGAGATCATCGCTGCCCTCAGGTCCCGGAAGGCCCGCCTTCGCAACCGACATAGGCAGGCTACGCTGACCACGACGTTCCGAGACCTGGGAGTAATCCCGGAAATCGCCGACGCCCTCGAGACCGAGGGCATCATCGCACCATTCCCGATCCAGGAGATGGCGCTCCCGCTGGCATTGGCCGGACAGGACGTCATCGGCCAGGCCCGCACCGGCACCGGCAAGACTTACGCCTTCGGTGTCGCGATGCTCCAGCTCGTAGGCAAACCGCGCAAGAACCGGAAGAAGCCGCGCGGGCTGGTCCTGGTCCCCACACGCGAGCTGGCCCTGCAGGTGACCGAGGATCTCGTCCTCGCCGCCGGCAAGCTCGGCTCCAGAATCCTCACCGTCTACGGCGGCCGCGCGTACGAGCCGCAGATCGACGCCCTCAAGAACGGCGTCGACGTGGTCGTCGGCACTCCCGGCCGGCTGCTCGACCTCGTGAAGCAGAAGCACCTCGACCTGAGCCAGGTCACCATGCTGGTGCTCGACGAGGCCGACCGGATGCTCGACCTGGGCTTCCTGCCCGACATCGAGCGCATCATCAAGCTGGTGCCGCAGGAGCGGCAGACCATGCTCTTCTCGGCCACCATGCCGGGCGAGATCGTGGCGCTGTCGCGCCGTTATCTGATCCGCCCGACCCACGTGCGCGCCGAGAACGGCGACATCGACGTCGAGAGCACCCTCCCTCAGGTGACTCAGTTCGTTTACCGTACGCACCGGATGGACAAGATCGAGATCGTGGCCCGGCTGCTGCAGGCCGACGGCCGTGGGCTGACCATGGTCTTCTGCGAGACCAAGCGCGCCTGCGACATGGTCTCCGAACAGCTGAGGGACAAGGGCTTCGCGGTCGCGGCGGTCCACGGCGACCTCGGCCAGGGCCAGCGCGAGCAGGCGCTCCGCGCGTTCCGCAACGGCAAGATCGACGTGCTGGTCGCCACCGACGTCGCGGCCCGCGGCATCGACATCGACGACGTGACCCACGTGGTCAACTACGACTGCCCGCAGGACGACAAGACCTACGTGCACCGCATCGGGCGCACGGGCCGGGCCGGTCGCACGGGCCGCGCCGTGACGTTCGTGGAATGGACCGAGCTGACCCGCTGGAAGGTCATCAACAACGCGCTCGGCCTCGACTACGCCGACCCGGTCGAGAGCTATTCCAGCTCCCCGCACGTCTACGCCGACCTGGCCATCCCCGAGGGGACCAAGGGCGTGCTGCCGCGTGCCAACCGCTCACGTGCCGGGCTCGACGCCGAGGAGATCGAGGATCTCGGCGAGACCGGCCGCACGCGGTCGCGGTCCCGCAAGGGCGACCGCGTGGGCGACCGTGCGGGCGACCGCGCGGGCGACCGGGAGGAGCGTCGCACCCGTCCCGCGCGCACCCGTGAGCGCCGCCGCACGCGTGGCGCCCGCGCCACCGACGGCGGGCCCGAGCCGCACGAGGGCGTTCAGGACGAGATTCCGTCCGAAGGCCAGGCCGCGCGGCAGAGCCGGCCCGCGCACGTGAGCCATGGCGAGCTTCCGGCCGACATCCTCGACGACGCCCCCACAACGGCCGCTGAGGCCGCGATGGAGGCCGAGGGTGTGGTCGAGGCCGCGACCGGGCGCCGGAGCCGCAGAGGGGCCAATAAGGCGGCCCTGAGCAGCGCTCTCGCCGGCGCGGCCCCGGCAAGCGAGCCCGCCGACGTGCCGGAGGCGGTCGTCGATCAGATTCTGCAAGAGACACCCGAATTGCCGGAGACACCGGAAGCGAAGGAGGAGCCCGTGGTCGTGCGGGAGGAGCCCAAGAAGATCATCCCAGCCAGTCCGTTCATGGTGATCTTCCAATCGCCCGACCTGGCGACCGAGGACGACGCCCCCGCGCCGTCGGCCGCGTCCGAGCGCCGCCAGACCCGGCGGCCCACCCGGCCGCGTCCGCGTCGGGCCGGCTGAAAGACCTCCTTGAGTCACGCCCGCGTACGTGGGTAGGGACCTTCTGGAGGGCGCACATGGGTCGTATTTGGCCACCGGCAAATTCACGTCATTGGTGTTGCTTTGATAACGCCTCGGTATCGTGGTGGCACGTGAGAGGGTTGTCATGAGTACGCCGAGGTTTCTGACGTTGCCTCCTGGCGTGCGCGCCCGGCGTCTGGAAACGGCGGTCGGCGCGTTCGCCGCTCTGGAGGCCGTGCCGGTGTCGGGTGTCGCCGAGCGATGGCCGGCGCTGCTGGTCCCGGGCTTCACGGGGAGCAAAGAGGATTTCATCGCCATCCTCCAGACCCTCGCGCAGGCCGGGCGGCGCGTGGTCGCGATCGACCTGCGCGGCCAGTTCGAGACCCCCGGCCCCGACGACCCGGAGGCGTATTCGTGCGCCTCCCTCGGCGCCGACGTCGATGCGATCGCGTCGCTGGTCGGCGCGGGCGAGCCGGTCCACCTGCTCGGGCACTCCTTCGGCGGGCTCGTCACCCGCGAAGCGGTCCTCGACGGCACGGCCAAGCTCGCCTCGTACGCGCTGATGAGCTCAGGGCCGGCCGGAATCGTGGGGCCGCGCGAGCGGGCCGGCCGCATGATGTTGTCCGAGCTGCCCGAGCTGGGCCTGGAGCACCTGTGGGCCAACCGGATGGAGCCCGAGGCGCTGCAGGCCGGGGTGCCGCTCGACATCGTGGCCTTCCTGCGCAAGCGGCTGTTCGCCAACTCGCCGACCGGGCTGATGACGATGGCCCGCGAAGTGCTCGACGCCCGTGACCGGCTCGACGAGCTGTGCACGAGCGGCCTCGCCACGCTTGTGCTGTTCGGCGAGCACGACGACGGCTGGCCGCCGGGCATGCAGGCCGAGATGGCCGACCGGCTCGAGGCCGAGTGCGTGGTGGTGCCCGGCGCCGTCCACTCCCCCGCCGTCGAGGCGCCGGAGACGACCGCGTCCGCGCTCACCCGCTTCTGGAACCGCGCGGAAAGCCTGTTCCTGCAGCGTTGACTTCTCGACAGGCCATGTAATTAGCTACTTACATGGCTGATGGGGATGTTTGCGTTCAGTCGCCCCAGGCGGCGACCTGGCCCGTCCACCTCGACCGCAGCATGTGGGTGGCCGGCGTCCGCGGGCTCATGCTTCAGGCGCTGCACCCGATCGCCATGCGCGGCGTGTGGCAGAACTCGACATTCCAGGAAGACCCCTTCGGGCGGCTGCGCCGTACGGCCGACTTCGTGGGGCGGGTCACCTTCGGAAGCCCGCAGGAGGCCGGCGAGATCGGCCGGAGGGTGCGCGGCATTCACCGGACACTGCGCTTCACCGCCGACGGGGAGAGCCACCGCGTCGACGAGCCCGAGCTGCTGCTGTGGGTGCACTGCGCCGAGGTCTCGTCCTATCTGGAGGTCACGCGCCGGGCCGGGGTCGCCCTCACCGACCGGCAGGCCGACCGCTATCTGGCCGAACAGCGGCGCAGCGCCGCCTACGTCGGCCTGCACGAGGAGGACGTGCCCGGCTCCCTCGCCGAGATGGCCGACTACTTCGCCGGTGTGCGGCCCCTGCTCAGGGTCACCCCCGAGGCCGCCGAGACCGTGCGCTTTCTGCTCTGGCCACGGGTCGCACGGCGGCTCGCGCCGGGCAAACCGGCCTATTTCCCGTTTGGCGCGCTGTGCTACTACACGCTCCCCGACTGGGCGCGATCGATGTATGGAGTGCTGCCCGACGTGCCGCAGCGCGCCGTGACAGCCGCCCTCCGGTCCTTCCGGCTGGCCATGAACTCCATCCCGGAGGAGCCGTACGAGCGCATATTCGACGCGAACACACGCGCCATGCTCCGAGGCTCCCGCGCCCGCCTCGGCGCCGCCGGCTATGACGTGACCAAAGGCCTGCGCGGCCTCATCAACCCCCACCGCTGGCCCAAGCCCACGATCGACGCCTGAGACCGCCCTATCACGTGGGCGAGACGGGCTGGACGACGTAGGTGTCGGTGGTGGCGAGGCCGTCCCAGGGGCTGCGGTCGGGCGCGGCGGCCCGGCCTTCTGGACAGTGCCGCCGATAGTCGCACCACGAGCAGATGGCCCCCGGCAACGGGGCGAACGCCCGATCGATCTCCTCCGGGACCTCGGCCGCCCCCGCCTGAGCCGTGACGTCGGCGCCGGGAGACGGCGTGCCGGCCGGGCGCGCAGGTGGAGGGCCGGTGGCGCGCCACGCCTTGTAGGCCTCGTCGGCGGCGGACGCCTCTTGCGCGATCTCTTCGGCACGGGCGAGGTGGCGGCCCAGCGAGGCGTCGGTGTGCTCCCACTCGACGATCTCGCCGGTGGGCAGATGATGCAGCTCGACCTTGTGACAGGGGCGGTGCATCATGCGCGACGACGCGATCGCGTAGATCGCGAGCGCCAGGGAGCCCCGGGCGTCGTCGGTGGTGAGGGGACGGCGGCCGGTCTTGTAGTCGACCACGACGAGCTCGTCGCCGCGCCGGTCGAGGCGGTCGATCCGCCCCGACACGGCCAGCACGCGCGTGCGGGTGGCCACCGTGCGCTCGACGCCGACCGGCTCGTCGGCCGGATCGAGCGTCGCGGCGTATCCCGACACCATCGTCCGCGCCCGGTCGCGCCACAGCTCCGACTGCTCCTGGTCGCGATAGCCCTCGCTGATCCAGCCGTTGGTGAGCAGCACGGCGGCCAGCAGCGGCGTGCGCCGCTCATACGGCTCGCGCCACCAGCCTGCCAGCGCGTTGTGGACCGACGCGCCCATGCTGTTGTGCGCCCACGGCGGGCCCTTGGGCGGCGCGGGACGGTCGAGATAGGCGAACCGATAACGACGCGGGCACTCCAGCCACGCGTTCAATCGGGATGGCGTGCACGTGTAGAGCCGCCGCGGCGCGACGTCAAGCCCGAGCTGCTCCATCGCCATCCTCTCGAACGCGAGTGCGAGATTCCAGCTTACTCGTCGTCGTCGAGGTTGAGTTTGATGCTCGCCGCGCCCGTGCCGTTGGCCAGCGGAGAGGACTCCGCGGGCGTGCCGGTGAGCGACCCGGACAGCCAGGCGTCGAAGTGCGGCTCCTGCTCGCCGATCGTGGTCTCCTCGCCGTGCGCCGGCAGGACCCGCGTGTCGGCCGGCAGCGTGAACAGCCGCTCGCCGATGGAGGTCAGCTGGTCGGCAAGGGCGGGATACTCCCCGCCGACCTTGCCGGGGCCGTCGGCCTGCAACGTCTTGCCGGTGAAGACGGCGCCGAGCTCCTCGCAGAGCAGCGACACGCCGCCGGGCGTCACTCCGGGTGTGGCGAGGACCTCGAGCCGCACGTCGGCGACCTCGAACAGGCCCTCGTCCTCCATGTCGATGTCAGGCCAGGTCTCCGCCCAGGTCTGGCGCCACAGGCGCTTGTCCTTGGGGTGCAGGGCGATCTCGGCCTCGTCGCGCTCGGCGACCTCGATCGCCGCGCCGACGTGGTCGGGCAGGCCGTGGGTGCAGATGACGGCCCAGATCTCGCGCTCGCCCACCTGCTCAAGGATCTTGTCGGCGTCGCGCGCGGGATCGATCACGATGACCGCCTCGTCGTCTCCGACGATCCACGTGTTGTTCTCGACCTTGTGCTCGACGCCGTCGACATCCACGACGCCGGAGGTCACCACTCGCTCGATGCGTGCTGTCACGGTTCATGACCCTACAAGAGTTCGCACCGCGTTGATGATGAGCTGGACCGCGATGGCGGACAACAGAAGTCCTGAGATGCGGGTGACCAGCTCGACGCCGTTGTCCTTGATGACCCGGATGATGGTCACCGAGAAACGCATGAAAAGCCAGAGGCAGATGTGCACGGCCGCGATGGCGAGGAAGAGCGCCACGATCTTGGTGACCTCGCCCTTGACCTGCTGGGCGAAGACGATCGTGGCCACGATCGCGCCCGGCCCGGCCAGCAGCGGCGTGCCGAGCGGCACGAGCGCCACGTTGACGTTGGACCGCATGCCCTCCTCGGGCGGCTCGGTCCGGCCCATCAGCAACTGCAGCGCGACCAGCATGAGCAGCAGTCCGCCCGCGATCTGCATGGCCGGGACCTCGACATGCAGGTAGCCGAGGATGGCCTGCCCGAACACGGCGAACAGCACGATCAGGCAGAACGCCACCACCGGCGCCTGCCAGGCCACGCGCCGCCGCTGCGCCGCGGTCCGGCCGCTCGTGTAGGCGATGAAAAGCGGGATGATGCCGGGCGGATCCATGATGACGAACATCGTCACGAACGCCTCGACGAAGAACCGCGCGTCGAACACTTATCCCCCCAGCCGGCGAGGGAATGATCTTATTCCAGGCGCGGGGAAAAGGCCCCGAACGGGACCTCGAAGTCGTGTTCGCGCAGGTCGGTCAGGGCGAGCTCGGCGAGCGCGATGAAGGCGCCCACCTCGGCCGGCCAGGCGACCGTCCACAGCCAGTGGCCGAGCGCCTCGCCCACGTAGACGGCCCGATCGTCGGGCACGCCGTCGACGCACCACAGCGCGGTCGGGTGTCCCCGGGTCTCCACCTTGGCGTGCGGCGTCTGCGCCGCGAATCCGGCGCCCGGGTCGGGCCCGGCAATCCCCGCGTAGCCGGCGCCGAGCCCCACACCGGGCTCTTCGGCGATCAGCAGAATGTCGGCCGGGCCGTGGGTGATCGACGGTCCGGTCAGGGCGACCACACTGGCGCGCACGCCCGTCCGCTCATCACCGGCGTGCGCGAACCCGCTGACGAGCCAGCCGGGTGGCAGCGGCCAGGCGAGCCAGACCGGCACGCGCGATATCGTCCGCAGCGCGTCGAGCGCGGCACGGCTCGGCGAGCGCGACGGCTGGAGTGGCAGCACGTCACCGTGCGTGCCGCAGCGCCAGGCACTGGACCAGACGCTCGGCTCGTGCAGCGGTCCGAAGCACCGCGGACACGTGGGCGCGGCTCTCACAACTACTCACGGTGCTTTCCACCATCGGCCCGCGTCAAGGCCCTTCCCGTTATCCGGCCGTAATCATAACCTTGACCTGGCCTTTCATCCGCGGCCGCGGCGCGGGCGGCCCCGCCGTAGTCTTCGGCTTGTGCGATGTGTGGGCGCCATCGTCCGCGATGGTGAGGGGCGTCTCCTGCTGGTACGGCGTGGCCACCCGCCCGGAGAGGGGTTGTGGTCGCTGCCCGGAGGCCGGGTCGAGCCCGGAGAGAGCGACGGCGCGGCCGTGCGTCGCGAGCTGCGCGAGGAGACAGGGCTCGAGGTCGCCGTGGGCGCGCTTGCGGGCGTCGCGCTGCGGCCGCCGTACGAGATCTATGACTATCTGGCCACGGTCGTCGGCGGCACGCTTCGCGCGGGCGACGACGCGGCCGACGCCGGCTGGTTCGACCAGGCCGCGTTTCCGCCGCTGACCGAGGGACTGCGCGACACACTGGTGGAGTGGGGGATCGTCACTCGCTGACCGTGGTCCGCCAGATCATCAGGTGGTCCGCCGTGAAGGTGGTCGACCTGCCGACGGCGACCACGTGGGTGCCGGAGACCGAGATCGCGCCCAGCCACTGCGCGCCCGCGCCGCCGAGGCCGTCCTCGGTGACCGGCTGCTCGCGCCACTGCAGGCCGTCGTAGGACGTCCAGGCCATGCTGTCGCCCTCGCCAGGATCGCCGTACGCGCCGACGGCCACCAGGCCCTGGCCCGTCGCGGCCAGGTCGAGAACGGCCGCCTTCTCCTCGCCCGGCAGCCACGCGTACTTCCAGGAGGCGCCGTTGTCGCTCGTCACGGCCGAGAACGAGCGGCCGGAGGCGGTGCCGACGGCGACGATGTCCGATCCGGAGGCGACCACCTGGCGCAGGCCGGCCGCATCAGCCCCATCCGGTACGACCCGGGTCTGGGCGCGCCAGTTGACCCCGTCGGACGAGATCCACACGGCGCCGCTCTCTCTGCCCGTCGGGCCGTAGCCGCCGACCGCCATGAAGCCGTACGGAGTGATCGCGATGTCGTAGATCCGCACCCCCACGCCCGCGGACGGCAGGTCGGCGGGGGAAACCCGGGTGAACCTCTTCAGGTCTGGCGTGAACCACATGGCCGCGCGCATGTCGGTCGTGCTGCGATCGACCCCGGCGAGGACGAATCCCTTCTTGCCGCCCGCCACCACCTCGGGCACGAGCGACACGCGGCCGGGCGGGACCTCGACCTGGGGGCCCGGCCGCCAGTTGCGCCCATCGGTGGACGTGAGCAGCAGGGGGCCGGTGACGGCCGGGTTGCTGGTCGTACCACCGACCGCGAGCCACCCCTGCGGGCCGTGCGCGACCCCGGTGAGCGCCTGGCGGCCCGAGCCGCCGAGCCACTGCGAGGTGACCGCCCGCCAGTTGGCGCCGTTGTTGCCGCTGACCCAGATCCCCGCGTCGCCGTTGGCCGAGCCGACGGCCACGAACGCGCCGCCCGCCGACGCGACGGAGGTGACGTCGTGAGCGAGCCGGCTGAGGCCCGCGATCGCCTCGAGCGGCACGGCTTCGGCCGACTTGCCCTTCTGCGCCGTCATCAGGACCGGCAGGTTCTCCACGTCGCCCTGGCCGCGCTTGTCGCCGCTGGCCACGAGCGTGCCGGAGTCGGTGATGGTGAGACCGCGCAGCGTGCCCGGAATCTCGCCCAGGTCGGCGCTCTTGGTCCAGGTGCGGCCGTCGGAGCTGGTGTAGAGGTCGTACCGCTCCCAGGCCGACTCGGTCACCGCGGCGATCCCGGCGGCCGAGGAGGCCAGCCCGCGCACGCCGGCGCCCTCCGCGCTGAGCCGCCCGATCGAGCCGCACTGGCCCCACTGGGCGCCTTCCGGCGAGCAGTAGACGTTGACCTGCCCGTTTCCGGTCGTCTGGCGGGTGGGGACGAGCAGGAAGCCCTGCTTGGTCACGGCCAGGGCGCCCGGCTCGGGCCGTACCGAGGGGATGGCGGTGGCCGAACGCAGCCACGTCCCGCCGCCGTCGGCGGACCGCATGATCACGGAGGTGGCGTCGCCGTTGCTCGGGTCGGCGAGGGCGACCACCTGATCGCCGCGGGCCACGACGGCGCGCATGGCACGCACCTGGGAGGGCGGGCCGATCTGGCCCGTGTCGATCCGCGTCCAGCGCTCGCCATCGGGGGAGATCCAGCTCACGGCGCCCGTGGTGCCGTCCTGGAGCACGGTGCTGCCCACCGCGACGAAGCCGGCGGACGTACGGGCGACGTCGGAGATCCGATCCTGGCTCCAGAAGGCCGTCAGCTGGTCGGGGTTGACGGCCGTCCAGGTGCGGCCGTCTGGCGAGGTCCACATGCCGCGGGCGGCCGGACCGGCGGCTCCGGGCGCGTCGATGCCCACCGCGAGCCAGCGTCCATTGCCGCCCGCGACACGGCCGACCGCTCCGGCGATCTGCTCGTACGCGGCCACGCCCACGACACGGCCCGACTCCCACATCCGGCCACCGTCGGAGGAGACGAGGAAGAGCGGCTTCGGGGTTTGGCCCGAGATGTCGCTGCCGACGGCGACGACGGTCGTGCCGGACGACGTGATCGCGTTGAGGGTCTGGTTGGAGCCGTTTCCGGGCAGACCTGGCGCCTGGAACGCCGTGTCGCCCGTCTGGCCGTCCCCTGCGGACAGGGCGAATCCTGCGCCGGTGGGGGTTCTGACCCACCTAACGACGCCGACGCCGAGGACGGCGGCCACCAGGAGCGTGACGAGGACCGCGATGGTGCCGAAGCGGCTGCGGCGGCGCGGCAGGCGTTTCGGCTTCGGCTCGGGCCGGCGGTGGTGCCGCCCGCCGCCGGGCCGCGGCGGTCCGAGGGCCACCAGCACATCCGCCCGCGCCGGACGCGCGGGCCTGCCGCCAGGCGGCTTCCCGATCCGCTGAACGCCGTCCGAGGTGTCAGCGGCCGAGCCTGCCGCCCCTCCCGCAGTTCCCGTTGAGCCGGCCGCCGCCGAACCTGCGGGCGCTCTCGTCGGGGCCGTGGTGGGGCCGGGCGGCAGCGCCGGGCGCGGCAGTCGCTCGGGCTCGGCATGGATCTGCGGCTGCCGCACGATCCGCGGCCCCTCCGGCGGCACGGCAGGCGTAGTCGGCGGGGTGACCGGCCGCGCCGGCGGCGGAGTCGGCGGCGACGTTTGCTGCGACGGCGGCGGAGTCGCAGGAGGCGTCACTGCGGGCGTTACCGCAGATGTCTTCGGGGGCGTCGCCGGGCGCGCGGTGGGCGGAGCAGACGGCACGGCAGGCGTAGTCGGCGGCGCGGTAGGCGGCGCGGTAGGCGGCGCGGCAGGCGGCGCGGCAGGCGCGGACATCGGCTGCTCGGCCCGTTCGCCGCCACGCTGCGCCGGACCGTAGGGGGTCCTGCCATAGGGCGCGCGCCCGGCCGGCGGGTGCTCTCCCGTCGGGGGACGTACTGGCTCGGCCCGATGACGAGGTAATTCAGGCACGGTACGGCGCGGAACCGTATCCCGGGTCGACTCATCCTCCTCGGGAGAAGCCCCCGGCGCCCGAGTCTCACCCGGAGGGCTGCCCACAGAGGGTCTCCCCGCGGGAGGCCTCTCCGAAGGCCTTTCCGCAGAGACGCTTTCCGCGGAGGCCCTCTCAGCCGAGGACCGCTCAGCTGAGGACCGCTCAGCTGAGGACCTTTCGGCAGCGGGCCTCTCCATAGGCGGCCGCAAGGGCTCCGAGATCACTCGCCGCGGAACGGTGTCCCGCGTGGACTCGTCCTCATGGTCCCCATGCCTCGGCCCACCCGACGCCGCTGCCGCCGCTGCCGCTGCCGCCGCTGCCGCTGGCGCCGCTGGCGCCGCTGGCGCCGCTGGCGAAGGCCCTGCGGCTCCTGCGGGTGATGACGGTGCCGCAGGTGGCGGTGATGCCGGTGGTGAGGAAGACACGGCTGGCGGCGCCGGCGATCGCGGTGGCGCGGGCGGCTGGGTCTCGGCTGGGGGTGGCGGCTGCTGCGACCGGCGTGGCGGGCCTGATGCGACCAGCTTGTCGGGCCGGTCGACGATCCGCCGCCTGCGCTCAGGCGGCTCGGGCCACCGCGTCTCCGGGCCGAGCTGGCCGCCCGAGGGGCCGGAAGGGCCGGAGGGCCCGGCGGATGCACCCGCACCCGCACCCGCACCGGCACCCGCGGCCGGGGGCGGCGACGTGGGCTGGGATTGGGCGGGGGAAGCAGAGTAGGGGTGACGGCCAGGGTGAGCACCTGAGGACGGCCTGCCACCTCGCGGCGACGCCGCGCCAGGGGGCGGCGTGGAGCCCGGCGCAGGGCGCGGGTTCCATGTGTGGCCGGCGGCCGCCGGATCGTCAGGCGCGCCGGAACGAGTGTCCTCGGCCCTACCGGAACGAGTGTCCTCGGCCCTACCGGAACGAGTGTCGTCGGGCGTGCCGGAACGGGTGTCGTCGGCCCTGCCGGAGCGGGTGTCGTCAGCTCTGCGCGCGCCGCGCTCTCCCGCTCCCGGAGCGTCGGGTGGGGGCTCCTCAGACTCGTCCTCAGGCACAGGGGCACCAAGGGGCGCGGCCGACATGTGCGCGGGCGACATCGGCGTGGGCGGGGAACTGCCGGGCCGTGCCGGTGCCAGCGGTGCGGAGGGAGCCGGACCCGATGTGGCGGGCGCGGACGGTGCGGAGGGTGCGGATAAGCCGGGGGCGGGCGAGCTGGGGGCGGGCGTGGGGGTGCTGGATGCGGGAGATCGGGTGCTGGGGCCGCTGAAGGGAGGCATGGCCCAGGGCGAGGAGGTGCGGCGAGGGTCCACGGGCGGGCCAGGAGGGGTCTCGCCGGGCCCAGGAGGCTCGTGGTGCAGCGCAGGAGGCCCGGCGGGCACTGAGCGACCAGGCGAGTCCTCGGCGGCTGTGTGTGGACCAGAGCGGCCACCGGAGGGCGTGCTGGGGTGCGCGTGGTCGGTGGGCGCGGGGGGGCCGTCGGGGGGAGGGCCGTCGCGTGGGGGGGTGGGCTGGGCGGGGGCGTGGGGGGTGGGGGGCGCGGGGGGGTGGTGGGACGTGTGGTCGGCGTCGGGTGCATGGCGCCGGTCGCCTTCTGGCGACTCCGAGCTGTCACGCGGCTCGTGGGGTTCCGAGGCCACGCTCGTTACCTCCTCGTCGGCGGCCAGGCGGTCCTGCCGTCTCTCATGGAGACCATTTTGGACCGTTTTTCCTCAACGGACGCGATCAGTTTGATACCCCGCCATCGCCAAGCGATCACCTTTCGGTTGACGCCCCTGTTGGAACTGCGTACCTCTCCACAGCATCACGACACCGCCAGCCGTGACCAGACCTCTCTAGACAGGATTTAGTGAGAAAGCGTCTGGATTGCCGCCTTTCGGGCGATTATTGGGATCGCAGTCGCGTACACGGCGAATTGCACAACCGTCCCGACGACAGACTGCCACGGGAGCGAGCCCTGCTCCAAAGCGGAGCCGAGATCCCCGGACGCGGCGGTGAACCCGAACGCCACCACGTTGTTCGTGACGTGCAGCGCTATGGGCGCTTCCAGGCCGCCCGTCCTGATCGCCAGCCAGCCCATCAGGATGCCGAAGCCGAAGACGTACGCGATGCCCCAGTCGGTGTAGCCGTGCAGCGCGGCGAACGCGACCGAGCCGATCACCATGCCGGGGATCGGATTCCTGATGTACGCGCCGAAAGCCTGCAGGATCCATCCCCGGAACGCGTACTCCTCGGCCGCCGCCTGAAACGGCACCAGCAGCACGACGACCACCATCGCCGGCAGGAAGGCCCCCCACCCACCCCACCGGTAACCCGTCTCCCCGCCGGTCAGCACCACCGCGATGTCCTGCGCGCCCTCGCCGAGCAGGACGGCCGCCAGCGCCACGGGCAGGCAGCGCGCCAGCCACCCCCAGCGCAGCCGCCCGGCCACGGACGACAGGGTGCCGGGAGGCCGCCGCTGGACCGCCCAGGCCACGCCGTACACGATCGGAATGGCGACGGCGAGGATCGCCAGCTGGAAGCCCAGGTCGAGCAGCGGGTCGCGGAAGAACGCGTTTCCCCGCGCCGTGGACGAGGCGGTGGGCACTCCCGTCACGGCCGAGAAGACCAGCGCCACCACGCCGAAGCCAAACGAAACCGCCAGAAATACCGCTATGATCGCTGCCGTGCCCACGATCGGGCGCCACCAGCGGTGCAGAGCCGTGTGAGCGAGCCGGTCGTAACGGGCCCCCGAGGGCGGCGAGACGGCCCATGGGGGCCGCGTCGCCGAGGTCACCGGCTGCGGGGCTGGATAGGGCCAAGAACTGGTCATGCCTTCATTCTCGGTAACACGTGGATGATCATCTGCGATCCCCCTACACCTGTGCGCATTAGTTCACAGACAGATCACCATGGGGGCAGTTCACTCGGGGAAGGCAATCACACCCCAGGAGACAGAAAATGAGTCGGCTAGGGCCAACATATACGCTGGCCGCGGGCGCGGTTCTCGCCGTCGTCCTCGGCGCGGCGAGCTTAAAGTCATCACCCGCGATCGAGACGGCGAGCGCTGACCAGAACGTCACCACCGCGGCGACGCCGTCAGCTCCCGAACCTACCCCCATCCCCGCCCCCGAGCCGTCCGAGACGGCCGCCCCGGACACGACCCCCAAGAAGGTCGACTACGCCGGTGTCGTGCAGGGCAACGGCGGCCTGGTGGCCCTCGCGATCCGCAACGGCAGGGCCGTCGCGTACTTCTGCGACGGGCACATCGAGTCGTGGCTCAAGGGCAAGGCGGAGAACAACACCCTCGTGCTCGAGGGCAAGAACGCGCTGATCACCGCGGCCCTCGGCGGCGGCAAGGCGCAAGGCAAGATCGAGTTCCAGGGCCACAAGTGGCGCTTCGTCGCTCCGGTCGTCAAGCGTCCTTCCGGGCTCTACCGGGCCACCGCCCTCGTGCGCGGCGCGCGGATCGTCGGCGGATGGATCAAGCTGCCCACCGGGCAGACGGTCGGCAAGATCGAGTCCGGCAACGCCGGCGAGAGCGCGCCCTACTTCGACGGCGGACCGGTCGACTGGTACGGCGTCACGCTGCAGCCGCAGACCCCCGACACCTTCATCGACGGCGACTGGAGCGCGCTGTAATGAGCGACATCCGGACCTCCCCCCACCACGCCCCGAGGACCAGCGCCGCCACGCTGCTGGTTCCCCTCCTCGCCGGCGGCCTGGTGGCCGTCGCCCTCGGGGTGTACGGCAAGATGCACACCCCCACGGGCTACGCGATCGGGGTTGCCGGGTTCTCCGGCCCCCTGGCCATGAAGGCGTGGCTCACCACGGCGGCGGCCCTGCTGGCCGTCTTCCAGCTGGTCACCGCGCTGGCCATGTGGGGCAAGATCCCCCTGCAGGGCGAGTGGCTGCCGTCGGCGCACCGCTGGTCGGGGCGGATCGCGTTCATCCTGACCGTGCCGGTGGCCTTCCACTGCCTCTACTCGCTGGGCGCGCAGTTCGACACGCCGCGGGTGATCATCCACTCGCTGCTCGGCTGCTTCTTCTACGGGGTGTTCACGGCCAAGATGCTGGCCCTGCCCAAGCGGGACGCCCCCGGATGGACGCTGCCCGTGCTCGGCGGGCTGGCGTTCACCGCGCTGATCGGCCTCTGGCTGACCTCCGCCTACTGGTTCTTCACCACGTTCGGCATCAAGTTCTGATCGCCCCCTCGAACCTCGTCGTACGCGCGAGGCCTGCCGCACGGCCCTTGGCAGCGATGACCAGGGCCATCTTCCGGGAGGCCTCGTCGATCATCTCGTCCCCCAGCATGACCGCGCCCTTGCGCTCCACGGTGGTGTAGTACTCGTACGCCTCCAGGATGAGCTCGGCGCGGTCGTAGTCCTCCTGCGCCGGCGCGTACACCTCGTTGGCCACGTCCACCTGGCTCGGGTGGAGGACCCACTTGCCGTCGAATCCGAGCGCGGCCGACCGCCGCGCGACCCGGCGATAGCCGTCCAGGTCCTTGATCTGCAGGTAGGGCCCGTCGATGGCCTGCAGGCCGTACGTGCGGGCGGCCATCAGGATGCGCATCAGGATGTGGTGGTAGGCGTCGGCGTCGTATCCGGGCGGCTGCTCCCCCACGACGAGCGTGCGCATGCCGATCGACGCCATGAAGTCGGCGGGCCCGAACACCAGGGTCTCGAGCCGCGGCGACGCGGCGGCGATGGCGTCGACGTTGACCAGGCCGCGGGCGTTCTCGATCTGCGCCTCGATCCCGATCCCGCCCTCGGGCAGCCCGGTGGCCCGCTCGATCTGGGTGAGCAGGGTGTCGAGCCAGGCCACGTGCCCGGCGTCCTGGACCTTGGGCAGCATGACGCAGTCCAGCCGGTCGCCGGCGCCCTCCACGACGTCGATCACGTCCCGGTAGGTCCACTGCGTCGTCAGGTCGTTCACCCGGACCACGGCCGTCTTGCCCGACCAGTCGCCTTCCTTGAGGTAGCGGACCACGTTGCCGCGCGCCTCGTCCTTGGCCAGCGGGGCGACCGAGTCCTCCAGATCGAGGAAGACCTCGTCGACCGGCAGGCTCTGGGCCTTCTCCAGGAACCGCGGGTTGCTTCCGGGAACGGCCAGGCATGAACGTCGCGCGCGCATGCTCGTAAAGTAGCGTTCATGAGCTTGCCCGCGATCGAAGAGGGCGCCAAGAAGTCGTCGGTGCTGTGGCTCGAGCTGCCGGACGGCCCGCGGATGGCCTGGCACGTCTGGCACGAGGGCGCGATCTACCTGGTCACCGGAGGCCCGGAGCAGCGGCTGCCGGGCCTGGCCGAGGCCGAGGAGATCGAGGTGATCCTGCGCAGCAAGGACAACGGCGCCCGGCTGGTCCGCTTCCCGGCCATCGTCCAGGTGGTCGACCAGGGCGAGCAGGCCGATGTGGTGGCCCTGCTCGCGCGGGAGCGGCTCAACGGGTCGAGCGACCGCTGGGCCGCCGAGTCCCAGGTCGTCCGGCTCACGCCTCAAGAGATGGCACCGCGTCACGCCGACTGACGTGCGGCGCCGGGGTGACGACCGCCGTGGGCCGTACGGTCGCCGACTGGGCCAGCAGCGCGCCGGCCAGCACGATGACGCCGCCGACGATCTGCGCCGCGCCCAGCTCCTCGCCGAGCAGCACCCAGGCGGCGAGCGCGCCGGTGACCACTTCGAGCATGGCCACCGTCGACCCGATGGCCGCCGACAGCCGTCGTACGGCCAGCACGCCCGTCACGTACGCGATGACGGTGGCCACCACGATCAGGAAGCCGGTGGCGGCGGCCACCGGCATGGTGTGCCCATCGACGGTCGACGACCCGCCGAACACCTCCCACGGGATCCCCCAGGGCCGGACGATCGGCAGCAGCACGACCGCCGCGCCGATCATGCCCCAGGCCACCAGGCCCAGCGGGTCGACGTGCAGGTTGTCGCTCATGAGGAAGTAGCCGGCGCAGCAGGCGGCCGCGACCAGCGCCACGATCAGGCCGACGGCGTCCAGGCGCACGCCCTGCCACACCTGGACCACGATCGTCAGCCCCACGATCGCGATCAACGCGCCGAGGTAGGCCGTGCGCGGCAGCCGGATGGCCCGGACGAACCGCACCCACAGCACGACCATCACCGGCGCCGTGTATTCGATCAGCAGCGTCACGCCGACCGGCAGCCGCGTGAGCGCCACGAAGAACAGCGCCTGCACGCCGGCGACCGCGACCACGGCGTAGAGGGCGAAGAACCGCCACTGGACGCGCGGGATGCGCAGCGCGCCCGGTTTGACCACGCTGAGCACGGCCAGCAGGATCAGCCCGGCGCCCGCCATCCGGACCCAGACCGCCTCCAGGGGAGACAGCCCTGCGGCGCCCAGGAAGTGCGCCATCGGGCCGGAGAACCCGAAGCAGCACGCCGAGATGATGGCAAGCAGGAGCCTCATGATGTCCTGTCCCTGTAACGACCGTTTGACTGCTTTGATCCTGTCATACCCGGGTGGCGATTTCATCGGCATAAGGGACCATGCGGATGGACGCGCGACCTCCGAGGTCCCGTAATCTGCCCCTGTGGATCGGATCTTCGTGGCGCGCCTGGCCGGGCTTGCGGTCTTCGATCCGGCCGGCGACCAGATCGGCCGGATCAGGGACGTGGTGGTCGCGCTGCGCGGCCCGCTGCCGCCGAACGTCCACGGCTTCGTCGTCGAGGTGCAGCCCCGCCGCCGGGTCTTCCTGCCGATCACCCGGATCACCAGCATGGAGGCCGGCGCCGCGATCTTCACAGGCCGGCTGAACGTGCGCCGGTTCGAGCAGCGCGAGTCCGAGACACTGGCCATCGGCCAGCTGCTCGACCTCGCCGTCACCCTCGACGGCGCGGCCGGCAATGTGCTCGACGTGGCCATGGAGCAGGTCAGGCCGTCCGAGTGGCAGATCACCAAGGTCGCCGTGCGGCGCGGCAGCAAACGCCGCGGCGAGACGGTCATCGCCGACTGGAGCGAAGTCCAGGGCTTCGGGACGGTCCAGCCCGACCAGGGCGCGGCCGGGCTGATCGCCGCGTTCGAGTCGATGCGCGCCGCCGACCTCGCCAACGCGCTCCACGAGCTGCCGGCCAAGCGGATGGTCGAGGTGGCCGCCGCCCTCGACGACGACCGGCTCGCCGACGTGCTGGAAGAGCTGCCCGAGCGCGACCAGGTGGTGGTGCTCAGCCACCTCGCCCCCGAACGCGCCGCCGACGTGCTCGAGGAGATGGCCCCCGACGACGCGACCGACCTGCTACAGGACCTGCCGCCGCAGGAGGCCGAGGCGCTGCTCGCGCTCATGGAGGCCGACGAGGCCGAGCCCGTGCGGCGGCTGCTCAGCTACGACGAGCTGACGGCGGGCGGCATGATGACCTCCGAGCCCGTGGTCCTGCCGCCGAACTCCACGGTCGCCGAGGCGCTGGCCCACATCAGGCAGCGCGAGCTGACCCCCGCGGTCGCGGCGCACGTCTATGTCGCCCGCCCGCCCACCGAGACGCCCACCGGCCGATTCCTCGGGGTCGCGCACTTCCAGCGGCTGCTGCGCGAGCCGCCGGCGACTTTACTCGGCGCGGTGGTCGACCCGACGCTCGATCCGATCCGGCCCGAGCTGACCCTGCCCGAGGTCGCGGCCTACCTCGCCACGTACAACCTGGTCGCCATCCCCGTCGTCGACGAGCTGGGCCGTCTGGTCGGCGCGGTGACCGTCGACGACGTGCTCGACCACATGCTGCCCGACGACTGGCGGGAGTCCACATGAGTACGATCGACCGGCTGGACGAGCCGCGCCGGCTGCGCATGCGGCTGCGCCCGCACTACGACCCCGAGGCGTTCGGGCGGCTGAGCGAGCAGATCGCGCGGTTCCTCGGCACCGGCAGGTTCATCGTCTACATGAGCGTGTTCATCGCCTTGTGGGTGGTGTGGAACATCTTCTCGCCGTGGAAGTTCGACCCATATCCGTTCATCTTCCTGACGCTGATCCTGTCTCTTCAGGCCTCGTACGCGGCGCCGCTCATCCTGCTGGCGCAGAACCGGCAGGGCGACCGCGACCGCGTGCAGTACGAGCAGGACCGGATCACGGCCGAGCGGAACCAGTCCGACATCGAATATCTGATGCGGGAGATCGCCGGGCTGCGGATGGCGCTCGCGGATGTGGCCACCCGCGACTACATCAGATCGGAGCTTCGCAGCCTGGCCGAGGAGCTCAAGCAGTAGCCGCATTCGTACTGCGCGGGCTGAGTCCATACCATGGACCCATGGCACCGACCCCTGAACTGGTGACGGCTGCGCTGGCGACGGTCCAAGACCCCGAGATCCGGCGCCCGATCACCGACCTCGACATGGTTAAGAGCATTGACATCTCTCCCGACGGGGCGGTGCGAGTCGGGATATATCTCACAATTTCTGGATGCCCGCTCAAGGAGACCATCACGCGTGACGTCACCAACGCCGTCATGGGCGTCGACGGCGTGACCGCGGTCCACGTCGACATGGACGTGATGAGCCCCGAGCAGCGCAAGGCCATGCAGACCAAGCTCCGCGGCGACCGCGGGCCGGAAAAGGAGATCCCGTTCGCCAGGCCGGGGTCGCTGACGCGTGTGTTCGCGGTGGCGTCCGGCAAGGGCGGCGTGGGCAAGTCGTCGGTCACCGTCAACCTCGCCGCCGCCATGGCCGCGAGCGGCCTGAAGGTGGGCGTCGTCGACGCCGACATCTACGGGCACAGCGTGCCGCGCATGCTCGGCGTCAGCGACCGGCCCACCAAGGTCGAAGACATGATCATGCCGCCGGTGGCGCACGACATCAAGGTGATCTCCGTCGGGATGTTCAAGCCCGAGGGCAACTCGGCGGTCGTGTGGCGCGGCCCCATGCTCGACCGCGCGCTGCACCAGTTCCTCGCCGACGTCTTCTGGGGCGACCTCGACGTCCTGCTCATGGACCTGCCGCCGGGCACGGGCGACATCGCGATCTCGGTCGCGCAGCGGATGCCGACCGCCGAGATCCTCGTGGTCACCACCCCGCAGCAGGCCGCCGCCGAGGTGGCCGAGCGGGCCGGGTCGATCGCCGCGCAGACCCACCAGCAGATCGCCGGCGTGATCGAGAACATGGCGTGGCTGCCCTGCCCGCACTGCGACGAGAAGATCAACGTCTTCGGTGAGGGCGGCGGCCAGACGGTCGCCGACGCGCTGTCGCGGATCCTCGGCACGCGCGTGCCGATGCTCGGTCAGGTGCCGATCGACATGCGCCTTCGCGAGGGCGGCGACAACGGCAAGCCCCTGGTCCTCACCGACCCCGACGCCCCCGCGGCCGCCGAGCTCCGCCGGATCGCCACCACGCTCAGCAAGAAGCAGACCAGCCTCAAGGGCCTCAAACTCAACATCTCCCCCACCCGCGGATAGGCGCGGGGCGGGGTCAGGTGGCCTCGGGGTCGTAGGGCGGCAGTTCGCCCGGCGCCAGTTCTTCCCTGGCGGGGGAAGTCATGGCGTACGGGCCGGAGACGGTCGACTCCATGGGGAGATCTTCTTCGTCGGACGTGGCGCCGATCGCCGTCGAAGGCGTGGTCGCGTTGTCGTTCCAGTCGTTTTCGACGTCGTCGAGCAGATGCTTGCGGACGAAGGCCTTCGGGTTGAGGTCGGCCGGATCGAAGTTCTTGAACTCGGGGCCGAGGTTGGCCTCGAGGTCGGTCCGGGCGTTGTTGGCCATCTGCCGAATCTGCCGGAGCGTACGACCCGCCTGCTGGGCGGCCTGCGGCAGCTTGTCGGGGCCGAACACCAGCAGCGCCAGGACGACCAGCGCCAGGAGCTCGCCCCACCCAAGTCCGAACACCGTGCACTCCTACCGATAACCAACCAAGTGCTCTCAGACTAATGCCGCCTGCCGTGTGCTGCCGATGTCAGGACGGCCGGACGTTCGGGATGGTGGACGGCGCGGCCCCGATTGTCACCGTGGCGGTCCGCTCCTGCCCGTCGTGCTGATACGTGATCCGGACCTTGTCTCCCGGCGCCTTGCTCCGGATGGTGACGATCAGCTCCCGGCTGTCACCCACCGGCTGGCCGTTGACGGCGAGGATGATGTCGCCGCCCTTGAGCCCGGCGTGGTCGGCGGGCCCGTCAGGGGTCACCGGAGGCACGCCGTTGGCCGGCTCGGACGCGATCCGCACGCCCTGGCCCTGATAGTTCTGATCGATGCTGATCCCGATCCGCGACGTCCGGGCCGAGCCCGTGTTGATCAGCTCCTGGGCGATCCGGCGGGCCTGGTTGACCGGGATGGCGAAGCCGAGGCCGATGCTGCCGGATTGCGTCCCGAGGCTCGTGCTCCCGCCGAGCGTCGCGATGGCCGAGTTGACCCCGATGACCTGGCCGGACGAGTTGACCAGCGGTCCGCCCGAGTTGCCGGGGTTGATCGCGGCGTCGGTCTGGATGGCGTTGATCAGCGCGTAGTCCGACCCGGTCTCGCCGCCCGCCTCGACGGGCCGGTTGAGCGAGCTGACGATCCCCGTGGTCACGGTGCCGGTGAGCCCGAGCGGGGAGCCGATGGCGATCACCGGATCGCCGACCACCACGTTGTCGGAGTTACCGAGCGTCGCCTCGGGCGCGCCGAACGTTTCATCGGGTTTCACCACGGCGATGTCGGAGTTGGGGTCACGGCCGACGATCTTGCCGGTGGTCGCCTTCCGGTTGGTGAACTTGATCCGGATGTCGCCGCCCTGCGCGGCCACGGCCACCACGTGGTTGTTGGTGACGATGTAGCCACCCTTGATGAGGAACCCGGATCCGGTGCCGGCCTCGCTGTTTCCGCGCACCTCCAGGGAGACCACGCTCGGCAGCACCTTCGACGCGACACCGGCCACCGACTCGGGCGCGCGGTCGGTGGCGCCCGGCTGGACCGCGGGCAGGGTGTAACCGGGGTCGGTGCCCGCGGGCGTCCTGGTCAGCAGGTAGGTGCCGGCGCTCGCCGCGACGCCCGCCACCAGTGCGATGGCCACGCCGAGCCCGATCAGCATTCCCGTGCGCGGCACGCGCGGGCCCCTGCCGCCGTCGTCATCCCCGTACGGAGGAGCGGGCGGGCCCGGTGGCGGCGCCCATCCCGCGCCCATCCCGTACGCCGTGGGAGGGGGTGGCGGATATGCCGGTTGACTGGGCCCGACCGGCTCTCCTTGGCCGGCCGAGGCGGGAAAGAACTCCGGCGGCCTCGCGGCGAAACCCCCATCGCCATAAGGACGCGTCTGGTCGGTCATCCCCTCAGTCACTCCCAGTATTCCGTGGTCGTCCGGCGCCATGATGGCGAGAACGGCATACGCCGGTCGTAAAACCGATCGTATGCCGTCCTACCTGGGATATGGATCAGCGGGCCTTGCTCACCGACGGTGACGGTGTCGGGGTGGTCCTGCCGTAGGTGGCGGAGTTGAGCGGCGGGACCATCATGCCGGGCGCGGTCGGCGGCCGGGTCTCAGGGCCCGAAGTGATCAGGAACGTGCCGAGCGCGACAGCGGCCGAGGCCACACCGACGGCGACATAGCCGGCCCGCCTGACTCGCGACATCCGGCCTGGCCCGGTGGACGCGCCCGATCCTCGCGGGCGGTTGTCAGCCGGGCCAGTTACGAAAACCGAGCCGCCAAACGGGCGGTTCGATCCGTTGACGCCGTTGACGCCGTTGCTGCCGTTGACACTGCTGACGCCGTTGACGCCGTACATTCCGGGCAGCGGACGCGGCCGTGGTGGCAGCGGGTCGCCCGGCTCCGACATCCGCAGCAGCGCCATGGTCACGTCGACCGGCATGCCCGGTGACTCCATGGCCCGCAGCCGGGCCTTCAACGCCCGGAAGGCGTCGACCTCGGCACGGCAGTCGGCGCAGAACGTGAGATGGGCCAGCGCGCGTTCGCGCTCGCTGTGCCCGAGCTCACCGTCTATGAGCGCGGAAACGCGCTCTCCAAGATGACTCATGCCCCCTCCTTGGTGAAGCGGGGGGCGCGATGTTCCAGAGTTTTCCGAAGTTGCTCACGGCCGCGGTGAATGCGGCTGCGGACGGTGCCGAGTTTCACGCCGAGTGTGGCGGCGATCTCCTCGTACGAAAGACCCTCGATGTCACAGAGCACCACGGCGGCGCGGAACTCCGGGGCGAGCGCGTCGAGCGCCGCCTGGATGTCGGCTTCCATGTGCGCGTCGTCATAGGCCTGGGCGGGCGACGGCTCGCGGCCGTGCAACCGCTCCGCGGCGTCGTCGGCCAGCCCCTCGAACCTGATGCGCTGCTTGCGCCGCGCCATGTCGAGGAACAGGTTAGTGGTGATCCGGTGCAGCCAGCCTTCGAACGTGCCCGGGGTGTAGCTCGAGAGCGAGCGGAAGACCCGGACGAATACTTCCTGCGTCAGGTCCTCGGCGTCGTGCACGTTTCCAGTGAGCCGATACGCGAGCCGGTAGACCCGCGCGGAATGCGTTCGGACGACCTCCTCCCAGGTGGGAGGCGTCCAGTCGGGCACAGGAGCTCCCGGCTGGTGGTCGGTTTCGTCCACCGGCATTCCTCTCTGCAGGATCGTCGCTACGGCCATAGTGCCTGATTTCGCCCCTTCCTGCGTACCACGTGTTAGGCGATCCATGGAAAGACCGTCTAAAGCGTGCAACGCCCCCGTTGTGGCGTGAGTTCCCGTTCGGGGCGTACTCCCCTACGCTCTGCTGCATGAACACGGCGAGTCTGGCCTACTCGGAGGAGTTCGTCCCGGAGGACGAGATCATCCGATCCGCCCGCCTGCGGGGCGTGGAAGTGGGCGCCCCGCCCATCCTGCCAGGTGGCGGCGCGGCACTGTGCTTCCTCGCCGCGGCCATCAGCGCGCGCTCGGTGGTCGAGGTGGGCACCGGCTGCGGAGTGTCCGGCCTCTGGCTGCTGCGCGGCATGCGCCCGGACGGCACGCTGACGAGCGTCGACCTGGAGCCCGAGCACCAGCGGATGGCACGGCAGGCGTTCGCCGAGGCCGGGTTCTCCGGTAGCCGGATCCGGCTGATCACCGGCCGGGCGCTCGACGTGCTGCCCCGGCTCGCCGATCAGGGGTACGACCTGGTCTTCTGCGACGCCGCCAAACAGGAGTACCTGGAGTACTACACGGAGGCCGTCCGCCTGTTGCGCCCGGGCGGGATCCTGGCCTTCGACAACGCGCTCTGGCACGACCGGGTGGCCGACCCGACCCAGCGCGACCCCGACACGGTCGCCGTGCGCGAGCTCGGCCGTCTCATCCGCGGCGACGAGCGGCTCCGCCCGCTCATGCTGCCCCTGGGCGACGGCCTGCTCGCCGCCGTCAAAGCCCCTTAAGGCGCAAAGCCCCTTGACTCAAGGCCCCTTAAGCCTCGAGGGCCCGTAGCCAGTCGAGCAGCAGCCGCACACCGAAACCTGTCGCCATCCCATCTTTGCCGCGCACGGTGCCGGCGATGTCGAGGTGCGCCCACGGGCGGCCGCCGGTGAACTCGCGCAGGAACAGCGCCCCGGAGATCGACCCCGCGGCGCCCGACATCTTCTTGTCCACATTGGTCAGGTCGGCGATGTCGGATTCCAGATCGGAGAGGTAGTCGTCGATCAGCGGCATCCGCCACAGAGGGTCGCCGCCCGACTCCCCGGCCGCGAGCAGATCTTCGGCCAGCCGGTCGTCGGTGGCGTAGAGCGCGCCGTAACGCAGCCCGAGCGCGATCTTGGCGGCCCCCGTCAGCGTGGCCACGTCGACCATCACGTCCGGGTCGAGCTGTTCGTCGGCGTAGGCCAGGGCGTCGGCCACCACGAGCCGGCCTTCGGCGTCGGTGTTGATGACCTCGACCGTGCGGCCGCCGTATTGGGTGATGACGTCGCTCGGGCGCTGCGCCTCACCGGAGAAGGCGTTTTCGGCGCAGGGCAGCAGGCCCGTGACGCGTACAGGGACGTGGAAGGCGGGAAGGGCGGCCAGCACGGCGATGACGGCGGCGGCGCCGGCCATGTCGGTTTTCATGTGCTTCATGCCGTCGGTCGGCTTGAGCGACAGGCCGCCCGTGTCGAACGTGATGCCCTTGCCGACCAGGACCACATGCCGCTCGTAGGACTCGGGCTCGTAGGAGAGCTGGACCAGCCGCGGGTCGCTGGGCGAGCCCTGGCCCACGGCCCTGATGCCGCCGAACGGCTCCAGCTCCGCGCCCGCCCACACGCGGGTCACCATGCCGGTGGCGGCGGCCTGGTCGGCCAGCCACGCCGGGGTCTTGACCGAGGAGGGGGTGTTGATCAGGTCGCGGGCCTGGCCGACCGCGCGGGCCACGGTCTCACCGCGCGCGATGGCGGCCCGGTCGCCGCCGGCGAAGACGATCTCCTTGACCGGCCTGGTCTTGGTCTCACCGAGCGTGAAACCGTACGCGGCGAGCAGCGCGCCCTCGGCGAGCGCGGCGAGGTCGGCGTCGGCCGGTGGCACGACGGTGATCGACACGTGGCCTTTCGCCCGGGACGCGAGGGAGGCTCCGGCGCGGCGCAGCGCGCTGACGGAGCGGTCGCCGACGCCGTAGAGCAGGACCCGGCCCACCTCGTCGCCCCGCGCCACCGGCACCTCGACGACCTCGTCCGGCTCGCCCTTCGCGTCATAGTGGCGAAGGACCGCGTCGACCGGCAGCGGCAGCTCGACCTCGGCCGACAGATCCGGCCCAAAGGGAACAGCCAGCAGCTCACCCGGCTCGACGCCGGCGTCGGTCACGGACAGTGTGGTTTCGAAAGGCACGGCAAGGACCCCGATCTGCTACCCCGCTCAAGGATCGGCCCCGGGCGCGGACCGGTCGTCCACGGCCAGGGCCGGAAAATGATCAAGCCGGCTGGTATCGTCAGCCGACCACTTGCTTCAGTGCGTCGCCGAGGGCGCTGGCCTCATCCGCCGAGAGCTCGACGACGAGCCGGCCGCCACCCTCGAGGGGGACCCGCATGACAATGCCCCGTCCTTCCTTGGTGACCTCCAGCGGACCGTCGCCAGTCCGCGGCTTCATCGCCGCCATGCGTGTATCCCTTCCCATTCACGTCTTCTGTGATGTCCTATTATCCCGCCTCCGAGCTCAAAAGGGTAACGTCCTGGCCCCGTTAAGTGGATCAAAGCCCGCACCCCTATGCATTGTCGGAGCCAGATCCTGACCGCACACTGGGTGGGATGAACGCCCGCGCCGCGCTATTCGATCTGTACGGGGACCACCTGCGGACCCGGGGCGGACGCGCGTCCGTGGCCGCGCTGGTCCGGCTCCTCGCACCCCTCGGGGTCGCCGCACCGGCGGTGCGCACCGCGATCTCCCGAATGGTCCGCCAGGGCTGGCTCGAGCCCGTACGGCTGCCGCACGGCCCCGGCTACGCCGCCACCGCCAAGTGCGTCACCCGGCTCGACGAGGCGGCCGCGAGGATCTACCGCACCGGCGATCTGCCCTGGTCAGGCCGCTGGCACGTGGTGGTGCTCGATCCCGTGCGGGATCGGGCCCGGCGTGAGCGGATCCGCTCCGACCTGACCTTCCTCGGCTACGCCCCGCTGTCGGACGGCACCTGGCTAGGGCCGCGCCCCTCCTCCGAGCTGGCCGCGCTGAAATTCGGCTCCGTCTGCTTCGAGGGCACCCTCGACGGCGACCCGCGCGAGCTGGTCGCCCGCGCCTGGGATCTCGACGGCCTGGCCGAGCAGTACGAAGACTGGCTGGCCGGCGCGCTCGACCTGATCGGGACGCTGCCCGGCGACGCCCCCGAGGCGGACGTCTTCGCGGTGCGCTCCCGGCTGCTGCACGGCTGGCGCAACTTCCTGTTCCGGGATCCGGGTCTGCCGGCCGAGTTATTGCCTCCGGGGTGGCCGGGCGAGAAGGCCCGGGCATACTTCGAACAGGAGGCGGCCCGGCTCTATCCGGCGGCCGCCGCGTTCGTTGACCGTAACCTGGATGGACCAGACTATTGATCAACTACGACGTGATCGAGGCCGTCGCCCTGATTACGCTCGACCGCCCCGACGCGCTCAACACGCTGAACCTGAATATGAAGCGGTCCCTGCGCGCCGCCGTGGAGCGCGCACGTGACGACAGCGCGGTGCGCGCGGTGCTGCTCACGGGCAACGGCCGGGCCTTCTGCGCGGGGCAGGACCTGCGTGAGCACTCCGAGAACCTGGCCCGCGGACGCGGCCTGTTCGGGACGGTGCGCAACCACTACAACCCGATCGCGCTGGCCCTCGCGACCATGGCCAAGCCCGTCATCGCCTATGTGAACGGCGTGGCCGCGGGCGCGGGCGCCGCCCTGGCGTTCGCCTGCGACCTTCGGGTCGGCTCGGAGAGCGCCAAGTTCTCGATGGCGTTCGGCGCCATCGGGCTGGCCCCCGACTCCGGCGCCTCGTGGACGTTACCGCGGCTGGTCGGCCCGGCCCGAGCCCGCGAGATGCTGCTGCTGGGCGATGAGATCTCCGCCGAGAAGGCGCTCGAGCTCGGCCTGCTCACCGCGATCGGCAGCCTGTCCGAGGCCCGGGAGCTGGTCGTACGGCTCGCGCACGGCCCCACGGAGGCCTACGTGGCGACCAAGCGCGCGCTCGACTTCGGGGCGACCCACACCCTGGCCGAAACCCTCGACGAGGAGGCCGACCTGCAGGACCGCTGCGTGGCGACAGAGGATCACCAGAACGCCGTCAGGGCCTTCCTCAACAAGGAGAAGCAGCCCCGCTTCCACGGCCGCTGATCAGCGGGCCACGCAACCCTCGATGTGGTCGTTGACCACGCCGATCGCCTGCATCAGCGCATACATCGTCGTGGGGCCGACGAAGCGCAGGCCGTGCCGCTTGAGCTCCTTGGCCAGGGCGATCGAGGCGGGCGTGGTGGCCGGGATGTCGGCCATCGTCTTGGGGGCCGGAGCGTCCGGGTCGGCGTACTTCCACACCAGGTCGGACAGGCCGCCGGGGATCTCGAGGGCGACCTGGGCGTTGGCGATCGCGGTCTCGATCTTCTTGCGGTTGCGCACGATGCCGGCGTCCAGCAGCAGCCGCTCGACGTCGGGCTCGCCGAACGCGGCCACCTTCTCCAGCGCGAAGCCCTCGAACGCGCGGCGGAAGTTCTCCCGCTTGCGCAGGATCAGCAGCCACGACAGGCCCGACTGGAAGGACTCCAGGGTCATCCGCTCGAAGACGTGGTCGTCACCGCGCAGCGGCCGGCCCCACTCTTCGTCGTGATAGGCGAGATAGTCGGGCGCCGACGTCGCCCAGGAGCAGCGGATCACCATGACTCTTCGACGTCCGCGCGGTCGTCGTCCCACACGGGCTTGTGCTCGGTCTTCGGCGGCTCGGCCGGGCGCGCGAACGCCTCCTGCCGCGCCTGCAGCCGGCTGGCCAGCAGCTCGGCCACCCGCTGCTCGAGCACGGCGATGCGCGTGTCACGCTCGCTCAGGGCGGTGGCGGCGCGCTGCAGCGTCTCGTCGACGGACTGCGTGTGATAGCCGACGAGGCCGATGGGCAGCTGCAGCGACACGAAGTCGACCGCGTTGAGCTGCGCGGCCTCGGGAAGGTCGAGCGGCGGCACGTCCGGCGGGAACTCGGCCAGCTCCCCGCCCCGGCCCGTGGAGACCACGACCACGCAGCCCAGCACGGCGAGGGCGGCGATGACGAGTACGACCAGCACATACGAATCGTGCCACAACTCCCGAGCGGTCTGGGCGCTCGCCCCGCAAAGGTCATTCGTCCGGCAAAACGGTGATCGCCGGCTGGCTCCGCACGAGCAGGTCGAACGCCTCCTCCACCGTGGTGGCCCAGGAGATCGCGTCGAACACGTCCGGCCGGGTGAACCCCTGGTCGTACATGGTCTGGACGAGCTCCCGCAGTGCGGCGTACAGCCCCCACGGGTCGAGCACGACCAGCGGCTTGGCGTGCATGCCGATCACCCGGGACGTCCAGATCTCGAACAGCTCCTCCAGCGTCCCGATGCCGCCCGGCAGGACGAGGAACGCGTCCGCGCGGGAGTCCATGATCCCTTTGCGCTCGCGCATGTCGCCGGTGACGATCAGCTCGTCGGAGTCGGTGTCGGCGATCTCGATGTCGACCAGCACCTGCGGGATCACGCCCACCGTGCGGGCCCCGCCGGCCCGCGCCGCCCTGGCCACCTCGCCCATGCAGGACACGGTCGCGCCACCGCTGACCAGGCCGTGCCCGCGCCGGGCCAGCTCCTCGCCGACCTGCCTGGCCAGGTCGAAGTAGCGGGCGTCGATCTTCTGACTGGACGCGCAGAAAACGCAGACGTTCATTGCGCGTCGCCCACCGTGCCCTCCTGGGACCTTTCCTCGCGGTCGGTGGCGTCGGTGCGGTGCTTGTCGGCCTCGACGATGATCCGCACGGCCTCGTCGACGTCGTCGGTGAGACGGATCAGTTCCACGTCGGCGGGCGAGACCGTGCCGCGCTCGACCAGCGTGCCCTGGATCCAGTCGATCAGCGGCCGCCAGTAGTCCGTGCCCATCAGGATCACCGGGAACATGGTGACCTTCTTGGTCTGCACCAGCGTCAGCGCCTCGAACAGCTCGTCGAGCGTGCCGAAGCCGCCCGGCAGGGTGACGAACCCGCACGAGTACTTCACGAACATGGTCTTGCGCACGAAGAAGTAGCGGAACTCGACGCCGAGGTTCACGTAGTCGTTCATCTTCTGCTCGTGCGGCAGCTCGATGCCGAGCCCCACCGAGATGCCGCCCGCATCGAGCGCCCCCTTGTTCGCCGCCTCCATGCAGCCGGGCCCACCGCCGGTGATCACCGCGTAGCCGGCGTCGGCCAGCGCGGCGCCCAGCTGGATCCCGGTCTCGTACGGCGCGGCCCCCGGCTTGGTCCGCGCGGATCCGAAGACGGTCACCGCGGGCGGCAGCTCGGCGAGGGCGCCGAAGCCCTCCACGAACTCCGCCTGGATCCGCAGCACCCGCCACGGATCCATGTGCAGCCAGTCGGCCGGTCCTCGCCTGTCGAGCAGCCGCTGGTCATAGGTCGAATCGGGGACGAGGTCGCCACGGACCAGCGACGGTCCCTGGCGGCGCTCGCGGCGCGTCGTAGTCATGCGGATCACGCTAACCGGACGAGCCCTCCTACGCATGACACGTCCAACCGGAGCCCCAGGAAGCCGTCAAAAAAATCTTGGAATTGATGCGGAACCGCCAGAACCGGTGCCCGCGTCTAAGAGTCGAGGGTGCTGCTCGGGACTGAAAGTGGCTTTCCCCGTCAAATGGCCGGCGAGGAAAGCCACTTTCTCCATTTCTACCGTCCGTCTGAGCCCTATGCCCCGGTCAACCAGGACACCATCCGCCGCTCAGCCTCGATGATCTTGATGATTTCGGCTGATTCATCGCGTTTGTGGGCCAGGTTGGGATCCCCAGGTCCGTAGTTGACGGCGGGCACGCCGAGTTCGGCGAAACGCGCGACGTCGGTCCAGCCCAGTTTCGCGCGGGGCGCGCCGCCCACGGCCGCCGCGAACGCCACCGCCATCGGATGCGTGAGGCCCGGCCGCGCGGCCGGCGCGCTGTCGAAGATCCGCACCTCGAATCCGTCGAAGACCTCGTGGATGTGCCGCATCGCCTGCTCCACCGTCAGATCCGGGGCGAAGCGGTAGTTGACCGACACCACGCACTCGTCGGGGATCACGTTGCCGGCGTGGCCGCCCTTGATGAATACCGCGTTCAGGCCCTCGTGGTACTGCAGCCCGTCGACCACCGGCTGCCGCGCCTCATACCTCCGCAGGCGCTCGGTGACGGCCGTGGCCTCGTGGATGGCGTTGACGCCGAGCCAGGAGCGGGCGCTGTGCGCGCGGACCCCGGTTACCACGACCTCGGCGTGGACCGATCCCTGGCAGCCGCCCTCGATCTCGCCTTCGGTCGGCTCCATGAGGATCGCGAAGTCGCCGGCGAGCCAGTCGCGGTGCTCACGCGCGAGATGGCGCAGGCCGTTGCGGACCTCCTCCACCTCCTCGCACGCGTAGAAGACGAGGGTCAGGTCACGGTTGGGCTCGGCCAGCAGCGCCAGCTTGAGTTGCACGGCGACGCCTGACTTCATGTCGGACGTGCCGCAGCCGTGAATCCGGCCGCCCTCGATCCGGGACGGCACGTTGTCGGCGATGGGGACGGTGTCGAGATGTCCGGCGATCACCACGCGCTCGGCCCGGCCGAGGTGGGTCCTGGCCACGATGTTGTCGCCGTCGCGATCGACGGTCAGGTGCGGCAACCGGCGTAGCTCGCGCTCGATCTCGTCGGCGATCGCCTTCTCGTCGCCGCTGACCGACTCGGCGTCGACGAGCGCCGCGGTGAGCGCCACCACGTCCTGATCCAGTCTCATATTCCGTGCTCCCGCAGGATCTCGTTGAGTTCAGCCTTGTCGTGCCGTATGCCCGGGCCGAGGCGGCGCAGCACGAGGACGCACGGCAGGCCGTACGTGCCGCCGGGGAAGTCCTTGTGCCGGGTGCCGCCGACGGCGACCGACCAGTCGGGGATCCGGCCGCGGCCGAGCTCCTCACCGGTCTCCACGTCTATCACCGGCATGGAGGCGGACAGAATCGTGCCCGCGCCGACCACCGCGCCCTGCCCCACCCGCGCCCCCTCCACGATCATCGAGCGGGAGCCGATGAGAGCTCCGTCCTCGACGACCACCGGGACGGCGTTCGGCGGCTCGAGGACCCCGCCGATCCCCACCCCTCCGGACAGATGCACATTTTTCCCCACCTGGGCGCATGATCCGACCGTGGCCCAGGTGTCGACCATGGTGCCCTCGCCCACGTACGCGCCGATGTTGGTGAACGACGGCATGAGCACGGCCCCCGGCCCGACGTACGCGCCCCAGCGCGCGATGGCGCCCGGGACCACGCGGACCCCTTCGAAGCTCGTCTTCAGTGGGACCCTGTCGTGATGCTGGAAGTCACCCACCTGCGACCGCGCCATCGGCAGCAGGCGAAAGGCGAGCAGGATGGCCCGCTTGGCGCGCTGGTCGACCACGACACCGTCGCCCTCGGCGTAGGCCACTCTGGCCCGGCCCTGGTCGAGCTGGTCGACCGCGGCGACGACGACGCTCCGCGCCTCCGCGTCCGCCGGCCCGAGGTCCGTCCGGCGCTCCCACAGCTGATCGATCGCCGCGGACAGCGGACTCTGGAACGTCATGGGCGCGAGCATAACCAGCGGTCAGCGCGGATCAGGTGGATTGCAAGTTCACCAGGTAGGTTCTGAGCGTGACTCGGCGTATCTCCCGCACGGCCCTGACGGTGATGGGCGTCGTCGTGCTGCTCGCCGCCGGGATCTTCTATGGCGCCTACCGGCTGCTGCAGAAGGCCGAACCGTTCGCGCTCGGCGAACATTGCGAGGTCAAGACGCCCGACGGCGCCATGGACATCGATATCGATCAAGCTCAGGTGGCGGCCACGATCGCCGCCGTCGCGGCCCGCCGCGGCCTGCCGGAGCGAGCCGTCCAGATCGCCTATGTCACGGCGATCCAGGAGTCCAAGCTGACCAACCTCCCCTACGGCGACCGCGACTCGGTCGGGGTCTTCCAGCAGCGCCCGTCGCAGGGCTGGGGCACGCCCGAGCAACTGCAGGATCCGGTGTACGCGACGCGGAAGTTCTTCGGCGCCCTGGAGAAGGTCAAGGGCTACAAGAAGCTGCCGCTGCACGAGGCCGCACAGGCCGTCCAGCGCTCCGCCGACGGCACCGCCTACGCCGAGCACGAGCCGCAGGCCACGATCCTCGCCGGGGCGTTCACGGGCCGGGTGCCGAAGGCCGTCCACTGCTGGTATCCGCCGGCCGAGAAGCCCGTCGCGTCGCACCCCGACACGGCGCGAAAGCAGCTGACCCGCGCCCTCGGCATGGCCGGCGTCGACGGCCGCGGCTGGCTGGTCGCGTCGTGGTATGTGGCGCACGCCCAGAAGTTCGGTCTGCGCGAGGTCCACTTCGGTGGCGTCACCTGGCACGCGGTCTCCGGCCACGACGGGTGGCAGAAGGACCCCTCGCCCACCCAGTCCGTGAAAGTGGTCTGAGGGCCTCGTGGGAGCGTTCTAAGACGGCCGCTCGACACGGATGGTGCCCGGCGCGAGCGGGTTGGCGAAGGCCGCGATCCACTTGGCGCCCTGAACGCGCTGGAAGGACAGCATGCGGCCGCCTTCGGCGCGATAGTCGGCGTAGTCGAGCAGGCCCCGGTCGGGCAGCCCGGTCACGCCTTCGGAGCGAAAGGCGAGCGTGCCACGCTCCACAGGATAGAACTCGGTGCCCTCGAGGATCAGCATGCTCTTCGCCGGGACCATGCCCTCGGCCGGCACCGGGGTCCACAGGATGACCTCGAGCGTGTATTCGCCGCGCTCCTCGACCGACAGCCACTCATAGCGGCCGATGCCGACCTCGAGCAGGTATTCCGTCCACTGCTCGCCCTGCCTGGACAGGTGCAGCGCGCCGATCGCCCGGGTCCGCACGCCCTGGCAGTGCACGACGTCGCCGACCTTGATCGTCCGTGGGTCGAAGAAGTCGATGTCCGCGTCGGGCGCGGCGAGCACGGGAGCGTCCGGCGAAGGAGGCTCGCGGCGCTCGGCCTCCGGATTCCGCCGCCCCAGCACCGACAAAATGATCGCGACAAGCACGAGGGCCAGCGCCATGACGCTCACGCCCAACACCACCGCGGTCATGGCGCGCGATCCTACTGGAGGCGGCGCACCGCCGCATCGATCCGCTCATCCGTTGCCGTGATCGCAACACGGACGTGATCACGGCCCGCCGCGCCGTAGAATTCGCCGGGCGCGACGAGGATCCCGAGCTCAGCGAGAGCGCTCACCTGATCCCAGCACGCCGTGCCGTTCGAGGCCCACAGGTAGAGGCCCGCGGCCGAGTGGTCGACCAGCCAGCCTGCGCCTTCGAGCGCCGGGCGGAGCACGGCCCGGCGGCGGGCATAGCGCTCGCGCTGCTCCTCGGCGTGGTCGTCGTCGTCGAGCGCGGCCGCCATGGCCGCCTGGATCGGATCCGGCACCATCATGCCGGCGTGCTTGCGGACCTCCAGCAGCCGCGCGACCAGCGCCGGGTCGCCCGTGAGGAACGCGGCCCGATAGCCGGCCAGATTGGACCGTTTCGACAGCGAGTGGACCGCGAGCAGTCCCTCGTGCGAGCCGCCGCACACGTCCGGATGGAGGATCGAGATCGGCTGGTCCTCCCAGCCGAGCTCGATGTAGCACTCGTCGGAGGCCACCACCGCGCCGCGCTCGCGCGCCCAGGCCACCACCTTGCGCAGATGCTCGGCCGGCAGCACGCGGCCGGTCGGATTGGACGGCGAGTTGACCCACACCAGCGGCACCCGCGACTGCGCGGACTCGGCGCGAAAAGGCGCAGGCCCGACCGAGACCAGCCCATCCGTGGCGCACGGCTCGGCCCCGGCGATCCGCGCGCCGACGTCATAGGTCGGATAGGCGAGCTCGGGGATGACCACCCGATCCCCCGGGCGTACGCCGAGGAGGGTGGGCAGCCAGGCGACCAGCTCCTTGGAGCCGATGGTGGGCAGGATCGCGACCGGGTCGACGCTCACGCCGAGCCGCCTGGCCAGCCAGCCGGCGGCCGCCCGACGCAGGTCGGGCGTGCCGTGGGTGAGCGGGTAGCCCGGGCTGTCGGCGGCCTCGGCCAGCGTCTTCTGGACCACCGCGGGCACGGGATCGACCGGCGTGCCCACGGACAGGTCGACCAGCCCGCCCGGGTGCGCGCGCGCCACCTCCTTGTGCGGCACGAGCCGATCCCACGGGAAATCGGGCAGTGCTTTCAATCAGTGCTCGCCCTCTGCCTGCGGGGGCAGGGCCTCGATCAGCGGGTGGTCCTTGTCGATCTTCCCGACCTTGGAGGCGCCGCCCGGCGACCCGAGGTCGTCGAAGAACTCCACATTCGCCTTGTAGTAGTCCTTCCACTGCTCGGGCGTGTCGTCCTCGTAGAAGATGGCCTCAACCGGGCAGACGGGCTCGCAAGCGCCGCAGTCCACGCACTCATCGGGGTGGATGTAGAGCATGCGGTTGCCCTCGTAGATGCAGTCGACGGGGCACTCCTCGATGCACGCCTTGTCCAGGACATCCACGCAAGGCTGCGCGATGACGTAGGTCACCTCGGGCTCCTTATCTCGGTCTCTACGCCTAGTATTGCGGTGCCTGCCGGATAGTCGGAACCTGAGGGGGCCAATCCTTCGGCCCCTATTCCGGTAAAGCCTCCGTGTGCCTCCTCGACCTTGGGCTATGGCGCGTTGAGTATGCGCTCGTGACCACACGTGCCTGTGCCGCCGCTGTAGCTTTCCTCGCCGTGGCGGCGGCCGCCTGCTCCGCGCCGGCGACGGACGACAAGAAGCTGCCGCCCGTCGACGTACATGCCGCGAGCCTGTCGGCCGGATTCACCACGATGGACCGGCTGGTCGCCGCGGCGCAGCGCGAGGGCTCGCTCACGGTGATCGGCCTTCCCCCGGCGTGGGTGAACTTCGGCGAGATCATCGACAGGTTCCAGGACGAGTACGACGTCAAGGTCACGGTCCTGAAGCCGGACGCCAACAGCGCACAGGAGATCGCGGCGGCCCGCGGCACCTCCGAGGATCCCGACGTGTTCGACCTGAGCACCGATGTGGCGATCGCCGGCAAGGCCAAGTTCGCGCCGTACAAGGTGTCCGGGTGGCAGGACATCCCGGACGCACAGAAAGATCTGTCCGGCGCCTGGTACGCGGGCTATGGCGGCTACATGTCGATCGGCTACGACCCCACCAAGGTCACGACGGCGCCGGCCTCCTTCGCCGACCTCGCCAAGCCCGGCGCCACGGTGGCGCTTCCGGGTGACCCGCGCGAGACGGCGTCGGCCTTCGCCGCGGTGATGGCCGCCTCGCTGCCGGGCCGCGACGCCAAGCGCGGGCTTGAATATTTCGCCGGATTGAAGAAGGCCGGCCGGATGAGCACGCCCGAGCAGGCGGCCACCCTGGTCGACTGGGACTACCTGAACGCGGCCCGCGCCACCGTGGTCGACGGCAAGCCGACCTGGCAGGTCACGATCCCGCAGGGCGCCGTGCTCGCCACCCACTACGCCGAGGCGATCAACAAGACCGCGCCGCATCCGGCGGCCGCCCGGCTGTGGGAGGAGTTCCTGTTCTCCGACGTCGGCCAGAACCTCTTCCTCAAGGGCTTCGCGCGGCCGGCCCGCATGGAGGCCATGGAAATGCGCGGCACGCTCGACACGGAGCTGGCCGCACGGCTGCCGAAGGTTCCAGGGACCCCTGTGACGCTGACGATGGCCCAGCAGGACGCGGCCAAGCGGTACCTCCAGTCCCACTGGTCCCACCAGATGGGTTAGGTCCCGCAGTCGGCCACGCCGTAAAGTGTGTCTTTACCATAGACACCGGGAATGTGAGCTGATCTTGCGATACGACACTCCCAGCCTCGTCCGCTGGAACGCTCGTGCGTATGACAGCAGCTTCGGGTATGTGAGCGCGCACGGGGCCCCGCTGATCGACCTGCTCGATCCGCAGCCCGGTGAACGAATTCTCGACCTGGGCTGCGGCACAGGCGTGCTTACCGCGGAGATCGCCTCCCGCGGCGCCCTGGCGCTCGGCATCGACGGATCGCCGGCGATGATCGAGGCGGCCATCGCCCACCATCCCGGCCTCGACTTCATCGTGGGAGACGGGCACGACTTCACCGTCGCCGACCCGTACGACGCGGTCTTCTCCAACGCCGCGCTGCACTGGATGAACCGCGACCCGGACGCGGTGATCGAGTGCGTCCGGATGGCGCTGCGCCCCGGCGGCCGCTTCGTCGCCGAAATGGGCGGCGCCGGCAACTGCTCCGCGCTGACCGCGGCCATGCTCACCGCCTGGCGCGAGCACGGCCTGAACGAGCCGCACCTGCCGTGGTATTTCCCGAGCCCGGCCGAATACGCCGCGCGCCTGGAGAAGGCCGGCTTCGCGCTGCGGATCATCGAGTTCTTCGACCGGCCGACCCCGCTCGACGAGTGCCCGAACGGCGCCGCCGACTGGGTCCGGATGTTCGCTGGAGCGCTCCTAGAAGGGGTGCCACCGGCGACGGTCGAGCCGCTGCTGCGGCGTGTAAACGAACTCGCGGCGCCGGCGCTGCGCCGCGAGTCGG
Source organism: Streptosporangiaceae bacterium NEAU-GS5 (assembly GCA_017592665.1). Classification (GTDB taxonomy): domain Bacteria; phylum Actinomycetota; class Actinomycetes; order Streptosporangiales; family Streptosporangiaceae; genus NEAU-GS5. The sequence goes on along the minus strand of JAGFNW010000028.1, from coordinate 51,940 downwards.
GGTGGATGGCCGACTACGTGCGGTTGCGCTTCGCGGCGGTCAGACACTGATGAATGACGCGCTCGGCCGCTGACGGAGAACTGGGTGATTTGCCAGACTTAGCTCTGGTCATAGCACATGATGGGGTACGCGATGAACTTCTGCCTGAGTGACCTCGTGCCACCGTTGCGCTGGAGTGACGCGGCCCGGATCGAAGGTCTTCACGGGCGCGGGCCGCTCCCGGACGCGTGGTGGCGCAGCCTTCCCATGGACCGGGTGATGGCGATCTTCGACCCGGAGTCGCTCGGGGATCTGCTCACCGATCTCGCATTGGACCAGTGGCCGGCGGCCTCGATCGGCGACGTGCTGCCGGCGCTGCACATCCTCGACCCCGACGACGCCGACGACCCGCAGGTGGCCATCGCGCTCGACCGGGTCGGCTCGTGGTCCGGCCTGCTGGCCCTGACCAGCCGGGAGCTGTCCGACCAGCCGTTCATCAAGGCGCGCCCGGTCCTCGCGGCGCTGTTCACGGCGGCCTTCGTACGACTCGCCCCCGACGAGGCGGCCATCCCGGCCCCCGTCCGCAGCGTGGAGCCGGCCGCGGAAGAGGCCGCCCCGGTCAAGCAGGAGGCCCGGGCGCAGTCGCGGCCGGAGGCCCAGCAGAACGTCCCGTCGAGCGCCAAGCCCACCATGCTGGCCCCCCTCGTGAAGCCGGCCGACGTCAGCCCGGCGCCCCCGGTGAATCCGGCGCCCGCGGTCGCGTCGTCACCGGCGGTGATCCCCACGCCCCGCGCGTCCTCGGAGAGCGCGCCGGCCGACATCCCCGCCCTGCTCGACGCGGCCTTCGCCGACCTCGACGACCGGATGTGGATGGTCGCCCAGAACCGGGTCTTCACCGACGTGCCGTCCGCGCCCGAGGAGCTCGCCAAGCTGCTCAGCTGCACCCCCGAAGTGATCGAGACGCTGGAGACGGCGCTGCGCGACCGGCTGCGCGAGTGGCTCGCCGGCGCGCCGGCCGCCCCGTTCAACGCGCACGTCGCCCGGGTGGCCGAGGCGCTCGGCGTGGCCGCGCCCAAGTCGCGGCTGATCGCCGCCGCGCCCTGGCACGAGCAGGAGCTGCGCTCCCTCGACGTGCCGGCCTGGCAGTTCGTGCTGGCCTGCCTCACCGGCTATCAGGTGTCCGGCGACTGGCTGGTGGCGGGCGACCTCGCCGACCTGCACGAGAAGACCCGCGGCCTGATCGTGAACTCCGAGCGGCCGCCCACCGTCTCCCGCGCCCTGGAGCTGGTCTCCTCGCTCGGCATCCATCCCGAGGTCGCCAAGGAGTGGCTGGAGAACGTGCCCCAGCTGCGCATCCAGAGCGGGGGCGCCAACGGCGTGCGGCCGGCCGCCGCGGTCAAGGAGGAGCCGGTCCGCGGCCCGCTCAAGGACGTGGCGCTCACCCGGCGCTGCTTCCGGCAGCCGGACGGGCGCTGGTGGCTCCGCGTGGACGTCACCGCCGACCACCTGGCCGGCGCGGAGATCGCGCTGCCCAGCGGCTTCGCCTCGTACATCGGGCTGTCGCCAGGCGACAGCCGTACGGTCCGGAGCGCCGCGGGCGACGTCGTGCTGTCCTGGCAGGCACACCCCGTGCTCGGCTCGCTCCGGCAGATCCTCACCGAGGTCGCGGCGAAGGAGAACAGCCACGTCTTCCTCACCCTGTCCGACGAGGGCATGCTCCGCGTACGGCACCTGCCGGCCGGGGTCGGCGGCGAGCCGATCTCGCGGGCGCTGCGCCTGGTCGGCTACACGGCTCCGAGCGGCACCCGCGAGCAGGCGGTCCGGGTCATCTCGACGCGGATCGGCCTGACCGGCCCGGTGGGCCCGCCCGAACTGCTCACCCGGCTCCGCGAACGCGGAGACCGCGACCTGCTCGCCCTCCTGGCGTAGCCCGCGATGCCCCGGATCGCGATCTCCCCAGAGTTCACCCGGGAACTCGGCGCGCTGGCCCCGCCGGCGCGCAGGGACGCCGTGGTCGCGACCCGCCGTTTCCTGCTCAACTCGCCCGCCGCGCCGCATCCCGAGCGCGTGCGCGGGGCCCGCGATCCGCGGATCGCCACGCTTCGGCTCACCGACCGGCATCGGGCGGTCGCGGTGCGCCAGCGCGACGTCTACTGGTTCCTCACCGTCCTCCCCGACGCCGAGGCCTGGTCGTACGCGCAACGGCACAAGATCAAGGTGAACGCCGCCATCGGCGTGGTCGAGGTGTGGGACGCCGAGACGCTCGAACGGGTGGGCCCGGCGCTGCGGCGCGCCTCGCACGGCACCAGCCACCGGCTGTTCGCCCACGTGTGCGACTCCGATCTGCTGCACCTCGGCATCGATCCGACCCTGCTGCCGCTGCTTCGGATGATGACCTCCGACGCGCATCTGACGGCGATCGAGTCGCTGCTGCCGGACACCCAGATCGCCCCGCTCGCGGTGCTGGCGCGCGGCGGATCCCCGGCCGCGGCCTGGCGGGAGCTGGACGGCTGCCGCGCCATGATCGCCGACGACATCGACACCGACGACCTCACGACGGCCCTTCGGCGCAGCCCGGGGCGTGCCGCGTTCGCCGCCGACCGGGTCGAACTGGATCGGATCCTGTCGGTGCCGCACTGGGTCACCTTCCTCTATCCGCCGCAGCACACGTTCGCCAACTGGCCGCGCTTCGAGGCGCCCGTGCTGGTGACGGGCGGCGCCGGGACCGGCAAGACGGTGATCGCGCTGCACCGCGCGGCCTTCCTCGCCCGTGAGGCGCGCGGCCCGGTGCTGCTCGTGACGTTCTCGCAGGGGCTCGCGACCGAGCTGAGCTCCCGGCTCGATCTGATCATCGACGACGAGGTGATCCGCAAGCGGGTCGAGGTCACCAACGTCGACCGGCTGGCCCACCGCATCGTCACCGAGGCGGAGGGCCGGTCGCCCACGCTGATCGAGTCGCCGGGCTTCACGCAGGGCGGCCGCTTCGGCGCGGCGTTCCTACGCCGCGAGTGGGAGCAGGTCATCCTCGCGCAGAACCTGCGCACGCTCGAGGAATACCTGACCGCGGAGCGTCCCGGGCGCGGCGTCGAGCTGTCCCGCGAGATCAGGACGACCGTGTGGCAGTCGATCCAGCAGACGGTGACCCGGTTACGCGAGTCGGGGCGGCGCACATTGCTGCAGCTGGCCGCAGAGGCGGCCGAACTGCTGGGCCGCTCGACCGGCGACATGCTGGGCGACCAGGCGCCGGGGCGAGAGCCTTATCGGCACATCGTGGTGGACGAGGCGCAAGACCTGCACCCGGCGCAGTGGCGGCTGCTGCGGGCCGCGGTGCCGGCCGCGCCGAACGACCTGTTCGTGGTGGGCGACCCGCACCAGCGGATGTTCGACACCCGGGTCGCGCTGGCCGGGCTCGGCATCCCGGCGCGGCAGTTCCGGCTCAAGATCTCTTATCGGCTGCCGCAGGAGATCCTGTCCTTCGGCGTACGGCTGCGCGGCGGCGGCCCGGCCGATGGCCTGGTTCAGGGCATCGCCGACATGTACGGCTTCCGCGCGGCCGGTCAGGGCGTACGGCCCTTGGTGCGTGAGTATGTGAGCGCGGCGGCCGAGCTGTCCGGTTTGGTGGCCCAGGTGACCGGATGGCTCGGGGAAGGCGTTCCCTCAACCGAGATCGCTGTCGCGGCGCGCACCACTGACCTGGTCAAATCCGTCCGCGCGGCGCTACGCGAGGCGGGCGTGACGGTCAAGGTGACGATGCTCCATGGAATGAAGGGACTGGAGTTTCGCAGGGTGGCCGTGATAGGCGTGGCAGACGGAATCGTGCCGGCGCCCGAAGCGCTCACCCCGGCAGCGGAGGATCCCGCCGCCAGGGCGCACGACCTGCAACGTGAACGGGGGCTGCTCTACGTGGCCTGCACGCGTGCCAGCGAGGTGCTCTACGTCTCATACACGGGGCGGGCCAGTCCATTCTTGCCGACCTGATCGAATAGTCTGAACTGCGGAAACTTATTTCCCCTTGCCGGTTGGACCCGAATGAACCTGAGCCTGAGCGACATCGTGCCTCCGCTTCGCTGGACCGCACCCAGCCAGGTGGAGCCGATCGCGAGCGACCCCGGTCTTCCGGAGGCGTGGTGGCAGGCCTTGCCCCTCGACCGCGCCTGCGCCGCGGTCGGCATCGCGCAGGTGGCATCCCGGCTCGCCGATCTCACGGTCGCCTGCTGGGGGCATCTGATCCTCGGCGACATCATTCCGCTGCTGCGCTTCACCAATCTCGAGGAGAGCCTCCGTACGCCGAGCTCGCGGGAGCAGGTCCTCGCGCTGTGCACGAAGGTGCTCGAGCACCTGCTGGAGACCGAGCCGCAGGACGAGACGGCCCAGCCCGAGCGGCAGTCCATCCCGGAGATCATCGACGAGGCGTTCGGCGCGCTCGACGAGCGCCAGCGGGCCATCTCCCGCGACCGGCTCTACGCCACGCACCGGGCCACGCTCGACGAGCTGGCGCAGCGGTTCTCGGTGACCAGGGAGCGCATCCGGCAGATCGAGCGCGACCTCCGCGATCATGTGACGGCCTGGCTCGAGAGCCCGCGCGCGGCCCCGCTGACGGCCCACCTGGCGTGGCTGCGCACCCAGCTCGGCTCGGCGCTGCCGGCCGACGAACTGGCCTCGGCAGCGGCCTGGCACCCGACCGAGCTCGTCACGCTCGGCATACCGGTGTGGCGGTTCATCCGCACCCTGCTCACCGATTATGAGCAGGCCGACGGCTGGCTGGTCGCGGGCGGCTCGGACGAGCTTCGGGAGAAAACCCGGCAGCTGTTCACCGACGGGCCCGTGCCGCTCGGCGAGGCCGTCTCCATGGTGGCCCAGCTCGGCGTGCGCGAGGACGTGGGCGAGCGGTGGCTGGCCGCGGTGCCGCATCTGCGGCTGCTCGAAGGCCACGTGGTCCCGTGGCCGCGCAGCGTCAACGACAAGGCCGAGGCCGTCCTCGCGGTGGCCGGGGCGTCGCTGTCCCCCGAGGAGATCCAGAGCCGGATCGGCGAGGATTACAGCCTGGTCGGCATCCGCAACCAGCTGACCGCCGACGCCCGCTTCCTCCGCCTCGACCGCAACAAGTACGGCCTGGCCCGCTGGGGCGGCGAGGAATATCTGGGCATCCGCGAGATGATCGCCCGGGAGATCGAACGGGCCGGCGGCGAGGCCTCGGTCAACACCATCGTCGAATCCCTGACCACGCGTTACGAGGTCAGCGAGAGCTCCGTGCGCGCGTACGCGGGAGGGCCGGGCTTCGAGCGCACCCAGCGCGGCTGGATCCGGGTGGCCGGCGCCGGTCAGGGCGACTACCAGCCGCGGCGCGACGTCTCGATGACCCGCCGCTGCTTCCGCAGCCGCGACGGCCGGTGGTGGCACCGGGTCGACGTCAACGCCGAGCACCTGCGCGGCTCCGGCTCTCCGCTGCCGACCGGCTTCGCCGCGCACCTGGGCATGGCCCCCGGCGGCTCGTTGACCGCGTCCACGCCGACCGGCGACGTCGTGATCAGCTGGCACAACCAGCCGACCATGGGCTCGATCCGTCCGATCCTGGTCGAATACAACGCCGGCGAGGGCGATCACGTCTTCCTGACCGTCTCCGACGGCGGCGAGCTGCTCACCCGGTTCCTGCCGGCCGCCTCGCCCGGGCTGCCGCCGCTGGCGAGGTCGCTGCACCTGATCGGCTACACCGCGCCGGTGGCCTCGGAGGCCGAAGGGCTGCGGCTGATCGGCGGCCGCATCGGCCTGCACGAGGGGCCGTCGCGCGAAGAGGTGCTGGAACGGCTGCGCGAGCGCGGCGACCGCGACATCCTCGGCTTCCTGACGGCATCGTAAGTTTGAGCCATGTTGCGGCTGTACGACACACGTCATCGTCAGGTCGAACCGCTCACCCCTGCGGGGGCGCGGCTGTTGCGCATGTACACATGCGGCCCGGCCGTCGACCGCCCCGTCCACATCGCCGACTTCCGCTCATATGTGTTCGCCGACCTGATCAGACGGGTGGTCGAGCGTCGCGGCGTACGCGTGAGCGCGTGCCGCGACATCACCGACCTCGGTGAGTCGGCCCGTCTTCACGAGGAGGCCTTCACCGCCGACGCCGCCGCGCTCAACCTGCGGCCGCCGGAGCACGCCCCCCGGGCCAGCGAGTCGATCGAGCCCATGATCGAGCTGGTCGCGAAGCTGCTGGAAAAGGGCCACGCCTATCGCGGTCCCGACGGCTCGGTCCTCTTCGAGGCCGGTTCCTTCCCCACGTACGGGGAGATCTCCGGAAACGAGGCCGAAGACTGGGTCCTGTGGAAGCAGGCGGACGGCTCGATGAACGGCGCGACGACCTGGAAAACGCCGTGGGAGGGCGAGGGCGTGCCCGGATGGCACGTCGAGTGCTCGGCCATGTCCCTGCGCTTCCTCGGTGAGCGGATCGACCTCCAGACCGGCGGCATCGACCTGCGCTTCCCGCACCACGAGAACGAGCGCGCCCAGTCCGACTCCGCTACCGGCCACGAGGTCGTGGCCCACTGGGCGCACAGCGAGCACGTGCTGTTCGAGGGCCGGAGGATGGCCGAGTCCGCGGGAAACGTCGTGCTGATGTCCGATGTGGCCGAGCGCGGTCTCGACCCGCTGGCCGTACGGCTCGCGCTGCTCGACCACCGCTATCGGCACCAGATGAACCTGACCTGGGACGGCCTCGGCGTGGCCGACCGCACGCTGCGGCGATTCCGGCAGCGGGTGGCCGAATGGGCCGAGTCGCCGAGCCGTCCGATCTCCGCCGACTACGGGCAGCGGATCCGGGAGGCGTTCGAAGACGACCTCGACACGCCGCGAGCCATCCAGATCCTGCGCGAGCTCGAACGCGACCCTGAGGTCCCGGCGGGCGCGAAGTTCGAGACGTTCCTCGACTCCGACCACATCCTCGGGCTCGACCTGTCGGCCGACATCGGCAAACCCGCCGTCCTGCCGTCCGGCGCGGGCGAGCTGCTGGCCGAGCGCGAGCGGGCCAAGGCCGCGCACGACTGGGCCGCCGCCGACCGGATCCGCGACGAGCTCGCCGCCCTCGGCGTCGACGTGACCGACACGCCCGACGGCCAGCTCTGGAGCGTCTGAGAGCCTGTTGGTGGACTCCGCTGTCCTGCTACGCGACGGACGGGAGTCCACCAACAGGCTCTAAGTCCGGGACCACCAGGGGGCGAGGCGGGCGTAGCCGCCGTCCTCCAGGTTGGCCATCCGTTCGAAGACGTTCCAGGAGCCGGGGTCGCCGCAGATGACGTACGAGGCGGTGAGCGCGAGCAGGTAGAGCACGGCTCCCAACGGCACGAGCACGCAGCCCGACCACTGCCAGGCGTGCCGCGCCTCGTGCGCCAGCAGGCGGCCGGACAGGTAGTCCTCCTCCGGCGGGCGCTTGGTCATCACCACGCTGCCCACCGTGAAAGCGCCCGCACGCGGCGGAATGAGGCGGCAGCCGTAGACGAGGACCAGCCCCGTCTCGTGCCGTACGGCGCGGCCCCCGCCCAGCCGCCCGATCAACAACCCGGCCGGGGTCGACAGGTTGGCGTAGTTGAGGATCTGCCGGGTCCGGTGCGCTCTCCGCATGCGCTCAGAATCTTCTATAGCGGCCTTCGTGGTAAAGCAGCGGTTCGCCGTCGGATGGGGTGTCGACGGCCATCACCTCGCCGACGACGATGGAATGGTCGCCTCCGTCGTAGACGGCCGTGGTCCGGCACTCCATCGTGGCGACCGCGCGGTCGAACAGCGCCACGCCGAGCTCGCCGTGGTGGTGCGGCCAGGCGTCCAGCTGGCCCTCCAGCAGCCGGCCGCGTTTGGCGAAGTAGCGGGACGCCTCCTCGTCGTCCTCGCGGAGCACCGACACGCCCCACACGCCGGCCTCGAGCACGGCGTCGTGGAAGCGCGCGATCTTCTCGGCGCAGAACAGGGTGAGGAGGGGATCGAGGGAGACCGACGCGAGCGAGTTCACCGTCATCGCGTGATCCACCTCGTCGGCGCGGGTGGTGACTATCGCGATGCCAGTGGCATAGCGCCCCGCGACCTTTCGGTAGAGGTCCCTGTCCACAAGCACAGAACTACTTTATTCAGACATTTCTTTGTTGGAACCGGGGGTCCAACTGCGCAGCAGCCACGAAGGGCCCCGAGATGGGGACAGGACGACGGCCAGGACCACCGCGACCGCCCCCCCGTACAGGTAGAGATAGCCGGACGCGTCGGCGGCGATCGCGAGGTCGCCCTCCGGGCGCCGCCCGGCCAGCACGAACGACATGAGCAGCCACGCCACCACCAGCACCAGCGGAGCCATCCGCGACTTGGTCAGGCGGCCGATGGAATAAGGCAGGGCGAACAGCGCAAGGACCCACCCGACGGCAGCGACCGGGATTCCCTGGACGTACCAGGAATGCTCCAGGCCGCCGATGACCCCGAGGATCAGGCCCAGCATGACGAGCGTGCCGTAGGCAGCGCCGGTCACCGCCGCCGCCCCGGCGTCGGGCTCGTCGTCCGGCGCCTCGGGCAGCGGCTCCGGCAGCTCGGGCACCTCGGGGGCCTCCATCATGGCCAGAGGTTAACCGATCCCCGCGAACAGGTCGTCCTCCCGCGTATACGGCTCGCCGATTCCGCCCAGCTCAACGGGCGGACCAGGCTTGGCGGGCCCGCGCTGACCGGCGTGGAGGATGAAATGTTCGACGCCGAGCGCCCGCTGGCCGAGCATGTTGGACAGCGCGTACCAGGGCTCGTCGACCGCGATCTGGGTGCGGTGGGCGCGCATGGCGTCCAGCTTCCGGCTGATGTAGGCGCTCGCGTCGATCTCCGCGTCCACCGCGTCGTCCTGGCACCCGTACGGCTCGGGCACGTGAAAGGGCATCCGATCCTCGATCGACCGGATGACGACCGACTCGGGGACGGCCGTGTAGTAGATCTTCGCGATGCGGTGACCGGCGAGGCCGGCGGCCCTTAGGGCCACCCGGTTGGCCTTTATGTGATCGGGATGGCCGTAGAAGCCGTTCTCGTCGTAGGTGATCATGACCTGGGGGCGTACCTCGTCGATCACCTCGACCAGGTCGGCGGCGGCCCGGTCGAGGTCGGCGCGCCAGAAGGCGTCGGGCCGCCGGTTGGGCGGGGTGCCGATCATCCCGGAGTCGCGGTAGCGGCCGGCGCCGCCCAGAAAGCGGTGATCCGCGACCCCGAGCGCGGCGCAGGCGTCGGCCAGTTCGCCGATCCGGTGGCGGCCGAGATCCTCCGGCGACAGGTGGCCGAGCTCCGGCGGGATGATGTCCCCTTCCTCGCCGAGCGTGCAGGTCACGAGCGTGAGGTGGGCCCCTTCGGCCGCGTATTTCGCCATGGTCGCCCCCGTGCCGATCGTCTCGTCGTCGGGGTGCGCGTGAACCAGGAGCAGCCGCCGGTCGGTCATGCGGCTCAGCATAAGCTTGCGGCCATGAGCTTCCCTCGTCTGCAGGCAAGGACCAGAAGGTTCACCCTCGGTGTGCCGCGGAACTTCACGATCTCTCCTGACGGGGCGCGGGTGGTCTTCCTCCGCAGCCGGTCGGGCACCGACGCGGTGACCTGCCTGTGGGAGTTCGACGTCGAGACGGGCGAGGAGCGGCTGCTGTTCGACCCGGGGGCCACCGACGAGACGCTGCCGCCGGAGGAGCGCGCCCGGCGCGAGCGGCTGCGCGAAGGCGCCGGCGGAGTCGTGGCGTACGCCACCGACAGCGCGCTCCACCGCATCGTCTTCGCCCTCTCCGGGGAGCTCTACATGCTGGAAGGCGGCACGGCGCGTGCCTTGAAGACGCCGGGCGGGGTCATCGACCCACGTCTGTCGCCGGACGGGTCGCACGTGGCGTACGTTTCCGGCGGCGCCCTCCGCGTGCACGACCTCGCCGACGGCTCCGACCGCACCGTGGCCGCCGAGGACGGCGTCACGTACGGCCTGGCCGAGTTCATCGCGTCCGAGGAGATGGAACGCTTCCGCGGCTACTGGTGGTCGCCGTCGTCCGACGCGCTCCTGGCCGCGCGCGTAGACGAGTCGGACGTGCAGCGGTGGCACATCGGCGACCCCGCCAACCCCGCCAACCCGCCGGTCGAGCAGCGCTATCCCGCCGCCGGCACCCCCAACGCCACCGTCACCCTCTTCGTCATGGGCCTGGACGGCGCGCGCGTCTCCGTGCCTTTCGAGGACGAATACCTGGTGACAGCCGCCTGGGACGACCACGGCCTGGCCATCGTCACCATGCCCCGAGACCAGAAGGCCCAGCGCCTGTTCGCGATCGACACCTCGACCGGCCGATCGACCCTGCTCCGCGAAGACACCGACCCCGCCTGGGTCGACATCATCCCCGGCCTCCCCGCCCGCCTGAGCGACGGCACCCTCGTCTGGACCGCGATCGACGACGACACCCGCCGCCTCATCCTGGGCTCCACCGCCGTCACCCCGCCCTCCCTCCAAGTCCGCGACATCCTCACCGTCGACGCCGACACCATCTACTTCCGCGCCAGCACCACCCCCACCGAAATCGACATCTGGTCCTACACCACCCCCCACCCCACCGCCCGCCACCCCGCCGCCGCGCAGACCCCAGCCCCGATCTCCGACGCCGCCGCTCACGACCCCGCCGCCGCCGCAGCCGCCCCCCAGGCCGCAACCCCGCACCCCGAGGCCGCCACCCCCGGCGCCGCCGCCCACCACTCCGCGGCCGACGCCGGCGAACTGACCCAGCTCACCTCCGGCGGCGTAGCCAACGCCGCCGCCAACGGCGGCACCGTAGTCCTCGCCACGTCCACCCTCACCGACGAATCCACCATCATCCGCGTCATCCGCGCCCCCCAACCCCCCACAAGCCTGACCCAGACCAACCCGCTGCGCGGAGAAACCAAGTCCGCCGAGATCAAATCCGCGGAGATCAAATCCGTCGCCGAGCGCCCGGACATCGCCCCGCACGTGACCATCAGACGCGTAGGCAACCGCGACCTGTCCGCCGCGGTCCTTTTCCCATCCGGCCACAAACCGGGGTCGTCACGGCTCCCCGTCCTCATGGACCCATACGGTGGCCCGCACGCCCAGCGCGTGGTCGCCTCGCGGCGGGCCTTCCTTGAATCGCAGTGGTGGGCCGACCAGGGCTTCGCCGTGATCGTGGCCGACGGCCGAGGCACCCCCGGGCGAGGTCCCGCCTTCGAGCGCGAGGTCTATCGCGACCTCACCCTCGCCCTGGACGACCAGATCGACGCCCTTACCGGTGTCGCCGCGCAGTACCCCGACGACCTCGACCTCAGTCGTGTCGCCATCCGCGGCTGGTCCTTCGGCGGCTATCTGGCCGCACTGGCCGTCCTTCGTCGCCCCGACATATTCCACGCCGCAGTCGCCGGAGCCCCCGTGACCGACTGGCGCCTCTACGACACCTGCTACACGGAGCGCTACCTCGGCCAGCCCGCCGACGGCTTCTACGACGCATCCTCCCTGCTCGCCGACGCCGAGAAGCTCGACCGCCCGCTGCTTCTCGTCCACGGCCTCGCCGACGACAACGTAGTCGCGGCCCACACGCTGCGCCTCTCATCCGCTCTGCTCGCAGCCGGCCGCCCCCACACCGTCCTCCCCCTCTCCGGCGTCACCCACATGACCCCCCAAGAAGTAGTCGCCGAAAACCTCCTGCTCCTCCAACTCGACTTCCTCAAACGCTCCCTATCCCTCTGACCCCCTATCCCTCTGACCCCTGCACCCTCTCCCCCTGCACCCTCTCCCCCTGCACGCCCCCCGCGCGCCCTCTCCCTGCACGACCCCGCGCGCGCTTCCCTCCGCATACGCCGCACGCCGCCATCCGCACGCCCGCACTTCACCTCGGGCAAGCCAGCCCCGCACCCGCGAGGGTCGCTTGCGCGCCGCAGCGCGCGAACAGATCACGGCGCGAACGAGCCGACATAGCGACCCAAGGCGACCGGCGACCCCCGGCGCGACCCCCGGCGCGACCCCCGGCGCGACCCCCGCGCGATCAGCGCGCGATCAGCGCGCGATCAGCGCGCGATCAGCGCGAGGGACGGGGCATCGCCTCACCGGCAGGTCGCGATCACACTGGTCGTCCCTGTGCACATTTTCAGGCCCAGGCAAACGCTCTCCGTGTGTCACACGGACGACAAGTGTGATCCACACACCCGGGAACGGGGCGTGTGAATCACTGCAAGCACCCTGACACACCTCGGCGCACCTCGGCGCACCCCGGCGCATCCCGACGCACTGCAATGCATTGCGGCGCACTGCATCCCCGCCGCCCACCGCGCGGCGCGCGCACCCCGGGGGCACCCGGCCAGCTCCAGCACCCGCTCCCAGCACCCGCCCCCCGCTGCCCCGCCCGGTTTGCGCTTTGCAAGTGGGACGGCGGCATGGGACGGCATGAGAGGAGGAGCGATGGGGGCCGGGTGATGGGGGCCAGATGATGGGGGGCCGGGTAATTAGGGGGCGCTAGCCTTGCCAACTGGTCCAGAGGGCGGCGTAGGGGCCGCGGGCGGCGATGAGCTCGGCGTGGGAGCCGAGCTCGGTGATCTGGCCGTCTTCGACGACGGCGACGCGGTCGGCGTCGTGTGCCGTGTAGAGGCGGTGCGCGATGGCGATGACGGTGCGGCCGTCGAGGACAGCGGCCAGCGAGCGTTCCAGGTGGCGGGCGGCGCGCGGGTCGATCAGCGAGGTCGCCTCGTCGAGGACAAGCGTGTGCGGGTCGGCCAGAACCAACCGCGCCAGCGCGATCTGCTGTGCTTCGGCAGGCGAAACAGCGGCACCGCCCGAGCCGACGACCGTGTCGAGGCTCATGTCGGACACCCAGTCCACTGCGTCGAGGGCATGCCGTACCTGATCGTCGGTCGCGTCGGGGCGGGCGATGAGCAGGTTGTCACGGAGGCTGCCGCGGAAGACATGATGCTCCTGGGTGACCAGCGCGACATGGCCTCGCAGCTCGTCGAGGGGCAACTCGACGAGCGAGGCTCCGCCTACGGTGACCGAGCCGGAACGGGGGCCGTGGATGCCGGCCAGGAGGCGGCCGAGAGTCGACTTGCCCGCTCCCGACGGGCCCACCATGGCGATCCGCTCCCCCGGCCGCACATCGAGGTCGATGCCGTGCAGAACGTCGTGCCCCTCCCGGTAGGCGTACCGGACCTCGGATGCGACCAGCTCTTCACCATCGGGGCTGGCCTCGCCGACGGTGCGATCGTCGGGAACGTTGGAGACGCCGAGAAGCCGCGCCATGGACGCCCCGCCGACCTGCAGCTCGTCCACCCAGGACAGCAGCCGGTCGAGCGGATCGAGCAGCTGCTGCACGTAGAGCGTGGCAGCGGTGACCTGAGCCAGAGAAACCCAGCCGTTGGCGAGGAACAGGCCGCCGATGAGCAGCGTGGACACGACCGGGATGATGTAGCCGACCTCGACCGTGGGAAACCAGATCATGCGCAGGCTGAGCGTGTAGCGCTCGGCGGCGTAGGAGCGGGCGATGTCGGTGTCGGTGCGTGCATGGCGGCTCTCCTGCAGGCCCAGCGCCTCGACCGTCCGCGCGCCGTCGACGGTTTCGGCAAGACCCTCGGTTATCTCCGCGTACGCGGCGTTCTCTCGGAGATAGCCGTCTCGGGCGCGTTTGAGATACCAGCGGGTGGAGATCCAAATGATCGGTACGGCAAGCAGCGCCGGAAGCGCCATCAGCGGCCCGACCAGGACCAGCGCGCCGACGACGAAGGCCCCGCTGACGACGGCGATCAGCGTCTCCGGCACGGCCTGACGCACGGTCCGGGACAGCGCATCGACGTCGCGGGACGTTCGTGTGATCAGGTCGCCCGAGCCCGCACGCTCCACTGTGGACAGCGGAAGCCCGAGAACCCGGTCGACGAACTCCTCACGCAACTCGGCGAGGACGCGCTCACCGAGCGAGGACGAGGCATAAACGGCGAACCTGATCAGCACGGCCTGCAGGACCACGAACCCGGCGATGGCGAGGACGACGGTGTCGACGCTCGTGCTGGACATGCCGTTGGCGACGGACTGGACGAGTTCGCCCAGCAGCCGCGGCGCGGCCAGGCCTGCGATCGCGGCGAGCGCGTGGAGGCCGAGGGCCAGCCCCAGCTGCCTTGGATACTTCAGGGTGAGACGGCGTGCGTAGGCGCGCACCTGCGCCTCGTCGGCGACCGGCAGAATCTGCTTGGACACGGCTCAGTCCTCCCCTCGGGTCACGGTCGATCGATAGCCGGGCTCGGCGGTCAGCAGCTCACGGTGGGTGCCCTCGGCGCGGACGACGCCGTCTTCGACGTAGAGCACGTGGTCGGCGTGGTCGAGGACCAGGGGGCTGGTCGTGCAGACGAGCGTGGTCCGGCCGGCGCGGGCCTTGGCCAGCCGTTCGGCGATCCGCGCCTCGGTGTGGGCGTCGACCGCGCTGGTCGGCTCGACGAGGATGAGGATGTCGGGGTCGGCGACGAGCGCCCGGACCAGCCGCAGCCGCTGCTGCTGGCCGCCGGAGAACTCGCGGCCTGATTCCGCCACATGCGCGTCAAGCCCGCCCGGCAACGCAGCCACGATGTCGTCGGCGCATGCCGCATAGAGCGCATCCGCGATGGCTGTCTCGACTTCCTCGATGCCCCTTTTGTCCCTTGTCTCGCTGTCCCCTGTCTCACTGTCCCCTGTCTCGCCTGTCTCGCTCCCTGCCCGGTCGCCGGCCGCAGTGCCCTGGTGCCCGGCGGTCTCGGATTCGCGGCCTCGTACGTCGAGGGTGTCGCGGAGACGGCCGGTGAAGAGCTTGGCGGCGTTGTCGGCCACGAGCACGCGGCTGCGCAGGTCCGTGAGGAACATGGTGGACAGCTGACGCCCGTCGAGGGTCACGTCGCCCTCGGCGTAGCGGCCGAGCCGGTCGGTGATGGCCGCCGCCTCTTCGGGCACGGCTGTGGCGAGTGCCGTGAACCGGCCTGGTCGCACCGCCACGCCGGAAGCGACATCGACGAGGTCGCCGGCGCCGGGTGCGTAGGTCTCGATGTTTACGGCCGCGGGCGTCATGGGGGCGGCACTCGCGGAGGTGGGGATGGGTGCGGCCGTGGCCTCGGTGGGGGTGGCCGCGGTGGGGGTGGCGAGCGCCGCGGTGGGGGCGGCACTCGCGGAGGTAGGGACGGGCGTGGCCTCGGTGGGGATGGGTGCGGCCGTGGCCTCGGTGGCGGGGGCGGGGGTGGCCAGCGCAGCGGTGGGGCCGGCACTCGCGGAGGTAGGGACGGGCGTGGCCTCGGTGGGGATGGGTGCGGCCGTGGTGGGGGTCACTGCGGTGGGGAGGGTGGGGACGGGTGCGGCCGTGGTGGGGGTCACTGCGGTGGGGTGGGTGGAGGTGGCTGCGGTGGGGAGGGTGGGGGTGGCGAGCGCCGCGGTGGGGGTGGGGAAGATTTCGGGGGTGAGGGAGAGGACGCGGCAGACGCGGCGGGCGGCTACGTGGCCTTTGGTGAGTTTGTCGGCGGCTTCGGTGAGGGTGCGGAGGGGGGCGATGAGGAAGACGGCGTAGCTGTAGAAGGCCACGAGCTGGCCGGCGGTGATTTGGCCGTCGAGGGCGAAGTGGGCGCCGAGCCAGGTGACGCCGGCGATGAGGATGCCGGGCAGGAGGACCTGGGCGCCTTCGAGAAGGGATTCGACGGAGGAGACGCGGACGCCGGCGCGGCGGACGCGCTGGGACTCCTCGCGGTAGCGGTCGGCGAAGACCTGCTCGCCGCCGATGCCGCGCAGGACGCGGAGGCCGGCCACGATGTCGGAGGCCCGGGTGGCCAGCTCGCCCTGGAGGTCGCGCTGGGCGTGCTGACGGCGGTGGAGGGGGCGGAGCAGCGGGCCGACGGCGGCGGCCATGAGGGGGACGCCGATGAGGACCATCAGGCCGAGGGGCAGCGAGGTGGTGATGAGGATGACGGTCACGGTGGCGATCGCGACGACGGCCCCGGTGCCGCGGAGAAGGATGTCCATCGCGTTGCCGATGTGCGCGATGTCGGAGTTGCCGACGCTCACGACCTCACCCGTGGACAGGCGCTTGGGGAGGGTCGCGCCGAGCCGGGTGGCCTGCCGGACGGTGACCTGGACGGTGCGGTAGGCCGCGCCGAGCCAGACGAAGACGGCGAACCGGTGCCGCATGACGCCGGCGATCGCCTGTACGACCCCGAGCGCGAAGACCACGGCCGACCAGCGGGTCAGAGCGGCCGTGTCGGACCCGGCGAGCGCGTCGACCGCCTTGCCGAGCGCGGCCGGGACCAGCGCCTGCCCGAGCCACCAGAGGATGGCGAATCCGATGCCGATGAACAGAGGCGCGGCCTGGACGCGCGCCACCCACCACAGATACCGGAACGGGCTGCGGGCGTCGGGGGTGCCTGGGTCGGCGACGGGGAGAGAGCGCATAACCGTACTAGGCTGGCAAATTCCCTGGTCACACGGCAAATCATTTTCTCGCCGCGGGGACTGTGCAGGAAATCCTCCGGGATGACATACGTTGTCCGGGTGCGGCGGGGGTTGGGAGTCCTGTGGGCGACCGAGGTGGTGTCGGTCGTCGGCAGCTCGTTCACTTTGGTGGCGATGCCGCTGCTGATCCTCGCGGCCACCGGATCGGTCGCGCAGATGGGACTGCTCACCGGCGTGGGCACGGCGGGCTCGCTCGTGACGGGGCTCGTCGGCGGCATGATCGTGGATCGGATGGACCGCCGGTGGCTCATGGTGGGCTGCAACGTCGCGCGGTTCGCGCTGCTCGGGCTGGTGCCCCTCCTCGGGCCGAAGCTGTGGCTGCTCTACGCGGTGACCGCGCTCAGCGCGGGTTTCGGCATGCTGTTCCAGATCGCGTACGTGGCCGTGGTGGCGGGGCTGGTCGGCAAGGCCGACATGACGCGGGCCAACGGCCGGATGGAGGCGACCTACGCGCTGGCCTCGGTGCTCGGGCCGGTGCTCGCCGGCCTCGTGGCGGGGCGGTTCGGCCCGTCGGCGGCCATCGCGGTCGACTCGATCAGCTTCGGCGTGGCGGGGCTGGCGCTCTGCGTTCTGCGGATCCCCAGGACCGAGCGGGCGCCCTCGTCCGGGGCGCTGGCCGACTTCCTCGAGGGCGCCCGATTCCTGTGGGCGCAGCCGGTGCTGCGGACCATGACCTTCCTGCTCACCCCGGTGATCTTCCTCAGCCTGGGCCTGACCGACATTCTGATCTTCCACGTCAGGCACGATCTGCAGCAGGGCGGCCAGGTGGTGGGCTATGTGCTCACGGCGGCCGCGGCGGGCACCATCGCGGGTGGCGCGCTCGTGGGACCGCTGCGCGCCCGGCTCGGCTTCAGCCGGGCGTGGATCGGCTCGCAGGTGCTCATCGCGGTGCTGATCATGGCGCTCGGCCTGACCCAGAACGCGATCCTGGCCGGGATCGTGGCGGCCGGCTTCAGCTTCGGGATCACCGTGGGCGGGATCTGCTCCATGTCGCTGCGCCAGCAGATCACGCCCGCCCACCTGCTGGGGCGGGTGACCTCCGCGTTCTGGACCATCCACTTCTCGCTCGGGCCGGTGGGAGCGGCCGTGGTCACCGGGCTCGCCGGGAATCTCGGCATACGGACGACCTGCCTGCTCGTGGGCGCGGCCTACCTGGCCATCCCGGTGATCGCCTGCTTCACCCCGGTGGCCCGAATCCCCCGCGGTCAGGAGCCGCATATCGACGACGCGACCGAGGAGCGCCAGGACATCTCGCGCCCCTCGTAACCTCGAGGGGCGATCACGCCGAGCAGGCCGTCGCGCCGCAGATGCCGCAGCCGCACTTCGACCTCGATGGGCGGCAGACCTGGGATCGCGACCACCGGCTCCGAAGCCAGCTGTAGCGTCGGCCCGCTCTCAATGCCACGGTCGAGGTCGAACGTGCGCCGGACAAGCGAGTCTGACAGGGCGCGGAACAGATGCCACCAGCCGTGCACGTCGTCCGGCCGCAATCGGCGCACCAGCAGCTCCGGGAGGCCGAAGGCGGTGAGCCCGGTGGTGTGCATGCCGACCCGGCCCGCCTCTTCGCGGCTCGTGCCGACCGTCACCCACTCGGACACGGCGAACGCCTCCGGCGTGGTGAGGGGCGCCGGCCGCCACGGATCGGGCAGGAGACAGGGCACGCCGGGGTCGAGCCGAATCCCCCCGGTCAGCCGGGCGATCTGGTCGGTGGCGAGCGCGGCCCAGGTCAGATGGTGCGGCGGCCAGCCCGGTGAGGCGCTGCAGCGGACCGCGAGATGCCCGCCCGTGGCGTCGATCAGCATCGGCACCAGCGGATCGAGATCGGGCGAGCAGTCGGGGCAGGACAGCACGCGAACCGCGGCCGCCATCGCAGGATGGCCGGCCGTCAGCTCCGTCACCTCGAGCTCGACGCCATCGGGAAGCGCGTCGGCGAGCTCGGTGACCGCGGCGGGAGGCGGCGGCCCCTCGGGCGCGGCCACCACATAAAGCACGCTCACTCGAGCGGGCATGCCCAGCGTCAGAGTCTGTCGGGTCATCAGGGCGGCCTCCTGCCTGCGGACGGCTCAGCGGCGGCCCAGCAACGGCTCAGCCACAACTCAGCGACGACGCCCAACGATGGCACTCTTCGTCATCGCCCAATGACCGCCAGCAACCTTCTGTGGATAACCCGCGTCCTGTGGATAACCCCGTCTACTTCGACGACTTGAGGAAGTCGGCGTTCATCCGCCCGATGACGTCGAGGGAGATGCCCTTGGGGCAGACCGCGACGCATTCGCCGGTGTTCGTGCAGCCGCCGAAGCCTTCGGCGTCCATCTGCTCGACCATGGCCTTGGCGCGCGCCATCCGCTCCGGCTGGCCCTGCGGCAGCAGCCCCAAGTGGGTGATCTTGGCGCCGGTGAACAGCGCGGCCGAGCCGTTCGGGCAGGCGGCCACGCAGGCGCCGCAGCCGATGCAGGTGGCCGCGTCGAACGCGTCGTCGGCGTCGTTCTTCGCCACCGGCATCGAGTGCGCGTCCGGCGCCGACCCGGCCGGCACCGAGATGAAGCCGCCGGCCTGGATGATCCGGTCGAACGCCGACCGGTCGACGACCAGGTCTTTCACCACTGGGAACGGAGCGGCCCGCCACGGCTCGATGGTGATCGTGTCGCCGTCCTTGTAGTGCCGCATGTGCAGCTGGCAGGTGGTCGTCGCGCGCTGCGGCCCGTGCGGAGTGCCGTCGATGACCATGGAGCACATGCCGCAGATGCCCTCGCGGCAGTCGTGGTCGAAGGCGACCGGGTCGTCTCCCGTGAGAATCAGCCGCTCGTTGAGGACGTCCAGCATCTCCAGGAACGACATGTCGGGCGACACGTCGTCCACGACGTACGACACCAGCCGGCCCTTGTCCGACGGGCCCTTCTGCCGCCAGACCTTGAGTGTGATCTTCACTTGTAGCTCCGCTGGGTCATCGTGACGTACTCGTATTCCAGGTCTTCCTTGTGCAGGATCGGCCCCTGGTCGGACCATTCCCACGCCGCCACGTACGCGAAGTGCTCGTCGTCGCGCAGCGCCTCGCCGTCGGCGTCCTGCGACTCGGCGCGGAAGTGGCCGCCGCACGACTCGGTGCGGTGCAGGGCGTCGACGCACATGAGCTCGGCCAGGTCGAAGAAGTCGGCGACCCGTCCGGCCTTCTCCAGGACCTGGTTGAGCTCTTCGGCCGTGCCGGACACCTTGACGTCGCGCCAGAACTCCTCGCGCAGCGAGGGGATCAGCTCGAGCGCCTTGTTGAGCGACTCCTCGGTGCGCTCCATGCCGCAGAACTCCCACATGATCCGGCCGAGCTCGCGGTGGAAGGAGTCGGGAGTGCGGGTCCCGTTGATCGAGAGCAGTCTGTTGATCTTCGTGCGTACGGAGATCTCGGCCTCGGCGACGGCGACGTCGTCCACCGGATCGAACCGGTGCGCGTCGGCCAGGTAGTCGCCGATGGTCGCGGGCAGCACGAAGTAGCCGTCGGCCAGGCCCTGCATCAGCGCGGACGCGCCGAGCCTGTTGGCGCCGTGGTCGGAGAAGTTGGCCTCGCCGATGACGAACAGGCCGGGGACCGTCGACTGCAGGTCGTAGTCCACCCAGAGGCCGCCCATCGTGTAGTGCACGGCCGGGTAGATGCGCATGGGCTGCCGATACGGGTCCTCGCCGGTGATCCGCTCGTACATCTCGAAGAGGTTGCCGTACTTCTCCTCGACCGCGTCGCGCCCGAGCCGCTCGATCGCGTCGGCGAAGTCGAGGTAGACGCCGAGCCCGCCCGGTCCGACACCGCGCCCCTCGTCGCAGACGTTCTTGGCGGCCCGGGAGGCGATGTCCCGCGGAACAAGGTTCCCGAAAGCCGGATAAATCCGCTCCAGGTAGTAGTCGCGTTCGTCTTCCGGAATGTCGCCCGGGGCCCGCGCGTCTCCCTTGGCCAGCGGCACCCACACGCGGCCGTCGTTCCGCAGCGACTCCGACATGAGCGTCAGCTTCGACTGGTACTCCCCCGACACCGGGATGCACGTCGGATGGATCTGCGTGTAGCAGGGGTTGGCGAACATCGCGCCCTTCTGGTGGGCGCGCCAGATGGCCGTCGTGTTGCAGCCCTTGGCGTTGGTCGACAGGAAGAACACGTTGCCGTATCCGCCCGTGGCCAGCACGACGGCGTCCGCCAGATGCGTCTCGACCTCGCCGCTGACCATGTCGCGGACCACGATGCCGCGCGCCCGGCCGTCGCTGACGATCAGCTCGAGCATCTCGTGCCGGGTGTTCATCGTCACGTTTCCGGCCGCGATCTGCCGCTCCAGCGCCGCGTACGCGCCGAGCAGCAGCTGCTGGCCCGTCTGGCCGCGGGCGTAGAAGGTACGGGAGACCTGGGCGCCGCCGAAGGAACGGGTGTCGAGCAGTCCGCCGTACTCGCGGGCGAACGGCACTCCCTGAGCCACGGCCTGGTCGATGATGTTCACGCTGACCTGGGCCAGCCGATACACGTTGGACTCGCGGGCGCGGAAGTCGCCGCCCTTGACCGTGTCGTAGAAGAGCCGGTAGATCGAGTCGCCGTCGCCCCGATAGTTCTTGGCCGCGTTGATGCCGCCCTGCGCCGCGATCGAGTGCGCGCGCCGGGGCGAGTCCTGGTAGCAGAACGACGTGACCCGGTAGCCGAGCTCGCCGAGCGTGGCGGCGGCCGAGCCGCCCGCAAGGCCCGTGCCGACCACGATGACGTGCAGCTTGCGCTTGTTGGCCGGGTTCACCAGGCGCGCCTTGAACTTGCGCGTCTCCCACCGGTCCTCGATCGGCCCGGTGGGCGCCTTGGCGTCCCTGATCGGCTCTCCGACGGTGTAATCGACGATCCTGTTCACTTGACGACTCCGATCATCACGGCGACGGGAACGGACAGGAAACCCAGCACGAGAACGGCCGACAGCAGGGCCGACGCGACCCGGATCCGGCCGCGGGTGCGGTGCGTGGTCATTCCGAGCGTCTGGAACGCGCTCCAGATCCCGTGCCTCAGGTGCAGCCCGACCATGATCACCGCGACGAAGTAGAACAGCGTGACGTACCAGCGCGAGAGGTCGAAGCTTTCGACCACCCGGTCGTACGGCGCGGCCGCGCCGCCGGCGGGGTTGACCACACCGAAGGTGAGGTCGAGCAGGTGCCAGACGACGAACAACGCGATGGTCAAACCGCCGTAGCGCATGATGTGAGTCGCATATCGGCTGGCATGAGCCTTCGGCCGGGCCGCGTATTTGACCGGCCGCGCCTTTCCCGCGCGCCGGGCGAGCGCCACCGCCGACCAGATGTGCAGCACCACCGCGACGGTCAGCACGATCTCCGTCAAGGTCAGCACCGTACGGCCGGGCACCGCGGGCTCGCCGACCGTGCGCAGCCATTCCGCGTACGCGTTGAAGGCGCCGGCGCCGAGGAAGATCTTGAGGTTGCCCAGCATGTGGGCGACCAGGTAGAGCACCAGGATCGCCCCGGTGACGGCCATCACGGCCTTCTTCCCGTTCGACGAACGCAGGAAGCCCGGCGACCTGCGGACGGACGCGGGCGCGTGGTCAATCGTCGCTGTCACGTCTTCGGACGGTAGGTTTCGAGAAGAGTGCCGTCCAAGTCATGACAGATGTGGTTCCGATAGCTGTTGGCTATGACGTCTGCCCACACGGGATTGCCGAATCCGAGACCAGGACCGGCTGCGATGAATCTCACACAGGGATCACACAGGGAGGGGCCGTGCAGCTGCAGCAACTGGCGTACTTCGTGGCGGTGGCCGACGCGCGCCACTTCACGCAGGCCGCCGAGCGGATGCGGGTGGCCCAGCCGTCCTTGAGCAAGCAGATCAGGGCGCTGGAGACCGACCTCGGCGCGCCGTTGTTCAGCCGGGCGCGCGGCAACGTGACGCTGACGCCCGCCGGAGAGGCGCTGCTGCCGCTGGCCCGCCGGATGCTCGCCGACGCCGACACGGCACGCCGCGAGGTGGCCGAGCTCGCGGGGCTGCGGAAAGGACGGGTCCGGCTCGGCGCGACCCCATCCCTCTGCGCGGGCCTGCTGGCCGACGCGCTGGCCCGCTTCCACCACGGCTATCCGGGCGTGGAGCTGCTGGTGGAGGAGGGCGGCTCCCGCGACCTCGTACGCGACCTGGCACGCGGCCAGCTCGACCTGGCGCTCATCATCCTGCCGCTGCAGAGCAGCGATCCGGCGCTCACCACCGAGGAGATCCTCCGCGAGAACCTGGTCGTGGCCACGCGCCAGGGCGAGCGGCCGCGGGCGCGGATGCGGGTCGAGGATCTTCGCGGGCGGCCCCTCGTGATGTTCCGCAGGGGCTACGACCTCCGTGAGGCCACGCTCAACGCCTGCCGCCAGGCCGGCTTCGAGCCGCGCTTCGCCGTGGAGGGCGGCGAGATGGACGCGGTGCTGCGCTTCGTCGAGGCCGGATTGGGCGCGGCGGTGGTCCCGTCGATGGTCCTCGACGGGCGGCCGGGACTGACCGGCACGCCCCTCGTCCCAGGGCTGAGCCGGACGATCGCGCTGGCCCATCGGAAGGACGTGGAACCGACCCGGGCGGCGCAGGCGTTTCGTACGACATTCCTCGCGTTTCTTACCGATTCGTCACGCGAAAGAACACTTCCCCCTGGGGTCGAAGTGCTTCCGTAGGTAGCCTGTCTCGCTATATTTGTCGAAAACCTGCCCCACGAAAGAGCCCCCTGTGAAAGAGGCTGCATGCCCCTCGCGCACGGCCTTCCCGTCCCGCTCACAATTCTGCTCATAGAGGATGACCCACAGGACGCCTTCCTCGTGGAGCAGCTTCTGGCGGACGCCCCCGGCCCCCCGAAGATCATCTGGGTCCGGAGCATCGCGGAAGGGCAACCTCACCTGACGGCTCCGGGGATCCACTGCGTGTTCGTCGACCTGTCACTGCCCGACGCCTCGGGGCTCGAGGCGCTCCAAGAGGTCCTCGCGGTCGCCCCTGACACC
Organism: Streptosporangiaceae bacterium NEAU-GS5; assembly: GCA_017592665.1. Lineage (GTDB taxonomy): Bacteria > Actinomycetota > Actinomycetes > Streptosporangiales > Streptosporangiaceae > NEAU-GS5. The sequence continues at coordinate 28,524 of JAGFNW010000028.1, read as the reverse complement.
GCCATCCTGGTGCTGACCGGCCTCAACGACGTCCAGGTCGCGATCGACGCGGTCGCCGCCGGCGCTCAGGACTACCTCGTCAAGCAGGAAATCGACGAGCGCATGCTGGCACGTGCCATCCGCTACGCCATCGAGCGCAAGCGCGGCGACGTGGCCCAGCGCGAACTGGTCGCCGAGCGGCTGCTGGCGCAGGAGACGGCCCGCCTCGAGCACGGGCTGCTGCCCACTCCCATGCTGCACACCACCGACCTGCACCATCAGACCAGCTACCTGCCGGGCCGGGCGCAGAGCCTGCTGGCCGGCGACTTCTGGGACACCGTGGAGACCAGGGACGGGTCCATCCAGGTCCTGGTGGGCGACGTGTGCGGTCACGGGCCTGACGAGGCGGCGCTCGGTGCGGCGCTGCGGATCGCCTGGCGGACGCTCGTGCTGGCCGGCCGCTACGGCAACGACGTGCTGAGCATCCTCGACACGCTGCTGCGCCACGAGCGCAACTCCCCGGAGATCTTCACGACCCTCTGCACCGCCGTGATCAGCCCCAGCCTCGACTGGGCCCAGCTGTACGTGGTGGGCCACCCGCCGCCGCTCGTGGTCAAGCGTGGCGAGGTCTCCGTGGCGACCGACGCCCCATCCGGACCCCCATTGGGCATATTTCCGGATATCGAGTGGCTGCCTATCGAGGTCGATCTGGGCGACGACTGGACCTTGTTGCTCTACACCGACGGCCTGATCGAGGCCACCGTCAGCGCCGGCGGCGACCTGCTCGGCACCGAAGGCCTGGTCCGCCTGGTCAGAGAGCAGGGCGGGGTGGATCTCGACAAGATCATCACGCGGGTGAAGGAGCTCCACGAGGAGGAGCTGACCGACGACCTGGCGGCCGTCGCGGTGTCGAGGAAGCCTCGATGACCGCCCTGCCGGCGAACCGCGATGAGAGCCGCGCAGAGGAAGCCGCGATGAAAGCAACCAACGCCCCCGTGTTGACGCCGCTCCCGTCCCCCGAACCGCCGAGCGGCCTCGGCAGGCTCCCGCTCGGCCGCTGGTTTCTGCTGATCGGCATGCTCGCGCTGCTCGCGTTCGGAATGACGGCCGGTTTCACCGTACGCGCGCTGGAAGACGCGCGCCACGCCAGGGACACACTGGTCGACGTGGTCGACCCGGCGGCCATGCACACACTGGAGATGGCCACCGCGCTGCAGACGCAAGAGGGCGCAATCCGTGGATACGGCATCACCAACGAGCAGACCTACCTCCAGTCCTATCTCGACGGGCTGGCCGAGGAACGGCGCGCGGCCGGGCAGATCCGTGACCTGCTGCCACGACTGCCCGACCGGACCGACATCGAGGCCGGCCTCAAGCGGCTGACCGCGGCCGCGGACGCCTGGCGCGTCGCGTACGCGGAAAAGGTCAGGGCCGACGTGCCGACGAAGGGCTCCGGCGCGGTCAACAGGGACACGGGCCGGGTCAACATCGCCAAGTTCGCCGAGGTGCGGGCGGCGCTCGCGGCCCAGCAGCGCACGCTCGGCCGGCTGCACGCCGACGGACGCACGGCGCTCGAGAACGGCTGGCAGACCTTCTACGTCACGATGGGCGCGATGGCCATCGTCCTGTTGATCACCGCCATCGTGTTCACGCTGGTCATCCGCTACGCCGTCCTGCGGCCGGTGTCCATGCTCGCCACCCAGGTCAGAGAGGTGGCCGGCGGCGACTTCGAACGCCCCCTCGGCGTAGACAGGCCGGCCGAGCTCTCCGAGCTGTCGGGCCGGGTGGACGCCATGCGCCACCGGCTGCTCGACGAGTGGCGGCGCTCGGCCTACACGCAGCAGGCCCTCGCCGACCAGGCGGCCGAGCTGCGGCGCTCCAACGGCGAGCTGGAGCAGTTCGCCTATGTGGCGAGCCACGACCTGCAGGAGCCGCTGCGCAAGGTGGCGAGCTTCACCCAGATGCTCGAACAGCGCTACGCGGCGCAGCTCGACGAGCGCGCCAAGACCTACATCGCGTACGCGGTCGACGGGGCGAAGCGGATGCAGCTGCTCATCAACGACCTGCTCGACTTCTCCCGGGTCGGCCGGATCACCAGTGAGCGCGAGCCGTTGAACGCCGAGATCCCTCTCACGGCGGCGCTGGAGAACCTTGCCGTGCAGATCGAGGACAGCGAGGCGGTCGTCACCCACGACGAGATGCCGGTCGTGCTGGGCAGCCGCGTCCTGCTCACCCAGCTGTTCCAGAATCTGATCGGCAACGCGCTGAAGTTCCGCACGACCGACCCACCGCGCATCCATATCTCGGTAAAAGCGGCCGAGAACGGGCAGTGGGAGTTCGCCTGCACCGACAATGGGATCGGGATCGAGCCCAAGTACGCCGATCGGATCTTCCTCATCTTCCAGCGGCTGCACCCGCGGGACGTCTATCCGGGCACGGGCATCGGCCTGGCGCTCTGCCGCAAGATCGTGGAATACCACGGGGGCGTGATCTGGCTGGGCGAGCACATCGACGAGCCCGGCACGACGTTCCGATTCACCTTGGAGGGGGCGGCCCAATGAACGAATACCGGTGGATCGACGTCCTGCTGGTCGAGGACGACCCGGGTGACGTGCTGCTGACCAGGGAGGCGTTCGCCGACAACAAGGTGCGCAACAAGCTGCACGTGGTCCACGACGGTGAGCAGGCGCTGCGCTTCCTGCGCAACCAGGCGCCGTACGCCGACGTGCCCCGGCCCGACCTCGTCCTGCTCGACCTCAACCTGCCCCGGATGGACGGCCGGGAGGTGCTGGAGGAGATAAAGCACGACAACGACCTGCGCTCGATCCCCGTGGTCATCCTGACCACCTCTGAGGCCGAGGAGGACATCGTGCGCAGCTATCAGCTGCACGCCAACGCGTACGTGTCCAAGCCGGTCGATTTCAACCAGTTCATCAAGGTGGTGCGACAGATCGACGACTTCTTCGTAACTGTGGTCAAACTGCCACAGAACGCCGCACGCGAAACGTGACAGGAATCACAGGCCGCAGTCAGTGACCCGGCTCACACATGCGGAATTGGTCGTCGTAACGTATCCCCCACCAACACGCGCGCGGCCCAGGGAGTGATGCGGTTCGCGCGGCTTCAGAGAGGTCTCCGATGACCATTGTGGAACCCGCACAGCGGAAGCAGCGGGCCCAGATCAAGGTACGCACGTTTCGCACGGACCGATGGTGGCTCGCCCCGGCGCTCACGTTCGCCGGGCTCCTGTCCTTCCTGATCTACGGATTCTGGGCGATCTTCGACAAGAGCTACTTCGCCGATCCATATATCGCGCCGTTCGCCTCGCCCTGTCTGGCCACCTCGTGCCCCGAGGGCGCGCGCTTCCTCGGCCTGGCGCCCTTCGGCGACTGGTACGGCCTGCCCCCCGGGCTGCTGATCCTCGGCCTGCCCGGCGGATTCCGGCTGACGTGCTACTACTACCGCAAGTCCTACTACCGCTCGTTCTGGGTTTCCCCCCCGGCATGCGCGGTGGCCGAACCCCACGGCAAATACTCGGGTGAGACCAGGCTTCCGCTGATCCTGAACAACATCCACCGCTATTTCTTCTACGGGGCCATCCTCATCGGCGCGGTCCTGACCTATGACGCGGTGCTCGCGCTGATCCACAAACCGCAGGGCATCGGCACCTGGATCCTGGTGATCAACGTGGTGCTCATCGCCGGTTACACCCTCGGCTGCCATTCCTGCCGGCACATCACGGCCGGCCGGCTGAACCACTTCTCCCGGCACCCACTGCGGTATCGGATGTGGACGCTCGTGTCGAAACTCAACGCCAAGCACCAGCAGCTCGCCTGGGCGTCGATGTTCTCGGTCATGATCGCCGACTTCTACGTCCGGCTGGTCGCCAAGGGCGTTCTCACCTTCCCGTTCTCGTAAGGGACCGCTTGCGGGTCCCGGAAGCACTAAGGATTAGTAGCTGTGGAGCGTCACGAATACGACGTCGTAGTCATCGGGGCCGGCGGAGCGGGGCTCCGCGCGGCCATCGAGGCCCGTCAGCAGGGCAAGCGCACGGCGATCGTCTGCAAGTCCCTTTTCGGCAAGGCCCACACGGTCATGGCCGAGGGCGGCGCCGCCGCCGCGATGGGAAACGTCAACTCCGACGACAACTGGATGGTGCACTTCCGCGACACCATGCGGGGTGGCAAATTCCTCAACAACTGGCGGATGGCCGAGCTGCACGCCAAGGAGGCCCCGGACCGCGTTTACGAGCTCGAGGCCTGGGGCGCGCTGTTCGACCGGACGAAAGACGGCAAGATCAGCCAGCGTAACTTCGGCGGCCACGAATATCCGCGGCTGGCCCACGTCGGCGACCGGACCGGCCTGGAGATGATCCGCACGCTGCAGCAGCGGGTGGTCGCGCTGCAGCAGGAGGACTACAAGGTCCACGGCGACTACGAGGCCTACCTCAAGGTCTTCTCCGAGTGCACGGTCACCCGGCTGCTGCAGGACGAGGGCGGCTCGATCGCCGGGGCGTTCGCCTACTGGCGCGAGACCGGGAAGTACATCTGCTTCGACGCCCCCGCCGTGGTCCTCGCGACCGGCGGCATCGGCAAGTCGTATGTGGTGACCTCCAACTCCTGGGAGTACACCGGCGACGGCCACGCGCTCGCGCTGCTGGCCGGGGCGAAGCTGATCAACATGGAGTTCATCCAGTTCCACCCGACCGGCATGGTGTGGCCGCCGTCCGTGCGCGGCATCCTCGTCACCGAGTCGGTCCGTGGCGACGGCGGCGTGCTGCGCAACGCCGCGGGCGAGCGCTTCATGTTCAACTACATCCCCGACGTCTTCAAGGACAAGTACGCGACGAGCGAGGAGGAGGCCGACCGCTGGTATACCGACCAGGGCAACAACCGGCGCCCTCCGGAGCTGCTGCCGCGTGACGAGGTGGCCCGCGCCATCAACGCCGAGGTGAAGGCCGGCCGCGGATCGCCGCAGGGCGGCGTGTTCCTCGACGTGTCGACCCGGCTCCCGGCCACCGAGATCATCAAACGGTTGCCGTCGATGCACCACCAGTTCAAGGAGCTGGCCGACGTCGACATCACCAGGGAGCCCATGCAGGTCGGCCCGACCTGCCACTACGTCATGGGCGGGGTCGAGGTCGACGCCGACTCCGGCGCCGCTTCGGTGCCCGGGCTGTTCGCGGCCGGCGAGGTGTCGGGCGGCATGCACGGCTCCAACCGGCTCGGCGGCAACTCCCTGTCCGACCTGCTGGTGTTCGGCCGCAGGGCCGGCGCGGGAGCGGCCGCGTACGTGTCGGGCCTCGCGGCCCGTCCCACGGCCGTGGGCATCGAGGCGGCCGAGATCGAGGCGGAGGCGCCGCTCGGCCGGACCGGCGGGGAGAATCCGTACGAGGTCCACCACGAGCTGCAGCGGACCATGAACGACCTGGTCGGCATCATCCGGCGGGCCTCGGAGATCGAGGAGGCGCTGGACGCCATCCAGAAGCTCAAGGAGCGGGCCGAGCACACGGGCGCGCAGGGCAGCCGCGTCTACAACCCGGGCTGGCACCTCGCCATCGACCTCCGCAACATGCTGCTGGTCAGCGAGTGCGTGGCGCGGGCCGCGCTGAAGCGACGGGAGAGCCGGGGCGGCCACACCCGCGACGACTTCCCCGAGATGTCGCCGCAGTGGCGGCGCAGGCTGCTGGTCTGCTCACTGGAGGGCGCCGGCGGCATCGCGGTCGAGGAGAAGATCCAGCCGGACATGCGGCCCGACCTGCTGGCGCTGTTCGAGCGCTCGGAACTCACGAAGTACCTCACCGAAGAGGAGCTGTCCTGACATGGGCTACAAGGCGAAGTTCCGCGTGTGGCGGGGCGAGGGCGGCGAAGGACGGCTCGAGGACTTCACCGTCGAAGTGAACGAGGGCGAGGTCGTCCTCGACGTCATTCACCGGCTCCAGGCCACCCAGGCCCCCGACCTCGCCGTCCGGTGGAACTGCAAGGCCGGCAAGTGCGGCTCGTGCTCCATGGAGATCAACGGCAGGCCGCGCCTCGGCTGCATGACCCGCATGTCGACCTTCACCGAGGACGAGACGGTCACCGTCACGCCGATGCGGACGTTCCCCGTCATCAAAGACCTGGTGACGGACGTTTCGTTCAACTACCAGAAGGCGCGCGAGATCCCGTCGTTCACGCCTCCTTCGGACGTGCGGCCGGGCGAATACCGCATGCAGCAGATCGACGTCGAGCGGTCCCAGGAGTTCCGCAAGTGCATCGAGTGCTTCATGTGCAACAACGTCTGCCACGTGATCCGCGACCACGAGGACAACAAGCCGGCCTTCGCCGGGCCGCGCTTCCTGATGCGGATCGCCGAGCTCGACATGCACCCCTATGACGTCGCCGACCGCAAGGACGCGGCGCAGGAGGAGCACGGCCTCGGCTACTGCAACATCACCAAGTGCTGCACCGAGGTCTGCCCGGAGCACATCAAGATCACCGACAACGCGCTGATCCCGATGAAGGAGCGCGTGGTCGACCGCAAGTACGATCCGCTGGTCTGGCTGGGCAACAAGATCTTCCGGCGCTAGCCTTCAGTATTCGTCGTGGAGGCGGAGCCAGGCCATGGTCTGGCTCTGCGGCCAGCCCTCCGGCGAGTCCTCCCACGTCTCCTGGCGCCCGTAGGGCGTCAGGTCGAGGAGGTTGAAGTCGAGCCGCAGCCGGTCGACGCCCCGGCCGCGGGTGAAGTAGGTGCGGAAGACCTCCTCGCCGTCGCGCAGCAGCACGCTGAGGCCGAAGCCGCCCTCGAGGCCGATGTCGTCGTTGAAGTCGGAGCCGTGGCTCGAATACCACGGCGTGGTCCAGCCCATCCGCTTGCGCACCACGTCGATCTCGTCCTGCGGCGCGCGGGACATGAGGATCAGCGTGGTGTCGCGGGCGTTGAGGTGCTCGTGCACGTGCTCGGGGATGTTGTCGGTGAACGTGCCGCAGCCGCCGCAGATCCAGTCCTGCCCCGGCTCCAGCATGTGGTGGTAGATGACCAGCTGGCGGCGACCCTGGAAGAGGTCGGTGAGGCCGGCCTCGGAGCGGTCGGGGGCGACGAATCGGTAGTCCTTGTCCAGCCGGGCCATGGGCATCCGGCGGCGCTCGGCGGCCAGGGCGTCGAGCGCGTGGGTGTGCGCCTTCTCTTTGGCCAGCAGCGCCTCACGCGCGACCTGCCACTCGTCTAGGGAGACAACTCGTGGACGACTCATACTCACGACCCTATCAGTTCCTTTAGGGAACTAATAGACTGGAGGCATGCAGCGCACCCAGTTCGGCGACATGGCCTGCTCCATCGCCCGCACGCTCGACGTCATCGGCGAGCCCTGGTCGCCGCTGGTCCTCCGCAACATCTACGTGGGGATCAACCGATTCGACCAGATCCAGCAGAGTCTCGGCATCTCCCGGAAGGTGCTGGCCGAGCGCCTCAAATGGCTGGTCGACAACGACGTGCTGGAGCGCAGGGAGTACAACGCGCGCCCGCCCCGCTATGAGTACGCGCTCACCGCCAAGGGCACGGATCTGGTCGCCGTGCTGATGGTGATGGTCCGCTGGGGCGACCGGTGGACGGCCGGCGACGCGGGGCCTCCCATGCTCTACCGCCACCACACCTGCGGCCAGATCAGCCACGTCGAGCTGCACTGCTCGGTGTGCGATCAGCCGATGCACGCCCGCAACGTCGACGTGCTCCCGGGACCGGGCGCGCAGGTCCAAGAGCGTGCCTGACCGCCGCTCGCGACGGACGGGAGTCCACCAACAGGCTCTAACGCTGCGTGGGCCACATCTTCGTGCCGCTCGGGCCTTCATCCTCCGGCCTGCCGTCAGTCGCCGGGGGTTCTAAAGCCGGATTCTGCCCGGCCGCGGGCGGCGGCTCCTCATCGCGTACGGCCTGGCCCCACGGATCCACGGGCGGGTTGGTCTCGATCACCTCGGCCTGCGGATAGGCGTACGGAGGCGGCTGCTGTGGATAGGCCTGCGGCGGGTAACCCGGAGGTGGGTAACCCGTAGGCGGATATCCAGGCGGCGGGTAGGGCGGCGGATATCCGGGCGGGTAGCCGTAGCCGTACGGGACCGGATAGGCCGGATAGGTAGGAACCGGCATGAAGCCCACCACGGTCTGGCCATACCCCGGAGGCACCGGGTAACCGGTCAGCTCAGGCACGGGACGCGGGCCCGCCTTGCGGATGGCCGCGGCGTGCGCCATCCGGCGCAGCCTGCCCTCGAAGATCAACCAGGCGAACAGCGCCAGCAGCACCAGCAGGGCCGCGGGAACGGCCAGCTTCTTGCTCAGCGCCGTCTGGTCGAACTCGGGGCTGGCGTTCCTGATCGCGAGCGCCGGCTGCTCCTCGGAGGTCAGGGCGGTCGTGCTGGGCGACGGCACGGGCAGCGCGGGCGCCAGCGACACCGGCGGCTCCGTGGTCGGAGTGGTCGGCACGATCGCGTCGCTGGTGGGCAGCGTCGGCGGCTGGACCGGCTGGGTCGGCTGCTGCTGGGTCGGCTGCACGGCCGGAGCGGGCGTCGTCGTCGCGGGCTTGGCCTTGTGCGTCGGAGTCGGCGTGATGGTGACCGTCTTGGTCACTACTGGCGTCGCCTCGGGCGTCGGCGTCGGGGAAGGCGTCGTGGTCACCGTGATGGTCACCACGGGCTGCGACTCGGTGGCGTCCGGATCCGGCGAGGCCCAGGCGGTGACCGCGATTGTCATGACGGCGACCGTGATGCCCAGTGTCGTCGCCACCGCGGACGCGGCCTTCCCACGTGCGCGTCCAAACACCGCGCTACCCTCCACCCCGAATCGCCTGACTTTTCCGGTCAGATCCGATCCTAGTTGGACCAAGTAACGGTAAAGAAGGAATACGGCTACGAATCTTGGACCGGCCGCAGCGGCGGGGGCATGGCCGGCAGCACGCCGTCCTCCGTTAGCCCGCGCGGCGTGGCCGATGGCCCCGGCCTCGGCGCGAGCGGCGGTCCGAGCGGCCGGTCACCGGGGCGCGGCGCCGTGACGTACGCGCCGTTCGGCGTCTCGAGGCTGGTCATGCGCGTGCCGACGATCACCGCGGTGGTACGGCTGAGCCAGCGGGTGCGGGTGTCGGCCGGGCGTTTTATGTGCGCGACCGCCGTGAGCGCCACCTGACGCGCGCCGGGCGGGACCGTGACGCGCACGTCCATCTCCCGTCCGTCGCGCACTCTCCCCAGGTCGCAGACCTGGCCCGGCGGGGAGACCGACGGCTTGCGCGGACAGGCGGCCGACAGCGTCGCGGACGCAGGGTCGGCGGCGAGCGCGACCCTCGCCCGGCGCATGGACCCCGACAGCGCCAGCCGGAAGCGCAGCACGTCACCCGCCTGGATCCAGCCGTTCCACGCCGGATCGACCGCGCCCGCCAGCCGCAGCGTCAGCACGGGAGGCCGCGCGGCGGACGCCGGCCATGCCTGATTGACGCTTCCGGCCATGATCACCCCCGTCCCTCCGAAGACGACCACGGCCGCACCCACCGCGCACACGATCTGTGCGCGCCGCCCCCACCGGTTCACCGGCACTCCCCCGTCTACCTCCGCGCGCTACCCCGCGCGCTCCTTGAGCAGGCCATGGACCGCCCGCACGATCGGCAGGTCGGCCGGCAGCCACGGCACGTCGTACAGCTCGGACTCGCTCAGCCAGCGCAGCTCCAGATGCTCCACCGCACGCGGAACGCCGTCGGCCAGGCTGGCCAGCCAGACCCGCATCACGTATCCGGCGGCGAGCGGCCACTCTCCGCCCACCCGCGGGCCGATGAGGATCTCGACCTCGAGCTCCTCACGGCACTCACGGATCAGCGCCTCGTGGTCGCTCTCGCCCGGATCGACCTTGCCGCCGGGCAGCTCCCAGCCGCCCTTGAGCTCGGGCGGCTCGGACCGCTGCGCGGCGAGCAACCTCCCGTGGCCGTCGACGATCGCGGCCCCCACAACGATCTTCTCCATGCCGGACTAGGTTATGCCGAGGCGTTTGATCTGCTCCAGCACATCCTCGTTGGCGAGGGGGCGTGTGTATCCCACGATGTTCTCGCGGTCGCGATAGGTGGAGACCTTGATCGGGCCGCAGAGGGTGCAGCGGGCCTCGACCATCTTGCCGGGCGAGACGATCAGCCCGACGTGCCCGGGATGCTGCAGCGACGTGCCCGGGCCCGCATTGAAGAACACCAGGTCGCCGGCCTGCTCCTGACCCGCCTGCACGGTCACCCCGAACGGGTATTGGCCGAACGTGGTGCGCGGGATCGACAGCCCGGCGTTCCGGTAGGCCATGTAGACGATGCCGGAGCAGTCGAAGGCGTCCGGCCCGGTCCCTCCCCATCGATACGGCTTGCCGCGCTGCTCCAGCGCGTAGTCGAGGATCTTGGCCACGACCACGTTGGGCGCCGAGGCCACGAACGGGATGTCACAGGCCGGGTCGGCGTCCGGCAGCACCTCGATCTGCCCGTTTTCGGTGTACTTCTTGGCGAACTCGAGGACCTGGTCCACATACCAGTTGGCGTGGTTGTAGGCGAAGATCGCCTTGCGCAGGTCGTCGGGGGCGCCGTTGCGCTTGAGCATGCGCGCCGCGCCGAGGATCGCGTCGGCCGGGTTGTAGACGTCGCCGATGCCGTCGTCGTCGCCGTCGGAGGCGTATCCGTTGAACGTCGACGGGATCTTCATCTTGGCCTTGCCGCCCCAGGTGCTGATCAGGAACTGCATCGGCCCGGCCGCGCCCGCGTAGTTGGTGCCGCTGCTGACACCCGGAAGCTTCGACCGGCCGTGGTCGGTCTCCCGCTTGCCGATGCCGGCCAGGACCTCCCACTGAATGCCGATCTTCTGCGCGGACTTCTTGTACTCCTTGAGGTATTCCGGCGGAATGTCGGACTGGGCGGTCTTCGACAGGCCCACCGTGCTCGCCACGTCGCCCGCGCACTCGGCCTCCGACCGGCCGCCGAGCGACGGGACCACGGTCGGGGTCATGAAGATCATCTGGAGCAGCATGGCGAGAATCGCCAAGCCGCCCAGCCCTGTCACGATCCACGGGATCAAGGTCCCGGCGCGGATCCAAGGATTCCGGCCGCCGGTCCTCCTGGTCTGCGGCCGGGGCGGGAGGATGCGCAGACGGTTGGGAGCCCGGGGAGGGGCGGTCATGGCGTCGTGTCACCGTCCTGACCCGCGTCGGCCGGCTCCATGTCGTAGACCCGCCAGACCGCGCCGTCCCTGCTCACGGTCACGGCGTAGTCGTCGGCCTGCTCCGTGTCGCCGCTCTTGGCCGACACGTGGGCGGTCGCGGTGACCACGAAGACGACGCTGTCGTAGCTCATGTCGCGGATCGTCTTCACCTTGGCCGAGCCGGCCGACACCACCTGGTCGACCTGGTTGCGCTGCACGAGCGCGGGAGCCGTGACGGTCCTGGTGAGGGAGTCGCCGAACTCGGCTGTGGCGAAGTTCTTCAACCGGGTCGCGTAGGAGACCGGATCCTCGTCGTAGCGGAACGTGGCGTAGGAGGCGGTGAACCGGCGGGCCACGTCGGCCGCGGCGGCCAGGTCCTCGCGCGACACCGGCAGATAGGAGTAGACGTCGAAGCCCCTCGCGTCCGGCGACGCCTGGGGCGGCGCGATCTGGGAGGGCACCTGTGACGGCTGGGCGGGATCTCGCGTCTGGTCGGCCGCCGTCGACGGCTGCCCCGCCGCGGCCGGCTTGCTCGGCGAGGTCTCCGTACGGCTGTCGCCGCCGGGCATCATCGTCAAGTAGACGCCTACGGCGGCCAGCACCGCGACGACACCGGCGAAGGCGAGCCCTCTACGACTGTCCCCGGCCACCCTGGATCACCGATCCGATTCGTTGGGTCGGGCCCAGAACGGAGCGGCGGAGTCGTCACCGCCGTCCCTGCGGCTCGGCAGCCACAACGGCGGCGGTTCGCGGCGGCTCTCGCCCTCGCGGGGAGCCGGAGCCCGGCCTCCGCCGCGGGATCCGTTCGACGAGCGGCCGAAGAAGCCGCCGCCTGAGCCACCTGACCTGCCAGAACCGGAGTCGCGTGAACCGCGGGAGCCACCGCCGCCGCGGGACCCGCCACCGCCGAACATGCCACCGCCCGACGAACGCCTGCTGGAGCCGCCGCCTCCTCCTCCGAAGAAGCCACCGCCGCCACCCGAGCTTCCGCCGGAGGCCGAGCCGCCACCGCGACCGCCACCACCGCTGCTGCCGCCACTGCCGCCGCCGAACAGGCTGCCACCGCCGCCCGAGCCGGAGCCCGAACCGCCGAACAGGCTGCCGCCGCCGGCCGAGTTACGCGGCCGGGCCGTGCCGAGAAGGCCACCGCCCGTGCCGGACGCGGCGCCGGGACGCGACGCCCAGCCGCCCCCAGAACGGCCGCTGAACCAGCCGCCGGACGCGCTGCCCGCTCCGCCACCGGACGCGCCGCCCATGCCGCTGGAGGCGCCTGCGGCGCCCCCACGCGCGGGACCAGCCGGGGCTCGGCCACCGGGCATGTTGACCCGGCCGCCAGGACCACCCGAACCGGCGGGATTGCCCGGACCGGAAGCCCGGCCCGCTCCGGCGCCGTTGCCCGCGGGTCCGCCGGGCCGTCCGCCAGGGGCGCCGCCGCCCGGGCGTACGCCGCTCAAGTTGAGTGGTGGCGCGGAACCCGCGCGCGGAGCCGTGGTGCCGGCGCGCCGGCGCCCGGCCGTGTCAGTCTCGAGCGGTGCCGGTTGCGCTCCGGCCCGCGCCCCGGCCGCGCCCGCATGAGCGGCTTCCTCGCCGCGCATACGGCCTTGTGCGACCGTGGCGGCGGCCGCCGCCGCACCACCGGCCATGGCCGCCGTGTTCATCACGGGCTCGGCCTTGCGCAGGCCCCAGCGCCCAAGACGGTTGGCCGCGACCGGCGGCAGCGCGTTGGCCGCGCGCGACAGCGTGGGCGCGGTCGTGGCCTCGCCGAGCAGACGGCTGGCCATCGTATGGCCGTCCATGGACGCGAACAGATGCTGGAACGGCCGCCGGTAGAAGAACACGGCGATCGTCAGCAAGGCCATGAACATGATCTGCATGCCCCACGGCATGTTGGTCGAAATGATCAAGGCGTAGCCGTACACGAGGACGCCGAGGGCGAGCGCCAGCACGCCCTGCCGTAGCAACGTGCCGACCAGCATCTCGACCCAGCGCATGGCGATGATCCGGCCGGTGCCCGGATGGACCCCGATCAGCAGGAAGATCGGCGCGAGGATCAGCAGCAGCAGGAAGCCGACCTTGAGCACCAGCAGCGACACCGCCACCAGGAAGATCAGCAGCCCGGCCACCATGGCCGCCATGAACGCGCCGATCGCGATGCCCAGGCGGCTGGTCCAATCCTTGCCCTGGAACAGGTTGAAGATCGCCTGGTTCTGCAGTGGCTTGGCGATCTGCTCCTCGAAGGCCTGTTGGTGGGAGTCACCGCTCGGCAACTGCTTGGCGGACTGCTCGTCCTGGTCGACGGCCTGGATGTCGAGCAGCTTGGCGCCCATGAGCCGGACCATGGGGGCGTTGGCGTCGGCCGTGCCGAACTCGCCCATCAGCCACGGCTTGCAGACCAGGGTCGACCACAGGGCGTCGGCGTTCTGGTCGACGCTGGGCGTGCCGGGCATGCCGTAGCCGCTGACGGTGGGCGAGGCGCCCGTCTGACCCTTCAGCGGCAGGCAGGACGCCCCACCGGCGCCGGGCAGGCCGGAGAAGGCCGAGTTGACGACCTCGCCCGTCTTGTCGGTAACGGTCTTTCCGAGGCCCGTGAAGTCGCCGGGACGGCTGAAGAACCAGATGGCCACGGTGACAGCGAGGACCATCCAGATGACGCCCTCGGTGGTGGTCGTGGCCCGTTTACGGATCAGGCCGTACCAGGCCAGCCAGATCGCCGCGAGGATGACGACCGGCCGCAGATAGGGCCAGTACATGGCGTTGGCCAGATTGCCGACGATGTCGTCGACGACGTTCTTGATCGGCAGCAGCGGGCCTTCGGTGGCCGCGGCCTGATAGGTCGTGATCGTCATCCGGTCGAGGGCCTTGGCCCAGGAGAAGATCGTGTTGGCCCACGCGTTGCCGAGCACGGCGGCCACGTCGGAGCAGCCCAGGCCGTAGGTGTGCCAGAACTGGCCGGCCATGCCGTAGCGCTCGTAGTTGGTGGGCTCCTGCTTCGGCGCGGCGGCGACCGGCGGCTGGGTGCCGGCGCCGACCTTGGCCCCGGTGACCGCGCCGGTGTCGCCCGCATCCGGCGGCGGCGACTTGACCAGCCCGTCGACGCCGCCGCCGACGAGCTCGGGCGCGAGCGCCGACGACAGGTCGCACGGCCCGGCCGCCTGCGCCGACCCGGCCAGCGGAAGCGACAGGAAGGCGACGAAGCCCACCAGCAGCAGCGCCAGCCGCCGGGAGATCAGGCGACGCTTGCGCGGCCGCCGACCCGGAGCCTGCTTCGCCCGGCCCGAGGCATCCTTCGCCCGGCCCGAGGCATCCTTCGCCCGGCCCGAGGCATTGCCGATCGCCCGGCCCGAGGCATCCTTCGCCCGGCCCGAGGCATTCCGGCCTGAGGCATCGCCGAGCGCTCGGCCCGAGGGATCGCCGGCCGCCCGGCCCGGGGCGTTGTCGGCCGCCCGCACCTGCGCTTCGGCCGCCGCTCTGCCTTGCGCTTCGGCCGCTCGGGCCGGGCGCAGGCCGCGAAACCACGAGCGGCTTTCGTGAATAGGGCGAATTTCCATAGCAGGCCGAACCCGCATCCGCCTCAAGACCGCACCTCCTGCGCGACCCCCAACGCCCCCCGACTGTTTATCCCGCGCACCCCACCACGTTCACGCCTGTCGTTTTCGCCAGGTTTGTCGTGCGTCGGGTTAGTGTCGAGCCAGCGGACCAGTTCCTCCGTGATCAGATCCACTCCGATGCGCCCTGCCCGGCCGTCCAGATCGCGGAAGACGCACTCGCCGTTGCCCAGCGCGCGCAGCACCGCCTTGTGCTCTTCGGACGGATCCACACCGAGCAACTCCATCACGTGCTCGACCTCCACCTTCTCGCTGGACCTGAAGGCGAAGACCGACGACAGACAGTTGGTGACCTGCTCGTTCAGCAGGTCGCCGGCGTTCTGCGAGACCAGCACGAGCGCCGTGTTCCGGGAGCGACCCATGCGCGACACCTCAGGCACCAGCTTGGCTCCTTCCGGAGTCGACGTGATCGCCCAGGCCTCGTCCAGGAAGATCGCCTTGGGTTGCTTGCGGTCGAGGCCGTTCATGAGTCTCCGGGCGAACTGCGACACGAGGTAGAGCAGCGCGACCGACAGCCGCTGTTCGTAGGAGTAGTCATCGCGGGTCGTCGTCACATCCGGCAGGGTCAGCCCGCCGAGCGTGAACACCGTGGTCCAGCCGGCCGTGTCGATCTGCTCGCCGCCGTACGGGTCGAAGCAGAGCCGGGCCAGATGCATGTCGGACATCGAGCGCAGCACGGCGCCGAGGTTCTTGGACGCCGGATCCTCGGCGCCTTCCAGGTGGTCGACCACCTTGCCCAGGGACGGGTCGGGCGCGTTGGCCACCGCCGCCACCGCCTGGATCATGGCCGACTCGCGCTCCTCCGACATGCGCGGCAGGAGCAGCCGCAGCGTCTCGCTGGCCATGGTCTTCTTGGTGGCGAGGTCGTCACCGAACGAGAACGGGTCGAGCAATCCGGGCGCGGCGCTGCCCAGCGGGATGGTCCGCGCCTTCCTGCCGCGCTGCTGGAGCAGCGTGACCAGGGACTCCGCGTCACCCTTCGGGTCGATCACGGCCACGGTCACCCCGCGCAGAGCCATCTGGTAGATCAGCAGCAGCGCGAGCGTGGTCTTGCCGCCGCCCGGCTCACCGGTGATCGCGATGGCGGTCGGCCGGTTGCGGGTGGCCGCCACCAGCGGGTCGAAGTGCACGATGGAGCGGGCGCGGCCCAGAGTCTCGCCGATGTAAGGCCCGACCCAGCCGGCGTTGGAGTCGTCGACCCGGTCGCCGAGGTCGACGGTGGCCGTGGCCATCCCGCCCGCGATCGTCCGCAGCGGCTGGCGCTGCGCGTACGCGTTGACCCTGACCCGCTCGCCCGGCAGCGCCTCGCAGAACAACGAGAACTGGTCGCCGGTCGAGTTGACCACGTCGATGCCCATGTCGCGGTAGTGCTCGACGACCGCCTCCACGCGCTGCACGCAGATCTCCATGGACGGCGCGGCCACACTCAGGCGGTGCCAGCCGTAGACGAACGGCAGCCGCTCCTTGGTGATGCCGTGCTCCAGCATCCGGGCCGCGTCGATCTGCTCGGCCAGCGCGATCGGGGCCTCCGCGCCCGCCTCGCGGATGTGGATGTCCATGTCGCGGGCGTGCGCCAGCTTCCGCGCCACGTCCTTGCTGGCGCGTACGGGCGGGATCAGACGCATCCGCGAGCTGATCTCCACGGGGAACGGCAACTGGTCGGCGAAGTGCATCCAGGGCTCGCCGTCCGGGAACGGCATCAGATCGGGGAACCGGGCGAACGACAGGTGCGCGACATAGGAGTCGCCCGTCGGCTGGACGATCCGCAGCAGCGAGCGGCCGTTGATGATCTGGCCCTCGACCAGGGACTCGAGCTCGCCCTTGCCCCACTTGCGCCGTGGGGAGGCCGACGGGGGCGGGTCGCCCAGCGCGCCGGTGGCCGCATGCTGGAACAGCCAGGCGATCTCAGTGGACGTGGCGTGCCTGGCGTAGAGGGCGCTCACGCCGAGCGCGCGCCCGAGCCGCTCGGCCTGGTCGGTCCACTTCTCGATCTCACGCTCGGGAACGTGGTCGTCATCGAGGCCGAGCGCCTTCTCACTACGCTTGTAGAAGCCGAAAAGCTGGGAAAAAACACCCGTGCCGAGCTGATGGCCGCGCTGACCGAGCCGTACGCCGAGGTAGACCTCCTTGGACCAGAAGTCCTTGGCCCAGACGTGCCGATACATCTCCTCGAGGTAGTCGCGCCAGCCGGGGCCCTCGTCGGAGGTGGTGTTGAGCGCCATGGCCCACTCGGCCGCCGGGTAGGTGCGGTGCGCCACCCGGAGGTGGACCTCCGCATCCGGCATGCGGATGGTGGCGAGCGCGATGGTGACGTTGGTCGCCAGCGCCTCGCGCTCCTCCGGGGTGATGAACTCGTAGCTGACTGTGGGCAGCCGGAAGTACGCCCAGGCGGCGGCATCCGTGAGAAGAATGCGGTCGTCGAAGTACCGCACCGCCAACCGGCTCT
The DNA here is from genome assembly GCA_017592665.1 of Streptosporangiaceae bacterium NEAU-GS5. Classification (GTDB taxonomy): domain Bacteria; phylum Actinomycetota; class Actinomycetes; order Streptosporangiales; family Streptosporangiaceae; genus NEAU-GS5. The sequence goes on along the minus strand of JAGFNW010000028.1, from coordinate 11,317 downwards.
TGGCCTTGCTCACCTCGCCACCTCCTGCCTGGCGGCCTGACCGATAACGATCACACCGGTGAGGGCGACGTACGCCCTGCGGGCACCGGACCGGAGCTGGTTGAGGGCGATCGGGCCGGTGTTGGCCAGCTCGTCCTCCCACGGCACACGGACGATCGCCCGGCAGCGCCCGCGCGCGACCGACTCGGCGTGCTCGACGTCGTCCATGCTCCGGCGACTCACTCCGTTGATCACCATAACCGCACGACGCCGCAGGTCGGAGCAACCGTGGCCGTCGAGCCACTCGTACGTCATGGCCACCGCGTCGGGGGCGTCCTCGCTGGCTGGCGCGACGAGGACCAGCTGGTCGGCGTGTGGCAGCAGCCGGGCCGCGAGCGTGGCCGCCGGGTCGATGACGGTCAGTTGGTAGTGCCGGTCGAGCTCGCCGAGCACGCGGGCGATCCGCTGGTCGGAGAAGAGCGCCCGATCCGACAGGCGCTGCGCGGCGCCGGGGTCGGTGTCGCCCGCGATCACGTCCAGGCCCGACTCGCACCGCGTGAGGTATTCGGACAGCGCGATCGGCCCGTCGGCGGCGAGCAGCGCGGTCAGGGTCTGCGGCGAGGTGACGGGCACGCGGGCCGTCATGGCCTGGTCGCCGGCCGTGGCGTCGATGGCCACCACGCTGTCGTCGCGATAGCGGGCCAGGGTGTGCCCGATCATGAGCGCCGTCGTCGTCTGCCCTGCGCCGCCCGTGCAGCCCAGGACGACGATCCGCCGCGGCCCCGTGAGCTCGGTCCTGACGCGCGCCTCGTCGCTCTCCATCCCGTCGGTACGGCTGTTGCCGGCGCCGACGACCACCTGCGCCAGCCGTCGCCAGCCACCCTCGTGATCACGCCCGACGACCGACTCGACCCGGCGGATCTTGGGCTCCTCGGGCACACGCTCGCCGGAGCCCCGCGCCCCTGGCACGAGATCCCCTGTCGGGCCATCCGCGGCCGCCCGATCGCGCGGCGCCGCCGGCACCCGCCGGATCGAAACCGGCTGCTCCCACGGCTGCTCACCTCCCCGGCCGCCCATCTCACCGGCCTGCGCCGCCTCGCCACGCTGCCCGGCCTCGCCACGCTGCCCCGCCTCGCCACGCTGCCCCGCCTCGCCACGCTGCCCCGCCTCGCCACGCTGCCCCGCCTCGCCACGCTGGGCCGACTCCCCGCGCTGCCCCGACTCAGCGGGCCCAGGCTGCGCCTCGGCAGGCCGACGTGGCCCCTGGATCGACGACGAGAGCCGTTCGTGCAGGGATGCGGCCAGGTCACGGTTGGGCGGCGGCCCCGGCAACCGCCCGAACTGCGGCGGCTGCCCCTTCTTGTGCTGCTCGCGAGCGTCCCGATCCCATTCCTCACCAGAGCCCTCAGAGCTCTCAGCACCCGGCACCGCATCCGACCCCGAGGCCCCCGAGCCCGATGCCGAGGCTCCCGAACCCACCCCCGCACCCGCCGCCGCTGGTCCTGAACCCGACATCGCGGCCGAACCCGGCGCAGCCAAGCCCGATGCCAAGCCCGACGCAGCCGAACCCGACGACACCGAACCCGACGACGCCGCAGAAGCGGCCGCGTGCCGAGGCCCAGACTCACCCCCGGCAGGCCGAAGACCCGTCTCCGCACCCGCATGCTTGGGGCCGCTGTCCTCTTCGCCCGTGGCCGACGGCCCGGCGGAGGACGCGGCTGAGGACGCGGGGGGACTGTCCGCCGATGCGGCCAGGCGACGCAGGCGACGGAGTGCCTCGGTCCCGATCGGCGGCGTGCCAGGGGCGGACCCGGACCCGGACGCGGATCCCGACGCGGACTCTGCAGTGGGCCCGGACGCGGATCCTGAAGAAGGCCCCGACACAAGCGGCTCGGGAGCCGAGGGCTCCTTCGGCGCCCGAGGGCGGCGATCGCCGGGCTCTGGCATCAGGAAGACCGGTTGGCCCTTCGCGACGCCGAAGTCCGGTGTGGCGACGCTGCGGTCCGACGACGGCCGTGGCGGAACCGACAGGTCGGGCACGGCGAGCTCGGGCACCGCTGCGGCAGCGGCCGCCGCCTTGGCCACCGCAGGCCGCACGACCGAAGGGTCGGGCATATCGGCCGGGGGCATGGGCTGGTTGGCGGGAGCCGGGCCTCGGGCGGGGCCAGGGCCCTTGGCGGGAGCGGGGGCTCGGGGAGGCACAGGCGGCGATCCGGCGGCCCCGGCACCACGAGCGGGCACCCCACCGCGCCCAGGGACCGGGCCGGCGGGAGCACCGCCACGGCTAGGAACCGGGCCGGCGGGAGCACCGCCACGGCTAGGAACCGGGCCGGCGGGAGCGCCGCGCCCAGGGGCGGAGCCCTCGGAAGCGGTGCCACGGGCAGGGACCGGGCCAGCGGGAGCACCGCGCCCAGAGGCGGAACCGTCGGAAGCCGTTCCGCGGGCAGGAACCGGGCCAGCAGGGGACGCGCCGCGGGTGGGCGCGTTGGCGGGGCCGCGAGGGGGCACGTTGGCGCTGCCCAGCGGAGGCATGTTGGCGGTGCCCAGAGGGGGCACGTTAGTGGCGCCCAGGGGCGGCAGGTCGGGGGGCGACTTGAGGCCGAAGGGGGCGCGCCTGGGCTGAGCCTCCCTGGCGGGCTGGGCGGTCTTATTCGCCTTGGCGGCCCGGCCTGGCTTTGCTGTCCTGCCTGGCTTGCCTGCTCTCCCTGGCTTGCCTGTCTGGAGAGCGCGCGCGGCCTCGGCGGCGGCACCGGGGAAACCGGCAGCGGCGCTGGCGGTGGCAGTGGCTGGGCTGGTGCCCAGAGCGGCGGCGCTGGTGGTGGCTCTGGCGGTTTTGACGACTTTGGCGGCCTTGGCGGACTGGCGGGCGCGGAGGCGCCAGACGCGGGCGGTGAAGGAGATCTCGTCGGGCTCGCCGGCCGGAGACATGCGGCACCACGTCTGCGGCTCGGTCAAATAGCGGGCCTGCGACTGGAGCAACTCGGTGAGGCGCTTGCTTTCCAGGACCGGCCGGGTGGACAGCCACGTCACCACTCCGGGCGGCACGAGATAGATGACGTGCCAGGGCGCGTCCCACGGGACGCCCACCAGCTGGAGAAGGACGAACCAGGGGACGGCCACTCCGACGAACACGCCGATCCATACGATCGGCAGCGGCGTCGGCAAGCGCAGGTCGTAGAGCTTGTAGAGCCGCTTCTCAATTCGCCAAATATTGGTATATGTGGGCAGATCCACTGGTCCTCCTCTCTCTGCTGCCGGGAATCTCCTGCCGACCGCCTTACTTGATGCCCAGTGCCCCCGCGATCGCCTTCGCCGTCACCTCGATGATGTTGGGCACATAGAAGATCACGCCGATCGCGATCGCCAGAATGATGAACTGCACAAATCTGGTGATCTCCCGCGTGAACAGGAAGAAAAGGGCCACAACGGAGACAATGACCAAGAAGAGCGGGGCGAAGAACTTACGCAGGAAGTCCGCCAGGCCTTCGGTGTTGATGCCCGTCGCCGGGGCCGTGGATGGCGACGCCAGATCGATCACATGGTCGGCAATGGTTTTCAGTATCAACTCTCGCCCTCCCGGGGGTACGGATCAGCGACTCCTTGATGGATCATGCTTACCCCACGGACCGGCTCGCGCCCTGGATCGACTTGACGAACCACTTGCCGCCAACTTTCTCCATGCTGAGCTGGTAGGCCTGCTCAAGACCGGCCGGCTGAGCGGCCGGATCGTCCACGCCCGGGCTGGGCGCGGTCGTGTTCTGGGTGTTCTGGTCGGATGACAGCCCCCAGATGACGATGGCCGTGACCTCGCGACTGGTCTCGCCTCCCAGTGGCACCACGAGGTCCTTGAGCTGAGCGAACTCCAGCGAACCAGGGAGGCCGCTGATGGTCTCCCCCGTCGCCACGTAGAGCTGTAGATCGGACGCGTTGCCCACGCCGTACGCCTTGAAGAAGCCCTCGACGGTGGGGCGCATGGCCTCCGCCGTGGCGTCGTCGCGGTCGGGTTCCGACACCTGGGGCAGCCCGGCCCGATCCGGGGCGGCCAGCAGCGCCGGCCGCTCGGACACCACGAACCGGTCGCCTTCCCGATATACCGGAACGGCGAGAATACCCCGAGTCCCGCCCGACTGATAACTCACCCGGACGATCGCGCTGTTTCCCGTCACATCGATTCCCACGAACTGGAATGCGCCGGCCGACATCCGGCCATATCCATTCCAGCCGAACTGCTCGGACGCGCCTTCCGGAATAAAGGGGCGCAACCTGTCGGCGCGCTGCTGCGGATTGGTCGCGTCGAAATTCAGATAGACCGCGGCGAATTGGGTGGCGAATGCGCCGGCCTCCGTCACCGGAAATCGCGCGTCGGCGGACTGCACGACCGCGCCGGACCCGGCCGGCTGCGCGGTCACCCGCTCGAAGATCGCGCGGACGCCGTTCACCACGATCACGACGATCAACGCCCAGACGAGCGCGCGGCCCGCCCACATGAGCCAGCGGCCGCCTCCGCCTCCCCAGCCCCCGCGGCGAGGCGCGGCCCTTCGCGTGGCCGTCACCAGGTCAAGATCCGCCGAAGGGTATGACTCGGGGTCGCCAGCGATCCGCGGATCCTGCTGGACGGTTGACCTGCGAGCCATCACGCCTCCGCTCGCGCCGATCCCCCCGGCTGGCGCGGTGTCGTCTTACTCTCGATCCGGTTATGGCCATTGAAGTAATCACCTTAGCGGCCTCGCCAATTGTTCCAGGAAAGCCACGCCCATGCTGCGGTCATTGCTCGAACGGGGCAAACCGAGTCTGCATGGCTCGGACAGTGCGCTGGACGCCCACTTCGCACCGGATTTCACGTTTCACCAGGCCAGAGCGGTAGGAACGTAACCTCGACGGTAGCGGGGTCTATCCAAAGGGCACCTGGCATTCACCAGACGACGACACAGGTCTAGACCCCCTTCCGACCTGCGGAACCTCACACGTTGAACCGGAACTCGACCACGTCGCCGTCCTGCATGACGTAGTCCTTGCCCTCGATCCTGGCCTTGCCGGCGGCTCTGGCGGCCGTCATCGTCCCGGCCGTCAGCAGGTCGCCGTACGAGATGACCTCGGCCTTGATGAAGCCCCTCTGGAAGTCCGTGTGGATGACGCCGGCCGCCTCGGGGGCGGTGGCCCCCTTGCGTATGGTCCACGCGCGGGACTCCTTAGGCCCGGCCGTCAGGTAGGTCTGCAGGCCGAGCGTCGCGAAGCCGACCCTGGCCAGCTGGGACAGGCCCGACTCCTGCTGGCCCACCGACTGGAGCAGCTCGAGCGCCTCTTCGTCGGAGAGCTCGACCAGCTCGGACTCGATCTTCGCGTCGAGGAAGACCGCCTCGGCGGGCGCGACCAGGGCCGACAGCGAGGCCCGCAACTCCTCGTCGACCAGTTCGTCGGCGTCGAGGTTGAACACGTAGAGGAACGGCTTGGCCGTCAGCAGGTGCAGCTCGCGTAGATCGGTGAGATCCATGCCGGAGGCATACATGGTGGTGCCACCATCGAGGATCTTGGACGCGGCCTCGACGGCCTCGAGGACGGCCTTTCGATCCTTGCTGTTGCGTGCCTCCTTCTGCAGCCGGGGGAGCGCCCGCTCGATCGTCTGCAGGTCGGCCAGGATCAGCTCGGTGTTGATCGTCTCGATGTCGCGCCGCGGCGAGATCTCGCCGTCGACGTGGGTCACGTCAGGGTCGCTGAACACCCGGATGACCTGGCAGATCGCGTCGGTCTCACGGATGTTGGCGAGGAACTGGTTGCCCCTGCCCTGGCCCTCGGACGCGCCCTTGACCAGGCCCGCGATGTCGACGAACTCGACCTTGGCTGGGATGATCTTGGCCGAGTCGTACAGCTCCGCCAGCTTGGGCAGGCGGGCGTCCGGCACGCCGACGATGCCCACGTTGGGCTCGATCGTGGCGAACGGATAATTGGCCGCGAGCGCGTTGCCGGACTTCGTCAGCGCGTTGAACAGGGTGGACTTGCCCACATTGGGCAGCCCGACAATGCCGATGCTGAGACTCATCCCCGCTCCTCGCCGTGGAATCGCTGCGCGGATCGCCGTGCGATTCGCGACAGCAGAGTCTACCGGCGAAGCGAGTCCAGGCCGTTCACGCGCGCCTCCGCTGTGTTGGGTGCGTCTCCTGGGACAATGGCCGGTTGTGGACGTCATAGCACTGGCTGTGGGGCTCGCCGCGGGGATCGTGATCGGCTTTCTCCTCGCGGGGGTCAGGGCGACGACCAAGACGGCTGAGGCGCAGGCCAGGGCGCGTGTGGCAGAGGAGAAACTACAGTTCGTAGAAGGCCGGCTGACCGAGCGCTTCGAGGCGCTGTCGGCCCGCGCGCTCGACGTGAACAATCTTCGCTTCCTCGAGCTGGCCGAAAACCGGCTCGCCACCTCGCGCGCCGAGGCCGCGGGCGACCTCGACCAGCGCAGGCAGGCCGTCGAGAATCTGGTCAGCCCGCTCAAGGAGACGCTCGCCAAGGTGGAGTCTCAGCTTCGTGAGAGCGAGTCGGGCGCGCGCGCCGCCCGGGCCGAGCTGAGCCAGCAGATGGAGTTCGTACGGCAGAGCTCCGAGCAGCTCAAGACCCAGACTCGGGCCCTGGTCCGGGCGCTGCAGCGGCCCGAGGCCCGCGGCCGCTGGGGCGAGCTGCAGCTGCGCCGGGTCGCCGAGATCGCCGGCATGGCCCGCTTCTGCGACTTCGACGAGCAGGTCAGCGTCACCACCACCGACGGCGTCGTCCGCCCCGACATGGTCGTACGGCTCAGCGGCGGCAAGAACATCATCGTCGACGCCAAGGTCTCGCTGGCGGCCTATCTGGAGGCCGCCGAGGCCGAGGATCCCGACCTGTCGGGCGCCCGCCTCGACGCGCACGCGCGCCACCTGCGCGAGCATGTCGACCGGCTGTCGGCCAAGGCCTACTGGCAGGCCTTCAGCCCGGCGCCCGAGTTCATGGTGCTGTTCATCCCCGGCGAGGCGTTCCTCGCGCCGGCCCTGGAGCGGGATCCAGCCCTCCTGGAGTACTCCATGACGAAGCGGGTCCACATCGCCACCCCCACCACCCTGATCACGATGCTCCGGACGGCGCACTACGCCTGGCAGCAGGCGGCCCTGACCGAGAACGCCAGAGCCGTCTTCGACCTCGGCCGCGAGCTGTACGAGCGGTTGGGCGGGCTGGGGCGCAACATCGACGGCCTCGGAAAGGCCCTGTCGCGGGCCGTCGCCTCCTACAACAGGACCGTCGGCTCGCTCGAGAGCCGCGTCCTGGTGAGCGCCCGCCGGATGAACGACCTCGGCCTGGTCGAGACGCCGCTCGACCGCCCTGACATGGTCGAGGAATTGCCACGGCTGCTCGCCATGCCCGAACTGGTTGAGGAACTTGGCGAGGATGAGGGGATAACCTCGCCTCCGCTACCTCGCCAGAACGGTAAGTTGGCGCTCTAATCGGGGGTGACGCAACGGCTCACGTGAATGACGCCGGCTGACGTCAGGGCGGAGGGTGCACGCGATGGGCAGGTTCGGGCTGCGGCTGACGGCGCGCGGCGCGGTCACGCTGCTCCTCGTCATCTGCCTGCTCGGCCAGGTGCTCGCGCCGGGCCCCGTGTTCGTGGCGGGATGCCTGATCGCCGTGCTGCTCGTGCAGCCACGCGACCTGCTGCCGCTGGTGGTGACGCCGCCGCTGGTCTTCTTCTGCGCGACGCTGTTCGTGGAGTTCGTCCGGGCGCTCAAAGCGGGGTCGTTCGTGTCGTCGCTCGGGCTCGGGCTGTTCACCGAGATGTCGGCCGCGGCGCCGTGGCTGTTCGGTGGTACGGCGCTGGTGCTGGCCGTCGCGTGGGCGAGGGGCCTGCCGGACAACGTCCGTGAACTGCGGGAAGACCTGCGCGCCCAGGTGCCGAAACCGCGCCGCAGCCGCGACCAGCCCGCATTCGACCCGGAGCCCGAGGGCTACTTCGAGCCCCGCGTCTACGGCGGCGGCACACCCGCGGCCAGCCCTGAGACCTCTCCCCCGGCAGGGCCTTAGCGCAGATCCCTGCGCAGCTCGTGCGGCAGGGCGAAGCGCATGCGCTCCTCCACCGACTCGACCTCGTGAACGTCGTCGAAGCCGTGCTCGGCGAGCTTGGCCAGCACGCCCTCGACCAGCTCCTCCGGCACGGAGGCCCCGCTCGTGAGGCCGACCGTGGTGACCCCCTCCAGCCAGGCGTCGTCGATGAACGAGGCGTCGTCGACCAGATAGGCGGCGTCGGCGCCGTAGTCCTTGGCCACCTCGACCAGCCGCTTGGAGTTGGAGGAGTTGCTCGAGCCGACCACGATGACCAGCTCGGACTCGGCCGCGATTTCCTTGACCGCCAGCTGCCGATTGGACGTGGCGTAGCAGATGTCGTCGCTCGGCGGATCGATCAGATTGGGGAAGCGCTCACGCAGGCGGGAGACGGTCTCGTTGGTCTCGTCGACCGACAGCGTGGTCTGTGACAGCCACACCACCCGGTCGGGATCGCGCACCTCGACGCCGCGCGCCCCGTCGAGCCCGTCGACCAGCTGGATGTGCTCAGGAGCCTCGCCGGAGGTGCCCTCGACCTCCTCGTGGCCCTCATGGCCGATCAGGAGGATGTCGTAATCCTTCGCGGCGAACCGGCGGGCCTCGTTGTGAACCTTGGTGACCAAGGGGCAGGTGGCGTCGATGGTCTTGAGGTTGCGCCGCCTGGCCTCCTCGTGCACACTCGGCGCCACGCCGTGCGCCGAGAAAATCACGATGGCCCCCTCGGGGACCTCTTCGGTCTCGTCCACAAAGATCGCGCCGCGCTCCTCGAGCGTCCGCACGACATGGGTGTTGTGCACGATCTGCTTGCGGACGTAGATAGGCGCGCCGTAGCGTTCGAGCGCCTTTTCAACGGCCTCGACGGCACGATCCACGCCGGCGCAATAACCGCGAGGCTTGGCCACCAGGACGCGGCGGCTCCGTACGAAGGTCGGTGACGTCATGTTTCCTATGCTAAGCGGAGTGGCAGTCGCCCTTTGACCGCTCAGAAACCTACGGGAGCCCCCGATGTCCGTCCTCCGAGTGCTGACAAAGCCCCTCCGCGACGCGTACGAGAACCGCGACGCGATCCGCGAGAGGGCCAAAGATCTTCCGATGCACGTGCTTCAGACGGCGCTGAGCGGCGTCGGCCACGCGCTCCTGATCGGCGACCGACTCCGCAACGTGGTCAAGCGGTCCGGGGCGGGCGAGGAGGACCTCGCGCCGGCCGAAACCAAGCCCGCCGACGACTCCGCCACCACCAAGCCGCGCGAGCCCGTCATCTACGCCCCCCGGCCCAGCGCCAAGCCCAAGGACCTCAAGGACCCGAAGGCCGGCGAGCCCACAGAGACGGCCGCCTCCACAGAGACCACAGCGTCGACGGAGACGGCCGCCACCGCACCCGTAGAGGCCGCGGGGCCGGTCGCCGAGCCCGTGGCCGCCGAAGAGCTCATCGAAGCCACCGAAGTCGCTGAAGTCGCTGAAGTCGCTGAAGTCGCCGAGGCTCCCGCGGCCGAGGCGGCGGAGACCCTCGTCGAGCCGATCCCGGGATACGCCGACCTGACCGTCGCCTCGCTGCGCGCGCGGCTGCGCGGTCGGAGCGCCGAGCAGGTTCGCCAGTTGCTGGCCTACGAGATCGCGACCACCAACCGCGGCGACGTGGTGCGTCTTTACGAAAACCGGCTGGCCAAGCTCGAAACCGAAGCGGCCGGCTGACCGATCCACTCGGCTACGCTGCCCGACATGGCCGCGAAGACGTCACCGGAAGAGCCGCTGCCCATCCGGTCCGTGCTGCAGATGGTGGCGCAGTGGATCGGCAAGCTCGGCATGGTCTGGGTCGAGGGGCAGATCACCGAGCTGACCGCGCGCGGCGGCACGGTGTTCCTCACGCTCCGCGACCCGGTCGCCAACGTGTCGGCCAGGATCACCTGCGCCCGCACCGTCTACGAGGCGAGCGTGCCGCGCCCGGTCGACGGCGCCCGCGTGGTCATGCAGGTCAAGCCCGACTTCTGGGTCAACCGGGGATCCTTCGCCTTCACGGCGCTGGACATCCGTCCGGTCGGCATCGGCGAGCTGCTGGCCCGCCTGGAGCGGCTGCGCCAGGTGCTGGCCGCTGAAGGGGTGTTCAACGCCGACCGTAAGCGGCCGCTGCCGTTCCTGCCCGGCACGGTCGGCCTGATCTGCGGCCGTGACTCGGCCGCCGAGCGGGATGTGCTCGAGAACGCGCGCCGCCGCTGGCCCGCCGTCCGCTTCAAGGTCGAACCGGTCGCCGTCCAGGGGTCGTACGCGGTGACGGAGGTCACAGAGGCGCTGCGCAAGCTGGACGCCGACCGCGAGATCGACGTCATCGTGATCGCCCGGGGCGGCGGCTCCCTGGAGGATCTGCTCCCGTTCTCCGACGAGTCGCTGGTCAGGGCCGTCGCCGCGTGCCGTACGCCGGTGGTGAGCGCGATCGGCCACGAACAGGACAGCCCGCTGCTCGACCTGGTGGCCGACGTGCGCGCCTCCACGCCGACCGACGCCGCCAAGAAGATCGTCCCGGACGTGGGCGAGCAGCTGGCCCTCGTACGGCAGCTGCGCGACCGCGGCCGCCGGGTCGTGGGCGGCTGGGTCGAACGCGAGCTGTCGTGGCTGCGGGCCGTACGGTCGCGGCCGTCCCTCGCCGACCCGGTGCGCGAGCTGGAGCGCCGCGCCGAGCAGGTGGACGCCCTGCGCGACCGCACCCGGCGCTGCCTGACGGGCTCCATCGACCGGGCCGCCGACTCGCTGGAGCACCTGCGCGCCCGTCTGGTCGCCCTGTCGCCCGCCGCCACGCTGGAGCGCGGCTACGCGATCGTGCAGCGCCCGTCCGCCGACGTCGTACGCCTCGCCTCCGACGTGACCTCCGGCGACGAGCTCACCATCCGCTTCGCCGACGACCGGATCGGCGTCCGAGCCCTCTAAGGTTGACGGTGTGGATCAGACGCCGTCGTATGAGCAGGCACGTGAGGAGCTGACGGACGTGGTCCGGCGGCTGGAGGCCGGCGGGCTGACGCTCGAGCAGTCGATCGAGCTCTGGGAGCGCGGCGAGCGGCTGGCCGCGATCTGCGAGGAGTGGCTGCAGGGCGCCCGCGTCAAGCTGGCCGCCGCCATGGCCCAGCGCCAAGAGCCCGGCCGCGACGCCAAAGACGACGAGGCCCCCTTCTAGAAGACCACTGAAGATCTTGCATTGTGGCCTCGTTCTTGCTCGGGCGGGGCCACAGTTGTCGGTGTGCAGGGTGAATGGAGCGGCGAACTGGTCGGGCCGGATGTGTGGCTGACCTGCCGGGCG